>NZ_JBQENR010000021.1:0-302 GCF_052044815.1 Enterobacter sp. 22499 | reverse complement strand
CCCAGGACACCGCCCTTTCACGGCGGTAACAGGGGTTCGAATCCCCTAGGGGACGCCACTTGCTGGTTCGTGAGTGAAAGTCACCTGCCGTCATATCTCAAAACTGACTTGCGAGTCACGTTTGAGATATTTGCTCTTTAAAAATCTGGATCAAGCTGAAAATTGAAACGACACATCTTTAATGGTGTGTTCGAGTCTCTCAAATTTTCGCAATCAGAAGTGAAACATCTTCGGGTTGTGAGGTTAAGCGACTAAGCGTACACGGTGGATGCCCTGGCAGTCAGAGGCGATGAAGGACGTGC
>NZ_JBQENR010000020.1:0-502 GCF_052044815.1 Enterobacter sp. 22499 | reverse complement strand
TGATTCATGACTGGGGTGAAGTCGTAACAAGGTAACCGTAGGGGAACCTGCGGTTGGATCACCTCCTTACCTTAAAGAACCTGCCTTTGTAGTGCTCACACAGATTGTCTGATGAAAAACAGCAGTAAAAAACCTCTACAGGCTTGTAGCTCAGGTGGTTAGAGCGCACCCCTGATAAGGGTGAGGTCGGTGGTTCAAGTCCACTCAGGCCTACCAAATTTGCGAAGCAAATTTGAAGAGGTTGGCAAAACGATGGGGCTATAGCTCAGCTGGGAGAGCGCCTGCTTTGCACGCAGGAGGTCTGCGGTTCGATCCCGCATAGCTCCACCATCTTTTACTGCGAACACAAGAAAACTTCAGAGTGAACCTGAAAAGGTGCACTGCGAAGTTTTGCTCTTTAAAAATCTGGATCAAGCTGAAAATTGAAACGACACACATGTTATGTGTGTTCGAGTCTCTCAAATTTTCGCAATCAGAAGTGAAACATCTTCGGGTTGTGAGG
>NZ_JBQENR010000019.1:0-544 GCF_052044815.1 Enterobacter sp. 22499 | reverse complement strand
AGGGAAACCGAGTCTTAACTGGGCGTTAAGTTGCAGGGTATAGACCCGAAACCCGGTGATCTAGCCATGGGCAGGTTGAAGGTTGGGTAACACTAACTGGAGGACCGAACCGACTAATGTTGAAAAATTAGCGGATGACCTGTGGCTGGGGGTGAAAGGCCAATCAAACCGGGAGATAGCTGGTTCTCCCCGAAAGCTATTTAGGTAGCGCCTCGTGAATTCATCTTCGGGGGTAGAGCACTGTTTCGGCTAGGGGGCCATCCCGGCTTACCAACCCGATGCAAACTACGAATACCGAAGAATGTTATCACGGGAGACACACGGCGGGTGCTAACGTCCGTCGTGAAGAGGGAAACAACCCAGACCGCCAGCTAAGGTCCCAAAGTCATGGTTAAGTGGGAAACGATGTGGGAAGGCACAGACAGCCAGGATGTTGGCTTAGAAGCAGCCATCATTTAAAGAAAGCGTAATAGCTCACTGGTCGAGTCGGCCTGCGCGGAAGATGTAACGGGGCTAAACCATGCACCGAAGCTGCGGCAGCGAC
>NZ_JBQENR010000018.1:0-705 GCF_052044815.1 Enterobacter sp. 22499 | reverse complement strand
CTTCGGCGTTGTAAGGTTAAGCCTCACGGTTCATTAGTACCGGTTAGCTCAACGCATCGCTGCGCTTACACACCCGGCCTATCAACGTCGTCGTCTTCAACGTTCCTTCAGGAGACTTATAGTCTCAGGGAGAACTCATCTCGGGGCAAGTTTCGTGCTTAGATGCTTTCAGCACTTATCTCTTCCGCATTTAGCTACCGGGCAGTGCCATTGGCATGACAACCCGAACACCAGTGATGCGTCCACTCCGGTCCTCTCGTACTAGGAGCAGCCCCCCTCAATTCTCCAGCGCCCACGGCAGATAGGGACCGAACTGTCTCACGACGTTCTAAACCCAGCTCGCGTACCACTTTAAATGGCGAACAGCCATACCCTTGGGACCTACTTCAGCCCCAGGATGTGATGAGCCGACATCGAGGTGCCAAACACCGCCGTCGATATGAACTCTTGGGCGGTATCAGCCTGTTATCCCCGGAGTACCTTTTATCCGTTGAGCGATGGCCCTTCCATTCAGAACCACCGGATCACTATGACCTGCTTTCGCACCTGCTCGAGCCGTCACTCTCGCAGTCAAGCTAGCTTATGCCATTGCACTAACCTCCTGATGTCCGACCAGGATTAGCTAACCTTCGTGCTCCTCCGTTACTCTTTGGGAGGAGACCGCCCCAGTCAAACTACCCACCAGACACTGTCCGCAACCCGGAT
>NZ_JBQENR010000016.1:0-3324 GCF_052044815.1 Enterobacter sp. 22499 | reverse complement strand
CTTATGCCCTGGGATGCGAGAGATACCATGTCATTACGTACCGAGTTTGTGCTGTTCGCCTCGCAGGACGGGGCGAACATCCGTTTCCTCTGCCGTCAGTTCGGCATTTCTCCTGCCACCGGCTACAAGTGGCTTCAGCGCTGGGCTGAGGAAGGTGCCTCCGGTCTTCAGGACCGCTCCCGCGCACCTCATCATTCCCCGAACCGCTCATCTGACGACATCACGGCCCTGCTGCGCATGGCGCATGACCGTCATCAACGCTGGGGCGCCCGCAAGATTAAGCGCTGGCTTGAAGACCAGGGGCACCGTATGCCCGCCTTCAGCACCGTCCATAATCTGATGGCCCGTCACGGTCTGCTGCCGGGCGCATCACCGGGCGTTCCGGCTACGGGACGCTTCGAACATGACGCGCCGAACCGGCTCTGGCAGATGGATTTTAAGGGCCACTTTCCCTTTGGCGGTGGCCGCTGCCATCCGCTCACCCTGCTGGACGACCACTCCCGTTTTTCCCTGTGCCTGGCGCACTGTACCGATGAACGGCGCGAGACCGTGCAGCAGCAGCTGGTCAGCGCGTTTGAACGCTACGGCCTGCCGGACAGGATGACGATGGACAACGGCTCACCGTGGGGCGACACCACCGGCACCTGGACGGCGCTGGAGCTGTGGCTGATGCGCCACGGTATCCGGGTGGGGCACTCCCGGCCTTATCATCCGCAGACGCAGGGCAAGCTGGAGCGTTTTCACCGCAGCCTGAAGGCGGAAGTGCTGCAGGGAAAATGGTTCGCGGACAGCGGAGAGCTGCAACGCGCTTTCGATCACTGGCGCACGGTGTACAACCTTGAACGCCCGCACGAGGCGCTGGATATGGCGGTACCGGCCTCGCGTTATCAGCCGTCTGCCCGGCAGTACAGCGGCAGCGTAACGCCACCTGAGTACGATGAAGGGGTGAAGGTCAGGAAAGTGGATGTCAGCGGAAAGCTGAGCATACAGGGTGTCAGTCTGAGCGCAGGCAAGGCGTTCAGGGGAGAACGGGTCGGGCTGAGGGAGACGCAGGATGACGGCTGCTATGAAGTGTGGTGGTACAGCACGAAAGTGGGGGTGATCGACCTGAAGAAAAAGTCGATCACCATGGGTAAAGGATGTTAAAAAGTGTTCACCATGTCCCCGAACACCTGTCTACCATGTCCCCGGACTGTACACCCTGTGGGAGAGGGAGAAAACATTAAAAAAGGCAACTTTCGTTGCCTTTTTGCTTTTACCTACAGCTTCGGACCCGCGCTCACCAGCGCAGCACCCGCCGGGGTATCGGTATACTTCTCGAAGTTCTCAATAAACAGCTTCGCCAGCGATTCCGCCTTCTCGCGCCACTGTTCCGGCGATCCGTAGGTATTGCGCGGGTCGAGGATACGCGTGTCCACACCCGGCAGTTCCGTCGGAATGGCCAGATCGAACATCGGCAGCGTGAAGGTTTCAGCGTTATCCAGAGAACCATCCAGAATGGCGTCGATAATGGCGCGGGTATCTTTGATGGAGATACGTTTGCCGGTACCGTTCCAGCCGGTATTCACCAGGTAGGCCTGCGCGCCGGATGCCTGCATGCGTTTCACCAGCACCTCAGCGTACTGCGTCGGGTGAAGCGACAGGAAGGCTGCACCGAAGCAGGCGGAGAAGGTTGGGGTTGGCTCCGTGACGCCACGCTCGGTACCCGCCAGCTTGGCGGTAAAGCCAGAGAGGAAGTGGTACTGCGTCTGGCTGGCGGTCAGGCGGGAAACCGGTGGCAGCACGCCGAACGCATCCGCCGTCAGGAAAATCACCTTCGTGGCATGGCCCGCTTTTGACACTGGCTTCACGATGTTGTCGATGTGGTAGATCGGGTAAGAGACGCGGGTGTTTTCGGTTTTTGACGCATCGTCGAAGTCGATAGAGCCGTCGGCACGCACGGTGACGTTTTCCAGCAGCGCGTCGCGGCGGATCGCGTGAAAGATATCCGGCTCGGCCTCTTCAGACAGGCGAATGGTCTTCGCGTAGCAACCGCCTTCGAAGTTAAACACCCCGTCATCGTCCCAGCCGTGTTCGTCATCGCCAATCAGACGGCGTTTTGGATCGGTGGAGAGCGTGGTTTTCCCGGTGCCGGAAAGACCGAAGAACACCGCTACGTCGCCTTTCTCGCCGACGTTCGCCGAGCAGTGCATAGAGGCAATACCGCGCAGCGGCAGCAGGTAGTTCATGACCGAGAACATCCCTTTCTTCATTTCGCCGCCATACCAGGTACCGCCGATCAGCTGAATACGTTCGGTCAGGTTGAAGGCAATGAAGTTTTCGGAGTTCAGACCCTGCTCTTTCCACTGTGGGTTAGTGCATTTCGCACCGTTCATCACGATGAAGTCAGGTGTGAAGTCCTGCAGCTCTTCGTCGGTCGGACGAATAAACATATTCTTAACGAAATGCGCCTGCCAGGCCACTTCGGTAATGAAACGCACGGAAAGGCGGGGGTCGGCGTTAGCGCCGCAGAAAGCGTCGACAATGAACAGACGCTTACCGGAAAGTTGATGGGTGACGAGCCCTTTCAGATGCTGCCAGGTTTCCGGGGAGAGCGGTTTGTTGTCGTTCTTCCCTTTGCCCTTGTCAGCCCACCACAGCGTATCGCGGGTAGTTTCGTCTCGGACGATATACTTATCTTTCGGCGAACGACCGGTAAAGATACCGGTATCGACGGCGATAGCACCAAGGTTCGTCAACACACCGCGCTCGTATCCTTCCAGTGCTGGATTGAGCTCTTCCTGATACAGCGTATCGTAATCGGGGTTGTAGACCACTTCCTGGACGTCGTGAATACCATAAGCCTTGAGATCTTGCGGGGTTAAACCAGTAACACGCATATCACTGCTCCTTAGCCAATATGTACTGCCTGAAATTGTAGGGTTTTTCTGGGGATGTTAACCGCGACGGGGCTCATAGATTTGTGCATCTGGATAAAACCCTTACTAACGGAAAACGCTGCGACTCCAGTCACAGTGCAGGCGGATTATCGCAGGAATCGCTTTTTGGTTGGGGAAAATGTTCCGAAAAGGTTAAGAGGTGGTGATTTTATCGGAGAGAATGTGAATGTAATCGCATACATGTAAGAAAATTACGTAAGAGTTACACAGGGAAAACGATTCAGCTTTCGGGAGATTTTTGCCCCTCACCCTAACCCTCTCCGCAAAGGGTGTACGGTCCGGGGACATAGTGAACACTTGTTCGGGGACATGGTAGACACTTACAACTGAGGCATAAGAACCCGTTTATGGAGTCGCTTATGCCCTGGGATGCGAGAGATACCAT
>NZ_JBQENR010000015.1:0-7440 GCF_052044815.1 Enterobacter sp. 22499 | reverse complement strand
CTTATGCCCTGGGATGCGAGAGATACCATGTCATTACGTACCGAGTTTGTGCTGTTCGCCTCGCAGGACGGGGCGAACATCCGTTTCCTCTGCCGTCAGTTCGGCATTTCTCCTGCCACCGGCTACAAGTGGCTTCAGCGCTGGGCTGAGGAAGGTGCCTCCGGTCTTCAGGACCGCTCCCGCGCACCTCATCATTCCCCGAACCGCTCATCTGACGACATCACGGCCCTGCTGCGCATGGCGCATGACCGTCATCAACGCTGGGGCGCCCGCAAGATTAAGCGCTGGCTTGAAGACCAGGGGCACCGTATGCCCGCCTTCAGCACCGTCCATAATCTGATGGCCCGTCACGGTCTGCTGCCGGGCGCATCACCGGGCGTTCCGGCTACGGGACGCTTCGAACATGACGCGCCGAACCGGCTCTGGCAGATGGATTTTAAGGGCCACTTTCCCTTTGGCGGTGGCCGCTGCCATCCGCTCACCCTGCTGGACGACCACTCCCGTTTTTCCCTGTGCCTGGCGCACTGTACCGATGAACGGCGCGAGACCGTGCAGCAGCAGCTGGTCAGCGCGTTTGAACGCTACGGCCTGCCGGACAGGATGACGATGGACAACGGCTCACCGTGGGGCGACACCACCGGCACCTGGACGGCGCTGGAGCTGTGGCTGATGCGCCACGGTATCCGGGTGGGGCACTCCCGGCCTTATCATCCGCAGACGCAGGGCAAGCTGGAGCGTTTTCACCGCAGCCTGAAGGCGGAAGTGCTGCAGGGAAAATGGTTCGCGGACAGCGGAGAGCTGCAACGCGCTTTCGATCACTGGCGCACGGTGTACAACCTTGAACGCCCGCACGAGGCGCTGGATATGGCGGTACCGGCCTCGCGTTATCAGCCGTCTGCCCGGCAGTACAGCGGCAGCGTAACGCCACCTGAGTACGATGAAGGGGTGAAGGTCAGGAAAGTGGATGTCAGCGGAAAGCTGAGCATACAGGGTGTCAGTCTGAGCGCAGGCAAGGCGTTCAGGGGAGAACGGGTCGGGCTGAGGGAGACGCAGGATGACGGCTGCTATGAAGTGTGGTGGTACAGCACGAAAGTGGGGGTGATCGACCTGAAGAAAAAGTCGATCACCATGGGTAAAGGATGTTAAAAAGTGTTCACCATGTCCCCGAACACCTGTCTACCATGTCCCCGGACTGTACAAGGGGAGAGGGGCAAGGTAAAGGTTTTCTATTTCCTCGGGTAAAGCTCTTTACGCTTATAGGGCTCCGTCTCTCCCGGCTTCCGCGTTTTCAGCAGCTTCAGTATCCACGTGTACTGTTCGGTATGCGGCCCCACCAGCAGCTCCACCTCTTCGTTCATGCGGCGCGCGATGGTGCGATCGTCCGCGGTCAGCAGGTCGTCCATCGGCGGACGGACTTCAATGCTCAGACGATGCGTTTTACCGTCGTAAACCGGAAAGAGCGGGATCACGCGGGCGCGGCAGACCTTCATCAGGCGCCCAATCGCGGGGAGCGTGGCTTTGTAGGTCGCAAAGAAGTCGACAAACTCGCTGTGCTCGGGTCCGTGGTCCTGGTCCGGCAGATAGTAGCCCCAGTACCCCTGACGTACCGACTGAATAAACGGCTTGATGCCGTCGTTACGCGCATGCAAACGTCCGCCAAAACGACGACGTACCGTATTCCAGACAAAATCGTAGATTTTATTGCCCTGGTTATGGAACATCGCCGCCATTTTCTGCCCCTGGGAAGCCATCAGCATTGCCGGGATATCCACGCCCCAGCCGTGCGGCACGAGGAAAATGACCTTCTCATCATTGCGACGCATTTCGTCGATGATTTCCAGCCCTTTCCAGTCAACGCGGTCGATGATTTTTTCCGGTCCTTTCAGCGCCAGCTCCGCCATCATCGCCATGGCCTGCGGTGCGGTGGTATACATCGCGTCGATGATGGCCTCGCGCTCGGCATCGCTTTTTTCAGGAAAACAGTAATAGAGGTTGATCTGCGCACGACGACGCGCGCTTTTACCTAAGCGCCCGGCCAGACGGCCAATTTTTCCCAGTACGGGATCGCGCAGCGCGGCAGGCAGCATAGCGATGCCCGCAAAGGTGTAAACCCCCAGCCAGGCGCCCCAGTTGCGCGGATGTCGAAAGGATTTTTCAAACTCAGGAATGTATTCAATATTATTTTTTTTTGTTTCCATGCTGGTTCCAGGGTCTGGTGACGCAAAAAATTATTCAGATAGTGTAGCGAGGCAGTCGCCCACGCACAAAAGAAAAAGCCGGCGCATGCTGACACCGGCTTTTTTCACAAAACAGAGAGCTTAGTTTAAGCTCAGCTGCGGTATCACCTCTCTCGCCTGCGCCAGGTAATCGGAACGATCTTTACCTGTCAGGCCTTCGGTGCGCGGCAGTTTGGCCGTCAGCGGGTTCACGGCCTGCTGGTTGATCCACACTTCATAGTGCAGATGCGGGCCAGTAGAGCGTCCGGTGTTGCCGGAGAGCGCGATACGGTCACCGCGTTTCACTTTCTGCCCCGGTTTGACCAGCAGCTTGCGCAGGTGCATATAGCGGGTGGTATAGGTACGACCGTGACGGATAGCCACGTAATAGCCCGCTGCACCGCTGCGTTTTGCCATCACCACTTCGCCATCGCCTACGGACAGCACCGGCGTGCCCTGCGGCATCGCGAAGTCTACCCCGCGGTGAGGCGCAACGCGGCCGGTAACCGGGTTCAGACGACGCGGGTTAAAGTTAGAGGAGACGCGGAACTGTTTCGCCGTCGGGAAACGCAGGAAGCCTTTCGCAAGGCCCGTACCGCTGCGGTCATAGAACTTGCCATCTTCAGCGCGAATGGCGTAGTAATCTTTTCCCTCGGAGCGCAGACGCACCCCCAGCAGCTGGCTCTGCTCGCGCTTGCCGTCCAGCATTTCGCGGGACATCAGGACGGAAAACTCATCGCCTTTTTTCAACTTACGGAAATCCATCTGCCACTGCATGGCCTTGATCACCGCGCTGATTTCACCGCTGGTGAGGCCCGCATCACGGGCGCTGGAAACAAAGCTTCCGCCCACGGTACCTTTCATCACGCTGTTAACCCAGTCGCCTTTCTGCATTTCACTGGTCATTTTGAAACCGTTTGCAGTGCGGTCATAGGTGCGGGTTTCGCGGCGGGACATTTCCCAGGTCAAACGCTGAAGATCGCCATCCGCCGTTAATGTCCAGGAGAGCTGTTGCCCGATTTTCAGGTTACGCAGGTCTTTATCCGCAGCGGCCAGCTGGCTGATATTGCCCATGTCGATACCGTACTGGTTGAGCACACTGCTCAGCGTGTCACCGGTAGAGACAACGTATTCGTGGATCCCCGCTTCGTTCTCGGTTTTATCGTCCAGTTCATCCTGAGGGATAGCTTCATCTTCCTGAGCGGCCTGGTCGATAGGCTCGCTGGCTTCAGGCAACAAAGAGCGGATCTCGCTCTTTTCAAGCTCGATGGTTTTAATGATAGGGGCAGAACTCGGGTGGTAAACATAGGGCCGCCAGACGGCGACCGCTAAGGTGAGAACTGTAAGCGACCCCAGCATAACGCGGTGGGGTCGAGGCAGATTGTTAAATGCCAGGGCGACAGAGCGGGCTATCTGTTGCACGTATTCACTTCCTCGTTAATCTCCTTTCAGGCAGCTCGCATACTGGTTCGCCAGTTGGCTGAGGAACTGCGAATAGCTCGCTTTGCTCAACTGGATATTCGTACCTAGCGGGTCAAGGGTTCCCATGCGCACGGATGTTCCCCTGGCCACGGCTTCTACGACCGCTGGCCTGAACTGTGGCTCAGCAAAAACGCATGTCGCTTTCTGCTCAACCAACTGTGTTCTGATTTCATGTAAACGCTGCGCACCAGGTTGAATTTCAGGGTTGACGGTAAAGTGCCCAAGCGGGGTCAGGCCGTAGTGTTTTTCGTAGTAGCCGTAGGCGTCATGAAAAACGAAATACCCTTTTCCTTTCAACGGTGCGAGCTCATTACCTACCTGCTTATCGGTTGCGGCTAATTGTGCCTCAAAATCCTTCAGGTTGGCGTCTAGTTTGGCTCGACTTTGCGGCATAAGTTCCACTAATTTGTCATGGATTGCAACCGCTGAAAGCCGCGCTATCTCTGGGGATAGCCAGAGATGCATGTTGTACTCGCCGTGATGGTGATCTCCATCACCTATTTCACCCTCTGCAGCGTGATGGTCATGTTCGTCACCGTCATCATCCGCCCCTTTCATGAGCAACGGTTTCACGCCGGAAAGCCCGGCAATCGCGACCTGTTTTTCATCAGCAATCTGTTTGGCGGATTTCTGCATGAATGCTTCCATCTCCGGACCAATCCAGACAACTAAGTCTGCGTTTTGTAAGCGTTTTACATCAGATGGACGCAGAGAATAGTCATGCTCTGAGGCCCCGTCAGGGAGCAGAACCTGGGTTTCCGTTACCCCATCGGCAATGGCCGACGCGATGAATCCAAGCGGTTTAAGCGAAGCAACAACGGCAGCGTTAACATCTTGTGCGGTTGTTCCCCAAAGGGCAGCGGATAATGCTGCGAAAAGAAGCGTATTTTTATGTAACATAATGCGACTAATCATCGTAGTGAATGCGTGGAATGTGATATTATAACATTCGTTGACTTCTTCAAGCTTAAATTGACATGACGACTCTGGTTTCTCTCGACAATATTTCGGTCTCCTTTGGCCAGCGCCGCGTCCTCTCTGACGTATCGCTGGATCTCAAGCCCGGAAAAATTCTGACGCTGCTCGGCCCCAATGGCGCAGGTAAATCCACTCTGGTGCGCGTGGTGCTGGGTCTGGTTACACCGGATGAAGGTGTAATCACGCGCGAGGAAAAATTGCGGATCGGCTATGTGCCGCAAAAATTACATCTGGACGCCACCCTGCCGCTGACGGTAAATCGTTTTCTGCGTCTGCGTCCCGGCACGCGAAAAGCCGATATTCTCCCGGCGCTGAAGCGCGTGCAGGCGGGCCACCTTATCGATGCGCCGTTGCAGAAGCTGTCCGGCGGTGAGACGCAGCGCGTTTTGCTGGCCCGTGCGCTGCTGAGCAGCCCGCAGCTGCTGGTGCTGGATGAGCCAACCCAGGGCGTGGACGTCAATGGTCAGGTCGCGCTTTATGATTTGATCGACCAGCTGCGCCGCGAACTGAACTGCGCCGTGCTGATGGTCTCCCATGACCTGCATCTGGTGATGGCGAAAACCGACGAAGTGCTGTGTCTCAACCATCACATTTGCTGTTCCGGCACGCCTGAAGTGGTCTCAATGCACCCGGAATTTATCTCCATGTTCGGCCCTCGCGGCGCTGAACAGCTTGGCATTTATCGCCATCATCATAATCACCGCCATGATTTGCAGGGACGAATCGTTCTGCGTCGGGGAAATGGACACTCATGATTGAACTGTTACTGCCCGGCTGGCTGGCCGGGGTTATGCTTGCCTGCGCCGCAGGCCCACTCGGCTCGTTTGTGGTGTGGCGCAGAATGTCTTACTTCGGTGATACCCTGGCGCATGCGTCGCTGCTGGGCGTTGCCTTTGGTTTGCTGCTGGATGTGAATCCCTTTTACGCGGTGATTGTGGTCACGCTGCTGCTGGCAGCCGGTCTGGTCTGGCTGGAGAAGCGCCCTCACCTCGCGATTGATACGCTGCTTGGCATCATGGCGCACAGCGCGCTGTCGCTGGGTCTGGTCGTTGTTAGCCTGATGTCAAATATCCGCGTTGACCTGATGGCCTACCTGTTCGGCGATCTGCTGGCCGTAACGCCCGAAGATCTCATTGCTATCGCGATCGGCGTGGTCGTGGTGCTGGGCATTCTGCTGTGGCAGTGGCGGAATTTACTGGCAATGACCGTCAGCCCGGATCTGGCGTTTGTCGACGGCGTGAAGCTGCAGCGCGTGAAGCTGCTGCTGATGCTGGTGACGGCGTTAACGATTGGCGTGGCGATGAAGTTTGTCGGCGCGCTGATTATTACATCGCTGCTGATCATCCCTGCCGCCACGGCGCGTCGGTTTGCACGTACGCCAGAGCAGATGGCCGGTATCGCGGTGGTTATCGGGATGATCGCCGTCACGGGCGGGTTAACCTTTTCGGCGTTTTATGACACGCCGGCCGGACCGTCGGTGGTCTTGAGTGCGGCGGTGTTGTTTGTTTTCAGTATGATGAAAAAGACCGCGCAGTAGTGAGCATGTCCCCGGTGGCGCTTCGGTATGAACCGGAAACATGGGTAACACTTTAGACCGGATACATGGGTAACAGTTATAACTGGCATAGAAGAGGAGACTCGCTATGCCCTGGACTGAGACCCGACCTATGCAACGCCTTGATTTTATCCGTGCCTGCCATGCAGGTACGGACTCCTTCTCCGCTCTTTGCCGTCTTTTTGGCATCAGCCGCAAAACCGGCTACAAATGGCTTCAGCGTTTTGACCCTTCTGACCTGTCCTCTCTCTCTGACCGGTCGCGCGCACCACGCTCCCACTCCCGGACGGTTCCTGATGAGGTCGTCGGACACCTGACTGCCCTGCGTCAGAAACACCCTGACTGGGGCCCGAAAAAACTGCGGATGTGGCTCCTCAATCATCACGTCGATTTTACCGTTCCTGCTGCCAGCACTGTCGGCGATATCCTCAAGCGTGAAGGCCTGGTACCAGACAGAAAGAGAAAGCGCAGAACGCCGGGGAATCGCCGGCCCCTGACCAGCATCAGTGAGAACAATCAGGTCTGCAGCGCTGATTTTAAAGGCAAGTTCAGGCTGCTGAGCAGAGAGTACTGTCATCCCTTCACCCTGACCGACAACCACAGCCGGTATCTGCTGAGCTGCCGTGGAACGGACCGTGAGAGCGAGCCCTTCGTCAGGCACTGTCTGACGGAGGCGTTCCTGGAGTACGGTCTGCCGGACGTTCTGAGAACCGATAATGGTCAGCCCTTCGCAGGGACGGGTATCGCCGGGTTAAGTCGTCTTGCAGTCTGGCTGATAAAGCTGGGCGTCAGACCGGAACGAATCCGCCGGGGCCATCCCGAAGAGAACGGGCGGCACGAACGCATGCACCGTTCCCTGAAAAGTGCGCTGGCGCAGGGGAACACCTTCATGACGATGGAAGAACAACAGCGGTGGTTCAGTGACTACCGGAAAGAATTTAACTATGAAAGACCGCATGAAGCCCTGGCGGGTGCAACGCCCGGAACGGTGTGGCAACCCTCGAAGCGACAGTGGGATGGCCGTGTTCCTGACTATGCCTATCCGTCAGGAGGAACGGTCTACAGAGTGAAATCGAGGGGGACACTCTATATGGGGAAAAAGGGGACGGTGTTCCTGAGTGAAGCGCTGACTGATGAGTACATCATGCTGGAAGAACAAGATGATGGCCTTGAGGCCATCATCTTTAACGGAATAACGCTTGCGTACTA
>NZ_JBQENR010000014.1:0-27271 GCF_052044815.1 Enterobacter sp. 22499 | reverse complement strand
ATGAATTACGTATGTTCACTCAGAGACTTGGTATTCATTTTTCGTCTTGCGACGTTAAGAATCCATGTCACTTTGAGTGCCCACACAGATTGTCTGATAAATTGTTAAAGAGCAGTGCAACGCGGCTTTCGCTCACCGTTGCGAGGTGGCGTATATTACGCTTTCCTCTTTCAGAGTCAACCCGTTATTTCAGGATTTTTTCTCTTCAACCGACCGGGTTAACTGTGAAGTGATTCACATCCGCCGTGTCGATGGAGGCGCATTATAGGGATCCCAATTTTTAGCACAAGTGTTTTTTAGATCTTTTTTTTCGACTGCTGATTTTCCGCGCTTTTCGCTGAAATCCCGCCCGATCTGCTTAAATATTGACGCATTTTGCCTTGCCTCGATCCAATAATATGATCAAGTCTTCCGTATAGCGCTCATCCTTAGAGGTAGTTATGTCTGCAGTGTTACGCCCTTATAAAGATCTGTTCCCCCAAAAAGGCGATCGCGTGATGATCGATGCCACCAGCGTGGTCATTGGTGATGTCCGAATGGCCGATGACGTCAGTATCTGGCCGCTCGTCGCCATCAGGGGAGATGTAAATTATGTGTCGATCGGTGCCCGTACCAATATTCAGGACGGTAGCGTTCTGCATGTTACGCACAAATCCTCTTATAACCCGGAGGGCAATCCCCTCATCATTGGAGAAGATGTTACCGTCGGACATAAAGTGATGCTTCACGGCTGCACTATCGGTAATCGGGTGCTTGTTGGCATGGGATCGATTTTGCTGGATGGCGTGATAGTAGAAGAAGACGTAATGATTGGGGCCGGTAGCCTGGTTCCGCAGAACAAACGTCTGGAAAGTGGTTATCTCTATCTGGGAAGCCCGGTAAAACAGATCCGCCCCCTGAAGGAGGCAGAGATCGAAGGATTAAAATACTCGGCGAACAACTACGTAAAATGGAAGAATGACTATTTGGATCAGGATAACCAAACCCACCCCTGATCGTCTTCCTGCTGCTCGCGGATTAAATCGCTGGCTTCCTCTTCCAGATCCCAGCGATTTTCGCAAAAAACGGCTATCGGGTCTGTGCCGCCAAAACGATGTAACAGCGCTTCTCCATGGATGGCACAGGTAAGCTGCATCCCCTGCACCAGCACCGGAAAACAGACCGCCTGCTTATGCTCATCCCAGCTCTCTCTGTCCGGGAAATGAATAGCCTGATTCACGCCGAAAGCTCCTGCTTTAGCTTTTCAATGACCGGCTCGACTGCAGGCAACACCCCGTGCCAGAGCAGTACCGCATGCGCAGCCTGCCCCACCAGCATTCCCAGCCCATCGGCTAACTGTTTCGCACCGTGTTGTTCGCACCAGTTCAGGAAGGGCGTATTCCCTTTCTGATAGAACATGTCATAGAAGTACATGTGCGCGCTGACCAGCGAAGCGGGGATCGCCGGGATTTCGCCACTGATGCCGCTGGATGTGGCATTAATGACAAGATCGAACTCACGTTCGGCAAGATCGTCAAGCGCTACCGCACTTACGCTGCCGGTATGCGCAAACAACGCCGCCAGCGCTTCTGCCCGGGAAAAAGTTCGGTTGGTAATGGTCACCGCACAGTCCAGAGAAAGCAGAGGTAACAGTACTCCCCGCGATGCGCCACCCGCACCAATCAGCAGGACCCGGAACCCAGGTTTAATAAACGACAGTCGTTCCAGATCGCTCAGCAAACCTATTCCGTCGGTGTTGTCGCCCAGAAGACGTCCGTCCTCAAGCTGTTTTAGGGTATTTACTGCACCAGCAAGAGAAGCGCGCTCGGTAAGTTCATCAGCACGTTCGAAAGCTACCTCTTTAAAAGGAACCGTCACATTCGCACCTTTGCCACCTGCGGCGAAAAAAGCCTCGAGCGTTGGAATAAATGCATCTACCGGTGCCAGTACGCGGCCATAGGGATGATTTATCTGCAGCTGCTCCGCAAATTGCTGATGGATCAGCGGTGACTTGCTGTGTGCAATCGGATTACCAAAAACAGCATAGGTTTCCATGAGATTACCCCTGGCGAAAACGTTCGCCGGTCAAAGCGTCGCGAATTTCAGACGGATTCAGGCGCCCTCCCGTCTCTCCAACAGCAACCGGGAAGTCATTTCCGAACTGTGCCAGCACTTCTTCGGTTGTACGACAAGGTGGCAATCCGGTCAGGTTGGCGCTGGTTGAGACCAGCGGTTTACCAAATGCCAGGCAAAGCTCAACCACCAGAGGATGATCGGTGACGCGAACGGCGAGGGAATCAAAGCGTCCGGTCAGCCAGCGCGGTGTTGTCGGCTGCGCCGGGAAAACAAAGGTCACCGGTCCTGGCCATGCGGAGAAAATAGTCTCGCGCTGCGCCGGTGTCAGCATAGAGTCATCAATGTAGGGCTTAAGCTGCTCGTAATTCGCAGCTATCAAAATCAACCCTTTCTCTACGGGTCTTTGTTTTAAGGCAAGCAGGCGGCTCACAGCCGTCTCGCTGTCAGGATCGCAACCGACCCCAAAAACAGCTTCAGTTGGATAGGCGATGACTTTTTCATTTTTCAGCACGTCCACAGCATGCGCAATGGAGCCTGATGGCAGGTTATTATTCACTATTTTGATCCGCCGTTACCGGCTTTCCACATTGTTTGCTGGCGCAGAAGCGTTTCACACCTTGCGCCGTTTTCTTCTCGATAAGTAGCGGATAGTTGCAATGAGTGCAGACGCCCGCTACCGGTTTGAAATTGATAACGAACTGGCATTCAGGGTAGCGATCGCAGGAATGGAAGGTCTTACCATAGCGGGAACGGCGGTGTACCAACTGACCGCGCTGACACTGAGGACACGCAATAGCCGTTTCATCAGGCTTATCAATTTGTTCCGTATGCTCACATTCCGGATAACGGCTACAGCCAATAAACATACCGAAACGGCCCTGACGTAGCGCTAGTTCACCACCACAAAGAGGACATAGCTGTCCTTCCAGAATTTTGACGATATGTCCATCCGCCTGGCTTTTCAGAGGACGGACATAATCACATTCCGGATAGTGTGAACAACCGAGAAACGGGCCGTGTTTCCCGGACCGAATAACAAGTTCAGCCCCGCACTGCGGGCAGGGCTCGTTTTTATGCACCGTGAATAGTGCTGATTTGGCCATAACAACTCTTGGTGCTACACATAGAATTAATGCAGCATACCTTCATTCACTTCAAAGAGTAATTCTTCCATTTGCTGATAGGCATTTTCACAGCCCGGGATATTAAACAGAACCATCAGAATCACCCATTTCAGATCTTCCAGTTCAAATTCTGCCGTATCCAGCGCCATGACACGCTCTATCACCATTTCTCTCGTTTCGAGGTTCAGCACCTGAATCTGCTCAAGGAATAAGATGAATCCCCGGCAGCTGGCGTCCAGCCTTTCACACTCTTCTGCGGTATAAATGCGTACTGACAACGGGTCAGAAGCAAGCTGCATCGGTTCGGCGAGGCCTTCCTGATAATCAGCCAGTTTTTCCAGCCACATCAACGCATTATAGATATCTTCCCGCTCAAACCCCGCATCGGTAAGATCCTGTGTCAATTTGTCCTGATCCACTCGCATTTCTGCTTCGTTATGGATGTAAGTCTCAAACAAATACATCAGTACGTCGAACATGGCATGCCCTCCTTAATCGGACATAGCCGCCGGGTACAGCTGCGATCCACCCTGCTAACTCCAGTTCGAGTAGCTGTGCTACCGTTACTGGCACAGGTTGGCCGGCACGTTCAGCGACAACGTCAACAGGTGTTACCTCATCTCCTACGTTAGCCAGGAGCTTGGGAAATGGCAATGCCACCTTTCCCTGATCTGATGAATAATGTCGCTTTTCGGGATCTTCCTGCAGACATTGCAAGCCATATTGCAAATTTTCAAGAATGTCCCGCGCTTCTGTTACCGGCGTCGCACCCTGCTTTATCAGCCAGTGTGGTCCTTCACACCCCGGGTTACCAATCGGGCCGGGTAAGGCGAAAACCTCCCTCCCCTGATCGAGCGCGCATCGTGCAGTGACCAGCGAGCCGCTTCGCACTGCAGCTTCAACGACCAATACACCCTGGCTAAGCCCGCTGATGATTCGATTACGACGCGGAAAGTTTGCCGGCCGGGGCTGAGCCGAAAGAGGGAACTCAGACACTATCGCCCCGTCAGCTTCGATAAGCCGCATAGCCAGCGCCTGATGCCGACGGGGATAAATGCTAAACAGGCCGTTCCCCAGTACGGCCACGCTACGCCCGTTTACAGACAGCGCGGCGTTGTGAGCAACACCGTCTATACCGCAGGCCAGTCCGCTGGTGATTGTGATACCACTTTGCGAAAGTTGTTCGCACAGAATTTTCCCCCATCGTTCTCCATACCATGACGGCGCACGGCTACCCACGACCGCCAGCTGGGCAGCATTAAGCGTTTCAGGGTTACCTTTTACGAATAATGCACCGGGATAATCAGGAATTGCGCGAAGTAAAGGAGGATAAAGCGGATGGGTTGCCGTCAATAAATGATTTCCCGGCTGCTCAAGCCACACCAGACTTCGCTCCAGCTCACCCTCATCTGGAGCAAAGAACCGTTCAGCCTGTTTTGCTGACAGCCCGGCGTCTCTGACAGCGGAAGCATCGATATTTTTTTGCTTGTGCAGCCGTGCAGCCGCTTCCAGCATTCCATCGCCACATAATGAACCTGTGTGTATTAGCCGTAGCCATATCTCGATAGACGTCATCCTTTCCCCCTGCCATAAGCGGCCTGCGCAATCATTGCGATTGGTCACTGATGCTGTCAATCGACCCGGGATTTGTCTAGAATAGAAGTAATATTCTTATCAACTCCTGAACACGACTCTGGAAATTTATGGCAGTTTTGCAAGTGTTACATATTCCGGACGAGCGCCTTCGCATCGTCGCTGAACCGGTTAAAGAAGTGAATGCAGAAATCCAGCGTATCGTTGATGATATGTTCGATACCATGTACGCCGAAGAAGGCATTGGCCTGGCGGCGACGCAGGTAGACATTCACAAGCGTATTATCGTGATCGACGTTTCTGAAAATCGCGATGAGCGTCTGGTGCTGATCAACCCTGAATTGCTTGAGAAGAGCGGTGAAACAGGCATTGAGGAAGGTTGTCTTTCTATTCCGGAACAGCGCGCTTTGGTGCCACGTGCCGAAAAAGTGAAAATTCGCGCTTTGGATCGTGACGGTAATCCGTTCGAACTGGAAGCAGATGACCTGCTGGCAATTTGCATTCAGCATGAGATGGATCACCTGGTCGGTAAGCTGTTTATCGATTACCTCTCGCCGTTGAAACAGCAGCGTATTCGTCAAAAAGTAGAGAAACTGGATCGTTTGCGCTCTCGCGCATAACGTCCCCCCGGATACAAGGATCATCGTGTCTAAAACACTACGTATTATCTTCGCGGGAACCCCTGATTTTGCAGCGCGTCATCTTGACGCGCTGTTATCTTCTGGTCACCAGGTTGTCGGCGTCTTTACCCAGCCGGACCGTCCGGCTGGTCGCGGTAAAAAACTGATGCCGAGCCCGGTAAAGGTGCTGGCAGAAGAGCATGGGCTTCCTGTTTTCCAGCCCGCATCCTTACGCCCTCAGGAAAATCAGCAGCTGGTTGCTGACCTGAACGCCGACGTAATGGTCGTGGTGGCTTACGGTTTAATTCTGCCAAAAGCGGTGCTTGATATGCCTCGTCTGGGTTGTATCAACGTGCATGGCTCCTTGCTCCCGCGCTGGCGTGGTGCGGCACCTATCCAGCGCTCCCTGTGGGCGGGGGATGCTGAAACTGGCGTCACAATCATGAAGATGGACGTAGGTTTAGACACTGGCGACATGCTGCATAAACTGGCGTGCCCTATTACTGCAGACGATACCAGCGCTACGCTGTATGACAAACTGGCAGGCCTCGGTCCGCAAGGGCTTATCGAGACGCTGCAGCAGCTTGCTGATAATACGGCGAAGCCGGAAGTTCAGGATGAGGCGCTGGTGACGTATGCTGAAAAACTGAGTAAAGAAGAAGCCCGGCTCGACTGGTCCTTGTCTGCCGCTCAACTTGAACGCTGCATCCGCGCTTTTAATCCGTGGCCGATGAGCTGGATGGAGATTGATGAGCAGCCAGTGAAAGTCTGGAAAGCGTCAGTCATTAATGGCAATACGGCTGCTGAACCCGGCACGATTATCGACGCCAGCAAGAACGGTATCCAGGTTGCGACAGCAGAAGGGATCCTGAATCTTGAATCGCTGCAACCGGCCGGTAAGAAAGCCATGAGCGCTCAGGATCTATTAAATTCCCGTCGTGAATGGTTTATACCGGGTAATCGTCTTGCCTAATCCAATATATGCTTAAAGCCCGGTGTTTCCGGGCATTTTTATTTTTATAGTTATGAAAAAACAAAATCTACGCAGTATGGCGGCCAAAGCCGTTGAGCAGGTTATCGAGCAGGGCCAGTCATTGAGTAACATCCTGCCTCCCCTGCAACAAAAGGTATCTGATAAAGACAAAGCTCTGCTCCAGGAACTCTGCTTTGGTGTCCTGCGCACCCTTTCTCAGCTTGAGTGGCTCATTAATAAGCTGATGTCGCGCCCAATGACAGGCAAACAGCGCACCGTACATTATTTGATTATGGTGGGGTTTTATCAGCTTCTTCATACCCGCATTCCACCTCACGCCGCGCTGGCTGAAACGGTGGAAGGTGCCGTTGCGATTAAACGCCCTCAGTTGAAAGGGCTGATCAACGGCGTACTGCGTCAGTTCCAGCGTCAGCAGGATGAGCTACTGGCTGAATTTGCAGAAAGTGAAACACGTTTTCTGCACCCGGACTGGCTGCTGAATCGCCTTAAAAAAGCGTATCCGCAGCAATGGCAAAACATTGCCGAAGCGAATAATCAACGCCCACCGATGTGGTTACGCGTCAACCGTAATCACCACACCCGTGACGCATGGCTGGCATTACTGGAAGAAACCGGAATGAGTGGATTCACACATGCAGCCTATCCGGATGCCGTGCGTTTAGCCTCCCCTGCACCGGTACATGCTTTACCTGGTTTTGATGAAGGCTGGGTGACCGTACAGGATGCCTCGGCTCAGGGTTGCATGACCTGGCTTGAACCAGCAAACGGGGAACAGATCCTCGATCTTTGCGCCGCGCCTGGCGGAAAAACAACGCACATTCTTGAAGTGGCTCCGCAGGCCAGCGTAATGGCCGTGGATGTCGATGAGCAGCGCCTGTCACGCGTCTACGACAACCTCAAGCGTCTGGGCATGAAGGCTCAGGTTAAGCAGGGCGACGGACGCAAGCCCGCAGAATGGTGTGGTGAAACCCAGTTTGACCGCATTTTGCTGGATGCGCCCTGCTCTGCAACAGGCGTGATTCGTCGCCATCCGGATATCAAGTGGCTGCGCCGCGATCGCGATATCAAGGAACTTGCCCAACTGCAATCGGACATACTTGATGCAATCTGGCCACATCTTAAACCCGGCGGCACGCTGGTTTATGCAACCTGCTCCGTACTGCCGGAAGAAAACAGCCAGCAAATCGCGGCCTTCCTGAAACGTACCCCGGATGCAACGCTGCGCGATACGGGAACGCCTGAATGCCCGGGTCAGCAAAACCTGCCGGGCGCGGAAGAAGGCGATGGCTTCTTTTACGCTAAGCTAATCAAAGAGTGATGTTGAGAACAGGTCACGAGATATGAAAATTATCATTCTGGGCGCAGGACAAGTGGGCGGAACGCTGGCGGAAAACCTGGTTGGCGAAAACAACGACATCACAATCGTTGATACCAACGGGGATCGTCTGCGCGTTTTACAGGACAAATTTGACCTTCGCGTTGTGCAGGGCCATGGCTCACACCCGCGCGTGCTACGCGAGGCAGGTGCCGACGATGCAGACATGCTCGTTGCGGTGACCAGTTCTGACGAAACCAATATGGTGGCCTGTCAGGTAGCCTACTCGCTTTTCAACACCCCTAACCGAATCGCGCGCATCCGTTCTCCGGACTATGTCCGCGATGCTGAGAAGCTCTTTAATTCAGAAGCGGTTCCTATTGACCATCTCATCGCGCCAGAACAGCTGGTTATCGACAATATCTATCGTCTGATCGAATATCCAGGCGCACTGCAGGTGGTGAACTTTGCCGAAGGTAAGGTCAGTCTTGCCGTCGTTAAGGCCTATTACGGCGGCCCGTTGATCGGCAATGCGCTTTCAACAATGCGTGAGCACATGCCGCATATCGATACGCGCGTCGCCGCCATTTTCCGCCACGACAGACCTATTCGCCCTCAAGGCTCCACGATTGTCGAAGCGGGGGATGAGGTCTTCTTCATTGCGGCCTCTCAGCATATTCGTGCGGTGATGAGTGAGTTGCAGCGTCTCGAAAAGCCTTATAAACGCATTATGCTGGTCGGCGGTGGCAATATCGGCGCGGGCCTGGCGCGAAGGCTGGAAAAAGACTACAGCGTGAAATTGATCGAGCGCGATCAACAGCGTGCTTCTGAGCTGGCGGAAAAACTGCAAAATACGATCGTATTTTATGGCGACGCGTCGGATCAGGAATTATTGGCTGAAGAGCATATTGATCAAGTTGATCTCTTTATTGCCGTCACCAACGATGACGAAGCGAATATTATGTCCGCCATGCTCGCCAAACGTATGGGAGCAAAGAAGGTCATGGTGCTTATCCAGCGCAAGGCGTATGTCGACCTGGTTCAGGGCAGCGTTATTGATATTGCCATTTCACCGCAGCAGGCGACCATTTCCGCTCTGCTGAGCCATGTACGTAAAGCGGACATTGTCGGCGTTTCATCTCTGCGTCGCGGGGTGGCAGAAGCCATTGAAGCGGTGGCCCATGGAGATGAAACCACCTCTCGCGTTGTGGGCCGCGCCATCGACGAAATTAAGCTGCCGCCGGGCACTATTATCGGCGCCGTAGTGCGCGGGAATGACGTTATGATCGCCAATGATAATTTGCGTATTGAGCAAGGCGACCACGTAATTATGTTCCTTACCGATAAAAAATTTATTACCGACGTCGAACGTTTATTCCAGCCTAGTCCATTCTTCCTTTAATACGTCGGGGCTCTCAATAGAGCCCCGCACTTTACCCTCTTTATTTCTGTGCCTTTTATTTTCATAACGTTTAATTATCCCGCATGGCAATTGGCTAATCATTTGTTAAACTTATAGTCGTCAGCTGGCACAAGGAGAACATAATGAGTTTTATTAAAGAATTTCGCGAATTTGCGATGCGCGGGAACGTGGTTGATTTGGCAGTGGGTGTCATTATTGGTGCGGCATTCGGCAAGATTGTTTCATCATTAGTAGCGGACATCATCATGCCACCTTTAGGGCTGCTAATCGGGGGCATTGATTTCAAACAGTTCGCGTTCACGCTGCGTGAAGCCCAGGGTGATATCCCGGCAGTTGTAATGCACTACGGCGTGTTTATCCAGAACGTATTTGATTTCGTGATTGTGGCGTTTGCTATCTTTATGGCTATCAAGCTGATTAACCGGCTCAACCGTAAAAAAGAAGAGCCAGCAGCAGCGCCTGCACCAACGAAAGAAGAAGTGTTACTGAGTGAAATTCGCGATCTGTTAAAAGAGCAAAATAACCGCGTTTAATCAGCAGTTAAAAACAGGAAGGCCAGTGGTAAATAAGCGATTGGCTTGCTTGCCACTGGCCTCCCAGTTACCCCGTTTTGCATGTTTGTCTTTACGCAGATAACTCCCCTTCCCTTTTTTATTCTTTTCAACGCGCTGTCGAAAAAGCGGGTCGTGAAGTAAAGCCTCGATGGCATTATCTTTAATTTGTCCCTTCGTGTGCTGATAGCGGCTCATAATTTCTCCTGAGCATGGTTTATGACGACGGAAGTCTAGACCCGAGTAGATTAAAAATCAACATCCCCGAGTTTCTCCACTGGCTCCCTGTTCAAGGGCTTCCAGAATTGAACAATAAATACTGCTATGAGCCGTTCCGCAGCAGGCATCATTCAACCTTTGCAAAGAGCGCTGCATGGTTTGCAGTTCCAGAATACGGGCTTCAACTTCATCAAGCCGGGCTTGTACGATGCTTTTGGATTCCTGACAAGTGTGATGCTCAGGATCGATGCGGATCGATAATAACTCGCGGATCGAATCAAGCGTGAAGCCAAGCTGTCGGGCGTAGCGTATGAATCTTAGACGTTGCAGATCGTTATCGGTATAAAGCCGAAAGCCGCCTTCCGTGCGTACCTCATGATCGATCATCTGCTGCTTTTCGTAATATCGGATAGTGTCCGGCGTTACGTTCGCGAGCTTTGCAAGTTCACCGATACGGTACATCGCTACTCCTCGTTTATCTTCTTCATCAATATTTCACCGTATTCCCCATGCAGGAATTCCGTGCTCATTCCTGCCTGGCGCAGCTTGAGCTCGATCAGGGCAAGCCTGCGGCTAAGTTCTTTATGTCGAGGATCGTCCTGACGGATCCCTTTTAGCAGATCGACAAGTTCAACAGCCTCTCTGCGCTGCTCAAGCTCGGGCGGGAGGCAGCCAGCATTTTTTAGCAAACGGTATCCAGCCCGGAGTTCAGGCGCAATATGCGAATCATCTTCCAGTTCAAGAGGTTCGCCGCTCCCGGGAAGATTGTCGAAATCGCCTTTATTTTGGGCATCGCGAATATGGCGTTCTGCCCACTGATCAAGCAACCACATCATCAGCTCCAGGGGATGAACAAAATTGATACAGGTATTGTAGAGAAGTGGGGATAATGCGGATATAAAAAAACCCGCCGAGGCGGGTTTTTTTACGTTACTGCAGATTACTCTGCAGCAGCTTCTGCTTTCTCTGAACGATCAACCAGCTCGATGTAAGCCATCGGCGCGTTGTCGCCTGCACGGAAACCACACTTCAGAATGCGAGTGTAACCACCGGCACGGCTCGCGAAACGCGGGCCCAGTTCGTTAAACAGTTTTGCCACGATCTCGTTATCACGAGTACGGGCGAATGCCAGACGACGATTAGCAACGCTGTCAGTCTTGGCAAGAGTAATCAGCGGCTCAACTACGCGACGCAGCTCTTTCGCTTTAGGCAGGGTCGTCTTGATGATTTCATGACGAACCAGTGAACCTGCCATGTTGCGGAACATAGCCTGGCGATGGCTGCTGTTGCGGTTCAGTTGACGACCACTCTTACGATGGCGCATGACCTTATCCTTCTCAGTAAAACCTTAACCTGTGATCCGGTTACTCGTCAGCAATGCTTGCCGGTGGCCAGTTTTCCAGGCGCATGCCCAGAGACAGACCACGTGAAGCCAGCACGTCTTTAATCTCGGTAAGAGATTTTTTACCCAGGTTCGGCGTTTTCAGCAACTCAACCTCGGTACGCTGTACCAGATCACCGATATAGTGGATAGCTTCTGCCTTGAGGCAGTTAGCAGAGCGGACAGTCAATTCGAGATCGTCAACAGGGCGCAGCAGGATCGGATCGAATTCTGGTTTCTCTTCTTTCACTTCTGGCTGACGTACATCACGTAAGTCAACGAAAGCTTCCAGTTGTTCTGCCAGGATGGTTGCCGCACGACGAATCGCCTCTTCAGGATCGATTGTGCCGTTGGTTTCCATTTCGATGACCAGCTTGTCCAGGTCGGTACGCTGTTCTACACGCGCTGCTTCAACATTGTAGGCAATACGCTCTACAGGGCTGTAGCATGCGTCGACCAGCAGACGGCCGATTGGGCGCTCATCTTCTTCCGAATGAATTCGGGCAGAAGCCGGCACATAACCACGACCGCGCTGAACTTTGATACGCATGCTAATAGCTGCGTTCTCATCGGTCAGGTGGCAGATCACGTGCTGCGGCTTGACGATTTCAACATCACCGTCGTGGGTGATGTCGGCTGCAGTCACAGGGCCAATGCCAGATTTATTCAGAGTAAGAATAACTTCATCTTTACCCTGAACTCTCACCGCCAGCCCTTTCAGGTTGAGCAGGATTTCAAGGATATCTTCCTGAACGCCTTCTTTGGTGCTGTACTCATGAAGTACACCATCAATCTCAACCTCGGTCACCGCGCAACCCGGCATCGATGAGAGCAGAATACGGCGCAGTGCGTTACCCAGAGTATGGCCAAAGCCACGCTCTAAAGGCTCAAGGGTCACCTTGGCGTGCGTCGAACTCACTTGCTCGATATCTACCAGGCGCGGTTTTAGAAACTCTGTCACAGAACCCTGCATTGTGTCCTCTCTTTGGTACTAAGCTTTACTTGGAGTAAAGCTCGACGATCAGGTGTTCGTTAATGTCCGCAGACAGATCAGAACGCTCAGGCTGACGCTTGAACGTACCTTCCATCTTGCCAGCATCAACTTCCAGCCAGGTTGGCTTTTCACGCTGCTCAGCCAGCTCCAGAGCGGCCTTCACGCGAGATTGCTTTTTCGCTTTCTCACGAATGCTAACAACGTCATTCGCTTTAACCTGATAAGAAGCGATGTTAACAACACGACCGTTTACCATGATTGCTTTGTGGCTAACCAGCTGACGTGATTCAGCACGAGTAGCGCCGAAGCCCATACGGTATACAACGTTGTCCAGACGACCTTCCAGCAGAGCCAGCAGGTTTTCACCTGTGTTGCCTTTCAGACGTGCTGCTTCTTTATAGTAGTTACGGAACTGACGCTCCAGCACACCGTACATACGGCGAACTTTTTGCTTTTCACGCAACTGCACACCATAGTCAGACAGACGCGGTTTACGCGCACCGTGCTGGCCAGGAGCTTGTTCAATTTTACACTTGGTATCGATCGCGCGAACGCCAGACTTAAGGAATAAGTCGGTGCCCTCACGACGGCTCAGCTTGAGCTTAGGACCCAAATATCTTGCCATTTTCTATCTCCAACTAACCTAAAAAACGAGCGTTATACGCGACGTTTTTTCGGCGGACGACAACCGTTATGAGGGATCGGAGTCACATCAGTAATATTCGTGATGCGGAAACCAGCGGCGTTCAGAGCGCGAACAGTAGATTCACGACCCGGACCCGGACCTTTAACCATAACTTCCAGATTCTTGATGCCGTATTCTTTTACGGCTTCAGCGCAACGCTCTGCTGCAACCTGAGCTGCGAACGGAGTGGATTTGCGAGAACCACGGAAACCGGAACCACCGGCTGTTGCCCAACCCAATGCGTTACCCTGACGATCAGTAATAGTAACGATGGTGTTGTTGAAAGAAGCATGGATATGAGCCACGCCGTCAGAGACTTGTTTTCTTACACGTTTACGTGCACGAACTGGTGCCTTTGCCATTATTCAATCACCCCGATTATTTCTTGATCGGTTTGCGCGGACCCTTACGGGTACGTGCGTTGGTCTTAGTACGCTGACCGCGCACTGGCAGACCACGACGATGACGCAAACCGCGATAGCAACCAAGATCCATCAGGCGCTTGATGCTCATGCTGATTTCACGGCGCAGATCACCTTCAACGACAAATTTGGCAACTTCGTCACGCAGCGTGTCGATTTGTCCTTCAGACAGCTCACTGATCTTAACATCTTCAGCGATACCCGCTGCAGCCAGGATGGCTTTAGAACGGGTCTTGCCGATGCCGTAGATCGAAGTTAATGCGATCACAGCATGTTTCTGATCAGGAATGTTAATGCCTGCTATACGGGCCACTATGCACTCCTACTATTTAATATGTACGCACCATGCTGAAAAGCCCGTTTTCAGGATACTCAAATGGAAACGTACAGACATACAAAAGATTGGCTGGCTAATCTAGCCAGCTCAACCCAACTTTGCAAGAAAAATATGCGAAATAATCAGCCTTGGCGCTGTTTATGCTTCGGCTCGGCACTGCAAATCACACGGATGACACCATCACGCTTAACGATTTTGCAGTTACGGCATAATTTCTTGACGGAAGCACGAACTTTCATTTTTACTCTCCGTAACTTCTCAGGCGACCAATTAGCGGCCGTAGCCTTTCAGGTTCGCCTTCTTCAATGCAGACTCATACTGACTGGACATCATCAGAGTTTGCACTTGAGCCATAAAGTCCATAATCACGACAACAACGATAAGCAGTGAGGTCCCACCGAAGTAGAACGGTACTTTCATTGCATCACGCATGAACTCCGGGATCAGGCAGATAAAAGTAATATAAAGCGCACCAACCAAAGTCAGGCGGGTCATTACTTTATCGATATACTTCGCCGTTTGCTCTCCCGGACGAATTCCTGGTACAAATGCACCGGACTTCTTCAGGTTATCTGCTGTTTCACGCGGGTTGAAGACCAACGCCGTGTAGAAGAAACAGAAGAAGATGATCGCAGACGCATAGAGTAACACATAAAGTGGTTGCCCAGGCTGCAAATACAGCGAAATTGTTGTCAGCCAGTTCCAACCAGTACCGCCCCCGAACCATGACGCGATGGTTGCCGGGAACAGAATAATACTGGAAGCGAAGATAGCCGGGATAACCCCCGCCATATTCACTTTCAGCGGTAAATGTGTGCTCTGTGCAGCATAGACACGACGACCCTGCTGACGCTTAGCGTAGTTCACCACAATGCGGCGTTGACCACGTTCAACGAAGACAACAAAGAACGTCACTGCAAATACTAATACTGCAACCAACAGCAACAGGAGGAAGTGCAGGTCGCCTTGACGCGCTTGCTCGATAGTATGGGCGATGGCCGGCGGGAGTCCCGCAACGATACCGGCGAAGATAATGATTGAGATACCGTTACCGATACCACGCTCAGTAATCTGTTCGCCGAGCCACATCAGGAACATCGTCCCTGTGACCAGACTAACAACAGCGGTGAAATAGAATGCAAAGCCTGGGTTTAATACCAGGCCCTGCATACCAGGCATATTCGGCAGACCGGTAGCAATACCGATCGACTGGAATATTGCCAGCACCAGAGTACCGTAACGGGTGTACTGACTAATCTTACGACGTCCAGACTCCCCTTCTTTCTTCAGCTCTGCCAGGGCCGGATGAACGACCGTCAGCAGCTGGATAATAATCGATGCCGAAATGTACGGCATAATACCCAGAGCAAAGATAGAAGCACGGCTGAGAGCACCACCAGAGAACATGTTGAACATTTCAATGATGGTGCCTCGCTGTTGCTCAAGCAGTTTGGCAAGTACAGCGGCATCGATACCAGGGATCGGAATAAAAGAGCCAATACGGAACACAATCAGCGCGCCGATAACAAACAGCAGTCTGCGTTTCAGCTCGCCAAATCCACCTTTGGCACTTTGAAAATCTAATCCCGGTTGCTTAGCCATCTGCTACTTATTCCTCAATTTTACCGCCAGCAGCTTCGATAGCAGCACGAGCACCTTTAGTAACACGCAGGCCACGAACAGTTACCGGAGTAGAAACTTCACCAGACAGGATCACTTTCGCGAACTCAATCTGAATACCGATAATGTTAGCCGCTTTCAGCGTGTTCAGGTCTACAACGCCGCCTTCAACTTTCGCCAGGTCAGACAGACGGATTTCCGCTGTGATCGCTGCTTTGCGAGAGGTGAAGCCGAACTTCGGCAGACGACGGTACAGTGGCATCTGGCCACCCTCGAAACCGCGACGTACGCCACCGCCAGAACGAGAGTTCTGACCTTTGTGACCACGACCACCGGTTTTGCCGAGGCCAGAACCGATACCACGACCCAGGCGTTTACCCGCCTTTTTAGAGCCTTCGGCCGGAGACAGAGTATTTAAACGCATCTCTTACTCCTCAACTTTAACCATGAAGTAAACCGCGTTGACCATACCACGAACAGCAGGAGTATCCTCGCGCTCAACGGTATGACCAATACGACGCAGACCCAGGCCAAGCAGCGTTGCCTTGTGTTTCGGCAGACGACCGATTGCACTGCGGGTTTGAGTGATTTTAATAGTCTTTGCCATGGTCAATTACCCCAGAATTTCTTCAACGGATTTACCACGCTTGGCAGCGACCATTTCTGGAGAATTCATATTTTCCAGGCCATCAATAGTTGCACGAACCACGTTGATCGGGTTGGTGGAACCATATGCTTTAGCCAGAACGTTATGAACCCCAGCAACTTCCAGAACGGCGCGCATTGCACCACCGGCGATGATACCGGTACCTTCTGAAGCTGGCTGCATGAATACACGAGAACCCGTGTGAACACCTTTAACTGGGTGCTGCAGGGTACCGTTGTTCAGCGCGACGTTAATCATATTGCGACGGGCTTTTTCCATCGCTTTCTGGATCGCTGCTGGAACTTCACGCGCTTTACCGTAACCAAAACCAACGCGACCGTTACCATCGCCTACTACAGTCAGAGCTGTGAAGGAGAAAATACGACCACCTTTAACGGTTTTAGATACGCGGTTTACCGCGATCAGCTTTTCCTGCAGTTCGCCAGCCTGTTTTTCGATGTGAGCCATCTTACACCTCTACCTTAGAACTGAAGGCCAGCTTCACGGGCAGCATCTGCCAGTGCCTGGACACGACCATGATATTGGAACCCGGAACGGTCAAAGGAAACATTGCTGATGCCTTTTTCCAGAGCGCGTTCTGCAACAGCTTTACCTACAGCTGCAGCGGCGTCTTTGTTACCGGTGTACTTCAATTGTTCTGAGATAGCTTTTTCTACAGTAGAAGCAGCTACCAGAACTTCAGAACCGTTCGGTGCAATTACCTGTGCGTAAATATGACGCGGGGTACGATGTACCACCAGGCGAGTTGCACCCAGCTCTTTGAGCTTGCGGCGTGCGCGGGTCGCACGACGGATACGAGCAGATTTCTTATCCATAGTGTTACCTTACTTCTTCTTAGCCTCTTTGGTACGCACGACTTCGTCGGCGTAACGAACACCCTTGCCTTTGTAAGGCTCAGGACGACGGTAGGCGCGCAGATCTGCTGCAACCTGACCGATCAGCTGTTTATCAGCGCCTTTCAGCACGATTTCAGTTTGAGTCGGACATTCTGCAGTGATACCGGCCGGCAGCGGATGCTCAACAGGGTGTGAGAAGCCCAGAGACAGGCCTACTGCATTCCCTTTGATAGCTGCACGATAACCTACACCAACCAGCTGAAGCTTTTTAGTGAAGCCTTCGGTAACACCAACAACCATTGAGTTCAGCAGGGCACGCGCGGTACCAGCCTGAGCCCATCCATCCACGAAACCATCACGTGGACCGAAGGTCAGAGCGTTATCTGCATGTTTAACTTCAACAGCTTTGTTGAGGGTACGAGTCAGCTCGCCGTTTTTACCTTTGATCGTAATAACCTGACCGTCGATTTTTACATCAACGCCGGCAGGAATAACGACCGGTGCTTTAGCAACACGAGACATTCTTTCCTCCGATTAGGCTACGTAGCAGATAATTTCGCCACCAAGACCAGCCTGGCGCGCTGCACGATCAGTCATAACACCTTTAGAGGTAGAAACAACTGCGATACCAAGGCCAGCCATAACTTTTGGCAGCTCATCTTTTTTCTTATAGATGCGCAGACCTGGGCGGCTGACACGCTGAATGCTTTCTACAACAGCTTTACCCTGGAAATACTTGAGAGTAAGTTCCAGTTCCGGCTTGGTGTCGCCTTCAACTTTAAAATCTTCGATAAAACCTTCTTCCTTCAGCACGTTGGCAATTGCCACTTTCAGCTTGGCGGAAGGCATGGTGACCGCAACTTTGTTCGCGGCCTGACCGTTACGGATACGGGTCAGCATATCCGCGATCGGATCTTGCATGCTCATCTGTCTTTACTCCCGTGATTCAATTGGTAATTACCAGCTAGCCTTTTTCAAGCCTGGCACTTCACCGCGCATGGCGGCTTCACGCAGTTTGATACGGCTCAACCCAAACTTGCCCACATAACCATGTGGACGACCTGTTTGACGACAGCGGTTACGCTGACGAGACGGGCTGGAATCACGCGGCAGAGACTGCAGCTTGAGAACCGCATTCCAACGATCTTCGTCGGAAGCGTTCACATCAGAAATGATCGCTTTCAGTTCAGCGCGTTTAGCGAAGAATTTATCAGCTAAAGCTACGCGCTTTACTTCGCGTGCTTTCATTGATTGCTTAGCCATTCAGTAACCCTACCTTACTTGCGGAACGGGAAGTCAAAGGCAGCCAGCAGAGCACGGCCTTCTTCGTCAGATTTCGCAGTAGTGGTAATGGTAATATCCAAACCACGCACGCGGTCGACTTTATCGTAGTCGATTTCTGGGAAGATGATCTGCTCACGGACACCCATGCTGTAGTTACCACGACCGTCGAAAGACTTCGCGGACAGGCCACGGAAGTCACGGATACGTGGAACAGCAATAGTGATCAGGCGCTCAAAGAACTCCCACATGCGTTCGCCACGCAGAGTTACTTTACAGCCGATCGGATAGCCCTGACGGATTTTGAAGCCTGCAACAGATTTGCGTGCTTTGGTGATCAGCGGTTTTTGACCGGAGATTGCTGTCAGATCAGCTGCTGCGTTATCCAGCAGTTTCTTGTCAGCGATCGCTTCACCAACACCCATGTTCAGGGTGATCTTCTCGACCCGAGGGACTTGCATGACAGAATTGTAGTTAAACTCGGTCATGAGTTTCTTAACTACTTCGTCTTTGTAGTAATCATGCAGTTTCGCCATCGTACTACTCCAAATTACTTGATAGTTTCGCTGTTAGACTTGAAGAAACGGACTTTTTTGCCGTCTTCGAATCTAAAGCCTACACGGTCAGCCTTACCGGTAGCCGCATTGAAGATTGCAACGTTAGAAACCTGAATAGCAGCTTCTTTTTCAACGATGCCGCCTGGTTGGTTCAGGGCCGGAACCGGCTTCTGATGTTTCTTAACCAGGTTGATACCTTCAACGACAAGTTTGCCGGAAGACAGAACATTTTTTACTTTACCGCGTTTACCTTTATCTTTACCGGTTAACACGATAACTTCGTCATCACGACGGATTTTCGCTGCCATGATTCGCTCCTTAGAGTACTTCTGGTGCCAGAGAGATAATTTTCATGAACTTCTCAGTACGAAGTTCACGAGTTACCGGCCCAAAGATACGCGTGCCGATAGGCTGCTCGCTGTTATTGTTTAAAATAACGCATGCATTACCATCGAAGCGAATGACAGAACCGTCAGGGCGACGAACACCCTTCTTGGTGCGCACCACTACCGCCTTCAGCACATCACCTTTTTTGACCTTACCACGTGGAATTGCTTCCTTGATGGTGATCTTGATGATGTCGCCTACGCCTGCGTAGCGACGGTGCGAGCCACCCAGAACCTTGATACACATTACGCGACGTGCACCGGAGTTGTCGGCGACGTTCAGCATAGTCTGTTCTTGGATCATTTTAGTGCTCCGCTAATGTCAACTACTACCTGAGACTCTAAAATCAGAGCCGTTAAAAAGCCCCATATCGAGGGCGCGGCATTATAACACCGCTTCTGCAATATGGGTAGAAAAAATAAACGGCTCATCGCTGAGCCGTTTATTCGTATTGAGAAGGCGTACTGTATTACAGAACCGCTTTCTCTACAACGCGAACCAGCGTCCAGGACTTAGTCTTGGACAGTGGACGGCATTCACGGATTTCAACCTTGTCGCCGATACCACATTCGTTGTTCTCGTCATGTACGTGCAGTTTGGTCGTACGCTTGATGAATTTACCGTAGATCGGGTGTTTCACAATACGTTCGATAGCTACAACAATGGATTTCTCCATTTTGTCGCTAACAACACGACCTTGCAGAGTACGGATTTTATCGGTCATTACGCACCCGCCTTCTGAGTCAGTAAAGTCTTAACGCGTGCAACATTGCGACGCACTTGCTTCAGCAGGTGAGTCTGTTGCAGCTGGCCACTTGCAGCCTGCATGCGCAGGTTGAACTGCTCACGCAGCAGGTTCAGCAGCTCAGCGTTCAGCTCTTCAACGCTTTTTTCACGCAGCTCTTTTGCTTTCATTACATCACCGTCTTAGTTACAAAGGTGGTTTTGATAGGCAGTTTCGCTGCTGCCAGGCCGAAGGCTTCACGGGCCAGCTCTTCCGGAACACCGTCCATTTCATAAAGGACTTTGCCCGGTTGGATCAAGGCAACCCAGTACTCCACGTTACCTTTACCTTTACCCATACGAACTTCCAGTGGCTTCTCGGTGATCGGTTTGTCCGGGAATACACGGATCCAGATCTTACCTTGACGCTTAACTGCACGGGTCATTGCACGACGTGCTGCTTCGATCTGACGTGCAGTCAGACGACCACGGCCAACAGCTTTCAGACCGAAAGTGCCGAAGCTAACATCCGTACCCTGCGCCAGACCACGGTTGCGGCCTTTGTGCACTTTACGGAATTTTGTACGCTTTGGTTGTAACATCAGCGACGCTCCTTATTTACGGCCTTTACGCTGCTGCTTTTTAGGTTGAGCAGCCGGTTTTTCCGGTTGTTCAACAGCAGCCATACCACCCAGGATCTCACCTTTGAAGATCCATACCTTAACGCCGATTACACCGTAAGTGGTGTGCGCTTCAGAGGTGTTGTAGTCGATGTCAGCACGCAGAGTGTGCAGCGGTACGCGACCTTCACGGTACCATTCGGTACGTGCGATTTCCGCGCCGCCCAGACGGCCGCTAACTTCAACTTTGATACCTTTAGCGCCCAGACGCATTGCGTTCTGTACAGCACGCTTCATAGCACGACGGAACATAACACGACGTTCCAGCTGAGAAGTGATGCTGTCAGCAACCAATTTAGCGTCCAGTTCAGGCTTACGAACTTCAGCGATATTGATCTGTGCAGGAACGCCAGCGATATCCGCTACGACCTTGCGCAGTTTTTCTACGTCTTCGCCTTTCTTACCGATAACGATGCCAGGACGAGCAGTGTGAATAGTCACACGGATGCTCTTCGCTGGACGCTCGATAACGATACGAGATACAGACGCTTTAGCCAGTTCCTTAGTCAGGTACTGACGTACTTTAAAATCGCTGTCCAGGTTGTCAGCGAATTCTTTGGTGTTCGCAAACCAGGTAGAGTTCCATGGTTTTACAATACCCAGGCGAATACCATTAGGATGTACTTTCTGACCCATTGCTAGTCTCCAGAGTCTCAGCGATCGGACACAACCACAGTAATGTGGCTGGTGCGCTTCAGGATGCGATCTGCACGACCTTTCGCACGCGGCATAATGCGCTTCATGCTTGGGCCTTCATCTACGAAAATTTTCGCGACTTTCAGATCGTCGATGTCAGCGCCATCGTTGTGTTCAGCGTTAGCAATGGCAGATTCCAGTACTTTCTTGACCAATACCGCAGCTTTCTTGTTGGTATAGGTCAGGATGTCCAGGGCCTGCGACACTTTCTTACCGCGAATCAGGTCAGCAACAAGGCGAACCTTCTGTGCAGAAGAACGAGCATGGCGATGTTGAGCTAAAGTTTCCATCTCTTCCTCCTACCTTATTTCTTCTTCGCTTTTTTATCAGCAGCGTGGCCGCGATAAGTACGAGTCGGTGCGAATTCACCCAGTTTGTGACCAACCATTTCGTCGGTAACAAAGACTGGAACGTGCTGACGACCATTATGGACAGCGATGGTCAAACCGATCATGTTAGGAAAGATCGTTGAACGACGGGACCAAGTGCGCAGGGGCTTCTTGTCTCCGCTTTCCACCGCTTTCTCTACCTTCTTCAGCAAGTGCAGGTCAATAAAAGGACCTTTCTTGAGAGAACGTGGCATGGCTTATCCTCTAAAATTATTTGCTACGGCGACGTACGATAAATTTATCAGTACGCTTGTTGCTGCGGGTCTTCTTACCTTTGGTCTGAACGCCCCACGGAGTTACCGGGTGCTTACCAAAGTTACGACCTTCACCACCACCATGTGGGTGGTCGACTGGGTTCATCGCAGTACCGCGAACGGTAGGACGAACACCACGCCAGCGTGCAGCACCAGCTTTACCCAGAACGCGCAGCATATGCTCAGCATTGCCAACTTCGCCCAGAGTAGCGCGGCAGTCTGCTTCGACTTTACGCATTTCACCAGAACGCAGACGCAGGGTGACATAAGCACCGTCACGCGCAACGATCTGAACGTAAGTACCAGCGGAACGTGCCAGCTGACCGCCTTTACCTGGTTTCATTTCTACGTTATGAACGGTAGAACCAACCGGGATATTGCGCATCGGCAGGGTGTTGCCTGCTTTGATTGCAGCATCAACACCAGACTGAATCTGGTCGCCAGCTTTCAGGCCTTTAGGGGCCAGGATGTAACGGCGTTCGCCGTCTTTGTACAGAACCAGCGCGATGTTCGCGGAACGGTTCGGATCGTACTCAAGACGTTCAACAACTGCTGGGATACCGTCTTTGTTGCGTTTGAAGTCAACAATACGATAAGCCTGCTTGTGGCCACCACCGATGTGACGAGTGGTGATACGGCCATTGTTGTTACGACCACCGGATTTGCTGTTTTTTTCCAGCAACGGAGCAAAAGGTTTGCCCTTGTGCAGCTCAGGGTTAACCACTTTAACTACGTGGCGACGACCCGGAGATGTCGGTTTACATTTAACAACTGCCATTGTATTACTCCTCCGACTTACTCAGCGCCGCCAACGAAGTCCAGGTTCTGGCCTTCTTTCAGGGTGACGTAAGCTTTTTTCCAGTCGCTACGACGACCGATACGCTGTCCGTGACGTTTAACTTTCCCTTTAACTACCAGGGTGTTAACGACTTCGACTTCGACTTCAAACAGTTTCTGCACAGCAGCTTTGATCTCTGCTTTGGTCGCGTCTTTAGCAACTTTGAGAACGATGGTGTTTGTTTTTTCCATCGCAGTAGACGCTTTTTCAGAAACGTGCGGTGCGCGAAGCACCTTCAGCAGACGTTCTTCACGAATCATGCCAGCATCTCCTCAACTTGCTTAACAGCATCAGCAGTCATTACGACTTTGTCGAAGGCGATCAGGCTAACCGGGTCGATACCTGTCGCATCGCGTACGTCAACCTTGTGCAGGTTACGTGCGGCCAGGAACAGGTTCTCGTCCAGCTCACCGGTGATGATCAGCACATCTTCCAGAGCCATGTCTTTCAGTTTCTGTGCCAGCAGCTTAGTTTTAGGCGCTTCAACAGAGAACTTCTCGACAACGATCAGACGATCCTGACGTACCAGTTCGGACAGGATGCTTTTCAGCGCGCCGCGGTACATCTTTTTGTTAACTTTTTGACTGTGGTCCTGTGGACGCGCAGCGAAGGTCACGCCACCTGAACGCCAGATCGGGCTCTTGATAGAACCTGAACGCGCACGGCCGGTACCTTTCTGGCGCCATGGCTTTTTGCCAGAACCAGTTACTTCAGCACGAGTCTTCTGAGCACGAGTACCCTGACGAGCACCAGCTGCATAAGCAACAACAACCTGGTGAACCAGCGCTTCGTTGAAATCACGACCGAAGGTAGTTTCGGAAACAGTCAGCGCGCTCTGCGCGTCTTTCAATACTAATTCCATTGCTATCCCCTTACGCCTTCACAGCTGGTTTAACGATCAGGTCGCTACCGGTTGCACCCGGGACCGCACCTTTAACCAGCAGCAGGTTGCGCTCAGCGTCAACACGTACTACGTCCAGGCTCTGAACGGTTACACGTTCGTTACCCAGCTGACCTGCCATTTTCTTGCCTTTGAACACTTTGCCCGGAGTCTGGTTCTGACCGATAGAACCCGGAACGCGGTGAGACAAGGAGTTACCGTGAGTAGCGTCCTGGGTACGGAAGTTCCAGCGCTTAACGGTACCAGCAAAACCTTTACCTTTAGAGGTACCGGTTACGTCAACTTTTTTAACGTCAGCAAACAGCTCAACGCTAATGTCCTGACCTACGGTGAACTCTTCGCCTTCAGCAAGACGGAATTCCCACAGACCACGGCCAGCTTCTACGCCAGCTTTAGCGAAGTGACCCGCTTCTGGTTTGGTTACACGGTTAGCTTTTTTAGCACCAGTGGTAACCTGAATAGCGCGGTAGCCATCGTTAGCCAGATCTTTAACCTGAGTAACGCGGTTTGCTTCAACTTCGATTACGGTTACTGGGATAGAAACGCCATCTTCAGTGAAGATGCGGGTCATACCCACTTTTTTACCGACTAAACCAATCATTGTTTCAACCTCTCAATCGCTCGATGACCTGATTAACCCAGGCTGATCTGCACGTCTACACCGGCAGCCAGATCCAGACGCATCAGAGCATCAACGGTTTTCTCAGTTGGCTCAACGATGTCAACCAGACGCTTGTGAGTGCGGATTTCGTACTGATCGCGCGCGTCTTTGTTGACGTGCGGGGAGATCAGAACGGTGAAGCGCTCTTTGCGGGTCGGCAGCGGGATCGGACCACGGACTTGCGCACCAGTGCGCTTAGCAGTCTCGACGATTTCCGCGGTTGATTGATCGATCAGACGATGATCAAACGCTTTAAGGCGGATACGGATTCTTTGGTTCTGCATGAGACCAGAGCTCCAATTATTTTATAAACGAAAATGATTACTCCTCAAACCCATTACGATTGATGGGAGAGTGTAACCGTTCTTACGTAGCCCCCCAATTGGGAGCATTGTTGAGTAACAAAATGAGCTACTCTGGTTCTGATTGAACCCGCCGTCAATTACGACAAGCCCGCGCATTATACGTAAATCAGAGAAAGACGCAAGTGCCGTTTAGAAATTAAGCGTCAAAGGCTCAGTATGCGTAGGACTGCGCAACTTTTTACGCCGTATATCCTTTCTGAATTTTTTTATTTGAAGCCGCTACGCAATTGCTGTTTTTGTGCGTTGCCGGACAGGCAGATTGTAACGAGTATGCGCTCAAAACCTTTTGAGGCCTTTTCCATGCTAACCACCCTCCCCTTCCTGATGATCTATTTTTCTCTGACGGCCTTACTCGTACGCGCTGATATTCGCGATGGTTTGCTGCCCGATAAATTTCTCTGCCCGCTGCTCTGGACGGGCCTGCTCTACCAGGTCTTTATCCATCCTGATTTTCTGCCGAGTGCCGTAATGGGGGCGGTGGCTGGATATCTTGGTTTTGCCTTGATTTACTGGGGCTATCGGCTTATCTGCCGGCGGGAAGGAATGGGATATGGCGATGTGAAGTATCTGGCAGGACTTGGTGCGTGGCATGGCTGGTGCATACTGCCTACGCTGGCGTTACTCGCCGCGCTTATGGCGTTGCTTTGCATTCTTGTTTTTTCATTTCTCACCCCAGATAAAGGAGCATTAAAAAACCCACTGCCTTTTGGACCATTTCTGGCAGCAGCGGGTTTATGCGTTGGATGGGAAAATCTGATTAATTTTCCACTTTGATCTGAGACTGTAGGTAGTTCTGAAGGCCAATTTTGCTAATGAGATCCAGCTCGGTTTCCAGCCAGTCAATGTGGCCTTCTTCATCGGCAAGGATCTGGATCATCATATCGCGGCTCACATAGTCATGGACGCTGTCAGCATAAGCAATGGCTTCGCGCAGATCTTTCGCACCTTCCAGCTCCAGCCGGAGGTCAGAACGCAGCATCTCTTCGACATCCTCACCGATGCCCAGCTTGCCGAGATCCTGCAGGTTTGGGATGCCTTCAAGGAATAAGATACGCTCGATGTATTTATCGGCGTGTTTCATCTCATCTATAGATTCATGGTACTCAACGTCATTCAGACGTGTCAGACCCCAGTTTTTAAACATTCTCGCGTGAAGAAAGTACTGGTTGATTGCGACAAGCTCATTTCCCAATAATTTATTGAGATAACTTATGATTTTAACATCACCTTTCATTATATAGTCCCTCCGCTTCCACTCATTGAAGCGTAGAACGGGCTACGGGGATGTCAAAAAAAAGATAGAGGCTTACGCGATCTCTTTGAATTCCGGGATCTGCATCAATTCGTCCTGCATGATCTCACGCGCTGCGCGAACGCATTTACCGCATTGATTTCCCACCGGAACAAATTTGCGAAGCTGCTGGAAAGATTGTGGCTGAAACTGGCGAACGGCCTGACGAATTTTCTTGTCGCTTACACCATTACATAAACAAACGTACATAGAGACTCCCGTTCAAAATATGCGCAAAGTGTAAGTGAGAATGGTTATGATTACAATAGCACATACGCCAGGATACGGGCCGGGAGCGGTTAAAAAATGCGAAATTTTGTGACAAGGAAAGGTACAGAAAACAAAAAAGGACGCCGAAGCGTCCTTTTTTATTCAGGGATAATTAATTAGCCCAGAACTTTAGCAACAACGCCCGCGCCAACGGTACGGCCGCCTTCACGGATTGCGAAACGCAGACCGTCGTCCATCGCGATTGGGTGGATCAGAGTCACAACCATCTTGATGTTGTCGCCTGGCATTACCATCTCTACGCCTTCTGGCAGTTCGATGGTACCGGTCACGTCAGTTGTACGGAAGTAGAACTGTGGACGGTAGCCTTTGAAGAACGGAGTATGACGGCCGCCTTCGTCTTTGGACAGGATGTACACTTCAGATTCGAACTTGGTGTGTGGCTTGATTGAGCCTGGCTTCGCCAGAACCTGACCACGTTCGATTTCTTCACGTTTGATACCACGCAGCAGAACACCAACGTTCTCACCAGCACGGCCTTCGTCCAGCAGTTTGCGGAACATTTCAACGCCAGTACAGGTAGACTTCGCAGTCTCTTTGATACCAACGATTTCAACTTCTTCACCAACTTTGATGATACCGCGCTCTACACGACCGGTAACAACGGTACCACGACCGGAGATGGAGAATACGTCTTCGATTGGCAGCAGGAATGGCTTGTCAATCGCACGCTCTGGTTCTGGGATGTAAGAATCCAGGAAGCCAGCCAGTTCGATGATTTTCGCTTCCCACTCTGCTTCGCCTTCCAGCGCTTTCAGCGCGGAACCGCGAACGATTGGAGTGTCGTCGCCCGGGAAATCGTACTGAGACAGCAGTTCACGAACTTCCATCTCTACCAGTTCCAGCAGCTCTTCGTCATCAACCATGTCGCATTTGTTCAGGAACACGATGATGAAAGGAACGCCTACCTGACGACCCAGCAGGATGTGCTCACGAGTCTGAGGCATTGGGCCGTCAGTCGCAGCAACAACCAGGATCGCGCCGTCCATCTGCGCAGCACCGGTGATCATGTTTTTAACATAGTCGGCGTGGCCTGGGCAGTCTACGTGTGCGTAGTGGCGAGTCGGGGTGTCGTACTCAACGTGAGAGGTGTTGATGGTGATACCACGAGCTTTTTCTTCTGG
>NZ_JBQENR010000013.1:0-30076 GCF_052044815.1 Enterobacter sp. 22499 | reverse complement strand
ATGAATTACGTATGTTCACTCAGAGACTTGGTATTCATTTTTCGTCTTGCGACGTTAAGAATCCATGTCACTTTGAGTGCCCACACAGATTGTCTGATAAATTGTTAAAGAGCAGTGCAACGCGGCTTTCGCTCACCGTTGCGAGGTGGCGTATATTACGCTTTCCTCTTTCAGAGTCAACCCGTTATTTCAGGATTTTTTCTCTTCAACCGACCGGGTTAACTGTGAAGTGATTCACATCCGCCGTGTCGATGGAGGCGCATTATAGGGAGTTCTCCGCGGGCCGCAACCGCTAAATGACAGAAAAATGACTGACTGCTGCATTCCCCAGCAAAACCCCGCCTTATACCCTTTTACACACAGAGTTATCCACAGCGCTTCGAAAAAGTGAAAATATGCGAGCGTTGCGCAAACGTTTTCGTTAAAATGCTCGCGCTTAACAAGGAGGCCTCGTCAGGTGTGTTAGATGAGTTTTTCGCTGGAAAATTCATCTAACGCTCTCTGTAATCGTGAAATCCAGGGGATTTACCATGCAACAACGTCGTCCAGTCCGCCGCGCTCTGCTCAGTGTTTCTGATAAAGCCGGTATCGTTGAATTCGCTCAGGCACTTTCCGCACGTGGTGTAGAGCTGCTTTCTACAGGCGGTACCGCTCGCCTGTTAGCAGATAAAGGTCTGCCGGTAACCGAAGTGTCCGACTACACCGGTTTCCCGGAAATGATGGATGGACGCGTCAAAACCCTGCATCCGAAAGTGCACGGCGGCATTCTGGGCCGTCGCGGTCAGGACGACGGCATTATGGAACAGCATGATATCGCGCCTATCGATATGGTTGTTGTTAACCTCTACCCGTTTGCCCAGACCGTCGCCCGCGAAGGCTGCTCTCTGGAAGATGCGGTTGAGAATATTGATATCGGCGGCCCAACCATGGTGCGCTCCGCGGCGAAGAACCATAAAGATGTGGCCATCGTGGTGAAGAGCAGCGACTACAGCGCCATTATTAATGAGATGGATGCTAACGACGGCTCCCTCACTCTCGAAACCCGCTTCGACCTTGCGATTAAGGCGTTCGAACACACCGCCGCGTACGACAGCATGATTGCCAACTACTTCGGTAGCCTGGTTCCTGCCTACCACGGTGAAAGCAAAGATCCTTCTGGCCGCTTCCCGCGCACCCTGAACCTGAACTTCATTAAGAAGCAGGATATGCGTTACGGTGAGAACAGCCACCAGCAGGCTGCCTTCTATATAGAAGAAGAGGTCAAGGAAGCCTCCGTTGCGACCGCACAGCAGGTTCAGGGCAAAGCCCTTTCCTATAACAACATTGCCGACACCGACGCCGCACTGGAATGCGTGAAAGAGTTCAGCGAGCCGGCCTGCGTTATCGTCAAGCACGCCAACCCGTGCGGCGTTGCAGTAAGCACCTCTATTCTGGATGCCTACGATCGCGCCTACAAAACCGACCCGACCTCCGCATTCGGCGGCATTATTGCCTTCAACCGCGAGCTGGATGCCGAGACCGCGCAGGCCATTATCTCCCGCCAGTTTGTCGAAGTGATCATCGCGCCGTCCGCGTCCGAAGAAGCGCTGAAAATCACCTCGGCGAAACAGAACGTGCGCGTACTGGTTTGCGGCCAGTGGGCGGAGCGCGTGCCGGGCCTGGACTTCAAGCGCGTGAACGGCGGTCTGCTGGTTCAGGATCGCGATTTGGGTATGGTGACAGAAGCCGACCTGCGCGTGGTGACCAAACGACAGCCGACCGAACAGGAGCTGCGCGACGCGCTGTTCTGCTGGAAAGTGGCGAAGTTCGTGAAATCCAACGCCATCGTCTATGCCAAAGAGAACATGACCATCGGGATAGGCGCAGGCCAGATGAGCCGCGTTTACTCTGCGAAAATCGCGGGTATTAAAGCAGGTGACGAAGGCCTGGAAGTGAAAGGCTCCGCCATGGCCTCTGACGCCTTCTTCCCGTTCCGTGACGGTATCGACGCTGCGGCTGCGGTGGGCATCACCTGTGTGATCCAGCCTGGCGGCTCTATCCGCGACGACGAGGTGATTGCCGCTGCCGACGAACACGGCATCGCAATGATCTTCACCGACATGCGCCACTTCCGCCATTAATTCCCGGAGCAGAAAATGAAAGTATTAGTGATTGGTAACGGCGGGCGCGAGCACGCTCTGGCGTGGAAAGCGGCGCAGTCTCCACAGGTTAAAACCGTCTTCGTGGCACCGGGTAACGCCGGTACCGCACTGGAACCCGCGCTGCAGAACGTGGCTATCGGCGTGACCGATATCCCGGCGCTGCTGAGCTTTGCCCAGAGCGAAAAAATCGACCTGACCATCGTCGGCCCGGAAGCGCCGCTGGTAATTGGCGTGGTTGACGCCTTCCGCGCAGCGGGCCTGAAAATCTTCGGCCCAACGGAAGGCGCCGCGCAGCTGGAAGGCTCCAAAGCCTTCACCAAAGATTTCCTTGCGCGTCATAACATCCCGACGGCGGAGTATCAGAACTTCACCGACGTCGAGCCCGCGCTGGCTTACCTGCGTGAAAAAGGCGCGCCGATTGTCATCAAAGCCGACGGTCTGGCCGCCGGGAAAGGCGTTATCGTGGCGATGACGCTCGAAGAAGCCGAAGCGGCCGTTCAGGATATGCTGGCAGGCAACGCCTTTGGCGACGCGGGCCACCGCATCGTGATCGAAGAGTTCCTCGACGGCGAAGAGGCGAGCTTTATCGTAATGGTCGACGGCGAGCACGTTCTGCCGATGGCCACCAGCCAGGATCACAAGCGCGTTGGCAATGGCGATACCGGCCCCAACACCGGCGGGATGGGCGCTTACTCCCCTGCTCCCGTTGTTACCGATGAGGTGCATCAGCGCACCATGGACCGCATCATCTGGCCTACCGTGAAGGGCATGGCGGCGGAAGGCAATACCTACACCGGTTTCCTCTACGCGGGCCTGATGATTGACAAGCAGGGTAACCCGAAGGTGATTGAATTCAACTGCCGCTTCGGCGATCCGGAAACCCAGCCGATCATGCTGCGCATGAAATCCGACCTGGTGGATCTGTGCCTGGCGGCATGCGAAGGCAAGCTGGACGAGAAAACCTCAGAGTGGGACGAGCGTGCGTCTCTGGGCGTGGTGATTGCTGCGGGTGGCTATCCGGGGAACTACAGCACCGGAGATGAGATCCACGGCCTGCCGCTGGAAGAGATTGACGGCGCGAAGGTGTTCCACGCCGGTACGAAGCTGGCTGAGGATGACCGCGTGCTCACCAACGGCGGCCGCGTGCTGTGTGCGACCGCGCTGGGCCAGACCGTGGCAGAAGCGCAGAAACGCGCCTATGCGCTGATGGCGGATATTCACTGGAACGGCAGCTTCAGCCGTCAGGATATCGGTTATCGTGCTATTGCGCGGGAACAGGGGGAGTAATTTCCCCCTCACCCTGACCCTCTCCCTCAAGGGAGAGGGAACTTAAATCAAAAACTTTTCTCTGTCGGCTGCCAGGTGCAGAAGTCTTCGTTCGCTACCAGCAGGAGCTGAGAGCCTTCCGGCGCCTCAAGCCACGCCACGCTCACTTCCATAGACGAATGCCGCTGACGGCGCTGAATGTGTTCGGTTGCCCAGGATTCAAGCTCAGGCTTTACGGTCTGCCCTTCGCAGGTGGTCACCGTGCCATCGGCATGCCAGCGCCCCTGGCGCAGTACCACGCGGCCCTGACGCAGCGCGTCGCTGGTCTGACGGAGCTGTTCGGCGCGGTAGCGGTAAAGGGCGACCTGATCGCTGGAAAGCTGCTGTTTCAATCCGCTGACTTCATGCTGCATAAAGCTCAGCTCGCCGTGGTCGTCGAAACGCACCTTCACGTGTTCTGGGGTCTTGCTGTAGATGTTCAGTTCAATCAGCGACAGCGCATCGCCCTGCCAGCGGTACTCTGCGGTCGAGGTGTTGCCGTTATGCCACGGGCTGAACGCGGTAAGCATATGGACTTCATCGCTGGAATCTTTGCGCCAGATCCTGACCGCGCCCTGGTTGTCAGCGTAGCCGCTGGCGGTAAACGGGGGGAGTGAGGAGTCATGGCTACAGGCAGACAGCAACAGTACGCCTGCCAGCGCGAGCGTGCCACGCCAGAATGACAAAAGGGGCGTTGCCGCCCCTTCGTTAAAACTGTTCACTGCCACGCGTCTTACTTAACTGCGTCTTTCAGTGCTTTACCAGAAACAAATGCCGGCACGTTAGCTGCGGCGATTTTGATTTCTTTACCGGTCTGCGGGTTGCGGCCAGTACGCTCAGCGCGGTGGTTCACTTTGAAGGTACCGAAACCAACCAGTTGTACAGCATCGCCTTCTTTCAGAGACTCAGTAATAGCAGCCAGGGTAGATTCCAGAGCAGCTTTAGCCTGCACTTTAGACAGATCAGCCTTGTCCGCAATTACATCAATCAGTTGAGTCTTGTTCATAAGTTATCCTTTCAATGTGTTTATCGCTTGCTAAGCATCGAGTGCGACGAAAATGCCAAAAAAGCACTCTCCTGCATACACGCACCGATAGCCACTTTTTTTCGCCCCCCAAATGTAGACCAGACGGGGGGCAGAAGGGAAGAGTCGAGGTGCGACAAAACAGGCGTTAAATCACGTTTTGTTGTCTCATTGGTTAAAAATTATACCAATATTGCTCTCACCGGCCTCACGCAGGTCCGCGCGCAGCCCTTTGATCAGCTCAATATCACGCTCTTCACACTCTGCCAGCAGGCGGAAAATCTCCCACTGAATGTCCCATTCCTGTTCAACCGCCGGGTTAGCACGCAGCTCTTCGTCGGTCATTTCGCGGCCTTCCTGCGTCATTTCCAGCATCGCGACGGTCGTGATGGATGCCTTACTGACTTCAATGGCGTGCTCCAGCGTTTCACCGCTCAGACGGGAGTGGATCAGCTCGCTCAACGCCACGCAGGCGTCGATAGCCGGATAAACGCCGTACAGGTCGTAATCGTCCGCCGCCGGGATCGCCTCTTCCAGCTTTTCGAGCTGTGAATCGAAGTTCACCTTTGCGTCTTTCACCGTCAGCGTCTCCCAGATCAAATCCAGGATACGTCGATAAATCTGGCCTTCGCCAAACTCCGTTTGCTTACAGAACGCGGCATAGTTGGGATACATGCGCTCGCACAGGCAAGCCATAAACGTCACGTGCTGCCAGCTTTCCAGCTTCTCAAGGCGCAGATGAATCGGGTTTTGTAACATGATGATGTCTCGAATCGAAAATTAGCCGCAGTTTACCTGAATCACGGCTGAATTTCCTGCCAACGAATGAATGCCGGACGTGAAGAGGCAACGGCGTCAGCCCAGCGGGTTGGCTCCGGTAACCGGTAGCCCTTCATGCAGCGCTGCACCCACGCCAGCGCGCTGTCCATGCTCACCCGATGTCCGGTGGCGATAAACAGCGGATTACAGCGCGCTTTACTGCGCCAGACCCACGCCAGCTGCTCGCCTTTATGGATAAGCGGCGCCAGCGCGCCCGGTTCGGCAGAAAGCGGCTCAAACGCGCCGCACAGGCGTTTTTTCGCCACGCCGATGGTCGGCACGTCCACCAGCAGACCAAAGTGGCTGGCGACGCCTAAGCGACGCGGATGGGAGATACCGTGCCCGTCAACAAACAGGAGGTCAGGTTTTTGCGAGAGTTGCTCCCACGCGGCCAGCAGCGCGGGGTATTCGCGGAAGGAGAGAAAGCCGGGAATATAGGGCATGGTGGTGGCGATACGCGCCACCTTGTACTCCACCAGCTCCAGCGACGGGTATTTCAGCACCACCATCGCCGCCCGCGTCACTTCACCGCCCTGCTCGAACCCGACGTCCGCCCCGCCAATGTACTGCGGGGGATCCTTATCCAGACGATCCTCGCGGATCACCGATGAAGCCAGTTCGATTTGCTGAGCGCGTAGCGACGCGAGATCCATAACCACTCCTTACTTGTGATACTGGGCAGAAAGCCGATGCACCGCCTCCACAAATACGCCTGCGTGTTCAGGCGGCACATCCTGATGAATGCCGTGGCCGAGGTTAAAGACGTGGCCTTCACCCTGGCCGAAACCAGACAGTATAGTCGACACTTCCTCTTCGATGCGGGCAGGCTGAGCATAGAGCATGGACGGATCCATGTTGCCCTGTAGCGCCACTTTGTCGCCCACGCGACGGCGCGCATCGGCAATATCGGTGGTCCAGTCGAGGCCCAGCGCGTCGCAGCCGGTGGCCGCCATCGCTTCCAGCCATTGGCCGCCGCCTTTCGTGAACAGCGTCACCGGCACGCGGCGACCGTCGTATTCACGCAGCAGGCCATCGACGATTTTGTGCATGTAGTACAGGGAGAACTGCTGATAATCGCGCCCGGTCAGCACGCCGCCCCAGGTGTCGAAAATCATCACCGACTGCGCACCCGCTTTAATCTGCGCATTGAGGTAGAGCGTAACGCTCTTTGCCAGCTTGTCGAGCAGCGCATGCAGCGCCAGCGGTTCGGCGTACATCATCTTTTTAATCATAGTGAAGGCTTTGCTGCTGCCGCCTTCAACCATGTAGGTGGCCAGCGTCCACGGGCTGCCAGAGAAGCCAATCAGCGGCACTTCGCCCTTCAGCTCGCGGCGAATGGTGCGCACGGCGTTCATCACGTAGCCCAGCTCGCCTTCCGGATCGGGGATCGGCAGCTTATCGACGTCAGCTTTGCTTTTGATCGGCGAGGTAAAGCGCGGGCCCTCGCCGGTTTCGAAATAGAGCCCCAGGCCCATCGCGTCCGGAATGGTAAGAATGTCCGAAAAGAGAATGGCGGCATCCAGCGGGAAGCGGCGCAGCGGCTGGAGCGTCACTTCACAGGCCAACTCGGCGTTTTTGCACAGCGACATAAAATCGCCCGCCTGCGCGCGCGTGGCTTTGTACTCTGGCAGATAGCGTCCCGCCTGGCGCATCATCCACACCGGGGTGACATCAACGGGCTGGCGCAGCAGCGCACGCAGATAACGATCGTTCTTCAGTTCGGTCATTTTGCAGTTCCTTATTGCGTCAGTCCGTCAGTGTAACACTACTCATACTCGGCCCGACACATTGCCACGGTATCTTCTATCAGGCGACGCGCCACCGTTCCCGGCGGGGGTAACAGCGGTAAATTGTCGTAGCGGTACCAGTTCGCCTCCAGCAGCTCTTTCTGGTCGATAACAATCTCGCCGCTGTCATATTCCGCCATAAACGCGGTCATCAGAGACATCGGGAACGGCCACGGCTGGGAGGTCACGTAGCGCAGGTTCTTCACCTTGATGCTGCTCTCCTCCATCACCTCGCGCGCCACCGCCTGCTCCAGCGTTTCGCCGACTTCGACGAACCCGGCGAGGACGGTATGAATGCCGTTGCGATGACGGGTATGTTGCGCCAGCAGGATGGAATCATCACGGCGGATGGCGACGATGATGCACGGCGCGATTTGGGGGTAGTAGCGTTCACGGCAGTGGCCGCAGAGCAGCGCCCATTCGGTTTTGCTTGGGTGCATGGTGTGGCCGCAATAACCGCAATATTTGTGCGAACGGTAAAACTCCGCCAGCTGCACGCCCCGCCCCGCCAACTGGAACAGGCCGACGTCAAGATCTAACACCTGACGTACGGATCCCATATCCTGACGGCGCGCCTGTTGGATCAACCACACGGGATCGCCCTGCCACTCGCCGATCTTCAGCGCGGACTGGCCCACCAGATCGAACGTTTCCGCGGCACCGTAGGGCAACTCTCCTGAGGGCAGCCATAATTTTTGTTCGTGGCTGACGATCCACCAACCCAGATCTGATTTTTCAATAATACGATCCATATCTATTGCACTACCTTCGCTTCACTGACATGTTGTTAGCATTGTGGTTACATTTTGGATAAGCAGATCCCATTCTAAACCTTATGGAGTCGACCATGTTAAACCAGCTGGAAAGCCTGACTGAGCGCGTTGGAGGAAGTAACACCCTGGTGGATCGCTGGCTACATGTGCGCAAGCATCTCCTTGTGGCGTATTACAATCTGGTCGGTCTTAAGCCTGGCAAAGAATCCTTTATGCGGCTGAACGAAAAAGCGCTGGATGATTTTTGTCAGAGCCTTGTCGACTACCTCTCCGACGGCCATTTCAACATTTATGAACGCATTATCCGCGAAATGGAAGGGACAACGCCGTATTTAGCGGCCAGCAAACTCTGTCCGCAGCTGGAAGCCAATACCCAGCAGATCATGGACTATTACGATTCCACGCTCGAGAACGCCATCGATCACGATAACTATCTTGAGTTCCAGCAGGCGCTTTCGGACCTGGGCGAAGCGCTGGAAGAGCGATTCACGCTGGAAGATAAGCTCATCGCCCTCGTACTGGATAACAACCTGAATATCAGCAGCAGCGATAACGTTGCGCGCCCTGCTTGAGTTCTTAACCGTTAACGAGTAATTTACAACCAGTCGCCCCTCTGCGGAGGGGGATTTTTCTTGTCGGAGTGCCCAGTGTGTAAGCACGGGCTGAGACCGTTAATTCGGGATCCGCGGAACCTGATCAGGTTAATACCTGCGAAGGGAACAAGAGTCACGCTGCTGTTGTATCGCCCCTGGGGCGATCTCCTCTTGCTTCATCCGTCGTCTGACAAGCCATGTCCTTCACTTCTGGAATGAGCTATGTCTACAACAAAACTGACCCGCCGCGAACAGCGTGCACAGGCCCAACACTTCATCGACACCCTGGAAGGCACCGCTTTCCCGAACTCGAAACGCATCTACATCACCGGTTCACAGGCCGATATCCGCGTCCCGATGCGCGAAATCCAGCTCAGCCCGACGCTTATCGGCGGCAGCAAAGAGAACCCCCAGTATGAAGACAACGAAGCCGTGCCGGTGTATGACACCTCCGGCCCATACGGCGATCCTGACGTTGCTATCAACGTGCAGCAAGGTCTGGCAAAGCTGCGCCAGCCGTGGATTGACGCGCGTAACGACTGCGAAGAACTGAGCGTACGCAGTTCTGCGTACACCAAAGAACGCCTGGCCGACGACGGCCTGGACGAGCTGCGCTTTACCGGCCTGCTGACGCCAAAACGCGCCAGAGCGGGCAAGTGCGTCACCCAGCTGCACTACGCGCGCCAGGGTATCGTCACGCCGGAGATGGAGTTCATCGCCATCCGCGAAAACATGGGCCGCGAGCGCATCCGCAGCGAAATATTGCGCCACCAGCATCCGGGTGAAGGCTTTGGCGCTCGCCTGCCGGAGAACATCACGCCGGAGTTTGTGCGTGACGAAGTGGCCGCCGGACGCGCGATTATCCCCGCCAACATCAACCACCCGGAATCGGAGCCGATGATTATCGGCCGCAACTTCCTGGTGAAGGTCAACGCCAACATCGGCAACTCTGCCGTCACCTCGTCCATCGAAGAAGAGGTGGAAAAGCTGGTCTGGTCCACGCGCTGGGGCGCGGACACGGTGATGGACCTCTCCACTGGCCGCTACATCCACGAAACCCGCGAGTGGATCCTGCGTAACAGCCCGGTGCCGATCGGTACCGTCCCGATTTACCAGGCGCTGGAGAAGGTCAACGGCATCGCCGAAAACCTCACCTGGGAAGCGTTCCGCGACACGCTGCTGGAGCAGGCGGAACAGGGCGTGGACTACTTCACCATCCACGCGGGCGTGCTGCTGCGCTACGTGCCGATGACGGCGAAACGTCTGACCGGCATCGTCTCGCGGGGTGGCTCCATCATGGCGAAATGGTGCCTGTCTCATCATCAGGAAAACTTCCTCTACGAGCACTTCCGCGAGATCTGCGAAATCTGCGCCGCGTACGACGTCTCGCTGTCGCTGGGCGACGGCCTGCGTCCTGGCTCCATCCGCGATGCCAACGACGAAGCGCAGTTTGCCGAGCTGCACACCCTGGGCGAGCTGACCAAAATCGCCTGGGAGTATGACGTGCAGGTGATGATTGAAGGCCCGGGCCACGTGCCGATGCAGATGATCCGCCGCAACATGACCGAGGAGCTGGAGCACTGCCACGAAGCGCCGTTCTACACCCTGGGACCATTGACCACGGATATCGCACCGGGCTACGACCACTTCACCTCCGGGATTGGCGCGGCGATGATCGGCTGGTTCGGCTGCGCCATGCTCTGCTACGTGACGCCGAAAGAGCACCTCGGCCTGCCCAACAAAGAGGACGTTAAGCAGGGACTGATTACCTACAAGATTGCCGCCCACGCGGCGGATCTGGCGAAAGGCCACCCGGGCGCGCAAATCCGCGATAACGCCATGTCCAAAGCGCGCTTTGAATTCCGCTGGGAAGACCAGTTTAACCTGGCGCTGGATCCGTTTACCGCCCGCGCCTACCACGACGAAACCCTGCCCCAGGAGTCGGGCAAAGTCGCGCACTTCTGTTCCATGTGCGGGCCAAAATTCTGCTCGATGAAAATCAGCCAGGAGGTGCGGGATTACGCCGCCGCACAGACCATTGAAGTCGGTATGGCGGACATGTCGGAAACCTTCCGCGCCAGAGGCGGCGAAATTTACCTCAAAAAAGAGGAGGCGTAATGTACAAGCCCGATTTCCCCTCCGTGCCCTTCCGCTTAGGGCTTTACCCGGTGGTGGACAGCGTGGAGTGGATCGCCCGCCTGCTGGAGGCCGGCGTTCGCACCCTCCAGCTGCGCATCAAAGATAAGCGCGATGAAGAGGTGGAGGCCGACGTCGTCGCCTCCATCGCGCTGGGGCATCGCTACAATGCCCGCCTGTTTATCAACGACTACTGGCGGCTGGCCGTTAAGCACCGGGCGTACGGCGTGCATTTGGGTCAGGAGGATCTGGAAACCACCGATCTGAACGCCATTCGCCAGGCTGGCCTGCGCCTTGGCGTTTCAACACACGATGATATGGAAATCGACGTGGCGCTGGCGGCACGCCCCTCCTACATCGCCCTCGGTCACGTTTTTCCGACGCAAACCAAGCAGATGCCTTCTGCCCCGCAGGGTCTGACGCAGCTGGCCAGCCACGTTAAGCGCCTTACCGATTACCCGACCGTCGCCATCGGTGGAATCAGCCTTGAACGCGCCCCGGCGGTGCTGGAGACCGGCGTCGGCAGTATCGCCGTCGTCAGCGCTATCACCCAGGCGGCAGACTGGCGGTCCGCCACCGCGCAGCTTTTACAGCTGGCAGGAGCAGGCGATGAATGACCGCGATTTTATGCGCTACAGCCGCCAGATCCTGCTGGAGGATATTGCCATTGACGGGCAGCAAAAGCTGCTCGCCAGCCGGGTACTGATTGTCGGCCTGGGCGGATTAGGCGCGCCCGCCGCGCTGTATCTGGCCGGTGCGGGCGTGGGCACGCTGGTGCTGGCCGATGACGACGAGGTGCACCTCAGCAACCTGCAACGGCAAATCCTCTTCACGACTGAAGATGTTAACCAGCCTAAAGCGCAGATCACCCGGCAGCGGCTTAACCAGCTTAATCCGGATATCGAACTGATTGCGCTCCAGACGCGGCTTAGCGGAGACGAGCTGCAACGTGAAGTTGCCCTTGCCGACGCGGTGCTGGACTGCACGGACAACATGGCGACGCGTCAGGCCATCAACGCGGCCTGTGTTGCACAGAACACGCCGCTGATCACCGCCAGCGCGGTCGGTTTCGGCGGGCAGATAATGGTGCTTACGCCGCCGTGGGCGCAGGGCTGTTACCGCTGCCTGTGGCCGGACGAGGCTGAACCGGAGCGTAACTGCCGCACGGCAGGCATTCTTGGCCCGGTGGTGGGCGTGATGGGAACCCTTCAGGCACTGGAGGCTATCAAGCTGCTCAGCGGCATGGAGACGGAACGCAACACGCTCCGGCTGTTCGACGCCCGCTCCAGCGGCTGGCGCCATCTGGCACTACACCGCGCCAGCCACTGCCCGGTATGCGGAGGCCACGATGCGCATTCTGTTTAACGATGAGCCGATGACGTGCGACGACGGTCTCACCGTTGCCGCCCTGCTCGACAAATTGCGCCAGCTCAAGCCGGGAACGGCGCTGGCGCTCAATCAACAGATCCTGCCGCGCGAGCAGTGGGAACTTCAGCAGGTCAATGAAGGCGACCAGATCCTGCTGTTTCAGGTTATCGCAGGGGGCTGAGATGTTACGTATTGCTGATAAAGTCTTTAATTCACATCTGTTTACCGGAACCGGCAAATTCGCCTCGCCGCAGCTGATGGTGGATGCTATTCGTGAAAGTGGCAGCCAGCTGGTGACGCTGGCGATGAAGCGCGTGGATCTGCGCCAGCACAACGATGCCATACTTGCGCCGCTACTGGAGGCAGGCGTGACGCTGCTGCCCAACACCTCCGGCGCGAAAACGGCCGAGGAGGCGATTTTCGCCGCACAGCTGGCGCGGGAAGCGCTCGGCACCCGCTGGCTGAAGCTGGAAATTCACCCGGACGCCCGCTGGCTGCTGCCCGACCCGATCGAGACCCTGAAAGCCGCAGAAAAGCTAGTGCAGCAGGGGTTTACCGTTCTGCCTTACTGCGGCGCGGATCCCGTGCTGTGTAAGCGTCTGGAAGAGGTCGGCTGCGCCGCCGTCATGCCGCTGGGGGCGCCCATTGGCTCCAATCAGGGGTTGGAAACCCGCGCGATGCTGGAGATCATCATCGAGCAGGCGACCGTGCCGGTGGTGGTGGATGCGGGGATCGGCGTGCCCAGCCATGCCGCGCAGGCGCTGGAAATGGGGGCCGACGCGGTGCTGGTGAATACCGCCATTGCGGTGGCCGACGACCCGGTCATGATGGCGCGTGCGTTTCGTCTCGCCGTGGAGGCTGGCGTACTGGCCAGAGAGTCCGGCCCCGGCTCGCGCAGTTTTCAGGCACAGGCCACCAGCCCGCTGACCGGTTTTCTGGAGGCGATCTCATGAGCACGTTTACCGAGCGCTGGCGCGAGCTTAACTGGGACGATATTGCCCTGCGCATCAACAGCAAAACGACTGCTGACGTCGAGCGCGCGCTGAATGCCCGTCAGCTGACCCGCGAGGATCTGATGGCCCTGCTCTCCCCGGCGGCCAGCGCCTATCTTGAACCAATGGCGCAGCGCGCCCAGCGCCTCACCCGGCAGCGGTTTGGCAATACGGTGAGCTTCTACGTCCCGCTCTATCTTTCGAACCTGTGCGCCAACGACTGTACCTACTGTGGTTTTTCCATGAGCAACCGCATCAAGCGGAAAACGCTCGATGAGCATGAGATCGCCCGCGAGTGTGCTGCTATTCGTGAAATGGGGTTCGACCATCTTCTGCTGGTCACGGGCGAGCATCAGGGGAAAGTGGGAATGGACTATTTCCGCCAGCATCTGCCTGCGATACGTCGGGAGTTTGCGTCGTTGCAGATGGAGGTTCAGCCCCTGTCGCAGGACGAGTATGCGGAGTTAAAAACGCTCGGGCTGGACGGCGTTATGGTCTATCAGGAAACCTACCACGAGGCGACGTACGCGCGGCATCACTTGAAAGGGAAGAAGCAGGATTTTTTCTTCCGGCTGGAAACGCCGGACAGGCTGGGCCGCGCCGGGATCGACAAAATCGGGCTGGGTGCGCTAATTGGGCTTTCCGACAGCTGGCGGGTAGATTGCTACATGGTGGCAGAACATCTGCTGTGGCTGCAACAGCACTACTGGCAGACCCGATACTCCATCTCCTTCCCACGCCTGCGCCCCTGCGCAGGCGGCATTGAACCGGCTTCGCTGATGGATGAACGCCAGCTGGTGCAGACCATCTGCGCGTTTCGCCTGCTCGCCCCGGAAGTGGAGTTATCGCTCTCAACGCGTGAATCCCCGGCGTTTCGCGATCGCGTCATCCCGCTGGCGATTAACAACGTCAGCGCGTTTTCCAAAACGCAGCCGGGCGGATATGCAGACGACCATCCGGAGCTTGAGCAGTTTGCACCGCATGACGGACGGCGTCCGGAAGCCGTTGCCACCGCCCTGACGGTACAGGGTTTACAGCCTGTCTGGAAAGACTGGGACAGCTGGCTGGGAAGAGCCTCGCAATGACGATGTAACGCACTGCAACACGGTAGAAAATTATCGAGGCGTTACGGAAAGGTAAAACCGGATGATTGTCAGCGATCGTCCGGTTTTTTATTGTCATCAGGTCAGCAACGGATGCTGACCAGGGCGAAAAGCTTCTTCCTCGTTTCGCCCTGCCTTCGATTCCGTGCATAAGAGGGGCGCAAAAGTATGGATAAGGAATTTCTTAGTGATTCTTAAGATAAATCATCTCGCCTGAAATCGTGTTCCGTATAATTCACCGCTAACCGCAGGACAGCGACTATGCTGAGAGGATATCGGCAGACGAAAAATATTCACCATCAGGATCGATGTACAACTCATGGCACTTCACAGCAAAAAGCTCTCTTTCACCCGACCCATTATGCTCAGCTTCGCGGGGATTCTGTGCAGTTTTGCGCTGATCGCGGTCGTGGTAACTCTTTCACAACGAAAGGATTTCCTTGAGGACTATCATAAGATTAATGGCAATTTCACCCATAACCTTGCGGTGAACTACACCGAGTCAATCCTGCGTGAAAACGACTATATCCTGGGCCGCTCCGCGATGTATTTTGCACGCGATGACAGGCTAAACGAGACCCTCAACGTCAACCCGACGCAAGGGCTGCAGATGATGATGCATTTGCAAAACCTGATGCCGACCGTGTCATCCATCTCGCTGGCAGACACGCAGGGACATTATCTGCGCGCCCCGGAAGTGCTCCAGACGGAAAAGAGTAAAACCTTCGATCCCCGGACGCGTCCGTGGTTTGTCGCCCATGCTGAAGCCAGTATATTCAGCCACTACACCCGTCCCTATATGGACTATTTCAACGGTCATCCGACGGTCACACTCTATAAACCGTTGATTTCACCAGAAGGTCGACTTAAAGGTACGATTGCGTTTCATCTCGACTTAACGTCAATGGGCTACACCCTGCGTCAGATGGTCGCCCCTGTTCAGGGGGAATTCTTCGTCGTCGAACGCGATGGCGCCGTCGTGCTGCACCCTGATACGGGCGTGCTTTTCAAACAGTACGTCAGCGAAGCGCTGATGGATAAAATGACCAGCGGCGAAGGCCACCTTTACGATAAGAAAACCGACGCCTGGTATTACTACTACTCATTTACCAATCCGGACTGGTTTGTCATCTACAGGGTCTCTGGCGCAACGCTTACCGATATCACCCGACACGAAACGACAATCGTAGGCTGGGGTTTCGCGCTGGCGGCCATCATTATCATTCTCTTCGGCCTCTATCTGCGTCATGCCTCGCGTACCGTGTTGATGACCATTATCAATGCGATCAAAACGGGCGATGTGAGCCAGGCGCCGCGTCTGGAAGCGATGCTGAGCCGCACCATTCAGTCCAATAAAGAGCGTGAGATGGCGTATGTTCGTCAGGCCACTCACGATGCGCTGACCGGCTGCAAAAACCGCCGTGCGTTCGATAACGATGTGGAGGAATTATTAAATGCCCACCAGCCTTTCGCGATGGCGTTGGTTGATATTGATAACTTCAAGTCAATTAACGACACGTGGGGACACCTGAGCGGCGACATTGTCCTGCGTAACGTGGCGCGCGAGGGGATCCAGATAATGCAGCCCCACCACGTCTCGGTCTATCGCTATGGTGGTGAAGAGTTCGCGGTAATTTTCCAGGCCGAGCAGATCGCTGCCGCATTTTCATTGCTTGACGCATGGCGCACCGCCGTTGCAAGACGCGTATGGCGGGAAGACAATCTTCACGTCACGTTCAGCGCGGGTCTGGGTGAATGGCACTTCGAACCGCTGGAAGAATTTGTAGGTAGCGTTGATAACGCGCTCTACAGTGCTAAAAAGCAGGGAAAAAACCGTATTGTTCGCACTGCCGTCGGCTGACTTTCTCTCTTACTCGAAGAATTGTAACCGGTTTCAGAAAAATGCCGCTTTCTTTGTGATGCCTGACACACAATCGCGGTAAAGCGGTTGTTGAAGCTCTCTGCGCAGGATAATTATCAATAAACACATGTAGATCGAGGCTGATTATGAAGAACATCGTTTTATGCTGTGCAGCGGGAATGTCAACCAGCATGCTGGTTCAACGTATGAAAGATGCCGCGCAGAAAAAAGGGGTTGAAGTCACCATTAAAGCCGTTCCGGTTGCGGAGTTTAAAGACAATATCGCGACGGCCGACATCGTATTGCTGGGGCCACAGGTTAAATACGAGCAGGCTAAACTGCAGGCCCAGGCCGACCCGCTGGGCAAAAAGGTCGCGGTGATCGACATGATGGATTACGGCATGATGAAAGGCGATGCCGTACTGGAAAAAGCGCTTAAACTGCTGGAGTCATAATGGAAGACTTAGAAACCACAATCATGGAACTGCTGGTCAACGCCGGTGCGGCCCGCAGTGCGGCCCTGACGGCTCTGCAGATGGCGCGTAAAGGTGAGTTTGACGAAGCTGAAAAAGCGATGGAAGAATCCCGCGAATATGTGAAGCACGCGCATACGATCCAGACGCAGCTTATTGGACTTGACGAAGGGACCGGGAAACTGCCGGTTAACCTAATCACCGTTCATTCTCAGGACCACCTGATGAACGCGATGGTTATTCAGGATCTGGCGGGCGATATGATTGAGCTTTATCGACGCATCCCGCTAGTGAATTGAAGAAATGCAGATATAAAAAAACCCGCCGAGGCGGGTTTTTTATTTACGGCATCAACGATTACTCGTTGTCGGAACCGCCCAGACCTGCGTTCAGCAGTTCTGCCAGGCTCGCGGATGCATCTTCAGCAGTAACCTGCGGTGCTGCTGGCAGTTCGCCCGCAGCGCGACGACGCATACGATCCTGATGGTACGCATAACCGGTACCGGCAGGGATCAGACGACCCACGATGACGTTCTCTTTCAGACCGCGCAGTTCATCACGTTTACCAGCAACAGCGGCTTCGGTCAGGACACGAGTCGTTTCCTGGAACGATGCTGCGGAGATGAAGGACTCGGTTGCCAGAGACGCTTTGGTGATACCCAGCAGATCGCGTGCGAAGGTCGCACCGATTTTGCCGTTCGCTTCCAGATCGCGGTTAGCGATCTTAACGCGTGAGTATTCAACCTGCTCGCCTTCCAGGAAGTCGGAGCTGCCCGCGTTTTCGATGGTTGCTTTACGCAGCATCTGACGAACGATAACTTCGATGTGCTTATCGTTAATCTTAACGCCCTGCAGGCGGTATACGTCCTGTACTTCGTTAACAATGTAACGAGTAACAGCATGCACACCACGCAGACGCAGGATGTCGTGCGGCGCTTCTGGACCGTCGGAAACCACGTCACCACGTTCTACACGTTCGCCTTCGAACACGTTGAGCTGACGCCACTTAGGAATCATCTCTTCGTACGGCTCGCTGCCATCTACTGGGGTGATAACCAGACGGCGCTTACCTTTAGTCTCTTTACCGAAGGAGATGATCCCGCTGATTTCAGCCAGGATTGCAGGCTCTTTCGGACGACGTGCTTCGAACAGGTCCGCAACGCGTGGCAGACCACCGGTGATGTCCTTGGTACCGCCGGATTCCTGAGGAATACGCGCCAGGGTGTCACCAGAGCTGATCTGTACGCCATCTTCCAGCTGTACAATCGCTTTACCCGGCAGGAAGTACTGCGCAGGCATATCGGTACCCGGGATCAGAACGTCGTTACCCTGAGCATCAACGATTTTCAGTGCAGGACGCAGATCTTTACCGCCGGTAGTACGTTCAGCAGAATCCAGAACCACCAGAGAAGACAGACCGGTCAGCTCGTCGGTCTGACGAGTAATGGTCTGGCCGTCGATCATGTCAGTAAAGCGGATGAAACCACTTACTTCGGTGATTACCGGCATGGTGTGTGGATCCCAGTTTGCAACGGTTTCACCGCCGGCAACCTGCTCGCCATCACCTTTCGCCATAACCGCACCGTAAGGCACTTTATAGCTCTCTTTGGTACGACCGAATTCGTCGATCAGCTTCAGCTCGGTGTTACGAGAGGTCACAACCAGCTTGCCTGCGGAGTTAACAACAGACTTCGCGTTGCTGAGCTTGATGCTACCTTTGTTTTTCACCTGAATGCTGGATTCAGCAGCCGCACGAGATGCCGCACCACCGATGTGGAACGTACGCATCGTCAGCTGTGTACCCGGCTCACCGATGGACTGTGCCGCGATAACGCCGATGGCTTCACCTTTGTTGATGATGTGGCCACGCGCCAGGTCACGACCGTAGCAGTGTGCACACACACCAAAGTCGGTGTCACAGGATACAACGGAACGCACTTTCACAGAGTCAACAGAGTTCGCTTCCAGCAGGTCACACCACTGTTCGTGCAGCAGCGTATTGCGTGGAACCAGAATGTCTGCGGTGCCCGGCTTCAGAATGTCTTCCGCGGTCACACGACCCAGTACGCGATCGCGCAGCGGCTCTTTAACATCACCACCCTCGATAACCGGGGTCATGGTGATACCTTCGAGGGTGCCACAATCGTCTTCGGTCACAACCAGATCCTGCGCAACGTCAACCAGACGACGCGTCAGATAACCGGAGTTCGCTGTCTTCAGTGCGGTATCCGCCAGACCTTTACGCGCACCGTGCGTGGAGATGAAGTACTGGAGTACGTTCAGACCTTCACGGAAGTTCGCGGTGATTGGCGTTTCGATGATGGAGCCATCTGGCTTCGCCATCAGACCACGCATACCTGCCAGCTGACGAATCTGTGCTGCAGAACCACGCGCACCGGAGTCGGCCATCATGTAGATGCTGTTGAAGGAAACCTGCTGCTCTTCGACGCCGTCACGGTTAATCACGGTTTCGGTTTGCAGGTTATCCATCATCGCTTTGGATACACGATCGTTCGCCGCTGCCCAGATATCGATAACTTTGTTGTAGCGTTCGCCCGCGGTTACCAGACCAGACTGGAACTGCTCCTGGATCTCAGCAACTTCAGCTTCCGCTTCAGAGATGATCTCGTGTTTCTTCTCTGGGATGACCATGTCATCGATACCAACAGATGCACCTGAACGCGCTGCATAAGCAAAGCCGGTATACATTGTCTGGTCAGCGAAGATAACGGTCGGCTTCAGACCCAGAATGCGGTAACAGGTGTTCAGCATTTTGGAGATCGCTTTCTTGCCCAGCGCCTGGTTGACGATGGAGAAAGGCAGACCTTTCGGTACGATCATCCACAGAATGGCACGGCCAATGGTCGTGTCTTTCAGGCTGGTCTTCGCAACGAATTCGCCGTTTGCATCTTTTTCGTATTCGGTGATACGCACTTTAACGCGCGCATGCAGAGAGGCCAGGCCAGCGCGATAAATACGCTCAGCTTCTTTCGGGCCAGTCAGCACCATGCCTTCGCCTTTGGCGTTAACACAGTCACGGGTCATGTAGTACAGACCCAATACAACGTCCTGAGAAGGAACGATAATTGGTTCACCGTTCGCTGGAGACAGGATGTTGTTGGTAGACATCATCAGCGCACGCGCTTCAAGCTGGGCTTCCAGCGTCAGCGGTACGTGAACAGCCATTTGGTCACCATCGAAGTCGGCGTTATAGGCCGCACAAACCAGCGGGTGCAGCTGGATAGCTTTACCTTCGATCAGGACTGGCTCAAATGCCTGGATACCCAGACGGTGCAGGGTTGGTGCACGGTTCAGCAGTACCGGGTGTTCGCGGATAACTTCGTCCAGGATATCCCAAACGACAGCTTCTTCACGCTCAACCATTTTCTTAGCGGCTTTGATGGTGGTGGCCAGGCCACGCAGCTCCAGCTTGCCGTAGATGAACGGTTTGAACAGCTCCAGTGCCATTTTCTTCGGCAGACCGCACTGATGCAGACGCAGGTATGGACCTACGGTGATTACAGAACGACCGGAGTAGTCAACACGCTTACCGAGCAGGTTCTGACGGAAACGACCCTGCTTACCTTTGATCATGTCGGCCAAAGATTTCAGAGGACGCTTGTTAGAACCGGTGATCGCACGACCGCGACGACCGTTATCCAGCAGGGCATCTACCGCTTCCTGCAGCATACGTTTTTCGTTGCGTACGATGATGTCCGGCGCAGCCAGATCCAGCAGACGTTTCAGACGGTTGTTACGGTTGATAACGCGACGATACAGATCGTTCAGATCGGACGTTGCGAAACGACCACCATCCAGCGGAACCAGCGGACGCAGATCTGGCGGCAGAACCGGCAGAACGGTCAGGATCATCCACTCTGGTTTGTTACCAGACTGAACGAACGCTTCCAGCAGTTTGATACGCTTGGTCAGCTTTTTACGCTTGGTTTCGGAGTTGGTTTCGTTCAGCTCTTCACGCAGCTGCTCGCACTCCTGCTCCAGATCCATGCTCTTCAGCAGGGCCTGAATAGCTTCCGCACCCATCTTCGCGTCGAATTCGTCACCGAACTCTTCCAGCGCGTCCAGATACTGCTCTTCAGTCAGGATCTGGTGACGTTCCAGGTTCGTCATCCCGCCTTCGATAACTACATAAGATTCGAAGTACAGAACACGTTCGATATCGCGCAGCGGCATATCCAGCAGCAGACCGATACGGGACGGCAGAGATTTCAGGAACCAGATGTGAGCAGTTGGAGACGCCAGCTCGATGTGGCCCATACGCTCACGGCGTACTTTAGTCTGGGTCACTTCAACGCCGCACTTCTCACAGATCACACCGCGGTGTTTCAGGCGCTTGTACTTACCGCACAGGCACTCGTAATCTTTTACTGGCCCGAAAATACGCGCACAGAAAAGGCCGTCACGCTCAGGTTTGAACGTACGGTAGTTGATGGTTTCCGGCTTTTTAACTTCACCGAAAGACCATGAACGGATCATGTCTGGCGAAGCCAGAGCAATTTTGATCGCATCAAACTCTTCGGTTTTAGTCTGCGCTTTCAGAAACTTTAATAAATCTTTCACGGATTTGCTCCCGTCGGAGTTAGCACAATCCGGTGCCGGGGGTTAACCCGGCACCAGTGACCTGTTTGAGCGAGAATTACTCGTCTTCCAGTTCGATGTTGATACCCAGCGAACGAATCTCTTTCAACAGTACGTTGAAGGATTCTGGCATGCCTGGTTCCATCTGATGGTTGCCGTCCACGATGTTTTTATACATCTTGGTACGACCGTTCACGTCATCAGACTTAACGGTGAGCATTTCCTGCAGGGTGTATGCCGCGCCGTATGCTTCCAGCGCCCACACTTCCATCTCCCCGAAGCGCTGACCACCGAACTGTGCCTTACCACCCAGCGGCTGCTGAGTAACCAGGCTGTAAGAACCGGTAGAACGAGCGTGCATCTTGTCGTCGACCAGGTGGTTCAGTTTCAGCATGTACATGTAACCTACGGTTACCGGACGTTCGAACTGTTCACCGGTACGGCCGTCAAACAGCGTAATCTGACCAGACGTTGGCAGACCACCCAGTTGCAGCAGCTCTTTAATTTCAGCTTCTTTTGCACCGTCGAATACCGGCGTTGCAATTGGCATACCTTTGCGCAGGTTCTCTGCCAGACGCAGCACTTCTTCATCGCTGAAGGTGTTCAGGTCGACTTTCTGACGCACGTCGGTACCCAGATCGTAGGCACGCTGGATGAATTCGCGCAGTTTCGCGACTTCCTGCTGCTGTTTCAGCATGGCGTTGATCTTGTCGCCGATACCTTTCGCAGCCATACCCAGGTGGGTTTCCAGGATCTGACCAATGTTCATACGAGACGGTACGCCCAGTGGGTTCAGTACGATATCTACCGGCGTACCGTTAGCATCGTGCGGCATATCTTCGATCGGGTTGATCTTAGAGATAACGCCCTTGTTACCGTGACGACCTGCCATCTTATCACCAGGCTGGATCTGACGTTTAACGGCCAGATACACCTTAACAATCTTCAGCACGCCAGGTGCCAGATCGTCGCCCTGAGTGATTTTGCGGCGTTTCGCTTCGAGTTTTTTCTCGAACTCGTGTTTCAGTTCGTCATACTGCTCAGCCAGCTGTTCCAGCTGATTTTGTTTCTCTTCGTCGGTCAGGCCGAGTTCCAGCCAGCGATCGCGTGGCAGTTTGTCGAGCTTCTCAGCTTCAACGCCACCGGCAACCAGCACCGCATAGATACGGCTGAACAGACCTGCTTCGAGGATCTGCAGTTCTTCAGACAGGTCTTTCTTAGCCTGTTTGAGCTGCATCTCTTCGATTTCCAGCGCACGCTTATCTTTCTCAACGCCATCACGAGTGAAGACCTGAACGTCGATAACCGTACCGGAAACACCGTTTGGTACGCGCAGAGAAGAGTCTTTAACGTCAGACGCTTTCTCACCGAAGATAGCACGCAGCAGTTTCTCTTCTGGAGTCAGCTGGGTTTCACCTTTCGGCGTCACCTTACCTACCAGAATGTCGCCGCCGGTCACTTCCGCACCGATGTAAACAATACCGGATTCATCCAGCTTGGAGAGCGCAGCTTCACCCACGTTAGGGATGTCGGCAGTGATCTCTTCTGGCCCCAGCTTGGTGTCACGGGACACACAGGCCAGTTCCTGAATGTGGATGGTGGTGAAACGATCTTCCTGAACCACACGCTCGGAGACGAGAATGGAGTCTTCGAAGTTGTAACCGTTCCACGGCATGAACGCTACGCGCATGTTCTGACCGAGCGCCAGTTCACCGAGGTCGGTGGACGGACCGTCTGCCAGCACGTCGCCGCGCTCAACTGGCTCACCCAGAGATACGCAAGGCATCTGGTTGATACAGGTGTTCTGGTTAGAACGGGTGTATTTGGTCAGGTTGTAGATGTCGATACCCGCTTCGCCCGGATACATCTCGTCTTCGTTAACTTTGATAACGATACGGGATGCGTCAACGTACTGAACGGTACCGCCACGCTTAGCCACTGCTGTAACACCGGAGTCAACGGCAACAGCACGTTCCATACCGGTACCAACCAGCGGCTTATCAGCACGCAGAGTTGGAACGGCCTGACGTTGCATGTTCGCACCCATCAATGCACGGTTGGCGTCATCGTGTTCCAGGAACGGGATCAGGGACGCACCGACGGATACCACCTGCTGGGTGGAAACGTCCATGTAGTCAACCTGGTCACGGCTGAACAAGCTGGATTCGCCTTTGCTACGGCAGGTAACCAGATCTTCTACAAAGTGACCTTCGTCATCCAGGTTGGAGTTCGCCTGAGCGATAACGTAGTTGCCTTCTTCGATAGCAGACAGGTAATGAATTTCGTCGGTAACCACACCGTCGGTCACTTTACGATACGGGGTCTCAAGGAAACCGTATTCGTTTGTCTGTGCGTACACGGACAGGGAGTTGATCAGACCGATGTTTGGACCTTCAGGCGTTTCGATTGGACATACGCGACCGTAGTGAGTCGGGTGTACGTCTCGAACTTCAAAGCCTGCACGTTCACGGGTCAGACCGCCTGGGCCGAGTGCAGAGATACGACGTTTGTGCGTGATCTCAGACAGCGGGTTGTTCTGGTCCATGAACTGGGACAGCTGGCTGGAACCGAAGAACTCTTTCACTGCTGCAGAAATCGGCTTGGCGTTGATCATATCCTGAGGCATCAGGGTATCCAGATCGCCCAGAGACAGACGCTCTTTCACCGCACGCTCTACACGTACCAGGCCAACGCGGAACTGGTTTTCCGCCATTTCGCCAACGGAACGGATACGACGGTTGCCGAGGTGGTCGATATCGTCCACTTCGCCTTTACCGTTACGGATATCGATGAGCTTCTTCATCACTTCGATGATGTCGTCTTTGCTCAGGATACCGGAACCTTCGATCTCGTCGCGCAGCAGAGAACGGTTGAACTTCATACGACCTACCGCGGACAGATCGTAGCGGTCTTCGGAGAAGAACAGGTTCTCGAACAGGCTTTCAGCCGCTTCGCGAGTTGGTGGCTCACCAGGACGCATCATGCGGTAGATTTCTACCAGCGCGCTTAGACGATCGTTGGTTGGGTCGACGCGTACAGTCTCAGAGATGTACGGACCGTGGTCCAGATCGTTGGTGAACAGCGTTTCGATACGTTTGTGGCCAGACTGGCTCAGCTTAGCCAGCAGATCCAGGCTCAGCTCCATGTTCGCCGGGCAGATCAGCTCGCCAGTTGATTCATCAACGTAATCTTTCGCGGCTACTTTTCCTGCAATGTATTCAACCGGAACTTCGATGTGTTTGATATCATCTTTTTCCAGCTGGCGGATGTGGCGCGCGGTGATACGGCGACCTTTTTCCACATACACTTTGCCGTCGGCTTCGATGTCGAACGACGCGGTCTCACCACGCAGACGTTCCGGCACCAGCTCCATCTGCAGCTTGTTGTCGCGGATTTCAAAGATCACTTTCTCAAAGAACAGGTCCAGGATCTGCTCAGTGGTATAGTTCAGTGCACGCAGAATGATGGTTGCAGGCAGTTTACGACGACGGTCGATACGGACAAACAGGTTGTCTTTTGGATCGAACTCGAAGTCCAGCCATGAACCACGGTAAGGAATGATGCGTGCGTTATACAGTACTTTACCGGAAGAGTGTGTTTTACCTTTATCGCTGTCGAAGAAGACGCCCGGGCTACGATGCAGCTGGGAAACGATAACACGCTCAGTACCGTTGATAACGAAAGTACCGTTGTCCGTCATGAGTGGAATCTCACCCATGTAGACTTCTTGTTCTTTAATGTCTTTTACGGTGCCTTCCGGCGCTTCGCGCTCGTAGATCACCAGACGCAGTTTTACGCGCAGCGGTGCGGAATAGGTCACGCCACGGATCTGACATTCCTGAACGTCAAACACCGGTTCGCCAAGGCGGTAGCTGACGTACTGCAGCTCGGAGTTACCGCTGTAGCTCTGAATCGGGAACACGGAACGGAAGGCTGCTTCCAGACCGTACTGCCCTTCAGGATCTTGCTCGATAAACTTCTGGAACGAGTCAAGCTGGATAGAAAGGAGATATGGAATGTCCAGAACTTGTGGACGTTTACCAAAATCCTTACGAATACGTTTTTTCTCGGTATAGGAGTAAACCATAGGGTTCCTCAGCTCGCTGACAAGTCGACCCATCTGTCCGACGAAGGGACAGTTTGTGCAACACCATTTTGTGGACCGGAAAATTGAATACTTTCCGCAATACCTGTTGCTATCACGCTTAAACCATTTCATTGCGATTTACACAGAGCGAGCACCCTGTCGCAGTATATTAAGTCGTCGATAGAAACAAGCATTGTCAGGACAATCAGCAGTCAAACAGTGTGAAATGCTACTGATGCCTTACAGCGCAAAAAGGCTGGTGACTAAAAAGTCACCAGCCATCAGCCTAATTGCTTAGGCTGCAACCAGAAAAGTTGGCTTATTTAACTTCAACTTCAGCGCCAGCTTCTTCCAGAGATTTTTTCAGTGCTTCTGCGTCGTCTTTGCTCACGCCTTCTTTCAGCGCAGCTGGAGCAGATTCTACCAGGTCTTTAGCTTCTTTCAGACCCAGGCCAGTTGCGCCACGTACTGCTTTGATAACAGCAACTTTGTTCGCGCCAGCAGCTTTCAGAATTACGTCGAATTCAGTTTTTTCTTCAGCAGCTTCAGCCGGGCCAGCAGCTACAGCTACAGCAGCAGCAGCAGAAACACCGAATTTTTCTTCCATTGCAGATACCAGCTCTACAACGTCCATTACGGACATAGCTGCAACTGCTTCAATGATTTGATCTTTAGTGATAGACATTTAAATTGTTCCTGAAAATCAGAATAAGTTTATACGTAAGCAAATGCTTTATAAAGATAACTGCGATTAAGCAGCTTCTTTCGCATCGCGTACAGCAGCCAGAGTGCGAACCAGTTTGCCAGCCGCAGCTTCTTTCATGGTTGCCATCAGGCGTGCAATTGCTTCTTCGTAGGTCGGCAGGGTTGCCAGGCGATCGATTTGCGATGCCGGGATCAACTCACCTTCAAAGGCTGCAGCTTTGACCTCAAATTTTGCATTCGCTTTCGCGAACTCTTTGAACAGACGAGCAGCAGCGCCCGGGTGTTCCATAGAGTATGCAATCAGGGTCGGACCAACAAACGTGTCTTTCAGGCACTCGAACTGAGTACCTTCAACTACGCGACGCAGCAGGGTGTTACGAACAACACGCATGTATACGCCAGCTTCACGACCTGCTTTACGCAGTTCAGTCATTTTGTCTACAGTAACGCCGCGGGAATCCGCAACTACTGCAGACAGCGCGCCTTTGGCTACTTCGCTGACTTCAGCAACAATCGCTTGTTTGTCTTGAAGATTTAAAGCCATTAGCTTTGCTCCTGGATGTTTGCCGGAACTCATGTTCCGGAACTCACTTCACTCAACCCAACGGGAAGAGCGTCTTAATACGGTGAGCAGAAACAAGCCAGAGTATTAAAAATAATCTTAGCGTTCTGTCACCGTCTACGCAGGGGATTAAGTTTCTTGCGAAACACCTGCGGTCTTCGACGGAGGCCTGGATAGGCCAGGCTCCAACGAACAAATCTTTTAGCCGCTAACTTTCGTTAGCAAACGTGGGGGTAAGATTGTAGACAAAATCACCGCCCACGTAAAGGCATTAGTTTGCAGCAGCGCTCAGGCCAGCCTGGTCAACTGCAACACCTGCACCCATGGTGGTGGAGATGCTAACTTTCTTGATGTACACGCCTTTCGCCTGAGTTGGTTTAGCTTTTTTCAGCGCAACCAGCAGAGCTTCCAGGTTTTCTTTCAGTTTGTCAGCGTCAAAGTCCACTTTACCGATGGTGGTGTGGATGATGCCGTTTTTGTCGTTACGGTAACGAACCTGACCTGCTTTAGCGTTCTTAACCGCTTCAGCAACGTTAGGGGTTACAGTACCCACTTTCGGGTTTGGCATCAGGCCGCGTGGACCCAGAACCTGGCCCAGCTGGCCAACAACGCGCATTGCATCTGGAGAAGCAATAACAACGTCAAAGTTCATTTCGCCTTTCTTGATCTGATCAGCCAGATCTTCCATACCTACCAGTTCAGCGCCGGCAGCTTTAGCAGCTTCAGCGTTTGCACCCTGAGCAAATACAGCTACGCGAACGGAACGGCCAGTACCGTGTGGCAGTACAGTTGCGCCACGAACGTTCTGATCGGATTTACGAGCATCGATGCCCAGGTTAACGGCAACGTCAACGCTTTCAACGAACTTAGCAGTCGCCAGTTCTTTCAGCAGAGCAATAGCTTCGTTGATGTCGTACTGTTTGGTCGCATCAACTTTGTCACGGATCACGGACATGCGCTTGGTCAGTTTAGCCATTTCTTAGTCCTCCACTACCAGGCCCATGGAACGTGCAGTACCTTCAATGGAGCGAGTCATCGCTTCAATGTCGGCACCAGTCATGTCGGCAGCTTTGGTCTGCGCGATTTCCTGCAGCTGAGCGCGGGAAATTTTACCCACTTTGTCTTTGTTCGGTTTACCGGAACCAGACTTGATACCAGCCGCTTTCTTCAGCAGAACTGCTGCTGGAGGGGTTTTGGTAACGAAAGTGAAAGAACGGTCAGCGTAAACAGTGATTACGACTGGGATTGGCAGACCTTTTTCCAGGGATTCCGTTTTTGCGTTGAACGCTTTACAGAATTCCATGATGTTCACACCCTGCTGACCCAGAGCTGGACCAACTGGTGGACTTGGGTTCGCCATACCAGCTGCAACCTGCAGCTTGACGTAGGCTTGTACTTTCTTAGCCATTCTAAAATCCTCTGATTGGGTAATAGCGCCTCAGGGAGGCTCCCCGTGAATAAAATTCGTTTTACGGGCCGGGACCCATAAAAACAAAAGGCGCGAAATTGTATTCCAATCCCGCGCCTTGTGCAACGATTAAATCGTCGCTTTTTTGATCGCTGCTTAGGCTTTTTCTACCTGGGCAAAGTCCAGCTCTACCGGGGTCGCACGACCGAAGATAGAAACAGAAACTTTCAGGCGGGACTTCTCATAGTCCACTTCTTCAACCACGCCATTAAAGTCAGCAAACGGACCGTCATTAACACGAACCATTTCACCCGGTTCAAACAGCGTTTTCGGACGCGGCTTATCACCCACCTGCTGCAGGCGGTTCATAATCGCATCAACTTCTTTGTCGCTGATTGGCGCCGGACGGTCAGACGTGCCGCCGATAAAGCCCATCACACGCGGCACGCTGCGCACCAGGTGCCAGCTCGCGTCGTTCATAACCATCTGAACCAGCACGTAACCCGGGAAGAATTTGCGCTCGCTTTTGCGACGCTGGCCGCCACGGATCTCAACCACTTCTTCGGTCGGAACCATAACTTCGCCAAACAACTCTTCCATGTTGTGTAATTTGATATGCTCACGCAGCGACGTTGCTACGCGGCCTTCAAAACCGGAAAACGCCTGAACGACGTACCAGCGCTTTTTAGGGGCTTCAGACATCTCAGAACCTCAGGCCAGTGATAAAGGATACCAGGCGAACCAGAATACCATCCAGTCCCCACAGGATCAGTGACATTACAGCGGTTACCGCCGCTACGATCAGCGTGGTGTGCAATGTTTCCTGGCGAGTCGGCCAAATGACCTTGCGGACTTCGGTACGCGCTTCGCGGGCAAACGCAACGGTCGCTTTGCCTTTTGTCGTCAACAGCGCGACACCACCCGCCGCAGCAATCAGAATTACCACTGCAAGCGCGCGTAGCGGCAGCATCATGTCACGATAAAGATAGTTGCCGACAATCGCCACAATCAGCAGCACGGCTACAACTACCCATTTCATCGCTTCCAGGCCGCGCCCGCTCCCTTGAGCTTCGGTATTCGCACTCATAAACCAACCTGTCAGAAGTATTCTACAAACATTTTCACCCCGCGAGTGCGAGGCAAACCAATCGAAATGCTATTCGCTTTTCGTATTATACGCTCTCCGCAGAGCCTGTCTCAGCAATGATTATGACAAAATTAATCACTGATGAGCCAGGTTCTGATGTGAAAGCGTGCAAAAAGGGCATCAAATGATGCCCTTTTATTGCGCATTGCGTCAAATGTTATCAGCGATTAGCCGAGAACTTTAGCAACAACGCCCGCGCCAACGGTACGGCCGCCTTCACGGATTGCGAAACGCAGACCGTCGTCCATCGCGATTGGGTGGATCAGAGTCACAACCATCTTGATGTTGTCGCCTGGCATTACCATCTCTACGCCTTCTGGCAGTTCGATGGTACCGGTCACGTCAGTTGTACGGAAGTAGAACTGTGGACGGTAGCCTTTGAAGAACGGAGTATGACGGCCGCCTTCGTCTTTGGACAGGATGTACACTTCAGATTCGAACTTGGTGTGTGGCTTGATTGAGCCTGGCTTCGCCAGAACCTGACCACGTTCGATTTCTTCACGTTTGATACCACGCAGCAGAACACCAACGTTCTCACCAGCACGGCCTTCGTCCAGCAGTTTGCGGAACATTTCAACGCCAGTACAGGTAGACTTCGCAGTCTCTTTGATACCAACGATTTCAACTTCTTCACCAACTTTGATGATACCGCGCTCTACACGACCGGTAACAACGGTACCACGACCGGAGATGGAGAATACGTCTTCGATTGGCAGCAGGAATGGCTTGTCAATCGCACGCTCTGGTTCTGGGATGTAAGAATCCAGGAAGCCAGCCAGTTCGATGATTTTCGCTTCCCACTCTGCTTCGCCTTCCAGCGCTTTCAGCGCGGAACCGCGAACGATTGGAGTGTCGTCGCCCGGGAAATCGTACTGAGACAGCAGTTCACGAACTTCCATCTCTACCAGTTCCAGCAGCTCTTCGTCATCAACCATGTCGCATTTGTTCAGGAACACGATGATGAAAGGAACGCCTACCTGACGACCCAGCAGGATGTGCTCACGAGTCTGAGGCATTGGGCCGTCAGTCGCAGCAACAACCAGGATCGCGCCGTCCATCTGCGCAGCACCGGTGATCATGTTTTTAACATAGTCGGCGTGGCCTGGGCAGTCTACGTGTGCGTAGTGGCGAGTCGGGGTGTCGTACTCAACGTGAGAGGTGTTGATGGTGATACCACGAGCTTTTTCTTCTGG
>NZ_JBQENR010000012.1:0-47549 GCF_052044815.1 Enterobacter sp. 22499 | reverse complement strand
AGAACTTTAGCAACAACGCCCGCGCCAACGGTACGGCCGCCTTCACGGATTGCGAAACGCAGACCGTCGTCCATCGCGATTGGGTGGATCAGAGTCACAACCATCTTGATGTTGTCGCCTGGCATTACCATCTCTACGCCTTCTGGCAGTTCGATGGTACCGGTCACGTCAGTTGTACGGAAGTAGAACTGTGGACGGTAGCCTTTGAAGAACGGAGTATGACGGCCGCCTTCGTCTTTGGACAGGATGTACACTTCAGATTCGAACTTGGTGTGTGGCTTGATTGAGCCTGGCTTCGCCAGAACCTGACCACGTTCGATTTCTTCACGTTTGATACCACGCAGCAGAACACCAACGTTCTCACCAGCACGGCCTTCGTCCAGCAGTTTGCGGAACATTTCAACGCCAGTACAGGTAGACTTCGCAGTCTCTTTGATACCAACGATTTCAACTTCTTCACCAACTTTGATGATACCGCGCTCTACACGACCGGTAACAACGGTACCACGACCGGAGATGGAGAATACGTCTTCGATTGGCAGCAGGAATGGCTTGTCAATCGCACGCTCTGGTTCTGGGATGTAAGAATCCAGGAAGCCAGCCAGTTCGATGATTTTCGCTTCCCACTCTGCTTCGCCTTCCAGCGCTTTCAGCGCGGAACCGCGAACGATTGGAGTGTCGTCGCCCGGGAAATCGTACTGAGACAGCAGTTCACGAACTTCCATCTCTACCAGTTCCAGCAGCTCTTCGTCATCAACCATGTCGCATTTGTTCAGGAACACGATGATGAAAGGAACGCCTACCTGACGACCCAGCAGGATGTGCTCACGAGTCTGAGGCATTGGGCCGTCAGTCGCAGCAACAACCAGGATCGCGCCGTCCATCTGCGCAGCACCGGTGATCATGTTTTTAACATAGTCGGCGTGGCCTGGGCAGTCTACGTGTGCGTAGTGGCGAGTCGGGGTGTCGTACTCAACGTGAGAGGTGTTGATGGTGATACCACGAGCTTTTTCTTCTGGCGCGTTATCGATCTGGTCGAATGCACGAGCAGAACCACCGTAGGTTTTAGCCAGAACGGTAGTGATTGCAGCGGTCAGGGTAGTTTTACCATGGTCAACGTGGCCGATAGTACCAACGTTGACGTGCGGTTTTGTACGTTCAAATTTTTCTTTAGACACGGCTATATTCCTTACTATAGTGCTCTCCCCTCTGGAGAGAGCACGGGACTTAGGTTTTAATCCTGTGGATTACTTACCACGGGCTTCAATAACGGCCTGAGCAACGTTGTTAGGCGCATCATCATACTTCAGGAATTCCATGGTGTATGATGCACGACCTTTGGTCAGAGAACGCAGCTGAGTTGCATATCCGAACATTTCAGACAGCGGAACTTCAGCGTGGATCTTAACGCCAGTTACTTCGGATTCCTGACCACGCAGCATACCGCGACGACGGCTCAAGTCACCGATAACGTCACCGGTGTTCTCTTCAGGAGTTTCTACTTCAACCTTCATGATTGGCTCAAGCAGAACTGGTTTTGCTTTCTTAAAGCCTTCTTTAAAGGCAATAGACGCAGCCAGTTTAAACGCCAGTTCAGAGGAGTCAACGTCGTGGTAAGAACCGAAGTGCAGACGGATACCCATGTCAACAACCGGATAGCCAGCCAGAGGGCCCGCTTTCAGCTGTTCCTGGATGCCTTTATCAACGGCTGGGATGTATTCGCCAGGAATTACACCACCTTTGATGTCGTTGATGAACTCGTAACCTTTCGGGTTAGAGCCCGGCTCCAGTGGGTACATGTCGATCACAACGTGACCGTACTGACCGCGACCACCAGACTGCTTAGCGTGTTTACCTTCAACATCGGTAACTTTCGCGCGAATCGCTTCGCGGTAAGCAACCTGAGGTTTACCCACGTTCGCTTCAACGTTGAATTCACGCTTCATACGGTCAACGATGATGTCCAGGTGCAGTTCACCCATACCAGCGATGATGGTCTGGTTAGATTCTTCATCAGTCCATACGCGGAATGATGGGTCTTCTTTCGCCAGACGGCCCAGAGCCAGACCCATTTTTTCCTGGTCAGCTTTGGTTTTTGGTTCAACCGCGATGGAGATTACCGGCTCAGGGAATTCCATACGCTCCAGAATGATCGGGTGATCCGGGTCACACAGGGTGTCACCAGTGGTCACGTCTTTCAGACCGATAGCTGCAGCGATGTCGCCCGCACGAACTTCTTTGATCTCTTCACGTTTGTTAGCGTGCATCTGTACGATACGGCCAAAACGTTCACGCGCCGCTTTCACGGAGTTCAGGATGGTGTCACCAGAGTTAACCACACCAGAGTAAACGCGGAAGAAGGTCAGGTTACCCACGAATGGGTCGGTAGCAATTTTGAACGCCAGTGCAGAGAACGGCTCGTCATCACTTGCGTGACGCTCAGCCGGAGTATCTTTACCGTCGTCCAGGATGCCGTTGATCGCAGGAACGTCAACCGGGGATGGCAGGTAGTCAACTACCGCATCCAGCATCGCCTGAACACCTTTGTTCTTGAACGCAGAACCACAGGTTACCAGGATGATTTCGTTGTTCAGAACGCGCTGACGCAGAGCTTTTTTGATCTCTTCTTCAGACAGTTCTTCACCACCCAGGTATTTCTCCATCAGCTCTTCAGAAGCTTCAGCAGCGGATTCGATCAGGTTCTGGTGCCATTCGTCAGCCAGGTCCTGCATCTCAGCCGGGATATCTTCGTATTCGAAGGTAACGCCCTGGTCTGCATCGTTCCAGTTGATGGCTTTCATTTTCACCAGGTCGATAACGCCGGTGAAGCCTTCTTCAGCACCAATTGCCAGCTGCAGCGGAACAGGGTTCGCGCCCAGACGGGTTTTGATCTGGCCAACAACTTTCAGGAAGTTAGCACCCATACGGTCCATTTTGTTAACGAACGCGATGCGTGGAACTTTATATTTGTTCGCCTGACGCCATACGGTTTCAGACTGTGGCTGAACACCACCAACTGCGCAATAAACCATTACCGCGCCGTCAAGAACACGCATGGAACGTTCTACTTCGATGGTGAAGTCAACGTGGCCCGGGGTGTCGATGATGTTTACGCGATGCGGTTCGTACTGCTTAGCCATACCTGACCAGAATGCAGTAGTCGCTGCGGAGGTGATGGTAATACCACGCTCCTGCTCCTGTTCCATCCAGTCCATGGTGGCTGCGCCGTCATGAACTTCACCGATTTTATGGTTTACACCGGTGTAGAACAGAATACGTTCGGTAGTAGTGGTCTTACCGGCGTCGATGTGCGCACTGATACCGATGTTACGGTAGCGTGCGATGGGTGTTGTACGAGCCATTTGATTCCTCGTTTGTTTCTTTAGGCGTTCAGTTAAGTTACCCAGAGCGGGCAGCTTCTCTGAAGCGCCCGCCTGGTGACTAATACTCCGAAGGGATTACCAACGGTAGTGTGCGAACGCCTTGTTGGCTTCTGCCATACGGTGAACGTCTTCACGTTTCTTAACTGCAGTACCTTTGTTTTCTGCAGCATCAGAAAGTTCGTTCGCCAGACGCAGAGCCATGGATTTATCACCGCGTTTACGAGCAGCTTCAACGATCCAACGCATTGCCAGGGCATTACGACGAACCGGACGAACTTCAACTGGAACCTGATAAGTAGAACCACCAACGCGGCGGGACTTAACTTCTACAGTTGGGCGAACGTTGTCGAGAGCGACTTCGAAAGCTTCCAGTTCATTTTTACCAGAACGCTGAGCCAGGGTCTCCAGCGCGCTGTATACGATTGCTTCTGCAGTAGATTTTTTACCATCTACCATCAGGATATTTACAAATTTTGCCAGCAGTTCTGATCCGAACTTCGGATCTGGAAGAATTTTACGCTGACCAATGACGCGACGACGTGGCATGGGAATACTCCGTTGTTAATTCAGGATTGTCCAAAACTCTACGAGTTTAGTTTGACATTAAGATAAATCAGTTTGGCCTTACTTAACGGAGAACCATTAAGCCTTAGGACGCTTCACGCCGTACTTGGAGCGAGCCTGCTTACGGTCTTTAACACCTGAGCAGTCCAGCGCACCACGAACGGTGTGGTAACGAACACCCGGAAGGTCTTTAACACGACCGCCACGGATCAGGATCACGGAGTGCTCCTGCAGGTTGTGACCTTCACCACCGATGTAGGAAGTCACTTCGAAACCGTTAGTCAAACGCACACGGCATACTTTACGCAGTGCGGAGTTTGGTTTTTTAGGAGTGGTGGTATATACACGAGTACATACGCCACGTTTCTGCGGGCAGGCTTCCAGCGCAGGCACGTTGCTTTTTGCAACTTTGCGTGCACGTGGTTTGCGTACCAGCTGGTTAACTGTTGCCATTAAATAGCTCCTGGTTTTAGCTTTTGCTTCGTAAACACGTAATAAAACGACCTCATACAATATGAGGACGCGAAATTTTAGGGCTACGTCGAAAAGGTGTCAAGAAATATACAGCGATCTCAAATCACCAGTTCATTTGACTGGCGTGCGTCACAGTAAGATTGACGAAATCAGTATAGCCAACCACGTCAATTTTGGCTGAAATTTGACCAGAAAGACCCCGCGCATCCAGATCGTCCTTCAGCGCTGAGACCGTTATGGGGGCATTCGTGAGAATTTCAACGAAACGGCCGCCTTCAAGCGCAGCGAGCACGCCATCCTGAATCAGTAGCAGATCGTCACCTTCGCGCAACATGCTCAACAGCGTGTCGATATCACATTGCCATGGTGAATGGCTGAGAATATGGAGCATGGAAGCCTCAGAAAGTCAGAATGGTGTCGTAGTGGGATAGTTGTTCACGCAGTGCTGCGGCAGGTAAGGTCGTCACATCCAGCACAAAAGGCGTCTTATCGCTTAAACCGCGCGCCGTTAAAGAGTCGGCACAGACATAGCAGGTTTCGATATCGTAAAGCGGCAGCACTTTGAAGGTGGCGATGTAGTCGCGCGCCAGAATGGCCTGCGGCTGTTGGCCGGCCAGAAGCTGAAGCACGCCGTCCCCCAGAAAGAAGACACCGATATCTTCTGTTAACGCCGATGTTGCAAGCAGCGCATCCAGGCCTTCGCGGCCAGAGGTGCTGCCATGCGGCGCAGAAGTAAAAACAAATGCCACACGCTTCATCAGAATTGCACCACTCTGTCGCAGGTTAACGTCGCCTGAGCCAATGCGCCCAGACCACTCAACGTAAAACCAGGCTGCAGGTTAGCGCCTGATAATCCCAGGCGCTCGGCTTCGGCTGCATCCGTCACGCCGCGACGCAACGCCGCCGCCACGCAGATATGCAGCTCAACGCCCTGCTTTTCATTTAACGCCTGCCAGGCGCGGACCAGATCAAATTCGTCGCTCGCTGGCGACGTAAACTGGTTCGCGTTATACACCCCTTCCCGATAGAAGAAGACGCTCGCCAGTTCGTGTCCGGCCGCCAGCAGCGCATGCGCAAACTGCAGCGCGCTGCTGGCCTGTTGAGTCCCATACGCCGGGCCCGTCACCATTAATGCAAAACGCATTACTTATCTTGCCCCACGAAATCGCCGCTTTTGAACTGACGGATGTAGAGGTAAACCGTATGCTTGGAGATGTTCAGACGATCGGCCACCTGGTTGATGGCATCTTTAATGTCGAAAATCCCTTTCTCGTAGAGATTGAGTACGATCTGGCGATTCTTGGCGTTGTTCGATACGTTGCGGTCAGCATTGACCTCTTCAATGGTGAACTCAAGCGTCTGCGTGACGAGATCTTCAACGGAGGAGGCAAAGTTAACAGAAGAGCCAACGTCTGGCGTTTCTGGCGGAATAAAGGTGCTCATGATCTGCGAGAATGGCACATCAAGGTTCATGTTGATGCACAGCAGCCCAATCACACGATGCTCGCGATTTCGAATCGCGATGGTTTCTGATTTCATCAGCACGCCGCTTTTGGCGCGGGTGAAATAACATTTTGAGACGCTGCTGTCCGCGCCGGTCATGTCATGCAACATACGCAATGCAAGGTCGGTAATTGGCGAACCAATTTTACGGCCGGTATGCTCACCATTAGCAATGCGGATGGCGGAACACTTCAGATCTTGCAGGGAGTGCAATACGATTTCGCAGTGGGAACCAATGAGCATCGCTAACCCGTCCACTACCGCTTCATAGGATTTCAGAATATCGAAGTCGGTCTGGTCAAAAGGACGTTGATCCAGCAAATCAAGTTCACTGGTTTCGTTGGTTAAAAGCGACCTGGACATGAAAAAAACACTCCTTTTCAGGAGCCTGTCGTTAGGTTTTCAGGGCAGGCTCATTATCTACACGGACAACTAAATTAATACAGCGTGCCTAACGCTTTCCAGTGTTAATTATATCTGCCCCACAATAAAAAACCGCCGCCTTAAAAGGCGGCGGTTTGCATCACATTACTTCTTAGTGTCTGTCGCAGCTTTCTGATCTGCCTGCGCTTCCGGTTTCGCATCCGCTTTCGGCGCTGGTTTGATGTCCAGCAGCTCTACGTCGAAGACCAGCGTGGAGTTAGCCGGGATACCCGGAACGCCAGTTTTGCCATAGGCCAGATCCGGTGGGATAACCAGCTTGATTTTGCCGCCTTTTTTGATGTTTTTCAGGCCTTCAGTCCAGCCTGGGATCACACCGTCAAGACGGAAGGAAAGAGGTTCACCACGGGTGTAAGAGTTGTCGAACTCTTTACCGTCGATCAGCGTACCTTTGTAGTTCACCACAACGGTGTCGCTGTCTTTAGGCGCATCACCGGTACCTTCTTTCTCAACTTTGTACACCAGACCAGTAGAAGAGGTTTTCACACCCTTCTCTTTAGCAAAGGTGTCGCGGTAGGCTTTGCCTTTCGCTTCGTTGTCTTTAGCGTCCGCTTCCATCTTGGTCTGAGCGGCACCCTTCACGCGCGCTTCGAACGCCTGCAGAGTCTGTTCGATTTCCTGGTCAGACAGTTTGCTCTTATCAGCAAAGGCGTCCTGAACACCCGCGATCAGCTGGGCTTTGTCCAGTTTGATGCCCAGTTTCTCTTGTTCTTTCAGAGAGTTTTCCATGTAGCGGCCCAGAGATGCGCCCAGTGCGTAGGCGGATTTCTGGTCGTCATTTTTGAACGCCGCTTTGCTGTCTGCAGTGGCAGCAGGCTTCGCAGCAGTATCAGCAGCGAATGACAGCGGCGCGTTCAGTGCAACAGCCATCGTCGTCGCCAGCAGCGTTACTTTAAACAGTGATTTCATCCATATCTCCAGGGCCTGGGGACTCTCACCCCAGCGTTAAACGTAAATGAGTGACGTACTATAAAACGTTGCGGAAGAAATCTACAGACAGACACTTCCAATTCTCGCCACTTTTCAGACTATTTTTGTTTAAATAAGTTTCTTGCCAACGGGATAGAGACTGCACTTAAGGATAAACTCAGTTAAACTGCGCCGCCGCTGGGCCAATATGGCGTATCAGATATAAACGAGGTGAATGATGAAGGACACAATGATAGAAGCGAGAATGGCTGAGCTGGAAAGCCGCCTGGCTTTTCAGGACATCACCATCGAAGAGCTTAACCAGACCGTGACCGCGCACGAACTCGAAATGGCGAAACTGCGGGATCATATGCGCCTGCTGACGGAAAAGCTGAAGGCGACGCAGCCGTCAAATATTGCCTCTCAGTCGGAAGAGACGCCACCACCTCATTATTGAGGCGTAAAAAAAGCGGGATTATCCCGCTTTTTTATTTTCCGCATGACGGAATTAGTGGCAACCGCAGCCGCCGTTGCCGCAACCACCTTTACCGTGGCCGTGGTCATGACCATGGTCGTGGCCGTGACCACCGCAGCAGCCGTCGTGGCCGTGATCGTGATCATGGTCGTGACCATGCGCACCGTGAACGTGGCCATGAGCCAGTTCTTCTTCGGTCGCTTCACGGATCGCAACAACTTCTACGTTGAACTTCAGGTTCTGGCCAGCCAGCATGTGGTTGCCGTCAACCACGACGTGGTCGTCTTCAACTTCAGTGATTTCAACAGGAACCGGACCCTGGTCAGTTTCAGCCAGGAAGCGCATGCCAACCTGCAGCTCGTCAACGCCCATGAACACGTCTTTAGGAACGCGCTGAACCAGGTTGTCATCATACTGACCGTAAGCGTCGTTAGCGCCTACAGCAACGTCGAATTTATCGCCAACTTCATGACCTTCCAGCGCAGTTTCCAGGCCGGAAATCAGGGAACCGTGACCATGCAGGTAGTCCAGCGGCGCACTCACCGGAGACTCATCAACCAACACACCGTCTTCTGTACGTACCTGATAGGCCAGGCTGACCACCAGGTCTTTTGCTACTTTCATGATATCTCCTGAGCGTGGGAAAATTGCTGGCGCAGATTGTAGCGGAAATCTGCACCCGTGTACCCTTAAGCTTAAAAAAACTCAGAGCATATCGCTAGTCTGGATGAAAAATGCCGATCACTTGCTCTTCTTTGCGAACGTGATCGCGTGCTTCTTTGTCGGCCTCACGCATCTGGTGACCGCACTTAACGCACTCAACTATATCAATATTATTTTCGCGCCACATGGCCAGCGTATCTTGAGCCTGGCAAGACGGGCACTTTGCACCCGCGATAAAGCGTTTACGTACAGCCATCTTTCGTTACCTTTTATTCAAATTCATCCCAGCCGTCGAGCTGGCGTCGTTCCTGTTGCATCTCTCGCTGAAAGATCTCCTCCAGCTCGCGCCGCGCTTCCCGCACGCGGGAGATCTGCGCCGTATCGGTATGCACAGGCATTAATTCGCGCAGCATGCGCATATCCAGCCGGCGGAAGTGCATCTGGGCGCGCTGCGCCTGGTGAGGATGCATCCCCAGGGAGATTAACGCCTTGCGCCCCAGTTCCAGCGCACTGGAGAACGTCTCACGGGAGAAGTGTTTCACACCTGCCTGCAACAATTCGTGAGCTTCAACACGCCCCCGGGCACGCGCCAGAATATTCAGGTGCGGAAAGTGCTGCTGACATAGCTCCACCAGCTTCATCGTATCTTCCGGATCGTTGCAGGTGATGACGATAGACTCCGCGGCTTCCGCCCCGGCCGAGCGCAAAAGCTCAAGCTGAGTGGCATCGCCGTAATAGACCTTGTAGCCATATTTGCGCATCAGGTTGACCGCGCTGATATCGCGCTCCAGCACCGTAATGCGCATTTTGTTCGCCATCAACAGGCGGCCAATCACCTGCCCGAAGCGGCCGAAGCCCACGACGATCACCTGCGGCTTATCGTCTTCTACCCACGGCGCTTCATCTTCATCGTCTGCCGGATTCAGGCGGCGCGACAGGAGTTTATCCACCATCTTCATCAGCAGAGGCGTGGTCATCATCGACAGCGTTACCGTCACCAGCAGCAGCGCCATCTGGTCATCTTTAAACAGCTTCTGGGAGGAGGCGGTGGAGAACAGCACAAACGCAAACTCGCCACCCTGGCTCAACACGCTGGCAAACTGCATGCGTTCCGAACTGCGCAACCCGTAGATACGCGCCATGACGTACAGCACCAGCATTTTCACCGCCACCAGGATCGCAACACTCACCGCAACCCAGAGCAGATGGGTATAAAGCACGCCAAGATTGAGCGCCATTCCCACCGAAATAAAGAACAGGCCTAACAGCAGCCCTTTGAAGGGATCGATGGCAATTTCCAGTTCGTGCCGATATTCACTCTCCGCCAGCAGCACGCCGGCAATAAAGGTGCCCAGCGCCATCGACAGCCCCAGCGCGTCCATAAACAGCGCCGAGCCGAGCACCAGCAGCAGCGTCGCGGCGGTAAACACCTCGCGCACGCCCGAGGCGGCAATAAAGCGGAACACCGGACGTAACAGGAAACGTCCGCCAATCAGCATGCCCGCGAAGGCCAGCACCTTCATGGAAATTTTTGCCCAGTCGAAGTGATCGTCGCCCGAGCCCGCCAGCAGCGGCACCAGCGCCAGCGCCGGGATCACCGCTAAATCCTGGAACAGCAGCACCGAAAAGCCCAGCTGTCCGGCCTCATTGCGGTTCATCCCCTTGTCGCGCATCAGCTGCAGCGCCATCGCCGTCGACGACATTGCGAGACCAATCCCGCCAATCACCGCCGCCTGCCAGGAAAAGTTGGTCAGCATTAACAGGCCAGCCAGAATCGCGGCGCTAAACAGCACCTGCGCGGCGCCCACGCCAAAGATAGAGCGTCGAAGCTGCCACAGCTTCGAGGGGTTCAGTTCGAGGCCGATGATGAACATCAGGAACACCACGCCGAGCTCCGAGAAGTGGAGAATTTCATCCACGTCGCTGATGAAACCCAGTCCCCATGGGCCAATGGCGATCCCCGCGAGCAAATACCCCAGCACCGCCCCGATGCCGATACGGGCGGCAAGCGGCACCGCGACGACGGCGGCAAATAAAAACAGCACCCCGGCGAGGAGTAAATTCGATCCTTCCATTAACGACCTCCTGCCGGAATCGGTGATGCCAGCCATTCGCCGTAGGCTCTGGCGTGGCTTGCGAGCGCTTTCGGGTCCTGACGCCGCGCCCAGTAAACAATAATCGGGCTCATCCAGTGCATGCGGCACATGGCCGCCGTCAGCTCGAATGGCCTCAGGATGTCGCTCATGGGGTAGCGGTTCAGCCCGTCGTGACGGTAAGCGCTTTCCGGCTCACCGGTGGTAATGACGCTCCGCCAGTACTTTCCCGCCAGCTGGTTGCCCCCCACCCCGCTGGAGAAGCCCCGGCTCAGCACGCGGTCCAGCCACTCTTTCAGCAGCGCCGGACAGCTGTAGGTATAAAGCGGATGCTGAAATACAATCACGTCATGCTGACGCAGCAGTTCCTGCTCGTAAGGAATATCGATAAAGAAATCAGGATAGTGCGCGTAGAGATCGTGCACCGTGACGTTACTGAGCTGTGTGGCCGGCTTAAGCAGCACCCGGTTCGCCACCGAGTCCTGAGATTCCGGATGGGCATACAGCAGCAGCACTTTCGCTGTCTGAGACATCACTCCCCTCCCGGTTCTGTTTTTGTGTATTGTTGTCGTTTTGGGCTACCATGGCGGCCCGGTGGGGAAAATGGCCCACACCTTACATTATCATAATGACAAATTAACATAGTCGGAACATACGGCGCTTCTATGATTGTTTTCTCCTCGTTACAAATTCGTCGCGGCGTGCGCGTCCTGCTGGATAACGCCACTGCTACCATCAACCCGGGCCAGAAAGTGGGTCTGGTCGGCAAAAACGGCTGCGGTAAATCCACCCTGCTGGCGCTGCTGAAAAACGAGATTAGCGCGGATGGTGGTAACTTTACCTTCCCGGGGAACTGGCAGCTCGCGTGGGTAAACCAGGAGACGCCAGCCCTGAGCGAACCGGCGCTCGACTATGTTATCGACGGAGATCGCGAGTACCGTAAGCTCGAAGCGGAACTCAACGCGGCCAACGAGCGCAACGACGGTCACGCCATCGCTACCGTTCACGGCAAGCTGGACGCCATCGACGCGTGGACCATTCGCTCCCGCGCCTCCAGCCTGCTGCACGGCCTGGGCTTTAGCAATGAACAGCTTGAACGCCCGGTAAGCGACTTCTCCGGCGGCTGGCGCATGCGCCTCAACCTGGCGCAGGCGCTGATCTGCCGCTCAGACCTGCTCCTGCTCGATGAACCGACCAACCACCTCGATCTCGATGCGGTTATTTGGCTGGAGAAGTGGCTCAAGAGCTATCAGGGCACTCTGATTCTCATCTCCCATGACCGCGACTTCCTCGACCCGGTGGTGGATAAAATCATTCATATCGAACAGCAAACCATGTTCGAGTACACCGGCAACTACAGCTCCTTTGAGCGCCAGCGCGCGACGCGCCTTGCCCAGCAGCAGTCGATGTATGAAAGCCAACAGCAGCGCGTGGCGCATCTGCAGAGCTTCGTGGATCGCTTCAAAGCTAAAGCGTCAAAAGCCAAGCAGGCCCAGAGCCGCATCAAGATGCTGGAACGCATGGAGATGATTGCCCCGGCACACGTGGATAACCCGTTCCACTTCAGCTTCCGCGCGCCGGAAAGCCTGCCGAACCCGTTGCTGAAGATGGAAAAGGTCAGCGCGGGTTATGGGGATCGCATCATCCTCGACTCAATCAAGCTTAACCTGGTGCCGGGTTCGCGCATTGGCCTGCTGGGGCGCAACGGCGCCGGTAAATCAACGTTAATTAAGCTGCTCGCGGGCGAGCTTAACCCAACCAGCGGTGAAATCGGCCTGGCGAAGGGCATTAAGCTTGGCTATTTCGCCCAGCATCAGCTGGAATTTTTACGCGCGGATGAATCGCCGATTCAGCATCTGGCGCGTCTTGCGCCGCAGGAAATGGAGCAGAAACTGCGCGACTACCTCGGCGGCTTCGGCTTCCAGGGCGATAAGGTGACCGAAAACACCGAGCGTTTCTCCGGCGGCGAAAAAGCCCGTCTGGTGCTGGCGCTGATCGTCTGGCAGAGACCCAACCTGCTGCTGCTCGATGAACCGACCAACCACCTGGATCTCGACATGCGTCAGGCGCTGACCGAAGCGCTGATTGAGTTCGAAGGCGCACTGGTTGTCGTGTCGCACGATCGCCACCTGATCCGCTCCACCACCGACGATCTCTACCTGGTACACGGCGGCAAAGTCGAACCGTTCGACGGCGATCTTGAAGACTACCAGCAGTGGCTGACGGACGTACAAAAGCAGGAAAACCAGCCGGAAGAGTCAGCGAAAGACAACGTCAACAGCGCACAGTCGCGTAAAGACCAGAAGCGCCGCGAAGCGGAACTGCGCACCCAGACCCAGCCGCTGCGTAAAGAGATTGCCCGTCTTGAAAAAGAGATGGAAAAGCTCAACGCCACGCTTGCCGCCGTCGAAGAGAAGCTGGGCGACAGCGACCTGTACGATCAGAGCCGTAAAGCGGAGCTAACGGATTGTCTGCAAACGCAGGCGAAAGCTAAATCCAGCCTCGAAGAGTGCGAAATGGCATGGCTGGATGCCCAGGAACAGCTGGAAGCGATGCTGCAGGCAGACTGAATTTTTACCCCGTTGTGCGAACGGAATCTATCTCTGGTTCGGAAATCCAGGCTAAACGGGGTACAATTCGGAAGGTATAGTGAATTTCTGACAAGAATCAGCATCGTCCTTATGACCCAAATCATTCCATCAGACTTCGACATTACAGCCGAAGACAGCACCGAGTTCGTGCCCATGCGCGGCGTGGCCAACTGCCATTTGCAGACCATGCTGCCGCGGCTGATCCGCCGCAAGGTCCAGTTCACTCCGCACTGGCAACGGCTCGATCTGCCGGACGGTGATTTTCTGGATCTCGCCTGGAGCGAAGCGCCGGAACAGGCTCTTCATAAGCCGCGTCTGGTGGTTTTTCACGGTTTAGAAGGCAGCCTGCACAGTCCGTATGCGCATGGGTTAATTGAGGCCGCCAAAGCGCGCGGCTGGCTCGGCGTGGTGATGCATTTTCGCGGCTGTAGCGGCGAGCCGAATCGTCAGAAACGCATTTATCACTCGGGTGAAACCGAAGATGGCACGTGGTTTCTGCACTGGCTGCGGGAAAATTATGGCGCCGCGCCAACGGCCGCCGTGGGCTACTCGCTGGGCGGTAATATGCTCGCCTGTCTGCTGGCCAAAGAGGGCGACAGCGTACCGCTGAATGCAGCAGTGATTGTCTCCGCACCGTTTATGCTGGAGCAGTGCAGCTACCACATGGAAAAAGGCTTTTCTCGCGTCTATCAGCGCTATCTGCTCAACCTGCTGAAAGCCAACGCGGCGCGAAAGCTGAAGGCCTATCCGGATACCCTGCCGGTAAGCCTGCGCCAGCTGAAAAAGGTACGCTGCATCCGTGAATTCGACGATCTGATCACCGCCAAAATTCACGGCTTCGCCGATGCTATCGACTATTACCGACAGTGCAGCGCCATGCCGCTGCTCAGCAAAATCACGCAGCCGACGCTGATTATTCACGCCAAAGATGACCCGTTCATGGATCATCACTCAATTCCCGCGCAGGAATTCCTGCCTGACAATGTTCACTACCAGCTGACCGAACATGGTGGCCACGTGGGGTTCATCGGCGGCACGCTGCGCAGGCCGAAAATGTGGCTGGAAGCGCGCATTCCTGACTGGCTGACTCCTTATCTGGATGGTGCAAAATGATCATTCCCTGGCAGGATCTGGCTCCCGAAACGCTCGATAATCTGATTGAAAGCTTTGTATTACGCGAAGGCACCGATTATGGTGAACATGAGCGTTCGCTTGAGCAAAAGGTCAACGATGTAAAACGCCAGCTGAAAAGCGGCGACGTGGTGCTGGTGTGGTCAGAACTGCATGAGACGGTCAATATCATGCCCCGCAACGCGTTTCACGGCTGATCTTCCAACCTTTTCCGTCAGGGAGTTGCTATGTCTGCCAGACATCCCATTATTGCCGTTACGGGGTCGAGTGGTGCGGGAACCACCACCACCAGCCTCGCTTTTCGCAAGATTTTCGCCCAGCTGAATCTCCGTTCGGCGGAGGTCGAAGGCGACAGCTTTCACCGCTATACGCGGCCTGAGATGGACATGGCGATCCGCAAGGCACGCGATTTGGGTAAACACATCAGCTACTTTGGCCCGGAAGCCAATGATTTCGGCCTGCTGGAGCAAACCTTCCGCGAATACGGTCAGAGCGGTACCGGGCAGTCCCGTAAGTATCTGCACACCTACGACGAAGCCGTACCCTGGAACCAGGTGCCGGGCACCTTTACCCCCTGGCAACCGCTGCCGGAACCCACCGACGTGCTGTTTTATGAAGGATTGCACGGCGGCGTTGTCACACCTCAGCACGACGTGGCGCGCCATGTGGATCTGCTGGTCGGGGTGGTGCCGATCGTTAACCTGGAGTGGATCCAGAAGCTGACGCGCGACATGAGCGAGCGCGGCCATTCGCGCGAGGCGGTAATGGACTCGGTGGTGCGCTCCATGGAAGATTACATCAACTATCTCACGCCGCAGTTCTCCCGCACGCACATTAACTTCCAGCGCGTGCCGACGGTGGACACTTCCAATCCGTTCGCGGCGAAAAGCATCCCGTCGTTGGATGAGAGCTTTGTGGTGATCCACTTCCGCAATCTTGAAGGCATTGATTACCCCTGGCTGCTGGCGATGCTGCAGGGCTCGTTTATTTCCCACATGAATACGTTAGTGGTTCCCGGTGGAAAAATGGGGCTGGCAATGGAGCTGATCATGACGCCGCTGGTGGAGCGACTGATGGAAGGGAAGCAGATCGCGTGAACATGTTCCCTCTCCCTGTGGGAGAGGGTTAGGGTGAGGGCATCAACACGCACGATGCCCCAATAATTAGGCCTCGATCACTTCATACGAATGGGTGATTTTTACCGCTTTCTCCAGCATTAACGCCACAGAGCAGTATTTCTCCGCAGAGAGATCCACCGCGCGTGAGACCGCCGCGTCTTTCAGTTCTTTCCCGGTGACAACAAAGTGCAGATTAATGTGGGTGAACAGGCGTGGCGCCTCTTCGCGACGCTCTGAGGTGAGTTTAACCTCGCAATCCGTCACGTCATGACGGCCTTTTTGCAGAATCGACACCACATCAATCGCGCTGCATCCGCCTACCGCCATCAGCACCATTTCCATTGGGCTTGGAGCTTTATCGCCGGAGTTACCATCCATCAAAATTTGGTGTCCTGATGCGGACTCGCCCAGGAACGTTAAACCTTCAACCCACTTCACGCGCGCTTGCATATTCATTAACTCCAACGTTGCATTTTTGGTGACAGATTACGCGTGCGTTACATTTCTCGCAATGGAAGGCGACCTGCATCATGCTGAAGCGAGACACCAGGAGACACGCGGCAAAAGCTATGCTAAAACACTCAGGATGCTACAGTAATACATTGACGTTACACATGTATGCAGAGGACATCAAACTTTACTGGCTGCGAAACGTTACGACAGCCGACTTCCCAGGGTATGGGTAAGAATTCGATTGCAACCCCAGAGTCCGGATGCATCTGATGACTCTGGTGACAGCTTATAACAGAGGATAACAGCGCATGGTGCTTGGCAAACCGCAAACAGACCCGACTCTCGAATGGTTCTTGTCTCATTGCCACATTCATAAGTACCCATCGAAGAGCACGCTGATTCACCAGGGTGAAAAAGCGGAAACGTTGTATTACATCGTCAAAGGCTCGGTGGCAGTGCTGATCAAAGATGAGGAAGGCAAAGAGATGATCCTTTCCTATCTGAACCAGGGCGATTTTATCGGTGAACTGGGCCTGTTTGAAGAAGGCCAGGAACGTAGCGCCTGGGTTCGTGCAAAGACAGCATGTGAAGTGGCTGAAATTTCTTATAAGAAATTCCGTCAGCTGATTCAGGTAAATCCTGACATCCTGATGCGTCTTTCTTCCCAGATGGCGCGCCGTCTGCAGGTGACGTCAGAGAAAGTGGGTAACCTCGCCTTCCTGGACGTGACTGGCCGTATTGCGCAGACTCTGCTGAACCTGGCGAAACAGCCAGACGCGATGACCCACCCGGACGGCATGCAAATTAAAATTACCCGTCAGGAAATCGGTCAGATCGTCGGTTGCTCCCGCGAAACGGTGGGCCGTATTCTGAAAATGCTGGAAGATCAAAACCTGATCTCCGCCCACGGTAAAACCATCGTGGTTTACGGAACCCGTTAATCCTGCCTAAACGGCGTGCCATCGCGAGGTGTCACGCCGTTTTTGTCTCTTTTCCCCATGTGGCGCAGGCTGATCTATCACCCGGAAGTTAACTACGCACTACGACAAACGCTGGTGCTGTGTCTTCCCGTGGCCGTGGGCCTGATCCTGGGACATCTTCAGCAGGGCCTGCTGTTTTCTCTCGTCCCCGCCTGCTGTAACATTGCCGGTCTGGACACGCCCCATAAACGCTTTTTCAAACGTCTGATAATTGGCGGCTCGCTGTTTGCTGGCTGTAGCCTCGCGGTGCAGCTTCTGCTGGCTCGTGATATTCCCCTGCCGCTGATCCTGACCGTGCTGGCGATGACCCTCGGCGTCACCGCCGAAATCAGCTCGCTCCATGCCCGTCTGCTTCCCGCGTCACTCATTGCGGCCATCTTCACCCTGAGCCTCGCCGGTAATATGCCCGTGTGGGAGCCGCTGCTGATCTACGCCCTCGGCACGCTGTGGTACGGGCTGTTTAACTGGTTCTGGTTCTGGCTGTGGCGGGAGCAGCCGCTGCGCGAATCTCTAAGCCTGCTCTACGTGCAGCTTGCGGATTACTGTGAAGCCAAATACACCCTGCTCACCCAGCATACGGATCCGGAGAAATCCTTACCGCCGTTGCTGACGCGCCAGCAAAAGGTGGTAGACCTGATAAGCCAGTGCTATCAGCAGCTGCATATGCTCGCCGCCAACAAGAACCACGAATATAAACGGCTGTTGCGCACCTTTCAGGTGGGGCTGGATCTTCAGGAGCATATCTCCGTTAGCCTTCACCACCCGCAGGAGGTGCAAAAGCTGGTTGAGCGCAGCCATGCCGAAGCGGTGATCCGCTGGAACGCGCAAACCGTCTCCGCGCGCCTGCGGGTGCTGGCCGATGATATTCTCTACCACCGCTACCCCACGCGCTTTAACATGGACAAACAGCTCGGCGCGCTGGAGAAAATCGCCCGTCAGCACCCGGATAACCCGGTCGGCCAGTTTGCCGCCTGGCACTTCAGCCGCATCGCCCGCGTGCTGCGCACCCAGCGCCCGCTTTATTCCCGTGACCTGATGGCGGATAAACAGAAACGTCTGCCGCTGCTGCCGGCGCTGAGAAGCTACCTGTCTCTGAAATCTTCCGCTCTGCGCAACGCTGCAAGGATTAGCGTCATGCTCAGTATCGCCAGCCTGATGGGCATGGCGCTCCACCTGCCGAAACCGTACTGGATCTTAATGACCGTGCTGTTTGTTACCCAGAACGGCTATGGCGCCACGCGGGTGCGCATTCTGCACCGGGCAGGCGGCACGATGGCGGGGCTGATTATTGCGGGCGTGACGCTGCATTTTCACGTGCCCGAAGGCTATACCCTGGCGGGCATGCTGGCGATCACCCTGGTAAGCTATCTAATCATTCGCAAAAACTACGGCTGGGCGATGGTGGGCTTTACGGTGACGGCGGTATATACCCTGCAGCTGCTGACGCTTAACGGCGAACAGTTCATCGTTGCCCGCCTGATCGACACGCTGATTGGCTGCCTGATCGCCTTTGGCGGCATGGTCTGGCTGTGGCCGCAGTGGCAGAGCGGGCTGCTGAGGCAGAACGCCCACGACGCGCTGGAGGCCGATCAGCAGGCCATTCGTCTGATCCTGAGCGACGATCCGCAGCCTTCCCCGCTGGCGTATCAGCGGATGAAGGTCAACCAGGCGCACAACGCCCTGTTTAACTCGCTCAACCAGGCGATGCAGGAGCCGGGCTTTAACTCACACTATCTTGCCGATATGAAGCTGTGGGTCACGCACAGCCAGTTTATCGTCGAGCACATTAACGCCATGACCACGCTGGCGCGCGAGCACACCATGCTGACGCCGGATCTGGCGCAGCGCTATTTGCAGTCCTGTGAAATTGTCCTGCAGCGGTGTCAGCAGCGTCTGGAGTATGACGCGCCGGGCGAGTCGGGGGATTCGAACATTCTGGAGGCACCGGAGACGCTGACCCACGGCCCGATGAGCACCCTGGAGCAGCATTTGCAGCGCGTGCTGGGACATCTGAACACCATGCACACCATTTCGTCGGTGGCATGGCGTCAGCGCCCGCATCACGGCATTTGGTTAACGCGGCGGTTAAAGCGAACCGAGTATTAGCCTTTTACGATCTTCTCGACCGCCGCGGCAAAGCGGGTTAACCCGTCGTCAATATCTTTCTCTTCCACCACCAGCGACGGCGCAAAGCGCATCACGTCCGGCCCGGCGTTGAGCACCATCACCCCTTCGCGAGCGGCGGCATGCAGGAAATCGCACGCGCGGCCTTTGTACCGCGGCTTAAGCTCCGCACCAATCAGCAGCCCCATGCCGCGGATCTCGCTGAACACGTCGTACTTATTGTTAATCTGCTGGAGATGCTGCACAAACAGCTCGCGCTTCGCGCTAACGCCGTTCAGCACCTCTGGCGTGTTGATGATGTCGAACGCGGCGCCCGCCACGGCGCTCGCCAGCGGGTTACCGCCGTAGGTTGAACCGTGAGAACCGACGTGGAACGCCGAGGCGATCTCCTGGGTCGTCAGGACCGCACTCACCGGAAAACCGCCGCCGAGCGCTTTCGCGCTGGTCAGAATATCCGGCGTCACGCCGTAGTGCATGTAGGCAAACAGCTCTCCGGTACGCCCCATCCCGCACTGCACTTCATCAAACACCAGCAGCGCCTGATGTTCGTCGCACAGTTCGCGCAGCCCTTTCAGGAATTCCGGGGTTGCCGCGGTCACGCCGCCTTCGCCCTGAATCGGCTCCACCACCACCGCGCAGGTGTGGTCGTCCATCACCGCTTTCACCGCGTGCAGATCGTTAAACGGCACGTGGATAATGTCGGCTGGTTTCGGACCGAAGCCGTCGGAATACTTCGGCTGGCCGCCAACGGAGACGGTAAAGAAAGAGCGTCCGTGGAAGGCGTTATGGAAGGCGATGATTTTAGTTTTGTACGGGCTGTGGCGCGTGGTGGCGTAGTAACGCGCCAGCTTAAAGGCGGTTTCGTTGGCTTCGGTGCCGGAGTTCATAAACAGCACGCGCTCGGCAAAGGTCGCATCAATGATCTTACGGCCCAGTCGCAGCGCAGGTTCGTTGGTGAACACGTTGCTGGTGTGCCACAGGGTTTCGCCCTGGGTTTTCAGCGCGTCCACCAGCGCAGGATGGCAGTGGCCCAGCGCCGTGACCGCAATACCGCCCGCGAAATCCACATACTCTTTGCCCTGCTGATCCCAGACGCGGCTGCCTTTCCCCTTCACCGGGATAAACTCAGCCGGTGCATAAATCGGCAGAATCACTTCATCGAATGTCGCGCGGGTAATTGCTGGTTGTTCAGTTGCCATGTCATGCCCATCCATTTTATGTCACATTCATTGTGAAAATATAATCACAAAATATGCATAAAAACTCACAACAAGGCAACAGATATTCAGCGATTGAGGAAATTTGCCAGCAGGGCGTGCCCCTGCTCGCTGAGGATACTTTCAGGGTGGAACTGGACGCCTTCGAGATCCCACTCGCGGTGGCGAATCCCCATGATCTCCTGCGTATCGCTCCAGGCGGTCACGTCAAAGCAGTCGGGCAGCGTCGGTGGGTCAATCACCAGCGAATGGTAGCGCGTCACGGTTAGCGGGTTATTCAGCCCGGTGAATACGCCCGTGCCGGTGTGGGTGACCGGCGAGGTTTTGCCGTGCATCACTTTCGCGGCACGCACGATGGTAGCCCCAAATGCCTGGGCAATCGCCTGATGACCGAGACAGACGCCCAGGATCGGCAGTCTGCCGGCATAGTGGTGAATAACCTCCAGAGAAATGCCCGATTCCGATGGCGTACACGGCCCCGGCGAAATGACGATTTTCTGCGGAGCCAGCGTCTCAATATCAGACAGGCTGAGTTCGTCGTTGCGGCGGACAACCACCTCTGCACCCAGTTCACAAAAATACTGGTAAAGGTTCCAGGTGAAGGAATCGTAGTTATCAATCAGCAGAATCATGGCGGCTCCCGAAAAAAATGCCGCCCTATTCTACTCAGATTCCCGCGCTTCGCTCACTACTTTGGCAAAGATAGCGCTCAGCGCGGTCAAATCGCCCGTGGCACCGCTTCGGTTCGCCGCCACCCACTGCTCGGGATCAATATCCCGCCAGTCCAGCGCGTAATTCGCGTGGATGGCCAGCTGCTCAAAGAAGACGCGCTGAGCAATGCCATTACCGCGCATAAAGGGATGCAGCATATTGATTTCACAGTAGTAATGGCTCACTTTTTCAACAAACGCCGCTTTTTCAAGACCCACAAGATACTTATCACTTTCCAGCGCCGCCATCAGTTCGTTACCCATCGTCTCGATGTACTCAAAATGGCAGAAGGGAATGTCACCCTTAAAAATATCGTCGGTACGGAATTCGCCTGCCTGCTTCATCTCTCTGTGATACAGATGGCGATGAATGAGGCACAGATGCGGTAGCCCGGGTGCTGAGGGCCCAAGCTCCAGCGTCTCAATGCCGGGCTCTGAAGGACCATTACCTTTTTCAAGGAGACAACTGGCCTGAAAATTGACGTTACGCTGTTGCTCCCAGAGACGGGATTTTTGCTTATCGGTGAGTTTTTTCACTTAACGCCTCCCTGAATAGTCCGTTTGCCACAAGTATAAGCAGCAAAACGCGCTTTCGCAGGGAGGGGTCACAACACGGGCGAGGATCGCCCATGTCAAAGAGGATTACGGCAGAACTTTTGCAGAGATGATAACGACAGGTTTAGACGGCACATTCTGGTATGGACCGACATCGTGGGTCTGAACCTGAGAGATTTTGTCCGCCACGTCCATCCCTTTCACAATTTTACCGAAGACCGCATAGCCGAAGTCGCGCTGGCCGTGGTCGAGGAAAGCGTTATCCGCCACGTTGAGGAAGAACTGGCTGGTGGCGCTGTCTTTATCCGCCGTGCGCGCCATGGAGATGGTGCCGCGCTTGTTCAGCAGGCCGTTGTCCGCTTCGTTTTTGATGGGTGGGTTAGGCTGTTTCTGCTGCATCTGCTCGTTGAAGCCGCCGCCCTGAATCATAAAGCCAGGGATCACGCGGTGGAAGGTGGTGTTGTTATAGAAACCACTGTTCACATAGTCGAGGAAGTTTTTCACAGAAACCGGAGCTTTCTGGCTATTTAGTTCCAGCTCAATGTTCCCGGCAGAGGTGGTCAGCAGAACGTGAGGGTCCCCTTTGGCTGCCAGCGCAGCAGGGGAAACGGCAGAAAGAGCAAACACAGCTGCGACAGCCGCCAGTGTTGATTTGAGCATGAGAATTCCTTAACAAAGCGCAGTATAAAAAGCGAATGGCTTGATTCTAAAGAGCAGTATGAACCGAGACCAGCCTTTTACCTAATTTTACGAAATTGAAACAATTATTACTGCGCAAACGATTGGTTATACCGCCATTTAGTGTGACTTAGATCACACTAAAACCTGCAATGGCATATTCATTTCCCTTAAAAGATAGGAATAGATCACTTTAGCGACTAAAATCTGCCCGCTCTCAGCGCCCTCCCGGCGCTTTTCTTTTTCTGAACAGGCCAGACATGACTAACAGCAATCGCATCAAGCTCACATGGATAAGCTTCTTCTCCTACGCCCTGACCGGCGCGTTGGTGATCGTCACCGGGATGGTGATGGGAAATATCGCAGACTACTTCCAGCTGCCCGTTTCCAGCATGAGTAACACCTTCACCTTCCTCAACGCGGGGATCCTGATCTCAATTTTCCTGAATGCCTGGCTGATGGAAATCGTCCCGCTGAAAACCCAGCTGCGCTTCGGCTTCGTGCTGATGGTTGCCGCCGTGGCGGGCCTGATGTTGAGCCACAGCATCGCCCTGTTCTCCGCCGCCATGTTCGTGCTGGGCCTGGTCAGCGGGATCACGATGTCGATCGGTACGTTCCTTATTACGCACATGTATGAAGGCCGCCAGCGCGGCGCGCGCCTGCTGTTTACCGACTCCTTCTTCAGCATGGCCGGGATGATTTTCCCGATGGTCGCCGCGTATCTGCTCGCGCGCAGCATTGAATGGTACTGGGTATACGCCTGTATCGGTCTGGTCTATGTCGCGATCTTCATTCTGACCTTCGGCTGTGACTTCCCGGTGCTGGGCAAAAAAGCGCAGACCACCTCAGAGCCGGTGGCGAAGGAAAAATGGGGTATCGGCGTGCTGTTCCTCTCCATTGCCGCCCTGTGCTACATCCTTGGTCAGTTGGGCTTTATCTCGTGGGTACCTGAATACGCCAAAGGTCTGGGCATGAGCCTGAACGACGCGGGCAAACTGGTGAGCGATTTCTGGATGTCTTACATGTTCGGCATGTGGGCCTTTAGCTTCATCCTGCGCTTCTTCGACCTGCAACGTATTCTGACCGTCCTGGCGGGTCTGGCGACCGTGCTGATGTATCTGTTCATCAACGGTGCCCCGGAGCATATGCCATGGTTCATCCTGACCCTGGGCTTCTTCTCCAGCGCGATTTACACCTCAATCATCACCCTGGGCTCCCTGCAGACCAAAGTGGCTTCGCCAAAACTGGTGAACTTCGTGCTGACCTGCGGCACCATCGGCACCATGCTGACCTTCGTGGTCACGGGCCCGATTGTGGCGCACAGCGGCCCGCTGGCCGCGCTGCACACCGCTAACGGTCTGTATGCCGTGGTATTTATCATGTGTTTCATTCTGGGCTTCGTGACCCGTCACCGCCAGCACAATACGGCAACGGCTACCCACTAATCGTCAAAACCCCTTTGCGTTCTGCAAAGGGGTTTTACACTGCTTACCCGCTCTGACTGCCGATTCGTAAAAACCCCGTCAAATTTGTGCGAAAAACAAGCAAGCACAAAAATCAAACAATATCCGTTACTTATAAAAAACCTGACAAATCATAGATATACCCACTAAGGGGTAGGTGAAGGCGTATTTGATTTGCATCAATAAGTGCCCCTGCTGAATCGTTAAGGTAGGCAGTAATAGAAAAGAAATCGAGGCAAAAATGAGCAAAGTCAGACTCGCTATCATCGGTAACGGCATGGTCGGCCACCGCTTTATTGAGGATCTTCTCGATAAAGCCGATGCTGACCAGTTCGATATTACCGTGTTCTGTGAAGAACCCCGCAAGGCGTACGACCGTGTGCACTTGTCTTCCTACTTCTCTCACCATACCGCCGAAGAGCTCTCTCTGGTGCGCGAAGGTTTCTACGAGAAGCATGGCGTAAAAGTGCTGGTGGGCGAACGCGCTATCACCATCAACCGTCAGGAGAAAGTGATCCACTCCAGCGCCGGGCGTACGGTTTTTTACGATAAGCTGATCATGGCGACTGGCTCGTATCCGTGGATCCCGCCGATTAAAGGGTCGGAAACCCAGGATTGCTTCGTTTACCGTACCATTGAAGACCTCAACGCCATTGAATCCTGCGCACGTCGAAGCAAACGCGGTGCGGTTGTTGGCGGTGGCCTGCTGGGCCTGGAAGCAGCAGGCGCGCTGAAAAACCTCGGCGTTGAAACCCACGTTATCGAATTTGCCCCGATGCTGATGGCGGAACAGCTGGACCACATGGGCGGCGACCAGCTGCGTCGTAAAATCGAAAGCATGGGTGTGAAGGTTCACACCAGCAAGAACACCAAAGAGATCGTACAGGAAGGCACAGAGGCGCGTAAAACCATGCGCTTTGCCGACGGCAGCGAGCTGGAAGTGGACTTCATCGTCTTCTCCACCGGTATTCGTCCGCGCGACAAGCTCGCCACGCAGTGCGGCCTGGCGGTAGCGCAGCGCGGCGGGATCATGATTAACGATACCTGCCAGACCTCCGATCCGGATATCTACGCCATCGGCGAGTGCGCCAGCTGGAATAACCGGGTATACGGTCTGGTGGCGCCAGGATACAAAATGGCGCAGGTCGCCGTGGACCATATCCTCGGCAGCGAAAACGCCTTCACCGGCGCAGACATGAGCGCGAAGCTGAAGCTGCTGGGCGTGGACGTAGGCGGTATCGGCGATGCGCATGGCCGCACCCCGAACTCCCGCAGCTACGTCTATCTGGACGAAAGCAAAGAGGTCTACAAACGCCTTATCGTCAGCCAGGACAACAAAACCCTGCTCGGTGCGGTGCTGGTGGGCGATACCAGCGACTTCGGTAACCTGCTCCAGCTGGTGCTGAACGCCATTGAGCTGCCGGAAAACCCGGACGCGCTGATCCTGCCGGCGCACGCCTCCAGCGGTAAACCATCTATCGGCGTAGATAAACTGCCGGACAGCGCGCAGATTTGCTCCTGCTTCGACGTCACCAAAGGCATGCTGATCTCCGCCATCAACAAAGGCTGCCACACCGTTGCGGCGCTGAAGGCCGAAACCAAAGCCGGTACCGGCTGCGGCGGCTGTATTCCACTGGTGACTCAGGTGCTGAACGCTGAACTGGCGAAACAGGGCATCGAAGTGAACAACAACCTGTGCGAGCACTTCGCCTACTCTCGCCAGGAGCTGTACCATCTGATCCGCGTGGAAGGCATCAAGTCCTTCGACGAACTGCTGGAGAAACACGGCCAGGGTTACGGCTGTGAAGTGTGTAAGCCGACCGTCGGTTCCCTGCTCGCGTCCTGCTGGAATGAGTACGTGCTCAAACCAGAACACACGCCGCTGCAGGACACCAACGATAACTTCCTGGCGAACATCCAGAAAGACGGTACTTACTCCGTCATTCCGCGTTCCGCCGGTGGCGAAATCACCCCGGAAGGGCTGGTCGCCGTGGGCCGTATCGCCCGTGAGTTTAATCTGTACACCAAAATCACCGGTTCCCAGCGTATCGGCCTGTTTGGTGCGCAGAAAGACGATCTCCCGGAAATATGGCGTCAGCTGATTGAGGCGGGCTTCGAAACCGGTCACGCGTATGCCAAAGCGCTGCGCATGGCGAAAACCTGCGTGGGCAGCACCTGGTGCCGCTACGGCGTAGGCGACAGCGTGGGCTTCGGCGTCGAGCTGGAAAACCGCTACAAAGGCATCCGTACTCCGCACAAAATGAAGTTCGGCGTCTCCGGCTGTACCCGTGAATGTGCGGAAGCGCAGGGTAAAGACGTAGGGATCATCGCCACCGAGAAAGGCTGGAACCTGTACGTGTGCGGCAATGGCGGGATGAAGCCTCGCCACGCGGATCTGCTGGCGGCGGATCTCGATCGCGATACGCTGATCAAGTATCTCGACCGCTTCATGATGTTCTACATTCGTACCGCCGATAAGCTGACCCGTACCGCGTCCTGGCTGGATAATCTCGAAGGCGGTATCGACTACCTGAAGTCGGTCATCATTGATGACAAGCTGGGTCTGAACGAACAGCTGGAATCCGAGATGGCTCGCCTGCGCGAGGCGGTGATCTGCGAGTGGACCGAAACCGTCAACACCCCGGCGGCGCAGACGCGCTTCAAACACTTTATCAACAGCACCCAGCGCGACCCGAACGTGCAGGTGGTGCCGGAGCGCGAACAGCATCGTCCTGCAACCCCGTATGAACGCATTCCGGTGATGCTGGTGGAGGAAAACGCATGAGCCAGTGGGTAAACATCTGCAACATTAACGACATTCTGCCAGCAACCGGCGTCTGTGCTTTGCTGGGTAACGAGCAGGTAGCTATTTTCCGCCCTCGCCACGATGAACAGGTCTTTGCCATCAGCAATATCGATCCGTTCTTTGAGGCCAGCGTGCTCTCCCGCGGTCTGATTGCTGAACACCAGGGTGAGCTGTGGGTCGCCAGCCCGCTGAAAAAGCAGCGTTTCCGCTTAACCGACGGGCACTGCATGGAAGATGAAAGCTTCTCGGTGAAGCACTACGACGCCCGCGTGAAGGACGGCAAGGTGCAGCTCAAAGCGTAACCCTCAGCCTTTCCAATAGGAAAGGCTTATGACCCCTTATGGGTAACGGCAGGAAAAACCGTATGTTCTGTACGATTCCTGCTGTTATCCTGACGTCAATTCTTACCCCCTCCTTGAATGCTGTGAGGTAACGTCGTGGACCACCTGCCGATTTTCTGTCAATTACGCCATCGCTACTGCCTGCTTGTGGGCGGCGGCGATGTGGCTGAACGCAAAGCGCGCCTGTTGCTGGATGCTGGAGCCCGACTGACCGTCAATGCCCTCACCTTCGCTCCGCAGTTTGACGTCTGGGCTCAGGAAGGGATGCTCACGCTGGTGCAGGGGGAGTTTGATGAGTCCCTGCTGGATACCTGCTGGCTGACGATTGCCGCGACGGATGACGATGAAGTGAACCAGCGCGTCAGCGACGCCTGCGAAGCGCGCCGGATCTTCTGCAACGTGGTGGATGCGCCGAAAGAGGCCAGCTTTATCATGCCGTCGATTATCGACCGTTCACCGCTGATGATCGCGGTGTCTTCCGGCGGCCGCTCGCCCGTACTTGCCCGCCTGCTGCGGGAGAAACTGGAAGCTATTTTGCCGCAGCATCTCGGCCAGATAGCCCACTACGCCGGGCAACTTCGCTCCCGCGTGAAGCAAACCTTCTCAACCGTGGGTGAGCGTCGTCGCTTCTGGGAGAAATTTTTCGTTAACGACAGGCTGGCGCAGTCGCTGGCGAATCAGGACGCGAAAGCGGTTGAAGAGACGACCGAGCAGCTGCTGAGCGAGCCGCTGGATCACCGTGGTGAAGTGGTGCTGGTCGGGGCTGGTCCGGGAGATGCGGGTTTACTGACCCTGAAAGGGCTCCAGCAGATCCAGCAGGCGGATATCGTGGTGTATGACCGCCTGGTCTCCGATGACATCATGAACCTGGTGCGCCGCGACGCCGACCGCGTCTTCGTCGGTAAACGGGCAGGCTACCACTGCGTGCCGCAGGAGGAGATTAACCAGATCCTGCTGCGTGAAGCGCAAAAGGGAAAACGCGTGGTGCGCCTTAAGGGCGGCGATCCGTTTATCTTTGGCCGCGGCGGCGAGGAGCTGGAAACCCTGTGCAATGCAGGCATTCCGTTCTCCGTGGTGCCGGGCATAACGGCGGCGTCCGGCTGTTCAGCCTACTCAGGCATTCCGTTGACCCATCGCGACTACGCCCAGAGCGTGCGTCTGGTGACGGGCCATCTGAAAACCGGCAGCGAGCTGGACTGGCATAACCTGGCCGCTGAAAAGCAGACGCTGGTGTTCTACATGGGGCTGAACCAGGCCGCCACCATCCAGGCGAAACTGCTGGAACACGGCATGGAGGCTGATATGCCCGTTGCGCTGGTGGAAAACGGGACGTCAATCAAGCAGCGCGTGGTGAATGGCGCGCTGACGCAGCTCGGTGAGCTGGCGCAGCAGGTCGAAAGCCCGGCGCTGATTGTGGTGGGTCGCGTGGTTGAACTGCGCGATAAGCTGAACTGGTTCTCGAATCACTAACGCATATTCTCCCCCCTTCGAGTAGTCCTTAAGCGGACTACTCCCTTCATACCCCAGTCGATAACATACCGCTCGCATAGTGGAACTTTTCCATTTATTCCCTCGTGTTACATCCAATTTAAGATTTTTAGACAAGGAATGCGTATGTTCAAGCTGGCAAAAGCCGCCGTTCTGGTTGGCCTGTTATCGACTCTGACCGCCTGCACCGGTCACGTTCAAAATACTAAAAATAACTGCAGCTACGATTACCTGCTGCACCCGGCGATCTCCATTTCGAAGATCATCGGCGGTTGCGGCCCGGCGGCACAGCAGTAAGCGTTTTTCAGGCGTAAAAAAACCGGGGATTTCCCGGTTTTTTTATTGAGTCCGTATTTGTCGGGTGGCGGCTTAAGGTTTCGCCACAAACCCAATCGCCTCGTACACCGCTTTCAGAGTTTCGGACGCGCGCGCGCTGGCTTTTTCTGCGCCCTCTTTCATCACCTTCTGCAGGAAGGCTTCGTCGTTACGGTAGCGGTTGTAGCGCTCCTGCAGCTCGGTCAGCATGCCGGAAACCGCCTCTGCCACTTCACCCTTCAGGTGGCCGTACATCTTGCCTTCGAAGTGTTTTTCCAGCTCGGGAATGCTCTGGCCGGTCACGCCGGAGAGAATGTCCAGCAGGTTGGAGACGCCCGCTTTGTTCTGCACGTCGTAGCGCACCACAGGCGGCTCGTCGGAGTCGGTGACCGCGCGCTTGAGCTTTTTCACCACCGATTTCGGATCTTCCAGCAGGCCGATAACGTTGTTGCGGTTATCGTCAGACTTGGACATCTTCTTGGTTGGCTCCAGCAGCGACATCACGCGCGCGCCGGATTTCGGAATAAACGGCTCTGGCACTTTGAATACGTCGCCGTAAAGCGCATTAAAGCGCTGGGCGATATCACGGCTCAGCTCCAGGTGCTGCTTCTGGTCTTCACCCACCGGCACCTGGTTGGTCTGGTACAGCAGGATGTCGGCCGCCATCAGCACCGGATAGTCGAACAGGCCAGCATTGATGTTTTCAGAGTAGCGGGCAGACTTATCCTTGAACTGGGTCATGCGGCTCAGCTCGCCGAAATAGGTATAGCAGTTCAGCGCCCAGCCCAGCTGCGCATGCTCCGGCACGTGAGACTGAACGAAAATGGTGCTCTTTTCAGGATCGATACCGCAGGCCAGATAGAGGGCCAGGGTGTCCAGGGTAGCTTTGCGCAGCTTCTCAGGATCCTGACGCGCGGTGATAGCATGCAAATCTACGATGCAGTAAATGCAATGGTAGTCATCCTGCATGCTGACCCACTGACGCAACGCACCCATGTAGTTACCAATGGTCAATTCACCTGAAGGCTGTGCGCCACTAAAAACGATGGGCTTAGTCATTATTCAATTCCTGATGTTCACTGTGCGAAAGCCCGAGTGCGGGCAACAAATCTTTGAAGTGGTCGAACACAACATCCGGCTCACTCAGCGTAATGGCCTCACCGTAGTTGTAGCCATAGGTTAAACCGACGGAAGGACACCCAGCCGCTCGGGCAGCCAGAATATCATTACGCGAATCCCCGACAAAGAGCAGCTCCGCAGGCGTTAAGGATAATTTTCCTGCCACCAGCAATAGCGGCTCCGGATGCGGCTTTTTGTTCTGCACGTCATCCCCGCCTACAATCACGGAGAAATATTTCGCGATATTGAGCGCTTCCAGCAGCGGCGCAACAAACGGCGTCGGCTTGTTGGTCACCAGTCCCAGCGGGATGCCTTTCGCGTGCAGCACGCTCAGAGTTTCCTGGACGTCCGGGAACAGGAAGCTTCCCTCCTCTACGGCCTCTTCGTAGAAGCGATCGAACAGTTTGCGCAGAATACGCAGCTGCTCATCCTGCGGGATATCGGCGTGATCGACGCTTGGTTTCCCCTGCGCGGAACGTTGCGACGCGCGTTCCTGACGAGCCCACGTCAACGCGCGCTCCATCAGGACATCGGCACCGTTGCCAATCCACGTAATCACACGATCTTCGCCCGCAACGGGCAGTTCCAGTGCATACAGCGCCTGATCGACGGCGCTCGTTAAGCCCGGCGCGCTGTCCACCAGCGTGCCGTCGAGGTCGAATGCCACACCCCGAATTGCCTGCAATTTATCCATGACTTACCTTCGCCAGCTCGCGGCGCATTTCATCAATGACTTTTTTGTAATCCGGTTGGTCGAAAATTGCCGAACCTGCAACGAACATATCCGCGCCCGCTGCCGCAATTTCGCCAATATTATTCACTTTCACACCGCCGTCCACTTCCAGACGAATATCGTAGCCAGACTCGTCAATGCGACGGCGCACTTCGCGCAGCTTATCCAGCGTGTGAGGGATGAACGACTGACCGCCAAAGCCCGGGTTAACGGACATCAGCAAAATCACGTCCAGCTTGTCCATCACGTAATCGAGATAGCTCAACGGTGTTGCCGGGTTAAACACCAGCCCCGCCTTACAGCCGTTCTCTTTGATCAGCTGCAGCGTGCGGTCAACGTGCTCGGAGGCTTCCGGATGGAAAGTGATAATGCTGGCGCCCGCTGCGGCGAAGTCAGGCACGATGCGGTCGACAGGCTTCACCATCAGGTGAACGTCGATCGGTGCGGTAATACCGTAGTTACGCAGGGCCTTGAGCACCATCGGACCGATGGTCAGATTGGGAACGTAGTGGTTATCCATAACGTCGAAATGGACGACATCTGCGCCAGCTGCGAGAGCTTCCGCCGTGTCTTCACCCAGGCGGGCAAAATCGGCCGACAGAATTGAGGGGGCAATCAAAAACTGTTTCATCCGCATCTCCTTGAAATGTGTTTACCGGCGGGCAAAACGGCTCAGGGGCGATAAAGAGCCAGGAGTTCGTCCACCTTTTTACGTGTGCCGCCGTTGCTGCTAATGCTACGCCGCACCTTAACCTGAAAATGCTTCGCGGCTTTGTACCATTCGCGCGTATCAGGGGTATCGTGATTTGAAATTAACACCGGAATTCTTTTGCTGACCAGTTTTTCCGCCATCTCCGCCAGGCGGGCCTGTTCGGCCGGGCTGAAGCTATTGGTGTGGTAGGCGGTGAAGTTCGCCGTCGCAGACAGCGGCGCATAAGGCGGATCGCAGTAAACCACCGAGTTTACGCCTGCCAGTTCCATGCACTCTTCATAGGAGAGGCAGTGGAACTCTGCATTCTGCGCTTTCTTCGCAAAATGATACAGCTCGTCCTGCGGGAAGTACGGGCGCTTATAACGACCAAACGGCACGTTAAATTCGCCGCGCAGATTATACCGGCACAGGCCGTTGTAACCATGACGGTTGAGGTAAAGGAACAGCAGCGCGCGGCGGAACGGATCCTGGCTCTGATTAAATTCCGTGCGGAACTGATAGTAAACGTCAGGGCTGTTGTTCTCTGGCGTAAACAGCTTGCGCGCCTCTTCCACATACTCATCGGTACGCAGCTTAACGATGTTATAGAGGCTGATAAGGTCGCTGTTGATATCCGCCAGGATATAACGAGAAAAATCGGTGTTCAGGAACACCGATCCCGCACCCACGAAGGGCTCGATAAGACACTCGCCTTTTGGCAGGTGCTTTTTAATATCATCGAGCAGGGGGTATTTCCCCCCTGCCCATTTCAGAAAAGCGCGATTTTTTTTCATGCTGACTAACTGATTACACCTTCTCCGGCTGTGGAGAAAGCTCCGACAGCATCCTGCGCTTTAAACATTACTTCAGATCGGCCTGCACCTGATGAATCGGCTTCGCCCACGGGTTTTTCGCCTGAACGTCTGCTGGCAGTGTCGCCACGGCGCGCTTCGCTTCATCTTTGGAAGCATACACACCGCTCACCAGCACGTACCACGGCTGCCCGTTACGGGTTGTCTGATAAACCACGTAGTTTTTCAGATTCGATTTCTTCGCCCAGCCGTTGAGGTTGTCATAGTTAGACGAACTGCTCAACTGCAGCGTGTAGTTGCTGGACGGTGCAGATTTCAGCGAACCGACGTTGCCAGCTGTTTTACCTGCTGCAGCACTGGAAGCCGTCGCCGTTGCGGCAGGCGCAGCGGTGGCAGCAGGTGCCGTTGTGGTTGCCGTCGCTTTCGGCGCAGTCTGCGTGACTGGCGCTTTAGCCGGCTCGCTCACGGCAGCCGTTTCAGTGCGTTTCGGCTGTGCCGGTGCGGCTTTCACTTCAGGCGCTTTTACCACGGCCTGAGGCTTGGTTTCACGCTTCGGCTCAATGACCGCCTGCTTACGTTCAGGACGCGTCGCAGTTTGCGTCTGGCGCGGTTTAGTTTCCGTTGCTGCCGTCTGCGGCTGCGCGGTAGCACCGTGGATCGGCGCGACGGTTGCAGGTTCAGTTGGCAGCGTAGAGTTAACCACAACGTTATCAACCTGCTGCTGGTTTTGCGGCTGCATAAGCGCATTGTTCAGGTCTCCCTGAACTTCAACACGCTGCTGGCCTTCGGGCGTGACAGGTGCCTGGCCCTGAGCAGGCGTTGATGAAACGGGCGGCAGAGAAACATCCTGCGGCGTCGTTGTGTTGCTGGCAGTCTGCTCAGCGGAAGTGGTGCCCGGCGCTGGCTGTGCACCATTCGCCTGATCCGTCGCATCATTACCGGAGAGGTTGATGCTCTTCTCTGCGGAGGCGGTTTGTTCGGTTGAGTTGGTGGACGGTGCTTTCAGCGCAGAGCCAATTCCAACAATCAGCAGCACAAGCACCAGAACGCCAAGTCCCATCATGATGTACTGACGGGAGGCCGGTTTCTGCGCAGCGGCTTTTTTACGTTTACGCGGGCGACGCTCTACAGGCTGTTCGTCCATTGAATCTTCTTCGGACTCATAATCCTCTTCTTCTCGCTCATCACGCGCGTTGCGGCTGCGCGAAGGGCGACGATCGTCTGCATCCAGATCAACATCGTCAAAGTTGATCTGCGGCTCGTTATCACGTTCTGAAGATTGACGAGAACGACCAGTACGACGATCGCTGGGATCGGGTTTCAGCTCGTCTTCTGGTTTGAATTCATCCATTTAACACCCCACTCAAAGGCTTATGCCTACGTCTTTGCATTTCGCCTGAAGCTAAACGACCACCGATAACAGTGGCCTGACCTTTCTAGTTGTTACGCCTGCTGGCAATCAGCAATGGCGCCAAGAACGACATCGTGCGACACTCCGCCGCGCACTTCACTCTTCCCTATTGCAAGCGGGAGTACAAGACGCATCTCACCTGCCAATACTTTTTTATCGCGCATCATGTGGGGTAAATACGCCTGCGCCGACATCTCCTGCGGCCCGGTTACCGGCAAACCTGCACGTTCAAGTAGCGCAATGATACGTGCCGTCTCTTCCGGTTTAAACTGCCCAAGACGTTCAGAGGTGCGGGCTGCCATGACCATGCCAGCCGCGACGGCTTCACCGTGCAGCCAGTTGCCGTAACCCATTTCGGCTTCAATGGCGTGGCCAAACGTATGCCCAAGATTCAGTAAAGCACGTAAGCCGGTTTCACGCTCGTCTGCCGCGACAACTTCTGCTTTCAGCTCACAACAACGACGAATGCAGTATGCCAGTTTCGCCTCATCCAGGCGCAGCAGCGCATCCATATTCTCTTCAAGCCAGTTAAAGAACTCGCCATCCAGAATAATGCCGTATTTGATCACTTCAGCCAGGCCAGAGGCCAGCTCGCGTTTCGGCAGGGTTTTCAGACAGTCGAGATCCACCACCACCGACGCAGGCTGGTAGAACGCGCCAATCATGTTTTTGCCGAGGGGATGGTTGACTGCCGTTTTGCCACCGACAGAGGAGTCGACCTGAGACAGCAACGTGGTAGGGATTTGAATAAACCGAACGCCACGCTGATAGCTTGCGGCCGCAAAGCCGGTCAGATCGCCCACAACACCGCCGCCCAGGGCAAGCAGTGTTGTATCGCGACCGTGCGGTTTTTGCAGCAATGCGGTAAAGACGGTATCGAGTACCGTCAGGCTTTTATACTGCTCGCCATCGGGCAGAATCACATTGTCGACTTTTACGCCTGCCTGCTCAAGCAGGTGGCGCACGCGGTCGAGATAAAGCGGAGCCAGCGTCTCATTGGTGACCAGCATCGCCTGATCACCCGCTTTTAGTGGTAAAAAGGAAGCTGGGTCGTTAAACAAACCAGCCGCGATGGTGATAGGGTAACTACGTTCCCCGAGAGTAACTGTAATCCTCTCCATGACGCGACATCCACCTTTAATGCTTTTACCCGCAGGCGAGTGTATATAAAGCCAGAATCAGTTGCTTTCCAGCATATGAATAATCTGGTTTGCAACCACTTTAGCGCTCTGATCGTCAGTACGAATGGTCACATCGGCAATCTCTTCATACAGGGGATTGCGTTCGTCGGCCAACGCTTCCAGAACTTCGCGTGGTGGCGTTTCAACCTGCAGCAGCGGGCGCTTTTTATCGCGCTGCGTACGTGCCAGCTGTTTCTCAATGGTCGTCTCAAGATAGACCACTACGCCACGGGCGGAGAGACGGTTGCGGGTTTCGCGAGATTTCACAGAGCCGCCGCCTGTTGCCAGTACGATGCCCTGTTTTTCCGTGAGTTCGTTGATCACTTTTTCTTCTCGGTCACGGAAACCTTCTTCGCCTTCTACATCGAAAACCCAGCCCACATCAGCTCCGGTTCGTTTCTCAATCTCTTGATCAGAATCGTAAAATTCCATATTGAGTTGTTGAGCTAACTGACGCCCAATAGTGCTTTTGCCGGCACCCATAGGCCCAACCAGAAAGATATTGCGTTTCTCTGCCATTTTATCGGTACTACTAAGACTATTCGTTAATGGTAATCCCCGCTTCGCAGACACCCGGCGTAGCAGGACATGAACTGAAACCTCATATGCAATAGAGCGAGAGTCAGACTAAAAATTATCTCAATACTCCGGCTTGTTTGGCAACTGATTAAATCACCGCGCCGGACGCATAAGATAATAAGACGTAAGTCCAACTCAAATCGGTACTCCTTGTATGCTAATTCATGCCCCACGTCAAACATCTGCAACAAACTGAATGCAAAATCATTGCGGGGATCGTTACCCGTTAGTGAATACCGACCAGACGTGGCGTAATAAACACCACTAACTCACGCCGCTCATTATCTTTTCCATCATGGCGAAAAAGGTGTCCCAACCAGGGGATGCTCCCAAGCCCGGGCACGCTGTCACTGCCGGTTTTGTTCTTTTGCGAGAAAATTCCCCCCAGCGCCAGCGTTTCTCCACTTTTTACCTCCACCTGGGTTTCTATCTCCTGTTTATCGATGGCAAGCGTTTCGCCATCGGCCTGCTGCAGCACCTGTCCCGGCATGTTTTCACTGATGTGTAGTTTCAGGCGCACGCGCCCACCGGGCAATACTACCGGCGTGACATCCATTCCGAGTACCGCCTCTTTGAACTCCACCGAGGTCGCCCCGCTTTCACCGCTTGAAACCTGATACGGGATCTCACTCCCCTGCTTAATGCTGGCCGGTTGCATGTGCGAGGCCAGCAGCCGCGGGCTGGCAATGATATCGACCTGCTGTTTTTGCTCCAGCGCAGAGAGCTCCAGATCCAGCAGCCTGCCGTTAATCCGCCCGATGTTAAACCCCACATTCGTGGTAGCACTGGCTACAGAAAGATCGCTGCCAAGCGTCGTGAGCTGTCCAACCTTGCCCGCCTCAGTGGCCTCGGCAAGATTCCACTTCACCCCCAACTCTCGCAGGCTTTTTTCATTAATGGTGACAATGTGCGCCGCCAGTTCGACCTGCTCGACGGGAATATCCATCTGAGCCGCCCACTGCTGCAGCGCCTCCAGCACCGCCTGGTTATCCCTGATGAGCAGACGGTTGGTGCGTTTGTCGACAGATAAACTCCCCTTTGGGCTCAGGAGCTTTTCAGCCGCTTTTTGCAGTTCTCCGGCATCCGCATAAGAAAATGGGATGCTGTGCGAGACCAGCGGAGCATCAAGCTGTCGACGCGCTCGCTCCTGCTCTAAACGTTCCCGCTGTTCACGCTGCCAGGCCGCGGTATGGACATAATAAATACCGCCCTCCTCTCGTAAAACGAGTCCGGCGCTGGTGACTACCGTCTGTAACGCCTGCCGCCAGGAAACGCGCGTCAGGTTGAGCGAGAGCGTGCCGCCGACATCCGGCGATACCACCAGATTACGGTTCTCCTGCGCAACCAGCGCCTGTAGCACCTGAACCACCGGCACGTCATCCACCACCAGCGTGACCGGCTTTGGCGCGACTGCCCACAGCGGGCGGCTGAACGCCAGCAGCAACAGCACTATCCTTAACTTCATTTTTATCCTTTCCTTCTCGTTGCCACGCCCATTCTTCGGGATCGCATGTGTCACCCACATCAACAACCAGTTCCGTTTCATTGATGGCCGTTATCTGCCAGCCCGCCGGGAAACGATCGTGCTCTTTCAGACGATGCCAGCGCCGTTGCCCATCCAGCAAAATACCAACGCGCTGCTGCCCTCCCACCATTCCGCGGTAGTGCCACTGTGCCAGTTCGGCTGTGGCGCAGGGGTCGTCCGGCGGGCGAAACGGATCGCGCATGCCGGTCAACAGCAGCGCCGAGCAAACCAGCAGGTATCTCGCGCTATTTCGCATGTTCCAGCTCCAGCCTCAGGCGTAACGCCGTACTTTGTGGCGCAAGCGTGAAAGCAGCGACCCGCACATCCCGCTGCGCCAGCCGGGAAAAAAGAGGCGGGATCGCCTGCCACTGCGCCTCCAGCGCCAGTTCACCGCCGTTTTGCAACGGCTTCCAGTGAAGAAGCCTTGTGCCCTCCCCCTGAAAATCGAGCGGTGAAAAGGGCTTTATCTCCAGTGCCGTCCGGGTTTGCGGGCTAAACGGCACCTGACTGGCGGTGGGCCACAGCGACGCGTTAGTCCGCGCCGCCTGGCTCAACTGCTGCCGCTGATCCGCACACTGCCTCTCTGCTGGCCGGAGCAATACACCCCATGCTGTCAGGCCCATCAGGAGAATACCCAGCCCCCCGCAGACCAGCCGACACCAGGGACGACTTTCACACCAGCGTTCTAGCAAGGTCTCCACGCATTACCCCTCGCTTTTCAGGTGCAGAGTGAACATCCAGCGCCCCTGGCTATCCTGCCGGAGTTCCCCCTCAGAACCGGGCGTAAAGCCGTCTATGTGCTCCAGCCCATTACGCAAGGCAGAAAGCGCCTGCAGGGTAGTGGCATATCCGATCAACATCAGAGCAGGAGGCTGATAACGCAGCTCTGTCAGCCATACCTGCGCAGGCATGGCCTCAGAAAGTGACTCCAGCACCGGTTGCCATGCGCGGCGCTGCGGCGTGCCCGCAGGGTTTTGCACCTCTGCGGTGGGTCGCTGGCGAGACACAAGACCACGCTGCACGAACTGCGTACCCGCCAGTTGAGCCTGCAGCGCGCGCAGCGTTACCAGATGATTCATCCTTACGCTAAAAACGGCCATCAGCATGAGCAGCAATGCGCCGACAAATACGCCGCCCCAGAAACGCAGGCATCGCGCGCGCCGCTGCTGACGCCAGGGCAGGAGGTTGGTCACGTTCATTCAGGCACCTCGCTCATGGCCAGCGCCAGCGCGACGGTATAGTCAGCCCCGCATTCGGGAAGAGGCGCATGCCAGCGCTGCAGCGTTTCCCATGGGGTTCGTTCGGCATCAAAGAACGCGATGTCATTCTGATTGAGGGCCAGCAGCGCCGCCAGCTCAGTGACGTTTTCTGCTTCAGTGGTATAACGACGCCCCCACTGATGGCGCATAGCCCACAGCCAGTAATGCGCATCCCGCCAGGCGACGCACTGCGTCGGCGCTAACGCAGGCAGCAGGTTCGCCAGCGCGCTGGCATCCGGGGTGATGGTCGCCAGCCGCAAACGTAGCGTTTTCGCCAGATCAAGAAGCGTTTCAATCTCTTTGTTTTGTGCAGCAGTCACGTGAAACGTATTGCTGAAGGTGTCCTGGGTGTAGTCGAAACAGAGGGACTCTGTCGACATCTCCAGTTCGCGCGAAAGCGCCGCCCCCATCCACGAGAGCTGCTCGCTGTCGCGCAATGCAAGAGCCGGTCGGGGCAACGTTTTTTGCAGAGTCCGTGCAGCAGGAAAGGAGAGAAATACCCGGTGGTAGTGCGGGAGCGCTTTTCGCCAGTCGCGTAAGGCATCGGCCAGCGCTTCTGGCTGACAAATTTTGCCGTCACGAATGATGCCTTCGGCCAGAGAAATGGCCCACCAGCGGCGTAAGCACCAGCCGCCTCTCTCCCGGACCAGTGCCGTAATCAGCACCTTATCCTGTTGAATATGAACGCCCGTTTGCCATGTTTTGAAAGCCATGCTTCACGATCTCCTTATCGCCCGTCGCCTTGACGGCTATATCAATGAATCAGGCTTGCCTTTATACTACCGCGCGATTGTTTAGAAACTGCCCAAGTGAAACCAAATGGGAAATCTCCGGTGAAGTTCGTAAAGTATTTATTCATCCTTGCAGTCTGTTGCATTCTGCTGGGAGCAGGCTCGATTTACGGTTTGTACAAATATATTGAGCCACAGCTACCTGATGTCGCCACGCTCCGCGATGTGCGTCTCCAGATCCCAATGCAGGTCTATAGCGCCGATGGCGAGCTGATGGCGCAGTATGGCGAGAAGCGTCGTATCCCGCTGACCTTAAACCAAATTCCCCCCGTGATGGTGAAAGCTTTTATCGCCACGGAGGACAGCCGTTTCTACGAGCACCACGGTGTCGATCCGGTCGGGATTTTCCGTGCTGCAAGCATTGCGTTGTTCTCCGGTCACGCCTCCCAGGGGGCGAGCACCATTACGCAACAGCTGGCGCGTAACTTCTTCCTCAGCCCTGAAAAGACGCTGACGCGTAAGATCAAAGAGGTGTTCCTGGCGATCCGTATTGAGCAACTGCTGAACAAGGACGAGATCCTTGAGCTGTACCTCAATAAAATCTATCTGGGCTACCGTGCCTATGGCGTGGGGGCAGCCGCGCAGGTGTACTTCGGTAAGCCTGTTGAACAGCTCACCCTAAGCGAAATGGCAACCATTGCCGGTCTGCCAAAAGCGCCGTCCACGTTTAACCCGCTTTACTCGCTCGATCGCGCTACCTCACGTCGTAATGTCGTCCTGTCACGTATGCTGAGCGAAGGCTATATCAGCCAGAGCGAGTACGACCAGGCGCGTAACGACGTCATTGACGCCAATTATCACGCCCCTGAGATCGCCTTCTCTGCCCCTTATTTGACCGAAATGGTGCGCCAGGAGATGGTGAGTCGTTATGGCGACAAGGCCTATGAAGATGGCTATCGCGTGTACACCACCGTTACCCGTAAAGTGCAGCAGGCGGCTCAGGACGCGGTGCGCAATAACGTGATGGACTACGATATGCGTCACGGCTATCGCGGACCGTCGAACGTGCTCTGGAAAGTGGGCGAAAGCGCATGGGACAGCAAAAAAATCACCAGCACGCTGAAAGCGCTTCCAACCTATGGCCCGCTCCTTCCAGCCGTAGTGACGCAGGCCGATCCTCAGGAAGCCGTTGCGACGCTGGCGGACGGCACGTCCGTCTCCCTGCGCATGGACGGTATTCGCTGGGCGCGTCCATACCGTTCGGACACCCTGCAGGGGCCAACGCCGCGCAAGGTGACCGACGTGGTACAGGCCGGGCAGCAGATTTGGGTGCGCAAGTCAGGCGATGCCTGGTGGCTGGCGCAGGTACCGGATGTGAACTCGGCTCTGGTTTCCATCAACCCACAGAACGGGGCGGTAATGGCGCTGGTCGGCGGGTTCGATTTCAACCAGAGCAAATTTAACCGCGCCATGCAGGCGCTGCGTCAGGTGGGTTCCAACATCAAGCCGTTCCTCTACACGGCTGCGATGGATAAGGGACTGACCCTTGCCAGCATCCTAAACGACGTGCCGATCTCCCGCTGGGATGCCGGTGCCGGTTCCGACTGGCAGCCGAAGAACTCTCCTGCGGAGTATGCCGGTCCTATTCGTCTTCGCCAGGGTCTGGGGCAGTCGAAAAACGTGGTGATGGTGCGTGCCATGCGCGCGATGGGCGTCGACTATGCGGCAGAGTACTTGCAGCGCTTCGGCTTCCCGGCGCAGAACATCGTTCGCACCGAGTCGCTGGCGCTGGGCTCAGCCTCCTTTACGCCGCTTCAGGTCGCCCGCGGATACTCGGTGATGGCCAACGGCGGCTTCCTGGTTGACCCGTACTTCATCAGCAAAATCGAGAACGACCAGGGCGGCGTGCTGTTTGAAGCGAAGCCGAAAATTGCCTGCCCTGAGTGTGATATTCCGGTCATTTACGGCAATACGCCGAAATCCGAGGTGCTCGAAAACAAGGACATGGAAGACCCTGCCGTTTCTCAGGAGCAGCCAAATATCGTCTTGCCGCAGCCGCAGCTGGAGCAGGCTAACCAGTCGCTGGTGGCGCAGACCGGCGCGCAGGAGTACGCCCCGCATGTGATCAACACGCCGCTGGCGTTCCTGATCAAGAGCGCGCTGAACACCAACATCTTCGGTGAACCCGGCTGGCAGGGTACCGGCTGGCGAGCAGGGCGCGATCTGCAGCGCCATGATATCGGCGGTAAAACCGGGACAACTAACAGCTCGAAAGATGCGTGGTTCTCCGGCTATGGGCCGGGCGTGGTGACGTCAGTCTGGATCGGTTTCGACGATCATCGCCGTGATTTAGGCCGTACCACGGCATCCGGCGCGATTAAAGATCAGATTTCCGGCTACGAAGGCGGCGCCAAAAGCGCGCAGCCGGCCTGGGATGCCTACATGAAATCCGTTCTTGAAGGCGTGCCGGAGCAGCCGCTGACGCCGCCACCGGGCGTGGTGACGGTCAATATTGACCGCAGCACCGGCCAGCTCGCTAACGGCGGTAATAGCCGTGCCGAGTATTTTATCGAAGGTACGCAGCCAACCACACAGGCGGTGCATGAGGTGGGTACAGAGATTATTGATAACGGCGAAACGCACGAGCTGTTTTAAGCATAAAAATGCCCGGTAAAAACCGGGCAAAGAATTGCAGGCCGGGTAAGGCGAAGCCGCCACCCGGCTTTTTTATGGCCTACAGCCGCCCTTGCCCCTTCAGCCACTCGCGAACCAGGAACAGCGCGCTCACGTTGCGAGCCTCGTTAAAGTCAGGGTCTTCAAGCAGATCCATCAGATGCGCCAGCGGCCAGCGAACCTGCGGCAGCGGCTCTGGTTCATCTCCCTCCAGCGATTCAGGATAGAGATCTTCAGCCACCACAATGTTCATTTTGCTGGAAAAATAGGACGGCGCCATGCTCAGCTTTTTCAGGAACGACAGTTCGTTCGCGCCAAAACCCACCTCTTCTTTCAGCTCGCGGTTTGCTGCTTCAAAGACCGTTTCACCCGGATCGATGAGCCCTTTCGAGAACCCAAGCTCGTAAGATTCCGTCCCCACGGCGTATTCGCGGATCAAAATCAGATGATCGTCGACGATAGGGACAATCATCACCGCTTCGCGCGAAGAGGGGCGCATACGCTCATAAACACGACGCACACCGTTGCTGAACTCCAGATCCACACTCTCGACGTTAAACAGGCGCGATTTGGCGACAGTTTCAACGTGCAGAATGGTGGGTTTTTGTAGTGGTTTGCTCATCTTGATGGGGTCTTAGCAGTGTGAACTGGCGTTATTGTGCGATATGCCGCACGGTTTCGGCAATGTCAATTGTTCTTTATTTACATTTATGCAACGCAACAGGGATCAATCCTCAATTCAAAACAAATGTCAAGAGGTTGAAATGTTTCCAGGAATTTGCTGATATCGCGCCATGACAGGCTTTGCTATCATCACCGGTCACTGGGATGCGCTTTAGAATGCTCAAGTTCGACTCCATACTTGCCGATAGCCAGCCACAGACTCTCATTCAATGTAAAGGTGCTACTGACTACACCTGTAAGATAAGTAAGATGGGGAAAGCATGAGCACCATTTTGATTGTTCTCGCTGCTATGCTGGTCAGCGCATTGATTGCAGGGTGGCTGTACAGGCGACGCATACAGCGCCGTTACCGGCTGCCCTTTTTAAATGCCTTCGCGGGTGCGACAACGCGTAAACTCACGCAAGACGAGCGCGATGCAGTTGAAAACTATCTCGAAACGCTGAACCGTTCTCAGTTAACGCCTGGGCCGACGGGAGCCACGACTGCACCTGTCGCGCTTAAGCTTAACGCGCAAAGTGACACCGTGCTCTGCGTGACGCGCTCCATCACGCGCTACGGCATTACGACTGACGACCCCAACAAGTGGCGCTACTACCTGGATTCGGTTGAGGTGCATCTGCCTCCGTCCTGGGAGCAGTACATTAACGACGAAAACAGCGTTGAGCTGATTCACACCGATTCGCTGCCGCTGGTAATCTCGCTCAACGGCCATACCCTGAATGACTATCTTCACGAAGCCCCGCGCTTTGCGCTGGAACGCGCGAGTTCAACGCAGGCCTCTATTCGTGGTGAAGAGACCGAGCAGATTGAGCTGCTGAATATTCGTCAGGAGACGCATGAAGAGTACGCCCTGAGCCGTCCGGACGGTATTCGTGAAGCCATCCTGATCGTTGCCGCTTTCCTGCTCTTTTTTGTCTGCCTGCTGACGCCGGACGTCTTTGTCCCATGGCTGGCGGGTGGCGCGGTGTTGCTTCTTGCGGCCGGGCTGTGGGGGCTCTTTGCCCCGCCGGCCAAAACCTCGCTGCGGGAGATCCACTGCCTGCGCGGCACGCCAAAGCGCTGGGGCCTGTTCGGTGAGAACGATCAGGAGCATCTCAACAATATCTCACTCGGGATTATCGACCTGATCTACCCGCGCCACTGGCAACCGTGGATTGCGCAGGATTTAGGGCAGAAAACCGATATTGATATCTATCTTGACCGCCACGTTGTGCGACAGGGGCGCTTCCTGTCTCTGCATGATGAAGTGAAAAATTTCCCGCTTCAGCACTGGCTCCGCAGCACGGTCATCGCCGCCGGCGCCGGGCTGGTGTTTATCATGCTGCTGCTTTTCGTGCCGCTGGATATGCCCATCAAATTTACCCTGTCGTGGATCAAAGGCGCGCAGACCATCGAGGCGACCAGCGTCAACCAGCTCGATGAAGCGGGTGTACGGGTGGGCGATACGCTGCGCCTGAAAGGCACCGGAATGTGTAATATCCATACCCCGGGAGCGTGGAACACGCGCCAGAATTCACCGTTCACGCCGTTCGACTGTTCGCAAATTATCTGGAACGACGCCCCGCCGCTGCCGCTGCCGGAATCCGAAGTGGTGAATAAAGCCACAGCGCTGACCCAGACGGTCAACCGCCAGCTGCACCCGAAACCGGACGATGATTCACGCGTTAGCCCCGCGCTGCGTTCCGCCATCCAGAAATCAGGCATGATTCTGTTGGATGATTTTGGCGACATTGTCCTGAAAACCCAGGACTTATGCTCCTCGCAGGATGAGTGCATACGCCTCAAGAACGCGCTGGTTAACCTCGGGAACAGTAAAGACTGGGACTCGCTGGTGAAACGCGCCGAGGCGGGACGACTGGATGGCGTCAACGTGCTGCTGCGTCCGGTCAGCGCGGAATCGCTTGATAACCTGGTCGCCACCTCGACATCGCCGTTTATGATGCGCGAAACCACCCGGGCGGCTCAGGCGCTCAACAGTCCGGCACCGGGCGGCTTTGTGATTGCCAGCGATGAAGGCAGCGACCTGGTCGATCAGCCTTACCCGCAGGTAGCGCTTTATGACTACCCGGCCCAGGAGCAGTGGAGCCAGTTCCAGCGTCTGGCGCAGATGCTGATGCAAACGCCGTTCAGTGCCGAAGGGATTGTCACAAGCATCTACACCGACGCCAACGGCACACGCCATATCGGCCTGCACCGGATGCCGGACAGCGCAGGATTGTGGCGTTACATTGGCACCTCTCTGCTGATGATCGCCATGCTGATCGCCATTTTCTGGAACGGTTTTATGGCCCTGCGCCGCTACCAGCGCTCCCGCACGCGTCTGGCTGAGATCCAGCAATATTATGAGAATTGCCTCAATCCTAAGCTGATCCCCTCCTCTGAGAGCCTGATCTGATAACGTCGTTGCGCGACAAGATGTGCTACCCTGTCGCGCACGTTTCTTCTGGCTGGAGTTCCCCCCTATGCATCTTGATATCGACTGGCAGCAGGTCGACACCGTTCTGCTGGATATGGACGGCACGTTGCTCGATCTCGCCTTTGATAACTATTTCTGGCAAAAGCTGGTGCCGGAAACCTATGGTGAGCAGCAGGGTATCTCCCCGGCAGAAGCGCAGGCGTTCATTCGTTCGCAATATAGCGCAGTGCAACATACGCTAAACTGGTACTGTCTGGACTACTGGAGCGAGCGCCTCGGTTTGGATATTTGTGCCATGACCACTGCCCAGGGACCACGCGCCGTGCTGCGCGAAGATACGGTTCCCTTCCTGGACGCGCTGAAAGCAAGCGGCAAGCGCCGTATTTTGCTGACTAACGCGCATCCACATAACCTGGCCGTGAAGCTGGAGCATACGGGACTGGCGTCGCACCTTGATTTATTACTTTCCACCCACACATTTGGTTATCCGAAAGAGGATCAGCGGTTGTGGCATGCGGTGAAGGAAGAGACCGGCCTGCAGCCGGAGCGCACGCTGTTCATTGACGACAGCGAGCCTATTCTGGATTCTGCGGCAACGTTTGGCATTCGCTACTGTCTGGGTGTCACTAATCCTGACTCTGGCCTGGCTGAAAAAAGCTATCTGCGCCATCCGGGACTGAACGACTACCGCCAGATGATCCCCTCACTGACCGTGAAGGAGACGCCATGAAAGAAAAGCCCTCAGATGGGGTAAGACTGGATAAATGGCTGTGGGCAGCCCGTTTTTATAAAACGCGCGCCCTTGCCCGTGAAATGGTTGACGGCGGTAAAGTGCATTACAACGGCCAGCGCAGCAAGCCGAGCAAGCTGGTTGAGCTGAACGCCACCTTAACGCTGCGCCAGGGCAACGACGAACGTACGGTAGTGATTAAAGCCATTACCGAACAGCGGCGGCCCGCATCGGAAGCCGTACTGCTTTACGAAGAGACGGCTGAAAGCGTTGAAAAGCGCGAGAAGACCGCGCTGGCGCGCAAAATGAATGCGCTGACCATGCCCCACCCGGACCGGCGACCGGATAAAAAAGAGCGCCGCGATCTGATGAAATTTAAACACGGTGAGAGCGAGTAACCCTCACCCGCACGAGAGATGAAAATGGCCCAACACGACCAATTACACCGCTATCTGTTTGAACAATTCGCCGTGCGCGGCGAGCTGGTCACCGTATCCGAAACCTGGAAACAGATTCTGGAAAACCACAACTACCCGCTGCCGGTGAAGACCCTGTTGGGCGAACTGCTGGTTGCCACCAGCCTGCTGACCGCAACGCTGAAGTTTGCCGGTGATATCACCGTGCAGCTGCAGGGTGACGGCCCGATGACGCTGGCGGTGATCAACGGCAATAACCAGCAGCAGATGCGCGGCGTAGCGCGCGTTCAGGGCGACGTTCCTGAAAATGCTGATCTCAAAACGCTGGTGGGCAATGGCTACCTGGTGATCACCATCTCCCCGGAGGAAGGTGAACGCTATCAGGGCGTGGTCGGTCTGGAAGGCGATACCCTGGCAGCCTGCCTGGAAGATTACTTCATGCGCTCCGAACAGCTGCCGACGCGTCTGTTCATCCGTACCGGTGAAGTGGACGGCCAGCCTGCTGCGGGCGGCATGCTGCTGCAGGTTCTGCCAGCGCAGGACGCGCAGACCAATGACTTTGAGCATCTGGCGACGCTGACCGAAACCATCAAGGCGGAAGAGCTGTTCAACCTGTCGGCGACCGACGTGCTGTGGCGTCTGTACCACGAAGAAGAAGTGACCGTGTACGATCCGCAGTCCGTGGAGTTTAAGTGCACCTGCTCGCGCGAGCGCTGCGCTGGCGCACTGAAAACTCTGCCGGATGAAGAGATCGACAGCATCATGGCTGAAGACGGCGAAATTGATATGCACTGTGACTACTGCGGTACGCACTACGTGTTCAATTCAATGGATATCGCCGAAATCCGCAATAACGCCTCTCCGGCAGATCCGCAGGTTCATTAATACGCTACCCCTCACCCTGCCCTTTCCCTTGTACAGTCCGGGGACATGGTAGACAGGTGTTCGGGGACATGGTGAACACTTTTTAACATCCTTTACCCATGGTGATCGACTTTTTCTTCAGGTCGATCACCCCCACTTTCGTGCTGTACCACCACACTTCATAGCAGCCGTCATCCTGCGTCTCCCTCAGCCCGACCCGTTCTCCCCTGAACGCCTTGCCTGCGCTCAGACTGACACCCTGTATGCTCAGCTTTCCGCTGACATCCACTTTCCTGACCTTCACCCCTTCATCGTACTCAGGTGGCGTTACGCTGCCGCTGTACTGCCGGGCAGACGGCTGATAACGCGAGGCCGGTACCGCCATATCCAGCGCCTCGTGCGGGCGTTCAAGGTTGTACACCGTGCGCCAGTGATCGAAAGCGCGTTGCAGCTCTCCGCTGTCCGCGAACCATTTTCCCTGCAGCACTTCCGCCTTCAGGCTGCGGTGAAAACGCTCCAGCTTGCCCTGCGTCTGCGGATGATAAGGCCGGGAGTGCCCCACCCGGATACCGTGGCGCATCAGCCACAGCTCCAGCGCCGTCCAGGTGCCGGTGGTGTCGCCCCACGGTGAGCCGTTGTCCATCGTCATCCTGTCCGGCAGGCCGTAGCGTTCAAACGCGCTGACCAGCTGCTGCTGCACGGTCTCGCGCCGTTCATCGGTACAGTGCGCCAGGCACAGGGAAAAACGGGAGTGGTCGTCCAGCAGGGTGAGCGGATGGCAGCGGCCACCGCCAAAGGGAAAGTGGCCCTTAAAATCCATCTGCCAGAGCCGGTTCGGCGCGTCATGTTCGAAGCGTCCCGTAGCCGGAACGCCCGGTGATGCGCCCGGCAGCAGACCGTGACGGGCCATCAGATTATGGACGGTGCTGAAGGCGGGCATACGGTGCCCCTGGTCTTCAAGCCAGCGCTTAATCTTGCGGGCGCCCCAGCGTTGATGACGGTCATGCGCCATGCGCAGCAGGGCCGTGATGTCGTCAGATGAGCGGTTCGGGGAATGATGAGGTGCGCGGGAGCGGTCCTGAAGACCGGAGGCACCTTCCTCAGCCCAGCGCTGAAGCCACTTGTAGCCGGTGGCAGGAGAAATGCCGAACTGACGGCAGAGGAAACGGATGTTCGCCCCGTCCTGCGAGGCGAACAGCACAAACTCGGTACGTAATGACATGGTATCTCTCGCATCCCAGGGCATAAG
>NZ_JBQENR010000011.1:0-82864 GCF_052044815.1 Enterobacter sp. 22499 | reverse complement strand
CAAAGGCAGGTTCTTTAAGGTAAGGAGGTGATCCAACCGCAGGTTCCCCTACGGTTACCTTGTTACGACTTCACCCCAGTCATGAATCACAAAGTGGTAAGCGCCCTCCCGAAGGTTAAGCTACCTACTTCTTTTGCAACCCACTCCCATGGTGTGACGGGCGGTGTGTACAAGGCCCGGGAACGTATTCACCGTGGCATTCTGATCCACGATTACTAGCGATTCCGACTTCATGGAGTCGAGTTGCAGACTCCAATCCGGACTACGACGCACTTTATGAGGTCCGCTTGCTCTCGCGAGGTCGCTTCTCTTTGTATGCGCCATTGTAGCACGTGTGTAGCCCTACTCGTAAGGGCCATGATGACTTGACGTCATCCCCACCTTCCTCCAGTTTATCACTGGCAGTCTCCTTTGAGTTCCCGGCCTAACCGCTGGCAACAAAGGATAAGGGTTGCGCTCGTTGCGGGACTTAACCCAACATTTCACAACACGAGCTGACGACAGCCATGCAGCACCTGTCTCAGAGTTCCCGAAGGCACCAAAGCATCTCTGCTAAGTTCTCTGGATGTCAAGAGTAGGTAAGGTTCTTCGCGTTGCATCGAATTAAACCACATGCTCCACCGCTTGTGCGGGCCCCCGTCAATTCATTTGAGTTTTAACCTTGCGGCCGTACTCCCCAGGCGGTCGACTTAACGCGTTAGCTCCGGAAGCCACGCCTCAAGGGCACAACCTCCAAGTCGACATCGTTTACGGCGTGGACTACCAGGGTATCTAATCCTGTTTGCTCCCCACGCTTTCGCACCTGAGCGTCAGTCTTTGTCCAGGGGGCCGCCTTCGCCACCGGTATTCCTCCAGATCTCTACGCATTTCACCGCTACACCTGGAATTCTACCCCCCTCTACAAGACTCTAGCCTGCCAGTTTCGAATGCAGTTCCCAGGTTGAGCCCGGGGATTTCACATCCGACTTGACAGACCGCCTGCGTGCGCTTTACGCCCAGTAATTCCGATTAACGCTTGCACCCTCCGTATTACCGCGGCTGCTGGCACGGAGTTAGCCGGTGCTTCTTCTGCGGGTAACGTCAATTGCTGAGGTTATTAACCTCAACACCTTCCTCCCCGCTGAAAGTACTTTACAACCCGAAGGCCTTCTTCATACACGCGGCATGGCTGCATCAGGCTTGCGCCCATTGTGCAATATTCCCCACTGCTGCCTCCCGTAGGAGTCTGGACCGTGTCTCAGTTCCAGTGTGGCTGGTCATCCTCTCAGACCAGCTAGGGATCGTCGCCTAGGTGAGCCGTTACCCCACCTACTAGCTAATCCCATCTGGGCACATCTGATGGCAAGAGGCCCGAAGGTCCCCCTCTTTGGTCTTGCGACGTTATGCGGTATTAGCTACCGTTTCCAGTAGTTATCCCCCTCCATCAGGCAGTTTCCCAGACATTACTCACCCGTCCGCCACTCGTCACCCGAGAGCAAGCTCTCTGTGCTACCGTTCGACTTGCATGTGTTAGGCCTGCCGCCAGCGTTCAATCTGAGCCATGATCAAACTCTTCAATTTAAGTTTGATGCTCGTGAATTAAACTTCGTAATGAATTACGTATGTTCACTCAGAGACTTGGTATTCATTTTTCGTCCGGGGACGTTAAGAATCCATGTCACTTTGAGTGCCCACACAGATTGTCTGATAAATTGTTAAAGAGCATTGCCGCTTCGTTTTCGCTGCGGCGCGGGGTGTGCATATTACGCTTTCCCGCTTCAGAGTCAAGCGTTTATTTTGCTTTTCTCTGCTGACCCGGCGGCGTGTGTGCCGTTGTTCCGTGTCAGTGGAGGCGCATTATAGGGAGTTATTCTGAAGTGACAAGCACAAAATACAAAAAACTTTTCGTTCGCTCACTTTTCAAACTTAACGCTTATTTAAGTCGCGAATCGCCCGCTAAATGGGCAATTTCCCGCGCAAAACTGGCCACCTGCGACCAGTCGGTATAAACCACTTCTTTACGCGTATCGGTTTCGCCACCCGTCATCTTCATTATCAGGCGGATCATGAAGCGGTCATACCAGCGGTAGCGAGGATAGCGCAGCGCACCGGCAAAGACGGCGCACAGATCCGGTTGCCACGGCGAGCTGAGTAAAAACTTACGCGTGTAGCTGTTGGTCTGCGGCGTACGCTTCTCAGCTTTACGGGCAACCAGATTGACCGAGTAAAACGCGCCCGGCAATGTGTTGAGTACCGCCGTATGCTTTTTCACAAAGCGATCCAGCGCCGGATGGAAGTGTCCGTAACGAATGGAGGCGCCAATCACCACGCGATCGTACTCCTGCCAGGCAATCTCCTCCGCGCGATTCAGGTTCACCACATCCGAGTAAATGCCCAGCTCTTTTAATTCCGACGCCAGATACGCGGCAATCTCACGCGTTTGTCCGTCTCGCGTAGAGAAAAGAATCAGTGTTTTCATCAACGGCTCCTTATTCGCGCCAGAATGTTGGGGTGAACAGCACCAGCAGCGTAAAGACCTCAAGACGACCAAACAGCATATTGGCAATAAGGATCCATTTCGCAACCGGGTTCATGCTGGCAAAGTTATCCGCCACAACCCCCAGGCCAGGCCCGAGGTTGTTTAGTGTTGCGACGACGGACGCAAAAGCGGAGAAATCATCCACTCCCGTCGCGATGATCGCCAGCATGCTGACGATAAAGACCAGCGCATACGCCGAGAAGAACCCCCACACCGCTTCGAGGATACGTTCCGGCAGCGCGCGGTTCCCCAGCTTAATGCTGTAAACCGCATTCGGGTGGACCAGACGCTTCAGCTCACGGTTCCCCTGCTTGAACAGCAGCAGAATACGAATCACCTTCAGACCACCGCCCGTCGACCCGGCGCAGCCGCCGATAAACGCGGAGCACAACAGAAGTACCGGCAGGAACAGCGGCCAGCGCGCGATGCTGTCCGTGGTAAACCCGGCGGTCGTCGCCATCGACACCACCTGGAAAAACGCCTGATTGAGCGTGGTCAGCGCCGAGTTGTAAACATCATGGAACCACAGCACCAGGGTGCAGATGACGACCAGGGTAAGCTGGACGCCAATGAACATGCGGAACTCAGGATCGCGCCAGTACACCTTCAGGCTACGTCCGCTCAGTAAAGAGAAGTGCAGGCCGTAGTTACAGCCAGAGATCAGCAGGAAAATCGCAATGATGGTGTTAATCGTTGGGCTGTCGAAGTACCCCACGCTGGCATCGTGAGTGGAGAACCCGCCAATGGCAATTGTCGCAAAGCTGTGCCCGATAGCATCGAAGGCAGGCATCCCGGCAAACCACAGCGCCAGCGCGCAGGCTACCGTCAGCAAAACATAAATCAACCACAGGGTTTTCGCCGTCTCGGCAATACGCGGACGCATCTTGTTGTCTTTCAACGGCCCCGGCATTTCAGCCCTGTACAGCTGCATCCCCCCGACGCCCAGAATCGGCAGGATGGCCACCGCCAGGACGATGATCCCCATCCCCCCGAACCACTGCAGCATCTGGCGATAAAAGAGAATAGCGTGGGGTAACGAATCCAGCCCCACCAGCGTCGTCGCACCAGTGGTCGTTAAACCAGAAAACGATTCAAAAAAGGCATCCGTGATGCTGAGGTTAGGCTGCTCAGAGAAGATAAAGGGCAGCGAACCGACGCTTCCCAGCACCGTCCAGAACAGGACCACAATCAGAAAGCCTTCGCGAGATTTCAGCTCACCTTTCTGACGACGGTTCGGCCACCACAGCAGCGAGCCGATCGCCAGCGCGACAAAGAAGGTCTGGGTAAAAGCCCGCCCCGCGCCGTCCCGGTAGATAAGCGCCACCAGTCCAGGGAGAATCATCGTCCCCGAAAAGAGTATGACCAGCAGTCCAACGATTCGGGTTATGGCACGAAAATGCATCTCTGCCGCTTCCTTTGGTATTCAAAAAGTGAGGTGGGGATTATTCTTCAATCGGCAGCAATTGCAACGAACCGCGACTGAAATCAGCCAGTTTTGCTGAAAAAGCAGCCAGTTCTGCCTGAGGAAGCGCCACGCGTAATTGCACCATTGCCTGGTAATCACTGTGCGCAATCACGCCGTTAAATTGTTTGAGCAGTGTTTCAATGCCCGATAGCTGAGCGTAATCGCACAATAAAGTATATTCGGTGAGCGGCGTTTTGCGGGTGGTCGTCAGGATATTCAGTGCCTGCTGAACGCCGCCGCCATACGCTTTTACCAGCCCACCCGTACCTAACAGGATGCCGCCGTAGTAGCGCACCACCACGGCGGTAATTTCACCCACGCCGCTGCCCATCAGCTGGGAGAGCATGGGTTTACCGGCTGTGCCCGCCGGTTCACCGTCGTCTGAAAAACCGAGCTGTTGCGAATCGTCCGGCGGCCCTGCCACCCACGCCACGCAGTGGTGACGTGCGTCAGGGTGCTCCGCGCGAACGGACTCGACAAACGCTTTCGCCGCCTCTACGCCGTCGGTGTGCGCCAGCAGCGTAATAAAGCGGCTTTTCTTGATTTCCTCAACAAAGGTGACCGGTTCAGCCGGTATCAGCCAGCTTTCCATCAGGCCAGCTTCAGGTCTCGCGTCATATTCTCGATACCGTTCTCGTGAACCACCACGTTATCTTCGATACGAATGCCGCCAAACGGTTTCAGCGCGTCGATTTTTTCCCAGTTGAAGTGCTTGCTGAACTGCCCTTCACGCCACGGCGCCAGCAGGGATTCAATAAAGTAGATCCCCGGCTCGATGGTCAATACCATGCGCGGCTCAAGAATACGGGTGCAGCGCAGGTAAGGATATTTAGACGGTGCCGCCAGGTGCGTGCCGGTATCATCCTGCATGAAGCCCGCAACGTCGTGAACCTGCAGGCCCAGCGGGTGGCCGATACCGTGCGGCATGAATGGTCCAGTCAGGTCGTTTTCGACCATCGCCTCTTCGCTCATGTCTTTCACAATCTGATGCTTACGCAGCAGTTTGGCAATGCGCTGATGGAACTGGATGTGGTAATCCACGTAGCTGGTTCCGGCCTTCATGGTGCCAATCAGCGCCAACTGTTCGTCGTTTACGTCCTTAATAAGCTGCGCAAAATCGGTATCCGCATTCGCCGCCCAGGTGCGGGTCAGATCGGCCGCATAGCCGTTGTACTCTGCGCCTGCGTCCAGCAGGAAGCTGCGCATCTCAGACGGAACCTGATGATCCAGTTTGGTGTAGTGGAGAACAGACGCGTGCTCATTCAGCGCGACGATGTTGCTGTACGGTACGTCGGTGTCACGATGACCGGTTGCGGTCAGGTAGGCCAGGTTGATATCGAACTCGCTCATGCCTGACTGGAACGCTTCGTGCGCGGCGCGGTGGCCATTCACCGCCGTTTTTTGCGCTTCACGCATGCAGTAGAGTTCATAGTCGGTTTTATACGCGCGGTAATAGTGCAGGTAATCCAGCACGCCTTTCGGATTGAGTTTGTCTGCCGGAATATCCAGACCGAGCGCACGTTCAGGTACAGGGCCAATGTAGCCGATGTTGCCGCGCGCCGCTGGCAGCTGGCTGCCAATGCCGTCCGCTTTTGGCAGGGCGATCACCTCAATTTCTTCGGTCCAGAAAGAGGTCGGCAGCGGTTCGACGTTGTGCCAGTAATCAACCGGCAGGTAGAACCACAGTTTCGGCTTGTTCACGCCGTCCACCAGCAGCCAGCAATTCGGAACCTGTGTCACCGGCACCCAGGCTTTAAACTGCGGGTTAACCTTAAACGGATAGGCGTGGTCATCAAGAAAAGTATTCATCAGCTCGCCGGAGTGGATCAGAAGAGCATCCAGCTTGAAGCGGGCCAGTACATCGCGGGTACGTTCCTGTAGGGTAACGATATGATTTTTATAAAGCGAAGCCAGTGAGTCCATCATTCTTCCTTTCGTTTTTTTGACCTCAAGTCATCGCATCTTAGCACACCTCACTCCGGCTGCGTGATTTCCACCGACCGTGATCAACGCAGCAATTTCTTAATGAGTAATTTGCATTTTATTAACATAAATTCCACACTCCGTCTCATCTGGTATGACCAGATCCACTTGCTGGATTCAGGAGACTGACATGCTTTACAAAGGCGACACCCTGTACCTCAACTGGCTGGAAGATGGCATTGCCGAACTGGTGTTCGATGCCCCCGGCTCAGTGAATAAGCTTGATACCGCGACGGTGGCCAGTCTTGGCCAGGCGCTGGAAGTACTTGAAAAGCAATCTGAATTAAAAGGGCTGCTGCTGCGTTCGAACAAAGCGGCCTTTATCGTCGGTGCCGATATCACCGAATTCCTTTCGCTGTTCCAGGTTCCGGAAGAACAGCTGAGCCAGTGGCTGCACTTTGCCAACAGCGTCTTTAATCGTCTGGAAGATCTGCCTGTTCCAACGATCTCTGCCGTGAACGGCTACGCGCTGGGCGGCGGCTGCGAGTGCGTGCTGGCGACCGACTACCGTCTGGCGACGCCGGACCTGCGTATCGGCCTGCCGGAAACCAAGCTGGGCATCATGCCGGGCTTTGGCGGTTCCGTGCGTATGCCGCGCATGCTGGGCGCCGACAGCGCCCTGGAAATCATTGCCGCCGGTAAAGACGTGGGTGCAGAACAGGCGCAGAAAATTGGTCTGGTCGACGGCGTCGTGAAACCAGAGAAGCTGGTTGAAGGTGCACTCGCCATTCTGCGCCAGGCGATTAACGGCGATTTGAACTGGAAAGCCAAACGTCAGCCGAAGCTGGAGCCGTTAAAGCTCAGCAAGATTGAAGCCACCATGAGCTTCACCATCGCCAAAGGCGTGGTGATGCAGACGGCGGGTAAACACTACCCGGCGCCAATCACGGCGGTGAAAACCATTGAAGCGGCAGCCCGCTTTGGCCGCGACGAAGCCCTGAAACTGGAAAACCAGAGCTTTGTTCCGCTGGCGCACACCAATGAAGCCCGCGCGCTGGTTGGCATCTTCCTCAACGATCAGTTCGTGAAAGGCAAAGCCAAACAGCTGACCAAAAACGTTGAGACGCCAAAACACGCGGCGGTACTCGGCGCCGGTATTATGGGCGGCGGCATCGCTTACCAGTCGGCCTGGAAAGGCGTGCCGGTAGTGATGAAAGACATCAACGAGAAATCTCTGACGCTGGGCATGACCGAAGCCGCCAAGCTGCTGAATAAACAGCTTGAGCGCGGAAAAATTGACGGGCTGAAGCTCGCAGGCGTGATCTCAACCATCCAGCCTGTGCTGGAATACAGCGGTTTCGACCGTGTGGACGTGGTGGTTGAAGCGGTCGTTGAGAACCCGAAAGTCAAAAAAGCGGTGCTGGCGGAAACGGAAGACAAGGTTCGCCCGGACGCCGTCCTGGCCTCAAACACCTCCACCATCCCCATCAGCGAACTGGCGAGCGTGCTGAAGCGTCCGGAAAACTTCTGCGGAATGCACTTCTTCAACCCGGTACACCGTATGCCACTGGTCGAAGTGATCCGTGGAGAAAAAACCTCTGACGAAACCATCGCTAAAGTCGTGGCGTGGGCAAGCAAGATGGGTAAAACGCCGATCGTCGTTAATGACTGCCCAGGCTTCTTCGTCAACCGCGTGCTGTTCCCGTACTTCGCCGGCTTCAGCCAGCTGCTGCGCGACGGTGCGGACTTCCGCAAAATCGACAAAGTAATGGAAAAACAGTTCGGCTGGCCGATGGGCCCGGCGTATCTGCTGGACGTCGTCGGCATTGATACCGCCCACCACGCGCAGGCCGTCATGGCGGCGGGCTTCCCGCAGCGCATGCAGAAAGATTATCGCGATGCCATTGACGCCCTCTTTGACGCCAACCGCTTCGGACAGAAAAACGGCCTGGGCTTCTGGCGTTATAAAGAAGACAGCAAAGGCAAACCGAAGAAAGAAGAAGATGCGGCGGTGGATGGCCTGCTGGCCGACGTATGCCAGCCGAAACGCGACTTCACCGACGACGAAATTATTGCCCGCATGATGATTCCGATGATCAACGAAGTGGTCCGTTGCCTGGAAGAAGGCATTATCGCCAGCCCGGCAGAAGCGGATATGGCGTTGGTATACGGCCTGGGCTTCCCTCCGTTCCACGGCGGCGCGTTCCGCTGGCTGGATACGCTCGGCAGCGCCCGCTATCTCGATATGGCGCAGCAATATCAGCACCTCGGCCCGCTTTATGAAGTGCCGGAAGGGCTGCGTAACAAAGCGCGCCATAACGAACCCTACTATCCAGCAGTTGAGCCAGCCCGTCCGGTTGGCGCGCTGAAAACGGCTTAAGGAGTCACAATGGAAAAGGTTGTCATTGTTGATGCGATTCGCACCCCGATGGGCCGTTCAAAAGGCGGTGCGTTCCGTAACGTGCGAGCGGAAGACCTCTCCGCGCACCTGATGCGTAGCCTGCTGGCGCGTAACCCGGCGCTGGACCCAGCAGCGCTCGACGATATCTACTGGGGCTGCGTGCAGCAAACGCTGGAGCAGGGCTTCAACATCGCCCGCAACGCGTCGCTGCTGGCGGAGATCCCGCATTCGGTTCCGGCCGTTACCGTCAACCGCCTGTGCGGTTCGTCGATGCAGGCCCTGCACGACGCAGCGCGCATGATCATGACCGGCGATGCGCAGGCCTGTCTGGTCGGCGGCGTTGAACACATGGGCCATGTGCCGATGAGCCACGGGGTCGATTTCCATCCGGGCATGAGCCGCAACGTGGCGAAAGCCGCAGGCATGATGGGCCTTACCGCCGAGATGCTCTCCCGCCTGCACGGCATCAGTCGTGAAATGCAGGATGCTTTTGCCGCGCGCTCTCACGCCCGCGCCTGGGCCGCCACGCAGTCCGGTGCCTTCAAGAATGAGATCATCCCGACCGGGGGCCACGATGCAGACGGCGTACTGAAGCAGTTCAGCTACGACGAAGTCATTCGTCCGGAAACGACGGTCGAAGCGCTTTCTACCCTGCGTCCGGCATTTGATCCGGTCACCGGTACGGTAACGGCAGGGACGTCGTCGGCGCTGTCCGACGGTGCCGCCGCGATGCTGGTGATGAGCGAAAGCCGCGCCCGCGAATTGGGCCTGACGCCACGCGCTCGCGTGCGTTCGATGGCGGTGGTGGGCTGCGATCCTTCAATCATGGGTTACGGCCCGGTTCCGGCCTCGAAGCTGGCGCTGAAAAAAGCGGGCTTAACTGCCAGCGATATCGATCTGTTCGAGATGAACGAAGCGTTTGCCGCGCAGATCCTGCCGTGCATTAAAGATCTGGGGCTGATGGAGCAGATCGACGAGAAGATTAACCTCAACGGCGGCGCGATCGCCCTCGGTCACCCGCTGGGCTGTTCCGGGGCGCGTATCAGCACGACGCTGATTAACCTGATGGAACGCAAAGATGCCCAGTTTGGTCTGGCAACGATGTGTATCGGCCTGGGTCAGGGTATCGCGACGGTGTTTGAGAGAGTGTAAGTAAGGAAAAGTATCTCAAAGCCAATGACGTCAGAACAAGGCGGCAAGCGAGCGAATCCCGATGAGCTTACATTAGTAAGTGATTCGGGTGAACGAGCGCAGCCAACGCAGTTATGGCGTCATTGGCGAAGAGAGACAGTTTAGTTGCCGTTCTTCCCGCCTGTCAGGGGCGGGTTTTTTATTTAAATGAAGGCAAACGCATCGCCAAACAGGCGATCTTCACGCGCATCGCGTTCGTTACAGAACAGGTCGCGGGCAATTTTCGCCATCTCGAAACGGCCTGCAATGTAGATATCATGTCCCGCCAGCGTGCCGTGATCCTGCAGTACCGCCGTCAGCACCGTCCCGCTACGTCCACGCCAGCCCTCTTCCGGCTGCTCGACCACTGGCTCAATGCGCAGGTTAGGATGGTTAACGCTCAGCGCTTCCAGTTCAGACAGGTCGTACAGGTGCTTCTCTTCACGGCCGCCCCAGTAGATGGTGATGTCACGGTCTGGATTACGCGCCAGCGCGGTCAACAGAATAGAGCGCACATAGGAGAAGCCCGTACCGCCCGCGATCAGAATCAGCGGACGGTCTTCGTCATCACGCAACCACGCATCGCCGTGAGGAATGTCGACCACAATCTCACGCTCTTTCAGGATGCGGTCCATCACGGCCATCGCGTACAGGTTAAGCTCAGACGCACCAATATGCAGCTCAATAAATTCCTGCTCTGCTGGCGTAGAGGCCATAGAGAAAGGACGCTTATCACGCTCATCCATCACCACCATCAGGTACTGGCCGGCACGGAATGAGAATGCCGCTTCAGGAACCAAACGGACGCGATATACGGTGTCGGTAATAGCATCAACCGACGTCACTTTACAGCTTAAGGTTGTCATTCGCTCTCTCTGTCGGGAAGTCTATAGGGCTTAACGGTCAGCTCAGGGTTTACCGTTATTCATTATGGCCAGTTCGTCCCAGATCGCGTCAATTCGCGCGGTCACAGCAGGATCTTTTTTGATCGGGCGACCCCATTCACGGTCGGTTTCGCCAGGCCATTTATTTGTGGCATCCAGTCCCATCTTTGAGCCAAGACCGGAAACCGGCGAGGCAAAATCCAGATAATCTATCGGCGTATTTTCGACTAACACCGTATCACGCGCAGGATCCATTCGCGTGGTTATCGCCCAGATAACGTCGTTCCAGTCACGGGCGTTAACGTCATCATCGCAGACAATAACAAATTTGGTATACATAAACTGGCGCAGGAAAGACCATACGCCCATCATCACGCGTTTAGCATGTCCGGGATACTGCTTCTTCATCGTGACCACCGCCATGCGATACGAGCATCCTTCAGGCGGCAGATAAAAATCAACGATTTCCGGGAACTGCTTTTGCAGGATCGGCACAAATACTTCGTTCAGCGCCACGCCGAGCACCGCCGGTTCATCCGGTGGGCGGCCAGTATAGGTGGAGTGATAAATCGCATCTTCACGCTGAGTAACATGCGTGACGGTAAACACCGGGAAGTTATCCACTTCGTTGTAATAGCCGGTGTGGTCGCCGTATGGGCCTTCTGGCGCCATTTCACCCTGCTCAATGTAACCTTCCAGCACAATTTCGGCGCTGGCCGGCACTTCGAGATCGTTGGAGATACACTTCACGACCTCGGTTTTAGTCCCGCGCAGCAGGCCAGCAAACGCATATTCAGAGAGCGTATCCGGTACGGGCGTGACCGCCCCCAGAATGGTGGCCGGATCGGCACCTAACGCGACAGACACCGGGAACCGTTCACCCGGATGTGCAGCACACCACTCCTGGAAATCCAGCGCGCCGCCGCGGTGCGACAGCCAGCGCATGATGAGCTTATTCTTGCCAATCAGCTGCTGGCGATAAATACCGAGGTTTTGCCGCTCTTTATGCGGTCCGCGCGTCACGGTGAGGCCCCAGGTGATCAGCGGCGCAGCATCTTCAGGCCAGCACTGCATGATAGGGATTTTGGTGAGATCCACCGCATCGCCTTCCAGCACTTTCTGCTGACACGGCGCGCCGCGCAGGCGTTTGGTGGGCATGTTCAGCACCTGCTTAAACTGCGGCAGCTTATCGAACAGATCGCGGAAACCTTTCGGTGGCTCAGGCTCTTTCAGAAATGCCAGCAGTTTCCCCACTTCACGCAGCGCGGTAACGTCTTCCTGCCCCATTCCCAGCGCGACACGACGCGGGGTGCCAAACAGGTTGCACAGCACCGGCATTGAGTAACCTTTTGGATTTTCAAACAGTAATGCGGGGCCACCGGCACGAAGGGTGCGGTCAGCAATTTCTGTCATTTCCAGATAAGGATCAACAGGAAGTGTAATGCGTTTCAGTTCACCCTGCTTTTCCAGCAGCGTCAGGAAGTCGCGGAGATCGTGGTATTTCATGCAGTTAGTCATGGCCTCTCTGTAAGCGCTTCATTATACGGCGTAAGCCTGCTTGATGCTGTAATTTTGTTAAATTAGCGTGAACTTATCCGCTGTGTTCGAATTTCCCCCATTATAATCAACTTAGCGATCCCTCCAGGGTTTTGATATGCTTGCGCCCCGAACTAAGGGAAAGAGTGATTATGCAGGCCTGGTATTTACTGTATTGCAAACGCGGGCAACTTCAGCGCGCGCAGGAACATCTTGAACGTCAGTCTGTAAATTGTCTGACACCCGTGATCACGCTTGAAAAAATGCAGCGCGGGAAGCGCACAACCGTCAGTGAGCCTTTATTCCCGAACTATCTGTTCGTGGAGTTCGACCCTGAGGTGATCCACACCACTACCATCAGCGCAACGCGCGGCGTCAGCCACTTCGTTCGTTTTGGTGCCCACCCGGCAACCGTTCCGTCGACCGTCATTCATCAGCTGTCTGTTTATCAACAGCCTGAAGGGATCACCGACCCGGAAACCCCTTACGCGGGCGATAGCGTCGTCATTACCGAAGGCGCATTCGAAGGCCTGCAGGCGATTTTCGCCGAGCCGGACGGTGAAGCGCGCTCCATGCTGTTGCTCAATCTGCTGAACAAGCAGGTGCTGCAGAGCGTGAAAAACACCGACTTCCGCAAAGTTTAAACGTTTATCCCGAACAGGCGACGCACGTTGTCATCCGTCTGCGCGGAAAGCCAGTGCGGATCCTCTCCGCGCCAGTGCGCTACGCGCTCAACAATGTGCCCCAGCAAGGCGGGCTCGTTTCGCCGCGATGCCGGTTTGGGCTTCATATCTCGCGGCAGCAGGTATGGCGCATCGGTTTCAAGAAGCAAACGGTCTGCCGGGATTATCGGCAGCAGCTCGCGAAGCTCAAGCCCGCGGCGCTCATCACACACCCAACCGGTGATCCCCAGATACAAACCGCGGTTCAGGCAATCCAGCGCTTCCTGGCGAGACCCGGTGAAGCAGTGGAGCACTGCGCCGGGCAGTTTATCCAGCCACGGGTTCAGCAGTGCGAGAAAACGTTCATGCGCATCGCGACAATGCATAAAGACGGGCATTTCAAGCTCTGCCGCCAGCGCAAGCTGGGCAGCGAACGCCTTTTCCTGTTCTTCAGGCGTCGAGAAGTTGCGGTTAAAATCGAGCCCGCACTCGCCAATAGCCACCACCTCTGCCGTTTTTGCCAGCGTGCGCAGGGTTTCTACGCTCTCCGCCGTCCACTGGCTGCTGTCATGAGGGTGGACGCCTGCGGTTGACCAGCAGTGTTGATAGCGTTGCGCCAACAGCAGCGCCTGCTCGCTCTCATGCAGGTTGGTCCCGGTCAGGAGCATCCCTTTTACGCCAGCCTCAAAAGCACGCGCAACCACCTCGTCACGATCTTTCGCAAACTGCGAGCTGGTCAGGTTGAGTCCGATATCAAACATGCGATTCCCCATAGAACAACCGCCCTGACGGGCGGCTGGTTTTACTCTTCAGTGGTCTTTTCGGACGCATCGTCTTCATCGTCCGACCGGCGTCCTTTTCCCACGTAGAAACGCGAGAAGAATACGCCAACCTCAAACAGGCAGTACATCGGTATTGCCAGCAGCGTTTGTGAGAAGACGTCCGGCGGCGTCAGCAGCATGCCGACTACGAAGGCGCCCACCAGAATATAGGGACGCTTCTTACGCAGGTCATCAGGGGTGGTTACCCCAACCCAGCAGAGCAGCACAATGGCCACCGGCACTTCAAACGCCACACCGAACGCCATAAACAGCGCCATCACAAAGCTGAGGTAGCTGGCGATATCCGTCGATACCTGAACCCCTTCCGGCGCGGTATGCGTCAGGAAGCCAAAGGCCAGCGGGAAGACAACGAAGTAGGCAAACGCCATGCCGATATAGAACAGCAGCGAACTGGAGACCAGCAGCGGGATCACCAGTTTACGTTCGTGCCTGTACAGTGCTGGCGCCACAAATGCCCATACCTGATAAAGGATGACGGGTGCAGACGCAATCAACGACACCCAGAAGGTGAGCTTAATCGGGGTGAAAAACGGTGATGCAACGTCTGTTGCAATCATCGTTGCCCCCAGTGGCATCTGCTTGATCAGCGGCGCAGAAACCACCTGATAAATATCGTTGGCGAAATAGACCAGGCACAGGAATATGAGGAATACCGCAATAATGCAGTTTAACAGGCGCTTACGCAGCTCAATAAGGTGCGTAATAAGCGGTTGAGTATCATCTACTGCCATAGTTACGCTTTATCACTCGACGAGGGGGATGATTCGGAAACGGGCGCGGCGGGTTTCGCTTCAGCCGCTTTTACAACCGGCTCTTCCGGCTGCGCCTGTTTTTTCAGTTCAGTTTCCTGCGGCGTTTGTTCAGGCGCTGCGGCCTGGTGCTCCGCACTCGCTGGCGTCACGCCCTCACGCTGCACTTCGCTGCCCTTCACCACCGGGTTATGAATAGTGTTCGCTTCATCACTCGCTTTTTCAGGATCGTTAACGCTGTAAGAGCGCTTCATGGATTCCGCCGCTTCGCGCAGCTCATCCATTGAGGCTTTCAGTTCCGGCGTCAGGTTATCCATGCTCGCCTTCTCAACCTTTTTCAGGCTTTCCTGAAACTCCTGCAGCTTAAGTTCCTGCGCCAGCTCGTTCTGAACGGTCGAAGCCAGCGATCTTAGCGCTCGAACCCAGCCCACGACGGTTTTCACCGCTACCGGCAGACGCTGCGGTCCCAGCACGATCAGACCAATTACAAAGACCAGCAGCAGCTCACTAAAACCAATGTCGAACACGACTTACACCTGCTCTTTATCGTGGCGTTTAGCGTCTTCCTTTTTGGCATCTTCTTGCTTATCGGAGATGGATTTAGCAGTAAAGTCAGCGTCCTGGCTGGTTTTATCCTGCTTGCTCTCATCATCGCTCATTGCTTTCTTGAAGCCTTTGATAGACGCGCCCAGATCGGAACCAATAGAACCGAGCTTTTTGGTGCCAAACAGCAGCACAACGATGACGGCAATAATGACTAATTGCCAGATACTGATACCACCCATACATATTCCTCAGGGATAGATGATTAATTGGTCAGGTCGCATTATACGTATGCGACCTGTCGATGGCGATGCAAACTCAGCGCGTTTTTCTCCATCCTGCAAGCCAGACAACAACCCCGCCAGCCATCAGCCAGGCGGGCATCATCTGCCAGTCAGGACGGTTGATCAGCAGCAACGTACCGCTCAGCAGCAGCGTTGCGCCAATGCCAAAGAGGTAGCGTGACTGTCCCTGGCGCACACGGCTGGACTGAAGCTCGCGGGCGATTTTATCCATGCTGTGCTGAAGATTCTTGCTCTGACGCAAACTGTCGTAAACCAGTTCAGGAATTTCAGGCATTTTTTCGATCCAGAACGGTCCTTTCTCTTTCAGCGAACGCACCAGCGCTGGAAGGCCAACCTGATCCTTAATCCAGGATTCCAGGAAAGGTTTAGCCGTCTTCCACAAGTCTAACTGAGGATAGAGTTGTCGACCTACACCCTCAACGTAAAGTAATGTTTTCTGAAGTAAAACTAACTGTGGCTGAACTTCCATATTAAAGCGGCGGGCCGTATTGAACAGGTTTAACAGCACGTGTCCAAAAGAGATCTCTGCCAGCGGTTTTTCAAAAATCGGTTCGCAAACGGTACGGATAGCAAACTCGAACTCTTCGACGTTGGTGTCTGGCGGAACCCAGCCGGAATCCACATGCAGCTCGGCCACCTTACGGTAGTCGCGGTTGAAGAAGGCGATGAAGTTCTCAGCCAGATAACGTTTATCTTCTTTATTCAGCGAGCCCACAATTCCGCAGTCGATACCGATGTATTTCGGATCCTCAGGATGCTCATAGCTCACGAAGATATTGCCCGGATGCATGTCCGCATGGAAAAAACTGTCGCGGAATACCTGGGTAAAGAAGACCTGCACGCCACGTTCGGCCAGCAGCTTCATGTTCGTTCCCTGCTTCTCCAGGGCCACCACATCCGAAACCGGAATACCGTAGATGCGCTCCATGACCATCATGTTCTGGCTGCAATAGTCAGAATAGACTTCAGGCACGTAGAGCATCGGGCTGTTTTCAAAATTGCGGCGCAGCTGAATGGCGTTTGCCGATTCACGCAGCAGATTAAGCTCATCAATCAGCGTTTTTTCATATTCCCGCACCACTTCCATCGGGCGCAGTCGACGGCCGTCCGGCAGCAGACGCGGAACCCAGCGCGCCAGACGATAAATTAGCTTCATGTCGGCTTTGATAATCGGCAGGATATCCGGGCGGATCACCTTGATCACCACCTCTTTGCCGTTCTCTTTCAGACGCGCAGTATGCACCTGAGCGATAGAAGCCGACGCCAGCGGTTCTATTTCGAAATCGTCAAACCAGGTTTCAACGGGAAGGTTACCCATCGCCTCCTCGATCTGTTTCTTCGCTCTCACCCCGTCAAACGGGGCGACACGGTCCTGCAGCATCGCCAGTTCATCGGCAATGTGCGGCGGGAAGAGATCGCGGCGGGTTGAGAGCATCTGTCCGAACTTAATCCATACCGGGCCGAGCTCCTGCAGCGCCAGACGCAGGCGTTCACCCAGCGGCTGACCTTTATGGCGATTTGGCATCCAGAACAGCGTCCGCCGCCAGATCCTGAGCGGCAGCGTGATACGCATTTTGGGGATGAGCTCGTCGAGCCCGTAACTCAAAAAGGTGTGGATGATAAAATAGAGGCGCCGAATTTCACCAGGCGTCATTTGCCCTCCAGTTTTTCCAGCCGTTTGCTTAGGGCATCAACCGCACGTTCAACCGCGGCCGTCTCTTCTGCGAACCACGCAACTTCCAGCGGCCCGGGCGCCATGCGCCACTCTTCGGTCAGCACTTCTGCGGCATAACGCTGTTGGCGTTGCAGATTTTTGCGCAGGAACGCCGTGCCGCCATGAATAACTTTCCCGATCCCTTCAGCGGCGATGTCGCCAATAAAAGGCGCCAGCAGCTCTGCCGGGTCAAACTCAGCCAGATCGCTGAGCGCAACGAAGTTCTGCACGACCTGGATGTCGCCTTCCACTTCCAGCTCACCGCTGCGGATAAGCGCCGTTAATTGCTGGCGATCGCGCAGTTTTGGCAGCACGCTCATATGGGTAATGACCGAGCAATCAGCTTCACCTTCCCACTCACCCAGAACGTCAAGCTGACGTTCGCTGAAAACCAGCACGAGCGGCGTCGAGAACTCTTTTAACACAATGCGCAGTACCTTCCCGTTTAGCCTCTGACGTGCGGCTTTCAGCGCCGGAGCGCGATACAGGAAGGCATTCAGCACATTCTCGATGCCTGCGGTGACTAAGGGTTTAAAGGGCACGGGACACCTCCACTCAGAATTTGTAACCGCGATGCAGCGCGACGACACCCGCCGTCATGTTGAAGTACTCAACGTTCTCAAATTCCGCATCCTGCATCATGGCTTTTAAGGTGTCCTGATCCGGATGCATGCGAATTGATTCCGCCAGATAGCGATAGCTTTCCGCGTCGTTTGCCACCAGTTCGCCAATACGCGGCAGCACGTGGAAGGAATATGCGTCGTAGGCTTTGCTCAGCGGGTCGATAATCGGTTTAGAGAACTCGAGCACCAGCAGGCGTCCACCCGGCTTCAGCACGCGGTACATGGAGCGCAGCGCTTTTTCTTTATCAGTGACGTTACGCAGACCGAAGGAAATCGTGATGCAGTCAAAAGTATTGTCCGGGAACGGCAGCGCTTCGGCGTTGGCCTGCACGTATTCCACGTTACCCACCACGCCGATGTTACGCAGCTTTTCGCGTCCCATTTTAAGCATGGAGTCATTAATATCAGCCAGTACAACGCGACCGGTTTCGCCCACCAGACGGGAGAATTTCGCCGTCAGATCGCCCGTACCGCCAGCCAGATCGAGAACCGTTTGTCCACGACGCACACCGCTGCAGTCGATGGTGAAGCGCTTCCACAAGCGATGAATGCCGAACGACATCAAGTCATTCATCACATCGTACTTCGCCGCCACGGAATGAAATACGTGGGCCACCATGTCAGCTTTCTGCGCTTTGGCTACAGTCTGAAAGCCAAAGTGCGTCGTGTCTTGTGAATCGTCAACCATTTCAGAGCCTGCTAATCAGTCAAATGTTCGTGAAGTGTAACAGATTGGGCGCAATTGCCCTACGATTCAACCACCGCGAAAGAAACGCGCTGGCTGCTCGTCTGGCGATAAATCCGGCGCTAAATCGTTGTCCTGGCTGGGTGAATTTTGTTCATCCCCGCCCTCACGCAGTCGGAACTCTTCGTCCTGGGCTGTGGCCTGTTCGACCAATTCCGGATTAATCTCGCGTTTAACCTCCACTCCCAGGCTGCGGAATGCTTCAGCCTGCGCAAGCAGGTTGCCACGCCCGGAGGAGAGCTTTTTCATCGCCTGGCGGTAGTTATCCTGCGCACGATCCAGGCTTTGCCCGACGGAGGACATATCGTCCACGAAGAGGCGCATTTTGTCGTACAGCTTGCTGGCGCGGTCGGCAATCTGCTGCGCGTTACGGCTCTGGTGCTCATAGCGCCACAGGTTCGCAATGGTGCGTAAGGCCACCAGCAGCGTGGTGGGGCTGACCAGCATAATGTTATTTTTCAGCGCTTCGGTGATCAGTTCGGGCTGTCTGTCGAGCGCCAGCAAAAACGCGGGTTCGACCGGGATAAACATCAGCACGTAGTCCAGCGAGCGCAGCCCCGGCAGTTGCTGATAATCCTTTCTACCCAGCAGGCGGATATGGTTACGCACGGAGGCAATGTGCTCCTGCAGCGCCGATTCGCGCGTATAGTCATCTTCAGCGTTGAAGTAGCGCTCATAGGCCACCAGCGTCATTTTGGCGTCAATGACCACATCTTTGCCCTGCGGCAGACGCACAATCACATCCGGCTGCATTCGCGAGCGGGCATCGTTTTCGATACTCACCTGCGTTTCGTATTCATACCCTTCCCGCAGGCCAGAGGCCTCCAGCACGCGGGTGAGCACCACTTCCCCCCAGTTACCCTGGGTTTTGTTATCGCCTTTCAGCGCCCGCGTCAGGTTGACCGCCTCCTGCGCCATCTGGGCATTCAGCTGTTGAAGATTGCGGATCTCATGCGCCAGCGTGTGGCGTTCGCGGGCTTCCTGACCAAAGCTGTCCTGTACCTGACGGCGAAAGCCATCCAGCTGTTCGCGCAGCGGCGTCAGCAGGCTGTTCAGGCTCTGGCGATTTTGCTCATCAACGCGGCGGTTGCTGTGCTCGAAAATGCGGTTGGCGAGGTTCTCGAACTGCTCGCTGAGGCGCTGCTCGCTGTTGATCATCTGGCGGATTTTGTCTTCGGCATGCAGCTGGGTGGATTCAAGGCGGGTAGTCACTTCACGGAGATCGGCCTCCAGCGAGGTGTTGATGTCGCGCAGGTTACGCAGTTCGTTATTGAGCAGTTCACACTCGTCGCGCCAGTGGTCGCTTAGGGCAAGCTGCTGTTTTGCGGCGCTTAAATCGGCGACGATCTCTTCGCGTTCAGCCAGTTGTTCGGCCTTCTGCTGTGCATGCTGATAGCTGGATATCAGCCAGCCTATCGCCACGCCCGCCAGCGCAATTACCGCATAAATAAGGATTGAGATATCCACAATGCCCCCTGCATCAACGTATTACCCGCACAAAATAAGATTGTGCTGTATAAACGTCCAGTTTGAAAGGGTTTTCCTGCGAGGCGCTACGCAAAAAATAAAGGCCGAACGCGTCGGCCTTTTATCTCAGAGAGGAGGACTAGATCAGGCGGCGAGCCGCTTCAACCACGATTTTCACCGCGTGACTTTCGGTCTGCTTCATGGTTTCGGCGTTCGGGATCTCCTGCTGGGTACGGTTGACGATAACACCCGCCACCATACCGGCACGCAGACCCTGGCTTGCGCACATGGTCAGCAGCGTTGCGGATTCCATCTCGTAGTTCATCACGCCCATGGATTGCCACTCTTCCATTGAGCCTTTGAAGCGGCTCACTACGCGGCCTGAGAAGGTGTCGTAACGCTCCTGGCCCGGATAGAAGGTATCAGAAGAGGCAGTTACGCCCACATGAGTGGTTGCGCCCACGGATTTCGCCGCTTCAACCAGCGCGGTGGTGCACTCGAAGTCAGCCACTGCCGGGAATTCCATCGGTGCAAAGTGCAGGCTTGCGCCGTCCAGACGCACGGATGCGGTCGTCACCAGCACGTCGCCGACGTTAATGTGCGGCTGAATCGCGCCGGTGGTGCCGATACGCAGGAAAGTACGAATGCCCAGCTGCGCCAGCTCTTCCACGGCAATAGAGGTAGACGGGCCACCGATACCGGTAGAGCACACAATCACCGCTTTGCCATCCAGCTCTGCGCGCCAGGTGGTGAATTCACGATGGGCAGCCAGCTTGACCGGCTTATCCATCAGCGCGGCGATCTTTTCCACACGCTCTGGGTCGCCAGGGACGATAGCGAGCGTAGCCCCTTGTAAATCGTTTTTAGTGAGGCCGAGATGAAAAACATCAGACTTAGACATAGGTGACTCCTCTGTGGGTCGGTTAGTCAGAAGAAGTAAAACGGTACTTTACAGAAGCGGTAAGCATAATTTCGTGACGCATCTCACCATGAATGAAAATTATTGCATTGAATTTCCATCAAAAAGTGATTTACATCACATTAACAAGTTATATCGTCGGGTGCTGCACAAAAGATAGACCGTTTAAGGCACTGTGAGTTGTTAACCTGGTGTCTATATTTACCTTTGCGCTAACTCATTGGTACGGAGAATGCCATGACTGAAAAAACCGGATTTGCACCTGCTGCGGCTCCGCATGCTTCAACCATCGTCTCAACCTCAGAAGAGGCCATTACGGCGGGCGAGACCTCCATCCCCTCTCAGGGGGAAAATATGCCTGCATATCATGCGCGGCCAAAGTCAGCAGACGGCCCGCTGCCCATCGTGATTGTGGTTCAGGAGATTTTCGGCGTTCACGAACATATTCGCGACCTCTGCCGCCGCCTGGCGCTGGAGGGTTATCTGGCCGTTGCGCCAGAGCTCTACTTCCGTCAGGGCGATCCGAATGACTACAGTGATATCCCGACGCTCTTCAGCAACCTGGTCAGCAAAGTGCCGGACGCGCAGGTGCTGGCAGACCTAGACCACGTCGCCAGCTGGGCGGCGCGCAACGGCGGCGACCCGCACCGCTTAATGGTCACCGGTTTCTGCTGGGGTGGACGCATTAGCTGGCTGTATGCCGCGCATAACCCGCAGCTGAAAGCCGCCGTTGCCTGGTACGGCAAACTGGTGGGCGAAAAGACGCTGAACTCACCGAAGCATCCGGTTGATATCGCTACCGATCTCAATGCCCCGGTGTTAGGGCTATATGGTGGCCAGGATACCGGCATTCCGCTTGATACCGTCGAGACGATGCGCCACGCGCTGCGGGCGGCGAACGCGAAGGCCGAAATCGTGGTGTATCCCGATGCCGGACACGCGTTTAATGCCGATTATCGTCCGAGCTATCACGCGGAATCCGCGAAAGATGGCTGGCAGAGAATGCTGGCATGGTTTAGCCAGTACGGTGGGAAGAAAGCATAAAAAAAGCCCGGTGGCGACTGCGCCTTACCGGGCCTGCGTGTCATCAAGCCTGACGCAAATTCTGCGCCGCCTTCACCATGTTGGCGAGCGCCGCACGTGTCTCCGGCCAGCCGCGGGTTTTCAGGCCGCAGTCCGGGTTTACCCACAGGCGTTCTGCCGGGATACGCTGGGCAGCTTTCCTCAGCAGCGCTTCAATCCACTCCACGCTCGGCACGTTCGGGGAGTGAATGTCATATACGCCCGGCCCAATTTCGTTCGGGTAGTCGAACTCTTCAAACGACTCCAGCAGCTCCATGTCTGAACGCGAGGTCTCGATGGTGATCACGTCTGCATCCAGCGCGGCAATCGAATCCATGATGTCGTTAAATTCGCAGTAACACATATGGGTGTGGATCTGGGTGTCGTCCTTCGCCACTGCGGCGTTGATGCGGAATGCTTCCACGCCCCACTGCAGGTAAGCATCCCAGTCGCTGCGGCGCAGCGGTAAACCTTCGCGCAGCGCCGGTTCGTCAATCTGGATGATGCCAATCCCCGCCGCCTCCAGATCCGCCACTTCATCACGCAGCGCCAGGGCGATCTGTTTGGCGATGGTTTCACGGGTCACGTCTTCGCGCGGGAACGACCAGCAGAGAATGGTCACCGGGCCGGTCAGCATGCCTTTTACCGGCTTGTCGGTCAGGGACTGGGCGTACTTCGCCCACTCCACCGTGATCGGTTCCGGGCGGCTGACGTCGCCAATGACCACCGGCGGCTTTACGCAGCGGGAGCCGTAGCTCTGCACCCAGCCGTTCTGGGTAAAGACGAAGCCGTCCAGGTGTTCACCGAAGTATTCCACCATGTCGTTACGCTCGGCTTCGCCGTGTACCAGCACGTCCAGCCCGAGGCGTTCCTGCTCGATAATCGCCTGCTTGATGTGTTCCGCAATGCCGGTGCGGTAATGATTCGCGTCCAGATTGCCCTTTTTGAAGTCCAGACGCAGGCCGCGGATCTCGGTAGTTTGCGGGAATGAACCGATGGTCGTGGTCGGCCACGCGGGAAGATTGAAGCGGGCGCGCTGGGCTTCGGCACGTACCTCGTACGGGCTCTGACGCTGGCTGTCCCGGGCGGTGATGGCCGCCAGACGTTTTTCTACCGCCGGGTTGTGCACGCGAGCCGAGTGACGACGCGCCTGAATCGGTGCGCTCCAGTCGGTAATCGCCGCCGTGTCGCCGCTGTTGAGCGCGTCGCGCAGCAGTGCCAGCTCTTCACATTTTTGCAGGGCGAAGGCAAACCAGCTTTTCACTTCAGGGTCGAGACGGGTCTCCACGCTCAGATCGATCGGACTGTGCAGCAGCGAGCAAGATGAAGCCACCCATAGCTCACGTTTGCCGACGATGTCTTTAATTTGGGCGTATTTCTCGGTCAGATCTGCGCGCCAGACGTTACGGCCGTTGACCAGACCGGCGGAGAGCAACCACTCCTCAGGCAGGCGCTTGTGCAGCTCTGCGACATCGTCCTTACCGTGAACCAGGTCAACGTGCAAGCCCTGAACCGGCAGCGCGGTGATAGTGCCGAGGTTCGGCGTCACGCCCTCGAAATAGGTGGTCAGCAGCAGCTTCACCTGTCCGGCGAGCGCGTCATACGCCGGTTTGAAGGCATCGAGCCACTCCTGCGGCAGCTCCAGCACCAGCGCGGGTTCGTCGATTTGCACCCACTGAATGCCGCGCTTGCCCAGCTCAATCAGCACCTGCTTATAGACCGGCAGAATATCGTTCAGCAGGCTGAGGCGGTCAAATTGTTCGCCCTTCACTTTACCCAGCCACAGGTAGGTTACCGGCCCCAGCAATACGGGCTTCACCTGGTGGCCCAGCGCCAGCGCTTCATCCACTTCGTCCAGAAGTTGCGTCCAGGTCAGCGTAAACTGCTGACCTTTGACGAACTCCGGCACCATATAGTGATAGTTGGTGTTAAACCACTTGGTCATTTCCGCCGCTGCCGCTGGCTCACCCGTTGGCGCGCGGCCACGGCCGATGCGGAACAGGGTGTCGATATCCACCGATCCATCTTTGTTCTGATGACGAGCCGGCACGTTGCCCAGCAGCAGGCTGGTCGTCAGAACATGGTCGTACCAGGCGAAATCGCCCACCGGCAGCAGGTCAATGCCCGCCTGTTTTTGCTGATCCCAGTGACGGGCACGCAGCTCCCGCCCCACCGCCAGGAGTTCTTCACGGGTGGCGTTGCCCGCCCAGTAGCTTTCTTGCGCTTTTTTCAGCTCGCGACGCAGGCCAACGCGAGGAAAACCGAGAGTGTGAGTGCGGATTGTCATGGTATGCCCCTTGTGAAATTTGTTATTTAGACGTCCAGATGTTTACACATCTATAATTGGCAGGTACTGTATATTCCTCAAGCGCAAAATGTTCATGGCGGAGTGAAGGACTTTCATGATCGAGATTAAACACCTGAAAACGCTACAAGCGTTGCGGAACTGCGGTTCGCTCGCGGCGGCGGCGGCCACGCTGCACCAGACCCAGTCCGCCCTTTCTCACCAGTTCAGCGATCTGGAACAACGCCTCGGATTTCGTCTTTTTGTGCGTAAGAGCCAGCCTTTGCGCTTTACGCCGCAGGGTGAAATTCTTCTTCAACTGGCGAATCAGGTACTGCCGCAGATCGCCAGCGCGCTGCAGGCGTGTAACGAGCCGCAGCAGACCAAACTGCGGATCGCCATTGAGTGCCACAGCTGTATTCAGTGGCTGACCCCCGCGCTTGAGAACTTCCGCCAGAAGTGGCCGCAAGTGGAAATGGACTTTAAATCCGGCGTGACGTTCGACCCGCAGCCCTCGCTCCAGCAGGGCGAGCTGGATCTGGTGATGACGTCCGACATCCTGCCGCGCAGCGGCCTGCACTATTCGCCGATGTTTGATTTTGAGGTGCGTCTGGTGCTGGCGCCGGACCATCCGCTGGCGGCCAAAACGCGCATTACGCCGGAAGATCTGGCGACAGAAACGCTGCTGATTTACCCGGTTCAGCGCAGCCGCCTGGATATCTGGCGTCATTTCCTGCAGCCGGCAGGCATCAGCCCGCAGCTGAAAAGCGTGGATAACACCCTGCTGCTGATCCAGATGGTGGCGGCCAGCATGGGTATCGCGGCGCTGCCGCACTGGGTGGTGGAGAGCTTTGAACGCCAGGGTCTGGTGGTCACCAAAACCCTGGGGGAAGGACTGTGGAGCCGGCTGTACGCCGCCGTGCGCGATGGCGAGCAGCGTCAGCCGGTTACGGAGGCGTTTATTCGCTCAGCGCGGAACCACGCGTGCGACCATCTTCCGTTTGTGCGGAGCGCGGAGCGACCCAGCGGCGATGGACCCACAGTGAAGCCAGGATCACCGCCCCCCCAATAAGGAAGCTCGGCCAGTGCGGCTGTTCCTGCCAGATGGCAAGGTTCACCAGCAGCCCCGCCGGGACGTGCACGTTGTTCATGATCCCCAGCGTACCGGCGTCTACCTGCGTAGCGCCGTAGTTCCACATAAAGTACCCCAGCCCCGATGCCACCACGCCTAGCCAGACCAGAACGCTCCACTGCACGGTGGTGGTCGGCAGCTTTTGCGGGTTGCCGAGCATAAACCACGCCGCCACCGCGACGATCGCCGCGCCCATATAGAACCACGCAAACGCGTTGTGCTGCGGCATCGGGCGGGTTTCCATCAGGCGCTTGTAGCCCACCATACCAATGGCAAAGCTGATGTTGGCAAGCTGGACGAACATCAGCCCTGTCCAGAAGTGATCGCTCACTTTGTCGTAGCGAATGATCGCCGCGCCAATAACCGCCAGCGCGGCGCTTAGCAGATATCCCCAGCGCAGACGGCGCCTGCTGAGCAGATCGTAAATCAGCGTGATATAGAGCGGCGTCAGCACGGTAAAGAGCAGGAATTCGGAGACGGACAGGTAGACGTAAGCCCGGAAGCTGAACAGATACATGATGCCAAGCTGCATCGCCCCCACCAGCATGTACAGCAGAATGGTTTTCAGCGATTGCCCGCGCGTGCGCAGGAACGGCAGGAACACCAGCGCCGCCAGCCCCACGCGCATCAGCACCGAGAAGTAGCTGTCGACCGAACCGGCAAGGTATTCGCCAATCAGGCTAAAGGAGAAGGCCCACAGGATAGTGGTGATAATGAGTAGCGCCACAATGCTTGTCTCTCAGAAAGAAGGACAGGCATTGTAGCGAACTCTTTAGTTGACAACTGAACAATAAACAACCAAATGAAGATTATTCAAGGAACAGTTTGCGCAGGTATTTCGGTACCGCGTTGTCTGCGTTGGTGCCGATGACTTCCAGTTCCGGATGCAGGTCCTTCAGGCGCTGGTGCGCGTTTTCCATGATGCAGCCTTTGCCCGCCATAGAGAGCATCTCGGCGTCGTTCATGCCGTCGCCAAAGGCGATACAGTCTTTAAGCGCGAAGCCCAGACGTTTCGCAACCGCTTCGAGCGCGTGACCTTTAGAAACGCCGCCCGCCATCACTTCCAGACAGGTCAGGGTGGAGAAGCTCACGTTGACGCGATCGCCCCAGCGGGCGTTGATCGCCTGCTCAAGCGGCAGCAGCTCTTCGTGGCTGTCGCAGGTGAAGAACACCTTGCTGATCCCCTCTGGATCCAGCAGGCCCGGCTCATACAGGGAGTAGTTGAATACCGCTTCCTTGAAGAAACGCATTTCATCCGGGCGGTGGCGGTTCATGAACCATTCGTCGTCACGGTATACGTTGGTGACGATAGCCGGATTGTTATGCACCACGCCGAAGAGATCGGCAGCAATATCGCGATCCAGGTTATGGGTGAAGATCAGGTTGCCGTCGGTATCATGCACGCGCGCACCGTTGGAGGTGATCATGTACGACTTGATCTCCAGATTATCGCGGATCTGCCCCACGTCCACGTGGTGGCGGCCGGTAGCGAACACAAAGTTCACGCCACGGGCGGTCAGAAGCTTTAAGGTCTCTTTCGCATAAGGCGACAGGGTGTGGTCGGGGGAAAGCAGCGTGCCATCTAAATCAGATGCAACAACCTGGTACATAGGAAAATTTAACCTCAATAGAAAATCAGTTATGCCGGTCGAAAAACTCGACGATGGCGTTAAGCGCGACTGAGCGCATAGCGTCCTTTTCAAAAAGGATCTCATGGTACGCGCCGTTGATGACCAGCGGTTTCCCCCCTTCACAAGGGTGACCGGCGGCAGCGCGCAGTTCACAATAGCGGTCATGCATGCGGTTATCCACCACACGCTCTTCTTCCGCCTGAATCAGAAGCGTCGGCGTGTCATCATCGCCTACGCCTGCCAGCACCTGCTCACCGGCCAGAATACCCTCACGCACCCAGTGCCAGGTCGGGCCGCCGACGCGCAAGCGCGGTTCATCGGCATAAAAGCGCAGGTTGCGGCGATAGCGCTGCCGACTGTGGGTTAAGACGTTGATGGCGAACGGCAATGCGCGCCAGCGTCCGGTTCCGATGGCATAGCCTTCACGAATGCGCTGATGGCCCTCAGCCCAGTCGAGAAGATGGCGCACCATCCAGTCGGGAAAACGAATGACAATACCGTACATCGGCGCGGTGAGCGCAATGGCGTTGCACTGGTGCTCATACCGCTGCAAAAACAGCGTCGAAATGGCGCCGCCCATGGAGTGCGCAAGGATGTACCGCTTGCGCCAGGGGCCGGGCTGAACTTCCTGCTGCCAGAACGCGGCAAAATCGTCGACATAATCGCTGAAGTGATCCACATGCCCGCGGTGCGTATCCGGCAGCATGCGCCCGGACAGCCCCTGTCCACGGTGGTCGATGATCAGCACGTCAAACCCCATGTTGACCAGGTCGTAGGCCAGTTCGGCATACTTAACGTAGCTTTCGATACGCCCGGGGCAGACCACGATCACCCGGTCATTTTTTTCATTGCGGAAGCGAACGAAGCGCACCGGGATGCCACCGACGCCCGTAAACTCGTCTTCCTCACGCTGCCGCCAGAAATCGGTCAGCGGCCCCATTGAGAAAGCAGCAAACGCGTTTTCTCGTGTTTCCCAGTCCTTTTTCTGCTGAAACATTGGGTTTCCACTCACGTAATCCAGGGAATATCGTTTTTTTTCGTCACTGGTCACAAAATGACTCAACAATAGCGTATTGTGGCATAAAAATAGACGGTTCGGGAGCTTCAAATGACCTTCGAGTGGTGGTTCGCCTACCTGCTGACATCCATTATCCTTAGCCTTTCGCCCGGCTCTGGCGCCATTAACACTATGACCACTTCCATCAACCACGGCTATCGCGGTGCGGCGGCGTCCATTGCCGGTTTACAGACCGGGCTCGGCATTCATATTGTGCTGGTGGGGATTGGTCTGGGGACGCTGTTCTCTCGTTCGGTGCTGGCGTTTGAAGTGCTGAAGTGGGCCGGTGCGGCGTATCTGATTTGGCTCGGTATCCAGCAGTGGCGCGCGGCAGGCTCGATTGACCTGAATACGCTCTCCAGGACGCAAACGCGCGGCCACCTGTTTAAGCGCGCGGTGTTCGTGAACCTGACGAACCCGAAAAGCATTGTGTTCCTCGCCGCCCTGTTCCCACAGTTTATCGTGCCACATCAGCCCCAGGTGATGCAGTACGTGGTGCTGGGAGCGACCACCATCATCGTCGATATCATCGTGATGATTGGTTACGCGACGCTGGCGCAGCGGATAGCGGCGTGGATTAAAGGGCCTAAGCAGATGAAGGCCCTGAATAAAGTCTTTGGTTCGCTGTTTATGCTGGTTGGCGCGCTGCTTGCGTCAGCGCGTCATGCTTAGCGAGAGATGATGAGATGAATGCCGAAGCCGGCGAACAGCGCGCCGGCAAAGCCGTCGATCCACTTCGCGATGCGCTGATAGCCGCGGCGCATCGCCGGTAAGGCGAACAGGCTGGCAACAATAGTGAACCAGGCGAACGTCTCAACAACGATCAGCAGGAAGATCCCCCAGCGCGCGCCTGCGCCGACGCTGTCACCCACAAACAGCGAGAACACGGAGCCGAAATAGATAATCGCTTTCGGGTTTGCCAGGTTAGTCAGGAGCCCTTTTACGAAGCTGCGGCCGCCCGTTGCCAGCTCTACCTTTGGCTCTTCCGGTTTTTTCTCTTCTTTCTTCAGCGCCCCGCGCAGCATCTGGTAGCCCATCCAGCACAGGTACAGCCCGCCGCCAACCATAATGATGTTATGCAGCCACGCCATCTTCGCCAGGATCAGGTTCAGACCGAGCAGCGCGACCGCCGCCCAGACCATAACGCCCATGGTAATACCGAGCACGCCCATCATCGCTTCTTTGCGGGAGCGGCTGACGGCAGTTTGCGACACGAAGAAAAAGTCTGGGCCAGGGCTCATCAGCGCAACGATGTGCACTAACGCCACGGTGAGAAATAGCATTAACATAATTAGCTCGCGGGGAAATAATTCAGTGAGTCATCATCCTGGCACTTTTTCGCCCGTCTGACTACTCCTCATCATCACCATCGGCGTGAGAGCGGATAAGCGCCATAAACTCTTTACCGAAGCGCTCCAGCTTGCGCGTCCCCACGCCGTTAACGCTGAGCATTTCGCTGGCGCTGAGCGGCATCTGCTCGGCCATCTCAATCAGCGTCGCGTCGTTGAACACCACGTATGGCGGGATGTTCTCTTCGTCAGCGATAGCTTTACGCAGCTTGCGAAGCTTGGCAAACAGCTTGCGGTCATAGTTACCGGCGTAGGATTTCTGCATCACGCGCGGCTTGAGGGCAACCACGCGCGGCACGGCGAGCTTGAGCTCAACATCACCGCGCAGCACCGGACGCGCTGCTTCGGTCAGCTGTAGCGCGGAGTGCTGGGCAATGTTCTGTGTGGCAAAGCCGAGGTGGATCAGCTGACGAATAATGCTGACCCAGTGCTCGTGGCTCTGGTCTTTACCGATGCCGTAAACCGGCAGCTTGTCGTGGCCCATGTCGCGGATACGCTGGTTATTGGCACCGCGCAGTACTTCCACCACGTAGCCCATCCCGAAGCGTTGATTCACGCGGTAAATGGTCGAGAGCGCTTTGCGCGCGTCCATCAGGCCATCGTACTGCTTTGGCGGATCCAGGCAGATATCGCAGTTGCCGCACGGCTCCTGTCGCCCCTCACCAAAGTAGTTGAGCAGCACCAGACGGCGGCAGGTTTGCGCTTCAGCGAAGGCACCCATCGCGTTGAGCTTGTGGCGCTCAATGTCCTGGAGTTGTCCCTGCGGCTTCTCTTCCAGACAGCGGCGCAGCCACGCCATATCGGCCGGATCGTAAAACAGCATCGCTTCCGCAGGCAGGCCGTCACGGCCAGCGCGGCCGGTCTCCTGATAGTAGGATTCGATATTGCGCGGAATGTCGAAATGCACCACAAAGCGCACGTTGGGCTTGTTGATCCCCATCCCGAACGCCACCGTTGCGACCACGATTTGCAGGTCGTCGCGCTGGAATTTCTCCTGCACGTCGGCGCGGATGTGGTTCTCCAGCCCGGCGTGATATGCGGCGGCGCTAAAGCCGCGATTTTGCAGACGCGCGGCGGTGTCTTCCACCTTCGCACGGCTGTTGCAGTAGATGATACCGGACTTGCCGCGCTGCTCCTGAACGTAGCGCAGGAGCTGGTCCAGCGGCTTGAATTTTTCCATCAGCATGTAGCGGATGTTCGGGCGGTCGAAGCTGCTGACCTGAATATACGGGTCGTTCAGCCCCAGCAGGCGAACGATATCCAGGCGCGTGGTGTCATCCGCCGTGGCGGTAAGCGCCATAAACGGCAGTTCAGGGAAGCGCTGACGCAGCTGGCCGAGGGCGGCATATTCCGGGCGGAAATCGTGTCCCCACTGGGAGATACAGTGCGCTTCATCCACCGCCAGCAGAACCGGGTTCCAGTGCGCCAGGTGATCGAGGAAGTTGTCCAGCATCAGGCGTTCCGGCGCGATATACAGCAGGCGGATCTGCCCGGTGCGGCACCCGGCCATCACCTCTTGCTGCTGCTCGCGGGTTTGCGTCGAGTTCAGGCAGGCCGCCGCCACGCCGTTGGCGAGCAGCTGGTCGACCTGGTCTTTCATCAGGGAAATGAGCGGGGATACCACGACCGTCAGGCCGTTCAGCACCAGCGCGGGCACCTGATAACAGAGGGATTTACCGCCGCCGGTCGGCATCACCACCAGGCAATCGCGGCCTTCCAGCACGGTTTCAATGATGGTTTCCTGGCCCGGGCGGAACTGCTGGTAGCCAAAGGTTTCATGCAAAACCTGTTTAGCCAGCGACTCCTGATTCAATACTTCCGCCTGCGCCACGTTAACCCCATTTGCGAAAAATAAAACAGGCGCTATTTTCAGCGCCTGAGAGAGAAACTTCAACGTTTAACGCAAAAACATTCGAGCAGCTTAGAGAATATCGTTCAGCATTACGCCCACGCCAACGCGAGTCTGATTGAAGTTGTAGTCGATCAGCGACTCGCCGTAGCCGCTATACACCTGGGTATAGAGACGCACGTGCTTCGTCACCGGGTAGCTCAGACCGAGCTCCGCACCGCCGTAGCCGGTGTTCCAGTTGTACTGCCCTTTCGCGCTCAGCACGGCATCACCAAGCTGGTAGCCGACCTTGAGCTGGTAGTAGCCCATATATTTGGTGATATCCGGGTTGTCATCGGTGCTGCCGAGCACATACCACGGCTTCACTTCCACCATCCAGTTACCGTTCTGCGCCATCAGGCGCGTATAGGCGCGGTTCCAGCTACGGGAGGTAGGATCGGAACGTCCGTTAGAATCATGGTTAAAGCCCACTTCGACGTCGCGCAGCGTCCAGCCAGCAAATTCATAATCCGTTGCGAAGCCGAGGAAAAGCTGCGGCTCATAGTTGGTTTCACGGAACGGTGAAGATTCCCCGCTGTTGGAGAGCTGCCACCAGGATTTCTGCGTATAAGACGCGCCGAGCACCGAGTTTGGCCCCAGAATACCGCGCCAGAACGGGAACGCGAGGCTAAGCTGGAACTTCACCTCATCCTTACGCGCATTATCAGACCAGTTATAGGAGCTTATCGCCTCTTTGTTGAGATCGCTGGTTTGGGTATAAATCACGTAGTTCGTGTCATACGGGTAGAGCGTGAACGGATTGTCATGCTCCTGCAGCATATTGGCGATAATGCTGCCCTTAACGGCAGGTTTATCATGGACTTCTTTAATCGTCGCTTCCTGCGCATATGCTGTGAGGGGCAGCGCAACCGCCGCCAGTAACCAGGCCAGATACGTCCGCATCGGTGGTGTTCTCCTGCAAAGAGTAAAATTACCTGAATAGTTATGAGGCGAACATTCTACAGACTTCTGCGATAACTGCTGCATCCTCGTTTCTGAAAGTGGAATTCCTTATTGCTGAAGCATAAAATCAACATTTCATTAACAATAAGGATGTAATGCCTCATGTCAGCCATGCTTACCGCCGAAGAAGTGTTAAAACTCGTGGGCGAGATTTTTGTTTACCATATGCCGTTTAACCGTGCACTGGGTCTTGAGCTGGAGCGTTACGAGAAGGAGTTTGCCCAGCTGAGTTTCAACAACCAGCCGATGATGGTGGGTAACTGGGCGCAAAGTATTCTGCACGGCGGGGTGATTGCCTCCGCGCTGGACGTGGCGGCAGGCCTGGTCTGCGTGGGCAGTACGCTGACGCGCCATGACACCATCAACGAAGATGAACTCCGCCAGCGTCTGGCGCGCATGGGCACCATTGATTTACGCGTCGACTATCTTCGCCCGGGGCGCGGAAACCGCTTTACCTGCACCAGCAGCCTGCTGCGTGCCGGGAATAAAGTTGCCGTTGCCCGCGTTGAGCTGCATAACGAGGAGCAGGTTTATATCGCCAGCGCAACCGCCACTTATATGGTGGGTTGAGGCGGCAAATTCGGGTAAAATTGATTCACTTTTTTGTCACGGATTTTCCCGATGGATGCTAAACAGACGCGGCAGGGCGTTTTACTCGCCCTTGCCGCTTATTTTATTTGGGGTATCGCCCCGGCGTATTTCAAATTTATCGCCTATGTTCCGGCCGACGAGATCCTCACTCACCGCGTCATCTGGTCGTTCTTCTTCATGATCGCGCTGATGAGCATCAGCCGTCAGTGGTCCGGCGTTAAAACGCTGCTGCAAACCCCTAAAAAGGTCTTCCTGCTGGCGCTTTCTGCGGTGCTGATCGGCGGCAACTGGCTGCTGTTTATCTGGGCGGTGAATAACCACCACATGCTCGAAGCGAGCCTGGGGTACTTCATTAACCCGCTGGTGAATATCGTGCTGGGGATGATTTTCCTCGGCGAACGCTTCCGCCGGATGCAGTGGGTGGCGGTGATTCTCGCCTTCTGCGGCGTGCTGGTGCAGCTGTGGACGTTTGGCTCGCTGCCGGTTATCGCCCTCGGTCTGGCGTTCAGCTTTGCTTTTTACGGCCTGGTACGTAAGAAAATTGCGGTGGAAGCGCAAACCGGGATGCTGTTTGAAACCCTGTGGCTGCTGCCGGTGGCGGCGATCTATCTGTTCGGTATCGCCGACAGCGCCACCAGCCATATGGGCAGCAACCCGTGGTCGCTGAACCTGATGCTGATGGCGGCGGGCGTAGTGACCACCATTCCGCTGCTGTGCTTCACCGGTGCGGCAACGCGCCTGCGCCTCTCCACGCTGGGCTTCTTCCAGTACATTGGCCCGACGCTGATGTTCCTGCTGGCGGTGGTGTTTTACGGCGAAGTGCCGGGTGCGGATAAGATGGTCACCTTTGCCTTTATCTGGGTGGCGCTGGCGATTTTCGTCGCCGATGCGATTTATACCCAGCGCAGAACCCGCAGAGGAATGTAGGTGTTTTGTAGGGCGGGTAAGCGCAGCGCCACCCGCCAGATTTTACAGCCAGTTCCGACGCTTAAAGTACAGATACGGTGCCAGCCCGGCGAGGATCATAAAGATAATCGCCCCCGGGTAGCCAAAGCTCCACTTCAGCTCCGGCATAAACTCGAAGTTCATCCCGTAGCTGGACGCCACCAGCGTCGGCGGCAGGAACACCACGGACACTACCGAGAAGATCTTGATGATGCGGTTCTGCTCGATGTTGATAAAGCCCATCGCCGCCTGCATCAGGAAGTTCACCTTCTGGAACAGAGATTCGTTGTGCGGCAACAGGGATTCGATATCGCGTAAGATCTCACGCGCCTGCTCCAGCTGACCGCCCGGCAGACGCGCCTTGCGCACCAGGAAGTTCAGCGCGCGCTGGGTATCCATCAGACACAAACGCACCTTCCAGCCGATATCTTCCAGCTCTGCCAGCGTCGAAAGCGCTTCGTCGTACTCATCCCCCTGATGGCCTTCCATGATCACGCGGCTCAGCTTTTCCAGATCGCTGTAGATGTTTTCAATTTCGTCCGCCAGCTGTTCAATTTTAGTTTCGAACAGATCGAGCAGCAGCTCGTAAGCGTTGCCGTCCACCATCGCCTGGCTGCGGGCGCGCATGCGGTAGAGACGGAATGCCGGCAGTTCGCGTTCACGCAGAGTAAACAGACGACCGTCGCGAATGGTAAACGCCACGGTGGAGTTGCCCGCGTGATCTTCCGCATCTTCAAAGAAGAAGAAGGAGTGAATGTGCAGGCCGTCTTCATCTTCAAAGAAACGCGCGGAGGCTTCGATGTCTTCCAGTTCCGGGCGGGTTGCCAGGCTTTGCCCCAGCTCAGATTGTACGCGAAGGCGTTCATCGTCGTCCGGCTCGACCAGATCCACCCATACGGCATCAATGAGGGGCTGTGACTCTTCGGCTTCAAGCCGAGTCAGTCGGTTATTTTCGAGTTGAAATGCGCTCAACATGACCGGGACTCCCAATGCAAAAAATATCGGACAGTTCGGTGGGCACACAGAAACAAATTGGGTTTCAGACCATTAAACAGCCTGACTCAGCGCGACGGGAATAATGCAGTCGCTGACAACCACTAAGGCCATCAGCATGAGGAGATAGCCTTAGGAGTTGTTCCTGGATGACAGGGAATTGAGCCAGTATCTACTGGGTGTGTCCAAGGCGAATGTCCTCTTAGCGTAATCGTGCGCGCATGTTACGCCAGCAATAACTGTGGCGTCAACACGCAACGGAACGCTGAAGGGCATTAATTGACCTTCACTGTATAAGGCTAGCAGATTATTACAAAATAATGATATTTTTCTGAATGTTAGACTGTTTCCAGCTTCGCGTAGGCCGCCACCAGCCATTTGATCCCCTGCCCCTGGAACGCCACCTGCAGGCGGCTGTGCTCGCCGCTGCCTTCCAGATTCACAATGGTACCTTCGCCAAACTTCGAATGGCGCACGCGCTGGCCCAGCTTGTAGCCGGTGTCGGTTTCAGAGATCGGCGAGCCCATGCGCGGATGGCTAACCGGACGGCTGATGCTCGCCCGCAGACGCACCTCTTCCACGCACTCTTCCGGCAGTTCGCCGATGAAGCGCGACGGACGGTGATAGACCTCTTTACCGTACAGGCGGCGGGTTTCAGCGTAGGTTAGCGTCAGCTTCTGCATCGCTCGCGTCACGCCCACGTAAGCCAGACGACGTTCTTCTTCCAGACGCCCGCCTTCATCGAGCGACATCTGGCTTGGGAACATGCCCTCTTCCATGCCGACGATAAACACCTGCGGGAACTCCAGACCTTTGGCGGAGTGCAGGGTCATCAGTTGAACCGCGTCCTGCCAGGTGTCCGCCTGCCCTTCACCCGCTTCCAGCGCGGCGTGAGAGAGGAATGCCTGCAGCGGCATCAGGTCTTCGTCTTCTTCGTTGTAGCTGAACTGGCGCGTTGCCGTGACCAGTTCCTCTAAGTTCTCTATACGGGTCTGCCCCTTTTCGCCTTTTTCCTGCTCGTACATGGTACGCAGCCCGGAGTCTTTAATCACCCGGTCGGTCTGCACGTGCAGCGGCATGTCGGCGGTTTCCTGCGCCAGGGCATCAATTAATTCCAGGAAGCGCTGGAGCGCGCTGGCGGCGCGTCCGGCGAGGGCTTTTTCCTGCAGCAGCTCGCGGCACGCCTGCCACAACGTCAGCTGGCGATCGCGCGAGGCCTGACGCACCACGTCCAGCGTACGGTCGCCAATCCCGCGGGTCGGCGTGTTCACCACGCGCTCAAACGCCGCGTCGTCGTTGCGGTTGGCGATCAGGCGCAGATACGAAAGCGCATCTTTGATCTCCTGACGTTCGAAGAATCGCATGCCGCCGTAAATGCGGTACGGCATGCTCACCTGCAGCAGCGCCTCTTCCAGCACGCGCGACTGGGCGTTGCTGCGGTAGAGAATGGCGCACTGCTCCAGCGCGCCGCCGTTGTCCTGCCAGGTTTTGATGCGGTTCACCACGAAGCGCGCTTCGTCGAGCTCGTTGAAGGCGCAGTAAATCGAGATCGGTTCGCCGTCGACGCCGTCGGTCCACAGCTTTTTGCCCAGACGCCCGTTGTTGTTCTCAATCAGGGCGTTGGCCGCGCTCAGGATGTTGCTGGTTGAGCGATAGTTCTGCTCCAGACGGATGGTTTCCGCGCCGGGAAAATCGTTGAGGAAGCGCTGGATGTTCTCCACCTGCGCGCCGCGCCAGCCGTAGATCGACTGGTCGTCATCGCCCACGATCATCACCTTGCCGGTATCTCCGGCCAGCAGGCGGATCCACGCGTACTGGATGTTGTTGGTATCCTGGAATTCGTCCACCAGGATGTTGGTGAAACGTTCGCGGTAGTGCTGCAGGATATGCGGTTTGTTCAGCCACAGCTCGTGGGCGCGCAGCAGCAGCTCGGCGAAATCCACCAGGCCGGCGCGGTCGCACGCTTCCTGATAGGCCTTGTAGACGTTCTGCCAGGTCTGCTCGACCGGATTACCGAAGCTCTGGATATGGTGCGGGCGCAGCCCTTCGTCTTTCTGACCGTTGATGTACCACATCGCCTGACGCGGTGGCCACTGCTTCTCGTCGAGGTTCATCGCCTTGATCAGGCGCTTCAGCAGACGGAGCTGATCTTCGCTGTCGAGGATCTGGAAATCCTGCGGCAGGTTAGCGTCCATATGGTGCGCGCGCAGCAGACGGTGCGCCAGGCCGTGGAAGGTGCCAACCCACATGCCGCCCTGGCTGGTGCCCATCAGCTGGGCGATACGGTGACGCATCTCCGCCGCCGCCTTGTTGGTAAACGTCACGGCCATAATCGAGTACGGCGAGCAGTTTTCCACGCTCTGCAGCCAGGCGATACGGTGAACCAGCACGCGTGTCTTACCACTCCCCGCCCCAGCCAGAACCAGCAGGTTGGTGCGCGAGGCGGCAACCGCGTCACGCTGTTTGTCATTAAGGCTGTCGAGCAGGTAAGAAACGTCCATTGGCACCGTCACGTCATGTCGGGCAGGCAAATGTTTCCACTCGCCAAAACCCTGTTAATTTATACAGAACAATTGATGATTATATCAGCGTCGTGAGGGATGCCAACCGCGAAATTTCCACGTGCGGCAGAAGACGGCTGTCTGTTGCGGTCATCAGCTCCGCATTTTCTGGCTTGATCCAGCAGGCCTGCATGCCGCAGCGGATGGCACCCGCCACGTCGGTGGTCAGATCGTCGCCCACGTGAAGAATGTTACCGAGCGGCAAATTCAGTTTTTCCGCTGCCAGGTGATACATGTCGCTGAACGGCTTCGCGCGCCCGTGCGGACCCGCGCGCAGCACGAATTCAAAATAATCGCTGAGGCCAAACAGCTCCGGCTGGGCATTGCCGTTGGTGATGGCCACCAGCGGCCACTTTTCGGCAAGCTTCGCCAGCGTGTCGTGGGTTTCCTGCGGCACGTCGATACGGCTGCGCCATTTGGCGAAGTTTTCCATTGCCGCTTCGGCACCGATGGCCGCATCCTGTGCGCTCAGACCCGCGTTCAGCATCGCCTGCTCAACCGCGCGACGACGCCATTCGGTCACGTCGTGGTAAATGTCCGGCTCGGTCTCCCGCAGGGACTGGCGCAGCTTCTGGAAGTCCTTGTTTTGCATCGCTTTCAGCGCCGGATGGTAGTTCTGCACAAACGCCAGTGACTCCTGCTCGGTACGCAGGATCACCTCGCGGTTGTCATAAAGGGTGTCATCAAGGTCAAATGTCAGGGCTGAGATCTGACCGAGTGGGCGGTAAAAACGCATTATTTCCCCCGTTTGGCGCGTGGATGCGCCGCGTCATACACCGAGGCAAGGTGTTGGAAGTCTAAGTGGGTATAGATTTGAGTGGTCGACAGATTCGCGTGGCCAAGCAGTTCCTGTACGCCACGCAGATCGCCGCTCGATTCCAGCATGTGTGTCGCAAAGGAGTGGCGCAGCTTGTGGGGATGCACGTGGCTGTTCAGCCCCTGCTTGATGCCCCACTCCGCAAAGCGCTTCTGCACGTTACGCGCGGAGATCCGCTTGCCGAGCTTTGATAAAAACAGCGCATCCTCTTCCGCGCCAAACAGGCCGCGCAGATCCAGCCAGTGCTCAATCCAGGAGACGGCGTTGCGGCCAATCGGCAGGCGGCGCTCTTTGCTGCCCTTGCCCATCACCCACACTTCGCCGGATTCCAGATCGAGATGCTTTAAGTCGAGGTTCACCAGTTCGGAGAGACGCAGGCCCGCGCCGTACATCACCTCCAGCATCGCGCGGTCGCGCACGGCGAGCGGATCGTTAAGATCGATATCCAGCAGGCGGTTTACGTCGTCGACGTCGATATTTTTCGGCAGATGGCGCGGGGCCTTTGGCGTGGCGATCCCTTTTGCCGGGTTAGCTTTCAGCTTGCCCTGGCTGACCAGCCAGTCGAAAAAGCTGCGCAGCGCAGAGAGCCGGAGCGCAAGGCTCGCCGGGCTAAGATTTTTTTTACGGCTACGCACGACGAACCCGCGTACCGTGGCGGCGTCACATTGTTGCCAGCTTTTCAGGCCGATTTCTTCGGCAATCTGCATGATGGCATCAAGCTGACGCTGATAGTTAAGCAGCGTGATGGGGCTGAGCTGACGCTCAACGCCCAGATAGCGCAGAAACCGGGTGACGTCAGTGGCGAGCAATCCGTCCGTCATACGCGTTCAATCCAGCGCTCCAGCAGCTCGGGCAGCATCAGGGCGATCTCCTGCAGCAGGTGCGTGGCTTGCCCCTGCTCATAGTGGTGCGCGTCGCGGCTGGTAAATAATATGACCCCCAGGTCGCCATCGCGCCCCATCAGCGACATCGCCACCGAGCCAATCGCTTTGGCTTCCGGTAACACCACCAGCAGTTCGGGTCCGTTCAGCGGCCCCAGATAGTGATGCTCATGGCCCAGGCGCTGAATGCGCAGCGGCTCAAACGCCTGACGGCTGAGCGCCAGATGGGTGAACCCCGACGGTGCGCCAATGCGCCAGCGGTCAGGGAACAGACGAATCGTTGCGCCCGCCAGCCCCAGCTCGCGCGCCCAGCGGTGGAAGCGGCTGAGAAACTCTTCAAGGCTGTGCGCCGAGGCCAGACGCGCCTGCAGGTGCAGAAGGCGATAGAACAGGCTTTCGTTGGTGCTGGCCTGCTCCATCAACAGCGTCATGTTCTCTTCAAGCTGGTTGATGTGGTTACGCGCGCGCGCCATATGCCATTCGACCAGCGACACGGTCCCGCGAACCGGATGCGGCACGCGCATTCGTTCGACGACGCGTGCATTGCGAATAAAAAACTCAGGATTGTTCAGCAGATAATCAACAACAGCGCTGTCGTCCAGTTCCGTCACTGTTTCCTGCAGTTCTTCCCCTGGTTGTTTCATAGATGGATAAACCCGTCATAAACATGTGTCGCCGGGCCAGTCATGTACAGTGGATGACCCGCTCCTTTCCAGGCGATATCAAGACGACCGCCCGGTAATTCCACGCGAACCTCTTCTGCCAGTAACCCCTGGGAGATACCGACGGCCACCGCCGCACAGGCACCGCTTCCGCAGGCCTGGGTTTCGCCCGCGCCGCGCTCGTAAACCCGCAGACGGATGTGTTCACGCTTCACCACCTGCATAAAGCCGATGTTCGCCCGCTCCGGGAACCGCTCGTGGCTCTCCAGCACCGGACCGAGCGTTTCAACCGCCGCAGTTTCCACGTCATCCACCTGAATCACGCAGTGCGGGTTACCCATCGAGACAACGCCGCACAATACTGTCTGCTCGGCCGCCCGCATAATATAGGTCTTTTCCGCTTTGTTTGCGCGAAACGGCACGGCGGAAGGCTCGAAGTCAGGCTCGCCCATATTGACGCGCACCAGCTCATCGTCGGTAACGCTGAGCACCATACGACCGTTGGCGGTACTGACGCGGATATCGCGCTTATTGGTGAGCCCTTTCAGGCGGACAAAGCGGGCGAAACAGCGCGCGCCATTGCCGCACTGGTTAACCTCACTGCCGTCAGCGTTGAAAATACGGTAGTGGAAATCGAGGTCAGGATCGTAGGGCGGCTCAACCACCAGCAGCTGATCGAACCCCACGCCCACGTGCCGATCCGCCAGGCGGCGGATCAGTTCCGGGGAGAAAAACACATTCTGCGTTACCGCGTCGACGACCATAAAATCGTTGCCAAGGCCATGCATTTTAGAGAACTGCATCATTTGCTCCATTGCGCGGGTACAGAACGTTGTCGTCAGAGGTTAACCTGAGTCGGACCGCCGTTATCGCCACGATCGTTAGTCTTTGGCGTGGAAGACTCGATGCCGCTGTTAACCGGTTTTGTCGGCGGCGGCGCGGTTTTATCCGCAGGCGGGAAGTAGAGTGGTCCCTTCAGTCCGCAGCCGGTCAGGCTAAACAGCGTGATGAGAACGGCAAGCGTTCGGAAAGCGTTTTTCATTATAAAGTTGCCCGTAAGTTCAAATCTGTTTCTATCATCGCAGGAGAAGACACAAAAGCAAGAGTTTGCCGCTTTCCTGCAACGGGAATTATTTAGCGTTATACTGCCGCCATCACGAAAAACAGGAACAAAACCATGAACGACAGTGAATTCCATCGCCTTGCCGACACCCTGTGGATGACCATCGAAGAACGTATCGACGACTGGGACGGCGACAGCGATATCGATTGTGAAATCAACGGCGGCATTCTGACCCTGAGCTTCGAAAACGGCAGCAAAATTATTATTAACCGTCAGGAGCCGCTTCACCAGGTGTGGCTGGCGGCCAAACAGGGCGGTTATCACTTTGATTTGAAGGGTGACGAGTGGGTTTGCGATCGCAGCGGCGAAACGTTCTGGGATCTGCTAGAACAGGCGGCGACCGCGCAGGCGGGCGAGGAAGTGCGTTTCAGGTAGTTTTGTTGCCCGGTGGCGGCTGCGCCTTACCGGGCGAAAAGCCTCAGGAAAAATACTGCTGCAACAGCGGTGCAGTATCCTGATTCGCAGGCGCCGCAGGGGTAATCGCCTGCGTACGGAACGGGATCACCTGCGCTCGGCCATCCACGTTCACAATCTGATAGAACTGCGGCAGGTTGAAGTTGATAAAGCTGGAACCGTAGGTGAAACGGTCATGCGAGGAAGAGTAGAAGCGGCTGACGTCGCGCACCAGCTCCTCTTTGCTGCCTTCACAGTGGTGATACACCTCGGCGCGGTTGGTCTCATCCAGAATGTAGATGTTGAACCCGGCATCGTCGCCCGACTCTTCAAAGAAGAACTGAATAATCCCTTCACTGGCAAAGCCATCCACCACCTGCGGCAGCTTGACGTGGTTGGTTTCCACCTGAACTGAGAGGCCGTGCAGCTTGTTGTGTGAAATCGCGCCGTAGAACTCGATAGCGTTTTCCAGCTTCTGCACCGACACGTTCAGACGCTCGAAGAACAGGCCCCACGTCTGCCCGGAAACGCGCAGCGCTTTGAAGCGCCCGGTTTCCTGACGGGTGCTGGAGAGACGCAGTTCGATGCATTCAGACACCAACTGCTGCACGCGAGTACGAATTAAACCGCGAAGGTGCTGGCTGTAGCAGAACACTTCGACGCTGTCCGGCGGTGCGGCGTCCTGGTGCATCTTGCCGAGAATGGTTTTCAGCGCTTCAATCATCGCCTGCTCGCCGTTGAAGTGCAGGGTACGCACTTCGTTCCACGAGTTGCGGTAAAGCAGGTCTACGCTGCCCACCAGGCAGTTTTGCTGCTCGCCAAAGCTGAAGACGTCCAGCTTGCGGAAGTCAAAATGGACTACCTGATTGCGGAAGGCCGCCGTCGGATCGTATTCCAGGTTGACGATGATCGCCAGATGGCGGATCTCGCACGGGCTGTAGAGCGCTTTTGGCGTCGGCGCAGGCAGACGCAGCGGGAAGTGGTGCGAGACATCCGCCACCATCTCCTGCAGCTTGGCTAAATCGACAACCTCATTGCCCTTGATAAACAGGCGCGTGCGCGAGGTCAGCAGGCCGTTAAACCAGGCCCACGCCACCAGCTTGTTCAGATAGCGGTTATATTCCAGCGGCTGATGGCTGATAATCGAATCCATGCTTGGCGCACGGTTGTACAGATACCACCCGGTGCGGTTCGCGCGGCCCGGCGGCACATAGATAAAGGTCAGGTTTGGTTCAGACAGGTCAGGCGAAATCTGCGGGTTAACCAGGGTCACTTTGCCCGGCAGCGCTTCAAACGCGGCGTACAGCTTACGGGTTAACACCCCGATATCCTGCGGGCTGGCGGAGACGCTAAGGTTATTGCGGCGCGCAAAGCGGATCAGGTTACGGTAGCTTTGCATCATCGCGTCGAGCAGTTCGTTGTGCGCTTCACGCACCTGATCGATCTTCCAGTTGGCGCGGTTATCAAGCATGGACAGACGCGCTTCGTCCCATCCCCACTCTTTCACAAGCTGACTGACCACTTCACGACGCCAGCCCACGCAGGCGCGCTCACGGCTCAGCTTTTCACAGACCTTGAGATAGAAACATCGACGCACCAGGTCAAGACGCGTGGTGTCATCAATGGCTTTCAGGTATTCGGTAACGCGCTCCAGCATCATGCAGTAGGCGTCGAGCCCGTAGGAGACAATTTCGCCATCGTGCAGGCGCTGCTTGATATCTTTCGCCAGCAGGCGCGGCGTAGGGTATTCCCACGAGTAGGCTTCCAGCAGCAGGGTTTTCAGCACCGCTTTGTACGGTGAATCAATGCTCTTGTAGAGCTGCCAGAGGCTTGCGCCAAAGTACTCTTCGGCGGACAGGGAGCTGAGGCCGCCCAGGTCCAGCCATTCGTTTGGCGTCAGTACGCCCTGCGCGTAAAGCGACATGACGTAGTCGTCGTAATGCTCTTCTTCTTCGCACGGGACCATATTCCACAGAATACGCTTCCCGGCCAGACGAACGGCAGTACGGTAAAATTCATCCAGCAACAGGATGTGCTGAGTCGAGCCGCAGTCCTCACCACCCAGACTGCCGCTTTCATTATGGCGGAAACGGTTTTCATCAATCAGGAAGAAGCTCACTTCCACGCCAAGCGAGGCCGCCCAGCTTTCCAGCAGGCTGCATTTACGCTGCAGCAGCTGGCGCTCTTCGTTATCGAGCCAGGATTGATGGCAGACCCAGATATCCAGGTCCGAAGAACAGCTCTGCCCTACCGATGAGGTGCTCCCCATCGAGTAAACGCCGGTAATCGGCAGTTCACCTTTCGGAGAAACCTGAGGCGGCATGCCGCGGTAGAGTTCCAGCTCGTTCAGATAATGCTGTTGGGTTTCATCAGGCGTGAAGAGGCAAATGCCCTGGGGAACGTTACCATCAAGGTAGCCAGGCATTAGCGGGTGGTGATAGTGCAATAATGTCGGCAGCAGACTGTATACCTGCTGGAAAGCAGGGCCCATGGCAGCAAGCGCGCGATCCACACGCAGTTGATTTATGGCATCCAGTCTCTGTTTCAGAGTCTCAATATAGAGGTACAAGACGTATCGCCTGATGTTTCCGGGTGTCGTAAGCTATTCAAAACACGAATAACAGCGAGCCCGCAGTATTTCAAAAAGATAACCGTTACCCTTTTTTCGCCCTTGTCATTATGGTGGTACCGACGAAAAAATGGTCTAAAACGTGATCAATTTAACACCTTGCCGGTTGACCGTAAAGAAAGATGCGCTACATACAAGTGTAGCACCGTTCTGTACGTGTAAATTCCTGAATACGGCTATGGCTGACGAATACGCCGCCTTGTCCCTCTCACGCTTCATCAACCGTAAAACTGCCATCCCAGAGTCAACAATGTTAGGATGGTTAGCGATTGATAATGACGGTAACAAGCATGTTAGACAATGTTTTGAGAATTGCCACACGCCAAAGCCCTCTCGCGCTCTGGCAGGCACATTATGTTAAGCAGCGCCTTGAAGCCTGCCACAGTGGATTGCGCGTCGAGCTGGTGCCGATGGTCACGCGCGGTGACGTGATTCTGGATACGCCGCTGGCGAAAGTGGGCGGCAAGGGCCTGTTTGTCAAAGAGCTGGAACTGGCATTGCTTGAGAACCGCGCCGATATCGCCGTACATTCGATGAAAGACGTGCCCGTCGAGTTCCCGGAAGGGCTGGGGCTGGTGACCATCTGCGAGCGCGAAGATCCGCGTGACGCGTTTGTCTCGAACCACTATGACTCGCTCGACGCGCTGCCGGCGGGTAGCGTGGTTGGCACGTCCAGTTTACGCCGTCAGTGTCAGTTGGCGGAGCGTCGTCCTGACCTTATCATCCGCTCGCTGCGCGGTAACGTTGGCACGCGTCTGGGCAAGCTGGATAACGGCGATTACGATGCCATTATTCTTGCGGTTGCAGGCCTGAAGCGCCTGGGGCTGGAGGAACGCATTCGCGTGGCGTTGCCACCAGAGTTGTCGCTGCCGGCCGTCGGCCAGGGCGCCGTCGGCATTGAGTGCCGTCTGGACGATGCGCGCACCCGCGAGCTGCTCGCTCCGCTGAACCATGACGAGACCGCAACCCGCGTAAAAGCCGAGCGGGCGATGAATACTCGCCTCGAAGGCGGGTGTCAGGTGCCGATTGGCAGCTATGCTGAATTAACAGACGGTGAACTGTGGCTGCGCGCGCTGGTGGGCGCACCGGACGGTTCACAGATGGTGCGCGGCGAACGTCGCGGCAAGCCGCAGGATGCCGAAGCGCTTGGCGTGTCGCTGGCGGAAGAGCTGCTGAATAACGGCGCACGTGAAATTCTGGCCGAGGTCTATAACGGAGAACCCCCTGCATGAGTATTCTTGTCACCCGCCCTTCTCCCGCAGGAGAGCAGTTAGTGAGCCGTCTGCGCGCACTGGGGCAGGTGGCCTGGAGTTTTCCGCTCATTGAATTCTCCCCCGGTCGGGAGCTCTCTGCGCTCGCCGACCAGATGAATACCCTGCAGGAAGGCGACCTGCTGTTTGCGCTATCGCAGCATGCCGTGGAATTTGCCCATGCGCAGCTGCAACAGGCGGGGACACGCTGGCCGACCGCTCCGCGCTATTTCGCTATCGGCAGAACCACCGCGCTGGCCTTACATACCGTGAGTGGAACAGACGTTCGCTACCCGTTGGATCGGGAAATCAGCGAAGTCTTGCTACAATTACCTGAATTACAAACTATTGCCGGAAAGCGCGCGCTCATTTTGCGCGGCAACAGTGGCCGCGAACTGCTGGGTGAAACGCTGCGGGAACGCGGGGCTGACGTGACGTTTGTTGAGTGCTACCAGCGCTGTGCGAAACACTACGACGGTGCTGAAGAGGCGATGCGCTGGCATGCGCGCGGTATTAATACGCTGGTGGTCACCAGCGGTGAAATGTTACAACAGCTTTGGTCGCTGATACCGCGTTGGTATCGCGAAAACTGGTTACTCCGCTGTCGGCTTCTGGTCGTCAGTGAGCGTCTGGCGAACCTCGCCCGGGAACTGGGCTGGCAGGATATTCGGATCGCTGATAACGCCGACAACGATGCGCTGCTGCGCGCATTACAATAACTCTCAAATGGGAAGCCATAATGACGGAACACGAAAAATCCTCCGCCGTGGTTGAAGAGACCAGGGAGACTGTGGAGACAACGCCACAGCCAGAGACGACTGAGAAAACCGCTGAGAAGAAAAACGGCAGCAATAAAACCAGCCTCGCGCTGAGCGCGATTGCCATCGCCATTGCGCTGGCAGCAGGCGTCGGCCTGTATGGTCTGGTAAAGCAACAGAGTGCTAACCAGACGGCCACCAGCGATACGCTGGTCAATCAGCTTACCTCCCTGCAAAAAGCGCAGGAAACGCAGAAAACCGAGCTGGAAGCGGTGATTAAGCAGCAGGCCGCCGCGCTTGCCGAGGCGAACAGCAAACAGGAAGAGCTGACCAAACAGCTGGGCGAAGTACAGCAGAAAGTCGCCACCATCTCCGGCACCGATGCCAAAACCTGGCTGCTCTCGCAGGCCGATTTCCTCGTCAAACTCGCCGGGCGTAAGCTGTGGAGCGATCAGGACGTGACCACCGCCGCCGCGCTGCTGAAAAGCGCCGATGCGAGCCTGGCCGACATGAACGATCCGAGCCTCATTACCGCGCGCCGTGCGATTACCGAAGATATCGCCAGCCTCTCCGCCGTTTCACAGGTGGATTACGACGGCATTATCCTCAAGGTGAACCAGCTTTCGAATCAAATAGATAACCTGCAGCTGGCGGATAACAATGACGACGACTCCCCGATGGACTCTGACGGTACCGAGCTGTCCAGCTCCCTGAGCGAATGGCGCATAAACCTGCAGAAAAGCTGGCAGAACTTTATGGACAGCTTCATCACCATCCGCCGTCGCGATGAAACCGCCGTACCGCTGTTAGCGCCGAATCAGGATATCTATCTGCGCGAAAACATCCGTTCCCGCCTGCTGGTCGCGGCGCAGGCCGTGCCGCGCCATCAGGAAGAAACGTACAAACAGGCGCTGGATAACGTCTCGACGTGGGTACGCGCCTACTACAACACCGATGATGCAACGACCACCGCCTTCCTCGAAGATATCGACAAGCTGAGCCAGCAGAACATCACCATGAACGTGCCGGATAAACTGGCCAGCCAGCCGATTCTGGAGAAGCTGATGCAGACGCGCGTGCGTAACCTGCTGGCGCAGCCGGGCGTTCCGGCCGGGCAGACCGGCACAGCGGCGGCACCAGCGCCTGAAAGCGCGCCACAGGGAGAGTAATGATGCTAAAAGTCCTTTTACTCTTCATCCTGCTGATCGCCGGGATCGTCCTGGGCCCGATGCTTGCGGGTCATCAGGGATACGTCCTGATCCAGACCGATAACTACAACATTGAAACCAGCGTAACAGGTCTGGCGATCGTTCTGATCCTCGGCCTCGTAGTCCTGCTTGCCGTTGAATGGATCCTGCGCCGTATTTTCCGCACCGGTGCCCATACCCGCGGCTGGTTCGTTGGCCGTAAGCGCCGCCGCGCCCGTAAGCAAACGGAACAGGCACTGCTAAAGCTGGCCGAAGGCGATTACCAGCAGGTTGAAAAGCTGATGTCGAAAAACGCCGATCACGCGGAACAGCCGGTGGTGAACTATCTTCTGGCCGCCGAAGCGGCGCAGCAGCGCGGTGATGAAGCCCGCGCTAACCAGCATCTGGAACGCGCGTCAGAGCTGGCGTCTGGCGACCCGATCCCAGTGGAAATTACCCGCGTCCGCCTGCAGCTCGCGCGCAATGAGAACCACGCGGCGCGCCACGGCATTGACCGTCTGCTGGAAATCGCACCGCGTCATCCGGAAGTCCTACGCCTTGCGGAGCAGGCCTATATTCGTACCGGAGCGTGGGGCTCGTTGCTGGACATCATTCCGTCGATGGCGAAGGCCGAGGTGGGTGATGATGAACATCGTGATGAACTTCAGCGTCTGGCATGGATTGGCCTGATGGATCAGGCGCGCGCCGACCTGGGCAGCGAAGGCCTGAAAACCTGGTGGAAGAATCAGAGCCGGAAAACGCGCCAGCAGGTCCCCCTGCAGGTGGCCATGGCGGAACATCTTATTGAATGTGACGATCATGACACCGCCCAGGAGATCCTTCTCGACGGCCTGAAGCGCCAGTACGACGATCGCCTGGTCATGGTGATCCCGCGCCTGAAAACCAATAACCCTGAGCAGGTCGAAAAAGTGCTGCGCCAGCAGATCAAAACCGTCGGTGACCGTCCGCTGCTGTGGAGTACCCTGGGCCAGTCGCTGATGAAGCACGGCGAATGGCAAGAGGCGAGCCTGGCCTTCCGTGCGGCACTGAAACAGCGTCCGGACGCGTTTGACTACGCGTGGCTTGCCGATACGCTGGACAAACAGCATAAGCCAGAAGAGGCGGCCGCCATGCGGCGCGATGGGCTGTTGCTGACGCTGCAAAATAACGGTAACCCGCAATAAATAAAAAAGGAGGCCAGACGGCCTCCTTTTTTTATCGCCTTTCTCCTGCTACATTCTTTACACCCACATCTGTAAACGAACCCGCCAATGTAACGAAGTCTTTTCATTAACCTTTTTTCACACACGCGCACTTTCTGCAGCGTGGATTAAATCGTTTTTGAAAGGAAATCTTCATGAACTCGCTTTTGTATGCGCTTATTGAAGCGCTGCGCTGCCACCGCTGGCTGCGCCTGCTTGCCTGTGCTTTTATCTTTTCTTCGCTGGGAAATGGTTTAACCCAGGTCGTGGTCTTTGGTTTACTGTTAGCGTGGTCGGCACCGCCCGCCCTGCTCACCCTCGCTTTTCTTTTCGCAACGGTTCCGGGATTCATCGGCAGCGCGATCGGCGAAAAGCTGTGCTCGCGCTATTCTCCAGTATTCCTGCTGATAGTGACCGAGGGGCTGGGATTGCTCGCCCTGCTCTTCCCCCTGCTCGGTGCGGGTTATCACAGCATTGCCTCGCTACTCGCCGTGCAATCCACCGAAGCGCTGCTCAGCGGGATGAGCTGGCCCGCGCTGACATTGCTCTTTAAACGCGGACTTAGCGAAACAGAGCTGCCTGCTGCGACCTGTCTGGAAAATGTGATTTTTGCTTCTCAGGTGTTATTAGGTACTGGACTCGGCGTGGTGCTATTCAAGCAGACCTCCGTGTTTACCTTGCTGGCTATTGATGCCGCCAGTTTTCTCGGGTCGCTGCTGCTGCTGTGGCTTGCTGGGCGGCGGTTTTCTGCGCCATTGCTACCTCTCCCCGGTGAAGAGGCAGCCCCCGCGCCACTGCGCTGGCGGACGTTGACCGTTCGGCAAAAGCGCAGCCTGCTCATTTTGCCGGCGCTGGCGGCCGTCGGCTCACCGGCTATGGCGCTACTTCCGGCCCTGGCGCAGCAGCTCCATCCTCAGGATGCGGCGGGCCATGCTCTGCCTCTGCTTTTCGCAAGGAGCATGGGGCAACTTTGCGGCCCCATGCTGCTAAAAAAAGAGAGCCTGACGCGCTTTGCCGTCCACACGCCGCGAATCATCGTTTGTCTCGGTATTTTTCTTGCCGCTTATGGAATGCTGCCGTTGTTGTCCGGGTGGATGGCATGTGCGCTGGGGATGATCTTTATCGCGCATCTGGCCTCAAACGTTCTCTTCGCAGCCGGCACGTTTGGCATACTCAGCAGTTTTCATATCACGCAAACCGCGTCAGCCAGCGGTAAAGCCTGGCGCTGGCAAACGCTCAGCGCCTCGCTTTTCACCGGCATTACAGCGATAGTGGCTGTTGGGCTTGGCTCAGTGCTGGCGCTCTATACGGTCTCGTCAGCCGCCCTGCTGTTGGTCGCCCTGATCATGCGTGGGTATCGGGAATAAGACATAAAAAAACGCCTGCTATAAAAGCAGGCGTTAAAACAGGTCTGTAAGACAACATATTTGGTGCTTCACTCAACGTTATGTCCATGGTGTCTGATGAGGCCGAAGCGACATCTGTCAGTGGACGATAAGCACCGTAAATGGCTCTGCGTCATTCCTGAGTTTATGAGGCACTAAGGCGAACATAAGAGATGGAATGAGCATCTACGCGTATATTATTGCACGTAACGTGCCAGATTTACACGCAGAACTTTTACATGGCGCAACATTTTAAGATAAAAGGAAATTATGCTGTTAAGTAGCCTCTGAAGCTTCATAGCGTATCGGCAAAAGCAGAAATATGTCGCCAGGAAGAGACAGTAAATCCCATAAATAATTATTTATTTTATTTTCAATGGATTGCATGTCACTGAATCGCGACAATGATAAAGGGTACTTTCTGGAGATAACGACAGGGGAGAAAACTTACAGAAAACAAAAAACCCCGCCGAAGCGGGGTTCAAAATTGGTCGGCGAGAGAGGATTCGAACCTCCGACCCACTGGTCCCAAACCAGTTGCGCTACCAAGCTGCGCTACTCGCCGATGTACTGCTTTTTTGAATTTTTAGTTCAATTCATTTAAAAAGTCGTGGTGCGAGGGGGGGGACTCGAACCCCCACATCCTAAGGACACTAACACCTGAAGCTAGCGCGTCTACCAATTCCGCCACCTTCGCAATTCACAACTCTTTCAATAATGGGGTGGCTAATGGGATTCGAACCCACGACAACTGGAATCACAATCCAGGGCTCTACCAACTGAGCTATAGCCACCACTGTATTCTTTCACGCGGTACTGACTACTTCTCAGACCACCGCAGCTCTAGCGCCGGGAACTAAAATGGCGCGCCCGACAGGATTCGAACCTGAGACCTCTGCCTCCGGAGGGCAGCGCTCTATCCAGCTGAGCTACGGGCGCTTAGCGCCGTTGCGGGGCTGGATATTACGTACCTCCGTCCCCGCTGTCTAGTGCTTTTTTGAAAAAAATGCGCGTTTGGTTATGGTTTGCACATTTTGCCGCTTATTCCTCCACTTTCTGCGTAGTGGCACGGCGACCCAGGCCAAAAAGCTTATACGCGGCCGTCACTGCCGCCAGGAAGATCAGCCCGACAAACAGCGACATGCGGGTATCTTCATTAAAGTACATTCCAATTAATACGCAAATCAGGAATGCCATCGTCAAATAGTTCGCATACGGGAAAAGGATCGAGCGGAACGGATGGCTGGCGATCGCTTTTTTATGCGCATGGCGAAAACGCAGCTGGCTGATGAGGATAACAAACCACGGCACCATGCCCGGCAGCACGCTGGCGCTGTAGACATAAACAAACACGCGCTGCGGATTAGGGATGATGTAATTCAGGCAGGAGCCAATCAGCAGGATGACAATGGAGACCGCCACGCCCGCTACCGGCACGCCAGCACGTGAGACTTTACTCATTGCCGCAGGCAGCTGATTATTTTTCGAGAGCGCGTAGAGCATACGGCCACAGCTGTACATCCCGCTGTTACAGCCTGAAAGCGCTGCCGTCAGGACCACAAAGTTGATGATGCCCGCTGCTGCTGTAATCCCAATCTTCGCAAAGGTTAATACGAACGGGCTCCCCGTCGTGCCGATTTCGTTCCACGGGAAGATGGTCACAATAACGAAGATTGCGCCCACGTAGAAAATCAGGATGCGCCACAGCACTTTGCCCACCGCGCTACGCAGCGTAACCTGCGGGTTTTTCGCTTCCCCGGCGGTAATCCCGATCAGTTCCACGCCCTGATACGAGGCCACAACAATACACAGCGCCGTCAGGAAGCCCTTCCAGCCGCCGGCGAAGAAGCCGCCGTGTTCAGTCAGGTTGCCAAAGCCGATGGCGTGTCCGCCGTTGCCAAAGCCATAGAAAATCACGCCCAGGCCAATAACAATCATCACGATGATGGTGGTTACTTTGATCATCGCAAACCAGAACTCGATTTCACCGTAAAGGCGCACGGCGGCCAGGTTTGCCAGCGCCACCAGCCCCACGGCAATGAGTGCCGGTATCCACTGGACCATGTCCGGGAACCAGAACTGGACATAAACCCCTATGGCGGTGATTTCAGAGATGCCCACCGCCATCCACATAAACCAGTATGACCAGGCCGTCAGGTAGCCGAAGAACGGGCTCATATAGCGGTGTGCGTAAACGGCGAAGGAACCGGTCACCGGCTCCAGAAAGAGCATTTCGCCCATTGAGCGCATGATGAAGAAAACAAACAGCCCGGCGATGATATACGCCAGTAATACGGAAGGGCCTGCCCATTTGAGGGTGCTTGCGGAGCCCATAAACAGGCCAACGCCGATAGTGCCGCCCAGCGCTATCAGTTCGATATGACGAGCTTCCAGCCCACGCTGTAGCTCCGGTTGTTTCTCTGCCATAGATCCTCGATTGTGTTTGCTGTTTCCCGGCTTAATACCGGTTATTGTTTTTTAGGGGTACTAAAATACGGTGCGAATGGTTTCTTAAAATCGGCCAAATGGCAAACGATGCATTAAAAAAATGAATGCATTGCACAAATTATCAGCAGCTTTGCAGGTGAGTTGCAGCGCGAACAGCATATCGCGCTACATTTTGATTACATTTTACCGGTATAGTGCCAGGTGAGGTAGCGAAGCAGTCGAATCTGTCGTTTAATGCGGGTGGGTTGGGAGAGCAGGCGGTAGAGCCACTCCAGCCCCATATTTTGCCAAATCTTCGGCGCGCGCTTCACGTGGCCGGTAAAGACATCGTAGGTGCCGCCGACGCCCATATAAAGCGCATCCGGGCAGACCAGACGGCAGTCGCGCATCAGGATCTCCTGGCGCGGGGACCCCATCGCCACGGTGACGATTTTTGCCCCGCTGTCGCGCACGCGGGCAAACAAAGCCTGCTGGTCTTCAGGCTTGAAGTAACCATTCTGGCTACCAACAATATTAACATTCCATTGACGACGCAGTTTCTCTTCGGTCTCGGCCAGCACCTCAGGCTTACCGCCAATCAGGAACACCGGCGTACCCTCCGCACCAGCGCGGGCCATAAGCTGCTCCCAGAGATCGGCACCCGCCACGCGAGATACATTAGCGTCAGGATATTTTTTACGGATAGAGCGGACCACGCTGATACCGTCCGCGTATTTAAATTCAGCCGCTTCTATCAGGCTTTTGACTTCGGCGTTATCTTCCACCGCCAGCATCTTTTCCGCATTGATAGCGACCAGCGTACCGGATTTCATCTGCCCGTCGGCGAACAGAAAATCCAGCGCGTGCTGCATGTCGCGCCAGCCAATCAGCTGCAAACCACGAAGCGCATAGCGCGGTGCAGAAGTTTTATCAGTCATTACTTTCCCTACTCAGACTTGCGACAGCGTTGTGCTGCCCTGTGGCTCACGCTTGTGCACAAGCCCTGCGCTGTCGAACAGCCAGTACAACAGTTTGGCCAGTAACAGGCAGATGCCAAAAACGACCATGAAGAACACCACGCGCGAAACGAACGAGTCCAGCCCCTCGCGCGCCAGAACGATCATATTGAAAATGGCACCAAAGCAGAAACTGTGCAAAATGGCCGCTTTATAGCGGTTGGTCTCTTCGTTACCGCGCACGTAAAGCCAGTCAAACCACTTAATAATCAACCCTACGACAAACGCGCCCGGCAGGATAAACCAGCCTCCCCCCATCACCACCAGGGAACCAATCAAGGTTGGCGAGATCGCCAGGCCCGAATGGTTGTTCAGCACTTCCCAGGTAAAATAGTTCGCGGTATTGAGTACTACGCCAGGGCGGTCCGGCCACAGCCAACTCGGGATAAAGACGTAGAAATCGCGCACAATCGGCGCCAGCCCCTGGAAATCAATCTTGTCGTAGTTTTGCAGCAACAATGCCAGGTTTTCCCACGGCGAGAAGGTGTCGCGCGTCAGGTAGAGGAACGTGTAAAACGCCTCGTCGCCCGCCACGTTCATCCCGTAGCGCTTCAGCGCCAGCCAGAACATCCCCACAATGCCAAATACCCCTGCCGCAACCAGCATCCACAGCGAGATCCAGCCGCGGATGATGCCGATGAACAGGAAGATAGCGAAAGCGATGATAATGTTGGCACGCGTACCGCCCACGATCATGTAGGTCAGGATACCGAACGCAACCGTACTGACCAGGAAGAACAGCCATGCCTTGCTGTCCTGGCGAAGGAAGAAGATCACCAGCATCGCCGGGATGAAGAAATAGAAGAATCGCTTAAGCGCCACGCCTGAGACTTCAGCCGAAAAAATCTGGCTGTAGGAGTGGAGCTTAAACAGCAGGAAGCCGTTATGCATGAAGAAGATGCCGACGCTGACCAGGGCGATCGTCATGAGCATCACCCACGTCAGATGGGTCTCCACCCGGTTCATGGTAAAGAGCGCCCGACGCGGGGCAGCGGTCTGCGCTGGTCGCAGACGCGTTTTATAGGTGACGTAGTAAACACCATAGAAGCAGGTCGCCGCCAGCAGGGCCTGGAGAAGAATTTCCGGCGGCGCGACGCTCACGTCAAAACGGAAGACCAGAATGCTGGTCAGCGGGAAGCCGAAAAAGAAGGTCAGCAGAAACAGCAACGAGAAGAACACGTTAAAGTTGAAGCGCACCCGGCGGAACTCAAACCAGGTGAGCGTGGCGATAAATAGCGTGCTCAGAAGCCAGACAACCAGTAAGCCGCTAAACTGCAACTGACTCATGCGTTGTCTCCTGAAGCGATACGCAGCGCGCGGTGCCACGGCGTGAGGTAATTCGGGCTGAAAAAGTCGATGCTATTTTTATCCACCAGCGTGAGCTGGCGTTGTGCTTCACGTACCACTTCGACATTCAGCGCGTCTGAGGTGAACAACACCGGAATATGCTGCTCGGCCATGTCCTGCCAGAACGGGTTTTCACGATTAAGCACGCACGGTACACCCGCCTGAATCAGCAGGCACAGCGTACCAATCCCCTGCTGGCGAGCAAAGATGAAATAGCCCAGATCGCATTTTCGCAGCAGCGCAAGATAGTCATCAAACTCCAGCTTTTCGCTGAGAATGTGCAGATTTTCTTCGCTGAATAACGCAAGCCCCTGCTGACGAACCTCATCAATGTAGGCGTCGTTGTTGGCCGGATAACCCATCGGCACCACCACGTTCACCGTGTCGCCAAACTGCTGGTGTACCGCCCGGAGCGCGGCGACATGTTCGTTACTGCGGTCGCCGGAATTCCCCACCAGCACCGTCAGCTTGCCTTCGCGAACCGCGTCATTCGCCATGGTGTTCAGCGCCGGATCCATACGGGTTGGGAAATAGAGTAGCTCACCGCGCACGTTAGGGTGCTGCTTCGCAAAATAATTCAGATCGCCACGGGTGGCAAAAACGCGGCCCACCCTTCCCTGCGCCATGCGACGCAGCGGATAGAAAAGACGGAATTTCCAGCCGCGCGAGACTTCGTAGAGATCGGCTCCCCAGATATGCCAGCTGCACTGGGAGGGTTTAATTCCCCCGCTGAGCAGAGCCAGCCACAGGCCGGTATTGAACTGCCCGTGGAAAAAGAAACGTTGCTCACGATCCGCTTTGGCTTTGGCAATAACCGCCTTCGCCAGGGTAGCTTTATCCGGCCAGAAGGTGATTGTCAGCGCCGGAAACGCCGCGCTCAGGCCATTATCCTGACCTGCAACCATAAACTCGCGCGCATCAGGATTGCCCGATGCCAGCTCGTCGTTGAAGAACCGCAAAACGGTCTGGTTATGGTGTGGGATATCCGATCCCAGGATGTGAATCAGTGCAGTCATGCGCGTTTACGCCACAATAAAAATACGCCGCAGCAGGCAGCGAAATAAACGATATAGGTTGCCATGTAGGCCTGAGCCGCCCCCAGCGCACCGTGCGCGGGTATCAGCCAGTGCGAAAATGCTGTCAGCAATGCAAACTGGCTAACCTCCGCGAGGATATACAGCCGCAGCGAGGCTTTCGCAATCACCAGATAGCCGAAAACGTAAGCACCCACTTTCAGTACATCACCCACCAGTTGCCAGGCAAAAAGATCGCGCATGGCGGTAAACTTCGCCGAGAACAGCAGCCAGATGGCGACATCACGCAATAACCAGACGGTCAAACTGGCCGCCGCCACTGCGGGTAATACAAAACGCAGGGAGCGGAAAATTTCGCGGGTAATATCCTGCCTGGACGTCAGACGCGATAAGGTTGGCAGCAAATAAACGCTAAAGGAAGCCGTTATAAACTGGAGGTAAGCATCGGAAATACTGCTTACGCCCTGCCAGATCCCCACCTCATCCCAGCTGTAATGCGCCGCCAGCAGGTTTCGCATCATCACGTAAGCCACCGGCAGCGTGACGGAAGTAATGAGCGCCATCAGGGTAAACTTACCCAGCTGGCTGGCAAGCACCTTGTCCCATTGCGGTTTCAGGTAGCTCAGAGGGATAACGCCCTGGCGCATCAGCATGAACGCCGCAGGCACAACAACCAGTGCCGGAACCAGCGCCAGCCCAAGCAGTGCGCCTTCATAGCCACCCAGGCGGTAGCAGAAATAATAGGCAATCACGCCGATGACGCTACCCAGGATGAGTGCAAGCGCGTTCCCGGCAGCATCGCGAAAACCTTTCATCAGCGCCAGCAGCAGGTTAGCCCAGGCAATGCCCATCTGGACCAGCGCGACCAGACGCACCAGCCCCTGATAATGGGTGTGCCCGAACAATCCCTGGCTAATGGGCGCCGCGGCCAGCAGAAACACAATCGCCAGCAGGGTCGAAAAGCCCGTGACCATTGCCGACGCGGTGCCCACTACCCTGCGAAGCTGGGCCGCATCATCATGATACTGAGCAACGTATTTGGTCACGCCGTTGAAGATTCCGGCACCGGCCAGCACCCCAAGGACGGTAACAAGCTGGCGGAAGTTGCCCGCCAGCCCGACGCCTGAGGGGCCGAATGAGACGGCCAGCAGCTTGACGACCAGCAGTCCGGCACCAATTTTTACAAGCGTGGACGCGGCGGTCCACACCGATGCTTTTGCCAGAGACATATCAGCCGAAATAGCTCAGAAGGGTATTGATCACCGTACGCTGGTTAACTGGCGCGAGGTTGAAGAACAGTGGCAGGCGAAGCAAACGCTCACTTTCTTTCGTGGTGTAACGGTCTTCACCTGCGAACATCCCAAACGCTTCGCCCGCCGGGCTGGAGTGCAGCGGAATATAGTGAAAGACCGCCATAATTTCGGCTTCTTTAAGCCAGGCGATGAGCTGGCTGCGATCGTCGTTATCGCGCAGCTTGATGTAAAACATGTGGGCGTTGTGGACGCAATCGGCCGGAATGGTTGGCAGTTCAATGCGTCCGGCTTTTGCCAGCGGCTCAAGCGCATCGTAATAGGTTTGCCACAGGGACAGGCGCTGGAGATTAATTCGCTCTGCCGCTTCCAGCTGTGCCCACAGGTACGCTGCCTGCAGGTCGGCCATCAGATAGCTTGAGCCGATATCGCGCCAGGTGTACTTATCAACCTGACCGCGGAAGAATTGGCTGCGGTTGGTGCCTTTTTCACGGATCACTTCCGCACGCTCAACCAGGGCACGATCGTTAATCAGCGTCGCACCGCCCTCACCGCCGGCAGTGTAGTTTTTCGTTTCGTGGAAGCTGAAGCAGCCGATGTGGCCGATAGTGCCCAGCGCGCGCCCCTTGTAGGTGGACATCACGCCCTGCGCGGCATCTTCTACCACAAACAGGTTGTGCTTTTTGGCGATTGCCATGATGGTGTCCATTTCACAGGCCACGCCCGCGTAGTGAACCGGCACGATTGCGCGCGTTTTGTCGGTGATCGCCGCTTCAATCAGCGTCTCATCAATGTTCATGGTATCCGGGCGGATATCCACAAAGACGATTTTCGCTCCGCGCAGGACAAATGCATTCGCGGTAGAGACGAAGGTATAGCTCGGCATGATCACTTCATCACCGGGCTGGATATCCAGCAGCAGGGCCGCCATTTCCAGCGATGCCGTGCAGGACGGGGTCAGCAGCACTTTAGCACTGCGAAAACGCTGCTCCATCCACTGCTGACAGCGACGGGTAAAACCGCCGTCACCGCAGAGTTTGCCGCTGCCCATGGCAGACTGCATATAGTCGAGCTCGGTTCCCACGACGGGTGGTGCGTTAAATGGAATCATCTTGTCACCTGTATAACCAGTAGGCGGTGGCGTCGATGTTGGCACCACTCGCAATATAACGTTTAAGCGCGGCGGTGTTGCCCACCTGGGTCGCCACCCGCAGCGTCTCAACCTGCTGCAGCTGCGCCCAGTGCAGCGCCGCCTGCATGAGTTTCTCCCCCATGCCGCGCCCGGCTAATAAGCCAATACGCGCCTCGCGCTCGTTAAGCTTGCGCAGCGAGACAAATCCCTGGATCTGGCCGTTCGCTGCACGGAAAATCAGGCAGACGTGGTCAAAGGTACCTTTGACCGCATTCTCTACCCACTGGGCATAGAAACGTCCGCTATCGTCAGGCGCATACCAGGGCGTGCGAAAGCGGCTCTGCGCAAACGCCCGGGCCGCCATCTGGCGCAGCACAGGAATGTCCTGTTCCGTTGCAATTTCCGCGCCGGACGCATCGTGCCGGGTGAGGGTGATGGAAAGGTCTACCTCGCCTTCAACCAGCTGAAAACCGTGTTGCTGGAGCGCATCAAGCAGGTCGGCACGGTCCGCCGGGATCTTAGCCTGCACGCGCTGCCAGGCGCTGAAGTCCACTTCCTGCAGGGCGGGCGCATTCTCGCGCCAGCGGACTATCGCCGAGGGGCGGGCAAAAAATGCGCTTTCCCACTCAAGGGATTCCAGCACGCCGTGGAGTGCACTCAACGCCAGACGCCTTTCGTATCAACCACATACTGCTGACGCACTGCATCACCGGACGTCGCTTTAAACTCTTTATGGTCCACCAGCAGCACCAGCACGTCCGCCGTCGCCAGCGCGTCATTGAGCGCCGTCAGCGTGCAGTGCCCCGCCAGTTTTGCCGGCAGTTCATGAATATTTGGCTCGACCACCAGCGTTTCGCCCTTGTGCCATTCGGCAATCATCTCAGCAATTTCCATCGCCGGGCTTTCGCGCAGATCGTCAATATTGGGTTTAAATGCCAGACCAAAGCAGGCAATTTTCAGCTCGCTGGCGCGCTTGCCGCTCTCTGCCAGACAATCCGCTACCGTCGCTTTAACCTGATTCAGTACCCAGTGAGGTTTGCTATCGTTCACTTCACGCGCGGTGCGAATCAGGCGCGCCTGCGCCGGGTTCTGCGCCACGATAAACCACGGATCGACGGCGATACAGTGACCGCCCACCCCTGGGCCAGGCTGGAGAATGTTGACGCGCGGATGGCGATTCGCCAGGCGGATTAACTCCCAGACGTTAATCCCCTGATCGGCACAGATCAGCGACAGTTCGTTTGCGAAGGCGATGTTAACGTCACGGAAGCTGTTTTCCGTCAGCTTGCACATCTCGGCGGTGCGGGAGTTGGTTACCACGCATTCGCCTTCCAGGAAAATCTTGTACAGCGCGCTGGCGCGTTCAGAACAGACCGGCGTCATGCCGCCTATCACCCGGTCGTTTTTAATCAGTTCGACCATTACCTGCCCCGGCAGCACGCGCTCCGGGCAGTAGGCGATGTTGATATCCGCCTGCTCACCGGCCTGCTGTGGGAAGCGTAAATCAGGACGCGCATCGGCCAGCCACTGCGCCATCTGCTCGGTAGCGCCGACGGGAGAAGTCGACTCCAGAATTACTAGCGCCCCTTTCTTCAGCACGGGGGCAATAGATTTTGCCGCCGCCTCGACGTAGACCATATCGGGCTCGTGGTCGCCTTTAAAGGGCGTTGGAACGGCTATCAGGTAGGCATCCGCTTCCACTGGCGTCGTGCTGGCGCGCAGGAAGCCGCCATCAACCGCCTCTTTCACCACGCGGTCAAGATCGGGCTCCACAATATGAATTTCGCCACGATTAATGGTTTCTACCGCACGTGCGTTGATATCCACACCAACAACCTGCTTTTGACGGGAGGCGAATGCCGCCGCAGTAGGCAGGCCAATGTAGCCAAGACCAATGACAGAGATGGTAGTAAAACTCATAGAGATACCCGATTGTGTTTAAGTGCTTGCAAAATACGGCCACAAGCCTGCCCGTCTCCGTAGGGATTGTGGGCCCGGCTCATCGCCTGATACGCTTCATCATCGTGCAGAAGGCGCGTGACCTCTTCGACGATGAGCTGTGCGTTGGTGCCGACAAGACGCACTGTCCCGGCTTTAACCGCTTCCGGACGTTCAGTGGTTTCACGCATCACCAGCACCGGCTTGCCAAGAGAGGGCGCTTCTTCCTGAATCCCACCGGAATCGGTGAGGATCAGCCAGGCGTGGTTCATCAGCCAGACAAACGGCATGTAGTCCTGCGGTTCAATCAGCAGGACGTTTTCGACGTGGCCCAGGATGCGGTTGACCGGCTCGCTGACGTTAGGGTTAAGGTGTACCGGATAGACAATTTGCACATCGTCGTTCTGCGCGGCGATTTCAGCCAGCGCGTGACAGATTTGCTCAAAGCCCCGACCAAAGCTTTCGCGACGGTGGCCAGTGACCAGAATGGTTTTTTTGCCGTTATTCAGGAAAGGATAGCGGGCAGCGAGTTCTTTCTGCAGATCGCTGTTTGCCAGCACGCGATCGCGTACCCAAATCAACGCGTCAATGACCGTATTGCCGGTAACAAAGATGTTGTTATCGGCGACATTTTCACGCAGCAGATTCTGGCGAGAGTTCTCGGTTGGCGCAAAGTGGTACATCGCCAGATGCCCGGTAAGCGTACGGTTGGCCTCTTCCGGCCACGGAGAATAAAGATTGCCGGTGCGCAGACCCGCTTCAACATGGCCGACGGGAATACGCTGGTAAAACGCGGCCAGGCTTGTTGCCATCGTCGTCGTGGTATCCCCGTGCACCAGCACGACGTCGGGCTTGAATGACTCCAGGATCGGCTTGAGATCCTGCAGAATGCGGCAGGTTATTTCCGTCAATCCCTGTCCCGGCTTCATAATATTAAGGTCGTAATCCGGGACGATGGAAAAGAGGGTTAGGACCTGATCGAGCATCTCACGGTGCTGGGCCGTGACGCAGACCTTCGCTTCAATATCAGGATCGCTGGCCAGCGCATGAACCAGAGGCGCCATCTTAATGGCCTCCGGCCTGGTGCCAAATACGGTAAGTACTTTCACATCGATTCTCTTCGATTAGGCGATGAAGTTCGCAGCCTTCATCGTAAACGGCGTTCTTAGTTTGTACGACGACGCGTTAACGCCACGCCAGCACCAACGAGTGCACCCACAATACCCCACATGATCATTAGGAATGCGCGGCGCGGACTGTCGCGTTTTACAGGTTCTTCAGGCGTTCTCAAATAACGATAGGTCTGAAAACGCGGGTCCAGGGAGGGACCGACATTAAGCGTGTTAAGCATCGCGCGGTTTTGATCGTAGTCGAGATCAAAATCAGGCCCAACGGCCTGCAGGTTTTCCAGACGCGCCTGCAGCATTGGGCGACCAAGAAGGAACATTTCAGAATCAGGCAATTCATCAGCCGGAACATCCGTCTCAGTGCGGGAAATGTTGTGCTGCTCCGCAATTTTCAGCGCCTGCTGAATGTTATGCACGCGGCGCGCAAAAATGGCGTTTGCCACCTCTTCCTGACGTTTGACCTGCGCCTTCATCTGGATAGTGCGCGCTGCCCAGGCGCCTTTAAGCTCTTCATTCAGATGGCTGGCGGCACGCTGGCTGGCAAACGCGACGTACTGGCGCAACAGGTTGTTTGCATCCGGGGCGGTTTCGGCAATCAGCTTGACGCTGTCGTTGACGTTACGCAGCACGTCGCCTGGCATGAACTGAATATTGTTAATCAGATCGTCCAGCAGCGCGGCATCGGCTTTGGTGTTATCAACCCGACGCTGCTTAAAGTAATCTGTCTGGGACCAGAAATCGCGGCGCGTATCCCACGAGGCCAGCTGCATCACAAACTCTTTGTAGGCCTCATCCATAACGGAAGCCTGGTCCGGGGTGGCAAGGCTGGCTTTAATATCCAGGTTTCGCAGGAACTGCTGCTGGGAGTAGTATCCTCCGAGCATGTTAACCGTGGGTCTGTCCGTGATTGCCGTGGCGCTCCACTCCTGTTTTGCAAAGAACGTGTAGGCTAGCGCTAACAGTGCAAACCCCAGCGCGATCCCCACAATCCAAAGTTTGCCTGCCCATAACACGCGAAACAAACCCCGAATGTCCAGTTCATTCTCTGTTACCACTGATTTCGCTCCCGCCAACGGTTGAGTCATCATAGTCCCGGTTTTACTTAGTTAATGTTGTGTTTTTGCTACTGTTACGTCGCATCCTGCGCTTAATACGTTTAATGAATCGCGCCACCTTCCATGCGCGCTTAATGCAGTAGCCGTAGAGAGAAAATGCTAGCAAGAACAATACCAACATGGCCCACTCAGGCACAAAGTGCGTATATTCCGCCGTCACGCCAATCCCCGCTAGAATAGCAGCCGCCAGCGTAATAAGCACAAATGCCTGCCGGGAAGTGAATCCGGCTCGCATGATCAAATGATGAATGTGCTGACGGTCAGCAGAGAATGGACTCATTCCTTTACGCAGGCGGCGATACATAATCGCAACCATATCCATTAAGGGGATGGCAATAATCCATAGCGCCGTTACCGGGCTGATGGGATGCACATCGCCCTGAGTGGTTTCCAGCAAGATCCAAATGACAGTAAAGCCGATAAGCGTGCTACCCGCATCGCCCATGAAGACTTTATAGCGTCGGCCCAATGCGCCGAGATTTAACAGGATATAAGGCAGGATGGCAGCAATCATGGCGAAACACCACATAGCAAGGCTATATTGCCCATCGAACCATAAAATGAAACCAATGGCGGCAAATGAGACGCAGGACAGGCCACCAAGCAAACCATCAATACCGTCAACCATGTTGAACGCGTTAATCGCCACCCACACGGCAAAAAGTGTCAGGAAATAGCCGAATGGGCCGAGTTCCATCTCCCAGGCCCCGAAAATATAGCCCAGGCTACTCAGGTGCAACTTAGCAAACACCATCATTGCAATAGCGACAGCTGCCTGAACGAAAGCGCGGATTTTGACGCTGATGTCGTATCTATCGTCCAGCGCACCAATCACAACAAGAACTGTTGAGCATATGAGATAAAGCCTGGCATGCGGAATATAGTAATCTGCAATAGCAAAAGTGAAGCAGATCCCCGCAAAAACAGAGATGCCACCGACCAGAGGGATCATGCCTTGATGACGTTTACGGAAGTTGGGTTTATCCACTAAGCCCAGATATTTTGCAACCTTACGTGCCAGAAACAAAAAGCAGGTGGTAAACAAGAAAATACTGGTTAGTTCAGTAAACGTATCAAGTAGGTTCACAATGGATGTTCTCAACAAATGTTAGTCAAGGAAGTATAACCATCAAGGGGCCGCGCCTGAAGTTATAAAGCAAACCTCTTACAATTCCATTTGTTTATTATTCAAGCTATTAATGTTTTTACTGTGCGAATTATCTTATTGTCGCACTGACCGGTCAAAATTGGGAGTAGGCGATACTAGCGTATAGTCCATAAAAGAAAAACGCCACGTAAAAACGTGGCGTTCGCTGGCTTTATTTACGTTACGAGCGCTTCATCATGTCGAAGAAATCGTCGTTGGTTTTGGTCATCGCCAGTTTGTTAATGAGGAACTCCATCGCGTCAATTTCACCCATTGGATGGATGATTTTGCGCAGGATCCACATTTTCTGCAGCTCTTCCTGCGTGGTGAGCAGTTCTTCCTTACGGGTACCGGAACGGTTGTAATCGATAGCCGGGAAGACGCGTTTTTCAGCGATCTTACGAGAGAGGTGCAGTTCCATGTTACCTGTACCTTTAAACTCTTCGTAGATAACCTCGTCCATTTTGGAGCCGGTATCGATCAGCGCCGTTGCGATGATGGTCAGGCTACCGCCCTCTTCCACGTTACGTGCCGCACCGAAGAAGCGTTTTGGACGGTGCAGGGCGTTAGCGTCCACACCACCGGTCAACACTTTACCGGAAGCTGGCACCACGGTGTTGTAGGCACGCGCCAGACGGGTGATAGAGTCAAGCAGGATGATCACGTCTTTCTTGTGCTCAACCAGGCGTTTCGCCTTCTCGATAACCATTTCCGCAACCTGAACGTGGCGAGATGCTGGCTCGTCGAAGGTAGAAGCAACCACTTCACCTTTAACCAGACGCTGCATCTCGGTCACTTCTTCCGGACGTTCGTCAATCAGCAGCACCATCAGCACGCAGTCTGGGTGGTTGTAGGCAATGCTCTGCGCGATGTTCTGCAGCAGCATGGTTTTACCCGCTTTCGGCGGAGCCACAATCAGACCACGCTGGCCGCGACCGATTGGCGATGCCAGATCCAGGACGCGCGCGGTTAAGTCTTCGGTAGAACCGTTACCACGCTCCATGCGCAGGCGAGAGTTCGCGTGCAGAGGCGTTAAGTTCTCAAAGAGGATCTTGTTACGCGAGTTTTCTGGTTTATCGAAGTTAACTTCATTGACTTTCAACAGCGCAAAGTAGCGTTCACCCTCTTTAGGAGGACGAATCTTACCTGAAATGGTGTCACCAGTGCGGAGGTTGAAACGGCGGATTTGGCTGGGGGATACGTAGATGTCGTCAGGGCCGGCGAGGTAGGAGCTGTCTGCAGAGCGGAGGAAACCAAATCCGTCTTGCAATATCTCCAGCACACCGTCGCCAAAGATATCTTCGCCACTCTTAGCGTGCTGCTTCAGGATGGCGAAAATGATGTCCTGCTTGCGCATACGAGCCTGGTTTTCCAGTCCCATATTTTCGCCGAGAGTGATCAGCTCAGAAACCGGCGTATTCTTTAATTCGGTAAGATTCATAATGGTGTGGGTTCTTAAACTCGGAGTGATTCTCGAACTTAATGTTGTGAATGGTATGGCAGGGTCATCCATGCCTGTTTAGCGGCCATCACCTCATGTCTGTTCGCTGTCTGGTCACAGGGAAAGAACGCAGAACTGAAACGACAAGACGGATTGAGTGACAAGCCCGGAATTTAGCCACTTCACGCATTGTTCATGTCAACAAAGGGAAGTATCGGGTAAAACAAGATTCAAACAATAGATATGTTTAAAACGAAGTCATAGCTAACTTAGCACGACTTCAGCCGGGCGTCCAGAGTTCCACATCATTTAGCCGAGGGCTCTGGACGCACAGCGGAGAAACCTTACGCCAGGTTAGCGTCCAGGAACTCTTTCAGCTGACCTTTGGACAGCGCGCCCACTTTGGTCGCCGCCACTTCGCCGTTTTTGAACAGCAGAAGGGTCGGGATGCCACGGATACCGTATTTCGGTGCGGTGCCCGGGTTCTGGTCGATGTTCAGCTTGGCAACCGTCAGTTTGCCCTGATATTCGTCAGCGATCTCATCCAGAATCGGGGCGATCATTTTGCAAGGACCACACCATTCAGCCCAGAAATCGACGAGGATCAGCCCGTCAGCCTTAAGTACGTCCGTGTCAAAACTGTCGTCAGTCAGGTGAATAATTTTATCGCTCATATATAACTCCACAGGAATAAGCCTGGTACGTTGGTTTTGTCTCCACCAACGACGTGTTGATGTCGCATTAACCAACTAAAGGTTGACTTTATTTCACCGGATACGCTTTCGTAAAGCAATAGTAAGCTGATATTCTACCACACTATGAGCAAAACACATTTAACAGAACAGAAGTTTTCCGACTTCGCCCTGCACCCAAAAGTGATCGAAGCCCTTGAAACAAAAGGGTTTCATAACTGCACGCCCATTCAGGCTCTCGCCCTGCCGCTGACGCTGGCCGGTCGCGATGTTGCAGGGCAGGCGCAAACCGGTACCGGCAAAACGATGGCGTTTTTAACGTCAACGTTCCATTATTTACTTTCTCACCCAGCGATTGCAGACCGCAAAGTTAACCAGCCGCGCGCGCTAATTATGGCCCCGACGCGAGAACTGGCGGTACAGATCCATGCAGACGCTGAACCCCTGGCACAGGCTACTGGTCTGAAGCTTGGCCTGGCCTATGGCGGCGACGGCTACGATAAGCAGCTGAAAGTGCTGGAAAGCGGCGTGGATATCCTGATTGGGACCACCGGCCGTCTTATCGACTACGCCAAACAGAACCATATCAACCTCGGCGCCATCCAGGTTGTGGTGCTTGATGAAGCTGACCGCATGTACGATCTGGGCTTCATTAAAGATATCCGCTGGCTTTTCCGCCGCATGCCGCCGGCAAATCAGCGCCTGAACATGCTGTTCTCTGCCACCCTTTCTTATCGCGTACGCGAGTTGGCGTTCGAGCAGATGAACAACGCCGAGTATGTGGAAGTGGAGCCGGAGCAGAAAACGGGCCACCGCATTAAAGAAGAGCTCTTCTATCCTTCCAATGAAGAGAAAATGCGTCTGCTGCAAACGTTGATTGAAGAAGAGTGGCCCGATCGCGCCATTATCTTCGCGAACACTAAACACCGCTGTGAAGACATCTGGGGCCATCTGGCTGCCGACGGTCACCGTGTTGGCCTGTTGACCGGCGACGTGGCGCAGAAAAAACGCCTTCGGATCCTCGACGAGTTCACCCGTGGCGATCTTGATATTCTGGTCGCAACCGATGTGGCGGCACGTGGTTTACACATTCCGGCCGTGACGCACGTCTTTAACTACGATCTGCCAGACGACTGCGAAGACTACGTACACCGTATCGGTCGTACCGGTCGTGCGGGCGCAAGCGGTCACTCGATTAGCCTTGCGTGTGAAGAGTATGCGCTGAATCTTCCAGCCATTGAGACCTACATCGGTCACTCTATTCCGCAGAGTAAATACAATCCGGAAGCGCTGTTAAGCGAACTGCCGCCGCCTAAGCGTCTATCCCGCCCGCGCTCCGGCAATGGTCCGCGTCGTTCAGGCGGCGCACCGCGTAATCGTCGTCGTTCAGGTTAATACATTATGCTCAGCTCCACCTCGCTCTATGCGGCAATTGATCTCGGTTCGAATAGTTTTCATATGCTGGTTGTGCGTGAGGTGGCGGGAAGCATACAAACGCTGACGCGCATTAAGCGCAAGGTCCGCCTCGCGGCGGGCCTGAGCAGTGATAATTACCTCTCGCCTGAAGCCATGGAACGTGGCTGGCAATGCCTGCGGCTCTTTGCTGAGCGTCTGCAGGATATCCCGCATGCTCAAATCACCGTTGTCGCCACAGCGACGCTCAGACTGGCGGTTAACGCCGTAGATTTTATTGCCAAAGCGCAGGAAATTCTGGGGTGTCCGGTTCAGGTTATCAGCGGTGAAGAAGAAGCACGCCTGATCTACCAGGGCGTTGCCCACACCACCGGGGGTGACGATCGCCGTCTGGTGGTGGATATCGGCGGTGCCAGTACCGAACTGGTAACCGGCACCGGCGCGCAGGCGACGTCGCTGTTCAGCCTGTCGATGGGCTGCGTAACCTGGCTTGAACGTTACTTTACTGACCGGAATCTGGGTAAAGAGAACTTCGACGAGGCGGAAAACGCCGCGCGCGCAGTGCTACGCCCGGTAATGGACGAACTGCGCTATCACGGCTGGAAAGTCTGCGTTGGGGCTTCGGGTACCGTGCAGGCCCTGCAGGAAATCATGATGGCGCAGGGCATGGACGAGCGGATCACGCTTGCCAAACTTCAGCAGCTTAAACAGCGTGCCATTCAATGCGGACGTCTGGAAGAGCTGGAAATTGAAGGCCTGACGCTGGAACGTGCCCTGGTTTTCCCAAGCGGGCTGGCCATTCTGATCGCCATATTCACCGAACTAAATATCCAGTGTATGACCCTGGCCGGCGGCGCGCTGCGCGAAGGTCTGGTCTACGGGATGCTGCATCTGTCGGTGGATCAGGACATCCGCAACCGTACGCTGCGCAACGTGCAGCGTCGATTTCTGGTTGATATCGATCAGGCTGGCCGCGTATCACAGCTGGCATCACGCTTTGCCGACCAGGTCGCTAACGCCTGGGATCTTGATCATCTGAGCCGCGATTTATTGCTGAGCGCCTGTGCGCTGCACGAGGTGGGGCTCAGCATAGATTTTAAGCAGGCACCTGCTCACGCAGCGTATCTGGTGCGCAACCTGGATTTGCCGGGCTACACGCCCGCACAGAAAAAACTGCTTGCAACGCTGCTGCTGAACCAGACCAACGCCGTCGATCTCTCCTCTTTGCATCAGCAAAATGCCGTACCGCCGCGCGTGGCCGAGCATCTGTGTCGCCTGCTGCGTCTGGCAATTCTGTTTGCCAGCCGCCGCCGCGATGATTTATTACCCGCCATTAATCTGCTAGCCGATGATGAGAAGCTGACGCTGACGCTGCCGGAAAACTGGATTGAGAATCACCCGCTTGGGGCAGAGATGATCGAGCAGGAGTGCCAGTGGCAGAGCTATGTGCACTGGGTGCTTGAGGTGAAGTAATACGCTGAACACTGCCGGGTGGCGGCTTCGCCTTACCCGGCCTACTCATCATTATCCCTTCTCTTTAGCTTTTGCCAGCATGGCGCGAATGTTCGCCACGTTAGCCTGTCCTTTGTGCATCCGCTCTTCCGCGGTAATCACTTTGCGCTCCTGTTCCCAGATCAGATCGTCCTGCGGCAGTTCCAGCAGGAAACGGCTGGGTTCCGGGCGCACGAGTTCACCGTACTGACGGCGCTCTTTACAGAGCGTGAACGTCAGCTCCTTTTGCGCGCGGGTGATCCCCACGTAGGCCAGACGGCGCTCCTCGTCGACATTATCTTCATCAATGCTGCTCTGGTGCGGCAATAAACCTTCTTCCATACCGACCAGATACACATACGGGAACTCCAGCCCTTTTGACGCATGCAGCGTCATCAGCTGAACCTGGTCGGCCTCTTCTTCGCTCTCGCCGCGCTCCATCATGTCGCGCAGGGTAAAGCGGGTGACCACCTGCGTTAACGTCATCGGCTCATCTATCTCAGAGCCTTCCAGCATTTCGGTCATCCAGCTAAAAAGCTGGTTAACGTTTTTCATACGCATTTCTGCCGCTTTCGGACTGGCAGAGGTTTCGTACAGCCAGGATTCGTAGTCAATGCCGTGGATCAGATCGCGTACCGCCGCCACGGGCTCGCGCTCAGCCAGGCGCTGCACTTCACCCAGCCAGTGGGTGAAGCGGGTTAAATTATCATACCCGCGCCCCGTCAGCGTCTGGCTCAGCCCCATATCAAAGCTGGCGGTAAACAGGCTCTTATTGCGGGTCATCGCCCATTCGCCTAGCTTTTGCAGCGTCGCCGGACCAATCTCGCGCTTTGGTGTATTCACGATGCGCAGAAACGCGCTGTCGTCATCCGGGTTCGTGAGCACGCGCAGATAGGCCAGCAGATCTTTAATTTCTGGCCGCGAGAAGAACGAAGTGCCGCCGGAAATTTTGTACGGAATGCGGTTCTGCATCAGCATCTTTTCAAAGACGCGCGACTGGTGATTGCCGCGATAGAGGATCGCGTAATCCTTGTATTCGGTTTTATTGACGAAGTGGTGGGCGATCAGTTCACCCGTCACGCGCTCCGCCTCATGCTCTTCATTATTGGCGCTGAGCACCTTCAGCTCCGTACCGTAGCCAAGCTCGGAGAAGAGACGCTTTTCAAAAACGTGCGGGTTATTGGCAATCAGGATGTTTGCCGCCTTCAGGATGCGCCCGGAGGAACGGTAGTTCTGCTCCAGCTTAATCACCTGCAGCGCGGGGAAATCTTTGCTCAGAAGCACCAGGTTTTGCGGGCGTGCGCCGCGCCAGGAGTAAATTGACTGGTCATCATCGCCAACCACGGTGAAGCGCGCGCGCTGCCCCACCAGCAGCTTCACCAGCTCGTACTGGCTGGTGTTGGTGTCCTGATATTCATCCACCAGCAGGTAGCGGATTTTATTCTGCCAGCGCTCGCGCACCTCTTCATTTCGCTGTAAAAGCAGCGTCGGCAAGAGGATCAGATCGTCGAAGTCCAGCACGTTGCACGCTTTCATGTGCGCGTCGTACAGACCATAGCAGTGGGCAAAGATCCGATCCCGTTCGCCTTTGGCGATCGCCGCAGCCTGGGCCGGGGTCATCAGATCGTTTTTCCAGTTCGAGATCGTTGAGATCAGCTGCTGCAACAGCACCTTATCATCCTCGATCAGCCCCTCGGTGAGCTCTTTGAGCAACGCCACCTGGTCGGTGTCATCGAACAGCGAAAAGTTGGATTTCATCCCCAACGCGGCGTATTCACGTTTAATGATATCCAGCCCCAGCGTGTGGAAGGTAGAGATCATCAGCCCGCGCGCCTCTTTGCGCCCCAGCGTCTGGCCAACACGCTCTTTCATCTCGCGCGCCGCTTTGTTGGTAAAGGTAACCGCCGCAATGTGGCGGGCCTGATAGCCGCAGCCGCGGATCAGGTGCGCAATCTTATTGGTGATGACGCGCGTTTTACCGGATCCTGCGCCCGCCAGCACCAGACACGGTCCGGTTACAAATTCGACGGCTTGTTGTTGTCCGGGATTTAAACGCATAAATGATCGCTCAATGAAAGTCAGGAGGGGAGAATAACAGCGTGGTAGTATAGCGAGCCTAATCCATACCACTCAAGGCACGATCATGGCAAAAACAGCAGCAGCACTGCATATTCTTGTTAAAGAAGAGAAACTGGCTCTGGATCTTCTGGAGCAAATCAAAAACGGCGCCGACTTCGGCAAGCTGGCGAAGAAGCACTCTATTTGCCCGTCCGGCAAGCGTGGCGGCGATTTAGGCGAATTCCGTCAGGGCCAGATGGTTCCGGCGTTCGATAAAGTGGTCTTCTCCTGCCCGGTGCTGGAGCCAACCGGTCCGCTGCATACTCAGTTCGGTTATCACATTATTAAAGTGCTGTATCGCAAATAAAAAAGCCGGGTGGCGGCTGCGCCTTACCCGGCCTACATCTTACGTTTTTGTAGGTCGGGTAAGCGAAGCGCCACCCGACAAGGTTGTTAACCTGCTACAGCAATACGTTTCATATCGGTCATGTAGCCACGCAGTTTGTGGCCCACTTTCTCGATCTGGTGGCTGCGAATCGCTTCGTTTACGTCGCGCAGCTGCGCGTTATCCACGGCACCTTCCGCAATCGCTTTGCCCAGATCGCCTGTCTGCAGTGTGGTCATGAACTCTTTCAGCAGCGGTACGCAGGCGTAAGAGAACAGATAGTTACCGTATTCTGCGGTATCAGAGATAACCACGTTCATTTCGTACAGACGCTTACGGGCGATGGTGTTCGCGATCAGCGGCAGCTCGTGCAGAGATTCGTAGTACGCCGACTCTTCGATGATGCCGGAATCCACCATGGTTTCGAACGCCAGCTCAACGCCTGCTTTCACCATCGCAATCATCAGTACGCCTTTATCGAAGTACTCCTGCTCGCCGATTTTACCTTCATACTGCGGCGCAGTTTCGAACGCGGTTTTACCGGTCTCTTCACGCCAGGTCAGCAGTTTCTTGTCGTCGTTGGCCCAGTCCGCCATCATGCCGGAAGAGAATTCGCCGGAGATGATGTCGTCCATATGTTTCTGGAAAAGCGGCGCCATAATGGTTTTCAGCTGTTCAGACAGGGCGTAAGCACGCAGTTTTGCCGGGTTGGACAGACGGTCCATCATCAGCGTAATACCGCCCTGCTTCAGCGCTTCGGTGATGGTTTCCCAGCCGAACTGAATCAGTTTTTCTGCGTATGCCGGGTCGGTACCTTCTTCCACCAGCTTGTCGAAGCAAAGCAGAGAACCCGCCTGCAGCATGCCGCACAGAATGGTCTGCTCGCCCATCAGGTCAGATTTCACTTCCGCAACGAAGGAAGATTCCAGCACGCCAGCGCGGTGACCGCCGGTCGCCGCAGCCCAGGCTTTGGCAATCGCCATGCCTTCGCCTTTCGGATCGTTTTCCGGGTGAACTGCGATAAGCGTCGGCACGCCGAAGCCACGCTTGTACTCTTCACGCACTTCGGTACCCGGGCACTTCGGCGCCACCATCACTACGGTGATGTCTTTACGGATCTGCTCGCCCACTTCAACGATGTTGAAGCCGTGGGAGTAACCCAGCGCGGCGCCGTCTTTCATCAGCGGCTGTACGGAACGCACCACGTCAGAGTGCTGCTTGTCTGGCGTCAGGTTAACGACCAGGTCCGCCTGCGGGATCAGCTCTTCATAGGTACCCACTTTGAAGCCGTTTTCAGTCGCTTTACGCCATGAAGCGCGCTTCTCGGCAATCGCTTCTTTACGCAGGGCGTAAGAGATATCCAGACCGGAGTCACGCATGTTCAGGCCCTGGTTCAGACCCTGTGCGCCACAGCCGACGATGACCACTTTTTTACCCTGAAGGTAGCTCGCGCCATCGGCAAATTCATCGCGCGCCATGAAGCGGCATTTGCCCAGCTGCGCCAACTGCTGGCGCAAGTTCAGTGTATTAAAGTAGTTAGCCATGGGTGATACCTCGTGATGTTGTGTGTCTTATTGTTCGGTTCGCGTTTCAGCGAGAATGTACCCACATTACAACAGGAAATTTATTGCGGAAATTGATATATTCACAACGTCACATTGCAATTTTTGCAATGTAAAAAGAGGGAGTGGAATCGGTGGATTTACGCGATCTAAAAATGTTCCTGCACCTGGCGGAAAGCCGTCACTTTGGCCGCAGCGCCCGGGCGATGCACGTCAGCCCGTCCACGCTTTCGCGCCAGATCCAGCGCCTTGAGGAAGACCTCGGCCAGCCGCTTTTCGTGCGCGATAACCGTACCGTTACCCTTACGGAAGCAGGCGACGAGCTGCGCATCTTTGCCCAGCAGACGCTGTTACAGTACCAGCAGCTGCGGCACTCTATTGATCAGCAGGGGCCATCACTCTCCGGTGAGCTGCATATTTTTTGCTCCGTGACCGCCGCCTACAGCCATCTGCCCCCCATTCTCGACCGCTTCCGCGCAGCGCATCCGTCGGTTGAAATTAAGCTCACCACCGGCGACGCCGCCGACGCAATGGAAAAAGTGGTGACCGGCGAAGCGGATCTCGCCATCGCCGGAAAACCCGAAACCCTGCCGGGCGCGGTGGCGTTCTCGATGCTGGAGAATCTGGCGGTGGTGCTGATTGCCCCGGCGCTGCCCTGCCCGGTGCGTAATCAGGTATCGGTAGAAAAACCGGACTGGTCGACGGTGCCGTTTATCATGGCCGATCAGGGGCCGGTGCGCCGCCGCATCGAGCTGTGGTTCCGCCGTCAGAAAATCAGCAATCCGTCGATTTACGCCACCGTTAGCGGTCATGAGGCGATGGTGTCGATGGTGGCGCTTGGCTGCGGCGTGGCGCTGCTGCCGGAAGTAGTGCTGGAAAACAGCCCGGAACCGGTGCGTAATCGCGTGATGATTCTGGAGCGCAGCGACGAGAAGACGCCGTTTGAGCTAGGCGTGTGCGCACAAAAAAAGCGGCTGCATGAGCCGCTTATTGATGCGTTCTGGACGATATTGCCGAACCACTAGCCAGCCAGAAAGAACCTGAACGCCGGGTTATGGGTTTCGTCATGACATTCATAGCCCAGTTCGTTCAGGCGCGTTTCGAAATCCGGCTCGTGCTCGCCCAGTTCGAACGCCGCCAGCACGCGACCGTAGTCGGTGCCGTGGCTGCGGTAGTGGAACAGGGAGATGTTCCAGTGCGTGCCCAGCGTGTGCAGGAACTTGAGCAACGCGCCCGGTGATTCCGGGAACTCGAAGCTGAACAGGCGTTCCTGGAGCGGCTTTGAGGGACGCCCGCCAACCATATAACGCACGTGCAGCTTAGCCATTTCATCATCGGACAGATCGACCACGCTGTAGCCGCCATCGTGCAGCAGGCTGAGGATCTCTTTACGTTCTTCCACGCCCCGGCTCAGACGCACGCCGACAAAAATGCAGGCATCTTTCGCATCGGCAAAGCGGTAGTTGAACTCCGTTACCGAACGTCCCCCCAGCAGTTGGCAGAACTTGAGGAAGCTGCCCTTCTCTTCCGGAATCGTCACCGCCAGCAGCGCTTCACGCTGTTCGCCCAACTCGCAGCGCTCGGAAACGTAGCGCAGGCCGTGGAAGTTCACGTTCGCACCAGAGAGCACGTGCGCCAGCCGCTCGCCGCGAATGTTGTGCTGCGCGATGTATTTTTTCATCCCCGCCAGCGCCAGCGCGCCGGAGGGTTCCGCCACCGCACGCACGTCCTCGAACAGATCTTTCATCGCCGCGCAGATGGCGTCGCTGTCGACGGTGACGATATCGTCCAGATACTCCTGGCACAGACGGAACGTTTCATCGCCAATGCGCTTCACCGCCACGCCCTCGGCAAACAGCCCGACGCGCGGCAGGTCTACCGGATGACCGGCGTCCAGCGCCGCCTTCAGGCAGGCAGAGTCTTCCGCCTCAACGGCGATGACTTTGATCTGCGGCATCAGCTGTTTAATCAGCACCGCCACGCCTGCGGCCAGCCCGCCGCCGCCCACTGGGACGAAGACGCGGTCGAGATGGGCATCCTGCTGCAACAGCTCAAGCGCCAGCGTGCCCTGCCCGGCAATCACCATCGGGTGATCGAACGGCGGCACCCAGGTAAAGCCCTGCTGCTGCGCCAGCTCGATCGCTTTGGCTTTGGCTTCGTCAAAGTTCGCGCCGTGGAGCAGCACTTCCCCGCCAAAACCGCGCACCGCGTCGACTTTGATATCCGCGGTGGCAACCGGCATCACGATCAGCGCCTTCAGCCCTAAACGGGCCGAGGAGAATGCCACGCCCTGGGCGTGGTTGCCCGCCGACGCGGTAATGACGCCGCGCGCTTTCTGCTCATCCGTCAGCCCCGCCATCATCGCGTAGGCGCCACGCAGCTTAAAGCTGTGTACCGGCTGGCGGTCTTCGCGCTTCACCAGAATGACGTTGTCGAGGCGCGAGGAGAGTTTTTCCATTTTTTGCAGGGGCGTGACCTGCACGGCTTCATAGACCGGCGCGCGTAGCACCGCTCTCAGGTATTCCGCCCCCTCAGGGGCGGCGGATAAGGGTTGTGACTCGGCCATCATTAGCCCCCAAGTTTAGATTTATCGCGCACCGCGCCTTTATCTGCACTGGTTGCAAGGCTCGCGTAGGCGCGCAGGGCGAAGGAGACTTCACGCTGGCGATCTTTCGGCGTCCAGGCTTTGTCGCCGCGCGCTTCCTGCGCTTCACGACGGGCCGCAATCTCCTGGTCGCTCAGCTTCAGCTGAATGCCGCGATTCGGAATGTCGATTTCGATCAGGTCGCCATCTTCGATGATCGCGATGTTGCCGCCGCTTGCCGCTTCCGGGGAGACGTGGCCGATGGAGAGACCAGACGTGCCGCCGGAGAAACGCCCGTCGGTGATCAGCGCGCAGGCTTTACCGAGGCCCATCGATTTCAGGAAGGTGGTTGGGTAGAGCATCTCCTGCATGCCCGGGCCGCCTTTCGGCCCTTCGTAGCGAATGACAACCACGTCGCCTTCCACCACTTTGCCGCCGAGGATGGCGTCTACCGCCTCGTCCTGGCTTTCGTACACTTTCGCCGGACCGGTGAATTTCAGGATACTGTCGTCCACGCCTGCGGTTTTCACGATGCAGCCGTTTTCTGCAAAGTTACCGTACAGCACCGCCAGACCGCCGTCTTTGCTGTAGGCGTGCTCCAGCGAGCGGATGCAGCCTTCAGCACGGTCGTCATCCAGCGTGTCCCAGCGGCAATCCTGCGAGAACGCCTGGGTGGTGCGAATACCGGCCGGACCGGCGCGGAACATCTTTTTCACCGCGTCGTCTTTGGTCAGCATCACGTCGTACTGGTCCAGCGATTCCGGCAGCGTCAGGCCGAGGACGTTTTTCACGTCGCGGTTCAGCAGCCCGGCGCGATCCAGCTCGCCCAGGATACCGATGACGCCACCCGCGCGGTGCACGTCTTCCATGTGGTACTTCTGGGTACTCGGCGCGACTTTACACAGCTGCGGCACTTTGCGGGAGAGCTTGTCGATGTCGCTCATGGTGAAGTCGATTTCGGCTTCCTGCGCGGCGGCCAGCAGGTGCAGAACGGTGTTAGTGGAGCCGCCCATGGCGATATCCAGCGTCATGGCGTTTTCGAACGCCGCTTTACTGGCGATATTGCGCGGCAGCGCGCTGGCATCGTCCTGCTCGTAATAGCGTTTGGTCAGCTCAACGATACGTTTACCGGCGTTGAGGAACAGCTGCTTACGGTCGGCGTGGGTCGCCAGCAGCGAGCCGTTGCCCGGCTGGGAAAGGCCCAGCGCTTCGGTCAGGCAGTTCATGGAGTTGGCCGTGAACATGCCGGAACAGGAGCCGCAGGTCGGGCACGCGGAGCGTTCCACCTGATCGCTCTGTTCGTCAGAGACTTTCGGGTCTGCGCCCTGGATCATCGCATCGACCAGGTCGAGCTTGATGATTTTGTCGGAGAGCTTGGTTTTACCCGCCTCCATGGGACCGCCGGAGACGAAGATCACCGGAATGTTCAGGCGCAGGGAGGCCATCAGCATCCCCGGGGTGATTTTGTCGCAGTTGGAGATACAGACCATCGCATCGGCGCAGTGGGCGTTGACCATATACTCCACCGAGTCGGCGATCAGCTCGCGCGACGGCAGCGAATAGAGCATTCCCCCGTGGCCCATTGCGATACCGTCATCCACCGCAATGGTGTTGAACTCTTTCGCCACGCCGCCGGAGGCTTCGATTTGCTCGGCAACCAGCTTACCGAGATCGCGCAGATGCACGTGGCCCGGTACAAACTGGGTGAAGGAGTTCACCACGGCGATAATCGGCTTGCCGAAATCGGCGTCGGTCATTCCGGTGGCGCGCCACAATGCGCGGGCACCCGCCATGTTACGGCCGTGGGTGGTGGTGGCTGAACGATACTTAGGCATGCTTTATTGACTCCCGTCTGACTATTTAATGGGACGGTGCGTGCCGTCCCACATTTATATTTAGTGATTAACCTGATCCAACCAGCCGTATTTGTCTTCTGTTTCGCCGGTGAAGAGGCCAAAGAACGCTTGCTGAATGCGCTTGGTGACCGGGCCACAGCGGCCTTCGCCCACCTGGATACCGTCGACGCTGCGAACCGGCGTGATTTCAGCCGCGGTACCGGACATGAACACTTCGTCTGCCAGGTAGAGGGATTCGCGGGACAGCACCTGCTCGCGCACTTCGATACCCAGATCTTTCGCCAGCTTGATGATCGCGTCGCGGGTGATGCCCGGCAGCGCGGAAGAGGTGAACGGCGGAGTAAACAGAATGCCGTCTTTTACTTCAAACAGGTTTTCGCCCGCGCCTTCTGAGATGTAGCCGTTCACGTCGAGGGCGATGCCTTCCTGATAGCCGTGGCGGCGCGCTTCGCTGCCGACCAGCAGTGAGGAGAGGTAGTTACCGCCCGCTTTTGCGGCAGTCGGGATGGTGTTTGGCGCCACGCGGTTCCAGGAAGAAACCATTGCGTCGATCCCCTGATCCAGTGCTTCTGCGCCCAGGTAGGCGCCCCACGGGAACGCAGCAATGATCACATCGGTGTTGTAACCGGCTGGCGGGTTCACGCCCATGCCCACGTCACCCACGAAGACCAGCGGACGAATATAGGCGCTGGTCAGTTTGTTCTGGCGAATCACTTCGCGGCAGGCTTCCATCAGCTCATCAACGCTTTGAGAGACCGGGAAACGATAAATTTTGGCTGAGTCATGCAGACGCTGCATGTGTTCGCGATGGCGGAACACCACTGGCCCTTTGTGAGAATCGTAGCAACGGATGCCTTCAAACACGGAGGTACCGTAATGCAGCGCGTGGGACATCACGTGGACCTTCGCGTCCTCCCAGCGAACCATCTCACCGTTGAACCAAATGTAATCAGCTTTTTTTGTCGTCATTTTTTTCGTCCTGTCGCGCTCAAGCGCGGATTTGTTGTGATGTGGTTGTGCTCTGGCAGATGGCAACATGGGCAACGTCTACCAGCTTTGATAACTGACTAAACAGTAAGTCGACCGACCGCGGGCTGGCAACGGTTAATTCGATACTGATGTTCTGGGCATCGGTGGCCGTTTCCATATTCATAGAGCAAATCTGAAAGCCACGGTGGCGAACCACGCGCAATACGCGTTCTAACGTTTCCGGGTTGAAGCGAGCCTGCACGGCGACCTGATGTTGCATCATGATAATTTCTCCAGCATTTGTGAGTTACTGGCACCGGGCGGTACCAACGGCCAGACGTTCTCAAGCTCGTCGATTGAGACATGAAGCAGGTATGGCCCTTCGCTTGACAGCATGGTGTCGAGTGCCGCTTCAACCTGGTCTTTACGGGTGATGTGCTGGCCAGGAATGCCGAAGGCGCTGGCCAGGGTGAGGAAATCGGGGTTATCGGTCAGGGTTGTTTCGCTGTAACGCTCCTGGAAGAACAGCTGCTGCCACTGGCGAACCATCCCTAAACGCTGGTTATCGAGCAACACGATCTTCAGCGGTAACTGCTTGCGCTTCACGGTGCCGAGCTCCTGAACGTTCATCATGAAGGAGCCGTCACCGGAGATACAGATCACGGTATCGTTCGGGCGGGCCACCTGTGCGCCAACGGCTGCCGGCAGGCCAAAGCCCATCGTGCCTAAGCCGCTGGAGGTGATGAAGTTCTCCGGGCGGGTGTAGGTCATGTGCTGGGCTGACCACATCTGATGCTGGCCCACATCCGTCGTCACCACGCTGTCGGCGGGTTTACGGTCGGACAACTGCTTCAACAGCAGCGGCGCATAGATGGCATCGCCTGGGTGATCGTAACGCCAGGCATGCTCAGCGCGCATGTCTGCGGTGTGCTGACGCCATGCGTTGATATCCAGCGGCTGCTCCAGCGCCGGTAACAGCGCGTTAAGATCGCCCTGCAACGCCACGTGCGCCTGACGCAGTTTGTTCATCTCCGCCGGGTCGATATCCATATGGATCACTTTGGCATTCGGCGCGAAGGTATTCAGCTTGCCGGTGACGCGGTCATCGAAACGGGCGCCTGCGACGATAAGCAAGTCGCACTCCTGCACCGCCAGGTTTGCCGCTTTAGTGCCGTGCATTCCCAGCATGCCGAGGTAGTACGGGTAGTCCGCGTCTACCGCACCCAGACCTTTCAGAGTGCAGGTGGCGGGCATTTGCGTGGTTGCAAGGAACGCGCGAAGCGCCGGAACAGCCTGCGCCATCCCCACCCCGCCGCCGACGTACAGCATCGGCTGCTTCGCCTGCGCCATCATCTGACGCGCCTCTTCAACCTCTGCATGCGGAAACGCATCGTCGCTTTTCACGGTGGAGAAATGCGGCTCCAGATCGCCAGGTGCAACCTGGATATCTTTCGGGATATCCACCAGAACCGGGCCAGGACGGCCAGAACTGGCAACCTCGAACGCTTCGGCCATCACGCGCGGTAGCTCTTCGAGGGACTGAACGAGGAAGCTGTGCTTGGTGCAGGCCAGCGATAAGCCGAGGACGTCTACTTCCTGGAAGGCATCGGTGCCGATGAACGGAGAGGCCACCTGACCGGTAATCGCCACGACAGGAACGGAATCGAGCAGCGCGTCAGCCAGGCCGGTGATCAGGTTCGTTGCACCCGGACCTGAGGTCGCCATGCACACACCGGTTTTACCTGTCGCGCGGGCATAACCAATGGCTGCCATCGCTGCGCCCTGCTCGTGTCGGCACAAGAGGTGTTCCACGCCGCCGTCATACAGTGCATCGTAAATCGGCATAATTGCGCCACCCGGATAACCGAATACGGTTTCGACTCCCTGCGCGCGCAACGCATGTACTACCCATTGTGCCCCATTCATAGTTAGTTCCCCGTCATAAATCTGGAGAAACAGAATTTTGTGCTAGTCGTCATTCTCTGCTCCTCATTTAAGTTTTTTAGTCATAAAAAAACCCCCGGACCTTTCGGTGCGGGGGTCTTAGTTCGTTAAGGCTTGATTTCTAAGCCTTTCCTCGTCCAAGTGCAGCCCCGCACGGTGGGATAATAATCACCACCACGCTAATCACGACCAGGCTAATCACTCGTAGAAGGGCTGTCATTTTCAGTTCTTTTTGCATCTTGTTCGAAGGAATACCTAAAGAGTTATCACAGTTTTTAAATCAAACACAAGATTTATTTATGAAGGATTTGGTTAGCAAGCGAACCAAATTTTATGAACGCATTGTTTTATATGAGGAAATTTGGAAGTGAATATTTTTCATTTTTTTATTGCAGATCTAACCGTTGAAGCGCGCCTTTTTACATTTTACGAGTGTGCTTCCACGGTGATGCAATGGTTTCAATGCTCCCTGAAAATCTCTGAACAGGCGGCGTAAATACGTAAAAAGACGCTAAACAGAGAAAACAGGCACTGGCATAGTCAGACCAGGAGGTAGTACAAATGTCACTGTCAGTTGTTTATACGCGAGCAGCTCTCGGGGTAAAGGCTCCGCTTATTTCCGTAGAGGTTCATTTGAGTAATGGGCTGCCCGGACTCACGCTTGTCGGGTTACCTGAAACCACGGTTAAAGAGGCCAGGGACCGCGTTCGTAGCGCAATAATAAACAGCGGTTATACCTTCCCCGCAAAGAAGATCACCATCAACCTTGCTCCCGCTGACCTGCCCAAAGAGGGTGGGCGATACGATTTACCTATCGCAATTGCGCTTCTCGCGGCTTCTGAGCAGCTTAATACGACCAGGCTAGGCTCGTATGAGTTCGTGGGTGAACTCGCGCTCACAGGCGCACTGAGAGGCGTTCCCGGTGCGATATCGGGAGCGCTGGAAGCCATACGTGCAGGGCGGCAAATCGTTGTGGCCAATGAAAACGCATCAGAAGTGAGTCTTATTGCAGAAAAGGGATGTCTCATCGCCGGGCATCTTCAGGAAGTGTGCGCCTGGCTGGAAGGCCGCCATGAACTTTCCGAGCCGGAAGAGTGCGACGAGGCTATAGCGGATGCGCCAGAAGACCTCAGCGAGATCATGGGACAGGAGCAAGGGAAACGGGCGCTGGAGATTACGGCAGCGGGTGGGCACAATCTCCTGCTGATTGGCCCGCCGGGTACAGGCAAAACCATGCTGGCGAGCAGGCTAAGCGGGTTGCTCCCGCCGCTTAATAACCATGAAGCGCTGGAAAGCGCCGCCATCTATAGCCTGATCGGTTCGACGTCGTTGCACAAACAGTGGCGTCGACGTCCCTTTCGTTCCCCGCATCATAGCGCGTCACTGACGGCAATGGTCGGTGGTGGGTCTATTCCGGGGCCGGGTGAGATCTCGCTGGCACATAATGGCATTCTGTTTCTCGATGAGTTGCCTGAGTTTGAGCGCCGCGTGCTGGATGCACTGAGGGAGCCCATTGAATCCGGTGAGATACATATTTCACGCACGCGAGCCAAAATAAGCTATCCCGCCCGTTTTCAGCTCGTGGCGGCGATGAACCCCAGTCCGACGGGGCATTATCAGGGCAACCATAACCGCTGTACGCCAGAGCAGACGCTGCGCTATCTGGGAAAGCTGTCTGGCCCGTTTCTCGACCGTTTCGATTTATCACTGGAAATCCCCCTTCCGCCGGCGGGCCTGCTCAGGCAGACGGATAAACTGGGTGAAAGCTCCGCGCATGTTCGCGAGCGGGTTATCGCGGCACAGGCGAGACAGTATGCCCGTCAAAACAGGCTGAATGCACGACTGGATAATGCAGGGATCCGACAGTTTTGTTCTCTTAACGTTGAAGATGCGGCTTGGCTGGAGGAGACGTTGACGCGCTTTGGGCTTTCCATACGTGCGTGGCAGCGCTTGTTAAAAGTAGCCAGAACCATTGCGGACGTGGAGGGCTGTACTGATATTGCGAGGAAACACTTGCAGGAAGCGCTGAGCTATCGGGCGATCGATCGTTTGCTTTTGCATCTGCAAAAGTTACTGGCATAAAAAAAGGGGCCGTAGCCCCTTTTTTTATTAGTCGTCAGACTCGGTGTAGTCTTCTGCACCTTCCATCTGCGGTTTACCGCCAGACAGCGTATGGAAACGTTTTGGACGCTTAATGCGAGCCATGTACTTGATCCATACACGTTCTGCTTCAGACTGCGGCTCACGCTCACCACGGCACACTGAGACAAACTGTTTTTCATCTTCAGTTGCAGGCTCACGTTTACCCAGATCCAGCTCGTTAAAGGCATAACCATGACGCTCAAGCAGCTGCGCCTCTTTGATGGTGAAATCGCCGTGACGAGAGAACCCGCGCGGATAATGTTTATTGTCGAAAAAACGATTAGTCGTCGTAAAGCTTTCCGCCATCCTACACGCTCCTAATTCTTTGGCCGAGCTATTTATGGCGCGGAGTATTAGTTACGCTTGACAGAGTGTAAAACAAAACATTTAAATCATAACGACAAATTATTTTGCGGAGAAAGATGTGGATACGGAATTGCTAAAAACTTTCCTTGAAGTGAGTAGAACGCGTCACTTCGGGCGAGCCGCAGAAGCCCTTTACCTGACGCAGTCAGCAGTCAGTTTTCGTATTCGACAGCTGGAAAATCAACTGGGTGTGAATCTTTTTACCCGCCATCGCAACAATATCCGCCTCACGCCTGCCGGTGAAAAACTTCTTCCGTATGCGGAGACATTGATGAATACCTGGCAGGCAGCGCGCAAAGAGGTTGCGCATACGTCGAGGCACAACGAGTTCTCGATAGGTGCCAGCGCATCTCTGTGGGAATGCATGCTCAGTCAGTGGCTTACCCGGCTATATCACTCCCATGGGCATTTACAATTTGAAGCCAGAATTGCGCAACGTCAGTCGCTGGTTAAGCAACTTCATGAGCGTCAGTTGGATCTGCTGATCACTACAGAAGCCCCCAAGATGGACGAATTTAGCAGCCAGATTGTTGGACAGTTCGGTCTGGCTCTTTATGCTTCTGAACCTTCAAAGATGAAAGCAGACCTGACCTATTTGCGGCTGGAGTGGGGACCTGATTTTCAGCAACATGAGACGGGATTGATCGCACCTGATGATGTTCCACAGTTAACAACCAGTTCTGCCGAGATTGCCTGTCAGCAACTCCCCTTGCTGAAGGGTTGCACCTGGTTACCAGTCCGTTGGGCAGATACCAAGCCTGGACTGCATACCGTGGTGGATTCCACTACCCTTTCGCGGCCGCTGTATGCGATTTGGTTGCAAAATAGCGACAAGCAATCGCAAATAAAAGATCTATTAAAAATCAATGTAATGGATTGATGCTGAGGCCAGCAGGGACGCTGGCTGCATTTAAGAATGCTGAAATCTCATCGGGTTTCAGGCAAAAAAAAATCCTTTGCCGAAGCAAAGGATTCTATATGGCAGGGGCGGAGAGACTCGAACTCGCGACACCCGGTTTTGGAGACCGGTGCTCTACCAACTGAGCTACGCCCCTAAAGTTTTTTGCCATTAAGCCTGCCATTACTGGCAGGCTTAATGTCTTAATAAGTGGCGGAACGGACGGGACTCGAACCCGCGACCCCCTGCGTGACAGGCAGGTATTCTAACCGACTGAACTACCGCTCCACCGAAGACTGCTTGTAACCACCGGATTAATGC
>NZ_JBQENR010000010.1:0-83802 GCF_052044815.1 Enterobacter sp. 22499 | reverse complement strand
CTTATGCCCTGGGATGCGAGAGATACCATGTCATTACGTACCGAGTTTGTGCTGTTCGCCTCGCAGGACGGGGCGAACATCCGTTTCCTCTGCCGTCAGTTCGGCATTTCTCCTGCCACCGGCTACAAGTGGCTTCAGCGCTGGGCTGAGGAAGGTGCCTCCGGTCTTCAGGACCGCTCCCGCGCACCTCATCATTCCCCGAACCGCTCATCTGACGACATCACGGCCCTGCTGCGCATGGCGCATGACCGTCATCAACGCTGGGGCGCCCGCAAGATTAAGCGCTGGCTTGAAGACCAGGGGCACCGTATGCCCGCCTTCAGCACCGTCCATAATCTGATGGCCCGTCACGGTCTGCTGCCGGGCGCATCACCGGGCGTTCCGGCTACGGGACGCTTCGAACATGACGCGCCGAACCGGCTCTGGCAGATGGATTTTAAGGGCCACTTTCCCTTTGGCGGTGGCCGCTGCCATCCGCTCACCCTGCTGGACGACCACTCCCGTTTTTCCCTGTGCCTGGCGCACTGTACCGATGAACGGCGCGAGACCGTGCAGCAGCAGCTGGTCAGCGCGTTTGAACGCTACGGCCTGCCGGACAGGATGACGATGGACAACGGCTCACCGTGGGGCGACACCACCGGCACCTGGACGGCGCTGGAGCTGTGGCTGATGCGCCACGGTATCCGGGTGGGGCACTCCCGGCCTTATCATCCGCAGACGCAGGGCAAGCTGGAGCGTTTTCACCGCAGCCTGAAGGCGGAAGTGCTGCAGGGAAAATGGTTCGCGGACAGCGGAGAGCTGCAACGCGCTTTCGATCACTGGCGCACGGTGTACAACCTTGAACGCCCGCACGAGGCGCTGGATATGGCGGTACCGGCCTCGCGTTATCAGCCGTCTGCCCGGCAGTACAGCGGCAGCGTAACGCCACCTGAGTACGATGAAGGGGTGAAGGTCAGGAAAGTGGATGTCAGCGGAAAGCTGAGCATACAGGGTGTCAGTCTGAGCGCAGGCAAGGCGTTCAGGGGAGAACGGGTCGGGCTGAGGGAGACGCAGGATGACGGCTGCTATGAAGTGTGGTGGTACAGCACGAAAGTGGGGGTGATCGACCTGAAGAAAAAGTCGATCACCATGGGTAAAGGATGTTAAAAAGTGTTCACCATGTCCCCGAACACCTGTCTACCATGTCCCCGGACTGTACACAGGGAGAGGGCCGGGGTGAGGGCACCAGACCGCACCCAATCATGCACCTAATTCCCTTCACACAACCATCATCCCCCTGACCTTTTACTGTCACTTATCTGTAAACAAACAGTTATTTTTCTGTCATTCGAGCATGTCATGTTACCTCGCGAGCATAAAACGCGTGATATCGCGCATCCGGCACAATAAGAGAGATGACAATGACATCGTTACGACACACAGCTTTGGGTCTGGCACTGGGTCTGGCTTTTGCGACGAACGCAATGGCTGTGACCACCATTCCGTTCTGGCATTCCATGGAAGGGGAGTTGGGTAAAGAGGTTGACTCCCTGGCGCAGCGTTTCAACGACACCCATCCGGATTACAAAATTGTGCCGGTGTACAAAGGTAACTACGAGCAGAGCCTGAGCGCGGGCATCGCCGCCTTCCGTACCGGCAACGCGCCTGCGCTGTTGCAGGTGTATGAAGTGGGCACCGCCACCATGATGGCCTCGAAAGCTATCAAGCCGGTGTATGAAGTGTTCAAAGAGGCGGGTATCAACTTCGATGAATCCCAGTTCGTGCCGACCGTAGCGGGTTACTACACCGATTCCAAAACCGGTCACCTGCTGTCCCAGCCGTTTAACAGCTCCACGCCAGTGCTGTACTACAACAAAGACGCCTTCAAAAAAGCCGGTTTAGATCCGGAGCAGCCGCCAAAAACCTGGCAGGACCTGGCCGAATACACCGCGAAGCTGAAAGCGGCGGGGATGAAGTGCGGCTACGCCAGCGGCTGGCAGGGCTGGATCCAGATTGAAAACTTCAGCGCCTGGCACGGCCTGCCGGTTGCCACCAAAAACAATGGCTTCGACGGCACCGACGCGGTACTGGAGTTCAACAAGCCGGAGCAGGTGAAGCACATTGCGCTGCTGGAAGCACTGAACAAGAAGGGCGATTTCAGCTACTTCGGGCGTAAAGACGAATCCACCGAGAAGTTCTACAACGGCGACTGCGCCATTACCACCGCCTCGTCCGGCTCGCTGGCGGATATTCGTCACTACGCCAAATTTAACTACGGCGTGGGCATGATGCCGTACGACGCCGACGTAAAAGGCGCGCCGCAGAACGCCATCATCGGCGGGGCGAGCCTGTGGGTGATGCAGGGTAAAGAGAAGGGCACCTACAAAGGCGTCGCCGAGTTCCTCGATTTTCTGGCCAAGCCGGAAAACGCCGCCGAGTGGCACCAGAAGACCGGCTACCTGCCGATCACCAAAGCCGCGTACGACCTGACCCGCGAGCAGGGCTTCTACAGCAAAAACCCGGGCGCGGACATCGCGACGCGTCAGATGCTGAACAAGCCGCCGTTGCCGTTCACTAAAGGCCTGCGTCTGGGCAACATGCCGCAGATCCGCACCATCGTGGATGAAGAGCTGGAAAGCGTGTGGACCGGGAAGAAAACCCCGCAGCAGGCGCTGGACGCTGCGGTAGAGCGCGGGAATCAGCTGCTGCGCCGCTTTGAGCAGTCGACGAAATCGTAATCTGTGATTCGCCCGGTGGCGCTGCGCTTACCGGGCCTACGACGTGCCCCATCCAGGCCGGGTAAGGCGCAGCCGCCACCCGGCATTGTTCAGGAACCCAATCTCCATGTCCTCATCCCGTCCGGTGTTTCGCTCCCGCTGGCTGCCGTACCTGTTGGTCGCGCCTCAGCTGGTCATCACCGTTATCTTCTTTATCTGGCCTGCGGGCGAAGCGCTGTGGTACTCGGTACAAAGCGTCGATCCGTTCGGGCTCTCCAGCCAGTTCGTCGGGCTGGACAACTTTACCGCGCTATTCCATGACAGCTACTACCTGGACTCCTTCTGGACGACGATGAAATTCAGCGCGCTGGTCACCGTCAGCGGTCTTGTTGCCTCGCTGTTTTTCGCCGCACTGGTGGACTACGTGGTGCGTGGCAGCCGCCTGTATCAGACCCTGATGCTGCTGCCTTACGCCGTGGCCCCCGCCGTCGCCGCTGTGCTGTGGATCTTCCTGTTTAACCCCGGTCGCGGGCTGATTACTCACTTCCTGGCAGAGTTCGGCTACGACTGGAACCACGCCCAGAACAGCGGTCAGGCGATGTTCCTGGTGGTGTTCGCCTCGGTGTGGAAGCAGATCAGCTATAACTTCCTGTTCTTCTTTGCCGCGCTGCAGTCCATTCCGCGCTCGCTGGTGGAGGCCGCGGCAATTGACGGCGCAGGGCCGATTCGGCGCTTCTTCAGGCTGTCCCTGCCGCTGATTGCCCCGGTGAGCTTCTTCCTGCTGGTGGTTAACCTCGTCTACGCCTTTTTCGACACCTTCCCGGTGATCGACGCCGCCACCGCGGGCGGCCCGGTCCAGGCGACCACCACGCTGATTTACAAGATCTACCGCGAAGGTTTTGCGGGGCTGGATCTCTCTGCTTCTGCCGCCCAGTCCGTCGTGCTGATGTTCCTCGTCATCATCCTCACGGTGGTGCAGTTCCGCTATGTTGAAAGTAAGGTGCGCTACCAATGATTGAGAACCGTCGAGGGCTGACGATTTTCAGCCATACCATGCTGATTTTAGGGATTATCGTCATCCTGTTCCCGCTGTACGTGGCCTTTGTCGCCGCCACGCTGGACACCAAAGCGGTGTTCGACACGCCGATGACGCTGATCCCGGGCGGGCATCTTTTCGAGAACATGAAAACCATCTGGACCCAGGGCGTGGGCGCCAACAGCGCGCCGTTCTGGCTGATGATGCTCAACAGCTTCATCATGGCGTTCGGCATTACGGTGGGCAAAATCACGGTGTCGATGCTCTCGGCCTTCGCCATCGTCTGGTTTCGCTTTCCGCTGCGTAACCTGTTCTTCTGGATGATTTTCATCACCCTGATGCTGCCGGTGGAGGTGCGTATCTTCCCGACGGTGGAGGTGATTGCCAACCTGAAGATGCTGGACAGCTACGCGGGCTTAACCCTGCCGCTGATGGCCTCGGCGACCGCCACCTTCCTGTTCCGCCAGTTCTTTATGACCCTGCCGGACGAGCTGATTGAGGCCGCGCGCATCGACGGTGCCTCCCCGATGCGCTTCTTCCGCGACATCGTGCTGCCGCTGTCGAAAACCAACCTTGCGGCGCTGTTTGTGATCACCTTTATCTACGGCTGGAACCAGTACCTGTGGCCGCTGCTGATTATTCAGGACGTCAACCTCGGCACCGCCGTGGCGGGCATCAAAGGCATGATTGCCACCGGTGAAGGCACCACCCTCTGGAACCAGGTGATGGCGGCGATGCTGCTCACCCTAATCCCACCCGTAGTCATTGTTTTAGCCATGCAGCGCGCGTTTGTCCGCGGCCTGGTCGATAGCGAGAAATAAGATGGCAGGTTTAAAACTTCAGGCAGTTACCAAAAGCTGGGACGGTAAAACCCAGGTCATTCAGCCGCTGACGCTCGACGTGGCGGACGGTGAATTTATCGTGATGGTCGGCCCGTCCGGCTGCGGGAAGTCCACGCTGCTGCGCATGGTGGCGGGGCTGGAGCGCGTGACCTCGGGGGACATCTGGATTGACCGCCAGCGCGTCACCGAGATGGAGCCGAAAGACAGGGGCATCGCGATGGTGTTCCAGAACTACGCCCTCTATCCGCACATGAGCGTGGAAGAGAACATGGCCTGGGGGCTGAAAATCCGCGGCATGGGTAAAGGCCATATCGAGGAGCGCGTGAAAGAGGCCGCGCGCATTCTTGAGCTGGACGGCCTGCTGAAGCGCCGCCCGCGCGAGCTCTCCGGCGGCCAGCGCCAGCGCGTGGCGATGGGGCGCGCCATCGTGCGTGACCCGGCGGTATTCCTGTTCGACGAGCCGCTGTCTAACCTCGACGCCAAGCTGCGCGTGCAGATGCGCCTTGAGCTGCAGCAGCTGCACCGTCGTCTTAAAACAACGTCTCTGTACGTGACCCACGATCAGGTCGAAGCCATGACTCTCGCCCAGCGCGTTATGGTGATGAACAAAGGCGTTGCCGAGCAGATTGGCACCCCGGTGGAAGTGTACGAAAAACCGGCCACCCGCTTTGTGGCGAGCTTTATCGGCAGCCCGGCGATGAACCTGCTGGAAGGGCGCATCAGCAACGCGGGCACCCACTTTGAACTGGAAAGCGGGATGGCGTTGCCGATCAACTGGTACTATCGTGGCTACGCCGGGCGTAAGATGACGCTCGGTATCCGCCCCGAGCATATTGGTTTAACCTCTCAGGCGGACGGCGGCGTGCCGCTGGTGATGGACACGCTGGAGATGTTGGGTGCAGATAACCTGGCGCACGGGCGCTGGGGCGAGCAAAAAATGGTGGTGCGCCTGGCGCATCAGGAGCGCCCGAAAGCGGGCAGCACGCTGTGGCTCCACCTGCCGGAAAACCATCTGCACCTTTTTGACGGTGAAACAGGACAACGAGTATGAGCAACTGGCCTTACCCCCACATCGTCGCCCACCGTGGCGGCGGTAAGCTGGCCCCGGAAAACACCCTGGCGGCGATCGATGTCGGTGCGCGCTACGGCCACACGATGATCGAGTTCGACGCCAAGCTGTCGAAGGACGGCGAAATTTTCCTGCTGCATGACGACAATCTTGAACGCACCAGCAACGGTTGGGGCGTGGCGGGTGAACTGCCGTGGCGCGATCTGCTGAAGGTGGACGCCGGTAGCTGGTATAGCGGCGAGTTCAAAGGCGAACCGCTGCCCCTGCTGGCGGAAGTGGCCGATCGCTGTCGCCAGCACGGCATGATGGCGAACATCGAAATCAAACCGACCACCGGCACCGGGCCGCTGACGGGCAAAGTGATTGCCCTTGCCGCGCGCGAGCTGTGGGAAGGCATGACCGCGCCGCTGCTGTCGTCGTTTGACATCGACGCGCTGGAGGCCGCACAGGCAGCTGTACCTGAGCTGCCGCGCGGGCTGCTGCTGGACGAGTGGCGTGAGGACTGGCGTGAACTGACGGGCCGCTTAGGCTGCGTCTCTATCCATCTGAACCACAAGCTGCTGGATGAGGCGCGGGTGAAAATGCTGAAAGACGCGGGTCTGCATATTCTGGTCTACACCGTTAACAAACCCCAGCGCGCAGCCGAGCTGCTGCGCTGGGGCGTGGACAGTATCTGTACCGATGCGATTGACCAGATCGGCCCGAAATTTATTTATTGAGCATACTGCCGTTCTGCTGGGTCGGCAGCATATGCTGCTGACCGCTGCTTTGCGACATCCCGCCCCCTAACATCCCGCCGTTTTTATTTGGCAGCGGCTGCTCGCGCACCTGTCCCTGCTGCACGCGCTGTGTGTTGGCGTTCATCTGGTTTTGCAGGCTCTGCTGCTGCATCTGGGTCTGTGTTCTCAGCTGCTGATTGAGCATCCCTTTCTGCTGCTGTTGCTGGCTCATCATCTCGGTCTGCATGCGCTGCTGGCTCGGGATAACGTAACCCTGCTGGTTCGGGTTATTCATGGTGTTGAGTGGCTGTGCGAGCGCGGCAAACGGGATCAGCGCCGCAATAATCATCAAGCGTTTCATTGTCATTTCCTCCTCTTGAGGCCTCTCTTAAGTTTACCCTGATTTCACCATGACGATGATTTTTTAGGAGTTGTGAACCAGGCTTAAGCGGGGAATATGGATCCCTTCACCTGGAGAACAATAATGATGAAACCAACCTTCTTGCGCTGGGTCGCCATCGCCGCGCTGATGGCAGGCGGCACATTTACCGTGGCGGCCAACCCGCCCGCCGCTCCTCCCGTCTCTTACGGCGTGGAAGAGGATGTTTTTCACCCCGTGCGGGCCACGCACGGCATGGTGGCCTCGGTTGACGCGCTGGCGACCCAAGTGGGCGTCGATATTCTCAAGCAGGGCGGTAACGCGGTGGATGCGGCGGTCGCGGTCGGGTACGCGCTGGCGGTAACGCATCCGCAGGCGGGGAATCTGGGCGGCGGCGGCTTTATGATGCTGCGCACTAAAGACGGCAAAACCACGGCCATCGACTTCCGAGAAATGGCGCCTTCTCAGGCGTCCCGCGATATGTTCCTCGACGACCAGGGTAACCCGGACAGCAAAAAATCCCTGACCTCGCACCTCGCCTCCGGCACGCCGGGCACCGTTGCGGGCTTCTCGCTGGCGCTGGAAAAATACGGCACGATGCCGCTGAACAAGGTGGTGCAGCCTGCCATCAGGCTGGCGCGGGAGGGTTTTGTGGTCAATGACGCCCTGGCGGACGACCTCAAGACCTACGGCAGTGAAGTCATTCCCAATCACGAAAACAGCAAGGCGATCTTCTGGAAAGACGGTGAACCGCTGAAGAAGGGCGATAAGCTGGTGCAGAAGAACCTCGCCAAAAGCCTGGAGCTGATTGCGGAGCACGGCCCGGACGCGTTCTACAAAGGGGCGATTGCCGACCAGATTGCGGAAGAGATGCAGAAGAACGGCGGGCTTATCACCAAAGCTGACCTGGCGGAATACAGGGCGGTCGAGCGCGAGCCGATTAGCGGCACCTACCGCGGCTACGAGGTCTTCTCCATGCCGCCGCCGTCCTCCGGGGGCATTCACATCGTGCAGATCCTCAATATTCTTGAAAACTTTGATATGCACAAGTTCGGCTTCGGCAGCGCGGATGCCATGCAGGTGATGGCGGAGGCGGAAAAACGCGCCTATGCCGACCGCTCGGAATACCTCGGTGATCCGGACTTCGTGAAGGTGCCGTGGCAGGCGCTGACCAACAAGGCGTATGCAAAATCCATTGCCGATCAGATCGACATCAACAAGGCTAAGCCGTCGAGCGAGATCCGCCCCGGCAAGCTGGCGCCGTATGAAAGCAACCAGACGACCCACTTCTCGGTGGTGGATAAAGACGGCAATGCGGTGGCGGTAACCTATACGCTCAACACCACCTTTGGCACCGGGATTGTGGCGGGCAACAGCGGCATTCTGCTGAACAACGAGATGGATGACTTCTCCGCCAAGCCGGGCGTGCCAAACGTCTACGGGCTGATCGGCGGCGATGCGAATGCGGTGGGGCCGAAGAAGCGTCCGCTGTCGTCCATGTCGCCAACCATCGTGGTGAAAGACGGGAAAACCTGGCTGGTGACCGGCAGCCCTGGCGGGAGCCGCATCATAACTACCGTGCTACAGATGGTGGTGAACAGCATCGACTTTGGCATGAACGTCGCCGAGGCGACCAATGCGCCGCGTTTCCATCATCAGTGGCTGCCGGACGAGCTGCGCGTGGAGAAGGGCTTTAGCCCGGACACCATCAAGCTGCTGGAGCAGCGCGGACAGAAGGTGGCTGTGAAAGAGGCGATGGGCAGCACCCAGAGCATTATGGTGGGGCCAGACGGCGCGCTGTTTGGCGCGTCGGATCCGCGTTCGGTGGATGATTTGACGGCGGGGTATTGATTATTCCCCTCACTCTAACCCTCTCCCCATAGGGGAGAGGGGAGTGTGTCACTTCATTCTCGCCATGAAGTACGCGTCCACATATTCGCCGTTGCGCAGGGCGTAGCGCTTGCCGGTGCCTTCAATTACGAACCCGTGCTTTTTGTACACCGCGATTGCCGGTTCGTTATCAACAAATACCGTTAACTCAATGCGATCGACGCGCAGCCAGTTGTCGCACATATCAATCATGGTTCGCATCAGCGCGCTGGCAACGCCCCGATTTTGCCATTGCGCACCCACACAAATACCGAAATCGGCAACGTGGCTGCGACGCGGGCGTTGTGCGACGGCAATGCACAGGTGCCCGGCGACGGTCCCGTCGATACAAGCCACCAGCTGTTTAATGCCGGGCTGATCGGTTAGCCGGTCATGCCACATCTGCTCTGAGGGATGAGGAACCTGTAGCGTGTTGTGGTACACCTCCGGCTGGGCGTGGATCTGACGAATGGCATCGTAATCTCTCGGTTCAGCGTGGCGTATCACTATCTCACTCATTCCTTGTTCCTCAGTCGGTTAAAAGTCCCCTCCAACATCAATGACTTTAAAATTTGAGTCAACCGCTATTTTTTGCAAAAAGTATTGGACAAGTGCGAATGAGAATGATTATTATTGCTTTGCATTCAGGAGGACCCCTACGGGAACCTGAAAGCACGACATTGCTCACATTGCTTCCAGTATTACTTTAGCCAGCTTCTCGCTGGCTTTTTTTTTGTTATGGTTAGACTCAGTAACCTTCCAAAAGGACTGAGCCATGACACTACATTGCGCATTTATTGGATTTGGCAAAAGCACCACGCGTTACCACCTTCCGTATGTCCTCCACCGTAAAGACACCTGGCATGTGGCCCATATCTACCGCCGCCGCGCGAAGCCGGAAGAGCAATCCCCGCAGTACTCCCACATTCACTTCACCAGCGATCTCGATGAAGTATTGAATGACCCGCAGGTAAAGCTGGTGGTTGTCTGCACCCACGCCGACAGCCATTTTGATTATGCGAAACGCGCGCTCGAAGCGGGCAAGAACGTGCTGGTGGAAAAGCCGTTCACCCCGACCATTGCCGAAGCGAAAGCTCTGTTTACGCTGGCGAAAAGCAAAGGACTAACCGTTACCCCGTATCAGAACCGTCGCTTTGACAGCTGTTTTCTGACGGCGAAAAAGGCGATTGAGAGCGGCAAGCTTGGCGACATTGTGGAAATCGAAAGCCACTTCGATTACTACCGCCCGGTGGCGGAAACCCAGCCCGGCCTGCCGCAGGACGGCTCGTTCTATGGTCTGGGCGTACACACCATGGACCAGATCATCTCCCTGTTTGGCCGCCCGGACCACGTAGCGTATGACATTCGCAGCCTGCGCAACAAAGCCAACCCGGACGATACCTTCGAGGCCCAGCTGTTCTACGGCGACCTTAAGGCTATCGTTAAAACCAGTCACCTGGTGAAAATCGATTACCCGAAATTTATCGTTCATGGCACCAAAGGCTCGTTCATTAAGTACGGCATTGACCAGCAGGAGACCAGCCTGAAGGCCAACATCATGCCGGGCGAACCGGGCTTTGCAGCGGACGATTCCGTAGGCGTGCTGGAGTACGTGAACGATGAGGGCGTAACGGTCAAAGAAGAGCTGAAACCGGAAACCGGCGACTATGGCCGCGTCTACGATGCACTGTATGAAACCCTCACCAGCGGCGCGCCGAATTACGTCAAGGAATCTGACGTTCTGACCAACCTTGAAATCCTTGAGAGGGCCTTCGAGCAGGCTTCTCCTGCTACGGTAACCCTTGCGAAATAAGCAAAAAAGGCTCCTCTGGGCTTGTTCATAATTTTTGAACAGAGGAGTCAATTTTCACCCTCTATGATCCCCGACCGTTTGAGTCCACACTTACTCCATCGAAACGAACTGAGGGTGAAAACAATGATCTACTTACGCAAAGCAAACGAACGCGGTCACGCAAATCATGGCTGGCTGGACTCATGGCATTCATTCTCGTTTGCCGACTACTACGACCCGAACTTCATGGGCTTCTCCGCGCTGCGCGTGATTAACGACGACGTGATTGATGCAGGCCAGGGCTTCGGTACCCACCCGCACAAAGACATGGAAATCCTGACTTATGTGCTGGAAGGGGCGGTTGAGCACCAGGACAGCATGGGCAACAAAGAGCAGGTGCCGGCGGGCGAGTTCCAGATTATGAGCGCGGGTACCGGGGTGCGTCACTCTGAGTACAACCCGAGCAAAACGGAAAAACTGCACCTGTATCAAATCTGGATCATTCCAGAAGAGACCGGCATCACGCCACGCTACGAGCAGCGCCGCTTCGACGCGAAACAGGGCAAACAGCTGGTGCTGTCCCCGGACGCGCGTGAAGGTTCCCTGAAAGTGCATCAGGATATGGAGCTGTACCGCTGGGCGCTGGCGAAAGACGAGCAGTCCGTGCACCAGATTGCCGCCAACCGCCGCGTCTGGATCCAGGTGGTGAAAGGGGAAGTGTCTATCAACGGCACCAAAGCCACCACCGCCGATGGTATGGCCGTCTGGGATGAGCAGGCGCTCTCCGTGCACGCCGACAGCGAAAGCGAAATCCTGCTGTTTGACCTGCCTCCGGTCTAAATAATTTCTCAACCTTCCCTTTTAAACGGGGAAGGTTGAGCTTTGTCCGTGATAAACTGAGCAAATCTCTCACTTCAAGATTTCTCAGGACGATGAAAAAGAAACGCCCCGTACTTCAGGATGTCGCCGATCGCGTCGGTGTGACCAAAATGACGGTCAGCCGTTTTTTACGTAACCCGGAACAGGTTTCCGTGGCGTTGCGTGGCAAGATTGCCGCCGCCCTTGATGAACTGGGTTATATCCCCAACCGCGCCCCCGATATTCTCTCCAATGCGACCAGCCGTGCGGTGGGCGTTCTGCTTCCTTCCCTGACCAACCAGGTTTTCGCTGAAGTTCTGCGCGGCATTGAAAGCGTCACCGATGCGTTTGGCTACCAGACCATGCTCGCTCACTATGGGTACAAGCCGGAACTGGAAGAGGAACGTCTTGAATCGATGCTTTCCTGGAACATTGACGGCCTGATTTTAACCGAGCGTACCCACACTGCCCGCACGCTCAAAATGATTGAAGTCGCCGGTATTCCGGTGGTGGAGCTCATGGACAGCCAGTCGCCATGCCTCGACATCGCCGTTGGGTTCGATAACTTTGAAGCGGCTCGTCAGATGACAGCGGCGATCATCGCCCGCGGTCATCGTCATATTGCCTACTTGGGTGCGCGTCTTGATGAACGTACTATCATCAAACAGAAGGGATACGAGCAGGCGATGCTCGACGCAAATTTAACCCCGTACAGCGTGATGGTGGAGCAGTCCTCATCTTACACCTCGGGTATTGAGCTGATGCGTCAGGCACGACGCGAGTATCCGCAACTGGACGGTATTTTCTGTACCAACGATGACCTTGCGGTCGGTGCAGCGTTCGAATGCCAGCGTCTGGGGTTGAAGATCCCTGAGGATATGGCGATTGCCGGCTTCCACGGCCACGATATTGGTCAGGTGATGGAGCCGCGTCTGGCGAGCGTTCTGACACCGCGTGAACGCATGGGCCGCATTGGTGCAGAACGCCTGCTGGCGCGCATTCGTGGAGAGACGGTTACCCCTAAAATGTTAGATTTAGGTTTCACCTTGTCACCGGGTGGATCTATTTGAACTGACAAATTTGAAGTAGCTCACACTTATTCACTTCGCGCACGTTTGGATATTGCTTCTCTTTTGCCCCAGCAGGACAATGTTACCGATAACTGTTACCCGTAACAATTGACTGAGGGACACCCTTTGAGCACGACTAATCACGATCACCACGTTTACGTCCTGATGGGCGTGTCCGGTAGCGGTAAATCTGCCGTGGCGAGCGAAGTGGCGCATCAACTTCAGGCTGCGTTTCTTGATGGTGACTTCCTCCATCCGCGCAGCAACATCATGAAAATGGCTTCCGGCGAACCGCTGAACGATGACGACCGCAAACCGTGGTTGCAGGCGCTGAATGACGCCGCGTTCGCGATGCAGCGCACCAACAAAGTTTCCCTGATCGTCTGCTCCGCGCTGAAAAAAACCTACCGCGACCTGCTGCGCGACGGCAATCCGAACCTCTCGTTCATCTACCTGAAAGGCGATTTCGGGGTGATTGAAAGCCGTCTGAAAGCGCGTAAAGGCCACTTCTTTAAAACCCAGATGCTGGTGACGCAGTTCGAAGCGCTTCAGGAGCCGGGTGAAGATGAAAAAGACGTCTTAGTGGTTGATATCGATCAGCCGCTGGAAGGTGTTGTAGCCAGCACCATCGAGGTCATTAACAAAAGGCAGTAAGTTTTGAGTACATTAACGCTAGTTTTGACAGCAGTGGGTTCGGTATTGCTGCTGCTGTTTTTAGTGATGAAGGCGCGTATGCACGCCTTCGTTGCTTTGATGGTGGTTTCTATTGGTGCAGGTCTCTTTTCCGGTATGCCGCTCGACAAGATCGCCGCGACGATGGAAAAAGGGATGGGAGGCACGCTGGGCTTCCTGGCGATTGTGGTCGCGCTGGGCGCGATGTTTGGCAAGATTCTGCATGAGACGGGCGCGGTCGACCAGATTGCTGTCAAAATGCTCAAATCCTTCGGGCACAGCCGCGCGCACTACGCGATTGGCCTGGCCGGTCTGATTTGCGCACTGCCGCTGTTCTTCGAAGTGGCGGTGGTGCTGCTCATCAGCGTCGCCTTCTCCATGGCGCGCCATACCGGCACTAACCTCGTCAAGCTGGTCATTCCGCTGTTTGCGGGCGTGGCGGCGGCTGCGGCGTTTCTGCTGCCAGGGCCGGCGCCGATGCTGCTGGCCTCCCAGATGCACGCCGATTTTGGCTGGATGATCCTGATTGGCCTGTGTGCGGCCATCCCGGGGATGATTATCGCCGGTCCGCTGTGGGGCAATTTCATCAGCCGTTACGTTGAGCTGCACATCCCGGACGACATCACCGAGCCGCACCTGGGCGAAGGCAAAATGCCGTCATTCGGCTTTAGTCTTTCTTTGATCCTGCTCCCGCTGGTGCTGGTGGGCCTGAAAACCATCGCCGCGCGCTTTGTGCCGGTCGGTTCTGCCGCGTACGAATGGTTTGAGTTCATTGGTCACCCGTTCACGGCGATTCTGGTGGCGTGTCTGGTGGCGATTTACGGCCTGGCGATGCGCCAGGGCATGCCAAAAGACCGCGTGATGGAGATCTGTGGTGCGGCGCTGCAGCCTGCGGGTATTATCCTGCTGGTGATCGGTGCCGGCGGCGTGTTCAAGCAGGTGCTGGTGGATTCCGGCGTGGGCCCGGCTCTGGGTGAAGCACTGACCGGAATGGGCCTGCCGATTGCGGTAACCTGCTTCGTGCTGGCTGCGGCGGTGCGTATCATTCAGGGTTCCGCCACCGTGGCGTGCTTAACCGCCGTGGGTCTGGTGATGCCGGTGATTGAACAGCTGAACTACTCCGGTGCCCAGATGGCCGCGCTGTCTATCTGCATCGCGGGCGGTTCGATTGTCGTCTCGCACGTTAACGACGCTGGCTTCTGGCTGTTCGGCAAGTTTACTGGCGCCACCGAAGCGCAAACGCTGAAAACCTGGACGCTGATGGAAACCATCCTCGGCACCACCGGGGCCATTGTCGGGATGATTGCCTTTACGCTGCTGAGCTGAATGCGGTGATTTAACAAGGCTCAAAACTAAGGCCCGGTAGCGTTAGCGCTTACCGGGCCTTTTTTATTATCCAGGGCATCAGGCCGGGTCATAACCCGGCATTGTGTTACTCGCCCTGCGTCGCGCTCTCAATCGTCAAGCGCACATCCGACGTAATCAGTTCAGCCAGCATCTGGTAAACCTTCAGCGTCTCTTCCGGCTCGGCATCGCCCGTATCGCTGATGAAGCCTTCGTCACGCAGCGTCAGCACCAGCGAGCTGAATACCGCCTTGTCGAAGAATTCCGGGGCGTTAATGCCGTGCAGAACGGACAGGCGCTGCGCCAGCGTCCGGCTCTCTTTCTCCAGCGTGCCGCGGTTGATGGACGGGTTCGCGCTCAGCAGCCAGAACGTAATGGCGTAGCGCTGCAGCGTTTCGCGCGCACCGGCCGCCAGCAGTTGCAGGGTACGGGAGCGTGACGGATTGATGTGCAGCTCGTCGTTCGCAACGGTGATCAGCCCCTGACGGCGCAGCTCTTCCGTCAGTTTATCCAGCTCAACGGCCAGCTCTTCCTTGCTCCAGCGCAGGAATAGCTCCGCTTTAAGCATCGGGTAGAGCGTCTCAACGTGGCGCAACAGCTCCTGACGTGAAATACGGCGATGCTGGGTGATAATGGCCGCCATGAGCGATGGAAGCATCAGCATATGAGCGATGTTGTTGCGGTAGTACGTCATCAGTACAGCCTGCTCGCGCGGCAGAATGATGATATCGCCGATCGTATCTTTTTCGACTTCGAACTTGTTCATCTGCAGCGCGTGATCGATAAGCTCGCTGGCGGTAGCAGAAGGAGCTGTCGAATCAACCGAGTATGGCACGTTGCGCATCATGTCCAGATAGCAGTCCAGCTGCTCCGTGAGCTGTTCACGGGTCAGGGAACGCTGACGTGAAGCCAGCAGCGCCGTACAGCACAGGTTCATCGCATTGGCCGCACCGGCGTTGTTAATGCGCACCATCAGCTCGGACGCGATACCGTTCACCGTTGGCGTCAGCCAGGCCGGACGCACCGCTTCGATAGGATCGATAGACTCGCGCCAATCCGGAACATGATGGTTCAGATACGTCATCAGCGGCATCGGCTCGCCAAAGTTTACGTAGCCCTGACCCAGGTTGCGTAACTTGCTCAGGCCGCGCAGCATCTGCGGCAGGCTCTCTTTCTCTTTGGTCGCGCCGCGCAGCTCTTTCGCGTACGTGCCCACTTCCATCACGTGCTCATAGCCAATGTAAATTGGCACAAGCGTGATTGGACGCGTACCGCCGCGCAGCATCGCCTGAATGGTCATCGACAGCGTGCCGGTCTTCGGATCGAGCAGACGACCGGTACGGGAGCGCCCGCCCTCAACGAAGTACTCTACGGAGTAGCCGCGGCTGAACAGCTCGCCCAGATACTCGCGGAACACGGTGGAGTAGAGCTTGTTGCCCTTGAAGGTACGACGAATAAAGAACGCGCCCAGGCGGCGGAAAATCGGGCCTGCTGGCCAGAAGTTCAGGTTAATACCGGCGGCAATGTGCGGCGGTACCAGTCCCTGGTGATAGAGCACGTAGGAGAGAAGCAGGTAGTCCATGTGGCTGCGGTGGCAGGGGACATAGACAATCTCATGACCATCGTGCGCCAGCTGACGTACACGCTCAGCGTTATGCACGTTGATGCCCTGATACAGGCGGTTCCAGGTAAAGCCGAGAATACGATCGGACAGGCGAATCATCTCGTAGGAGAAGTTCGCTGCGATCTCTTCCATCAGCGCAATGGCGTTCTGCTGGGCTTTCTCATGGGAAATTTTCTTGCTGCGCGCTTCGTCTTCAACGGCGCGGGCGATCGCTTTGGAGGCCAGCAGCTTGTTGAACAGGTCCTGACGCGCCGGAAGACGTGGCCCTACGGCCGCCAGGCGCTGACGGGCAAAGTGCATACGCGCCACGCGCGCCAGTTTTTGCGCGATGATCTTGTCAGTGCCGTGCTCGTCCGCCATTCGGCGAAGGGAGACGGAAGGGGAGAAGCGCACAAAGCTGTCGCGTCCCAGCCAGGAGACCGCGAAGAACTTCTGGATGCCGTTAAGCATGCGCAGCGGCGGGTTCTCTTCGCCTTTTTCGCGGCCCGGACGGCGACCAAACATCACCGATACCGGCACCATCTGCACATCCAGGTCAGGATTGCTGCGGTGCAGGTCGAGATAGTCGTGGAACAGCTTGATGGACTCTTCTTTCGGTGTGTAATAGGTAAACACGCGCGGCCCGCCGTGAATGAACACGTAGCGCGGCAGCAAAGTGCCGTCAACTTCCAGTGGTTCAAGCGGATCGGGTAAATCATGCGCCAGACACTGGGCACGGAGCGTTAGCAGGTCTGCCTTAGAGTTATAAGGCAAAACGTACATAATAGGGCGCGACGTATCGAGCCCCAGTTCCAGCGCGGGTTCTGCTGGGATAGACTTGCTTTTTACCAGTATGCTTAATGGTAAATTAAGTAATTTGTAGTAAATTCGTGGCCAGCCGGACATAAACGATGTAAAGCCTCTGGTTAATAATGCAATTGCGGCGCAAGGATAACAGAAAGCGCGCAAAATTTCTGTTGTTACCCGTCATACTTCAGGCGGCAGCGAAACGCGCTGCAGCTCCTGTTACTGACGCTCTTTTTTAAAAAAGGTTCTTTTAATGGCCAATAATACCACTGGGTTGACGCGTATCATCAAAGCCGCCGGCTATTCATGGAAAGGTTTCCGTGCCGCGTGGGTCAATGAAGCTGCTTTTCGCCAGGAAGGTGTCGCCGCTATCGTCGCGGTTATCATCGCCTGTTTCCTTGATGTAGATGCCATTACCCGCGTGCTTCTCATCGGTTCCGTACTTCTGGTGATGATAGTGGAAATTCTCAATAGCGCTATTGAGGCCGTGGTCGACCGGATCGGTTCTGATTTTCACGAGCTCTCTGGCCGCGCGAAAGATATGGGCTCCGCCGCTGTCCTGCTGGCGATTATCACCGCAGCCATTACCTGGGTCACGCTGCTTTGGTCACATTTCCGATGATGCTCGAGGAATAATTAAGTCCCTGGTTTTTTGTGCAGTTTTTGGTTCCAAAATCGCCTTTGACTGTATATACTCACAGCATAACTGTATATACACCCAGGGGGCGGAATGAAAGCATTAACGACCAGGCAGCAAGAGGTGTTTGATCTCATTCGGGATCATATCGGCCAGACGGGTATGCCACCCACGCGTGCGGAAATCGCGCAGCGTCTGGGTTTCCGTTCTCCGAATGCTGCCGAGGAACACCTGAAAGCGCTGGCGCGTAAGGGTGTGATTGAGATTGTGTCAGGCGCGTCGCGTGGTATCCGCCTGCTGGTGGAAGAAGAGACGGGCATTCCGCTGATAGGCCGCGTTGCCGCAGGTGAACCGCTGCTGGCACAACAGCATATTGAAGGTCACTACCAGGTCGATCCTGGTATGTTCAAGCCGAGCGCTGATTTTCTGCTGCGCGTTAGCGGGATGTCGATGAAAGACATCGGCATTCTTGATGGCGACCTTCTGGCCGTTCACAAAACGCAGGATGTGCGAAATGGCCAGGTGGTGGTTGCGCGCATTGATGACGAAGTGACCGTTAAGCGCCTGAAAAAACAGGGTAACACTGTTCAGCTGTTGCCCGAAAACAACGAGTTCACCCCGATTGTGGTCGACCTCCGCGAACAGAGCTTCTCTATTGAAGGTCTGGCTGTTGGCGTGATTCGTAACGGCGAATGGCTGTAATCTCTTCCTGACAGGCTACGCTTCCGCTGTAGCCTGCTTCATTTACCCTTCCCGGTATCTCTCATGTCACTGCTGACGGCATCTGATAAGGCATTGTGGCGTCTTGCCCTGCCGATGATTTTCTCCAATATCACCGTGCCCTTGCTGGGTCTGGTCGATACGGCCGTTATTGGTCATCTCGATTCCCCTGTTTATCTTGGCGGCGTGGCGATTGGCGCGACGGCAACCAGCTTTCTGTTCATGCTGCTGCTCTTTTTGCGTATGAGCACCACCGGGCTCACCGCACAGGCGTATGGTGCGAAAGATCCGTTACGTCTGGCGCGTGCGCTGGTGCAGCCGCTGATTCTGGCGCTTGGCGCGGGGACGCTCATTGTTTTACTGCGCACGCCCCTGATAGACCTTGCGCTCCATGTTGTTGGCGGCAGCGAGGCGGTACTGGAGCAGGCGCGTCGCTTCCTGGAAATCCGCTGGCTCAGCGCGCCCGCTTCGCTGGCGAACCTGGTTCTGCTGGGGTGGTTACTGGGTGTGCAATACGCCCGTGCGCCAGTGATTTTGCTGGTCGTGGGAAACCTTCTCAACATTGTGCTCGATCTCTGGCTGGTGATGGGCCTGCATATGGACGTGCGCGGGGCGGCACTGGCGACGGCGATTGCCGAATACGGAACCTTACTCATTGGGCTGTGGATGGTCTGGCGCGTGCTGGCCCTGCGCGGGATATCCCTCGTAATGCTGAAAATCGCATGGCGCGGCAATATCCGTAAACTGCTGGCGCTCAACCGTGACATCATGCTGCGCTCGCTTCTGCTACAACTCTGTTTTGGCGCATTGACGGTTTTTGGTGCCCGTCTTGGGCCTGAGATCGTCGCGGTGAATGCAGTCCTGATGACATTGCTGACGTTTACCGCCTACGCGCTGGACGGCTTCGCCTACGCCGTAGAGGCGCATTCCGGGCAGGCGTACGGCGCGCGGGAAAGTGGGCAGCTTAGGGATGTCTGGCGGGCAGCCTGTCGACAAGCGGGACTGGTCGCGCTGACGTTTGCACTGATTTATGCCTGTTTTGGCCGTGACATTATTGCATTACTCACTTCGATCCCGGCTTTACGCGAACTGGCGGACCACTACATCGTCTGGCAGGTGATCTTGCCGGTGGTGGGAGTGTGGTGTTATCTGCTGGACGGCATGTTTATCGGTGCGACGCGCGGAGCGGAAATGCGCAACAGTATGGCGGTTGCGGCGGCGGGGTTTGGTTTGACGCTGCTGACGCTTCCGTGGCTGGGTAATCACGGTTTGTGGCTGGCGCTTGCGGTCTTTCTCTCACTGCGCGGCCTCTCGCTTGCCTTTATCTGGCATCGCCACTGGCAAAATAATACCTGGATTCCTTCCCGTCACGATATATCGTGACGGTTAAAGATTCCGAATATGAAATCAACTGCCGAATCCTCAACTACAATTATTATCACGTCCAGCAGAAAAGAACGTAACGGACGTTACGACCCGACGCTTAACTAAGAGGACACGATGATGAATAAAGACGAAATCGGCGGCAACTGGAAGCAGTTCAAAGGTAAAGCGAAAGAACAGTGGGGGAAGCTGACTGATGACGATATGACCGTCATTGAAGGCAAGCGCGATCAGCTTGTCGGTAAAATTCAGGAACGTTACGGCTACGCGAAAGATCAGGCCGAAAACGAAGTCAAAGACTGGGAAACGCGTAACGATTACCGCTGGTAACGCTGAATAACCCACAGAGGCGGCTTAAGAGCCGCCTTTCTTTTGCTGCTAACGCGGCTTTTTCTTTATCAGAATTGAGTGGTCGTGCTGACACGCATCCTGATGTCGACAGGCTTCCACCTCAACGCACGCAGAACACAGCCCGTGCGCTTCAATCACGTTATGACGCAGGGCAAAACCCATTTTTGCCGCCAGCGTGTGCATAATGTCCTCTACGCCTTCCGCTCCCTCTTCTTTCACTACGCCGCAACGATCGCAGATAAACATGGCCGATGTATGCGTTGGCTGATCGAAAAGATGGCACAGGACATAGCTGTTTGTGGATTCGACTTTATGCACAAACCCTTGTTCCAGCAGGAAATCCAGCGCGCGATACACCGTGGGCGGTTTAGCCTGCGGCTCGCTTTCGCGGAGCAGGTCGAGCAGATCGTAGGCGCTGATCGCCCCCTGTTGCAGGCTCATCAGGCGCAAGACTTCAAGGCGCTGCGGGGTCAGGCGCACATTGCGTTGCGCGCACAGCTTTTCGGCCTGCGCTAACAGCTCTTTTGTGGACTTATCCATTTAGCACCTCGGATGTTCTGGGAGATAAAACCCTCACTTTATCATGTTCTGGCAAAAACACCGATATCCGCCAGGCTGTGCTATACCTGACGCATCGCAAACCGGGAATGTAACCATGAAAAAACCAGACTGTATCAAGCACTGGCGCGACGTAGAAGGGCCAGATGACGCCACCTACCCCGACAGTAACGAGCTTTTTTCCATCGGATCGCCGCTGGCGCGCAGCCTGGGCCTCAGGCGTATAGGCATTCATCATGAACGTTTACCGCCGGGGCGTCGGACGTCCTATCCCCATGCGGAAAGTGACGAAGAAGAGTTTATCTACGTGCTTGAGGGCTATCCTGAAGCCTGGATTAATGGCTATTTGTGGAAACTCGAACCCGGAGACAGCGTGGGCTTTCCCGCCGGAACGGGGGTATGCCACACCTTTATCAACAACACAGAGGAAGAGGTTCGGCTACTGGTGGTGGGGGAGGCCAACAAGAAGCACAACCGCATCTACTATCCGCTCAATCCGGTTTATGCCGCCACGCGGGAAGATCGCTGGGTAGACCATCCGCCACAGTTTTTTGGGCCGCACGATGGAAAACCTGGGAAAAAATAATTTCCTCTTCTATAAATATTGAGGGCCGTCACAAATTACAACAGGCCGTAAGGAAGTTTTACTTAGGGAATGAATTAGCGGGTCTTTTTATCTTTATTCACAGCAATAGTTCGCGCCTGTTTGGGGGATAACAGACAGGGGTTATTTCATAACAGACTATAAGACGGGCATACTGTGAAAAAACATTTTAAATTTTCGGTGGTTAGCATCGCTGTCTCCTTGTTTATGGCAAATCAGGCGGGAGCAGCCAATACCTGGACAGAATCACGTAGCGACGCGATGGGGGGCACCGGCGTTGCTTCGGGCAATTATGGTAGCGGGGCGTTAATTAACCCCGCGCTGCTGGCAAAGGCAAAACCGGACGATGACGTGACGGTCATTTTGCCGTCCGTTGGGGTGCAGGTAACGGATGAGGATAATCTTCAGGATGAGATTGATACCATCAACGACAAAATCAATCACTATAAGGATGTGGTTGATAACCTTACGCCAATTCAGGTCATCACTAATCCGTTAGGCTCCATCAACCAGTTCCAGGGCGCGGCCAAAGATCTAGCCGATGAGCTGGACTATCTCAAGGGCAAAACCGCTCGCGCGACGGCAGGAGCAGGCCTTGCCGTGAGTATCCCTAACGATGTGCTTTCCGTGGCCTTTATGGCGAAAGGGTACGCCCATGGCCGGGTAAGTTCGTCTATCGACCAGCAGGATATTGATTATCTGCGCGGTATTCAAAGAAGCAATCTGGTGGCTGCCGGCGTTGCCCTGGACGCTGCGCTGAACGGCACGGACCAGATCACTAAAAACCTCAACTCAACGGCGTCCGGTCGGGCGGCGATTATTTCCGACTACGGTATTGCCGTTGCCCGCCAGTTTGACCTTGGCGGCGTTCCGGTTTCCGTGGGCGTGACGCCAAAACTGCAAAAAAGCTGGATCTATAACTACACAACCTCGATCTACGATTACGACAGTAATAAGTGGAACGATAGCCGCTACCGTACAGACGATACCGGCTTTAACGTCGATGCCGGTATTGCCGCTGATTTTGGCGAAAACTGGACGGTCGGCGTGAGCGGGCAAAACCTGATGTCGCGCGATATCGACACCAAAGATATCCGCATCCGCAACGGGCGTACGGGGGAAGTGGTGAGCTATAAAGACACCTACCAGATCCGTCCGCTGGTGACCGCGGGCGCTGCCTGGCACAACGATCTGGTGACCCTGACCGCCGATGGCGATCTGACCGAAACCAAAGGATTTAAGAGCGAAGATACGTCGCAGTATGTTGGGGTCGGTGCTGAAGTGACTCCGCTGAGCTGGCTGGCGGTGCGTGCCGGTTATCGTGCGGATATGAAAGGGAACGACAGCAACGTCTTTACCGGCGGTGTCGGTTTCGCGCCGTTCAATACCGTTCATGTTGACCTGATGGGCCTGTATGGCGAGGACGAAACCTGGGGCGCAGGAGCTCAGCTGAGCATGACGTTCTAAAGTACACCGGAGGCGCTGCGCCTCCGGCTTTTCTTTGTGCTATAGTAGCGCCCCTTTTCCACCAGATGCTTAAAACTTCGCCATGTCGTCAGAACACCAGACCGCTTTTCCTGCACACCGTTTCTCTATTGCGCCGATGCTCGACTGGACGGACAGACACTGCCGCTATTTCCTGCGCCAGCTCTCCCGCCATACGCTGCTGTACACCGAAATGGTGACCACGGGCGCAATTATTCACGGTAAGGGCGACTACCTGGCATACAGTGAAGAAGAGCATCCGGTTGCGCTGCAGCTGGGGGGCAGCGATCCGGTCGCGCTGGCCCAGTGTGCAAAGCTGGCGGAAGAACGCGGCTACGACGAGATCAACCTGAACGTCGGCTGCCCTTCCGACCGCGTGCAAAACGGCATGTTCGGCGCCTGTCTGATGGGCAACGCACAGCTGGTGGCGGACTGCATTAAAGCGATGCGCGATGTGGTCTCCATTCCGGTGACGGTCAAAACCCGTATCGGCATCGACGACCAGGACAGCTACGAATTCCTGTGTGATTTCATCAATACGGTGTCAGGGAAAGGCGAGTGTGAGATGTTTATCATCCACGCCCGCAAAGCCTGGCTTTCAGGCCTTAGCCCGAAAGAGAACCGTGAGATCCCGCCGCTGGACTACCCGCGCGTGTACCAGCTGAAACGTGATTTCCCGCACCTGACGATGTCAATCAACGGCGGTATTACGTCGCTGGAAGAGGCGAAAGCGCACCTTGAGCATATGGATGGCGTGATGGTTGGGCGCGAGGCGTATCAAAATCCGGGCATTCTGGCGACGGTCGACCGCGAAATCTTTGGCGTTGCAGGCGCAGACACCGATCCGGTTACCGTCGTGCGTGCCATGTACCCTTACATTGAGCGCGAGTTGAGCAATGGCACCTATCTTGGCCACATCACCCGCCATATGCTTGGCCTGTTCCAGGGTATTCCGGGCGCGCGCCAGTGGCGTCGCTACCTCAGTGAGAACGCGCATAAAGCCGGTGCCGATATTGAGGTGCTGGAACATGCGCTGCGGCTGGTGGCGGATAAGCGATAATTTCGCTAAAAGATCGTCAAATTCACCACGCCCTGCGGATCCTCGCGGGGCGTTTTGCTTTAAGAACAATAGGTTAGTTTTGGCATGATTCTTGTAATGATTGCAGCATCATTCGGGAACTCGTGGGAGAGCACCATGCTTGAACTACTTTTTGTGATTGGCTTTTTTGTCATGCTGATGGTCACGGGCGTGTCGCTGCTCGGCATTCTGGCCGCGCTCGTAGTGGCTACGGTGGTTATGTTTATCGGCGGATTATTTGCCCTGACGATCAAACTGCTGCCGTGGCTGCTGCTGGCTATCGCCGTGGTGTGGGTAATACGGGCGATTAAAGCGCCAAAACTGCCGACTTATCAGCGCAATAACCGCTTCCGTTACTAAGGTATTGAGGGGTTCGTCACATACTTGTAACTTTTCCGGCAGCATGGCTTAGAACAGAATAGGATTTACTTATCGAATCTGTCACTATGGCTGCCGCTACAGAATTCATCGAGCTGTACCCTACATACAGCCGAACTAAAAAAAGAAAGGGCTTCCCACGGGAAGCCCAATTTCTTTTTGGGGGTCAGGGAATTAGCAGACTTGAACCCTGCGTCGCCCGGCTTTCCAGCACCTCATGCGCGCGCTGCGCATCGGTTAGCGGGTATTTCTGCGCATCCGCCACATCCACCTTAATCACGCCGCTGGCTATTAGCGAGAACAGCTCGTTGCTGGCTTCCTCCAGTTCTTCCCGGTTGGTGATGTAACCCTGCAAAGAAGGGCGCGTCACGTACAGCGACCCTTTCTGATTCAGAATGCCGAGATTGACGCCGGTGACAGCGCCTGAGGCGTTACCAAAGCTCACCATCAGTCCGCGACGCTGCAGGCAGTCCAGCGACGCTTCCCAGGTGTCTTTCCCCACCGAGTCATACACGACGCGTACTTTTTTGCCGCCGGTGATCTCTTTTAGCCGCTCGACGATGCTCTCTTCCCGGTAGTTGATCACCTGCCACGCGCCCGCGTCCAGCGCACGCTGGGCTTTTTGCGCACTGCCTGTGGTGCCGATCAGCTTCGCGCCTAAGGCTTTCGCCCATTGGCAGGCAATCAGCCCCACGCCACCGGCGGCAGCATGGAACAGGAACTGCTCATCGGGCTTAATTTCGTAGGTTTTGCGCAGCAGGTAATAGACCGTCAGCCCTTTCAGGAATGAGGCGGCCGCCTGCTCAAAGGTGATGGCGTTCGGCAGCAGGGCGGCTTTGTCCGCCGGGACGTTGTGGATGGAGCTATAAGCGCCCAGGGCAGACTGTGCATATACCACACGATCGCCTTCTTTAAAGTGCTTAACCGCACTGCCCACTTTGCTGACGATGCCGGCCGCCTCAGTGCCCAGGCCGCTCGGCATTGACGGAGGCGGGTAGAGCCCGCTGCGAATATAAGTATCGATGTAGTTTATGCCGATGGCTTTGTTTTCAACCTGAATTTCGTTCTCGCCAGGCGCAGCGGGGGTAAACTCCACTGCTTTCAGCACTTCAGGACCGCCGTGTTTCTGGAACTCAATGCGCGTTGCCATGCTCCCTCCGTAAGAAAAATATGGTAATCTTTCGACCCACTCTTTATCTCGGTAACTCCATTCACTATGGCAGGAAACAAACCCTTCAACAAACAGACTGAACCTCGCGAGCGTGATTTCCAGGTCGCAGGGTTAAAAGTCCCGCCGCACTCGATTGAAGCGGAACAGTCGGTGTTGGGCGGTTTAATGCTGGATAACGAACGCTGGGACGACGTCGCCGAGCGCGTAGTGTCTGAAGATTTCTACACCCGTCCGCACCGCCATATCTTTACCGAAATGGCGCGCCTGCAGGAGTCCGGCAGCCCGATTGACCTGATCACGCTCGCGGAATCGCTGGAGCGTCAGGGGCAGCTGGACAGCGTTGGCGGCTTTGCCTACCTGGCAGAACTGTCAAAAAACACGCCAAGTGCGGCGAACATTAGCGCTTACGCCGACATCGTGCGCGAACGTGCCGTCTTCCGCGAGATGATCTCGGTAGCGAACGAGATCGCCGAAGCCGGTTTTGATCCGCAGGGTCGCACCAGTGAAGACCTGCTCGACCTTGCCGAGTCCCGCGTCTTCAAAATCGCCGAAAGCCGCGCCAACAAAGACGAAGGCCCGAAAAACATCGCCGACGTGCTCGACGCCACCGTTGCGCGTATAGAGCAGCTTTTCCAGCAGCCGCACGACGGCGTGACCGGGGTGAACACAGGCTATGACGATCTGAACAAAAAAACTGCCGGTTTACAGCCGTCGGATTTAATTATCGTCGCGGCGCGTCCGTCGATGGGTAAAACGACATTTGCGATGAACCTCGTCGAAAACGCGGCGATGTTGCAGGATAAGCCGGTGCTTATTTTCAGTCTCGAGATGCCCTCGGAGCAGATTATGATGCGTTCTCTGGCATCCCTGTCGCGCGTGGATCAGACCCGCATCCGTACCGGCCAGCTCGACGACGAGGACTGGGCGCGCATCTCCGGCACCATGGGCATTCTGCTGGAAAAACGGAACATCTATATCGATGACTCCTCCGGCCTGACGCCGACGGAAGTGCGCTCCCGCGCGCGCCGCATCGCCCGTGAACACGGCGGCATCGGCCTTATCATGATCGACTACCTTCAGCTGATGCGCGTCCCGTCGCTCTCCGACAACCGTACGCTGGAGATCGCAGAGATTTCCCGCTCGCTCAAGGCGTTAGCCAAAGAGCTGCACGTGCCGGTGGTGGCGCTGTCGCAGCTTAACCGCTCTCTGGAACAGCGTGCAGACAAACGCCCGGTCAACTCCGACCTGCGTGAATCCGGCTCCATTGAGCAGGATGCCGACTTAATCATGTTCATCTACCGTGATGAGGTCTATCACGAGAACAGCGACCTGAAAGGGATCGCCGAAATTATTATTGGTAAGCAACGTAACGGCCCCATCGGTACGGTACGTCTGACCTTTAACGGACAGTGGTCGCGTTTCGACAACTATGCCGGTCCTCAATATGATGATGAGTAATTTCTAAGGAATTCAAATGCAAGCGGCAACTGTTGTGATTAACCGCCGCGCTCTGCGACACAACCTGCAACGTCTGCGTGAACTGGCGCCCGCCAGCAGGCTCGTTGCAGTCGTGAAAGCGAACGCTTACGGACACGGTCTTCTTGAGACCGCGCGAACGCTCCCCGATGCCGACGCCTTTGGCGTCGCCCGTCTCGAAGAAGCTCTCCGCCTGCGCGCAGGCGGCATTACGCAACCGATTCTGCTCCTCGAAGGCTTTTTTGAAGCCTCGGATCTGCTGACCATTGCAGACCAGCAGCTGCACACGGCGGTACACAACGAAGAACAACTGGCCGCGCTGGAAACGGCTGAACTGAGCGAGCCGGTCACCGTCTGGATGAAGCTCGATACGGGCATGCACAGGCTGGGCGTGCGCCCGGAAAACGCGGAGGCGTTTTATCAGCGTTTGTGCCAGTGCAAAAATGTGCGTCAGCCGGTCAATATCGTCAGCCACTTTGCCCGTGCCGATGAGCCCGAATGCGGCGCAACCGAGCAGCAGCTTGATATCTTCAACACCTTCTGCGAAGGCAAGCCGGGAATGCGCTCCATTGCGGCATCCGGCGGCATTCTGCTGTGGCCGCAGTCCCACTTCGACTGGGCGCGTCCGGGCATTATCCTGTATGGCGTTTCCCCGCTTGAGAATAAACCCTGGGGGCCGGACTTAGGCTTTAAGCCGGTGATGTCGTTGGTATCAAAGCTGATTGCCGTGCGGGAGCACAAAGCGGGCGAGCCGGTGGGTTACGGCGGTACCTGGACCAGCGAGCGCGACACGCGGCTTGGCGTGGTGGCGATGGGCTACGGCGACGGCTATCCGCGCGCGGCACCAACGGGCACGCCGGTGCTGGTCAATGGTCGTGAAGTGAAAATTGTCGGCCGCGTGGCGATGGACATGATTTGCGTGGATCTTGGGCCCGGCGCGCAGGATAAAGCGGGCGACGATGCGGTGATGTGGGGTGAAGGTCTGCCCGTTGAACGCATTGCTGAGATTACAAAAGTGAGTGCTTACGAACTTATTACGCGTCTGACGTCGCGGGTGGCGATGAAATACATCGACTGAGCTTTAACGGGATGCGATGCATCCCGCTTCTGTTAACATCCCCTCGATCTTATTCCGCTTCCGGTTTATTGTTGAAAACCCTGCCTCATAATAATCCGGAGAACATCGCGTGTTTCAGAAAGTAGACGCCTACGCCGGCGACCCTATTCTCTCCTTGATGGAGCGTTTCAAAGAAGATCCTCGCAGCGATAAAGTGAACCTCAGCATCGGTCTGTATTACAACGAGGATGGCATCATTCCTCAACTGAAAGCCGTTGCCGAAGCCGAAGCGCGTCTTAACGCAACCCCGCACGGTGCTTCGCTTTATTTGCCGATGGAAGGGTTAAACACCTACCGTAATACGATTGCGCCGCTGCTGTTTGGTGCGGACCACGCGGTGCTCGCGCAAAAGCGCGTGGCGACTATCCAGACGCTGGGCGGCTCGGGTGCGCTGAAGGTAGGCGCTGATTTCCTGAAAAAATATTTCCCGGATTCCGGCGTGTGGGTCAGCGACCCGACGTGGGAAAACCACGTGGCCATCTTTGAAGGCGCGGGCTTTAAGGTCGAGACCTATCCGTGGTTCGACAGCGAAACCAACGGCGTGCGCGTCGAAGCGCTGCTGGAAAAACTGAACACCCTGCCGGCGCGCAGCATCGTGCTGCTACACCCATGCTGCCATAACCCAACGGGTGCGGACCTCACCAATGCCCAGTGGGATGCGGTGATCGAGGTGCTGAAGGCACGTAACCTGATCCCGTTCCTCGACATCGCCTATCAGGGCTTTGGCGCGGGCATGGAAGAAGATGCTTACGCCATCCGCGCCGTTGCCAGCGCCGGGCTGCCAGCGCTGGTCAGCAACTCCTTCTCAAAAATCTTCTCTCTCTACGGCGAACGCGTTGGCGGTCTGTCCGTGGTGTGTGAAGACGCCGAAGCCGCGGGGCGCGTTCTCGGCCAACTGAAAGCGACGGTCCGCCGTATTTACTCCAGCCCGCCGAACTTTGGTGCGCAGGTGGTGGCGACCGTTCTGGGAGACGAACAGCTGAAAGCCACCTGGCTTGCGGAAGTGGAAGCGATGCGCAAGCGTATTCTGTCGATGCGTCAGGAACTTGTTAACGTGCTGAAAGAGGCGGTGCCGGGGCATAACTTCGACTATCTGCTCAAGCAGCGCGGGATGTTCAGCTATACCGGACTGAGCGCGGCACAGGTCGATCGCCTGCGTGACGAGTTCGGCGTCTACCTGATCGCCAGCGGCCGTATGTGCGTGGCGGGCCTGAATGCCGGCAACGTCCAGCGCATGGCGCAGGCGTTTGCTGCTGTAATGTAAATGCTCACTAACCCAGCCCTCTCCCCGTGGGAGAGGGCTGGGGTGAGGGCATCAGACCGCATAAATACGTCCCCCGGCACTTTGTGATCGTCTTCTTTTTATTCATCTTTATAAGTAAAAACTCCTTTCCTTCCCCTCCCGCCGGGGTTATGGTCGGATAGATTTTTGACCATCCACTCAAAATACAAAGATAACAAACTGAATATTCAGGGGAAAATATGCGCAAGATCACACTGGCGCTCAGCGCCGCCTGCTTATTGTTCTCGCTTAATAGCGCCGTCGTCGCGCGAGCTTCCGCACCGACGCCGCTTTACACCGGCACCACCGCCGCCATCCTTGCCGAGCAGGCACCCATTCACTGGGTTTCCGTGGCCCAAATCGAAAACAGCCTGATGGGCCGCCCGCCAATGGCCGTGGGCTTCGACATTGACGATACCGTGCTGTTCTCAAGCCCTGGCTTCTGGCGTGGCAAGAAAACGTATTCTCCGGACAGCGAAGCGTATCTGAAGAACCCGGAGTTCTGGGAAAAAATGAATAACGGCTGGGATGAGTTCAGCATTCCGAAAGAGGTGGCCCGCGCGCTGATCGCCATGCACGTTAAGCGCGGCGACAGCATTTACTTTGTCACCGGCCGTAGCCAGACCAAAACGGAGACCGTATCCAAAACCCTGCAGGACGATTTTCAGATCCCGGCAGCCAGCATGAATCCGGTCATTTTTGCCGGTGATAAAGAGGGACAAAACACCAAAACCCAGTGGCTGGAGCAGAAAAACATCAAAGTGTTCTACGGTGATTCGGATAACGACATTACCGCGGCGCAGGATGTGGGGGCCAGAGCGATCCGGGTGCTGCGTGCCTCTAACTCTACCTATCGACCGCTGCCGATGGCAGGCAAGTTTGGCGAGGAGGTGATTGTTAACTCCGAGTATTAGTTCTTGAGCGGCGGGTTTGATTCTTTTTTGAACAAATCCGCCGCTGCGGGTTTTACCTTTCGCCTTCTTGCTGCACACTTAGAAAGATTCATCTTTCAGAACGGAGCAGCTCATGTGGTATCAACAGACCCTGACCTTAAGCGCTAAACCCCGCGGGTTTCACCTGGTGACGGACGAAGTCATCGGGCAACTCCGCGACCTGTCGCGCGTCAAAACGGGTTTACTGCATCTGCTGCTTCAGCACACGTCAGCCTCCCTCACGCTTAATGAAAATTGCGACCCTACCGTCCGGTCTGATATGGAACACCATTTCCTGAAGACGGTTCCGGACAACGCCCCCTACGAGCACGATTATGAAGGCGCAGATGACATGCCTTCGCATATCAAATCTTCTCTGCTGGGCGTATCGCTGATGCTGCCGGTTCATAACGGGCGGCTAATGCTGGGAACGTGGCAAGGGATCTGGCTGGGAGAACATCGCATTCACGGTGGTTCGCGTAAAATTATCGCAACGCTACAAGGGGAATAAAGATGACAATTTCGGAGATACTTCAGTACTGCATGAGCAAGCCTGGCGCGGAACAAAGCGTTCACAGCGACTGGAAAGCCACGCAGATCAAAGTGGGAGACGTGCTGTTTGCGATGGTGAAAGAGGTTGAAGGGCGCCCGGCGGCGTCGCTGAAAACCAGCCCGGAACTGGCGGATCTATTACGTCAGCAGCATGATGATGTGAGGCCGAGCCAGCACCTCAATAAGGCGCACTGGAGTACCGTTTATCTGGACGGCTCGCTGCCCGGCTCGCAAATTTACTATCTGGTGGATGCGTCCTACAAGCAGGCGGTTGAGCTGCTGCCGGAAGCGACCCGACAGCAGCTCTCCGTGTAACAATTACAGCAACGGTTTAAGGAAGCGCGCGGTGTGCGAGGCTTCGCACTCTGCAACGGTCTCTGGCGTACCGGAGACGAGGATTTCACCCCCGCCGCTGCCGCCTTCCGGGCCGAGATCGACAATCCAGTCCGCGGTTTTAATCACGTCCAGATTATGTTCGATGACCACAATCGTGTTGCCCTGATCGCGCAGCTGATGCAGTACCTCAAGCAACTGCTGGATATCCGCAAAGTGCAGGCCGGTGGTCGGCTCATCCAGAATGTAGAGCGTCTGGCCGGTACCACGCTTGGACAGCTCGCGCGCCAGCTTCACGCGCTGCGCCTCACCGCCGGACAGGGTTGTTGCTGACTGCCCCAGGCGAATGTAGGTCAGGCCTACGTCCATCAGCGTCTGCAGCTTACGCGCCAGCGCAGGGACGGCGTCAAAGAACTCGCGCGCCTCTTCGATGGTCATGTCCAGCACTTCGTGGATGGTCTTGCCTTTGTATTTAATCTCCAGCGTTTCGCGGTTATAGCGCTTGCCTTTGCACTGGTCGCACGGCACGTAGATATCCGGCAGGAAGTGCATCTCAACCTTGATCACGCCGTCGCCCTGACACGCTTCACAGCGGCCGCCGCGCACGTTAAAGCTGAAACGTCCTGGCGTATACCCGCGCGAACGCGCTTCCGGTACCCCGGCGAAGAGTTCACGTACGGGCGTGAAGACGCCGGTATAGGTCGCCGGGTTGGAACGCGGCGTACGGCCAATCGGGCTCTGGTCGATGTCGATAACCTTGTCGAAATGCTCCAGCCCCTGAATATCGCGGTACGGTGCAGGCTCGGCCAGCGTCGCGCCGTTCAGCGCCGTCTGCGCAATCGGGAACAGCGTATCGTTGATCAGCGTCGATTTACCGGAACCGGACACGCCGGTAATGCAGGTAAACAGGCCAACCGGCAGCGTCAGGGTGACGTCCTTCAGGTTGTTGCCGCGCGCCCCTGTGAGCTTCAGCACTTTTTCCGGGTTCGCCGCGACGCGCTGTTTTGGCACTTCAATTTTGCGCTTGCCGCTCATGTACTGGCCGGTCAGCGACTCGGGCACCGCCATAATGTCCTTCAGCGTACCTTCCGCCACCACCTGGCCGCCGTGCACGCCCGCGCCCGGGCCGATGTCGATCACGTGGTCTGCGGCGCGAATTGCGTCTTCGTCGTGCTCCACCACGATTACCGTGTTGCCGAGATTGCGCAGGTGGATCAGCGTGCCGAGCAGACGCTCGTTGTCGCGCTGGTGCAGGCCGATGGACGGTTCATCCAGCACGTACATTACGCCGACTAAGCCCGCGCCAATCTGGCTCGCCAGACGGATACGCTGGGCTTCACCGCCGGAGAGCGTTTCCGCCGAGCGGGAAAGCGTCAGGTAGTTCAGGCCAACGTTCACGAGGAACTTGAGGCGATCGCCGATCTCTTTCAGCACTTTTTCGGCGATTTTCGCACGCTGGCCGGAAAGCTTCAGGTTGTTGAAGAAGTCCATTGCGTGGCCGATGCTCATGTCTGAGATGGTCGGCAGCGCCGTGTTTTCCACAAACACGTGGCGCGCTTCGCGACGCAGACGCGTGCCCTCGCAGGTGGCGCAGGAGCGGTTGCTGATGAACTTCGCCAGCTCCTCGCGCACCGCGCTGGATTCGGTCTCTTTGTAGCGGCGCTCCATATTGTGCAGCACCCCTTCGAACGGGTGGCGACGCACGGAGGTATCGCCGCGATCGTTCATGTATTTGAACTCGATGTTCTCTTTGCCGGAACCGAACAGGATCACTTTGTGCACGTTCGGGCTCAGGCTCGCCCACGGCGCTTCAACGTCGAATTTGTAGTGCTCCGCCAGCGACTTCAGCATCTGGAAGTAGTAGAAGTTACGCTTATCCCAGCCGCGAATCGCACCGCCCGCGAGCGACAGCTCGGGGTTCTGGATCACGCGATCCGGATCGAAATACTGCTGCACGCCCAGACCGTCACAGGTCGGGCACGCGCCCGCCGGGTTGTTGAACGAGAACAGGCGCGGTTCCAGCTCGCGCATGCTGTAGCCGCAAATCGGGCAGGCGAAGTTGGCGGAGAAGAGCAGCTCTTCCGCTTTCGGGTCGTCCATGTCGGAGACCACGGCCGTGCCGCCAGAGAGTTCCAGCGCGGTTTCAAAGGATTCAGCCAGACGCGTGGCGAGATCGTCACGCACCTTAAAGCGGTCAATCACCACTTCGATGGTGTGTTTCTTTTGCAGCTCAAGCTTTGGCGGATCGGACAGGTCACACACTTCGCCGTCGATACGGGCGCGGATATAGCCCTGGCTTGCCAGGTTCTCCAGCGTTTTGGTGTGCTCGCCTTTACGCTCTTTGATGATCGGTGCCAGCAGCATCAGGCGTTTGCCTTCCGGCTGCGACAGCACGTTATCCACCATCTGGCTCACGGTCTGTGCCGCCAGCGGGACATCGTGGTCCGGGCAGCGCGGCTCACCCACGCGGGCATACAGCAGACGCAGGTAGTCATGGATTTCGGTAATGGTACCGACCGTTGAACGCGGGTTATGCGAGGTAGACTTCTGCTCAATAGAGATAGCAGGCGATAACCCTTCAATATGGTCGACATCCGGTTTTTCCATCAGCGACAGGAACTGACGCGCGTACGCCGAGAGCGATTCAACGTAACGACGCTGTCCTTCGGCATACAAGGTGTCGAAAGCCAGTGAGGATTTGCCAGACCCCGAAAGCCCGGTCACGACGATGAGTTTGTCGCGAGGGATTATGAGGTTGATATTCTTGAGATTATGGGTGCGGGCGCCCCGAACTTCGATCTTATCCATTCACCTTTCCCGGTTGGAACACGGATTGCCTGGTTTGTTTGAAGGACAAACGGCTGTCAGAAACGGCTAATTATGACACAATTTGACCTGTTTGAATATACAGTATTGGAATGCATTTTCTGATTCGCTGTGTAACAATGTCGAGTTCGCGGGAGATTTCTGAACCGACCACGCAACTATGCAAATTGCCGCGTGGAAATGGTACACTCGCGCGTTTACACTATTAAGAAACGTATTCAGGAGACACGAACATGGCCAGCAGAGGCGTAAACAAGGTGATTCTCGTCGGTAATCTGGGCCAGGACCCGGAAGTACGCTACATGCCGAGTGGTGGCGCAGTTGCCAACATTACGCTGGCTACTTCCGAATCCTGGCGTGATAAAGCGACCGGTGAAATGAAAGAGCAGACCGAATGGCACCGCGTTGTGCTGTTTGGCAAACTGGCAGAAGTAGCCGGTGAGTATCTGCGTAAAGGTTCTCAGGTCTATATCGAAGGCCAGCTGCGTACCCGCAAATGGACCGACCAATCCGGTCAGGAAAAATACACCACGGAAGTGGTGGTGAACGTGGGCGGCACCATGCAAATGCTGGGTGGCCGTCAGGGCGGTGGCGCACCGGCAGGTGGCGGTCAGAACCAGCAGCAGGGTGGTTGGGGTCAGCCTCAGCAGCCGCAGGGCGGCAACCAGTTCAGCGGCGGCGCGCAGTCTCGTCCGCAGCAGCAGTCTGCTCCTGCTCCGTCTAACGAACCGCCAATGGACTTCGACGACGATATCCCGTTCTGATCAACGGATGCTAAAACAAAAAACCCAGACATCGTCTGGGTTTTTTTATTGCTGAAGGGATCAGGTAATCACCATCGGCCAGTCTGGTGGGGTGTGGTTCATCGCCTCAACCATCACCACTTTTATATTTTCCCAGACCGCGGCCATATCCAGCAGGGTAATGCCCAGCAGGCCCGTTGCGAACCAGCAGGCCGCGCCAAGCCCTAACAGGGTACTTATGACGGCAAGACCCGCGTAGTCGGATTTACGAAACTGAATGTTCAGCGTGCTGGCTAAAAACATCAAAACCGCGCTCAACAAGGGCCAGCGCAGGAGAACCATGCTGGTAGTAATGGTTGCCATAAAACCCATCCTCTACAAAACAGACGAACTGAATGAAACAGTGTTTCTCGTTACACAATATGTGTGAACTATATCACATTTGTTGATTTATTCGCCAGTGCCTGCGTAGCCAAAAAAGGGGATTTTATTACCCGGAAATAAGAGCATGCGGTGCGGGACCGCCTTCGGACAGGGGGAGGCGGATCCACAACGCGCTGAGGTAATCCCGTCGGGTAAGTGGGGAAGAGCATCTGGAGGCAGAGAGACGGCCAGCCGTGCCGTTTTTAGGGGGCGCATTATTTTCTGATAATATTGTGGTGATGTCTGATTATTTATAAAACAACGAACAAAATATACCCGCAGAAATAGGATAAAACGTCACGTTGGTGTTGTACTTTTTTCATGCCGCCAGAAGTTTTGCTTAATCAGCGATCTTCTGTTGTGTTCTCTTCAAACCTCCCGTACGCGATGGATAATTATTTTCCTTAATTAAAACGGAACGAATACTTACAGTTTAGCTTACGGGAAAATATTATCGTCATAACGAAATTTAAGATTTTTAATACTAAAAGTCAGTTGCTAACTTCGCATGATTCATGCAACGTAATCACCTGTTTAACAAAGCATCCGGCCTTCATTACTACAGGCGTACAACATGCAGGGATATAGGGCGGGAAATGAATCGTAGCGCGCGGCGCAAAATGCTCAGAGTGGTAGGGATCATCATGGTAGTTATGCTGCCGGTGATGCTTGCTCTATGGTTTGCCCAGCTACGAGCCGAGTCGGAAACGAGCGCTCAGCTACGGACATTTGCTGAACTGGCATTAGACAAAACAGAACTGGTTATTCAACAAGTTGAACTGGCCAGGGGCGAGGCAGAAAAATATCAGGGTGAACGTTGTACGCCGGAACATCGTCAATATATGTTGAACGTTGTTCGTGGCCGCCTGTTTGTCGCCGATTTAATTTATGCTGAAGGTCAGAATTTTCTTTGTTCGACCGTTTTTACACCGGATCAACCCTACGTCATTCCGGTCGCTAATTACACGCGTAAACCTGACGTTGCTATCTATTATTTTCGCGATACGCCATTTTATACTGGCTATAAAATGACATATATGCAGCGCGGAAATTATGTCGTGGTGGTCAATCCGCTTTCTTACAGTGAAGTGATGTCTACCGATCATTCCCTCGCATGGGGGGTATACGACACGGTAACTAATGCCTTCTTTTCCGTCAGCCAGAAAGCCAATGCGACTTTATTAAATTCGATGATTCGGGATAAGGAATCGGTATTTCAAAAAGATAACCGTTTCTATACCGTCGTGAAATCGACAAATCGGCCTATTGCCGCCATCGTGTCGACGTCAGATAAACGTTTTTATGAAACGCTCTATCACCAGGCGACGTTGACGCTACCGCTGGGAATGATCTGCAGCATTATTATTTTGCTGGTGTGGTCCCGTACCCATCGTGAACTTAATTCGCCGGGGCGCTTACTGCACCGGGCGCTGAACAAGCGCCAGCTTTGTGTGCACTATCAGCCGATTATTGATATCAAGAACAACCAGTGTGTGGGGGCAGAGGCGCTGTTGCGCTGGCCTGGTTTCAATGGGCAGGTAATGAGCCCGGCTGAGTTTATTCCGCTTGCGGAAAAAGAGGGAATGAGCGAGCGGATTACGGATTATGTCGTTGAGGAGGTGTTCAGCGATCTGGGCCATTTCCTGGCGGCGCATCCGCATCTCTATATTTCGATCAACCTGTCGGCCACGGACTTCCACTCCTCTCGGCTGATCGCCATGATTTCTGACAAGGCCCGGCACTACGCCGTACGCGCCCAGCAAATTAAAATCGAAGTGACGGAACGCGGCTTTATCGATGTGCCAAAAACCACGCCGGTGATTCAGGCCTTCCGTCAGGCGGGCTATGAAGTGGCGATCGATGATTTCGGGACCGGTTATTCCAACCTGCACAACCTCTACTCGTTGAACGTGGATATTCTAAAAATCGATAAATCGTTTATCGACACCTTAACCACCAACAGTACCAGCCACCTGATCGCCGAGCATATTATCGAGATGGCGCAAAGCCTGCGGCTTAAAACCATTGCGGAAGGGGTTGAGACGGCTGAGCAGGTGAGCTGGCTGTTGAAGCGCGGCGTTGAGTTCTGTCAGGGATGGCACTTCGCGAAAGCGATGCCGCCCCAGGAGTTTATGACCTGGCAGCAGCAACCTTTGCACTGATATGCATTAATTCAACTGGTGGCGATAATCGCTCGGCGTACGGTCAAACTCGCGGCGAAACACGCGGGAAAAGGTTTGTTGCGAGACATAGCCAAGATCCATCGCGATATCAAAAATCGGCCGCTGCGTTGAGCGTAACGCCTGCGCCGCCAGCAGCAGCCTGCGCTGACGAATGTACTCCCCCAGCGTCTGGTGCATGACCGTGCGGAACATTCTCTGTAAATACCATTTCGAATAGCCCGATTTTTTTGCGACCACATCAATGTTCAACGGTTGGTCGATATGATCGTCAATCCATTCAATAAGTGTCTGAATAATTTGCTGATGCGACATAAGGTTGCCCCTCTGTAGATACAACTTTCTCGGTTGATTCGTCGTTTTCTCTGCGGGGGAGTATAATTCCTCAAGTTAACTTGAGGTAAAGAGGTTTTATGGAAAAGAGATTGCCGCGCATTAAAGCGCTTTTAACCCCCGGCGAAGTGGCAAAGCGAAGCGGCGTTGCGGTATCGGCGCTCCACTTCTATGAAAGCAAAGGGTTAATTAAAAGCATCCGTAACGGCGGAAACCAGCGCCGCTATACCCGTGACGTGCTCCGCTACGTGGCGATTATCAAAATTGCGCAACGCATCGGCATTCCCCTGGCGACGATCGGTGAGGCATTCGGTGTGTTGCCGGAAGGGCATACGCTTAGCCCGAAAGAGTGGAAAGAGCTTTCGTCCCAGTGGCGTGAAGAGCTGGACAGGCGTATCCACACGCTGGTGGCGCTGCGTGACGAGCTGGACGGCTGTATCGGCTGCGGCTGCCTGTCCCGTAGCGACTGCCCGCTACGTAACCCTGGCGACAGGCTGGGCGAGCAGGGGACCGGGGCGCGACTGCTGGAGGAGGATTGAGTTCTTGCGGCAAAAAGCATAATAAAGAACTAAAGCGCCACTAAGGGCGCTTTAGTTTTTCCCGGTCTTTGTCTTTCTCTCTATCCCGCTGGTTCACGGGAGGGTTTCCCCCGACATCAGCACCCCTCGTGTCGAGCTGGTTGGGGAGGTTCCGGATTGTGCTGACACTTTAATTCTATGCAAGACCCGTTTTTTCGCCAGCCGCGCTAGCCGTTTTTTAGACGAAATTTTTTCGCGGTGTTGTTCGATTTTCTATAGTTAAAAAGTATGAATAACAGGAGAAAATCATGCTCACGGTACATCACCTTAACCAGTCGCGCTCGCACCGCGTGATCTGGGCGCTGGAAGAGCTCGCCCTGCCTTATGAGATTGTTCACTACCAGCGCGAAAAGAATATGCTGGCACCCGAGTCCCTCAAAAAGGTGCATCCGTTGGGCAAATCGCCGGTCATTGAAGATAACGGGCTGATCCTTGCGGAGTCAGGTGCCATTCTGGAATATCTGCAGGAAACCTATGATGCCGAATCGCGGCTGAAGCCTTTAGACCCCGCGCATAAGGTGCAATACCGCTTCTGGCTGCATTACGCAGAAGGGTCGCTGATGCCGCTGCTGCTCATGAAGCTGGTCTTCAGCAGCCTGGGCAAACCGCCCGTGCCGTTTGGCATCCGAACGCTGGGCAAGGCGCTGGGGCAGGGGGTACAGAAAGCGTATCTCAACCCCCAGCTGGAGACCCATGCGCGCTTTATTGACTCACATCTTGCTAAAAACAGCTGGTTTGCCGGAGAGACATTAAGCATGGCCGACATTCAGATGAGCTTCCCCCTCTTTGCCCTGCTGGCGCGCGGCGGCATTGCTAATCTTCCGCATATTCAGGCATGGAAGCAAAAAGTGGAAACTAGTCCTGGCTGGCAAAGAACCCTGCAACAAGGTGGCCCGTTAACGATCCCGGGCGAGGATTGAAATGTAAACAAATTGCGCATAGACGATAACGTTTGCGCATCCTCTGTTTATTTCTTCATCGTCATAAGTGAATTTTAGCGAAAAACGACAAAGTTCAGTTGAAAAGGGCGGGTATTAGGCTGGATAATCGTTTGCCTTAATTTGACCACCCGTTTTATAAGCGCGGAGCTAAACGTTTGCTTTTTTTGTGACGCCCTTTCGTCGCAAACGCAACACACGGATTTGACGTTTTAGCTGGCAGCGGTGTCTCCACCACGCTTATGGACGTTCTATAAAAACTCTCAGGGGATGTTTTCTATGTCTACGCCATCTGCGCGTACCGGCGGTTCACTTGACGCCATGTTTAAAATTTCGGCTCGTGGCAGCACCGTGCGCCAGGAAGTCGTTGCCGGTCTGACCACGTTTCTGGCGATGGTTTACTCCGTCATCGTGGTGCCGGGCATGCTGGGCAAGGCGGGCTTCCCGCCTGCGGCTGTCTTTGTCGCCACCTGCCTGGTGGCTGGCGTGGGCTCCATCGTAATGGGCCTGTGGGCGAACCTGCCGCTGGCGATTGGTTGCGCCATCTCTTTGACCGCCTTTACCGCGTTCAGTCTGGTGCTGGGCCAGCAGATCAGCGTACCGGTTGCCCTCGGCGCCGTGTTCCTGATGGGTGTACTGTTTACCGTTATTTCTGCCACCGGCATCCGTAGCTGGATTTTGCGCAACCTGCCGCAGGGCGTGGCGCACGGCACCGGTATCGGTATCGGCCTGTTCCTGCTGCTGATCGCTGCCAACGGCGTGGGTCTGGTCATCAAGAACCCGCTGGACGGCCTGCCGGTAGCGCTCGGTCATTTCGCGAGCTTCCCGGTCATTATGTCGCTCATCGGTCTGGCGGTGATTATCGGCCTGGAAAAACTGAAGGTGCCGGGCGGCATTTTGCTGACCATTATTGGCATTTCCATCGTCGGCCTGATTTTCGATCCGACCGTTCACTTCTCCGGTATTTTCGCCATGCCGTCGCTGAGCGATGACAAAGGCAACTCCCTGATCGGCAGCCTGGATATCGTCGGCGCGCTGAACCCGGTGATCCTGCCAAGCGTGCTGGCGCTGGTGATGACCGCGGTATTTGACGCCACCGGTACCATTCGCGCGGTGGCCGGTCAGGCCAACCTGCTGGATAAAGACGGTCAGATTATTGATGGCGGCAAAGCGCTGACCACCGACTCCCTGAGCAGCGTCTTCTCTGGTCTGGTGGGTGCGGCGCCTGCGGCGGTGTACATCGAATCTGCAGCGGGTACGGCGGCAGGCGGTAAAACCGGCCTGACGGCCATCACCGTTGGCGTGCTGTTCCTGCTGATCCTGTTCCTCTCTCCGCTCTCCTATCTGGTGCCTGCGTATGCGACCGCGCCAGCGCTGATGTACGTCGGCCTGCTGATGCTGAGCAACGTGGCGAAAATCGATTTTGCGGACTTCGTGGATGCGATGTCCGGCCTGATTACCGCAGTGTTTATCGTCCTGACCTGTAACATCGTGACCGGCATTATGATCGGTTTCGCGTCGCTGGTGATTGGGCGTCTGGTTTCCGGAGAGTGGCGCAAGCTGAACATCGGCACTGTGGTGATCGCCGTTGCGTTGGTCGCCTTCTACGCGGGCGGCTGGGCAATCTAAATTATCCATTGATGCGAAAACGGGTGGCTCAGGCCGCCCGTTTTTATTTTCAGGACTCATCCCGTTGCCTTTTGCGTTACTCTGGAGAGGATAGAATAAGAGGCACGACGCCTCAGGTTTGGCTTAAAAAGAAACACAGCAAACAGGGAACGCATGGAAATTTTCTTCACAATACTCATCATGACCCTTGTGGTCTCATTATCCGGGGTGGTTACACGCGTACTGCCCTTCCAGGTCCCCCTGCCTTTAATGCAAATAGCCATCGGCGCGCTGCTGGCGTGGCCGACGTTCGGTCTGCACGTGGAGTTCGATCCGGAACTGTTCCTCGTGCTGTTTATCCCGCCGCTGCTGTTTGCCGATGGCTGGAAAACGCCGACGCGCGAATTTCTTGAGCACGGGCGAGAGATCTTCGGCCTGGCGCTGGCGCTGGTGGTCGTTACCGTGGTCGGGATTGGTTTCCTGATCTACTGGGCCGTACCGGGTATCCCGTTAATTCCCGCCTTTGCGCTGGCCGCCGTGCTGTCGCCGACCGACGCCGTGGCCCTTTCCGGCATCGTGGGTGAAGGGCGCATTCCGAAGAAAATAATGGGCATTTTGCAGGGCGAGGCGTTGATGAACGACGCTTCCGGCCTGGTGGCCCTGAAGTTTGCCGTGGCGGTAGCCATGGGCACCATGGTCTTTACCATTGGTGGCGCGACCCTGGAATTCTTCAAGGTGGCGATTGGCGGTATTCTCGCGGGCTTCGTGGTGAGCTGGCTGTACGGTCGTTCGCTGCGCTTCCTCAGCCGCTGGGGCGGCGATGAACCGGCGACACAAATCGTTCTGCTGTTCCTGCTGCCGTTTGCCTCTTACCTTATCGCTGAACATATCGGCGTCTCGGGCATTCTGGCTGCGGTAGCCGCGGGGATGACCATCACCCGCTCCGGCGTGATGCGCCGCGCGCCGCTGGCGATGCGCCTGCGCGCCAACAGCACCTGGGCGATGCTGGAGTTTGTCTTTAACGGCATGGTCTTCCTGCTGCTGGGCCTGCAGCTGCCGGGCATTATGGAATCCTCGCTGATCGCGGCGGAGGCGGATCCAAACGTTGAAGTCTGGATGCTGTTTACCGATATCGTGCTGATCTACATGGCATTAATGCTGGTGCGTTTCGGCTGGCTGTGGACGATGAAAAAGTTCAGCGTCCGCTTCCTGACCAAAAAGCCGATGGAGTTCGGCTCCTGGACCACGCGCGAGCTGCTGATTGCCTCCTTCGCGGGCGTACGCGGGGCGATAACCCTCGCCGGTGTGCTCTCTATTCCGCTGCTGCTGCCGACGGGCGACGTCTTCCCGGCGCGCTACGAGCTGGTGTTCCTGGCGGCGGGCGTGATTCTCTTCTCGCTGTTTGTCGGCGTGATTATGCTGCCGATTTTACTCCAGCACATTGATGCCGGTGACTCGACCCAACAGCACAAAGAGGAGCGGATAGCCCGTGCGGCGACGGCAGAAGTCGCGATTGTCGCCATTGAGAAGATGGAGGAGCGTCTGGCTGCCGATGCCGAAGAGAACATTGATAACCAGCTGCTGAAGGAAGTCAGTTCACGCGTGATTGGTAATTTGCGCCGTCGTGCTGACGGACGTAACGACGTGGAAAGCTCGCTGCAGGAAGAGAACCTCGAGCGTCGTTTCCGCCTGGCGGCGCTGCGCTCCGAGCGTGCCGAGCTGTATCACCTGCGCGCGACGCGTCAGATCAGCAACGAGACGCTGCAAAAGCTGCTGCACGATCTGGACCTGTTAGAAGCGCTGTTAATAGAGAATCAGTAGCGCGTTGTTGCCCGGTGGCGCTACGCTTACCGGGCCTACATTTGAACCGTAGGCCGGATAAGGCGAAGCCGCCACCCGGCACTATTCAGACCGCACCCAAAACCCCTCACAACATTGCAGCCACGCCTGTGCGCTGTGCGAAAGATACACTCCTTCACGCCAAATCATCCCCAACTGCCAGTGCAGGTCACTCTCCAGCGGGATCCAGCGCAGCGTGTTTTTATCAAGCCGCTCGCAGATCGGCTGTGGCAGAATGGCAATTCCCACGCCCGCCTGCACCATTGCCGCGAGGAAATCCCACTGGCCGCTGCGTACCGCAATACGCGGCTTCACGTTATGGTGGTTAAACAGAGTCATCAACTGGCGGCTTAAGGCGAAGTCTTCGTTGTAGATCAGCAGCGGGTGTTCGCCGAGCAGATCGGGCTTCACTGAGTCTATCTTCAGCCAGTCGCCGGAGCGGGGCACCAGCACGCACAGTGGATGGCTGAACAGCGGCAGCGTTGCCAGCCCGCTCTCTTCCTCCACGGGAAGGGCCGTCATCGCCACGTCCAGCTCGCCGTTGATCACCGCCTGCTGCACGGTCAGGCCGCCAAACTCAGATATTTTAAGCTCAACGCCGGGGTAGCGCTGGCGGAACAGGCTTATCGGCCCGGCCATCATCATGCCAACCATCGGCGGAATGCCGAGCCGCAGCAGACCTTTCGTCAGGTGGTTGATGTCCGCAAGCTCGGCCTCAAGCTGGCGAAACTCCGCCAGGATCGCCAGCCCGCGCTCGAACACCACGCGTCCGGTATCGGTCAGCAGCAGCTTGCGTCCGTCGCGGATCAGCAGGGTGCAGTTCAGCTCGTCTTCGAGGTTTTTCAGCATTTTGCTGATGGTTGGCTGGGTAACGAACAACTTCTCCGCTGCGCGGGTAAAACTTTGCTGGCGAACCACCTCGACAAAATAGCGCAGCGTTCTTATGTCCATGATTATTCCTCGAAACTATACCTTCGATGATTTTAATTCATTTCAGTCGATGACGTACGCTCACTATACTGGCGCCTCGTCTCAATTCTGAGGAAAAAAACCATGGCCGTGGCGTTAAGCCGTGTTACGCCTGCCGTTGTGCAACGACTCCAGGTACCAGTTCAGGTACTGCTCTACGCGGGACTGTTTGTTTTTGCGGAATACCTTGTCGACTGGCTGCACCTGCCTTTACCCGCCAACCTGGTGGGAATGGTGCTGATGCTGGTGCTGATCCTCTGCCGCGCGTTGCCCCTCAGCTGGGTGCGCGCCGGCGCGCGCTGGCTGCTGGCGGAGATGCTGCTGTTCTTCGTTCCGGCCGTGGTGGCGGTGGTGAACTATGCGCAGCTGCTGATGGTCGACGGCTGGCGCATCTTCACGGTTATTGCCCTGAGCACGCTGATGGTGCTGGGTGCCACCGCCTGGGTGGTGGATAAGGTGTACCGGTTCGAAATCAGCAGGCAAAAGCATGACTAACTTTCAGATAAGCGTGTTGTGCCTGATCGTGACGGTCGCCATCTACTTTGCCAACAAACGCCTGTATCGCCGCTTTCGCACGCTGCCGCTGATGCCGCTGGTCTTCACGCCGATCCTGCTGGTGCTGATGCTGGTCTTCGGCCATATCTCCTGGCAGAACTACATTGGTGAATCCCACTGGCTGCTGTGGCTGCTCGGCCCGGCGACTATCGCCTTTGCGGTGCCGGTGTATGACAACCTGGCGATTATCAAACGCCACTGGATGTCGCTCAGCGCGGGCGTCGTCACCGCGACGGTGGTGGCGGTCTGTAGCTCCGTCTGGCTGGCGCGGCTGTTTACCCTCTCCGATGAAATTCAGCGCAGCCTGGCCGTGCGCTCGGTGACCACGCCGTTTGCGCTGGCGGCCGCCAAACCGCTCGGCGGGCAGCCGGACCTGGTGGCGCTGTTTGTGGTGGTGACGGGCGTCTTTGGCATGGCGGTGGGAGATGTACTGTTCCTGCGGCTCTCTATCCGTGAAGGGATGGCGAAAGGAGCAGGGTTTGGCGCGGCATCTCACGGGGCAGGCACGGCGCGTTCGTATGAACTCGGTCAGCAGGAGGGCGTGGTGGCAAGCCTGGTGATGATGCTCTCGGGCGTGACGATGGTGTTAATTGCGCCGCTGGTGGCGTGGGTGATGTTTTAAGCTCCCCGGCCAGAGCAACCGGGGAGAAAGGCTTAGTGTGCGCGGCCCTGCTCAACGCCGAGGCCGGTTTGTGAGCGGATAAACTGGGCGCGGAATTTCTCACGCTCCAGGTTACCCTCCGGCGAGTTGTCGGTAGCCGAGAAGACCCAGATACCGATAAACGCCACGGCAATGGAGAACAGCGCCGGGTACTCGTACGGGAAGATAGCGCTTTCGTGACCGAGGATCTGCACCCAGATGGTCGGGCCGAGGATCATCAGAATTACCGCTGTCAGCAGGCCGAGCCAGCCGCCTATCATCGCCCCACGGGTGGTCAGTTTGGACCAGTACATGGAGAGCAGAATGATTGGGAAGTTACAGCTTGCCGCAATTGAGAAGGCCAGTCCCACCATAAAGGCGATGTTCTGCTTCTCAAACAGGATCCCCAGCAGAATAGCGACCACGCCCAGCACCAGCACGGTGATTTTGGAAACCTTCAGCTCGTCGCGCTCGCTCGCGCCTTTACGGAAGACGTTGGCGTAGAGGTCGTGCGATACCGCAGACGCGCCCGCCAGCGTCAGCCCGGCGACCACCGCAAGGATGGTGGCGAAGGCCACGGCGGAGATAAAGCCGAGGAACAGGTTGCCGCCCACCGCGTCGGCCAGGTGCACCGCCGCCATGTTGTTACCGCCAATCAGCGCACCCGCCGCGTCTTTAAACGCCGGGTTCGCGCCCACCAGCATGATCGCGCCGAAGCCGATAATGAAGGTAAGAATGTAGAAGTAGCCCATGAAACCGGTGGCGTAGAAGACGCTCTTACGCGCTTCACGCGCGTCTGACACCGTGAAGAAACGCATCAGAATGTGCGGCAGGCCAGCGGTACCAAACATCAGGCCGAGACCGAGAGAGAGCGCGGAGATCGGATCTTTCACCAGCCCGCCCGGGCTCATGATCGCTTCTCCTTTCGGGTGGACAGCCATCGCTTCGGTGAACAGGTTATTGAAGCTGAAGCCGACGTGTTTCATCACCATAAAGGCCATAAAGCTCGCGCCGAACAGCAGCAGTACGGCTTTGATGATCTGCACCCAGGTGGTGGCCAGCATGCCGCCGAACAGAACGTACATCACCATCAGCACGCCCACCAGCACCACCGCGACGTGGTAGTTCAGGCCAAACAGCAGTTCGATAAGCTTGCCCGCGCCCACCATCTGGGCGATCAGATACAGCGCCACCACCACCAGCGAGCCGCAGGCGGAGAGGGTACGAATCGGCCCCTGCTTCAGGCGATAGGATGCCACGTCAGCGAAGGTGTAACGTCCCAGGTTGCGCAAGCGCTCGGCAATCAGGAACAGAATAATCGGCCAGCCGACAAGGAAGCCGAGGGAGTAGATCAGGCCGTCATAGCCGGAGGTGTACACCAGCGCGGAGATCCCGAGGAACGAGGCGGCGGACATAAAGTCACCCGCAATCGCCAGGCCGTTCTGGAAGCCGGTAATGTTGCCGCCCGCAGTGTAGTAATCGTTACGGGAGCGAACGCGTTTCGACGCCCAGTACGTAATGTACAGCGTCAGCACCACGAAAATCAGGAACATGATAATCGCCTGCCAGTTGGTTGGCTGACGCTGTACCTCGCCGGTAATGGCATCCGCCGCGTGGGCGGCAAAGGGAAGTGTGGCGGCTAGCGCCGTCAGGATTCGCTTCATGATGCTTTTACCTCTTGCAGTACCGCTTTATTAAGACGATCGAACTCACCGTTCGCGCGCCAGACGTAGACGCCGGTCAGCACAAACGAAATCACGATCACGCCAATGCCAATGGGGATACCGCGCGTCACGCTGGTGCCCTCATGTAACGGGGTGCCCAGCCAGTGCGGCGCAAAGGCGATCAGCAGAATAAAGCCGACATAGATAATCAGCATGATGATGGAAAGGGTGAAGGCAAACCGTTGCCGCTTATCGACGAGCTCCCTGTAGTGCGCACTATTCTCTATCTGCTGACAAATATCGTTATTCATCACAGAAATCTCCAGAGGTAAGGTTGGTTTGTTTTATCCCCTCTCCCCTATGGGGAGAGGGTTAGGGTGAGGGGAGGAAGGTGCGGTCTAATGCCCTCACCCCGGCCCTCTCCCACGGGGAGAGGGAGAAAACACTACGATGGCATTGCGATGGCCTGCTTCTCTTCGAGCAGTTTGTCCACCACGCCAGGATCGGCAAGCGTTGAGGTATCGCCGAGGTTGCTGGTATCGCCTGCCGCGATTTTGCGCAGGATACGGCGCATAATCTTGCCGGAACGGGTTTTCGGCAGCGAGTCTGTCCAGTGCAGTACGTCCGGCGTGGCAAGCGGGCCAATCTCTTTACGTACCCAGTTGCGCACCTCGGTATACAGCTCCGGCGACGGCTCTTCACCGTGGTTCAGGGTGACGTAGGCGTAGATCGCCTGGCCCTTGATGTTGTGAGGAATGCCGACCACCGCCGCTTCGGCAATCTTCGGATGCGACACCAGCGCGGACTCAATTTCTGCCGTACCCAGACGGTGGCCGGAAACGTTCAGCACGTCGTCCACGCGTCCGGTGATCCAGTAATAACCGTCTTCATCCCGGCGCGCGCCGTCGCCGCTGAAGTACATGTTTTTAAAGGTCGAGAAGTAGGTCTGCTCGAAGCGCTCGTGATCGCCAAACAGCGTGCGCGCCTGGCCCGGCCAGGAGTCTGTGATCACCAGGTTACCCTCGGTGGCGCCTTCCTGCGGATTACCTTCGTTATCCACCAGCGCAGGCTGCACGCCGAAGAACGGACGGGTTGCCGAGCCGGCCTTCAGCTGCGTGGCACCCGGCATTGGGGTGATCATGAAGCCGCCGGTTTCGGTCTGCCACCAGGTGTCCATCACCGGGCACTTCTCGTTACCGATTTTCTTCCAGTACCACTCCCAGGCTTCCGGGTTGATGGGCTCGCCCACGGAGCCGAGGATGCGCAATGAGGAGCGGTCGGTGCCCTCGATGGCCTTATCGCCTTCCGCCATTAACGCGCGGATCGCCGTTGGCGCGGTGTAAAGAATGTTGACCTGGTGCTTATCGACCACCTGACACATGCGCGCCGGGGTCGGCCAGTTCGGTACGCCCTCAAACATCAGCGTCGTTGCGCCGCAGGCCAGCGGGCCGTACAGCAGGTAGCTGTGTCCGGTGACCCAGCCCACGTCGGCGGTACACCAGTAGATGTCGCCCGGATGGTAGTCGAAGACGTATTTAAAGGTGGTGGCCGCATAGACCAGATAGCCGCCGGTGGTGTGCAGTACGCCTTTCGGTTTACCGGTTGAGCCGGAGGTGTAAAGAATAAACAGCGGATCTTCCGCGTTCATCTCTTCCGGCTGATGCTGGTCGCTCGCTTTTTCAATCAGGTCGCTCCACCACAGGTCACGCCCCTCGTGCCAGTCGATCTTGCCGCCGGTACGCTTGAGGACAATGACGTTATTGATGGATTTTACGTTCGGGTTTTTCAGCGCTTCATCGACGTTTTTCTTCAGCGGAATACCGCGCCCGGCGCGTACGCCCTCGTCGGCGGTGATCACCAGCTTCGAGTTCGAGTCAACGATGCGCCCGGCAACCGCTTCAGGGGAGAAGCCGCCGAAGATGACGGAGTGGATCGCGCCGATACGCGCGCAGGCGAGCATAGCTACTGCCGCTTCCGGCACCATCGGCATGTAGATCGCCACCACGTCGCCTTTTTTAATCCCCTGGTCCAGCAGCACGTTGGCGAAGCGGCAGACGTCGCGGTGCAGCTCTTTATAAGAGATATGTTTGCTCTGAGAGGCATCGTCGCCTTCCCAGATAATGGCCGTTTCGTTGCCGCGTTCGGCAAGATGGCGGTCCAGGCAGTTCGCCGCCAGGTTCAGCGTGCCGTCTTCATACCATTTAATGGAGACGTTGCCTGGCGCGAAAGAGGTATTCTTCACCTTCTGATAAGGTTTGATCCAGTCAAGGATGTGACCCTGCTCGCCCCAGAAGGCGTCCGGGCTGGTAACAGATTGCTGATATTTCTCGTGGTACTGCTCCGGGGTGATCAGGCAACGGTCCGCAATGTTTGCGGGAATGTCGTGTTTGTGTATTTGGCTCATGGCTTTTTTTCTCCTTGTAAGATGTTAATAATATGTCGCAAAAACGTTAATAGTAGGGGCTTTACAAGCTTTGTTTAGTATTTGGGCGACAGATCACGCATTGTTTGAACAGGTTGAAAATTGAGCGAATGAAACTTTGAAGGGAAATAATTCACGATGCCGATTATTCACAATTCTTTATAAAAAAGCGTTTTTATAACAAAAGGTTATTTATCAGAATTATGACAAACTCGCGTCATAACCGCTTTTGATAGTGAAATGCGTCGTTCTTTAAGGCTTGCGCAACAGGTCGTGCAAATGATACTCATACGCCGCGTTAAAAAATCCCATAAACCAACGCAACACAATTCATACCCTTTCAGTATGTCTCCATATTCATGCAGTTTTGCTGGTGCGGAGATTTCATTGAGGAAGTCAGTTTCTATGAAAAATTTGAAAGTCAGCCTGGCCTGGCAGATCCTGCTGGCCCTTGTGCTGGGCATCTTGCTGGGCAGTTATCTTCATTATCATAGCGACAGCCGCGAGTGGCTGATTGCGAACCTGCTCTCTCCGGCAGGCGATATTTTTATTCATCTGATTAAGATGATTGTGGTGCCTATTGTGATCTCGACGCTGGTGGTCGGTATCGCGGGCGTCGGCGATGCGAAGCAGTTAGGCCGCATTGGCGCGAAAACTATTCTCTATTTCGAAGTGATCACCACGGTTGCGATTATCCTCGGCATAACGCTGGCGAACGTATTCCAGCCAGGCTCCGGGATCGATATGTCGCAGCTGGCGACGGTGGATATTTCGAAATACCAAAGCACCACCGCTGACGTGCAGAGCCATTCCCACGGTCTGATGGGGACTATCCTGTCGCTGGTGCCGACCAACATCATTGCTTCCATGGCGAAAGGCGAGATGCTGCCGATCATCTTCTTCTCGGTGCTGTTTGGTCTGGGGCTCTCCTCCCTGCCGGCAACACACCGTGAGCCGCTGGTCACCGTGTTCCGCTCAATCTCCGAAACCATGTTCAAAGTGACCCACATGGTGATGCGCTACGCGCCGGTTGGGGTGTTCGCGCTTATCGCCGTGACCGTGGCGAACTTTGGTTTTGCCTCCCTGTGGCCGCTGGCGAAGCTGGTGATCCTGGTGCACTTCGCCATTCTGTTCTTCGCGCTGGTGGTGCTGGGGATTGTGGCGCGCCTGTGCGGGCTGAGTATCTGGATCCTGATCCGCATCCTGAAGGATGAACTGATTCTGGCGTACTCCACCGCAAGCTCTGAGAGCGTGCTGCCGCGCATCATTGAGAAGATGGAGGCGTACGGTGCGCCAGCGTCGATAACGAGCTTCGTGGTGCCGACCGGCTACTCCTTTAACCTGGATGGCTCGACGTTGTACCAGAGTATTGCGGCGATCTTTATCGCGCAGCTGTACGGCATTGACCTGTCGCTGTGGCAGGAGATCGTACTGGTTCTGACGCTGATGGTGACCTCAAAGGGCATCGCAGGCGTGCCGGGCGTCTCCTTCGTGGTGCTGCTGGCGACGCTGGGCAGCGTGGGTATTCCGCTGGAAGGCCTGGCGTTTATCGCCGGTGTGGACCGTATCCTCGATATGGCGCGTACGGCGCTTAACGTGGTGGGTAACGCGCTGGCGGTGCTGGTTATCGCCAAGTGGGAACACAAATTCGACCGTAAAAAAGCGCTGGCGTATGAACGCGAAGTGCTGGGTCGTTTTGATAAGACGGCTGACCAGTAACATCCTAAGCCCGGTGGCGCTGCGCTTACCGGGCCTACGGGTTTTGTAGGCCGGGTAAGGCGACGCCGCCACCCGGCACGTTATTCTCCGCTCAACGCATCAAACTCTTCACACCCCGTATCAAACCCTTCGGTACAGCTCAGGTTTAGCCAGTAGAGCGCTTTCTGCTTATTCGGCGTGATAAAGCCTTTCTCACCCTGCTGGAACAGCATTCCTGCCCAGTATTCCGCATAGCCCGTACGTGACAGCGACGAGCTACGCTTAAACCATGACGCCGCCTGTACGTCATCCTGCGGCACCTCTACGCCGTTGGCATAAATCAGCCCCAGCAGCAGCTGCGCATCGACCGCCGAGTCGTTGTCGATATCTTCGGCCGCCGTTTGCAGGAGCTTGATGGCCTGAGGATAGTCGGTTTTACCCGCCTGCGTGTTCACCATAATACGCGCCAGCATAATCGTGCCGCGCTTGCTGCCGGCGATGGTGGCCTGCTGCGCCAGCGCTTTAGCCTGAGCGTAATCCCCCTGCGTAAAGAGGATCTGCGAGAGTAACCCCATGGCGTCGACATCACCGCCTTTCGCGGCTTTCTCGGCCCACAGCGCTGCCTGCTTTCTGTCACCGGAGCTGAAGTAGGTATCGGCGAGATAATACTGGGCGCGGGCATCGCCGGCTTCCGCCTGCTTCTGATACTGGCTGCCTATCTCATCCGCGCGGGCGAACGACGTAAAAAATAACAACAACAGAAAAATGGCTTTCATGGATTCTTATCATCTGGGTACACGCCGCGCAGTATAATCGCGGTAGCAAAAGAAAAAAATGGGTGCATTAAGACCTCAACATCCTACAAGCCGGGCGAAACCGTGGTTTCGCCCGTAGAGGTTAGCCTGCCACGCAGGCTAATTTCGCCGCCACCTCCTGATGTTCACTCTTTATTGAAAACTCGCACAGTCTACCGCGAGTAATAAAGGTAAATATCACTATCGTCAGGCAGATAATAAAGACGATGCCTAACGCAGTTTTTAATGGCGTCATGCCTTTTACTCCTTGTCAAAAAAAGAAGAAGAGGCTACTCTCAACCTGTTGGTAGTTGAGGGGTAGCCTCGGGTGAATGAAAATTTCCCGGGGCTTTCCACTTTCTGTCCCTCAACAATGCTCAAGACAGAAAGTCTTAAGCACCCGCCGCACATCTTATCCTTCTGAATTAAAATGCAAAGATGTAATTCTGTTCTGCGCGAATTACATTATTTTGCGAGTCGCTTTCCAGAATAATAATTTATATTTTTAATGTTTTAAGCGGAAATAAAAAGGGAGTGAATAACTCACTCCCTTTATTCAACGATTAATTAACGGCTTCAACCCATTGCGCTTTCACGCAGCCGTGCTTTCAGCTTGTTATATTCGTCGATCACATACTGTTCCGCCGCGTGCTGATCCGCAATCGGCTCAACGTTGACGGCGCAGTATTTATACTCCGGCGTTTTGGTTATCGGGCTGAGGTTCTCCGTCACCAGCTCGTTACAGGCACCAATCCACCACTGGTAGGTCATATAGACAGCCCCTTTGTTTGGACGGTCGCTGACCTGCGCGCGGGTAATGATGCGGCCTTTGCGCGAATTCACCCACACCAGCGCTTCATCTTCAATACCGAGCCGTTCGGCGTCGGCGGTGTTGATCTGCGCGTAGCCCGGTTCGTCCGCCAGCGCCGCCAGCGCGGCGCAGTTACCGGTCATCGAACGGCAGGAGTAGTGACCTACTTCACGCACGGTCGAGAGCACCATCGGGTACTCCTCGGTGAGTTTATCGATCGGCGCAACCCAGTCGCAGGTGAAGAACTGCGCCAGCCCGTTCGGCGTGTCAAATTTCTCTTTAAAGAGATACGACGTCCCCTGGTCGGCCTCAGACTCGTCCCGGCACGGCCACTGGATGTAGCCCAGCTCACCCATTTTTTCATAGGTTGCCCCATAAAAGTCCGGGCACAGATGCCGCAGCTCGTCCCAGATCTCCTGGGTGTTGTTGTAGTGCATCGGGTAGCCCATGCGGGTGGCGATTTCGCTGATGATCTGCCAGTCCGTTTTCAAATCCCACTTCGGCTCGACCGCCTTAAAGAAGCGCTGGAAGCCGCGGTCCGCCGCCGTATAGACGCCTTCATGCTCGCCCCAGGAGGTCGACGGGAGAATCACATCCGCCGCCGCCGCGGTTTTGGTCATGAAGATATCCTGGACAATCACCAGCTCCAGATCCTCAAAGCCTTTGCGCACCGCAGACAGCTCGGCGTCGGTCTGGAGCGGATCTTCACCCATGATGTAGGCCGCCCGCACTTCACCGTGCGCCGCGCGGTGCGGCAGCTCGCTGATGCGATAGCCGGTGTGTGCCGGCAGGCTCTCCACGCCCCAGGCCTTCGCGAACTTCTCGCGGTTTTCCGGGTACTTCACGTACTGGTAGCCCGGATACGTGTCCGGCAGCGCGCCCATGTCGCAGGCACCCTGGACGTTATTCTGGCCGCGAACCGGGTTAACGCCGACGTGCGCTTTGCCCAGATTCCCGGTCAGCATCGCGAGGCTGGTCAGGGAGCGCACGGTTTCCACGCCCTGGTAGAACTGGGTCACGCCCATGCCCCACAGGATGGCGGCGGTTTTCGCTCCGGCATACATCCGTGCCGCCTGGCGGATCTCCTGCGCGCTGACGCCGGTTATCGCCTCTACCGACTCCGGCGTGTAGCCTTCGACAATTTTCCGGTACTCTTCAAACCCTTCCGTACGCGTGGCGACAAACGCCTGGTCGTACAGGTTCTCCTCAATAATGACGTGCCCCATCGCATTCAACAGCGCGATATTCGAGCCGTTTTTCAGCGCAATGTGCATATCCGCAATGCGCGCGGTTTCGATTTTGCGCGGATCGCAGACGATAATTTTCGCCCCGTTCTGTTTAGCGCGAATCACGTGGTTCGCGACGATAGGGTGAGAATCCGCCGGGTTATAACCGAAGATAAACACCAGATCGGTGTTATCTATCTCGTTGATAGCATTACTCATTGCGCCGTTACCGACCGACTGGTGCAGACCTGCAACCGATGGGCCGTGTCAGACGCGAGCGCAGCAGTCGACGTTATTGGTACCAATAACGGCGCGCGCGAATTTTTGCATCACGTAGTTGGTTTCATTCCCGGTCCCGCGTGAGGAGCCGGTGGTCTGAATGGCATCCGGGCCATACTTGGCCTTAATGGCACTCAGGCGCGTGGCGACGTAATCCAGCGCCTCGTTCCAGGAGACGGCTTCCAGCTTGCCGCCGCGCTCGCGGCGGATCATAGGGTTTTTCAGGCGCGGGGTGAGGATTTGTGTATCGTTAATAAAATCCCAGCCGTAATACCCCTTCAGGCACAGCGTGCCCTGGTTGGTTTTCCCCTGCGCGGCCTCCGCCCGGACGATTTTGCCGTTATCGACCACCAGGTGGATCTTGCAACCTGAGGCACAATAAGGGCAAACCGTGACGACTTTTTTCATCAGTCTGCTCCAGTTAATCAAATCTTTCGCACCGACTAATGCAGCTTCTATGCCATGTTTTTAGTGGGGTTACTCACCGGCTTTACGGTGCATTCACGGCGAAATCCCTGACGAAATGCAGACAATCGTCAAAATTGACGTGTCGAATGAGCGGCGGATGTGACATGGGTTGAATTTCCGTCACGGAAAAATTCATTTCACTGGAGCCGACGGCAGAATGGTTCAGACTTAACATAATCCCCTGACGGAAGCATATGATGAAACCGGCGATTCTGGTGGTTGATGACGATATGGCAGTGTGTGAACTGCTGCAGGATGTGCTGAGCGAGCACGTCTTTAGCGTGCTTGTCTGCCACAACGGCCAGGATGCGCTGCGGCAGGTTCAACAGGAGCCGGCTATCGCCCTTGTTCTGCTGGATATGATGCTGCCGGACATCAACGGCCTGCAGGTTTTGCTGCAGCTGCAAAAGCAGCGCCCGGCGCTACCGGTGATCATGTTAACCGGGCTGGGCAGTGAATCAGACGTGGTGGTGGGGCTGGAGATGGGGGCTGACGATTATATTGGCAAACCGTTTAATCCACGCGTGGTGGTGGCACGCGTTAAGGCCGTGCTGCGTCGTACCGGAGCGCTGGCAGCCGAAGCGCCGATGCCACGTGCGGCGGGGATAACCTTCAACGACTGGACGCTGGACACCGCCCGCTGTGAACTGATTGATCCGCAGCGTAACGCCGTGCCACTGACTCAGGGTGAATATGGCCTGCTGCTGGCGCTCACGCAAAATGCCCGCCGGGTACTGAGCCGCGAGCAGCTGCTTGAGCTCACCCACAGCGAAAGTACCGAGGTATTCGACCGCACGATTGACGTGTTGATCATGCGCCTGCGGCGAAAAATCGAGGTCAACCCGCATCAGCCTAAGCTCATCAAAACCATGCGCGGTCTGGGCTACGTTTTTGCCGCCGATGTGTCTCATAGCGAGAAAGCGGCCTAAGTATTCTCTTTAATAAACAGCTGCAGCTCGGCCAGCGTTTTCGCGCCGTCAATCGCATTGGCCGCCAGCAGGCTTGCCCGCGCGCAGGCGTGGGCCAGATAAATACTTTCTGTCAGCGGCAGCGATTCATGGCAGCCGTATAAAAAGCCCGCGCAAAAGGCATCGCCCGCGCCGACGCTGCCGATAATCTCGTTCTGCTCCAGCTTCCAGGACGGAACCCATCGGCCTGCTTCTCCCGGTGTTTCACCCCATGCCCCTTCCGGGCAGTGGATTACCACCCGCTGACGAACGCCTGCCGCCAGCAGCTGCGCCGCGGCATCGGCGATATGGGCGATGTTCAGCGCATCGTCGGCGTCGCGCATCTCCAGCCCGCTAAACTCACCAGCCTCGAGCTCGTTAATCACCAGATAATCCAGATGGCGCAGGGCAGGGAGTACCAGCGGCTGATAGCGCGGGTCGCCCTTGCGGGACACCAGGTCAAGGGAGGTTTCATACCCCTGCTCGCGCATCTGCGCCAGCAGCCGCGCGCTGCGGGTGCCAAACTCGTCATCCGGCATATCCAGGCTGTCGAGCAGCAGCAGGTAGCCGAGATGGAAGATCTTCATCGATCCATCGAGACGATCGAAGGCGGGAAGATCCAGCAGACGGTTGGCGCCCGGCGAGTGGAAAAAGGTGCGCTGCCCGCTGGGATCGGTCATCACCTGCGACATGGAGGTTGGGGCGAAGGTGGTGCGCTGCACGCGCTGGCGGTTGACGTGGTACTGGTCGAGCATCGCCAGAATGTAATCCCCGTCGCCGTCTTCCCCGATCAGCCCCACCGCCTGCAGCGGCAGGCCGGCGTGCATTTTCGCCAGCGTCAGCAGCACGTTGAGCGGCGCGCCGCCGGTGGAGCGTTCGCTGTGGGTGATTTCCGCCAGCCAGCCGCGCTCCGGCCACTGCACGATCTGGTGAACGTGATCCACCAGCATATTGCCTGCGGCGATGATGCCTTTGCGTTCCATTATGCCTGTCCCGCGCTGCCGAAGATGCGCATCTGCTCGGCGACCGTATCGGTTATCGCCTCTTCTATCCCCAGCAGCAGTTCGGCAAACTCATCGTACAGCGGCTGGCGGTTCGCCATACGCTGCTCAACGGCGGCGAGCGCGGCCTGCGACATGCCGGTGTAGAAGTTGATTTTATGAATGCCCAGCTCGATGGCGCGGCGGAAGTCGGCATCGCTAATCCCGGAGCCGCCGTGCAGTACCAGCGGCAGCCCCGTCTGCTGACGAATGGCGTCCAGGCGCGGGAAATCGAGCTTCGGCTCGCCTTTGTATTTGCCGTGCGCGTTGCCGATGGCGACCGCCAGCGCGTCTATGCCGGTCTTATCGACAAACTCCCGCGCCAGCTGCGGGTCGGTAAAGAACGCTTCATCCGCATGTCCGTACAGCGCGCCGCCTTCATCCCCGCCGACCGCGCCCAGCTCCGCCTCCACCGAGACGCCCACCGCGTGGCACATCTTCACCACTTCCCGGGTCTGGCGAATGTTCTCCTCGTAGCTCAGCGTCGAGCCGTCGAACATCACCGAGCTAAACCCCAGGCGCAGGGCGCGCACGACGGCCTCGAAATGCAGGCCGTGGTCGAGATTCAGCACCACGGGAATATCGTGACGGGCGGCTTCGAACTTGACCGCTTCGACCAGCGAATCCAGGGAAACATACTTAAAGTGCACTTCGGCGATGTTGATGATAAACGGCGAACGTTCCTGCTTTGCGGCGGCAAACAGCGCGCGCAGGAAATGGGAGTCGAGCACGTTGAACGCGCCCAGCGCGTAGCGATGTTTCCTGGCGTGCTCAAGACCGTCGGCAAGAGAAATCAGTGGCATCATTCACTCCTTATCTCCGAAACAGGTTGTACTCGTTGCACAGCACCAGCACCGCCGGTTCGTCTTCTTCGATGTTGTTATAGCGGGCAACGGGCTGCAAAAAGTGGTTGTCGTGCTCGTCGTCATTCACCGACGACACTTCGCCCACCAGCACGTCGCCAAAGCCGCGTTCGCCCCAGAAGCTGTGATACAGACCGGGCGTGAGACAGATGCTTTCCCCTGGTGTGAGGCGCAGCTGGCTGCCGGGAGCGTGGGTTTGCCGACAGCCGTCAATCGTGACGGTCACGTCGGTGTTTTCGGTCTCCTCATGCATCCCGGCATTCCATAACTCAATAATCAGGTTCCCGCCGCCCCGGTTAATGATGTCTTCCCGCTTGCGCCAGTGAAAATGCATCGGCGTCACCTGGCCGTCGCGCACGTGCATGATTTTTTCGGCGTAGCATTTCTCATACGGCACGCCGTTCGGGGAGCCGTTGCGCAGGGTAAACAGCGTCAGACCCTGTGCGGAAAAGCTGTTGCCGCCGAAAGCGGTCACGTCCCAGCCGAGCTTGAGGTCAAACACTTCCTGCCACGCGGCCTGGTCAAGCTGCTGCCATTTTGTGGGTGGAAAGCTGGCAAACGGCGGGAGATGCACGTCGTGCATGGAAAAGAACTGCCGCGTGTGGCCGAGGATTTCATTGATGTCGGAGCGTTTCATGGGGACTCCTTGAAAACAGTTCCCTCTCCCTGTGGGAGAGGGAAAAGGATCATTTAACCGTCCACCCCTTATACGTGCCGACGTTCTTTTTATCGATCATCGTCACCGGGATCAGCACAGGCTCTTTCGGCGCAGGTTTGCCCTGCAGAATGTCATAGCCGATCTCCACCGCCTTCGCCGCCATCACCTGCGGATCCTGCGCCGGGGTCGCCACAAACAGGGAGTTTTCGCGCTTCAGCGCCTCTTCACCGTCCGGGGAACCGTCCACGCCGACGATAAAGAACTCGTTGCGCTGGGCCTGTTTCGCCGCCAGATCGGCGCCGATCGCGGTCGGATCGTTAATCGCGAATACGCCGTCGATCTTCGGATTGGCCGCCAGCAGGGAGGTCATCACTTCCAGCCCGCCTTCACGACTGCCTTTGGCATTCTGGTTGTCCGATAGCACCTTGATGTCCGGATGTTTTTTGAATTCCGTCTGGCAGCCTTCCACGCGGTTCTGCACCGCGGAGACCGGCGGTCCATTGATGATCACCACGTTGCCTTTGCCTTTCAGGCGGTCGGTAATGTACTTACAGGCCATTTCCCCCGCCTGGGTATTATCGGAGGTGATGGTCGCATCGGCCCCTTCCGCCGCCACGTCCACCGCCACGACCACGATCCCCGCTTCTTTGGCTCGCTTCACCGCCGGGCCGATCCCTTTGGAATCCGCAGCGTTGAGGATGATCATGTCCACCTTCGCGGCAATGAAGTTATCGATCTGCGACACCTGCTGGCCCAGATCGTAACCGCTGGAAACCAGCGTCACCTTGACGTTATCGCCAGCCAGCTTGCGTGCTTCCAGCTCGGCACCTTTGGTGATCTGCACGAAGAACGGGTTAGCCAGGTCGCCCACCGTCACGCCGATGGACTTCAGATCTTTTGCCTGCGCAAACGGCGTTGCGGCCAGCAGGGCGCCAGCACAGAGCGCGGTCACTAAGGGTTTCAAACGCATCTTGTCTTCCTCGCTTGTAGGGTATTGTTGTTATGCACTTTGATGATGTCGGGTACGGTATTTGTCGATTAGCACCGCTATGATGATCACCGCCCCTTTGATCACCAGCTGCCAGAAGTAGGAGACGCCCATCAGCGTCATGCCGTTGTTGAGGGTGGCGATGATCAGCGCCCCCACCAGCGTGCCGGTGATCGTGCCGATCCCGCCGACGAAGCTGGTGCCGCCGAGGATTACCGCCGCAATCGCATCCAACTCGTAACCCGTGCCGAGGTTGCCGTTGGCGCTGTAGAGGCGCGAGGCGCTCATCACCCCGCCGAGGCCGGAGAGAAGGCCGCTCATGCCGTAGACAAACAGCAGCACCAGCCAGACCTTGATGCCGGTTAAGCGCGCCGCCTGCATGTTGCCGCCGACCGCGTAGATATGAACGCCGAGCGTGGTGCGGCGCAGGATGAACCAGCAGATAGCGATGACCGCCAGGGCAATGACGACGAGCCACGGAATCGGGCCGAGATAGTTATTGCCGATCCACTCGAAGCTGATGCTGGAGTTAATCACCGTGGTGCCGTCCGCCAGCAGATACGCCGCGCCTCGCAGCGCCGTATAGGTGCCGAGCGTGACGATAAACGGCGGCAGCCCGGCGAAGGCCACCAGCGCGCCGTTGAACAGCCCCAGCACCATGCCGAGCATCAGCGCCGCCGGAATGGAGAGCATCGCGAATTCAGGAATAAGCGAGACCACCATCGCCGCCACCGCCGTGGTGCCCAGAATCGAGCCCACGGAGAGGTCAATCCCGCCGGTCAGAATGATGAAGGTCATCCCCGCCGCCAGCACGATGTTGATCGACGCCTGACGGGTAATGTTGAGCAGGTTACTTTCGGTAAAGAAGTTCGGGGCGATAAAGCCAAACACCGCCACAATCAGGATTAAAATCGGCAAAATGCCGACCGTTTGCATCAGATCGCTCATCAGCATTTTTTTGGCGGAGGCGGATTTCGCCACCTGCTGCGGATGGGTTGGAGTTGTCATGATTGCACCGCCTGATGATGTGTGTCGTTCACGCCGGTTGCCAGCGTCATAATATTTTCCTGAGAGATGTCGCGCCCGTGCAGTTCACCCGCAATGCTGCCTTCCCGCATTACGTACACCCGGTCGCTCATCCCCACCACTTCCGGCAGCTCGCTGGAGATCATCAAAATCGCCACGCCCTTGCGCGCCATCTGGTTCATGATGCGGTAGATCTCGCTTTTGGCACCGACGTCCACCCCGCGCGTGGGTTCGTCGAGAATCAGAATGCGCGGGCCAATCGCCACCCAGCGGGAGATCAGCAGCTTTTGCTGGTTGCCGCCGGAGAGCCCGCCCGCGCGCACCTGAGAATGGGGCACGCGGATGTTAAGCAGGGCGATAGCATCATCGGAAATGGACTGGGCTTTTTTGCGGTTAAGCATGCCGAAGGTGGCGTCGCGCTCCAGCGTCGCCATGGTGATGTTCTCCTGCGCCGCCAGCTCCAGAAACAGCCCCTGCTCCTTGCGGTTCTCGGTGAGAAAACCAATCCCGTTTTCAATGGCCGCGCGCGGGGAGTGGATCACCACCGGCTCGCCGTCCACCTCAATCATCCCGCCGGTGGCCTTGCGCACGCCGAAAATCAACTGCGCCAGCTCGGAGCGTCCGGCCCCGACCAGCCCCGCCAGCCCGACGATTTCACCGGAGCGCACCTGCAGGCTGCATGGCTGCACTTTTTTACCGTCGGTGAGGTGGTGCACGTTGAGACGCGGGCTGCCGAGAGGGATATCGCGCTCTTTGTTGAACAGATCGCTGAGCGGGCGGCCCACCATCATCTTCACCAGTTCAGACGCGTTCAGCTTGTCGCGCGTCAGGCTGCCGACGTACTGCCCGTCGCGCAGAACGCTCACGCGGTCAGAGAGTTCATAAACTTCCGCCATGCGGTGGCTGATATAGATAATCGCCATGCCTTCATCGCGCAGGCGCAAAATCAGTTCAAACAGGCGATGGGTTTCGCGGGAGGAGAGGGCGGCGGTGGGTTCGTCCATCACCAGGATGCGGCTGTTGCGGTGCAGCGCGCGGGCGATTTCCACCTGCTGCTGCTCGGCGATGGTCAGCTTCATCACCAGGTCGGTAGCGCTGAACTGCGCGCCGAGACGGTCAATCACCGCCTGCGCCTGGGCGGCCATCTCCTTGCGCTGCACCAGCCCGCCGCGCGACAGCTCGCTGCCGAGGAAGATATTTTCAGCGACGGTCAGATTGGGGGCGAGCTGCATCTCCTGGTAAATCAGGGTAATGCCTGCGGCCAGCGCGTCCTTCGGCCCTTTGATGTGAAACGGCTGGCCGTCGATCAGGATCTCGCCGCCGGTGGCGGTATAGGCCCCCGCGAGGATCTTCATCAGCGTGCTTTTTCCCGCGCCGTTTTCCCCCATCAGCGCGTGGATCTCACCGGGGAAGACCGTCAAATCCACGCCCTTGAGCGCGTGGAAATTGCCAAAGGTTTTGGCAATGTGGCGCATCTCTAAAACCGGGGTTCTGCTCATGGCGGATCTCCTGTGAATGTCGATATCTGCACTTCATCACAGGTGCGTAAATGCAAAATGTCAGAAGCTGTTCATATTTGTCATAGTTATGAATAGCGAATGTGGATCACAGTTACGGAGTCAACATGTCTTCACGCCCCCCGTTCTTCTCCAGCGCCCGCGGTCGCCTGCTGATATTTAACCTGCTGGTGGTCGCCGTCACGCTGATGGTGAGCGGCGTGGCGGTGCTCGGCTTTCGTCATGCCAGCCAGATCCAGGAGCAGGTCCAACAGCAAACGCTGGACGACATGACCGGGAGCATGAACCTCGCGCGCGACACGGCCAACGTGGCAACGGCGGCGGTGCGGCTTTCGCAGGTAGTGGGGGCGCTGGAGTACAAAGGCGAGGCCGAGCGGCTGAAGCAGATGCAAACGGCGCTGCGCCGCTCGCTGGAACAGCTGGCGGATGCCCCGCTGGCGCAGCAGGAGCCGGCGCTGGTGGCGCGGATTATTCGCAGAAGCAATGAATTACAGCAAAGCGTAACGGGGATGCTGGAGCGTGGGCAAAAGCGGCATCTTGAGCGTAACGCGCTGCTGAGCTCGCTCTATCAAAGCCAGAGCTATTTACGCCATCTTCAGGACATCAACCGCCGCTTCGGCAGCAACGTGCCGGACGCGCGGCAGCTGATGGAGATGGATCGGCTGATCGCGGCCGCGATTGATACACCTTCGCCGCGTGCTACCGTTCAGCAGCTGGACGCCGTGACCGCCACGCTGCCCCGAAGCGCCATACAGCCGGTCGTGGAGGGCGTTCTGCCCGATTTTAACGCCGAGCTGCGCAAGCTTGCCCCGCTGTCGAAGCAGCTGGAGGAGAGCGATCTGTCCATCAGCTGGTATATGTTCCACATTAAGGCGCTGGTGGCGATCCTTAATAGCGATATTAATCAGTACGTTGAGCAGGTGGCGCAGGCTTCCCGGTTTCGCACGGCCCAGAGCCATCACGAGTTGCAATCCATCAGCGTGTTTATCAGCATCTTCGCCGTGCTGGCGCTGATCATCACCGGCTGCGCCTGCTGGTATATCTACCGCAATCTGGGCTCCAACCTGACGGCCATCTCCCGGGCGATGTCGCGACTTGCCCACGGTGAACAGGATGTTTCTGTTCCTGCGCTGCAGCGGCGCGACGAGCTGGGCGAGCTGGCGCGCGCGTTTAACGTTTTTGCCCGCAACACCGCCTCGCTTGAGCACACCACGCGTTTGCTGAAAGAGAAAACCACGCAGATGGAGATTGACCGCATCGAGCGTCAGGGGCTGGAAGAGGCGCTGCTGCACAGCCAGAAGATGAAGGCCGTCGGACAGCTGACCGGCGGGCTGGCGCATGATTTTAACAACCTGCTGGCGGTAATTATCGGCAGCCTTGAGCTGACAGACCCCGAATCAAACGACGCGCCGCGCATTACCCGTGCGCTGAAGGCTGCCGAACGCGGCGCGCTGCTGACCCAGCGGCTGCTGGCGTTTTCCCGCAAACAGTCCCTGACGCCGCATGCAGTAGAGATGCTGCCCCTGCTGGAAAACCTTCGGGAACTGATGCGCCACTCGCTGCCCGCCACGCTTACCCTGGAGATTGAAGCGCAAACCCCGGCATGGCCCGCGTGGATTGACGTCAGCCAGTTGGAGAACGCCATTATCAACCTGGTGATGAACGCCCGGGATGCGATGGAAGGCCAGAGCGGGGCGATCAAAATTCGCACCTGGAACCAGCGCGTGACCCGCAGCGACGGACGCAGGCAGGATATGGTAGCGCTGGAGGTCATCGATCGCGGCAGCGGGATGTCGCAGGAGGTGAAATCCCGGGTTTTTGAACCGTTCTTCACCACCAAGCAGACCGGAAGCGGAAGCGGGCTGGGCCTGTCGATGGTGTACGGTTTTGTGCGTCAGTCCGGGGGGCGGGTAGAGATCGAAAGCGCGCCGGGACAAGGAACGACCGTGCGGCTCCACCTCCCGCGCTCGACGCTGCCCGCCGTTTCGGAGGATGAAGCGCTGGCTGCCACAACGTCCGTGGATCACGAGCGGCTTGTACTGGTGCTGGAAGATGAGGCGGACGTTCGCCAGACCCTGTGCGAACAGCTGCATCAGCTTGGCTACCTGACGCTCGAAGCGGACAGCGGCGAGCAGGCCCTGAGCATGCTGGCGGCGTCGCCGGATATTGGTATGTTTATCAGCGATCTGATGTTGCCCGGAAGCCTGAGCGGGGCCGAGGTGATTAACCATGTGCGCAGCCATTATCCGCAGCTTCCGGTGCTGCTGATCAGCGGGCAGGATTTGCGCCCGGCGCATAACCCGCAGCTGCCGGACGTTCCGTTACTGCGTAAGCCGTTTACCCGCCAGCAGCTGGCGCAGGCGCTGCGGAAGGTGATGGTAATTTGAGATTCCTCCGCTACCCCGGTTCCCAGCCATTCATTACCGTAAGGCCAGTTCCCCTGCGAGTCTGGCCTTATGAAACGTTACTCTACCGTCCTGTTATTTGGTCTGCTGACTTTAACCAGCCAACTGGCGCATGCCGATGTGATTGATGACGCCATTGGCAACATTCAGCAGGCGATCAACGATGCCTACAACCCCAGCAGCAGCCGTAATGACGATGACGACGATCGTTACGACCGCAGCCGTCAAATCGACAGCCGACAGTACGACGATCGTCGTCGGCAGCTCGAAGACAGACGCCGCCGCTTAGACGAGCGTCAGCGCCAGCTGGACGACGACAGGCGTCGGTTAGAAGAGGACGAGCGCAGGTTGGAAGACGATTACGATCGCGGCTAAGTGCGGCCTGTTGCCCTCACCCCAACCCTCTCCCACGGGAGAGGGAGAAAACCTAATCCAGCACAAGTACCATCCCGTCATATCCCGCTTCAATGCCGTCCGGCAGCGGGTTATCCATCATCCATGCGTCAAACTGATGGCTAATGTGCGTCAGGATCACCTGCGGACAGCCAATCACCTCGTTCAGGGCAATCACCGTATTTAAATCACTGTGGTTGCGCGGTGTCTCCGGACGCGGTTCATGGCTGCAGTCGATGATTATCGCCTGTGGCTGATTGTTGAGCAGAAACGTCACCGTTTTATCCGGCAGCCCGGCGGTATCAGAAAGCCACGCCACGCGGCTATGGGCCGATTCCAGCAGATACCCGAAGGTCAGTTTTGAATGGTTGAGCGGCAGCGGCGTGACCCGCAGCCCCTGCAGCTCAAACATCACGAACGGCTTGACCGTGTGGCTGAAATCCAGAATACCGGGGTGTTTAAACAGGTCGTCACAGCCCGCTTCATCCGGCGGGCCGAAGACCGGGATGGTTGCGCCCACGCCCCAGCGCAGGGGGAACAGCCCCTGGACGTGATCCATATGATAGTGCGTGAGCAAAAACTGCTGGAAGCTCCCCGCCGGCCAATCGTCCATCAGGTGCGGAATGCCCGCATCCAGCAGGGTGACAGCATCGTTGAATTTGACCACCGCGCTACAGGGGCGACGGCGATAGTTGTCCTGCAGGCGCGCCCTGCGACACGCCGCGCAGTCGCAGCCAAAGACCGGGACCAGCTGTGCGCTTCCGGTTCCCGTTAACGTGATGGTCAGACTCATAACGCACCTCTACAGCGGTTTGGTGAAGCGAAAATGGCTCTGCGTATATCCCTCACGAACGTAAAAGCGGTGGGCGTCCGTGCGCTTCACGCTGGTGGAGAGCTCCGTTAGCTCGGCACCGGCCTGCCTCGCAACGTCTTCTGCCCATGCCAGTAACTGGCTGCCAATCTTTAACCCGCGCGCCTGCGGCATCACCACCAGCTCCTGGATCTCGCCGATCCAGCGGGCATGGTGCAGGTGAAACTGCATGTGCAGACCGATCATGCCGACGACCTGTCCGTCCAGCTCGGCAAGCTGGTAGCGCATGTTGTGATCCTGAAGGTTGGCCAGAAATCCGGCGTGAAACGTCTGGTGATCGAACTCTGCCTGCTTCAGTTCACAGATCAGGGCGTAAACAATTTGTGCATCGTCGGCGGTGGCGGGGCGAAGCTGGCAGTCAGGCATGCTGTCTCTCCTTCTGGCGAATAAGCGATAAAAAGGTCTCGACTGACTGTAGCAAACTTCCGTCATTATTGAGGACGTGACAGCCCGACGGGGTGTAGCGCGCCGCACGTTCCAGCCGCTGGTCGATCTCACGCGCATTTTCGCGCCCCCGGCTTTGCAGGCGGTTGCGCAGAATATCCGGAGAAACCTGCAAACAGACCGGCAGCAGCGCCGCTTCGTACCGGGCTTTTGCCTGCGGCAGATGCGCGCGCGAGCCGTTAACCAGCACGTCGAAGCCCGCGTGCAGCCAGAGGTCGATCTCGATGCCGACGCCGTAATAAAAGCCGTTCGCGTGCCAGCTCAGCGCCAGCAGATTTTGCCCGGCGCGGGTAAAAAACTCCTGCTCGCTCAGGGCGATATGGTTTTCACTGCCAGCGTTCGCCGCGCGGGTAATGTAGCGGTGCGCCACCAGCAGCTGTGAATGTTCCCGCTGCCGTAACGCCGACAGCAGGCTGTCTTTTCCCGAGCCGGACGGGCCCATTAACCAGATGAGTCTTCCCATCAGAACACCCTTTTTCCCTGACGCCAGACGTGGTCGATATGAACGTGCTCGCCCTTGCGGTGCGCCAGCACCAGGTCTGCCCGTTTGCCTTCGGCAATCTCACCGCGGTCGTGAAGGTTGAGCGCGCTGGCCGGGTTTTTCGTCACCAGTCGAATCGCCTGCGGCAGCGTAAAGCGGTTGTCCTCGTCGTCTGCAACGCGGAAGGCCGCGTCCAGCAGGCTGGCGGGGTAGTAGTCAGACGAGAGGATATCCAGCAGGCCGAGGGAAGCGAGTTTGCTTGCCGCCACGTTGCCGGAGTGCGATCCGCCGCGCACGATGTTCGGCGCGCCCATCAGCACGTTCATGCCGTGTTTGCGGGAGGCTTCAGCCGCTTCGAACGTGGTGGGAAATTCGGCGATCACGCTGCCTAGTTGATGGGATTCGCGCACGTGATCGTGCGTGGCGTCGTCATGGCTGGCCAGCGCGATATTCCGGTCCCGACACATCGCGGCAATGGAGAGACGGTTCGGCTGCGACCATTGTGCCGCAAGCTCCAGCTGCTCTTCTTCGTAGCGCGCCATCTCCGCGTCGTTGAGCGAGTATTTGCCCTGATAGTATTCACGGTACTTTTCAATGTTGGCGAACTGGCGCTGCCCCGGGGAGTGATCCATCAGGGAGACCAGCGACACCGGCTCGCGTCCGACCAGCTTTTCAAACAGCGGCAGGGTGGTGTGGTGCGGCAGCTCGCAGCGCAGGTGCAGGCGGTGCTCGGCGCGGTTGAGGCCGCGCTTTTGCGTCTCCTCCACGGCGTTGATCATCTTCTCCAGATTTTCCAGACGATCGCCGCCGTCGCGCACGTCGCCGATCGCCACCGCGTCCAGCACCGTGGTGATGCCGCTGGCGACCATCAGCGCGTCGTGGCTGCTCATCGCCGAATGGGCGGGCCAGTCCACCTTCGGGCGCGGGGTGAAGAATTTATCCAGATTATCGGTATGCAGCTCAATCAGCCCCGGCAGCAGCCAGCCGCCGTCGCCGTCCATCGCTTCAGGAGAACGGCTTTGGGTTTCGGCAAAGGCGCGGATGACGCCGTCCTGGATTTCAACCGAACCCTTCACGACCTCATTTTCCAGCACCAGCCTGACATTATTGATAATCATGCGTTTGTCCCCATCGGGTGCAGCCTGTCCGCCACGCGATTGCGGACGGCGTCGTCGTGGAAGATCCCGACGATCGCCGCCCCGCGCGCTTTGGCCTGTTCGATCAGCGCTATCACCGCTGCGCTGTTTTTAGCGTCGAGCGAGGCGGTGGGTTCATCCAGCAGTAAAATCGGATAGTCGACGATAAACCCGCGCGCGATATTCACGCGCTGCTGCTCGCCGCCGGAAAAGGTCGACGGGGCGAGGTGCCACAGGCGCTCCGGCACGTTGAGGCGCGTCAGCAGGCTGGCGGCCCTGGCGGCGCAGGTTTCGCGCGGCACGCCGAGATCCAGCAGGGGCTGCATCACCACGTCCAGGGCGGAGATCCGCGGGATCACCCGCAGGAACTGGCTGACCCAGCCGATCGTTGAGCGGCGCACTTCCAGCACCTTGCGCGCCGGGGCCTGAACCAGATCGACCCACTCTTCGTTATGGCGGATGTGGATGTGGCCTTCGTCCGGTAAATAGTTGGCGTACAGGGAGCGCAGCAGGGTCGATTTACCGCTGCCGGAGTGGCCGTGCAGCACCACGCATTCACCCTGACTCACCTCTAACGAGGCGTTTTGCAGCACCGGCAGGCGTACGCCATTTTGCTGGTGGAGCACAAAGGTCTTACTGACATTTTCAACGTGGATCATGTTGGCCTCTCAATTCTGTAATACCGAGGACACCAGCAGCTGGGTGTATGGATGATGCGGGTCGTCGAGCACGCGGTCGGTCAGCCCACTTTCCACCACCTGACCCTGCTTCATCACCAGCAGGCGGTCCGCCAGCAGGCGCGCAACGCCCAGATCGTGGGTGACAATCACCACCGCCAGGTTCAGCTCCACCACCAGGCCGCGCAGCAGGTCGAGCAGGCGGGCCTGCACGGAGACGTCCAGCCCGCCGGTGGGTTCATCCATAAACACCAGCTTTGGATGGGTGACCAGATTGCGGGCAATTTGCAAACGCTGCTGCATACCGCCGGAAAAGGTGGTTGGCAGGTCGTCAATGCGCGAGGCGGGGATCTCCACCTCCTCCAGCCAGTGCTGTGCGGTGGCGCGGATGTTGCCGTAGTGGCGCGCGCCGGTGGCCATCAGCCGTTCGCCGATATTGCCTCCCGCCGACACCTGACGGCGCAGGCCGTCCATCGGGTGCTGATGCACCACGCCCCACTCGGTGCGCAGCAGGCGACGGCGCTCGGCCTCGCTTATGTCGTAGAGGGAGCGTCCCTGATACAGGATCTCGCCGTGTTGCGGCGTCAGGCGCGCGGAGATGGACTTCAGCAGGGTGGTTTTGCCGGAGCCGGACTCGCCGACAATGCCCAGCACTTCGCCCGGCCACAGCTCGAACGACACGTCGCTGAAGCCTTTTCCCGGCGCATAAAGGTGGGTCAGGTTATTAACCGAAAGCAGCGGTTTCATTGGCCGTTCGCCTCGCTCTGTTGGCGGCAGTAATCGGTGTCGGAGCAGACAAACATCCGTTTGCCCGTATCGTCCAGCACCACTTCATCGAGATAGCTGTGTTTGGATCCGCAGATGGCGCACGGCTCGTCCCACTCCTGCACCGTAAACGGGTGATCGTCGAAATCCAGGCTTTCGACACGCGTATACGGCGGTACCGCGTAGATGCGTTTTTCACGTCCGGCACCAAAGAGTTGCAGGGCAGGCATCATGTCCATCTTCGGGTTATCGAATTTTGGGATCGGCGACGGGTCCATGACGTAGCGCCCGTTGACCTTCACCGGGTAGGCGTAGGTGGTGGCGATATGGCCGAAGCGGGCGATGTCTTCATACAGTTTGACCTGCATGATCCCGTACTCTTCCAGCGCGTGCATGGTGCGGGTCTCGGTTTCGCGCGGCTCGATAAAGCGCAGCGGCTCCGGGATCGGCACCTGGAAAATCAGAATCTGATCTTCCGTCAGCGGAGTCTCCGGAATGCGGTGGCGGGTCTGGATCAGCGTCGCGTCTTCGGTTTTTTCGGTGGTGTTGACGCCCGTCACGCGCTTAAAGAAGTTGCGGATCGACACGGCGTTGGTGGTATCGTCCGCGCCCTGGTCGATAACCTTCAGCACGTCCGCTTCGCCAATCACGCTGGCGGTGATCTGAATGCCGCCCGTGCCCCAGCCGTACGGCATCGGCATTTCACGGCCACCAAACGGCACCTGATAGCCCGGAATAGCCACCGCTTTTAAAATGGCGCGGCGGATCATGCGTTTAGTTTGCTCATCCAGATAGGCAAAGTTGTAGCCGCTTAAGTTAGCCATTGGCGCGCTCCCGTTGCAGGCGTTTCAGCAGTTCCAGTTCGGCCTGGAAATCGACGTAGTGCGGCAGCTTGAGGTGCGAGACAAAGCCTGCGGCCTCGACGTTGTCCGCGTGGGCCAGCACGAACTCTTCGTCCTGCGCCGGGCCGGCAATGTGCTCGCCGTAGTCCGGCGCCTGCAGGGCGCGGTCAACCAGCGCCATCGCCATCGCCTTGCGCTCGCCGAGGCCAAACACCAGCCCGTAGCCGCGGGTAAAATGCGGGTCTTCATTCTCTGGCGCGACGAAACCGTTGACCATTTCGCACTCGGTCATCAGCAGTTCGCCGACGTTCACCGCAAAACCCAGCTCTTCCGGCACGATTTCGACGTCGAGATAGCCGCTGCGGATCTCTGCCGCGAACGGGTGGTTGCGCCCGTAGCCGCGCTGTGTGGAGTAGGCCAGCGCCAGCAGATACCCTTCGTCGCCGCGCATCAGCTGTTGCAGGCGGGACGAGCGTGAGCACGGGTAGACCGGCGGCGTGCGGGTGACGTCGTCCGGCGTGGCGCCAGTGTCTTCTTCCGCTTTCGCCAGCCCCTGGTTTGCCAGCAGGCTGAAGACGTGCGGAGACGGTTCCTGTTCGACGTCTGAAGTGCTGAGCGTTGGGGCTTCGCCGTTCGCCAGCAGCGTGAAGTCCAGCAGACGATGGGTGTAGTCGTAAGTCGGGCCAAGCAGCTGGCCGCCGGGAATGTCTTTATAAACGGCAGAGATTCGGCGCTCCAGGCGCATTTCCGCCGTGTTCACCGGCTCGCTGACTGCCAGACGGGGAACGGTGGTGCGCCAGGCACGCAGCAGGAAGATGGCTTCCACGTTATCGCCGCTGGCCTGCTTCAGCGCCAGCGCTGCAAGCTCGCGGTCAGCAACGCCGCCCTCGGTCATCACGCGGTCAACCGCGAGGTTAAGCTGTTGCTCAATCTGGGCGACGCTCAGCTCGGGAAGCTTTTCATTGCCCCGTCGTCTGCGCGCCTGCAGCGCATGGGCGGCTGCGATCGCCTTTTCGCCTCCTTTGACGGCTACGTACATCAGCACACCTCCACGTGGGTAGTCCGCGGGATTGCCAGCAGGCGCTCGCCGCAGGTCAGGATCAGGTCAATGCCGAGCGGGAACGGGTGCGGGCGCTCGGTCAGCTCATGGATGATGCACTCCGGTAGCTGAGGCGCGACCATCCGCTCGTCGGCGATGCCTGCGCCCGTCAGGCGAAGCATGCGGCCACCGCTCAGGCTGGAGACCTGCAAAATCAGCGTGGCGCTGGTTTCCGGTGCGACGGCGCTGCCTTCGCTCAGGGCGTTAAGCTGTTCATGGCTGATCTGTTCGTCGGCGACGGCAAAGACCGCCTGCTGGGGCTGATCGACCAGCGGCGCGCTGGTGTGAAAGCGCAGGTTCTGGCTGGCGATATCGTTCAGCAATGCGCCTGACAGCCATACCGGGGTGTCGTTGTCCGCCAGCGTCAGCAGCACGCTGGTGGAGGCGAGGTTCAGCGGCAGCCAGCCCTGCGAGAGCTGGTGCAAGGAGACAATCACCCCCGGCTCGCTCATGGCCTTCAGCAGGCGACGGAAACTCTGTTGGGCATCCTGGACGGCCAGGGTAAAAGCAGGTTGAAGCGTCATGCGTTGTCTCCGCGAACGAGCGTAAAGAAGTCGACCCGGCTGGTGTTCACTTCGGCCTGACGCGCGGCAAGGCGTGCGGCGCGGTCGGCTTCCAGCGGGGCAATAAGGGTTTCCATTAACGTCTGGAAATGCGGGTGTTCCTGTAAAAGCGCGTCGATCACCGCGCAGCGCTCGGCGTGCGTTTTGTCTCGCCCAAGTACGTAGCTATAACCCAGCGTGCCGCTGTTAAGGCGGATAGCCGCGCGGGTGAGGGTGGCATCGCCGGCGAAGAAGCGCTCGCCGGTGCCGCCCATGCGTGCCTGGATCTGCACCAGGCCGATCTCCGGCGCGCGGATCGTGTCGTAGTCCGGCGTCAGGCCGAGTGCGTTCATGCGGGCGGCCAGCGCAGCAGGCTGGCTATGGGCCAGCACGCGCATCCAGCGCTGTCGGGTGGAGGTGTCGAAGTGCATTCAGTGCTCCATGGTGAATTCAATCATGTCGGCGCGGGTCAGGCTGACGGAGTATTCCGTCGCGTTAATCTCGCCGTCACGGTGGTTGAGGGTGCGCACGCAGAGCAGCGGGGCCATATTGGGGATCTCCAGCACCTTGCTCTCTTTCGCCTGCGCGCGGCGGGCGCTGATGCGCGTCTGGGTGCGTTTGAGCGCGATACCCGTCGCGTCCTGAAGGAAATCATGCAGGGAACCGCTGGCGAAATGTTGCAGCACGGGCCAGAGGGCCAGGTCCGCGAAGTAGTGGTCAATCTGGCAGACCGCCACGCCGTTGACCCGGCGCAACGTACGCAGGTGTACGACGTTGTCACCCTCCTGAATCCCGAGCGCGTCCGCCACGTGGCGGGAGGCCGGGCGCAGTACCGAGAGCAGCTTTTCGCTGGTCGGATGGCTACCCTGATCCAGCAGGTTCTGGCTAAAACGCGCCTGGGCGTTGAGTGGGTAGTCAAACGGGCGCATCAGCACCAGCACGCCGACGCCCTGACGGCGCTGGACCCAGCCGCGCTCCACCAGCTGGTCAATGGCGCGGCGCAGGGTATGGCGGTTCACTTCGTAGCGGTCGGCAAGCTGCTGCTCGGCGGGCAGGTAGTCACCGCAGCGGTAATGCGTGCGCAGCTCCACTTCGAGCCTGGCCGCAATCTCTTGCCAGCGGGTAGGGTAACTGGTCGGATGTCTGGATAAGTGCATACCAATCAAAGCCTCGCTAATCAGATGAAGTGCTTACGCAAGCGTTGAGAGAGGAAATCCAGCAGGCTGACGGTGACGATGATGAGCACCATCAGGGCGCAGGTTTGCTGGAACTGGAAACCGCGAATCGCTTCCCACAGGGTGACGCCAATCCCGCCTGCGCCCACCATACCGACTACGGTGGCGGAGCGAACGTTGGACTCGAAGCGGTACAGCGAGTAGGAGATCAGCAGCGGCATCACCTGCGGCAGGACGCCGTAGAGGATCTCTTCGATTTTGTTGGCGCCGGTTGCGCGAATACCTTCCACCGGGCCGGGCTCGATGGCTTCGACCGCTTCCGAGAGCAGCTTGGAGAGCACGCCGGTGGTGTGGATGAACAGTGCCATCACGCCGGCGAACGGACCCAGGCCAACGGCGACCACGAACAGCATCGCAAAGACCATTTCGTTGATGGCGCGACAGGCGTCCATCAGGCGACGCATCGGCTGGTAAACCCACCACGGTACGATGTTCTCGGCGCTCATCAGGCCGAACGGAATGGAGAGAACGACGGCGAGGGCGGTGCCCCAGACGGCGATTTGCAGGGTGATCGCCATTTCGCTGAGGTAGTCCTGCCACTGGCTGAAATCCGGCGGGAAGAAGTCGGCGGCGAAGGTCGCCATGTTGCCGGAATCTTTGAAGAGCAGCAGCGGATCCATCTCCGCGCCCTTCCAGGAGATAACGAGTACCGCCAGCAGGATGGCCCAGCTTATGAGCGAGAACCAGCTGCGCTTCGGCGGCGGGAGGGTGATGGTTTGCATGTTGGCTCCTTAATCTGTTCTCCCTCTCCCCCAAGGGAGAGGGGACTTGTGTTACTGCACCGCTTTATTCACGCTCGTCATCGCACCCAGCGCGGCGGTCAGGCGGTCGAGGTCTTCCAGCTGGGCCTGGATTTCAGAGACTTTGCTGGTCTTCTCCTCTTCCTTCAGCCCTTTGTTGTCCTTCACGGCCTGCATTTGCTTAAACAGCGCCAGCTGGCGAATCGGGACCAGCTGCAGATCGCTGGACGCGCGGAACGGTGCCCAGCCCAGACGTTCCAGAACCGCTTTCTCTTCCGGCGTTTTGCCGTAGTTCATAAAGAAGTCGTAGACCTTGTCCTTGGTGCTTTCGGAGAGGTTTTTGCGCCAGACGATCGGGTCGCCGGGGATCAGCGGGGATTTCCAGATGACCTTCAGCGCTTTCAGCTTGTCCGGCGCGGAGGTTTTCAGCTTGTCGAGGTTTTCGGTGTTGTTGGTGGCAACGTCCACCTGCTTGTTCGCCACGGCCAGCGCGTTGGTTTCGTGGCTGGCGTTGACGGTGCGCTTAAAGTCGCTGGCGGAGATGTTGTTTTTCGCGAAGACGTAGTAGCCAGGGACGAGGAAGCCGGAGGTGGAGTTCGGATCGCCGTTGCCAAAGGTCAGATCTTTGCGTTTGGCGATCATGTCGTTGAGGTTGTTGATCGGGCTGTCTTTGTTGACGATCAGCACGCTCCAGTATCCTGGAGAACCATCTGCCGCAACGGTCTGGGCAAAGACCTGACCGTTGGCGCGGTCCACCGCTTCCATGGCGGAAAGGTTGCCGTACCAGGCGATGTCCACTTTGTTAAAGCGCATCCCCTGGATGATGCCCGCGTAGTCCGGGGCGAAGAAGGCGTTCACTTTGATCCCCAGTTTGGTTTCCATATCTTTCAGGAACGGTTCCCACTGCGGCTTCAGGTTTTGCTGTGATTCCGTTGAAATGATGCCAAAGTTCAACGCTTTTTCCTGCTCTTCGGCGTACGCCGGGCTTAACAGGGTGCTGATGCTGAACATGCTGGTGAAGGCCAGCGCGGCAACGGCTTTGTAGTTCATTTCCATTCCTCGTTATCGGGACGTTAAGCAGCCTGCGCGCGTTCTTCGACGCGGTTTACGCTGCGGTAGAGATGGTCAAAACGTTCGTTATCAAACTGATGGCTGGCGCCATCGAAGAACACGTGGCCCTGACGCAGGGCGACGATGCGCTCGCAGTAGCGCAGGGCGTAATCCACCTGATGCAGCGTCACCACCACGGTGATGCCGTCGTTCTGGTTGATGTCGCGCAGGGTTTCCATCACGATGCGGGCCGACTCCGGATCCAACGAGGCGATGGGCTCATCGGCGAGAATGATTTTGGCTTTCTGCATCAGGGCGCGGGCGATAGCGACGCGCTGCTGCTGCCCGCCGGACAGCGTGGACACGCGCTGGTGGGCGAAGTGCGCCATGCCGACGCGGGTCAGCGCCTGTAAGGCTTCCTGCTTCTGTGATGGGGAGAACCAGCGCAGGCAGGTGCGCCAGAACGGGGTGCTGCCGAGCGCGCCAATCAGCACGTTCTCCAGCACCGTCAGGCGGTTCACCAGGTTGAACTGCTGAAAGATGTAGCCCGTCCGGGCGCGGCTTTCGCGAATATCGCTCGCCAGACGGCCTGCATGCTGCACGGTGTTACCCAGCAGCTCGACGCGGCTTTCCGGCGTTTTATCGCAGGTAATAAGGCCGCTTAAGTGACGCAGAAGGGTGGATTTTCCTGAACCTGACGGCCCCAGCAGCGCCACCATTTCGCCCTGCTGGACGGTCAGATCAACGGCATGCAGCGCCTTGTTGTGATTGAAGGTCTTGCTCAGTTTCTCGACGCGGATAACAGTGTGCATGTGCTGGGCCTCACGATAAATGTGGCCTCATGCTGGCGCATCAATATGACATTTGGGTTAAGTGCAGGTTGCGGGAGTTTGAAGAGTTGAGGGGAGTTTGATGACAGGCGGAGGCAGACCGCCCACCGCCCGAAAATTAGTGCTGCTGCTTAACGACGTTAATCATCCACGGCACGCCGTACTTGTCGGTGACCTTACCGAAGCCGTGCGCCCAGAAGGTTTCCTGCCAGGCCATGTCGATATTCCCGCCATCGGCAAGGTTGTCGAACCAGCGCTTGCCTTCTGACACATCCTGCGTGTCGAGCACCAGCGTGAAGCCCGCGTATTGTGCGCTGCTGCCCGGCGGCAGCCCGTCGCTCATCATGATATCGCTGCCCGCAATGCGAACGTTGGAGTGAGCGATAGCCGAATCCGGAAACTGCATGCCGGACGGACAGCCTTCTTCGCTGTTATCGCTTTTTGGCATTTCGCCGAAGGTGATTTTATAGAGGAGTTCTGCGCCGACGGCCTGCTGATAGAAGGCGGTAGCCTCTGCACAGTTGCCGGCAAAAGAGATGTAGGGACTTAACGGCATAATCTTTACCTCACGTAAGAAAAGCCCGTTAAGTGTAGTTCCCGAAAGCCCGGTAAGCGAAGCGCTACCGGGCGGGTTAAATCAGTTCTTTTTCACGAACTCAGATTTCAGTTTCATCGGACCGAAGCCGTCAATTTTGCAATCGATATTATGATCGCCTTCCACCAGACGGATATTCTTCACTTTGGTGCCGATCTTCAGCATGGAAGAGCTGCCTTTCACCTTAAGATCTTTCACCACGGTGACGCTGTCGCCATCCGCCAGCAGATTACCGTTGGCATCTTTGACGATCAGTGCATCAGCGTCCTGCGCTGGCTCGGCATCATTCCATTCGTGTGCACATTCCGGGCAGATGAACATGCCATTATCTTCGTAGGTGTATTCAGAATTGCATTTTGGGCAGTGTGGGAGTTGCATGTCGGTATCCTCAAAAGTGTTAACGCGCTGGAAAGTGCCAGCTAAATGACGGCAGAGTGCCGAAAAAGGCGGCAAGTATAACGCAAATCCACACTTTTGTCGGTGCTATTGTGAATTTAAAAAACGCAGAAAATGTGTTGCGAGTGACACTTACTGTCAGTCAGCTAAGCGATGCTAACGTCATTAACACGGTGGAAAGAGAAGTCGCTAAATATATCGAATATTTTATTGCGGCAAATTGCTACGCACCTTCATTTCGGATAAGGTGAAGCAACGCATTGTTATTTATCTTCGAACTTTACTGCCATGCATTTCTTATGTTGGCGGCCTATCCCTCTCTTTTTAGGTGGGTAAATAATGATGATATATCCTGAAGCTTCTTAAAATGGGCCAGGCTTTTTATCTTTTGGCTTTCAGGCCTTGAGGAGAGCTTTACACGCCATGCAGGGATAGCCATTTATTTCTGATTATCTTCAATTAGTTATATTTTGGTGAACATGTTTTCCACACGTGATCATATAAGCCTGAACATCATAATTAATACAAGTGGCTTAATAAAAGTAATAAATTTGCGTTAAGGAAAGGCTTTTATCATGCACACACAGACCATTTTTGAATTAAGTCAGGAAGCTGAGCGTTTGTTACAGCTTGCCCTGCAAAATCTCGATACCCTGAAATCAATGCCCACAGCGAAGCTGGAGAGCACGACGGCTGCTATTACAGGTGAAAAGAACAACGTGCTGCCTTTGCATTTTAGTGCGCGAGGTGTCGAAGCGCAGCAGGCAACGCTGAATAATGAATTACGCAAAATAACACGTCTGGAAATGGTTCTGGCTATCGTTGGCACGATGAAAGCGGGGAAATCGACCACCATTAATGCCATTGTGGGTACCGAAGTGTTGCCGAACCGCAACCGCCCAATGACGGCGCTGCCTACGCTGATCCGTCATACGCCAGGCCAGAAAGAACCGGTGCTCCACTTCTCGCATGTCTCTCCTATTGATGATTTGATTCACCTGCTGCAGAAAAAGCTTGGCGATTACGATCGCGGCAAGCTGGCTCTGCAACTGGAAATTGATAAGGACATGAATACGCTGCTGGAGCGTATTGAGAAAGGTGAGGCCTTTGAAAAGCATCATCTCGGGGCGCAGCCAATATTTCATTGCCTGAAAAGTCTTAATGATCTGGTAAGGCTCTCCCAGGCGCTGGGCGTGGCGTTTCCTTTCTCCGAATACGCGGCCATCGAACATATTCCGGTGATTGAAGTGGAGTTCGTGCATCTTGCGGGTCTTGATGCCCACCTCGGGCAACTGACGCTGCTCGATACTCCCGGCCCCAATGAGGCCGGACAACCGCATCTGCAAAAAATGCTTAGCGAACAGCTAGCCCGCGCGTCGGCGGTGCTGGCGGTGATGGATTATACCCAGCTTAAATCTATATCTGATGAAGAGGTCCGTCAGGCTATTTCGGTTGCGGGGAAATCAGTGCCTCTGTATGCGCTGGTGAATAAATTCGACCAGAAGGATCGCAATAGCGACGATGAAGAGCAGGTCAGGGCGATGATCTCCGGTACCTTAATGAAAGGCACTATTTCGCCTGGCCAGATCTACCCTGTTTCCTCTATGTGGGCGTATCTGGCAAACCGCGCCCGCAACGAGATGAATGCCCGTGGACGCCTGCCGGATCATCAGGAGCAGCCCTGGGTGCAGGATTTTGCCGAAGCCGCACTCGGACGCCGCTGGCGTTCGGCGGACCTGGACGATATAAACCATATCCGTCACGCAGCCGATTTGCTCTGGGAAGATTCGCTGTTTGAACAGCCGATACGCAAACTGATTTACGCCGCCTATGCCAATGCCTCGCTATTCGCGCTGCGCTCGGCCTCGCATAAGCTGCTCAACTACGCGCAAAATGCCCGGGAGTATCTCGACTTCCGCTATCAGGGGCTGACGGTGGCCTTTGAGGGGCTGGAACTGAACATCGCGCGTCTTGAAGAGGATATGGCGCTGCTGCAGACGCGCCAGAGCGCGGTGAGCGATGAGGTGAAACATGAAGTTGACCAGGCGCTGAACGCGACCGCGGACTTTATGGAGGCCGAAAAATCGGCGCTTCATCAGGCAGTGGGCCATGTGTTCAGCCCTCAAAATATTCTTGATTTGGCAGGCATTGAGCGGCTGAATCGCCGCAGTGACAAACTGCAAGAGCGGGAACCGCTGGTTCTGGATGATGAAGGTCAGGCGCAGATCGTCCTGAGTAAAATTCGCTCCTCCTGTGAACTCATCATGCTGGATGCGCAGGCAAAAATCGCCCGGGAGCTGGCGTTACGCTTCGATCAGCTGGAATCTACGCTGGCGCGCTCGCTGAATGACGCTATCCGTCCCATTGAAACGCGTATAAAAGAGCATCTGAGCCATGCCGGCTTCCGGGCGCGGATCAGCTTCCCGGCTTTTCAGGCAAACCAGCTTGACTTCAATACGCGGGCACTGTTTAACGATGCCATTGCACAGGATAACCGCCCGGCAGGTCAACTTTCCGCCGGGAGCAGTATGCGTGAAACCGTTTCGCGTTGGCTCAATAATCCGGGCTGGGGCTGGGATGAGTATGTGGTCACGCGCACGCACTATGTTATCGACATTGCGCAACTGCATGACAAATTTAAGCAACATATTGATCAGTTTTGTGAACAAATACGTAAAGCTTTATCCGCGCAGGTCGATGTCTCTGTTACGGCCGGAATGGCGACGTTCTTTGCAGAATTTTCGTTATGCCTGACCGGGTTACAGGAAAGCTTGCGTGATAGCCTCGCAGTGCGTCAACAAAATGAGCATTCAACCCGAGCGCTCAGCCAGCTGTTGAAGCAAAGCATTACGACTGCGACGTGGATTCAGGAAGATACCCGACTGTTACGCGATGACATTCAAACTCTATTCGCAGCAGAGCAACCATGACAACACAGCTACTGGACGGTCCCGGGCGGACGCTGGAGTGTATTCATCCCAGGTTTATGGTCGATCTTGTGCAGGGCGTGGACGCGGCGCGCCATCCCCATCTGGGGCCGCAGCAGCTGCAGTTTCGTGAACGTTTGACTCAGGAGATCATGACGCATACCCGGTTACGGCCCTGGGCGATGGCGGGAATGCTTAACGAGAACGCGGCCCTGCGCCTGGGGCTGGCGGAAAAACTCGCCGGCATGTTGGATCCGGGCCATCTTGCGCTGACGCTGATGGCCGATAAACTGACTGCACTGTGCCAGCAGGCTCACCTGCGCGCTCAGCCATCTCCCGGCCTGCTTGAACAGTATGCGGAGCTCTCCTCTCATTTTACCCAACGTGCCGCCTATAAAGAAAAGGCGCTGACCCAGCGTGGACTGACGGTACAGGCGGGCGAGCACAGTGAACAAATTTTCACCCGCTGGCGAGCCGGTCACTATGATGGCTGGTCTTTGGCCGGGCGCTGCTTCATTGTTCTGGAAGAGCTGCGCTGGGGAGCATTTGGCGATGCCTGCCGTCTGGCGAACAACGATGTGTCGGCCATGCTCAAGGATAATTTACGCAGCATGGCCGCCAACTACCTCGCGCAGGGCATCAATGCGTCTCCCACAACGCGCCATTTCTATCATCAATGGCTGACCACACCCGCTTCGGCGGGTTTAATCGATCACAAAGACATGCTGGGCTGGCTGGGCGACTGGTGTCAGGCGGATATACACCCGGTGAGTTGGTCAGTGACGCAAAACTGGCAGACCGTCGCGCTGGGTATGCCGAGGCTGTGTTCGGCAAAACGGCTGGTGGATGCAATGGTGGAAGAGATTTTTGGTTGAACCCCTCATCCTGACCCTCTCCCCCCAGGGGAGAGAGGATGGCTGGCGCGGTGTGTTAGTGATTCATTTCTATCGGTTTCGGTTCAGGCGGGATCTCTTGCACATTTCCGTAGCGTTTCGCGTATAGCGCCGTGATGATGGGCACCAGGATTGCGGTGACAATCACGCTGGCGGCAACCAGTGCCGTCGCGGACGCGGCCACCGGTTCGAAGGCCGGGTTAATCTGGGCGATAATCACCGGGTTTGCAACGGCAGCGCCTGCGGCTGAAGAGGCGGCGACGCCCGCCGTGCCGTTTCCTCCCCCGATTACGCGGTCAGCAACGATCAGCGGAATCCCGGTGATGATGATAACCGCGACACCCAGCACAATCCCCAGCAGTCCCGTATCAAGAATCACGTTCAGGTTGATGGTGTTACCCAGCGCAAAGCCAAAGAATGGGATCAGCACCGGCGTGGCTTTGCTGAAGAAATCACGCAGATCGTGATCCAGATTGCCCAGCGCGAAGCCGATCAGGAATGGCAGGATCGCGCCGACAAAATGATGGGGCTCAAAAGAAGCCAGGCCAGCGGACCCCAGGATCAACATCGTCATGAGCGGGCCGGACTCCAGAGACATCAAAACAAACGCGCCGGACTCCTCTTTCGTTCCGTACTGGTTCATCAGGCTGGCATACAGCCCGCCGTTGGTCATGTCCATCGCCGAGACAATCGCCAGGACAGATAACCCGGCGAAGAAACCGGTCTGAATTCCATTTTCAGGAATGAACATCGCGCATATCATTGCGACCACCCAGGCAACCGCTATTTTGGTTATCACCAGCGTTCCGGATTTGCGTAATACGGTACCGGTTGCCCGCAAATTAATGGATGCGCCGATACAAAAGAACCAGACCGCCAGGATGGGAACGGTACCCGTAATCATCCCCTTTGTGAAACCACCAAAATAAGCCCCGGTTTCAGGTGCTAATGTATTCAGAATAGCACCGAGTACCAGCGGCACCAGCATCATACCACCCGGTATGCGTTCTATCGTGGCTTTAATCTTCATCTCTAACCCTCACAATTTCGCCTCTCATGGTGAGCGGCAGGTGCGAATAAAAAAATCAATAAATTCAATTTGATGAAGGGTGCTCTTGATGATTGGTTTGTGATAACCCTGCACCGAAATTCAGTCAGCGCTCTCGTTTTCTCTCATCAGAAAACATGCGTCGCTATGTTTCAGGAATTATCATGCGATCGATGGAATATTGATTCAATGAAAATAAAACGGTGTTTTAGTTATCTTCATCACATATTGAATGTAAACTTTACGGCGCGTTGTGAGAGCTGAAAATTTATGTAAATCTCTTGTAAAAAATATGGCTTTTTATTCTGTTGGGAAAAGAAAAAGGATGAGGGCGAAAATGAGGGCTCTGTAAGGTTGAGAAAGTACTTATTTGCGGTAGTTGACAAAAACTGTCTTCACCTGACGCAATATAAATATATGTGTGAAGTTGATCACAAATATAAACGCTGGTAGGGTAAAAAGGTCATTAACTGCCCAGACAGGCGTCAACAGGTTCGGTTGTATCGACGGTAAACGTCAATGTAAGTAAACCTGCTACGCTTGAAGATGGAGGTTCGCACGGAGCGGATCTCAGGTTCACAGAGTGCGAGTTGGCTGTGGAACGGACAGGGCTAAGTCTACGAGGAAAGCTATGCTAAGAAGGAAAAAGGTTAAACCCATTACGCTTCGCGACGTCACCATTATTGATGACGCTAAACTGCGTAAAGCGATCACCGCCGCCTCGCTCGGTAATGCGATGGAATGGTTCGATTTCGGTGTCTACGGCTTTGTTGCCTATGCATTAGGTAAAGTGTTCTTCCCCGGTGCTGACCCAAGCCTGCAGATGATTGCCGCGCTGGGTACATTCTCCGTTCCTTTCCTGATCCGCCCGCTGGGTGGTCTGTTCTTCGGTATGCTCGGTGACAAATACGGTCGCCAGAAAATACTCGCTATCACCATTGTCATTATGTCGATCAGTACGTTCTGTATCGGCCTAATACCGTCCTATGCCACGATCGGCATCTGGGCACCTATTCTGCTGTTGCTCTGTAAGATGGCGCAGGGCTTCTCTGTCGGGGGCGAGTATACCGGGGCGTCGATCTTCGTCGCGGAGTATTCCCCTGACCGTAAGCGCGGCTTCATGGGCAGCTGGCTGGACTTCGGTTCGATTGCCGGGTTTGTGATGGGTGCGGGCGTCGTGGTTCTGATTTCAACCGTGGTCGGTGAGGAGAACTTCCTCGACTGGGGCTGGCGTATCCCGTTCTTTATCGCGCTCCCACTGGGTATCATCGGTCTTTACCTGCGACATGCGCTGGAAGAGACACCTGCGTTCCAGCAGCACGTTGATAAACTGGAGCAGGGCGACCGCGAAGGGCTGCAGGACGGCCCGAAAGTGTCCTTTAAAGAGATCGCGACAAAGCACTGGCGCAGCCTGCTGACCTGTATTGGTCTGGTGATTTCCACCAACGTCACTTACTACATGCTGCTGACCTACATGCCGAGCTATCTGTCGCATAACCTGCACTACTCGGAAGATCACGGCGTACTGATTATTATCGCCATCATGGTGGGTATGCTGTTTGTACAGCCGATTATGGGTCTGCTGAGCGACCGCTTTGGCCGTCGACCGTTTATCATCCTGGGTAGCGTAGCGCTGTTCGCGCTGGCGATCCCGGCGTTTATTCTGATCAACAGTAACGTGCTGGGTCTGATTTTCGCGGGTCTGCTGATGCTGGCGGTGATCCTGAACTGCTTTATCGGGGTGATGGCATCCACATTACCTGCGATGTTCCCGACGCACATTCGTTATAGTGCGCTGGCGGCGGCGTTCAACATCTCCGTTCTGATTGCCGGCCTGACGCCTACGCTTGCCGCCTCTCTGGTGGAAAGCACGCAGAACCTGATGATGCCAGCCTACTACCTGATGGTTATTGCGGTAGTCGGCCTGGCGACCGGCCTGACCATGAAGGAGACGGCGAACCGTCCTCTGAAAGGGGCGACGCCTGCGGCATCTGATATTCAGGAAGCGAAAGAAATCCTGCGCGAGCACTACGATAACGTTGAGCAGAAAATTGAGGATATCGACGCAGAGATTGAAGAGCTGCAGAAGAAACGCTCCCGTCTTGTTGATCAACATCCCCGCATTAACGAGTAATAAAAGAAACCCGCCAACGGCGGGTTTTCTTTTATTAGCATCCGGCGGCGATGTAGTCGCCGTTGGCGCTAATGGGGATGACGGTCAGGAACAGGACGGTCGCGAACAGGATCAGGATGATACCTCCGGCAATTTTAACTGCCGGCACCAGCCATCTGAACGCGCTATCTCCCCCGAACCATGCCACCGTGCGTTCACGGGCATAACGAACCGCCAATGATAGCCCCATAATAGAGAGTGCCGTTCCTAAAGACATGGTCATAACGGCCGCCATTCCCCAGGTGACAATGCCCAGCGCGTTCGAAAACATCAGAATCATGATTGCACCGCTGCACGGACGTGCGCCAATCGCCAGAATGACGCCCAGACGTGTTTTCCATTCACCTTGTGTCAGATCTGCGCCCACGCCGTGATGACCACAGCCACAGTGTTCATCGTGCTGATGAAGGGGAGTGATGGCTGAGATCCTTATTCTTTGAGGCCGCAGGCTTTTCAGCGCCTGGTAAATGATGAAAGCACCAAATGCGCCAATCAGCACGGCGCTTATCTTCTCGACATACCAGCGGCTGGTGCTGATATCCCCTGACGCGAGGTTAAATCCTACTGCCAGAATAAAGACAAACAGAATGGCGCTGACGCCCTGCATCAGGCTGCCAAGAAAGGGAACGGTGCGTGCGGCCAGTTCGCTCTCCTTATTTGTGCTCAGGTAGGTTGTCACGATGAACTTCCCGTGCCCCGGCCCGATGGCGTGAAGGACGCCATAAAAGAAAGCGCCTGTTAAGAGCCATAATCCACCGCTGTACTGGTTGTTATTAAGCTGCAGGAGATACATCACCAGATAACGGTGCAGCGTAATCTGCGTGGCAAGGCACCACTGAATAAAGGCGTTCCAGTGCGTATGCAGCGTAAAAGTGGCGAAGAGGATGGCCAGCAGCATCAATCCGGCCGTAGGGAGGCGCCAGTCGCGAGGCAGGCGTTGTGTATTCATCAGGGGGAGCTCTGCGGAGAAGAATATTTGCCGCTAGTATAGTTGATCTTCTCTTTCAGTTCGCAGGATCGCATCAGGATCTTGCTGTAATTGTGGATAAGTCTGTGCGTAAAAGGGTATAAGGCGGGGTTTTGCTGGGGAATGCATCAGTCAGTCATTTTTTTGCAACTTTTCTGTTGCGGGCTGCGGAGAACTCCCTATAATGCGCCTCCATCGACACGGCGGATGTGAATCACTTCACAGTTAACCCGGTCGGTTGAAGAGAAAAAATCCTGAAATAACGGGTTGACTCTGAAAGAGGAAAGCGTAATATACGCCACCTCGCAACGGTGAGCGAAAGCCGCGTTGCACTGCTCTTTAACAATTTATCAGACAATCTGTGTGGGCACTCAAAGTGACATGGATTCTTAACGTCGCAAGACGAAAAATGAATACCAAGTCTCTGAGTGAACATACGTAATTCAT
>NZ_JBQENR010000009.1:0-208421 GCF_052044815.1 Enterobacter sp. 22499 | reverse complement strand
TAGTACGCAAGCGTTATTCCGTTAAAGATGATGGCCTCAAGGCCATCATCTTGTTCTTCCAGCATGATGTACTCATCAGTCAGCGCTTCACTCAGGAACACCGTCCCCTTTTTCCCCATATAGAGTGTCCCCCTCGATTTCACTCTGTAGACCGTTCCTCCTGACGGATAGGCATAGTCAGGAACACGGCCATCCCACTGTCGCTTCGAGGGTTGCCACACCGTTCCGGGCGTTGCACCCGCCAGGGCTTCATGCGGTCTTTCATAGTTAAATTCTTTCCGGTAGTCACTGAACCACCGCTGTTGTTCTTCCATCGTCATGAAGGTGTTCCCCTGCGCCAGCGCACTTTTCAGGGAACGGTGCATGCGTTCGTGCCGCCCGTTCTCTTCGGGATGGCCCCGGCGGATTCGTTCCGGTCTGACGCCCAGCTTTATCAGCCAGACTGCAAGACGACTTAACCCGGCGATACCCGTCCCTGCGAAGGGCTGACCATTATCGGTTCTCAGAACGTCCGGCAGACCGTACTCCAGGAACGCCTCCGTCAGACAGTGCCTGACGAAGGGCTCGCTCTCACGGTCCGTTCCACGGCAGCTCAGCAGATACCGGCTGTGGTTGTCGGTCAGGGTGAAGGGATGACAGTACTCTCTGCTCAGCAGCCTGAACTTGCCTTTAAAATCAGCGCTGCAGACCTGATTGTTCTCACTGATGCTGGTCAGGGGCCGGCGATTCCCCGGCGTTCTGCGCTTTCTCTTTCTGTCTGGTACCAGGCCTTCACGCTTGAGGATATCGCCGACAGTGCTGGCAGCAGGAACGGTAAAATCGACGTGATGATTGAGGAGCCACATCCGCAGTTTTTTCGGGCCCCAGTCAGGGTGTTTCTGACGCAGGGCAGTCAGGTGTCCGACGACCTCATCAGGAACCGTCCGGGAGTGGGAGCGTGGTGCGCGCGACCGGTCAGAGAGAGAGGACAGGTCAGAAGGGTCAAAACGCTGAAGCCATTTGTAGCCGGTTTTGCGGCTGATGCCAAAAAGACGGCAAAGAGCGGAGAAGGAGTCCGTACCTGCATGGCAGGCACGGATAAAATCAAGGCGTTGCATAGGTCGGGTCTCAGTCCAGGGCATAGCGAGTCTCCTCTTCTATGCCAGTTATAACTGTTACCCATGTATCCGGTCTAAAGTGTTACCCATGTTTCCGGTTCATACCCTACGCTTACCGGGCCTACAGGTGCGCTAACGTAGGCCGGGTAAGGCGAAGCCACCACCCGGCAATCACAGTTAAAATGCCTGCCCTACTTTCAGCACCGCCGCGATATTCCTTGCGGCCATCTGTACATTCGCGCTGGCATTTTCCAGCGCGTCCTCCAGCGAGCAGATGGTGTAGATCACGCTAAACACCGCGTCTAAGCCGTGATCGTGTACCACGCCAACATCCGCCGTCAGGCTACCTGCAATGCCGATAACGGGCTTATTAAAGCGTTTCGCCACTTTCGCCACCCCTACCGGCACTTTGCCGTGGATCGTCTGGCTGTCGATGCGTCCTTCCCCGGTGATCACCAGATCCGCATCGGCCACCTGGTCGGCCAGGTGTAGCGCATCGGTCACAATCTCAATGCCCTGGCGCAACTGCGCACCACAAAAAGCGTACAGCGCTGCGCCCATGCCACCCGCCGCACCGCCGCCAGCAAGGTTGAGCACATCAATGTCCAGATCCCGGGCAATGACTCTTGCATAGTGCGCAAGCGCGTTGTCCAGAGTGACGATCATCTCGGGTGTGGCGCCCTTTTGCGGGCCAAATACCGCTGACGCGCCATCCTTACCGGTGAGCGGATTCGTCACATCGCAGGCGACTTCTATCCGGCACTCCGTCAGACGCTGGTCGAGGCCGCTCAGGTCGATCCGCGCAAGCTTATCCAGCTCGCCCCCGCCCTGCCCCAGCGGCTGTTCATTGTCGTCCAGCAGCTTCGCCCCCAGCGCCTGCACCATCCCGGCGCCGCCGTCATTGGTGGCGCTGCCGCCGATACCGATGATGATATGCTTAACGCCCGCATCCAGCGCGTGGCGGATAAGTTCCCCCGTGCCCCAGGAGGTCGTTTTCAGAGGGTCACGCAGTGAAGGGGCTACCAGTTCCAGACCGCTTGCCGCCGCCATTTCAATAAAGGCGCTCTGCTCGTCACCGGATATCCCATAAAACCCGTCCACGCGCTTGCCCAGCGGACCGGTCACCGGAACGTGCACAATGCGTCCCCGGGTTGCCGCGATCATCGCCTCAACCGTGCCTTCACCGCCATCAGCGACCGGCAGTTTGACGTACTCCGCCTCAGGGAAAATCTCGCGAAAACCGCGCTCGATCGCTGTCGCAACCTCAAGCGCACTCAAACTTTCCTTATACGAGTCCGGTGCGATAACAATTTTCATAAGCCATCCTTACGCATAGTCGTTACGTTAAGCATACACCACGTAGGAAACCGCTCATGGGAGCGGTCCCAATGCGTTTATCGTACCATGCACGGACGTTTATTGTCGAATGTCCAGTCAGGGATCAGGTACTGCATCGCCATCGCGTCGTCGCGCGCGCCCAGACCGTGTTTTTGATACAGTTCGTGTGCTTTCATTACCTGATCCATATCCAGCTCAACGCCCAACCCCGGCGTGGACGGCACCTGCACCATGCCACCTTTGATCTCAAACGGCTCTTTGGTGAGGCGCTGGTTACCCTCCTGCCAGATCCAGTGCGTGTCGATAGCGGTAATGGTGCCCGGCGCGGCGGCGGCAACGTGGGTAAACATCGCCAGCGACACGTCAAAATGGTTGTTGGAGTGCGAGCCCCAGGTCAGGCCAAACTCGTGGCACATCTGCGCCACGCGCACCGAACCCTGCATTGTCCAGAAGTGCGGGTCCGCCAGCGGGATATCCACCGATTGCAGAGAGAGCGTGTGCCCCATCTGACGCCAGTCGGTGGCGATCATATTGGTCGCGGTCGGTAGCCCCGTAGCGCGACGGAATTCCGCCATGACTTCGCGGCCCGAAAAGCCTTGCTCAGCCCCGCACGGATCTTCCGCGTACGCCAGCACGCCTTTCAGCTGCTTGCCAATATCGATCGCTTCATCAAGCGACCACGCGCCGTTCGGATCCAGCGTCACGCGCGCCTGCGGGAAACGTTTTGCCAGCGCGGTAATGGCTTCCGCCTCCTCTTCCCCCGCCAGCACGCCGCCTTTCAGTTTGAAATCATTGAAGCCATATTTTTCATACGCGGCTTCTGCCAGCCGCACCACCGCATCCGGGGTCATCGCTTCTTCGTGACGAACGCGGTACCAGTCGCATTGGTCATCTGGCTGGCTCTGATACGGCAGCGGCGTCAGCTTGCGGTCGCCGACAAAGAACAGATAGCCGAGCATCTCCACTTCACTGCGCTGCTGGCCCTCGCCCAGTAGCGACGCGACGTTAACGCCCAGGTGCTGGCCCAGCAGATCCAGCATCGCGGCTTCAATGCCGGTCACCACGTGGATAGTGGTCCGCAAATCGAATGTTTGCAGGCCGCGGCCGCCGGCATCGCGGTCGGCAAAGGTATTGCGCACGGTGTTGAGGACATTTTTGTACTCACCCAGCGTTTTGCCCACCACCAGCGGAATGGCATCCTCCAGCGTTTTGCGGATCTTCTCCCCGCCCGGAATTTCCCCCACGCCGGTATGGCCGGCATTGTCTTTGATAATGACAATATTGCGCGTGAAGAACGGCGCATGCGCCCCGCTCAGGTTCATCAGCATGCTGTCATGACCTGCGACCGGAATGATTTGCATGGAGGTGACGACAGGGGTCGTAAAAGTACTCATCGTGTAATCCTTTTATCAGTGACGTCCAAAAACAGGGCGCTTACGGTCAAATGTCCAGCCAGGGATAAGGTACTGCATCGGGCCCGCGTCGTTACGCGCGCCGCCCGGTAGCTTTTTATACGCCTCATGGGCTTGATGAACCTGATCCCAGTCAAGCTCCACGCCCAGCCCCGGCGCATCGGGTACGGCAATTTTACCGTTTTTGATCTCCAGCGGATTTTTCGTCAGGCGAGCTTCGCCTTCCTGCCAAATCCAGTGGGTGTCGATGGCGGTCGGGTTACCCGGCGCCGCCGCGCCAACGTGGGTAAACATTGCCAGCGAGATATCGAAATGGTTGTTGGAGTGGCAGCCCCAGGTCAGGCCCCAGTCATCGCACAGTTGCGCCACGCGCACCGCGCCGGAGAGCGTCCAGAAGTGCGGGTCTGCCAGCGGAATGTCGACGGCGTTCAGCATCACCGCGTGGCCCATTTCGCGCCAGTTGGTGGCGATCATGTTGGTTGCGACCGGCAGTCCAGTGGCGCGGCGGAATTCGGCCATCACCTCGCGGCCAGAGAAGCCCTGCTCCGCGCCGCACGGGTCTTCCGCGTAGGTCAGCACGTCACCGAGACCTTTACACAGGCTAATCGCCTCATCCAGCAGCCAGGCGCCGTTCGGGTCAACGGTGATGCGCGCCTCCGGGAAGCGTTTTTTCAGCGCCCGGGCCGTTTCAATCTCCTGCTCGCCGGGCAGCACGCCGCCTTTCAGCTTGAAATCCTTAAAGCCGTAGCGATCCTGCGCAGCTTCAGCCTGGCGCACAACCGTCTCGCTGGAGAGCGCTTCCTGATGGCGCAGCTGATACCAGTCGTGGTCACCCGGTGAACGAGCCAGATAGGGGAGATCGGTTTTATTGCGATCGCCAACGTAGAACAGATAGCCCAGCACGGTGACCGCATCGCGCTGTTTGCCCGGCCCCAGCAGTTCGCAGACCGGAACGTTAAGGGCTTTACCGAGTAAATCCAGCAGTGCCGCTTCCAGGGCGGCGACCGCATTGACGCGCAGTTCAAACGTCCACGCGCCCTTGCCGAAGGTATCAAAGTCCGCCGACTGATTGCCCTTATGCACCCGCTGAACCACCTTGTTCAGACGAGCCACTTCCTGGCCCACGACCTGTGGAATAGCCTCTACCAGGGTCTGGTAGATCACTTCCCCGCCGGGGGCTTCACCTACCCCGGTATTGCCTGCGCTATCGGTCAGCACCACGATATTGCGGGTAAACCATGCGTTATGCGCGCCGCCAATATTGAGCAGCATGCTGTCCTGACCGGCCACCGGGATAACTTTCATTTCCGTGACGATAGGGCTTGATTGTGTTGTCATCATCCGCGCTCCACAACAGGTTTAAGTTCGACGCGTTTAATATCGCCCACCAGCACCAGGTAACTCAGCACCGCCACCAGGGCATGCACACCAACGTAGATTAGCGCGCCGTTGAAAGACCCCGTGGTGCCGACGATGTAACCGATAGCGATAGGCGTGACAATCCCGGAAACGTTGCCGAACATATTGAACAGACCGCCGCTCAGGCCGCTGATCTCTTTCGGTGCCGTATCCGCCATCACCGCCCAGCCCAGCGCGCCAATCCCTTTGCCGAAGAAGGCCATCGCCATAAAGCCGATAATCATCCACTCGGCACTGACGTAGTTACAGAACACCATGGTCATGGAGAGCAGCATGCCGAGCACAATCGGCGTTTTACGCGCGATGTTCAGCGAACCCGTGCGGCGCATCAGCCAGTCGGAAATGACCCCGCCAAGCACGCCGCCGATGAAGCCGCAGATTGCCGGGACCGAGGCAACAAACCCCGCTTTGAGGATCGACATGCCGCGCGCCTGCACCAGATAAACCGGGAACCAGGTGATAAAGAAGTAGGTTAAGGCGTTGATACAGTACTGACCGAGATAGATACCGATCATCATGCGTGAGCCGACGAGCTGCTTGATCTGCGCCCATTTCTGGCTGAAGGGGACTTTTGCTTTGTCAGATTTCTGATCCATATTGATCAGCGCCCCGCCCTCAGCAATGTATTCCAGCTCCTTCTTGTTCACGCCAGGGTGCTGATTCGGTTCGTGGATCACTTTCAGCCAGATAAAGCTGATGACGATCCCAAGCCCGCCCATAAAGAAGAAGACGTGCGACCAGCCCACCTCATGCGTCAGCCAGCCCATAATGGGTGCAAAGATCACCGTTGCGAAATACTGGGCGGAGTTAAAAATTGCCACCGCTGTTCCCCTCTCCTGCGCAGGAAACCAGGCCGCGACAATGCGGCTGTTGCCCGGGAAGGAAGGCGCTTCAGCTAACCCCACCAGGAAGCGCAGCGTGAAGAGCGCCACGATAATGCCAAAGCCGCTGAAGATATCGACGAAACCCTGCAAAAGGGTAAAAGCAGACCAGATAAAGATGGACCAGAAATAGACGCGTTTAGAGCCAAAACGGTCCAGCAGCCAGCCGCCAGGAATTTGGCCGATGACGTAGGCCCACGAGAATGCAGAGAAAACGTAACCCATGCCCACCGGATCAAGGCCGATGTCTTTTGCCATCTCCGAGCCGGCAATCGACAGCGTGGCGCGGTCACCATAGTTAAAGGACGTGACGATAAACAGCATCACCACTATCCAGTAGCGGGCATTAGTGCGCTTTTCAGCACTGCTCGCTGCGTGGCTTAATGTACTCATTGTTGCACTCCTGAAACATAGCTTTCGCCTGTTCATTCTGTACAGCACCGGTAGGGTAATCAGAATGAGATAAGTTTTGTCGTTTTAGTACGGCCTGAAGCCGTTTTATTGTGACCGGAAAAGTATATGAAGGAGTGACAGGTTCGCTCACCGTGCAGAAACACAACATTGAGGAGTGTTGGGAACGTGGTTTGAGGCATAAGCCCAAAGCAGTGGAAGATACTTCACGGAATTGAGGATTTGATGCGGCTTTGTTGCCGGGTGGCGGCTACGCCTTACCCGGCCTACGAAACTATTTAAGTAGCGTTGCCCAGTGTTCAACCCACGGGTTCGACTCGCTTTCGGGTTCAGAATGCTCGCCGGCATCAATCAACAGCATCTCGCCGACGCGCTGGGCGCTCTGTTCCTGAAGAAGCGCATCGAACTGCTTGCCGCCGCCGCAGAAGTTGGCGTAAGAGCTATCGCCGAGGGCAATAATGCCGTAGTGAACGTCCGGCTGGTAGCCAAGCCGATCTTTAATGCCCTGGAAAAGCGGCACAATGCTGTCCGGGAGATCGCCCTGACCGGTGGTGGAGGTCACTACCAGAATGTATTTATCTTTATACTTTTCCCAGTCCGCCAGCTCCGGGTCTTCATAGACCGTGGCTTTATGGCCCTGGCTTGCTAGAATCGCCTCAGCCTCTTCTGCTACCAGCAGCGAGTTGCCATACATCGTGCCGACAAAAATGCCTACTTCAGCCATGCTTTGCTCCCGTAATTAATGCGCTTGCCGTTCATCCTGAACGTTGCCTGATACAAACTCAACCCTTTCATTTTCGGGGAGTTGTCCCCGCCAGCCAAACTGTGACAGCGCCTGCATCCAGACGTCGTCCAGCCCGGCACGAATAATCAGTGGTTCACCGGTAAACGGGTGAGTCAGGCTAAGCTCGCTGGCGTGCAGCATCAGTCTGTTACAGCCAAAATGCTCTGCCGCGCTGCGGTTCTGGCGCAGATCGCCGTGCTTGCTGTCGCCAATAATCGGGTGGCGCAGGTGCGCAAGATGGCGGCGAAGCTGGTGCTTGCGTCCGGTTTTGGGCAAAAGCTCAACCAGGCTGTAGCGCGTGGTGGGGAATTTGCTGGTTGCTACCGGCATTTCCGTTGTCGCCATGCCGTGATAATCCGTCACCGCGGGCTGCGGGCCTTTGTCATCGCGGGTAAATTTATCGGCGATTTTGTCCAGCTCCTCCACCAGCGGATAGTCCAGCGTGGCGGATTCGATCAGCCAGCCACGAACGATCGCGTGGTAGCGCTTCTGGATCTGGTGCTGTTCGAACTGCTGCGCCAGCAGGCGGCCCGCCTCGCTGGAAAGCCCCATCAGCAGCACGCCGGAAGTCGGTCTGTCGAGGCGGTGCGCGGTAAACACATGCTGACCAATCTGGTCGCGCACGGTTTGCATCACCACCACTTTCTCATCGCGATCCAGCCAGCTGCGGTGCACCAGCCAGCCAGACGGTTTATTCACCGCCACCAGCCACTCGTCCTGATAGAGGATTTCCAGCGTCATGCCTCTTCACCGGCAAACAGGGCGTCCAGTTTTTCCAGCTCAACCAGCATCACATCGCGCGCAGGGTGCGTCGCCTCAAGCGCCATTTCATAGTAGGGAGAAACGGCGAACGCCTGCGGCAAAGGGTGGCCGCCTTCCAGCAGCGCGTGCATGCGCGGAATTAATACCCACTGGAGCCACTCGAACGGTGCCAGCGTATCCAGGCAGAATGGCTGGGTACTGTCAAACGCTTCCGGATTCGGCGCGGTCTCCTGCCACAGCTGATGCTGGCGCAAAAGGGCTTCGATGGCGTGCAACTGAGCACGAACGCTATCGTGTTGCGTCATAGTAACCTCAACTGAAAAAGTGAACGGCGCGCAGCATAGCATTGCGGAAGACAGAAATAAAAAAGGGAGCACTGTAAAAACAGTGCTCCCGGTTCGTTTCGCAGCATTCCAGCTACAATTCGTGCTCCCTGCTCTTCCGTGACAACTTTTCCTGATGCCCGAAGGCCTGGTCATCCTTATACCTTTTGCATCCTGCACACATCTTCCTGACGTGTTTGTTTCATCCTGAAACGTCCTGGCCTTCCTGACCCACCGACCATCCTGTTCGGTTCTCGTTCTCCTTCCTGGAGGTGTCCCTTACGCGTCCTGCGTTATCCTTTTGCTTCATCCTGAAGCCTTCCTGCAGCGCCATCCTGACGTGTCCTGAGTAAGAAACGCCATCATCCTGATGTTCGTTTCTCGTGTCGGCATCCTGTCGACGGAGATAGAATCCGCTATTCCGCTTCGTCTTACAACCCACCCTTGCAGCACTGTAAGCCGTAAGAAATCCCTAAAAAAGATGCGATGAACAACTAATTCTTTGAAAAACAGAGTGATATTAATCTGAATTAAATAAGGCAATACTGAATGATCCAGCGATCTCTCACAAACCTTGTAAGAGATCTCTCACACGCGTCGTAGCATCATGGATTACAGAAGTGGCTCAAGCCGGGTAAGGAAATCCGCAAGAGAGGGGGCGAGCGTTTCGCGATTGCGGGTACCGATGGTCTCTTTAATCACTTCCCCGGACAGGTTGCAGACGGATATCACATCCAGTTCGCTGTCCAGCGTGGCAATAAAGAGCGTCGGAGAAAGCTTAAGGCGTTTTTGCGTGACCAGATGACCAATCAGGTTTTCCTGAACACGCTGCAGATCGTCTTCGCTCCAGGTCTGCAACAGCGTCAGCGTCAAATCACCCAAGCGCGCGGGCATATCCCCTGCAAACTGCGTGGCATAAAACGCGTGAACCGCTGGTTGTACCACAAGGTCCATAGCCCGTTCAACCGCATTTACATTTTGCTCAGCGGTATTGGGCTTCGGCTGCCAGATAACATAGTCATCCTGCGAAGAGATAATGCACGGCGACGGCACGCCATATAAATCAGCGCTTTGCGGCCATGTTCCGTGCTTTTCATGCCACGCGTCGCAATAGCGGGTTGTGAAGGTAGTAAGGGCATTTGCAGTTTCGATGTCCACCGATTTCTCTCTTCTTGTAAGACAGGATAAACTCTGCCCATAAGTGTACCTGTAAAGTGGCTATGAAACATGTCTTACGAAAATCATCAGGCGTTAACCGGCCTAACGCTGGGTAAATCGACCGATTACCGCGATACCTACGATGCAAGCCTGCTGCAGGGCGTGCCGCGCAGCCTGAACCGCGATCCTCTTGGACTGCATGCGGACGCATTGCCGTTTGTCGGCGGCGATATCTGGACGCTGTACGAACTCTCCTGGCTTAACGCGCGCGGTCTGCCGCAGGTGGCCGTGGGCCACGTTGAGCTGGACTATGCCAGCGTGAACCTGGTCGAGTCCAAAAGCTTTAAGCTCTATCTCAACAGCTTCAACCAGACCCGATTCAACAGCTGGGACGAGGTTCAGCAAACGCTGGAGCGGGATTTAGCCGCCTGCGCGCAGGGGAACGTGTCCGTCTCGTTATACCGCCTGCAAGAGCTGGAAGGACAGCCCATTGCCCATTTCCACGGAACCTGCATCGACGAGCAGGACATCGAGGTGGAGAATTATGAATTCAGCGCCGATTACCTCGAAAACGCGGCGAGCGGAAAAGTGGTTGAAGAGACGCTGGTCAGCCATTTGCTGAAGTCCAACTGCCTGATTACCCACCAGCCGGACTGGGGTTCGGTGCAGATCGAGTACCGCGGCCCGAAAATTGACCGGGAAAAACTGCTGCGCTATCTGGTGTCGTTCCGCCATCACAACGAATTTCACGAGCAGTGCGTGGAGCGTATTTTTAACGATATTCAGCGTTTCTGCCAGCCGGAGAAACTGAGCGTTTATGCACGCTATACCCGCCGTGGCGGGCTGGACATTAACCCGTGGCGCACCAACACCGATTTTGTGCCAGCAACGGGCCGGCTGGTGCGTCAATAATATAAATATTTTCACAATATGCGTGCGGTATTCCGCCGAAGTGTTGTGAAACGTCACGTGCCAGGGCTATTGTAATCAAAGGGAATGACGATAATCGTCCCATAAGGAGCTCACTTGATTACACATATTAGCCCGCTTGGCTCAATGGATATGTTGTCGCAGCTGGAAGTGGACATGCTTAAACGCACGGCCAGCAGCGATCTTTATCAACTGTTTCGTAACTGTTCACTTGCCGTACTGAACTCCGGAAGCCTGACAGATAACAGCAAAGAACTGCTGTCCCGCTTCGAAAGCTTTGATATTAACGTGCTGCGCCGCGAGCGTGGCGTGAAACTGGAAGTGATCAACCCGCCGGAAGAGGCCTTTGTCGACGGACGTATCATTCGTTCCCTTCAGGCCAACCTGTTTGCCGTCCTGCGCGACATCCTGTTTGTTAACGGGCAGATTCACAACGCGGGCCGCTTCCAGCATCTCGACCTGGAAAGCTCCGTTCATATCACCAACCTGGTGTTCTCTATTCTGCGCAACGCCCGCGCCCTGCACGTTGGCGAAGCACCAAACATGGTCGTCTGCTGGGGCGGCCACTCGATTAACGAAACCGAATATCTCTATGCCCGTCGGGTCGGAACGCAGCTTGGCCTGCGCGAGCTGAATATCTGTACCGGCTGTGGTCCGGGTGCAATGGAAGCACCAATGAAAGGTGCAGCCGTGGGTCATGCGCAGCAGCGTTACAAAGAGGGGCGGTTTATCGGCATGACCGAGCCGTCAATCATCGCCGCTGAGCCGCCTAACCCGCTGGTCAATGAGCTGATTATCATGCCGGATATCGAGAAGCGTCTTGAGGCGTTTGTTCGTATCGCTCACGGGATTATCATCTTCCCGGGCGGCGTGGGAACGGCGGAAGAGCTGCTCTATCTGCTGGGGATTCTGATGAACCCGGCCAACAAAGATCAGGTTCTACCGCTGATCCTGACCGGCCCGAAAGAGAGCGCCGACTACTTCCGCGTGCTGGACGAGTTTATCGTGCATACGCTGGGAGAAGCCGCGCGTCGTCACTATCGCATCATCATTGATGATGCGGCGGAAGTGGCGCGCCAGATGAAAAAAGCGATGCCGCTGGTGAAAGAGAATCGTCGTGATACCGGTGATGCGTACAGCTTTAACTGGTCAATCCGCATTGCGCCTGACCTGCAGATCCCGTTCGAGCCGACCCATGAAAATATGGCGAACCTGAAACTCTACCCGGACCAGCCGGTGGAAGTGCTGGCCGCCGACCTGCGTCGCGCCTTCTCCGGGATTGTGGCGGGCAACGTGAAGGAGATGGGCATCCGCGCGATTGAGCAGTATGGTCCGTACAAGATCCACGGCGACCCGGAGATGATGCGCCGTATGGACGACATGCTTCAGGGCTTTGTGGCTCAACACCGCATGAAGTTGCCGGGTTCAGCCTACATTCCGTGCTACGAAATCTGCACGTAACGCTCAGTTTCTTCTCCTCAAAGCCGGGGCACCCTGTAGCGGATCCCGGCTTTTTTTATTACCGAATCAATTCATAGGCTTCACTTATAAATTTAACAAACTTACGGCAAACGCAATCGATTACCTCCATTTAACAACCGTAATTTATCAGCCTTAAACTAAATTACCCGCAAGAAAATCCTAAAAACCCATATCTTTACAGCGGAAGACACCTATATTGCGGGCCACTCTTTTAGCCCACATGTCGTTGGTGGTAGCCTTCGCGCCCGTAAATTCTATTTGATGTTTTTTTAACAGATAAATGGTCTAAAGATGCCCACATCATAAGTGGATTATTGCATTTGGGATCGCGATCACTGATAGATTCATAACGAGAATGTATCTTTCCGCCCGCCAATAGTTACGGGCGAAAATTATTAAAAAACCGTCACTGAACGAATTTCATATTACCGTCAGGCACTTTTTCATCGGATTTGACTAAAAACCTGACAATTTGCTTCCTCCAGGAGATACAGATGGAAACCACTCAAACCAGCACCGTTGCTTCGATTGAATCCCGAAGTGGTTGGCGCAAAACGGATACCATGTGGATGCTGGGCCTTTACGGCACGGCAATCGGCGCTGGTGTACTGTTCCTTCCTATCAACGCAGGCGTCGGCGGTCTGATTCCGCTGATCATCATGGCCATCATCGCCTTCCCGATGACCTACTTCGCACACCGCGGTCTGACCCGCTTCGTGCTGTCCGGTAAAAATCCGGGCGAAGACATCACCGAAGTGGTTGAAGAACATTTCGGCGTTGGCGCAGGTAAACTGATTACCCTGCTCTACTTCTTCGCGATTTACCCAATCCTGCTCGTCTACAGCGTGGCGATCACCAACACCGTTGAAAGCTTCATGACGCACCAGCTGCACATGACGCCGCCACCGCGTGCCATTCTGTCTCTGATCCTGATCGTCGGCATGATGACCATCGTGCGCTTCGGCGAGCAGATGATTGTTAAGGCCATGAGCGTGCTGGTCTTCCCGTTTGTGGCTGCGCTGATGCTGCTGGCCTGCTACCTGATCCCACAGTGGAACGGTGCAGCGCTGGAAACCCTGTCCCTGAGCAGCGCGTCTGCGACCGGTAACGGCCTGCTGATGACCCTGTGGCTGGCGATCCCGGTAATGGTCTTCTCCTTCAACCACTCCCCAATCATCTCCTCTTTCGCCGTGGCGAAACGCGAAGAGTACGGTAATGGTGCAGAGAAGAAGTGCTCCAGCATCCTGGCCCGCGCTCACGTGATGATGGTGCTGACCGTGATGTTCTTCGTCTTCAGCTGCGTACTGAGCCTCTCCCCGGCGGACCTGGCGGCAGCGAAAGAACAGAACATCTCTATTCTGTCTTACCTGGCGAACCACTTTAACGCACCGCTGATTGCGTGGATGGCACCGATCATCGCGATGATCGCCATCACCAAATCCTTCCTGGGCCACTACCTGGGCGCGCGTGAAGGCTTCAACGGTATGGTGATTAAATCTCTGCGCGGTAAAGGCAAGAGCATTGAAATCAACAAGCTGAACAAAATCACTGCACTGTTCATGCTGCTCACCACCTGGGCGGTAGCGACCCTGAACCCAAGCATCCTGGGCATGATTGAAACCCTGGGTGGCCCGGTTATCGCGATGATTCTGTTCCTGATGCCGATGTACGCGATTCAGAAAGTGCCTGCCATGCGCAAGTACAGCGGCCAGGTCAGCAACGTGTTTGTGGTTATCATGGGCCTTATCGCTATCTCTGCGATCTTCTACTCCCTGTACACCATGTTCTGATGAACGCCCGCGCCGCCTTCGGGCGGCGCACTCCTCCCCCTCTGACTGAAAGCAATGGACGCATCATGATTAGCGTATTCGATATTTTCAAAATCGGTATTGGTCCTTCCAGCTCTCACACCGTCGGACCAATGAAAGCCGGTAAGCAGTTCACGGATGACTTGATTGCACGCGGCATTCTGCACGACATCACCCGCGTGGTTGTCGATGTGTACGGCTCGCTTTCCCTGACCGGGAAAGGCCACCATACCGATATCGCCATTATCATGGGCCTGGCGGGAAATCTGCCGGATACCGTTGATATTGACGCGATCCCTGGCTTCATCCAGGACGTGAACACCCACGGTCGTTTGCTGCTGGCAAACGGTGAGCATGAGGTTGAATTCCCGGTTGACCACTGCATGAATTTCCATGCGGACAACCTGTCGCTGCACGAAAACGGCATGCGCATTACCGCGCTGGCCGGCGACAAAGCGGTTTACAGCCAGACGTATTACTCCATCGGCGGCGGCTTTATCGTCGACGAAGATCACTTTGGTCAAACCACCACCTCTTCTGTTGAGGTGCCGTATCCGTACAAAACCGCGGCAGATCTCCAGCGCCACTGCCAGGAGACGGGGCTTTCCCTCTCTGGCCTGATGATGAAAAACGAGCTGGCCCTTCACAGCAAAGAGGAGCTGGAACAGCACTTCGCTAGCGTCTGGGAAGTGATGCGCGGCGGCATTGAGCGCGGGATCACCACCGAAGGCGTTCTGCCGGGCAAGCTTCGCGTACCGCGTCGTGCGGCGGCGCTGCGTCGTATGCTGGTGAGCACCGACAAAACGACAACGGACCCGATGGCCGTCGTCGACTGGATCAACATGTTCGCCCTGGCGGTGAACGAAGAGAACGCCGCAGGGGGCCGCGTCGTCACGGCGCCAACCAACGGTGCCTGCGGTATCGTTCCGGCCGTGCTGGCGTACTACGACAAGTTTATCCGTGAAGTGAACGCTAACTCCCTGGCGCGCTACCTGCTGGTCGCCAGCGCGATTGGTTCTCTGTACAAGATGAACGCCTCCATTTCCGGTGCGGAAGTAGGCTGTCAGGGCGAAGTCGGCGTGGCATGCTCCATGGCGGCAGCGGGCCTGGCGGAACTTTTGGGCGCAAGCCCGGCGCAGGTCTGCATCGCTGCGGAAATCGGCATGGAACATAACCTGGGGCTAACCTGCGATCCGGTTGCCGGACAGGTACAGGTGCCGTGCATCGAGCGTAACGCCATCGCCTCCGTCAAGGCGGTGAACGCGGCGCGTATGGCGCTGCGCCGCACCAGTGAGCCGCGCGTCTGTCTCGATAAAGTTATCGAAACCATGTACGAAACCGGTAAAGATATGAACGCGAAATACCGCGAAACCTCTCGCGGCGGCCTGGCGATGAAGATCGTAACCTGCGATTAAGCCTCTCAGGAAGCCTCGTTTTGCGAGGCTTCTTCCTGTTTTCCCTCACGCTATTCGTTTCATCCTGCCGACAGTGATACCCTTTACCCATTAGATTTAAGGGAGAATATCTGTGGCTGTACATTTGCTTATCGTCGACGCGCTCAATCTGATTCGCCGAATCCATGCGGTACAAGGCACGCCCTGCAAGGACACCTGCCTGCACGCGCTGGAGCAGCTTATTCGCCACAGCGAGCCGACGCACGTCGTGGCCGTGTTTGATGACGAAGCGCGCAACAGCGGCTGGCGACATCAGCGCCTGCCCGACTACAAAGCCGGACGCGCACCGATGCCGGACGATCTGCATGCCGAAATGCCCGCCCTGCGTGCCGCCTTTGAGCAGCGTGGCGTCCCCTGCTGGGGTGCACAGGGCAATGAAGCCGACGATCTCGCGGCCACCCTGGCCGTAAAAGTGGCAAGTGCCGGGCATCAGGCCACTATCGTTTCAACGGACAAAGGCTACTGCCAGCTGCTCTCCCCAACTATCCGCATTCGCGACTATTTTCAAAAACGCTGGCTGGACGCGCCGTTTATTGCCAGCGAGTTCGGCGTCTTGCCTGAGCAACTGCCGGATTATTGGGGTCTGGCAGGCATCAGCAGCTCTAAGGTTCCGGGTGTCGCCGGTATTGGACCAAAGAGCGCCGCCCAGTTGCTGACCGATTTTCAGAGTCTGGAAGGGATTTACGCCCATCTGGATGAGGTGCCAGAAAAGTGGCGCAAGAAGCTGGAGGCGCATAAAGAGATGGCGTTTATCTGCCGCGAGGTGGCGACGCTACAGACAGATTTACAGCTGGACGGGAATTTACAGCAGTTGCGGTTAGAACGTTAAAACGTCAACACCGTTTTGTAGGCCCGGTAAGCGCAGCGCCACCGGGCAAAACAAAGCACGCACTATCGCTCGTCGCGACGTCCGCCTACAGCCGCCCACCAGCGACGGATGTGTACCGTCACCTCTTCGCGGTCGTGGTACAACTGACGCGCCTGGATCTCCACGTTAATACCGTGCTCATCCAGCTGTGCCTGAATATAGGCCAGGTTCTGGGATACCTCCTCGTAGCGCTTTTTCATCGGCAGCTTGAGGTTGAAAATGGTCTCACGGCACCAGCCGTTCACCAGCCAGGAGGCCATCAGCGCGGCCACTTTCGCTGGCTTCTCCACCATGTCGCACACCATCCACGAGATGTTGTTGCGGGTTGGGCGATAGCGGAAACCGTCTTCTCGCAGCCAGGTGACCTGTCCGGTGTCCATCAGGCTTTGCGCCATTGGGCCGTTATCCACAGACGACACCCACATGTTGCGTTTCACCAGCTGATAGGTCCAGCCGCCCGGGCACGCGCCAAGGTCGACGGCATACATGCCGTTAGCCAGACGCTCGTCCCACTCATCTGCCGGGATAAAGACGTGAAACGCCTCTTCCAGCTTCAGGGTTGAACGGCTCGGCGCATCTGCCGGGAACTTAAGGCGCGGGATGCCCATAAAGAATGGCGAATTGTTATTGGTGTACGAATAGCCCGCATAGCAGCAGCCCGGTGCGATAAAGAAGATATGCACCACCGGACGCTTCGGCGTTTCGTAGTTTGTCAGTATGCCCGCGTCACGCAGCGCTGCGCGCAGCGGCACGGTGAACTTACGGCAAAACTTCATCAGCTCTTTGCTTTCGTTGGTATCGGCAACCTCAACGCGCAGGTCGCCGCCCTTCTCCACCACGCCCTGCAGCATGCCCACAATCGGCGTGATGCGATCTTCCGGCGGAAGATCTTTCAGCAACTCACCCGCGACGAACATCTGGCGGGCGAAGATCAGCGAGCTGAACGGCAGCTCGCGCGCCAGCTTGTCGGCGTCTTCAGGCTGATAACTTTCGAATACCACATAGCCCGCATTTTCTTTTACGCGAGCAAAGCCGAAGACTTCGCGCTTCGCCGCTTTATCGGTAATTTCCGCGGCGCACTCTTTCTCAAACCCCGGGCGACAATATAAAACAACCTTATTCATGAACAACGCCCTTGCGTTTCAGACGGATAGCTCCGATAAACATTAATACCCAACCCGCCAGGAAGCTCACGCCGCCGACAGGTGTAACAAACGCCCACAGGCGCAAATGCGAGAGGGCCAGACAGTAAAGGCTGCCGCTAAACAGCACGGTGCCCAGCGCCATAAATACGCTACTCCAGTAAAACCAGATGCTTATCCGGCGCTGCATCGCTACCGCCAGCCCAAAAATAGCCAGCGTATGAAACGCCTGGTATTCAAGGCCGGTCTGGATCCAGCCCATCTCGACGGCGCCCAAAGACTTGCTCAATACGTGCGCGCCAAAGGCGCCCAGTGCAACAAAAATAAAGCCACTCACCGCGGCAAAAATCAGCATGAATCGGCTGGTCATGTTTAAGTCCTGAATTAATGCGTGCCCGGCACACAAACGTTATTGTTCATACCTGAAGCGGAATTTTTCTTGCTCGCTTGCCGCTTTCGCCAGTATCCACTGCCGGAAGGCGGCTATTTTACCCAGTTCTGCCTGACTGTCATGACAAACCAGATAAAATGCATTCTTGCTGACCAGTACATCATTAAAAGGGCAAACCAGACGGCCTGCCTCAATTTCGGACTGCGCCATCACGTTGTTCGCCAACGCCACGCCCTGTCCGTGAATGGCAGCCTGTAGCACCATCGCACTATGGCTAAAAATGGGGCCCTGCTGCACGTTTATATGACTAAGACCTAATTGACGGGTATAAGTTTGCCAGTCGCGGCGAGAGGCATCATGTAAAAGCGTATGCTGCGCCAGGTCAGCGGGTGTTTTCAGCGCCTTGTCGCCTGTTAAAAGCAGAGGCGAACAGACCGGCAGCAGATATTCTGCGTATAATTTCTCGACACGCAAGCCCGGCCAGTTTCCGCGACCATAAAAAATGGCGACATCCACATCATCGGCCAGCTTGTCTTCCTGACGATCCACCGCCTGGATTCGAACGTCGATCCCCGGATAAGCTGAGTTAAAGCTTGAGAGTCTGGGCACCAGCCACTGGATGGCAAAACTGGGCAATAAACTAACAGTCAGGGCACCTTTTGCACTGCGTGCCTGCAGCTTACGCGTGGCTTCCGTGAGCTGGGAAAAAATCTCTTTAATATCCTGAAAATAGCTCTGCCCCTCTTCGGTCAACAGCAAGGAACGATTGCGTCGGCGGAACAGCTTAAGGCCCAGGAAATCCTCCAGGGACTTGATTTGGTGACTTACTGCGGCCTGTGTCACAAAAAGCTCATCTGCCGCACGGGTGAAGCTCAGGTGACGTGCTGCTGCATCAAAAACGCGTAATGCATTAAGGGGTGGCAATCGCTTTGACATGGTTATCTGGCTTAGATGTTAACGGAATTTAACAAACAGGAAACAACGTTTAACCTATTAGTTTTTTTTATCTGAGCCATTATAATTTGTCCGTTGAGGAACTACCAGCAAATACCTATAGTGGCGGCACTTCCTGAGCCGGAACGAAGAGCTTTTTTCGGAATGCGTGTTCTGAAGGGCTTTTGGCTTACGGTTGTGATGTTGTGTTGTTGTGTTTGCAATTGGTCTGCGATTCAGACCACGGTAGCAACGCTACCAATTTTTCACTTCCTGTACATTTACCCTGTCTGTCCATAGTGATTAATGTAGCACCGCCAATTTGCGGTGCTTTTTTTTCGCCTGCGATCGGTTAATGCTCGATCTCTTTCATCTCTTTCACGTCCGTGCGGTTGATCTGCTGCTTGTTCCCGTTAGCATCTTTGTACGAAATCATCCCGGTATCGTTATCGGTAGTCGGTTTCCCTTCCGAAACGATAGAACGACCATCGTTTGTGTGCATCACGTAGTTGTTACCAGAACAGGCGCTCAGGGCAAAAGTAAACGCACAGGCAGAAATGATTGCAGCTGTCTTATTCATGATTATTCTCCTTTAGCAATTAATGCTATTCAAACCTCGATTTATAACAGGCTAAAACATCCGCCTAACACTATTTAGCATAACCTGCTTTTTCGAGGTCGCCAGGATAAGCAGACAAATCTGATAGATATCAACCTCCTTGCCCTGCCGCTGAAATTGCGCGACGATCTCTCTATCGACACGAGGAATTCCATGAACGCTTTCAGTCCTGCGCAGTTTCGCGCACAGTTTCCGGCGCTGGCCGATGCCGGTATTTATCTTGATAGCGCCGCCACGGCCCTGAAGCCCCAGGCGGTGATCGAGGCCACGCAGCAGTTCTACAGCCTGAGCGCCGGCAACGTACATCGCAGCCAGTTTGCCGAAGCACAGCGCCTGACCGCGCGCTATGAAGCCGCACGCGATCAGGTTGCACGCCTGATCAATGCCGAAAGCGGGAAAAATATCGTCTGGACGCGCGGCACGACCGAAGCCATCAATATGGTGGCCCAGTGCTATGCCCGCCCGCTGCTGCAGCCAGGGGACGAAATCATTGTCAGCGAAGCAGAGCATCACGCTAACCTGGTGCCGTGGCTGATGGTGGCTGAGCAAACGGGCGCGCGCGTTATTAAGCTCCCGTTGAGTGCAGACTTTCTGCCTGACGTGGCCCGTCTCCCTGAGCTGATTACCCCCCGCAGCCGTATTCTAGCGCTGGGGCAGATGTCCAACGTCACCGGCGGCTGTCCGGATCTGGCTCGCGCCATTGAGATTGCCCATGCCAGCGGCGTGGTGGTGATGGTCGACGGTGCTCAGGGCGTGGTTCATTTCCCCGCTGATGTGCAGGCGCTGGATATCGACTTCTATGCCTTCTCCGGACACAAACTCTACGGGCCAACCGGGATTGGCGCGCTGTACGGTAAACCGGAACTGCTGGCAAAAATGACGCCGTGGCTCGGCGGCGGCAAAATGATTACCGAGGTGACCTTCGACGGTTTTAAAACGCAGGAGGTGCCTTACCGTCTGGAAGCGGGCACGCCGAACGTGGCCGGGGTCATCGGCCTCAGCGCCGCACTTGAATGGCTGGCGGAAACGGACGCGGTTCAGGCGGAAAGCTGGAGCCGAGGGCTGGCGACGCTGGCTGAGGAAGAACTGAAAAAACGCCCGGGTTTCCGCTCGTTCCGCGTTCAGGATTCCAGCCTGCTCGCCTTTGATTTTGCTGGCGTGCATCATAGCGATATGGTGACGCTGCTGGCCGGATACGGCATTGCCCTGCGCGCAGGACAGCACTGCGCCCAGCCGCTGCTGGCGGCGCTCGGCGTCAGCGGTACGCTGCGCGCCTCGTTTGCGCCGTATAATACCCAAAGCGATGTCGACGCGCTGGTTAGCGCCGTTGACCGCGCCCTTAAAATACTGGTGGATTAATGACTAGCGCTGCTTTAGCCGGACATCCGTTTGGCACGGTCATCACTGAAGAGACCTTAAAACAGACCTTCGCCCCGCTCCAGCAGTGGGAAGATAAATATCGTCAGCTGATCCTGCTGGGTAAACAGCTCCCAGCTCTTTCCGACGATCTTAAAGCGCAGGCGAAAGAGATTGCGGGCTGTGAAAACCGCGTCTGGCTGGGCGTGAGCGTCTCCGGCGAGAAGCTGCATTTCTTCGGCGACAGCGAAGGGCGCATCGTCCGGGGCCTGCTGGCGGTCCTGTTAACCGCCATTGAGGGGAAAAGCGCGGCGGAATTGTTAACGCACTCGCCGCTGGCGCTGTTCGACGAGCTGGGGCTGCGCGCACAGCTTAGCGCCTCGCGCGGTCAGGGCCTGATCGCGCTCAGCGACGCGGTGCTGGACGCCGCACGTCAGGCTCAGGCCTGACGTTCCGCCTTCGCCATCATTTTCTTCAGGGCGTGAGAGACCGCCACAAAGCCAAAAGAGGCGGTTACCATGGTGGCCGCCCCAAAGCCTGACGCGCAGTCCATGCGTTTTGGCCCTTCCGCCGTGCTTTTCATCGCACAAACTGAACCATCCGCCTGCGGGTAGACCAGCGCTTCGGTGGAGAACACGCAGTCGACGCCCAGCTTGCCCTTGCTGTTCTTCACCACATTGAAGTCGCTCTTCAGGCGTTCACGCAGCTTGGCAGCCAGCGGATCCTGAATGGTTTTCGCCAGATCGGCAACCTGGATCTGCGTGGGATCGATTTGCCCGCCCGCGCCACCGGTCGTGACCAGCGGCACCTTGTAACGACGGCAGTATGCGATCAGCGCCGCTTTAGGCCGCACGCTGTCGATGGCGTCAATCACATAGCTGTAGCCTTTGCTCATGTACTCCGCGACGTTATCTGCCGTCACAAAGTCGTCGATCACCGTCACCCGACACTCCGGATTGATGAGGCGAATGCGCTCCGCCATAACCTCGGACTTCGCCAGACCGACGTTATCACGCAGGGCGTGGATCTGACGGTTAGTGTTGGTCACACAAACGTCATCCATATCAATCAGCGTGATTGCGCCAATCCCGGTTCTCGCCAGCGCTTCCGCCGCCCAGGAGCCGACACCGCCAATGCCCACGACGCAGACGTGCGCATCCGCAAACAGCTGCAGGGCTTTTTCACCATAGAGACGTGCCGTGCCGCCAAAACGCTGGCGCCAGGCATCGCTGATTACCACAGACATAAAACCTCAGATGTAAAAAGGGTGAGGTTTTCCTCACCCTGAACAGTAATCCGTATTGCGCTCAGAATACCACAATCAGCCGCTGAATACGTTTCCGGTGCCCGGCGCGGCCTTCAGCACCCATACGCGTCCGTAGTGGTTATACCAGCCTGCACGGTGACCGGCATCCGGGCCAATGCCCTGATAGATATCAAAGTGCTGTCCCTTAATCGCTCCGCCCACATCCAGGGCTACCATCAGACGCAGCTCATATTTGCCGTTAAACTTGCCGTTGTTGTCGAGCAGAGGGACTTCCGCCAGCAGCGTGGTTCCCGCAGGAATGATAGAACGATCCGATGCCACCGACGCGCGGCCAATCAGCGGCACAGCGCTGGCCCCTTTCACCGGGGCGAAGTTTTGCGGCTTGAAGAAGACGAACGATGGGTTCTGCTCCAGCAGCTCGCGCACCTCGGCTTCACTGTGCTTTTCGCCCCACTCGCGGATCGCCTGCATCGACATATCTTCTTTTTTCACTTCGCCGCGGTCAATCAGCACCTTACCGATGCTGCGGTAGGCATGGCCGTTTTTCCCGGCATAGCTGAAGAAGTTAAGCGGTGAACCGTCGCCAAAATCAATGTAGCCGCTGCCCTGCACGTCCATGATGAAATTATCCATCAGGGAGTTGCTGTAGGCCAGGACGTAGTTTTCGCTCAGCGCACCGGCGTAGATTTCGGCACGGGACGGCAGACGGCCGCGTTTTGGCGGCATACGGTAGATAGGGTACTGGAACTCGCCCTGGCGCGTGTGTCGCGCCTGAACCACGGGCGTGTAATAGCCGGTGAACTGGACGTTGCCGTAGTTATCCGCCCCTTCCATTTGCCAGGCATCAATACCAAACTGGCGCATGTTGCGCGTATCGCCGCCCGCCTTCAGCCAGTCCTGTACCGCGCTATAAACATTGTTCTGTGAGCTATACAGACGCGGCGACGCATTGCGGATCTGGTAGACCTGCTCGGAGAAATCACCGGCGTTGATCGGCGCGCCAACGGCGTCAGGCTGATTAACTAAAGAGAAAGGCTGGGATAACTTCCCGTCTTTATACTGCTGACCGCGATCGGTCGGTTTGGAAGAACAGGCCGCAAGAATCGCTACCATTGCGCCCGCCATCAGATACTTCGCCCAACGTCCTTTCATTATATCTCGTCTTTAAGTTGCCCATTTCCGCGTGATGAAGATAACAAACCGACAAAGCGAATGAAATGCGATCGCATGCCCTTTGGCAAATTCAGAGCAAAAAATAGTCTAAATGTCGCAATGCCGTTCACTTTACATACAAAGTTAATGATTTATGTGAAAAAGGGGTTGCATCACAAACCTATCCGAGTATAGTGCGCTTCCACGGACGCGGGGTGGAGCAGCCTGGTAGCTCGTCGGGCTCATAACCCGAAGGTCGTCGGTTCAAATCCGGCCCCCGCAACCAATTAAAATTTGATGAAGTATAAGCAGTACGGTGACGCGGGGTGGAGCAGCCTGGTAGCTCGTCGGGCTCATAACCCGAAGGTCGTCGGTTCAAATCCGGCCCCCGCAACCAATCAAATTTTAGAAAAGATAAGAAGTACGGTGCCGCGGGGTGGAGCAGCCTGGTAGCTCGTCGGGCTCATAACCCGAAGGTCGTCGGTTCAAATCCGGCCCCCGCAACCAACACTTCTAAAAACAATAAACACCCTTAAGGGGTGTTTTTTTGTATCTGCCGTTTGTGAATTTGCCGGGCATTTCACCCGGCTAAAAACCTACCCGCGCCGCGCCAGCGTCGCCCCGTCTGAGAAATACGCCCGTATCCCCGCCAGAATCGACTCCGCCACCTCCTGCTGGAACTTTGCCGTCTTGAGCTTACGCTCTTCTTCAACGTTACTGATAAACGCGGTTTCTACCAGAATGGACGGGATATCCGGTGCCTTCAGCACCGCAAACCCGGCCTGCTCAACGCTGTTTTTGTGCAGCTTATTGATGTTCCCCAGCTTGCCCAGCACCGCTTTACCAAACTTCAGGCTGTCGTTAATGGTCAGGGACTGCACCATGTCGAACATGGTGTGGTCGACGTAGCGGTCGCCGCTTTTGCTCACGCCACCGATCAGGTCCGAGGCGTTCTGGGTGTCCGCAAGGTATCGCGCCGCGGTACTGGTCGCGCCCTTGGTTGAGAGCGCAAACACCGACGAGCCGCTCGGCTGGCGGCTGGTAAAGGCATCCGCATGGATCGAGACGAACAGATCGGCACGCTGCTTCTGCGCTTTCGCCACCCTCACCTTCAGCGGAATAAAGACATCCTCATTGCGCGTCATGTAGGCGCGCATATTGCCCTCTTTATCAATTAACGCCTTCAGACGACGGGCAATTTGCAGCACCACGTCTTTTTCACGCGTATGGTATTTCCCCACCGCACCGGAGTCTTCGCCGCCGTGGCCGGGATCGAGCATGATCACAATCGGACGATCGCGCCCTGCTTTCCCCGGCTGCGGGCCGCTTTGCGCAGGCGGCACCTGACGCTGAAGATCGCCTTTGTTGTAATCCTCCAGCAGGGCGAGAAGCGGATCCTGAATATCCGTCGCATTCGCCGGGTAAAGATCCATCACCAGACGCTCTTTAAACGTCGCGACGGGCGCCAGGGCGAACAGCTGCGGCTTAACGTTCTGCTTAAGCTCAAACACCATGCGCACGGTTTGCGGATCAAACTGCCCGACGCGCGCCGATTTAATAAACGGATCGTCACCGCGGATCTGCGCCGCCATGCCTTTCAGCACGGAGTTGAGGTTCACCCCTTCGAGATCTACCACCACGCGTTCAGGGTTGCTGAGGGCAAATTGCTTATATTTCAGCACGCGATTGGATTCAACCGTCACGCGCGTATAGGTCGACGACGGCCAGACGCGCACCGCCACCACCTGACTCGTGGCGGCAAGACCGACCTGGCTGACGCTAAGCAACCACATTGCCCCGGCCCCTTTTAACAAACGGCGGCGGCTTATTGCTGAATTGGATCCCGACATGCTTCTCCCGAGCAAGAAAACAAACTGATATACAAAAGTGCAGATTGACCGAAAACTTTAACGAATGACGCATAAACTGTCATCTATAAAAGGGTAAACAATCATACGTTAACGCACGGATTACTTATTAATTTCTGTAGGTCGCAGAAAATTTGCACTTGCACACGCGCCCACAATCGAATAAAAATACATAAATTACGAATAAACATTCATTAAGGGTTGTGCCATGGTGAAGGAACGTAGAACCGAACTGGTCCAGGGATTCCGCCATTCTGTTCCCTATATCAACGCCCACCGGGGAAAAACGTTTGTCATCATGCTGGGCGGCGAAGCCATAGAGCATGAAAATTTTTCCAGCATCGTCAATGACATTGGCCTGCTGCACAGCCTCGGGATCCGCCTGGTGGTGGTCTATGGCGCGCGCCCGCAGATCGACGCCAACCTGGCCGCTCACCACCACGAGCCGATTTACCACAAACATACCCGCGTCACGGATGCCAAAACCCTGGAGCTGGTGAAGCAGGCGGCGGGTCTGCTGCAGCTGGATATCACCGCTCGCCTGTCGATGAGCCTGAACAACACGCCGCTACAGGGCGCGCATATCAACGTCGTGAGCGGCAACTTTATCATTGCCCAGCCGCTCGGCGTGGACGATGGCGTGGATTACTGCCACAGCGGCCGCATTCGTCGTATTGATGAAGAGGCCATTCACCGTCAGCTCGACAGCGGTGCCATTGTCCTGATGGGGCCGGTGGCGGTTTCCGTAACCGGTGAAAGCTTTAACCTGACGTCCGAAGAGATTGCCACCCAGCTGGCGATCAAGCTGAAGGCGGAAAAAATGATTGGGTTTTGCTCCTCCCAGGGCGTCGTAAACGATGAAGGGGTGATTGTGCCGGAACTCTTCCCGAATGAAGCGCAGGCCCGCGTTGAAGCGCTGGAAGCCGAAGGGGATTACCACTCCGGCACCGTCCGCTTCCTGCGTGGCGCCGTGAAGGCCTGCCGCAGCGGCGTGCGCCGTAGTCACCTGATCAGCTATCAGGAAGACGGAGCTCTGCTGCAGGAGCTGTTCTCCCGCGACGGTATTGGCACCCAGATTGTGATGGAAAGTGCGGAGCAGATTCGCCGCGCGACCATCAACGATATCGGCGGCATTCTGGAGCTGATCCGTCCGCTGGAACAGCAGGGTATTCTGGTTCGTCGCTCCCGCGAGCAGCTGGAGATGGAGATCGACAAATTCACCATTATCCAGCGCGATAACCTGACCATTGCCTGCGCCGCCCTCTATCCGTTCCCGGAAGAGAAGATCGGAGAAATGGCCTGCGTGGCGGTGCACCCGGATTACCGCAGCTCTTCACGCGGCGAAATGCTGCTTGAGCGCGTGGCGGCACAGGCGCGTCAGATGGGGCTGAGCAAGCTTTTCGTCCTGACGACGCGCAGCATTCACTGGTTCCAGGAGCGCGGGTTCACGCCGGTGGATATTGATTCTCTGCCGGAAACGAAGAAAGAGATGTACAACTATCAGCGCCGTTCGAAAGTGCTGATGGCCGACCTGGGGTAATCCTTTCTTTGCCGGCGTCGTTCAGAGGGAGTCAAATATCGCGCTCAGCCCGCTTCGGCGTTCCGTGCGGGTGGCAATCGCCTGTACCAGCACCCGTTCATCGGTATACAGCGACAGGCGCTGACGCGCGCGCGTAATGGCGGTATAGATCAGCTCGCGGGTAACGACGGGGGAAAGCTGTGTAGGCAGGATAAGTGCCGCATGGTTAAACTCAGAACCCTGGGATTTATGCACCGTCATCGCCCAGGCAGTTTCATGCTCGGGCAAACGGCTCGGCTGGAAGGACTTCACGCTACCGTCCGGCATCTGGAACCAGACGCGGAGCCCCTGCCCGCGATCGAGCGCAATCCCGATATCCCCGTTAAACAACCCCAGCGCGCTGTCGTTGCGGGAGATCATCACCGGCCGGCCTTCATACCAGCGCGAGTGCGGAGTACGGTTGATTTTACGCTTTTGCGCCAGCAGCTGTTCCAGCCTGTCGTTCAGGCCGCTGACGCCAAAGGGCCCTTCCCTCAACGCGCAGAGCAGCTGGTATTCGCCAAACGCGGCAATGACCTGCTCCGGCGTGTTTTGCTGCTGTACGCCCGTCAGAAAATGTTGGTACCCCAGCAGGGCGTCATCCAGCATCGCCTGATACTCTTCCCCGGTTTGCAGCGATTTTTTCTCAATATCGGTAAAGGTACCGTCAAATACCGCACAGGTAGCGTGCCGGTCGCCCCGGTTCACCGCCGCCGCAAGCTGGCCAATGCCGGAGTCGCTGCCAAAACGGTAGCTTTTTTGCAGCAGACACAGGCTGTCGCGCAGCGCCCCCGCAAGTAAATGGTTTTCAGCCGCGAGCGAACATCCGGTCAGGCGCGCCAGCTCCTCAGCGCGTTCTGCGGTATACCCAAGGCTGGCATAGGTGCAGATATCGCCCAGTACGGCCCCCGCCTCCACGGAGGCAAGCTGGTCGCGATCGCCCAGGAAAATAACGCGCGCGTGCGGCGGTAGCGCGTCAATCAAACGCGACATCATCGTCAGGTCAATCATCGACGCTTCATCCACAACCAGCACGTCCAGATGCAGCGGGTTACCGGCATGGTAGCGCAGACGCTGGCTACCCGGCTGCGCGCCGAGCAAGCGGTGCAGCGTGCTGGCTTCGTTAGGGAAAAGCGCAAGCCGCTCCCCGGTAAGCGGCAGTTTTTGCAGCGCGCCGCCTAACGACTCCGTCAGACGTGCAGCCGCTTTACCGGTGGGTGCCGCCAGGCGGATACGACACTTTTGCTCACCCGATAACTGAATCAGCGCGGCAAGCAGCTTAGCCACGGTGGTCGTTTTACCGGTGCCCGGCCCGCCCGAAATCACCGATATTCGCCGCGTTAACGCCACTGCTGCCGCCACTTTCTGCCAGTCTGTCTCGTCGTCAGAGGTAAACAGCGTATCCAGCGTTTGCCGGAGCAGTGCTTCATCGCACGGGAGCGGAGCATTGGTCTCGCTGAAAAAGCGCGCCACCGTCAGTTCGTTACGCCACAGCCGGTTCAGATACAAACGCTCACCCGTCAAAATCATTGGCGTACCGGTATCGGCACTGCTGACGGCGGGCGAGCGGAGTAATATTTCTTGCCAGTCCACTGCCTCACCCAGAAGCGCGAAACACGCCTGTAAAGCCGGCGGCATTTTCTCATCCACCACCAGACGTGAAAGCGGCAGACAGACATGCCCTTCTCCCGCATCTTTACTCAGGATCGCCGCGGCAAGCATGACGGCAGGCTCTTCGCCCGCCACCATCATGGCAAATTGTACGTCCAGGTGGCGAAGTGCACGTTGTTCAATTGCGTCCAGCAGTAGCGCCTGCATCGTCATGCTACTTCCTCCGTGCTTGCAGCAAACAGGTTATCCATCTTTTCAATCAACTCCGCAGCCGGACGGGTGCTGAAGATACCCGAACGCGGGTTGTTAGCATCCACGCCGCGCAGAAAGAGGTAAATGACGCCGCCAAAATGATCTTCATAGCGATAATCGGCCATGCGATGGCGCAGGTAACGGTGCAGCGCCAGGGTGTAAAGCTGATACTGCAGATCGTAGCGATGCATTTGCATCGCTGAGGCCATCGCCTGCTGGGTATAGGCTTCGCTGTTTGCCCCCAGCCAGTTCGATTTGTAATCCAACAGGTAGTAGCGCCCTTCATGGCGGAAAACCAGGTCGATAAAGCCTTTCAGCATCCCCTGCACCTGGCGAAAATTCAGCGGCGGACACCCTGCGGATAACGGATCGTACTCGCGGATCAGCGCATCAAGCGCCTCGGCCCTGAGCGGGCTGGCGATGGGGAGGTAAAACTCCATCTCCACCTGCTTATCTTTGGCGGTCAGCTGGCTCAGCGAGATCCCCTGCGCCGTGAGCGGCGCGTGCAGAACAGCGCGGATCCATTCAGTGAGAACAGGCTGCCACTGTGCGTCGTAGCCGCCGCTCTGTAACATCTTCAGCACCCACTCTTCTGATACCGGCTGGGTAAAATCCAGCTCTTCAAACAGGCTGTGCAAAAACGTGCCCGGCGAGGCGCCGCGCGGAAACTGATGCGGCGTGAGCGCCGGCTCGACGGGCACGCTCCCGGCCCCAGCGGCATCCACGTCCAGTTTTGGCATCAGATCCTGCGCAATACTCTGTCCGTGCTGCTGTAAACCGGAGTAACTGGTGACGCGCCAGTCGTCAGCGATTGTGCGAGCCACCTCGCGGGCATGCAGCGCTGACTCTCCCTGCTCCGGCGTCTGCCAGCGGCTGCTGTCGGGCTGGGAGGGAATATGCAGGGCAACATGCTCTGAGCAAAGTGATTCGATGCACTGGCGCAGCCCTGCGGCATCTTTAGGCTCGCCGCGCTGAATAAGCCGCCCCAGCGCGCTCAGATGAAAATCACTCTCGCCGCTCTTTTCGCCACGGCGACGGAACAGCGGCGCGACGCCCAGGGAACAGTGCCAGACCGAACGGGTCAGCGCCACGTATAGCAGGCGCAGGTCTTCCGCGAGACGCTCGGCTTCGGCCAGCTCGACGCTGGACTCCGCGTTGCTGAGGTCGAGTACCGCTTCGAACGACTCGCGATCGTGGTAAAAAGCCTGGTCCTGTACGCGATAATTGGCGATAAACGGCAGCCAGACCAGCGGATACTCCAGGCCTTTCGACTTGTGAATGGTGACGATCTGCACCAGATGTTTATCGCTCTCGAGGCGCATCTGCTGGCTGGAAGAATTGCTGTTAGGGTCGGCAATCTGCTGGGCCAGCCAGCGCACCAGAGCATGCTCGCTCTCCAGCTGCGTACCCGCTTCCTGGAGCAGCTCGCTGATGTGCAAAATATCGGTCAGACGGCGCTCGCCGCCCGCTGTCGCCAGCATGTTTTCCGCAATGTGACGATGTGCCATGAGCTCGCGCACCATCGCCATCACGCCGCGCTTCTGCCATTTTTCACGGTAGCGCACAAACTCTTCTACCACAGCATCCCACGCGGATTCGTCAGTATTAAGCGCATCAATGTCACGCGCGTTCAGCCCGAGCATCGCGCTCGCTAAGGCGCTGCGGAGCGTGCTTTCACGCTCCGGGGCCAGCACAGCCTGCAGCAGCCATAGCATCTCGAGGGCTTCCAGCGTTTCAAAAACGCTGTCGCGGTTGGAGAGGTAGACGGACGGTATATTCAGTAGCGTCAGGGCGTCGCGGATAAGCGCGGCCTCCTGACGGCTGCGCACCAGCACCGTGATATCAGATGCCTTTACCGGGGCTGGTTTATCCTCCTTCCACAGCAACGCATCGCCGCGCGCGCCTGCGCTGAGCCAGTCCCTAATTTGCGCCGCACAGTGCTGGGCCATAGCATTTTGATAGTCCGCGACGCCCCAGCCTTCCCCATCAAGTAGCCAGAAGTTCATGGCTGGCTGAGTTTCGCCATTAACCTCGAAGCGCAACGCGGTATTTTTAGGGGCGAACTTGACCGGCTGGAAAGGGATCTCCTGGAACATAAACGCCGTATCCATGCGGCTGAAGAGCGCATTGACGCTTTCCACCATGCCGGGAGAAGAGCGCCAGTTGGTGTCGAGCGTGTAGTGCGCATCAACCTCGCTGCGGGCTTTCATGTAGGTAAAAATATCCGCACCGCGGAAGGCGTAAATGGCCTGCTTAGGATCGCCGATTAACAACAGCGCGGTGCCGGGCTGCTGGCGCCAGATACGGCGGAAAATGCGGTACTGCTGAGGGTCGGTATCCTGAAATTCGTCAATCATCGCGACCGGGAAGCGGGTGCGAATCGCGGCGGCAAGCGCTTCGCCATTCTCACTGCACAGCGCCGCATCAAGTCGGCTCAGCATATCGTCGAACCCCAGTTCGCCCCGGCGACGCTTTTCACGCGCGACGGCGTCGCGGATCTCCGTCATGGCGCGGACGATCATCAGATCGTTGAGCGTCAGGGGCTCCGCCAGCAGGGTTTCAATCGCCAGAAACAGGGGATGTTCAGGCACGATACCGTCGGCTTTGGTCCGCTCAACCAGGAAACGCCGGGAGAATTTCTCCAGCGCATCCGGGAGCTGGTAACCGCGCGTCTCTTCCTGCGCCCACGCGCTGATCTTCTCGATCCATTTGCCCTGGTTGCCGCGATTGAACTTACGTCGATCGATCCCGGAATTCTCGATGATCGCGTCAATCTCACCGACTGACTCAATCCATTTTTGTTTGATGTCGGCAATTTTAGCGATGATTTTTTCATGGCGTGAGGCCAGGGTTTCATCTGCTGGAGGCGGGGATTTGATGACCGGCGCCTCACCCTGCAGATAACGATCGATGGCGCGCAGCAGTGCTTCGGGCCCCTTCCACAACGCATGTACCGCTTCCGCAATATCCCGCTGTAACGGATAGCAGTGGCGACGCCAGAAATCCGCGCAGGCCTGATAGCGAAGCACGGATTCATCTTCAATAAGCTGTTGCTCAAACAGCATGCCGGATTCAAAAGCATTCAGGCTCAGCATGCGCTGGCAAAAACCGTGAATGGTGAAGACGGACGCTTCGTCCATCTGCCTTTCTGCGAGGAGCAGCCACTGGGCTGCCTGTTGCTTATCGGCAATCTCTTTCAGAAGGCTCGCGTAAAGAGGGTTATCCGTGCTCTGGCGCAGACAGGCGATGCGCAGTTCGTGGATATTGGTCCGAATACGGCCGCGCAGCTCAGCGGTGGCGGCCTCGGTAAAGGTAACAACCAGCAGCTCTTCAACGCTCAAAGGACGAGGAAAAGCGGCGTTACCGCCAAGCCCTAACAGCAGGCGCAGATAGAGCGCGGCGATGGTGAAGGTTTTTCCCGTTCCCGCTGAGGCTTCAATCAATCGTTCACCCTGCAGAGGTAAACGTAAGGGATCAAGGGACTCAGCGGTATCGGTCATTCTTTCTTACTCCAGGGCATAGATTGCTGCAACGCGCTGACGCTCTTCCAGACTTTCCAGCCTTTCGGGTTCACGTAGTCCGTTTTCCCGTTCTGGCTACCGGATACCTGAGACAGGATAGTGATGCCCTGCGGCTTAATCACGGCCTGATGGAAGAAATCGGCAGCCTTCTGCGGCGTCAGCTGTTTTATCTCAGCCACTACTTTATCACGCGAATCAAATTTCAGATTACCGCGATCGAAATCTTTGCTCAGCTGCGACGCCTCTTCGCCCAGCGTCTGCGGCGGCTGCATCACCTGCGCGATGACGGCCTGCTGGATCTGAGCAAACTCTTCCGGCTTCATGGCCCGCAGTTTTGCTTCCACCTGCGGGAAGAACGCCTGATAGCGGCGCCAGAGATAGGCCGGCTGTTTGTCGCTGCTTTGCAGCAGGAAGCCCAGCCCCCATTGACGCCCCACGTTCATTGAGAAAGCAAATACCGCATAGCCAAGCTGCTCTTCTGTGCGCAGCTGGTTATAGAACCACGGCTGAATAATCTGACCCAGAACGGCGCTCTGCGCAGAGCTTGCGAATTCATCATAGCCCGTTGGCACAAACACCGCGGCCAGCGCGGAATCGGTGCTGCTCCCCGCTTTTTCAAAGATCACATTCTGTTTTTTCTCAACAAGCACGTCCTGGTTACGGCACCACTCGTCCCCTTTCGAACCGAGCTGCGTGCGAACATTTTCTGCCAGCGTTTTGGCCTGATCTTCGCTCATGTTGCCGACGATAAGAAACTCCGGGCGCGTGTTGGTTTTTAGCGAGTCACGGTAAGCCAGCACCTCTTTTAATGAGATTGATGGCAGCAAGGCACGGCGTTCTTCACGCTGGAAATAAGGTATTTGCGACAGCATTTGTGCCGGCATAAGCGCCTGATCGTAAGCTTTGCCCTTTTCTGCAGAATCCATCATCTGCGCATACCAGGATTTAGCCTGCTCAAGCTGCTCTTCCGTTGGCGTGTAGCTGAAGTAACCCTCGAGCAGTGCCTTGAAAAGCTGAGGCAGACGCTGAGTATAGCCATTTGCATTAAGCATCAAACCGTTGTTGGCGTTGGTGGAGAAACTGATCCCGCCCACGGCCGCCTGGTTGCTGAGCTGATCGAGCGCGATACCGGCCAGATAGTCATTTAGCGCGAACATCACCTGATTTTTGGCGCTGTTCATCGCTTTCGGGTTACGCAGGACCACGCTGACATCAGCCTTTGGCTCGCTCGCAAAATAACGGCTTGGGGTATACACCACGCGCAGCGTCGGTTCATCAATAATGAGCTCCGGGTGCGGATAATCCTTAGTCGTTTTGATCAGCGAGAAATCATCCGGGATATAGGGGTTCAGCTCCGGCAGCTTCAACGCAATCTCACCGGCCTTCTTCTGCCAGTCGGCGAAGGTCTGGTCGCTGATTTTGTCTACCTGATAAGGGGCATCAACAAAGTATGCCGTCTTGTTATGCGGTTCGTTCGGGCTGATGTACCAGATGCGGGCATTTTGCGGCGTCATCATCGCCAGGCGCGCTTTTACCGCCTCGGCATCATAACGATCGGCAATATTGACCGCGTCGAGCGTGTGCGCCACCGGCACGCGGATCATGGTATCCGCCAGCCACTCCACGTAATCCATATCGCGGGTAATGGACGGGTAACGGAAATCGAGATCCAGCACGTGCGCCAGTTCATCAAAATAGCGCTTATCGACGCCTTTCTCGCGCAGTAAAGAGAGGTAGCTAAAGATAGCCGCCACCACTTCATCACGGTTGGCCTGACCTTTGTCGGTCAGGGTGGCGGAGATCGCCAGCACGCCGCTGTTGCCGTTTACCACGGGATCGGAATCGGCGCGGATCCCTTCCACCAGCCCCTGTTTTTGCAGCCAGTCAGATAAGGTTCCCGGGCTGCGGTTACCAATCAGGTAGGTCACCAGCTCGTCGGTTTTACTGCGAAACTGGGCTGTGTTGTTATCAATGCGGAACTCAACGCGCAGCACTTTGCGGGGCATGGCAGGAACGTAGTGGATGACGATCCCTTTTTGCGCGTCCGTGACAACCGGTACGTCTATCTTCGGCAGGTCAATATTTTTATTCGGCACCCGGCCAAACGTTTGTGCCGCCAGTCCGGCAAGCTCCGGCAACGGTTTGTTGCTGTAAATAACCGCCTTCATCAGGTTGGCGGAGTAGTATTTGTCACGAAACGCATGCAGGGCGTCAATGACCGGGCTTCCCGGTTTATCGCTCAGCGTCTCCAGGTTACCGCCCGAGAAACGTGAGCCCGGATGCGCCGGGTTGATGGTCTCGGCGCTGACCTGCGCCATACGCATACCGTCCCGGGTACGGGCCATGGTCAGCTCCGCATTGACGGCATTGCGCTCGCGATCGGCGTATTTTTTATCCAGCAGCGGCGCGGCGATAGCATCGGCAAGACGATCAACCGCCCCTGCCAGCGCGTCATTTTCGACTTCGAGATAAAAGGCCGTGCGGTACGGTGCCGTGCTGGCGTTGTGGCTGCCGCCATGCATTTTCAGGAATTCAGAAAGGCTATCCGGCTGCGGATATTTTTTAGAGCCCATCAGCGTCATGTGTTCGAGGTAATGCGCCAGCCCCGGATGCGCCTCAGGATCTTCCAGCGATCCAACCGGCACCACTAACGCCGAGAGGGATTTCACCGCCTGCGGATCGGAAACCAGCAGCACGGTCATACCGTTATCAAGGCGGATAGCCTGATACTGACGGGTATCTTTTTCGCTCTTACGGATAGTTTCCTGAACGGGTTGCCAACCGGAGTCTGCCTGAGTGACGGGAGCCCAAAGGGCGACAAACAAAACAAACGCTTTGAACAAGGTGCTGCCTGGCATTACGACCTCTTTATCACGGCTATCCCGTCATACTTCAAGTTGCATGTGCGTCGGCTGCATGCGTTCACCCCAGTCACTTACTCATGTAAGCTCCCGGAGATTCACGCCCTTGCCGCCTTCCTGCAACTCGAATTATTTAGGGCAAACATCATTAACAAACTGCGTGCTGGACACGCCAACATCTCTTTATTTAGGTACATCAGTCCGTGATAAGAAGTGCATCATAAATGAACACCCCATGCTGCGCAATTTTTATACAGCGCTCAGGACTGATTAAACTTAAACAACGGTAACAGGTAGCGCTGTGCCTCTTCCGTAATAGCCTCGAAGTATTCTGGCTCAAGCGTTCGCCATAGACGTTGATACCAGACATCCTCACCTTCACCGCGTACCATCATGTTTCCTTCATAGGCCTGCATAAATTTACTGCGCGCTTTCTGCAGCGAAGCCTCATCCGTTAACATCGCATCATTCTGCGCGTCATAACAGGCTTTTATCCACGCACCGCCACTTTCGGGCAGTAACAGGAGGGGTTTGTTCATTCCCTGAAGATAGCCCTCAATATACAAGGACAGATAGCGTAACGCCTGTTCTGCCTCCATGGGTGGGAAGCGCCATTCGCCCTCTTTGCGCACGAAGATCCGGCTTTCACCTTTATTCCCACCCGCACTGTAGACAAGATGTTCCAGCCAGAGTTGCAATCCTTGTGAAACGCTGAGCAGAGAAGGCCGCCAGCGCAGTAGCCCATCTGGCTGAACCTGGGTTAGCCAGCCCGTGAGCTGTATGCCCTTGCAGCTGAGATCGATTTCGATGCTGTGTCCGGGCTGGCGGTGCTCCCTGACGCGCTCCGCCAGAGCGGTCATCTCCTGGCACTGCGCCTCCCAGACGATTTCCCCAAACGCACCGTAAGGTAGTTGCCCTGCGGCACGGTAGCGGCGGTAAAGTTTGTCTGCATCTTCCTCTTCAACCAGCGCATTAAGCAGCTGGAGGTTTAGCTGATAGCGCTCCAGCCCTTCCAGAGTAAAGGGTTCTGCATCAGGAATTTCGCTCTCTTCAGAGCGGAAGTTGACCTGTAATCGCTGCTGGAAGAAGGCGCGCACCGGATGCGCCCAAAACCGCTGAAGCTGTTCGAAAGTCAGAGTGTTAATGGGCAGCGGATCAAGCGGCTGAATAAAATCCGTATGGGCTTTCCCCTCTTTTTTCGCTGCTGGCAGCCATTCGCGGGCATAGCTCTGCTGTTCGCTGACAATATAGTTTACCGGGTCAAACGGCATGCGGCTGTGGATACAGGTAATGTGCGCCTTCACCCGCTGCTCGCTTTCATCGCAGTTAAGCGCCTCATCCCCAGCCAGATAGTGGCTCTGGCCGATATAATCCACCAGTTCCTGCACCAGAACGGAGGGGAAGCGCTCGCTGTTGTCCTGAATGGAACGACCGATATAGCTGATATAGAGCTTACTTTGAGCGGAGATGAGCGCTTCAAGGAAGAGATAGCGGTCATCATCACGACGGCTACGGTCACCCCGCTTTGGATTTGCGTTCATCAAATCGAACCCCAGCGGCGCCAGGGCCCGAGGATAAATACCGTCGTTCATGCCGAGCAGGCAGACCACCTTAAAGGGAATGGAGCGCATTGGCATCAGGGTACAGATATTGATGGGGCCTGCCAGGAAACGCTGGCTGATTCGCTCCTGGTCAAGGCGCTGCGTCAACTCATCTCTCAGCAGCGACAAAGGAATTGCTTCGCGATAGTGGGAATTCACGCCCTCGTCAACGATAGCCTGCCACTGCGTTTCAATGAGCGCCATCGCCGCTTCGGTGTCGTTGTCTGGCAGGAAGAAATCATTAAGTAACGCCCTGCACACCGGGAGCCACTCTTCAAGCGGACGCGGCTGCATTAGCTCACGGCGCCAGCGGTTAAGCTGCATCAGCAGAGAAGCTAAATGCCCTACCAGGTCAGCAATCAAACCGCTGGACTCATCGTAAGGCAGCACTTCGTTCCACTCGCCCTGGCTGCTCTCCATGGCGTAGCCCAGCAGCATACGCGTCAGGCCAAACCGCCAGGTATGCTGGCCGGTTGGGGGAAGCTCGAACTCCTGAACGTTATCGTCATCGATGCCCCAGCGAACGCCTGATTCGTTTACCCACTGGCGAAGGTAGCGCAGCCCTTCTTCATTGATGTTGAAGCGGGCTGCCAGCACGGGAACATCCAGTAACGCCAGAACATCTTCGGAGATAAACCGGCTATCCGGCAGTGAAAGCAGGGTGATAAATGCCTGCAATGCCGGGTGCGACTGACGGGCACGACGGTCAGAGATGGCGTAAGGCAGATATCGCTCACCCGTCGCACTGCCGAAGACGGCCTGAATAAAGGGACTGTAGCTGTCGATGTCCGCCACCATCACCACGATATCGCGCGGCGTCAGTTCAGGGTCGTCCTGCAGCATCGCCAGCAGCCGATCGTGAAGCACTTCGACCTCACGCTGCGGGCTATGACAAACATGGATCGTGATACTGCGATCCTCAGCGTCCAGCTTCCGCTTGCTGTCGCTGCGCTCAAACTCTTTCGCCGTCACGCCCATGACGGCGCGGTTCTCCAGATCCAGAATATCTAACTGAATATTGTGCAGCAGACTATCCGGGGCGATCTCGACAAAGGCGTCAACGTCACCTTCGCCTGATGACGTAATATCGGAGAGCATGTGAATGTAATCACGCCCCAGCTTCCCCCATGAGGCAAGCAGTGGATTGGGCAGGTTCTGGATGCCGTCTTCATCAAAAAGCTGCCCGGCAGTCGAGCCGTCTTTAAACAGCGGGACGGATCGTTCTTCAAAAAGGCGCTTTCGCTGGCGAGTCACCAGCCGCGCAAGCCAACGTTCGTCGAGGATATCCCCCCAATACTGTCGGCAAGGGTTGGTGAACAAAATATGAATATCGATATGTTTACCCAGCGCATTCAACGCTTTCAGATAAACAGGCGGTAATGCGGATATCCCACAGATAAAAACGCGTGACGGCAGTCGGGCTGGACGCGCCGACGCATTCTCGAGTATTGAGATAAACCGATCGTACAGGTTGGCACGGTGCCACTTAGGCTGCCCAAGTTTCTCCGTATGCTCGACCAGCGCTTTCCAAAGCGGTGCCTGCCATATTTGCGCCTCCGGTAACCCTTCAACCAGTTCGCCCGCTTCCCAGCGAATTAACCAGTCAGAACGGTAAACAAGGTATTGGTCGTAGAGATCGGCGGTGCGCGACGCCAGCTGGAACAGCTTGCGCTTATCGGTATCGTCATTAAGGTAGTGGCGCAGCATGGCGAATTCATCATGCTGGAGCATCTCCGGCAGCAGCGCCATCAGCTTCCAGCTCATGCCCTGCTTGTTGAAGGCGCTCTGCTCGGGGATGTCCGGTAACACGCGAACAAACATCTCCCAGATAAAGCTCGCGGGCAGCGGGAAATCAATATTCGCGGCAATGCCAAACTTACGGGAAAGCGACATTTGCAGCCACTGTGCCATACCGGTGCTCTGCACCAGCACCATTTCAGGCTCAAAAGGATCGTCGAGCCGCTCGCGCTCAACGATAAATTCCATCAGTGCTTCCAGCACATCCAGACGATTTGAGTGGTAGACCCTTAACATAGACGCTCCCGACTACTGGCTAACCGGGCAATGCAGACGCGTTATTTCACCGCGTCGCCCCAGAGGAGAAATAAGTGTAACCGTGATGCTGACACATCCTGCGTGCGTTGTCTGCACCCGACTGGCCTGCCAGCCTGCGGGCAGAACATTTGTTGAGAGCTGAGCCTGATTCCAGGCGTGGTGCCAGAGCTGACGATACTGGTTAAACAGCGTAAACCGCGCCGCCAGCGCCCGATGATAGCTGGCCAGTGCCGTGACGATGATGACCAGCAGCATCATCGCCAGCAGAACCTCAACCATGCTAAATCCTTTTTCTTTGCTTACGGCAGCTGGCATAGCGAACGTTCCTTTAGCGGGCAAAAATCACTCCAGCCGTGAGGCGAAAAGCGAATATTATCGTCAATAATCTCTCCTGAACGCCAGAGCAGCAGGTCGTTGACTCCGGCAATCAGTAAAACAGTGGTCTCACTCAGCCGCCGCAAACACACTTGCCAGGCGGGTGCCTTTTTGCACTGGACTTCAGGATCGGGTGACCAGCTCTGAACGCGTCCCCACTCAAGCGCTGACTGTACAGAAGCCTGCTGCTGCAGCGAACGGCTCTCTCCGCCAACGAGCGCGCTGAACGTTGTCAGCTGCTGGTTAAGGCCGGTGAGGATCAGCGTACCAAGTACCAGTAAAAGTAGAACCAGCGCCAGCGAAGACATACCGCGTTGACGGTTCACAGGTTGTACCCCGTGACCGTATACAAAGCCTGATAAGGCTCTCCTTGATCGCCGTTGCGCAGGGCGGACAGTTCGATATTCAGCTCCGGCGCAAACCCGGTGTGTGTTACTTTCCTCACCACAAAATGCGCGATGGCGAGCCTGTCCGGGTCCGTGAGCTTTTCCCATCCCTGACCTTCACACGAGGTTGCCCCACGAAGCGTTTCCAGCGCGCCCGATTCAAGACGAAAACCGGTGCTGTCGTTTTCTGATGCACTGCGATCCCAGCGACCGTTACTGTTGGCATCCCACCGAACAATGACGCAGCTGCCCTGCCTTGCGATCGCCAGCCCTTGCCCCTGGCAGTTCCCCGCACAGTAACCCGCACGCTGAAGCTGTTTGCCGAGAGCAAACAGGCGCTGCCAGACCTCTTCTTCCAGCTCTCTCTGGCCGGATTGCAGTAATACCGCCTGATGCAATCCGGGTAGAAAGCGCGATGCGCCAATCAACAACAGGCTACTGATGGCCGTAGCAATCAGAACTTCTGTCAGCGAGAAACCGCGTTGTCTCATCGACATGAACCTCCTTGTGAGACCTTACACATTCTGATGCGCCCTCCGTCTGAGACCAGGATAAGCCATTCTCCGGCACGGCTTTGCAGGCGTATCCGCCCTGCCCATGCCGTATCCCTTAACCCATAGAACCCTAATGACGGTGTGACCTCGCTCACCGCGACCTCTGGCCAGAGTGGAATCAGAACAAAGGGGCTGCCCTTCTCACAGCCTTGTACGGCAGCGCTCACCAGACACTGCTGTCCCCCAACCCGCAGCTGGGTTATGTGATGGTCGCGGTTGTACCTGTTGGCATCATTTCGCAGAAACACCAGATAGTCGCGCACCTGGCCAGCGGTTTGCCACAGCCGCTGCTGCCGCTGCCAGCTGTCCCAGCCGTACAGACCTGAGGCGCTGAGTATGACAACCAGCGAGACTGCCACCAGCGTTTCGATAAGCGTAAAGCCGTTCTCTTTTTTCATGCGGGAAGTGTGGCGATTCGCCGTGGGTGTGGCGAGCGGTGAATAATGGTTTTACGAGGCGTTATCCGAAGTATCAGGAGAGTTGCAGCGCGTTGCACGTTTTCTGGATAACGCCTCGGAAAATGGAATAAAGATGAAAAAAAACCGGCGCTAAACAGCACCGGTTATGTCACGCTTTACCGCATCAGATAGCGACGGGCGCTTTGATGCCAGGATACGGGTCGTAGCCCTCAATCTCAAAATCATCAAAGCGGTAATCGAAGATCGATTCCGGTTTGCGTTTGATAATCAGCTTCGGCAGCGCGCGCGGTTCACGAGTGAGCTGAAGATGCGTCTGTTCCATATGATTGCTGTAAAGATGGGTGTCCCCACCTGTCCAGACGAAATCACCCACTTCCAGGTCGCACTGCTGCGCCATCATGTGGACTAACAGCGCATAGCTGGCAATGTTAAACGGCAGGCCGAGGAACACGTCACAGGAGCGCTGGTAGAGCTGGCAGGAGAGCTTGCCGTCTGCGACATAGAACTGGAAGAACGCGTGGCACGGGGCCAGCGCCATTTTATCCAGCTCGCCCACGTTCCAGGCGGAAACGATAATTCGGCGCGAGTCCGGATCGTTTTTCAGCTGGTTCATCACGGTGGTGATCTGGTCAATATGGCGGCCATCAGGCGTTGGCCATGCGCGCCACTGCTTGCCGTAAACCGGGCCCAGGTTGCCGTTTTCATCTGCCCATTCGTCCCAGATAGAGACGTTATTTTCGTGCAGATACGCAACGTTGGTGTCGCCTTGCAGGAACCAGAGCAGTTCATGAATGATCGAGCGCAGGTGGCAGCGCTTCGTCGTCACCAGAGGGAAGCCTTCTTGCAGATTGAAGCGCATCTGGTGGCCAAAAATGGAGAGCGTACCGGTACCGGTACGGTCGTTTTTCGGCGTGCCCTCATCGAGCACTTTTTTCATCAATTCAAGGTACTGTTTCATGGTTCCTCAGGAAAGTTGTTGCTGTGGACGACGACGATACGCCCAAATCATCATAATGGCACCCGCGACAATCATCGGAATGGAGAGGATCTGCCCCATGCTGATGTACTGTACCCATTCGCCGGTAAACTGCGCATCCGGCTGGCGGAAGAATTCAACGATGATGCGGAACGCGCCATAGCCAATCAGGAACAGTCCGGAAACAGCTCCCATCGGGCGCGGCTTGCGAATAAACAGGTTGAGGATGATAAACAGCACCACGCCTTCCAGCGCCAGTTCATACAGCTGGGACATATGACGCGGCAGCACGCCGTAGGTATCGAAAATGGACTGCCACTCCGGGTGCGACGGCAGCAGCGCGATATCCTCCGCGCGGGAGCCCGGGAAGAGCATCGTGTACGGTACGCTTGGGTCAACGCGGCCCCACAGTTCACCGTTAATAAAGTTGCCCAGACGACCCGCCCCCAGACCAAACGGGATCAGCGGTGCGATAAAATCTGACACCTGGAAGAAGTTGCGTTTGGTGCGTTTGGCAAAAATCACCATCACCAGGATCACCCCAATCAGGCCGCCATGGAAGGACATGCCGCCGTCCCAGACGCGGAACAGGTAGAGGGGATCGTTCAGGAACACCGGGAAGTTATAGAACAGTACATACCCAATACGGCCACCGAGGAACACGCCGAGGAAGCCCGCGTACAGCAGGTTTTCAACTTCGTTTTTGGTCCAGCCGCTGCCAGGACGGCTGGCGCGACGGCCCGCGAGCCACATGGCAAAAATAAAGCCCACCAGGTACATCAGACCGTACCAGTGAAGCGAAACAGGTCCTACTGAGAAAATGACCGGATCAAATTCCGGAAAATGCAGATAACCACTGTTCATCTGTCACCACAAGATGTTGTTATTCCGCTGAAAGTGGACAGCGGTAGACATGCGATTCTGCCTTAAGCAGAGGCTCCAAAGTTGCGAATCATAGCATAAGGCGGGCGCGGAGGATGCGCCAGAGATGTAAAAGATGTGTATAGGTTTTTGTGCGCACTGGCGCCCTCTCCACAAGGAGAGGACGAAAGACGATTAGCGACCACCGCGGATCAGGCCGCCCATACCGCGCCGTTCCATAAATGCCGCCACCTGGTAACGAACCTCTGCGGCCAGCTGAGCCTCAAGGCTACGCTCAGCCAGCTCGCGGGCATCATTGATGTCGATATGCCGCAACAAATACTTCACGCGCGCTACTGCACGGCCGTTCATTGACAGATGGCGATACCCCAGACCAATCAGGATCGCGACGCACATCGAGTCTCCGGCCATTTCACCGCACAGGCGGAGATCAATACCGTACTGTTCAGCCTCACGGGCAATCATCGCCAGCGCGCGAATGATCGCCGGGTGCAGGCTATCATAGATACTGGCGACGCGGGTGTTGTTCCGGTCGACGGCCAGAATATATTGCGTCAGGTCGTTGGTACCGACAGAGATAAAATCAACGCGATTTGCCAGCTGCGGCAGCATAAAGACCATAGATGGCACTTCGAGCATGACGCCGATCCGTGGTTTCGGAATCGCATAGCCAATCATCTCTTCCACTTCACGACCAGCACGTTCGATCAAGCGCCGCGCTTCGTCGATTTCATCTATGCTGGTGACCATCGGCAGCAGGATACTGAGATTGCCCGTCGCGGCGTTGGCGCGCAGCATCGCGCGCACCTGGATCAGGAAGATCTCCGGCTGATCGAGCGTAATACGGATCCCGCGCCAGCCCAGACACGGGTTCTCTTCGCTGATGGGCATATACGGCAGCTGTTTATCCGCCCCGACATCCAGGGTTCGCAGGGTGACAGGCTTGTCGTTGAACATCTGCAACATCCCCTGATACTGCGCCACCTGCTCCTCTTCGGAGGGGAAACCGCTCTGCAGCATGAAGGGGATTTCAGTGCGGTATAAACCGATCCCGTCGATGCGGCTGCCAAGCTTCTCTTCGTGCTCGGGGCTTAAGCCGGCGTTGAGCATGACTTTGATCCGCTCTCCGCTTTTCAGCTGCGCGGGCAGGTTAACGTCATCTTCCGCCAGCTTGCTTAATTCATTCTCTTCGCTGATGAGACGCTGATATTCCTGGAGCAGAACCGGCTCAGGATCGACCAGCAGTTCACCGCGGTAACCATCAACCACCAGCGTGCGGCGGTGCAGCACCGAGGGCTGAATATCCGCCCCCATAACGGTGGGGATACCGAGCGCGCGCACCATAATGGCGGCATGGGAGTTCGCTGCACCATCACGTACGACAACCCCGGCGAGTCTGTCCTGCGGCAGCTCGGCCAGCGTTGTTGCCGAAAGTTCATCGGCCACCAGCACAAACCGTTTTGGCCAGGCATTCGGCCCCTGAATGGTGTCATCGAGGTGGAACAGCAGGCGCTGTCCCAGCGCGCGGAGATCTCCCGCCCGCTCTTTCAGGTAACCGTCGGTCAGGGCAGCGAACTGCTCGGCAAATTTTTCGATGACCTTTTTAACCGCCCACTCCGCGACTGCGCCTTTATCAACCTCAGCAAAAAGCTCACGGCGCAGACGCGCGTCGGAAAGCAGGTGCGAGTAGAGGTCGAAGATGGCCGCCGTCTCTTTTTGCGCACCAGCGGCAAAGCGCTTGCTGTAGCGACGGAACTCATTGGCCGCCTCTTCCAGCGCGGCGGTAAGACGCTCGCGCTCCAGCGCTTCATCAAGCGTAGAGGCTTCGTAGACCTGCTCCATCAACGGCAGCGTGGCGTCCATCCAGCCTTCCGCAATCGCCACCCCTGGCGATGCCGGAAGGGCGCGAATGCGCGTATGGCGGTACTGACCAAAGAGCGCAGCAAGCTGAGACTGAGAGAGGATCGCCGCCATCTGTGTCGCCAGCGTGACGAGGAAAGACTCTTCGCTTTCATCATACTGACGCAGCTCGCGCTGCTGGACGACCAGCACACCGAGTAGCTGACGACGCTGAATAATCGGCACACCCAGAAACGCGCGGAAGCGTTCTTCTTTTACGGAAGGGATGTATTTAAAGCTGGGGTGTTTTTGCGCGTCGGCAAGGTTGATAGGTTCAGCCAGCCGCCCAACCAGACCGACGATACCTTCATCAAATGCGAGCGTTACGGTGCGCCCCCGCGGCTTTTTCAAACCGCGGGTCGCCATCAGGTAATAGCAGCGCCGATCGTGGTCGGCCAGATACACCGAACAGACCTCGGTCTCCATCGCAAGACAGATGTCAGTGACCAAAATATTCAGCGCCTCGTTGAGGCGCGGAGCGCTGGCCACCTTCTCGACTATTTCTCGCAAGCGGGTGAGCATGATTTGCGTAGCTTAACCTCTTTTACGTCGCCAGGCAGGTGCGCTCTGCGGCTTAGGCGGGATCTCCTGAAGCTGCATCACCACACTTGCAAACTCTTTCATCACCCTACGGTAAACATCGCGCTTAAATGACACGACCTGACGAACAGGATACCAATAGCTCACCCAGCGCCAGCCATCGAACTCCGGCGTACTGCTGGTTTGCATATTGATGTCCGAATCGTTGCCCACCAACTGCAGAAGAAACCACTTCTGTTTCTGGCCGATACAAACCGGCTTTGTGTCCCAACGCACCAAACGTTTCGGTAACTTGTAACGCAACCAGTTGCGGGTCGAGGCAAGGATGCGAACATCTTTTCGGCTTAAACCGACCTCTTCAAAAAGCTCCCGGTACATCGCTTGTTCTGGGGACTCTCCCGGATTGATCCCGCCTTGCGGGAACTGCCAGGAGTGCTGACCATATCGACGGGCCCACATGACCTGGCCCTGACGATTACAAATTACTATTCCTACGTTCGGGCGGTAGCCATCGTCATCAATCACCGGACTACCCCAAACTAAACCTTATATATGAATGATTGTTTCACACTACAGTGAGGCGGTAAACCACTCTCTTACAGGCCTGCAACCTAATAACATTTGAATAACTCACAAATAAGCGCAGAGTTATAAACAGATGTGCGGTCTCAAGGGCAATTTTATTCACCTTTTCTGTGGATATAGTTGTGAAGAAGTGTCTGATTACCGATGAACAACCTGAAATGGCCTCTGCCCTCCCGTTTCTCACCTTCAACATAAAGCTATATTTTTCATGATTTTATATTCATATCGACAAACAAAATGCAGAATAGCGTGACGATCGTCACAGCAGGGATCGTCGTGCTGATGAAAGATCGAACAGCGTCGGTTTTATCCACAGATTGTGCCAATAAGTTAGGCACAATTTGTCTGAAATTTGGATTTTCGTCGCACGTCAAGGCTGTAAATTGAAACAGTAGTCAGGGTTATGCCCAGTTATCCCATTTTTCTGTGGATAACATGGTGTAAGATCCTGTTTATTGTCAGTGACCAGATTTGAACAACCCGTTTTGCGTCCCTGATGAAACCGTGAAAAATTCATAAAAAAACTTATAAATCATGCACATGGAATATTGGTACAGAAAAAGTTAAACTCTATCCACAGGGGACTGTTTCTTCGTTTATTTTTTAATCAAAAGGTTATCGTCATGCATCCGCTTTCACCCTTGCTCTCACCGCCTTCGAGCGAAAGCCAGTTGCTACATCAGGCTCAACGCCTTGCAGGCTTCTCGCTGGGCGAACTGGCGGCGATGGCAGGGCTACAGATCCCGAAGGATCTGAAACGAGATAAGGGCTGGATCGGCATGCTTCTGGAGCTGTGGCTGGGGGCAAGCGCCGGGAGCAAGCCAGAGCAAGATTTCGCGGCCCTTGGCGTAGAGTTAAAAACCATTCCTATCGACCGCCAGGGTCGGCCCCTGGAGACTACCTTTGTCTGCGTTGCGCCCTTAACCGGCAATACCGGCGTAACGTGGGAAACCAGCCACGTGCGCCATAAGCTGAATCGCGTGCTTTGGGTTCCGGTTGAAGGCGAACGGCAGATCCCGTTAGCTGAACGCCGCGTTGGCGCGCCGCTGCTCTGGAGCCCGGATGAAGAAGAGGAGCATCAGTTGCGCCTGGACTGGGAGGAACTGATGGACATGATTGTGCTCGGTCAGGTCGAGCGAATTACCGCCCGGCACGGAGAAGTGTTACAGCTGCGCCCGAAAGCGGCAAACAGCAAAGCGCTTACCGAGGCGATCGGCGCGATGGGCGAACCCATACTGACGCTACCACGCGGTTTTTATCTTAAAAAAAATTTCACCGGCGCGCTGCTTGCTCGTCATTTCTTACTTAAAACATAGTTTTTTACTTATTTTGCGAGCTCACAAACATAATCGCCTGGTTTTTAAGATTTTACCGCTTCACCCTGTAGCTATAACGGGTTAATACTACACTATGATTTGATACGAGCCAGATGAGGACGATAACGATGAAAAAATGGGCGGTGTTAATTTCAGCAGTCGGGTTGGCGTTTGCCGTTTCGGGCTGCAGCAGTGATTACGTCATGGCGACGAAAGACGGCCGGATGATCCTGACTGACGGTAAACCTGAAGTCGACGATGATACCGGTCTGGTCAGCTACCATGACCAGGCAGGCAATAAAATGCAGATCAATCGCGACGAAGTCTCGCAAATTATTGAGCGATAACAGTCGGAGGTCAGTAGCCTACTGGCCTTTTTGATTTTTTTCTTCCCCTTTTGCTTCCCCTCTGCCATGTTTATATTCCTTTGTCGGGAGGTTCCTGACGCGGTCTACATGTCTATTGAAGGAAGCCGGCTATGCATTATCACCGTATCCCCCACAGCGCTCTGGAGATAAGTCAACTGGGGTTGGGCACGATGACATTTGGTGAACAAAACAGCGAAGCCGATGCCCATGCACAACTCGATTATGCCGTCAGCCAGGGGATTAACCTGATTGATGTCGCAGAGATGTACCCTGTGCCTCCACGCCCTGAAACGCAGGGACTTACCGAAACCTATGTCGGTAACTGGCTGGCAAAACGCGGTAACCGTGAAAAGCTGGTTATCGCCTCGAAAGTGAGTGGCCCCGCGCGAAACAACGATGCCGGGATCCGCCCAAACCAGATCCTCGATCGCAAAAATATCCGCGCCGCGCTGGACGCGAGCCTGAAGCGCCTGCAAACCGACTATCTCGACCTTTACCAGGTCCACTGGCCGCAGCGTCCAACCAACTGTTTTGGCAAGCTCGGCTACAGCTGGAATGAGAGCGCCCCCGCCGTTACGCTGCTGGAAACGCTGGAGGCGCTGACCGAATGCCAGCGCGCGGGAAAAATCCGCTACATTGGCGTGTCCAACGAAACGGCCTTTGGCGTAATGCGCTATCTGCACCTGGCGGATAAACACGATCTGCCGCGCATCGTCACCATCCAGAACCCGTACAGCCTGCTTAACCGCAGCTACGAGGTGGGGCTGGCTGAAGTGACGCAATATGAGGAAGTGGAACTGCTCGCCTATTCATGCCTCGGTTTCGGCACCCTGACGGGGAAATACCTGAACGGTGCGAAACCGGCCGGGGCGCGTAATACCCTCTTTAGCCGCTTTACCCGCTACAGCGGCGAGCAGACGCAGAAAGCCGTTGCAGCCTATGTGGATATCGCGAAGCGCCACGGCCTGGATCCGGCGCAGATGGCGCTGGCCTTCGTGCGCCGACAGCCGTTTGTTGCCAGTACCCTGCTTGGCGCGACGACTATGGAACAGCTGAAAACTAACATTGAGAGTTTCCATCTGAACCTGAGTGAAGAGGTGTTAGCGGAGATTGAAGCGGTGCATCAGGTTTATACCTATCCTGCGCCGTAGCTGATGCTTTTGCCGGGTAAGGCGAAGCCGCCACCCGGCTACTTATTAACGGCGACGCTGCCAGATCCACAATCCCGCAATCGCCGCCGCGAACAGCCCACCAAATCCAACGCCAATCGCCACCACCGGGACACCCACTTTTACCGCCAGCGAGTAGAGCCCCAGCATTAACAGCATGGCCAGGTTTTCACCGAGATTTTGAACCGCAATGGCATTCCCCGCCCCGACGGTCTGCTTGCCACGCTCCTGGAGTAACGCATTCAGCGGTACCACAAAAAAGCCCCCCAGAATACCAATCAGGATCAACAGAGCATAAGCGGGCAATAACGCATGTTGCAGCGAGAAAATAAGCACCACGAGGCCAATCAGGATCCCCGCTGGCATGCAGCGTGCAACCGTTTCAAGCGTCACCAGCTTCGCCGCCGCGCCCGCCCCAGCCACAATCCCGATCGCCACCATCGCATTAAGATAGGTCGGCGTCGCATTGTCCGTAATCCCCAGCGCCACCGGTACCCACAGAACCAGCAGGAAGCGCAGCGTGACGCCCGCCCCCCAGAACATACTGGTTCCCATCAGGGAGAAACGCGTTTCCCCGTTACGCCACAGCACGCGGCACGCGTTAAAGAAACTGCCGGTCATCGGTTTAAAGCGCCAGGACTGGCCCGGGCGAGCCACCGGCAGCTTCGGAATAAACAGGTTAGCCACAACCGCCCCACCATACACCACTGCACACACGCCCAGGGCAGCCAGAACATGCCAGTCGGCCAGCACGCCGCCCGCGACGGAGCCGAGGAGGATAGCAGCGATAGTCGACGACTCCATCAGACCGTTGGCCTTCACCAGCTTATCGCCCGTAGTCAGTTCTCCGAGAATGCCATACTTCGCTGGGGAGTAGGCGGCAGCGCCGATGCCCACCAGCGTATAGCCAACAAACGGATTGAAGCCGAAGCAGATACTGGCAGCGCCCAGCAGCTTGAGACCGTTGGCAAACATCATCACCCGGCCTTTGGGGAAACTGTCCGCCACTTGCCCCACAAACGGTGCAAAGATAATGTAAGCGCCCACAAACACCATCTGCAGGATCGGCTGACTCCAGTCAGGGTAAAACTCGGCTTTCAGCAGCGCCAGCGTGGCAAACAGCAGCGCGTTATCACCGAACGCAGAGAGAAACTGCGCGGCGATGACGGCCATCATGCCTTTCGACCTGAGGGAGGTGTTAGTGTGTACTGACTCACGCATTATGCTGCTCCGCCTCTTCAACCATACCTTTCAGGGTCACGAAATCGGGCTTGCCGCTACCCAGCACCGGAAGCTGCTTCAGGTGGCGAATATCGCGCGGCACGGCCAGTTCAGGAATACCGTGTTCACGCGCATAGCTCAGTAACCTGTCGCGCTTAAGCTCAGCATCAGTGGTAAACAGCACCAGCGCCTCGCCTTTGCTGGCATCGCTCTTCACGACCGTGGCGTGCATCTTCTCGGCGGACACGGCCGTCGCCAGCTGTTCAACCATTTCCAGAGAGACCATCTCACCGGCGATTTTGGCGAAGCGTTTTGCGCGCCCCTGAATCTGTACAAAGCCTTGCTCATCGAAACGAACGATGTCACCGGTGTCGTACCAGCCGGTTTCAATCTCGCCATTGACGTTTTCCGCCGTTGGCGCTTCCAGCACGCCTGGGTTTTCCACGCGCAGGTAACCGTTCATCACGTTTGGCCCTTTCAACTGCAGGCGGCCACCGTCCTCAATGCCCGGCACCGCCAGCAAGCGCGCATCCATCCCCGGCAGAATTCGGCCCACCGTTCCCGGTTTCGCCGCCATCGGTACGTTGATCGAGACCACGGGCGCGCACTCGGTAACGCCATAACCTTCAAGAATGCGCAGGCCAAACTTGTCCTGCCAGATCTGACGCGTACTCTCCTGCAGCTTTTCCGCACCGGCCACCACGTACCGAACGCGGAAGAAATCATACGGATTGGCGAAACGGGCATAGTTACCCAGGAAGGTTGAGGTGCCGAACAGAACGGTGCAGTTACGGTCATACACCAGCTCCGGCACAATGCGGTAGTGCAGCGGGCTGGGATAGAGGAACACCTCGGCACCGGTCAGCAGCGGCGTGAACAGCCCCACCGTCAGGCCAAAGGAGTGGAACAGCGGCAGCGCCGACATAAAACGGTCATTCGCGGTAAAGTCGGCAATGCTTTTGATCTGCTCAACGTTCGCCAGAATACTCTTGTGGCTGTGGACGACGCCTTTCGGGTTACCCTCCGAACCCGACGTGAAAAGGATAATCGCGTCATCTTCCGGCTGCTGCTTGACCTGGGCCAGACGCGGCATCAGCAGATGCGCAAAAATCCACAGCTTGTCGCCGGTGGTCACGTCCGCTTTTAGATCTTCCAGGAAGACCCAGCGTACCTGGGTCAGCTGTTCCGGCAGATGCCACAGCTTGCCTTTGTCCAGAAACTGTCGGGAGGTAAAGACGGTATTAATTTGGGCGGCGGTAATGGCGCTGGTCAGCCCTTTCACGCCCGCCGTGTAGTTCATCATCGCCGGTATACGGCCACGGGAAACCGCACCAAAAATCACCGCCGCGCTGATGCCCGCGTTTGGCAGCATCAGGCCGATCTTTTCGCCCTTTTTGCTGTACTTCTCAAGAATGCGGCCCACGAACAGCGTCTTGGTCAGCAGTTTACGATAGGTATCCGGGGTAAAGTTGATGTCTTCAATGCAGTTTTTCTTCGCGCCGTAGCGGTACTGCGCCGAAAGCAGGGATTCATACAGCGTTTCGCGCGGACGAACGGCCATGCGCGCTTCCATCATAATCTGGTGCAGCATTTCCCCGGCGATTTTACGGCGATCGCGGGCACGCGGCGCTTCCGGCATCGGTAACGACGTTGGCGGCAGGATATGCAGCGTGATTTTGGGGAACAGACGCTGCTTCACCAGCCCCTTAAGGCGGCTGAAATGGGTCAACTCTGCGCCTTCAATGCGCAGCGGCACCACGGTCGCGTTTGATTTCGCCGCGACAAACCCCGCGCCGTCGTAGATTTTCATCAGCGAACCGGTCACTGAAATGCGCCCTTCCGGGAAAATGACCACCGGACGCCCCTGCTCTACCAGACGTACCAGGTGTTTAATCATCATCGGCTTTGTCGGGTCAAGCGGTACGAAATCGATCAGTGGGGTGAGCCAGCGCATATACCACTGCTGGCTGATGGAGGTATAGACCGCAAACACCGGACGCACGGGCAGAAACAGCGCAAGCAGGATGCCGTCTATAAAGGAAACATGATTGGGTGTGATGAGAACGCGCTCGCCACGAAGCGCCTGGGCATCGCCAGTGACGCGGATGCGAAAAAGAATACGGAACAGTGTACGGAAAAACCCAAATAGCATCTCAACTCCCTTTGCCAGACAGTGTGGTGGGTTGACAGTAAATGGTGGCAGATTACACGAGAAGTGATACGGGAGCGACAGCAAAAATGGAGGCGAAAAAAAACCTGCGCATCCGCGCAGGTTGGTGCAAGAGATGAGTACGAAACCGTACTAAGAATTCTCACCAATCAATACCTCTGGGATCTTGATTGTGGCTGTTGACCCTGCGCTTCGCCAGCAGGAAAACGCAAGGGAATGAGCCGAAATGCAACCAGGTGTGAATATTCTCTTTTGCTGTTACAGGTTGAACGATCAGGCAAAAAAAACCTGCGTAAGAACGCAGGCTGGTGTAAGTCGTGTTAATCAACCGGAGTTGATTCCACCTATCAATACCTCTGGGATCTCGACTCTACCAACCTCTTTAACGTCATCGCCACCGGACAATCGCAACAGCCTGAGGCAAAGTGTAACTAAAGGTTCAGAATGACATTCTTCTGACATGACCAGGCGTGTAACGATTACACTACCAGGGTTGGTCTGCGTCACGTTTGTGGCGCGCGGAAACCGGCTTCCCTTGAATGGACGTCACTTTTCCGCAACACTATTCAGTGTGTAAACGCTTACCCCAAATAAGAAGGTTATAAATGGCGACAATAAAGGATGTGGCTCGTCTGGCAGGTGTGTCGGTAGCTACCGTCTCCCGCGTGATTAATGATTCACCCAAAGCCAGTGACGCATCACGCCAGGCGGTACAAAGCGCCATGGAAACCCTGAACTACCATCCGAATGCCAACGCCCGCGCGCTCGCCCAGCAGTCAACAGAGACTATTGGGCTGGTGGTGGGAGACGTTTCCGACCCCTTTTTCGGTGCCATGGTAAAAGCGGTTGAACAGGTCTCTTATCAGACGGGTAATTTTTTGCTGATCGGCAATGGCTATCATAATGAACAAAAAGAACGCCAGGCCATCGAGCAGCTGATCCGCCACCGCTGCGCTGCACTGGTGGTACACGCCAAAATGATCCCGGATGCCGAGCTAATTCACCTGATGAAGCAAATGCCCGGCATGGTGATTATCAACCGTATTATCCCCGGCTTTGAAAAACGCTGTGTAGCCCTCGACGACCGCTACGGCGCCTGGCTTGCGACCCGTCATCTGATTCAACAGGGTCATACCCGGATTGGCTATCTCTGCTCCAATCACCCCATTTCTGATGCGGAAGACCGCCTGCAGGGCTACTACGACGCCCTGCGCAAAAACGGTCTGCCGTGCAATGACCGTCTGGTGGCCTTCGGTGAACCGGATGAGAGCGGCGGCGAACAGGCCATGACGGAGCTGCTGGGTCGCGGACGGAATTTCACCGCGGTCGCCAGCTATAACGATTCGATGGCCGCCGGGGCAATGGGCGTCATGAATGACAACGGGATTGAGGTGCCAGCGGAAATCTCGCTAATTGGCTTCGACGATGTTTTGGTCTCCCGGTACGTGCGCCCGCGCCTGACCACCGTACGCTACCCCATCATCACGATGGCCACCCAGGCCGCAGAGCTGGCGCTGGCGCTGGCCGAACAACGCCAGCCGCCGGAGATTACCCATCTCTTCAGCCCAACGTTAGTGCGCCGTCACTCCGTTGCTGCGCCCGCTGACGCGCAGAGCGAATAGCGATACAGGTGTACCGTTTTATCCGGATACTCCAGCCCATCGCCAATATACTGCCAGCCGTAACGTTCATAGAAGTCGCGGCAGGCAGACCAGAGATGAAGTTCCTCGTACCCGGCCCGTGCGGCGAAGCGAATAACATGCTGCTGTAACTTTCCTGCCAGCCCCTTGCCGCGCGCCGCGTCATCCACGTAGAGCGCCGCCAGCCACGGACAGAGATCCTGACGGGTAATCAAATCACAGCGCCAGAGTCCCACCGTCCCGAGAAGCCGTTCATCCTCTACGGCGATAAAGGTCAGCGGCAGGGCACCCGGCGTCTGGCTGTGCTCGACGATGCTATGGAAAAAATCCCGCGCAAGCCCCTCGCCAAAGGCCTGCCAGAGCCAGTCGGTGACCTGCTCCGCATAGCGCGGTGCCTCGTAAAGCGGGAGAATGACGGTCTTTTTCACGTTTCACCTGCGTTTTTAATGAATATGCTGGCCTGACGCCTCCAGCCGGGTTTGGCGATTATTTTACCAGAGTCAGACTATTTAGTTTTACTTCCGGCAGGCCAGGCGAATCGAGACCAAAAAGCGTGATCGTGGCAGAAGTTTTGCGCTTCCCGCATCGCTTATACGCTGTCAGGTCTGTGTTAAACTGCAAACCATTACGTGGAAGCAGGAATGTAGAATGGCAACAATGCTGGATGTCTCACTGCGCGCGGGCGTGTCGAAGGCTACCGTCTCGCGCGTGCTGAACGGCACAGGTCAGGTTAAAGAGAGCACGCGTCAGCAGGTCTTTGCTGCGATGGAAGAGCTGGGCTACCGCCCAAACTTTCTCGCGCGTTCGCTGGCTAACCAGACCAGCAACAGCATTGGTCTGGTCGTCTCTACCTTCGACGGCTTTTACTTTGGTCGTCTTTTGCAGCAGGCGTCGCGGCAGACCGAAACCCACGGGAAACAGCTGATCGTCACCGACGGTCACGACGCGCCAGAGCAGGAAGAGCAGGCGGTGCAAATGCTGGCCGACCGCCAGTGCGATGCCATCGTGCTTTACACGCGCTATATGAGCGAAAAAGCGATCATCAAGCTGATTAATACCGTGCAAACGCCGCTGGTGGTCATCAACCGTGAAGTCAGCCAGGCACCGGAGCGCTGCGTGTTCTTCGAACAACAGGATGCCGCGTTTAAGGCGGTGGATTACCTGATCAATCAGGGCCACCGGGAGATCGCCTGCATTACCGTTCCGATCCACACCCCCACGGGTAAAGCGCGGCTGATGGGCTACCGTAAGGCGCTGGAAAAGCACGGCATTCGTCTGGACGAGCGTCGAATAAAGTACGGTGATGCGGGAATGACGCGGGGCTATGAGCTGTGTAAGGAGCTGATTGCTGAAGGGGTGTCGTTCAGCGCGCTGTTTGCCTGTAACGATGATATGGCGCTGGGCGCGTCCAAAGCGCTGCATCAGGCAGGGCTTAAGATCCCGCAGGATATCTCCCTGTTCGGCTTTGACGATGCCCCAAGCGCAAAGTGGCTGGAGCCTGCGCTGTCGTCGGTTTATCTGCCGATAGATAACATGATCGTCACGGCTATCGATCAGGCGATCCGGCTGGCGAAGAACCAGCCGGTCGATGCGATCCCGCCGTTTACCGGCACGCTGGTATTACGCGATTCGGTCACAACGGGGCCGTACTTTAATCAAACGAGTTCCAGCGCCAGCAGTTCCTGAATGGTCTGGCGACGACGGATCAGCCGCGCCTTGCCGTTATCAAACAGCACTTCCGGCAGCAGCGGACGGCTGTTGTAGTTCGAGGACATAGACGCCCCGTACGCCCCGGTGTCGTGCAGCACCAGGTAATCGCCCGGCTTCACCTCGGGCAGCGCGCGGGTTTCAACTTTGCCACCTTCCTGCTGGGTAAACACATCACCGGATTCACACAGCGGGCCTGCGACCACCGTCTCGCGGCGCGGCGCGTGCGTTAAATCGCGGCCATCGGCAGCCAGGGCGGTAATGTGATGGTAGCTGCCGTACATGGACGGACGCATCAGGTCGTTAAAGCCCGCATCAATCAGCACGAAGTGGCGGGAGCCCATCTCTTTGACGCTGCGTACCTGAGCCACCAGCACGCCGGCTTCGGCTATCAGGAAACGACCCGGCTCAATTTCCAGCTTCACGGCATGGCCCAGATGCGCGGCAATTTGATCGCGCGCGGCGCTCCACAGGCCGTAATAGTGATCGGTGTCGATCGCCTCTTCCCCTTCACGATAAGGAATGGAAAGACCGCCACCGGCGGAGATCGCCTCCAGATCCTGACCGAAGTCAACAACCTGGCGCACCATCGCCCCGCACACCTGCTCCAGGTGCCCGTAATCGACGCCGGAGCCAATGTGCATATGAATGCCTACCAGCTTCAGGCTGTAGCGCTGCAGTACCTCAAGCGCGGCAGGCATATCGGCATACCAGATGCCGTGCTTGCTGTTTTCGCCCCCGGTGTTGGTTTTTTGGCTATGGCCATGTCCAAAGCCCGGGTTGACGCGCAACCAGACGCGATGGCCGGGTGAAACCTGCCCAAGCTGCTCCAGCATATCCACAGAACCAGCGTTCACCGGCACCTGCAGTTCATGCACGCGCGCAAGCGTGGCGTCGTCGATCACATCCGCGGTAAAGACGATCGCGTCAGGATCGGTTTTCGGATCAAAGCCTGCCGCCAGCGCACGCTCGATTTCACCCAGCGATACGGAGTCAACCTTCACGCCCTGCTCGCGCATCAGGCGCAGAATATGAATATTGGAGCAGGCCTTCTGGGCAAAACGCACCACGTCAAACTGATGCAGGGCGGCGATCTTCTCGCGAACGATCTGCGCGTCGTAGACCCATACCGGGCAGCCAAACTCGGCGGGCAGGCGCAGCAGGTTTTCAGCGTTCAAATCGGTATCCGTCTGGTTGAGCGGGCGTGGCATGGTCTTCTCCGGTTCAATTCATTTTTTATGATTACGCCACAGCGGAAGCAGAATAAAAAATATCGTTTTATCGCGAGTCTATGCAAAAATGATATGGACAGTTCCTTGCTTTCAGGTGCCCTATGCCCGCCGTCAATTTACGCCACATCGAGATTTTTCACGCCGTGATGACCGCCGGCAACCTCACGGAAGCCGCGCAGATGCTGCATACCTCGCAGCCGACGGTCAGCCGCGAGCTGGCGCGCTTCGAGAAAGTGCTGGGGCTGAAGCTGTTCGAACGCGCCCGGGGCAGGCTTCACCCGACGGTGCAGGGGTTGCGCCTGTTTGAGGAAGTGCAGCGCTCATGGTACGGGCTGGACAGAATCGTCAGCGCGGCGGAAAGCCTGCGCGAGTTTCGTCAGGGCGAGCTGTCGATTGTCTGCCTGCCCGTCTTCTCTCAGTCCTTCTTACCGACGCTGCTCCAGCCTTTTCTGGCCCGCTATCCTGAGGTCAATCTCACCATCGTGCCGCAGGAGTCGCCCTTGCTTGAAGAGTGGCTGTCGGCACAGCGGCACGATCTCGGGTTAACCGAAACCCTCTCGACACCCGCAGGAACGGCGCGCACGGAACTGCTCGCGCTGGATGAAGTGTGCGTTCTGCCCGCCGGGCATCGGCTTGCCCACAAAGCAGTGCTGACGCCCACAGATTTTCATGGTGAAAACTACATTAGCCTGTCGCAAACGGACAGCTACCGGCAGCTGCTGGATACGCTTTTTTCTGAGCATCAGGTGAAGCGGCGGATGGTCGTTGAAACCCACAGCGCGGCGTCAATATGCGCGATGGTGCGCGCGGGCGTTGGCGTTGCGGTCGTCAATCCGCTTACGGCGCTGGACTATGCAGGAAGCGGGATCGTCATCCGCCGTTTTAGCGTTTCCGTCCCGTTCACCGTAAGCCTTATCCGCCCGCTGCACCGTCCGGCTTCCGCGCTGGTGGACGCATTCACCGAACACTTAGTTGAGCATGCGCGTCAGGTGGCGCTTCGCTTACCTGACCTGCAAAACCCGTTATGACAGCATAAATTCCACGGCATCTGCCGCGTGAATGGCCGCGGTATCAAACACCGGGATGGGGCTTCGTTCGGCCGGCACCAGCAAACCGATCTCCGTGCAGCCGAAAATCACCCCTTCAGCCCCCTGCTGCGCCAGTTTATCTATTACGCTGACGTAATATGCGCGGGAGGTTTCGCTCAAGGTTCCGAGGCAAAGCTCGTCGAAGATAATCTGGTTGATGCGCGCCCGGTCCCCCTCATCCGGGATCAGGCTTTCAATCCCAAACTCGCTGTGCAAGCGCCCGCGATAGAAATCCTGCTCCATGGTGTAACGTGTGCCCAGCAAGGCCACGCGCGACATTCCCGAAGCGCGAATGGCGCGTCCGGTGGCGTCCGCGATGTGCAGGAACGGCAGCGAACAGCGCGCTTCAATGTGCGAGGCCACTTTGTGCATCGTGTTGGTACACAGCAGAATGCCCTGCGCCCCCGCACGCTCCAGCCCCAGCGCGGCATCAGCCAGGATTTCTCCGGCTTTATCCCATTCGCCGCTCGACTGGCAGGCTTCGATTTCATGAAAATCAACGCTGTGCAGCAGCAGGCTCGCGGAGTGCAGGCCGCCCAGACGCTGCTTTACGCCTTCGTTAATCAGGCGGTAATAAGGGATTGTCGATTCCCAGCTCATCCCACCTATCAGGCCAATCGTTTTCATCATCGCTCCTTATCTGTTTAAGCCAGTGAAGCAAACTTGTGATCCTGTTTCCAGTTCTTTATTACGTCGTTTTCTTTTTAAGCTGGTCAATGTAAATTAAATAAAACACTGTTTTATTATGAAGGGCAAAGCCATGTTTATGTTCCACAAAGAGACCGCGTCTGAAGATCTGGGGAACGGCGTTACGCGTCGCGTGCTGGCCCACGGCGGCAGGATGATGGCGGTTGAAGTACAGTTTGAGCAGGGCGCGATTGGCCCACTGCATAACCACCCGCACGAACAGTTAACCTATGTTCTCTCTGGTGAATTTGAGTTTACCATTGGTGAAGAGAAGCATGTCGTAACGGCGGGAGATACCCTCTACAAACAACCACATGTGATGCACGGCTGCGTCTGCCTCAGGGCCGGCACGCTGCTGGACACCTTTACGCCTGTTCGCGAGGATTTCCTGAAATAAAAAAGGCGCTGTTGCAGCGCCTTCATGTTTGCAGAATTTATTCCGTTACCGGCTCTGGCAATGGGTTTCGGCTGAGCATGGCCTCACGGAGTAATACGCTGCCGCAGGCAAACAGAGCGCCAAGGATCGCCGCCAGAATGACAATCATGCCTTTGCCCGGGCCGTCTTTTTTCACCGGCATCGATGGCGAAAGCTGATACCTGAATGGCTCAAGCTTAACGTCTGCGAAGGAGAGTTTTTTCAGCTGCGCCAGGTAATATTCCCGGTTCTGGAAGTCCGCGTTCAGCTCCGTCACATCCTTAAGATTTTTTTCAATCCTTAGCTTTTCCGCGATACCGTCAGCCCCGAGCGCAACGGAGTAATCCGGATCGTCTTTTATCCCCTGTCCATTGCTATAAACGGGCTTCTTAATGCCCGCCGCATTCGCCACTTCCAGCGAATAGTTCAGCCGCTGCAGGTTGGTGTTATGCACATTGGTCAGACGAACGCGGTCGAGCGTCAGCTGCTGCTCTACCTCGTTCGTTTTGAGGGCGATCTGGTTGCGGATATTCTGCACCGTTTCTTTCTCAACAATTGCCGAGATATAGTTGATATACCCCTCCAGAACGGATTGGGCATCGGCTGCGGTCGGCGCGGTGAAGCTCAATGTCCAGGAGACGAAAGGCGCTTTATCCGCATCTTTTCCCTGAACATCATTCACCGCTTTCATTTTGTCTGCAATATTGACAACCGCACGGTGCAGTTCAAGCGGGTCCACTTGCGCATTCTTGAGCTGCGCCATCACGTAAGGGGAAGAGGTCATATACTCTTCAAGCAATGACTGCGACTGGAATTTTTTAATAAACAGGTCAAAGACTTCCTGACGGGTAACCGGCACCTTCACATCAAGAACCTGCAGCGCAACCATCATCTGGCTCAGCGGGTTCCACTGTGTCTGTTCCGCCGGAGTGATCACCGCTTTACTGGTCCATTTTTGCGGCAGTAGAAGCGCAATTGCCAGACCTGCCAGCGCGAAAACAAAGATAATGGTGGCAATGCGTTTTTTCGCGGTAATCAGAATATCTAACAGGCCCAGAAGATCGATCTCTTTTGAACTGACTGCTGGAGGAGCATATGAGGAAAAATCGAGGTCCGTATTTTTTTTGAAATCCATTGCTGACATAGCCGTTCTTCTGTTTCGGGTGCAGTAAATTCCTGCCGGGTGAGTTCAGTTGCCCGATAATACAAGAAACTAAGAATAATCTGAACGCGAGAATGGACTATCTGAGGAATTGCTATCAAAGTTGGTAGTTATTCAGCATCACGCTAACAAAACGCCGGGTGGCGCTGCGCTTACCCGGCGTTAACCCTTACACGCCGATATTTCGCAGTTTCTCCCCGCTCATCAGCTTGCGTTCAATATGTTCCAGCGTCACGCCTTTGGTTTCTGGAATTAGCCAGAATGTCACGCCAATAAACGCCACGTTCAGCACCGTATAGAGCCAGAAGGTTCCCGCCGCGCCAATCGCATCCAGCAGCGTCAGGAAGGTCGCGCCGATGATCATGTTCGACACCCAGTTGGTGGTGGTGGAACAGGTGATACCAAAATCGCGACATTTCAGCGGCTGAATTTCAGAGCACAGGATCCACACCACCGGCGCGGCGCTCATCGCGTAGCCAGCAATACACATCATGGTCATGCCCACGGAGAGCCAGGAGAGGCCGCTGGACGCCGTGCCGTTATCAAACTGCATCAGGCAGTAGCCGAGGATCAGGGTGCCGAGCGCCATCACGCTAAAGCCAATTTTCAGCGCAGGCTTACGACCGGCTTTATCGACGGTGAACACCGCGATAAAGGTGGCGAACATAAAGGTCAGCCCCACCACCAGCGTGGCGATCATCTGCTGTTCGGTGGTGGTAAAACCGGCCATTTTGAAGATGCGCGGGGCGTAATACATGATGATGTTCATCCCCGTGAACTGCTGCATCGCCTGCAGCAACATCCCGAGGAACACCGCGCGGCGCACGTTGCGGTTAGCCTTAAACAGCGACCAGCCGCCCTGCTTCAGCTTCAGGCTTTCGCGGATCTCGTTCAGCTCTTCACGCGCTTTCTCAGACGTGTCGCGCAGCATGCGCAGCACCTCTTCCGCTTCCACGTGACGCCCTTTTTGCGCCAGCCAGCGCGGACTGTTGGGCAGGAAGATCACTAAAACAATCAGCACTACCGCAGGCAGCGCCAGCACGCCGAGCATCGCCCGCCAGTTACCGCTGTAGCTAAAGTACGTATCGGACAGGAACGCCAGCACGATGCCCAGCGTCACCATCAGCTGGTACATGCTAATCATCTTGCCGCGCACGTTCTCGCTCGCCATTTCGGAGAGATACAGCGGCGCGGTGTAGGAGGCAATCCCCACCGCCACGCCCAGCAGTACGCGGGAGAGCAGCAGCACTTCAACGTTAGTGGCAAACGCCGAACCAATGGACCCGGCAACAAACAGGACAGCCCCGACCATCAGGCTGTATTTACGCCCAAGGCGAAACGAAAGCCAGCCGTTAAACAGCGCGCCGATGGCCGCGCCGAGCATCATGCTGCTCACCACCCACTCCTGCAGGCGGTTACTCAGCGTAAAGTGATCGGTAATAAACGGCAGCGCCCCGGCGATCACGCCGATATCCAGGCCGAACAACAAACCGGCCACGGCTGCCGCAATGGAGACAAACTGGTTCATGCGGCGGGTATCGCGCAGCGCGGCGGGCATCAGGGTAGAGTCATTTATAGATGTCATATTTTTCCTGCCTCAACAGCAAAATTCGTTAAATGAAATTACGAGATAGCGGGGAAAAGTGTCAGGCCGGAATTCGTGAAGATATGGATTATTTCGCTATGGCATAGCGATCTGTGATGGACATTACAATTTCAACTAATGCTGGATAATCACCTAATTTTACTAACGCCTTAATTTTTCAATAATAAAAGTGTGATGGCAGTCATCTATGATTTTTAAGTATGGATTTTTCGTGTTTATCAATATGGACTTTGACTAATTTTAAGCAAAAAAAACCTCCGCCGAAGAGCGGAGGTATTTGTCATAAGTAGGGTTATCGCGCCAGCCAGCCGCCATCAACCGCGACGGTATAACCATTGATATAGTCCGATGCCGGGGAAGCCAGGAACACTACCGGCCCCATCAGATCGCTCGGCAGCCCCCAGCGGCCCGCCGGAATACGCTCCAGGATCGCCGCACTGCGTTCTTCGTCCGCGCGAAGCTGCTGGGTGTTGTTGGTGGCCATGTAGCCCGGCGCAATCGCGTTGACGTTGATGTTGTGCTGCGCCCATTCGTTCGCCAGCAGGCGGGTCACGCCCATCACCGCGCTTTTCGACGCGGTGTAAGACGGCACGCGGATGCCGCCCTGGAAGGAGAGCATCGAGGCGATGTTAATGATCTTGCCGCCCTTGCCCTGCGCGATGAAGTGCTTCGCCGCCGCCTGGGACATAAAGAACACGCTCTTGATGTTCAGGTTCATGACATCGTCCCAGTCGGTCTCGCTGAAGTTAATCGCGTCTTCACGGCGGATCAGCCCCGCGTTGTTGACCAGAATGTCGATATGGCCAAATTCCGCCACCGCGCGATCCAGCAGCTCCGGAATAGCGTCGATTTTACGCAGGTCGGCGGTCAGGCTGAGAAAACGGCGGCCCAGCGCGGTTACGCGTTCGATGGTTTCCGTGGGCTCAACGATGTTAATCCCGACGATATCACAGCCCGCTTCCGCCAGGCCTAACGCCATCCCCTGGCCCAGTCCTGTGTCACACCCGGAAACCACGGCCACTTTACCCTGCAGAGAAAATGCATCCAGAATCATGTTTGTTCCTTACTCTTTCAGCGCCTGTCATCAACAGGCAGATGTATGCTTAACTGCCCGCGACTAGCGCAGATCCTTAACCGCGACGTGGTCCATATCATCGAAGACCTGGTTTTCTCCAACCATCCCCCAGATGAAGGTATAGGCTTTCGTCCCCACGCCGGAGTGAATAGACCAGCTGGGTGAAATCACCGCCTGCTCGTTATGCATGACGATATGACGGGTTTCCTGAGGCTGTCCCATCATGTGGAACACGCAGGCGTCTTCATCCATGTTGAAGTAGAAGTAGACTTCCATGCGGCGTTCGTGGGTATGGCACGGCATGGTGTTCCACAGGTTACCCGGGGCCAGTTCGGTCAGACCCATGCTGAGCTGGCAGGTTTCCAGCACATCCGGCACGAAGTATTTATTGATGGTGCGGCGGTTGCTGGTGAGGTTGTCGCCCAGCGTCACGGGCGCAACGTCCGCGGGCGTTACTTTTTTGGTTGGATAAGCGGTGTGCGCCGGGGCGCAGTTGTAGTAAAACTTCGCGGGTTTACTGCCGTCGATGCTGGCAAAGACCACCTCTTTCGCCCCTTTGCCGACGTACAGCCCGTCGCGATGGCCAATCTCGTAGCACTGGCCGTCCACGGTAATCGTGCCCGGCCCGCCAATATTAATCACGCCCAGTTCACGACGCTCCAGGAAGTAGCTTACGCCCAGCTGCTTGCCTACTTCACCGCCCACGGAGACGGTTTTCGCCACCGGCTTAATGCCGCCCACGATAATGCGGTCGATGTGGCTATAGACCATGGTGTACTTATCGGCTTCGAACACCTGCTCAATTAAAAACTCGCTGCGCAGTCCCTGAGTATCCAGCGTTTTGGCGTGCGCGCTGTGGATGCTTTGTCTGACGTCCACGGTAACCTCCAGATGTGGTCATGCCCGAAGGCAGAAATTAAACGAAACGACGTTTCGTTTTATGATGAGCACATACTAGCGGCATAAAATAGGGTTTTCAATTGCAATTAAAACAACGTTTCATTTTTTATTTTTGTTTATAACAGAAATGACGCGCGGATCACGATTACTTCCCATGAAGAGAAGAACACGATAAAAAAAACCTCCCGAAGGAGGTTTTTTAAGTGAGGAGAAATTAGCGTTCGATGGCGAGCGCCACACCCTGTCCGCCGCCTATACAGAGGGTAGCGATCCCTTTGCGCGCGTTTCGCTTTTTCATTTCGTGGACCAGCGAAACCAGGATTCGGCAGCCGGACGCGCCGATGGGATGCCCTAACGCAATTGCACCGCCGTTCACGTTGACCCGCAGCGGATCCCACTCCAGCATTTTGCCGACCGAGATCGCCTGCGCGGCAAAGGCTTCGTTCACTTCGATCAGATCGACATCCGAAAGTTGCCACCCTGCGCGCTCCAGGCAGCGACGGGTAGCGTAGACCGGCGCAATCCCCATCAACGCTGGATCCACGCCCACGCTGGCAAACGCCTTAATGCGGGCCAGCACGGGGAGATCGAGCTCAAGGGCTTTACTTTCGCTCATCATCATCACGGCGGCGGCACCGTCGTTAATGGACGAGGCATTGCCAGCGGTGACCGAGCCCTGCGTTTCAAACGCGGGATTCAGTCTCGCCAGGCCTTCCGCGCTGGCATCCGTGCGCGGCTGTTCATCGGTATCGACGACGATCGCCTCGCCGTTCTGACGCTGCGTGCTGACCGGGACAATCTCGTCGCGAAAGCGACCGGAATCAATCGCGGCACGCGCTTTTTGCTGCGAACTGAGCGCATAAGCGTCCTGCAATTCGCGGCTAATGCCGTACTCGCGCGCCAGGTTTTCTGCCGTCACGCCCATATGATAGTCGTTGAACGCATCCCACAGCCCGTCATGCACGAGGCTGTCGAGCAGCTGGCTGTTGCCCAGCTGCGCGCCGGTTCGGCTATCGGTGAGAACGTGCGGCGCGCGGCTCATGTTCTCTTGTCCGCCAGCGATAACCACATCCGCTTCACCGCACTGAATGGCCTGGGTGGCGAGATGCAGCGCTTTTAACCCTGAACCACAGACGTCGTTGATGGTAATGGCGGAGACGGTATTGGGCAGCCCGCCCTTCAGCGCCGCCTGACGCGCAGGGTTTTGCCCGGCACCGGCCGTGAGAACCTGCCCCAGGATCACCTCATCAACTTCATGGGCTGCGATCCCGCTACGTTCCACCAGCGCTTTAACGACCACGCTGCCCAGGTCAACCGCCGAGTGACGCGCAAGCGCTCCCTGAAAACAGCCGATAGCCGTACGCAACGCACCCACTATTACGACATCTTTCATCACGACCTCTGTGTTAAATGACATGACGATAGTAGAGGATTGTTACTGGCAATTATCTTAATTGTTTAAAAATAGTGAGTTTAATCACAAGGATTAGCGTGCATCCTGCAGATACTGCCGTAGCCAGCTTCCGGCCACGCCGGGAGGGGATCGTTTATTCCACAGTAGATCGATGCCGATCGCCCGTGGCCAGCCGGGAACATTGAGCTGTACCAGCGACTTCGCGGCGGCGAATTCATCCACCAGCGCGCACGGCAGCACGCACCAGCCGAACCCCTGGACGGCCATACTCAGCAGTAACAGGTAGTTCGGCGCTGACCAGACGGGCCCGCGCGCGATCTCAGCCTCGCGCTCAAGGTAGGTGCTGAGCCTCAGCTCCCGCCAGCCGTGCAGCTCGTCGCTCTGCACCTCGTATTGTCCGGCGAGCGGATGCGTGGTCGCGGCATATATCGCCATTCGGGTCTGCACCGGCAGCCGGGTAGCGCCAATATCCGTAGGATAACCGTCTCGCGCTTCCGTCAGCCCCACCTGCGCGCGCTCCTTTTGTAGCAGATCGATCACGTCCTCTTCCTCGCCAATCAGGCATTCGAATTCCGTGTGGGGAAAGCGAGCGTCAAACTGCTTCATCAGATCTTCAAGCACGTCGGGGTTGAGGGTATCGGAGAGGACAAACGTCAGACGCGCCTCCGTTTGTGCCGTTAACGACACCGCCAGTTCATCCAGCCGCGTGCTGGCGGCGAGGATGGCCTGCACATAGCCCAGCACCTGTTCTCCCTGGACCGTTAACACCGGCTGGCGCGCCGAGCGGTCAAACAGTTCGAAACCCAGATCGGCTTCAAGGTTGGCAATGGAGGTGCTGATCGTCGACTGGCTTTTACGCAGCCTGCGCGCGGCAGCAGAGAAAGAGCCTGCCGCAACGGTCTCAACAAACGCGGTAAGAGCTTCAGGTGAATAGCGCATAAACTATCTACTTTATCGATGGATACTATCTTTAATATATCAGCTTTAGCGATAAAAATAGGCTGCATCAACGCCCATACCGGTGAATAAATGAGGTCTACACTATGCAACATCAGGATGCACTCCAACGTAAGCTGCCGGAGCGGATCTTTCATGCTGTCTGTTTCGAAGGGATTGCCACGGCAATTCTCGCCCCCACGGCGGCATGGCTGATGCAGCGCTCGGTGGTGGAGATGGGTGGGTTAACCATTATCCTGGCTACCACCGCCATGCTCTGGAACATTATCTATAACTTCGGTTTCGACCGTTTCTGGCCTGTCCAGCGCGTAAAACGTACGGCAAAAGTGCGCGCGCTGCACGCCCTGGGGTTCGAATGCGGGTTTATTGTAATCGGCGTGTCGATTGTCGCCGCCGTGCTGGGCGTGACCCTGCTTGAGGCATTCACGTTAGAAATTGGTTTCTTCCTGTTCTTCCTGCCATACACCATGTTCTATAACTGGGCATACGATAACCTGCGTGAGAAATTCCTTAAGCGTCGCCAGCAACGACGCGCTCTGGCAGGCTAAACCCTCGCTGGCCGGACGCCTGTTCCGGCCAAACTCCGTCGAAGCAACTGCGCTCTTCAGGCATAACTATGGTAAATTGCACGCCATTCTGATGGTTTGTTAGTTGAAACGTTGCTCTAATGTCGAAAATTTGGTCAAAAGATGAGACTCTCTGGAGTTTCGCTCTCTATGGCACGGCCGTGGGTGCAGGAACGCTGTTCTTGCCCATTCAGCTGGGCTCCGCAGGCGCTATTGTCCTGTTTATCACCGCCCTCGTGGCCTATCCGTTAACCTACTGGCCGCACCGGGCGCTGGCGCAATTTATTCTCTCGTCAAACACAAAAGGTAATGAAGGGATCACCGGCGCCGTCTCCCACTACTATGGTAAGAAGATTGGCAATCTGATCACCACGCTCTATTTCATCGCCTTTTTTGTGGTGGTGCAGATTTATGCGGTGGCCATTACCAACTCGTTAACCGAGCAGCTGGCAAAACACCTGACGGTGGACACCACCGTTCGCGTGCTGGTCAGCCTGGGGGTGGTGCTGGTATTGAATCTGATTTTCCTGATGGGACGGCATATCACGATAAAAGTGATGGGCTTCCTGGTGTTTCCGCTGATTGCCTATTTCCTGTTTGTCTCGATCTATCTCACCGGAAGCTGGCAGCCCTCGTTGCTCACCAGCCAGATGGCTTTCGATCGCCAAACGCTGCATCAGGTATGGATTTCAATTCCGGTGATGGTGTTTGCCTTTAGCCATACCCCGATTATCTCAACGTTTGCCGTTGACCGTCGCGAGAAATTTGCCGACGGTGCCATGGATAAATGCAAGAAGATCATGAAGGTGGCGTACCTGATTATCTGCCTGAGCGTGCTGTTCTTTGTCTTCAGCTGCCTGCTCTCTATTCCACCGTCCTATATTATGGCCGCCAAAGAGCAGGGGGTGACGATTCTGTCAGCGCTGTCGATGATGCCGTCTTCCCCAGCCTGGCTCGGCATTTCCGGGATTATCGTGGCGATCGTAGCGATGTCGAAATCGTTCCTCGGCACCTATTTTGGGGTGATTGAAGGGGCGACGGAGATCGTGAAGTCGTCGCTAAATCAGGTGGGTATTAAAAAGAGCCGCGCCTTTAACCGCGCCATTTCCATTATGGGGGTGTCGTTAATCACCTTTGCGGTCTGCTGCATTAACCCGAACGCCATCTCAATGATTTACGCCATCAGCGGCCCGCTTATCGCCATGATCCTGTTTATCATGCCGACGCTGTCGACGTATCTGATCCCTTCCCTGAAACCGTACCGCTCAATTGGCAGCCTGCTGACGCTGGTCGTCGGCGTGCTGTGCGTGTCGGTGATGTTTGTTGGCTAGACGTACTCGTGCCCGGCGTGCTGCCGGGCGCGTTATTTACGCCCGAATATCGTCATATTCCCGCGTCTTATCAAACTCATGCTTCGCAAACGGGCACAGCGGAATAATTTTGCGGTTCTCACCGCGCATCTTCTCCACCACTTTCGCCACCAGCTGTTTACCGACGCCCTGCCCTTTCAGGCTCTCATCCACATCGGTGTGCTCGATAATGCTCAGGTGCTCGCCGGTCGGCACGAAGACAATCTCTGCGACCTGATTGCCGTTCTCATCATTCACGTAAAACTTGTTATGGCCTTCCAGAATTTCCATGGTTCCTCGCTTATTTTTGGCGATACTTCAGCGCACCGCTCGGGCAGGTATCAATCACGCGTACAACCGTTTCAACGTCCACTTCATCGGGAATGATCCACGGCTTACGTTTCAGATTAAACAGCTTTGCGCTCCCACGCACGCAGTTACCTGAGTGTTTGCAGATCCCGGTATTAAAGTAAACGTCAATTTTCTCGCCGGTATAGGCCCGGTAACCCTCATCCAGTAGTTCTTTATCCATGACATTGCCTCTGTAATTATTATCTTGCTGAATGAAGCATAGCCTTACGGGATCCTGATGGCTATAACGCCGAAAACGAAAAGCCAGGTCACAACTCTTTTCTCGCCAGATTGCGTCCGCTATTGGCACATGTCAGGCTCCGCAAATCTCTCACTTTCATAGGGCTAGCACAGGTTGAATGAAACGCAGACTCTCTTTTCAGGTAAAGCTGTTTTTAGCGCTGGTGTGCTTCTCCTGCCTGCTGTTAGTTCTGCTGGGAACGATCCTGTTTCATTTTATTGACCGACAGCTACACCACGATTTGGGCCAGCGCGCCCGGGTTCAGGCCAGTGAAATCGCCCTGATACCGGGTCTGCCGGAAATGGTGGCAGCCAGAGATATCCCCGGTATCGCCCGCTTAATACAGCCGCTGCGTGCCGAAAGCGATGCCAGCTATATTGTGATTGGCGATACCCGGGAACAGCACCTTTATCATTCGGAATCACCGGAGCGCATTAATTTACCGATGATTGGAGGGGATAATGCGGAGGTGTTAAAAGGCAAAACCATTATTTCCGTGCGTCAGGGCGGGATTGGGGTGTCGCTGCGCAGCAAAGCGCCAATCTTTAATGCGCAGCATCAGGTCATTGGCATCGTCTCGGTCGGCTATCTGACCTCGTATATCGCCAATATTAACGCCCGCATTCTCTGGCAGGCTGGACTGTACGGTATTGCCCTTCTGCTGTTGCTGTTTATTTTCTCCTGGCTGTTTACCCGCAATCTTAAAAAGCAGATGTTCCGCCTTGAGCCGAAAGATATCGCCCAGTTGGTTTTGCAGCAACGCGCGCTATTAGAAGCCATGTACGAGGGGGTATTTGCCATCAATGAAGAGAAGCGGCTGATTTTAATTAACCGGGCAGCCAGGGAGATGCTCGATATTCATCAAAGTGAGAAAGAACTTATCGGCAAACCGCTGGAAGACGTTCTGCAGACGTTGCCGGGCTTTTTATCCCAGCGCTACGCCTCGGTAAGCGCTGGTCGCCACGACCAAATCGCAGTGCTTAACCAGCGAGAGGTGATCGTTAACCGCGTGGCGATTGAAGTCGAACCCGGCGTTGAAAGCGGCTGGGTGTACAGCTTTCGCGACAAAAACGACATTAACACCCTCAGCAGCCAACTGAGCCAGATCAAGCGCTATGCGGACAACCTGCGCATTATGCGCCACGAGCAGCTGAACTGGACCGCCACGCTGGTGGGGCTGCTGCAGATGAAACACTATGACGAGGCGATCCGTTACATCCAGGTGCAGTCAGAAGGCGCGCAGCGCGTGCTGGATTTTGTCTCCGCCCATTTTGTCTCTCCGGCCCTGTGCGGGCTGCTGTTAGGAAAATACGTCAGCGCGCGCGAAAAAGGCGTTGAACTGCAATTTGACCCGGCCTGCCAGCTCACCCGCATGCCCGGCACGCTCAACGAAACGGAGCTGATGTCCATTATTGGTAACCTGCTGGATAACGCGGTGGACGCGACCCTTAAGGCACCGGTCCCCGCGCCGGTGGAACTCTACATTTCTGACCGCAACCAGGAGTTGTTGATAGAGGTGGCAGACAGAGGCTGCGGTGTGGATGAGGCGGTGAAGCCACACATTTTCCGCCAGGGATTCAGCAGCAAACCGGAAAGTGAAAACGATATTGTGGGTACCGAGCACGGTATTGGCCTGTTTCTGGTGGCAGGCTATATCAGGAAAGCGGGCGGCAGCATAGAGATCGCCGACAACACGCCGCAGGGTACCATTTTTTCTGTGTTTATTCCCAATGGACAACCGCATGACCCAACCACTTGACGTTGTGATCGTTGAAGATGAACCGCACCTGGCGGAGCTGCATCGCGAGTATATCGAGCAGAATTTTCACTTGCGCGTGGTGGGCATCGCCGCGTCGATTGAGCAGGCATGCAGCCTGATTCGTCAGCATCAGCCGCGGCTTATCCTGCTGGACAACTATCTCCCGGACGGTAAAGGCGTGGAGCTCATCGATAACCCGCTGCTGAAAAGCTATGAATGCTCGGTGATCTTCATCACCGCCGCCAGCGATATGCAGACCTGCAGCCATGCCATGCGCAGCGGCGCGTTTGACTACCTGATCAAGCCCGTCTTTTTCCAGCGCCTGCACGCCTCGCTGGAGCGGTTTATGCGCTTCGTCCACACCGTGCAGCAGGTGAAGGTGGTCGACCAGCACGCGCTGGATCGTCTGTTTAATCTGCCTGCCGCGGAAGCCTCCATTACGCCGTCGACGAAGGGCATTGAACCCCAAACGCTGGAAAGGATTAAACGCCTGTTCGCCGAACATCCCGACAGCGCGATGTCGGTTGAAGAGGTGGTGGAAAACGTGGGGATCAGCAAAACCACGGGGCGTCGCTACCTGGAATACTGTGTGGAGAGCGGGTTAATCATCGTCGAAATGCTGTATGGCAATATTGGTCATCCACGGCGGCTATACCGCAAAGCCGATGATAAACCGTAATCCGTAACCGTTCGCAGGCAAACGTTCGCGGATTTTATGGTGTTAATTGCTGAAACGATGGTGACAGTCACACTTCGGAATCATTGCCCGCGCCTCCCTATTGTCGGAGGCGCGCTTTACGCTATGTTGACAATTAGTTCCTCAAATGTAACTAAAAGGTTAACTATAATGTCGAACACGTTCCGAATTTCTCTGCTTACCGCTACTGTCCTGTTCTCTGCTTCTGCACTCTCTGCCCTGCCGCAGGGCTATCCTGCTGAGTATCAAAAAGTTGTCGATGCCGCCACCAAAGAGGGCAAGGTGGTGATTTACTCCACCACCGACACCAAAGCCGCCGGGCCGCTGATTGCGGGCTTCGAAAAAACCTACCCGGGCATCAAAGTTGAATACAACGACATGAACAGCACCGAGCTGTACAACCGTTTTATCAGCGAACAGGCCTCTGGTGGCGGTAGCGGCGACGTGGTCTGGAGCTCCTCAATGGACACCGGGCTGAAACTCGCCACCGACTACGCCATGGAGTACAAATCGCCGGAGCAAAGTCAGCTGCCGAAATGGGCAGTCTGGAAAGATAAGGCATACGGCACCACCTATGAGCCAGTGGTCTTTATCTACAACAAGCGCCTGATCCCGGCTGGCGACGTGCCGGATTCTCACGCCGCGCTGGCGAAGCAGATTGCCAGCCAGACGGACAAATTCAAGAGCAAAGTCACCACCTACGACATCGAAAAATCGGGTCTTGGCTTTATGCTTTCCGTGCAGGATCACAAGGCCGATCCAAACTACTTTAAAACCCTGGCCGACGTCGCCAAAGGCGGCTTAGCGGTGCAGTCATCAACGGGCACCATGATGGAGAGGGTTTCCTCCGGTGAAAACCTGATCGGCTTTAACATTCTCGGATCCTATGCTGAAGCTCGCGCGAAGAACGATCCTTCTCTCGGCATTTCGTACCCGAAAGATTACACGCTGGTGCTCTCGCGCGTGTCGTTCATCAGCCAGCAGGCGCAAAACAGCAATGCGGCAAAACTGTGGCTGGACTATGTGCTGTCTGAAAAAGGGCAAAGCATTCTGGCCAGTCAGGCGGATATTCCCTCCATCCGTAACGATATCGAAGGCAAAAATGATATTGACGGCCTGACCAAAATCCTCGGTAACGCGCTGAAGCCGATCCCGGTTGACGAAACGCTGCTGGAGTACCTGCAGCCGAAAAAACGCCTCGAGTACATCAAAGAGTGGCGTGCAGCCGCCGCCAAATAAGCGTTCGGGCGCGGCGCACGCCGTCGCGCTTCCTGTCGACTGAGTTCGTTTTATTGGGCTGCAACACCAGGGATACCCCATGAATACATTACGCAGAAAGTGGCAAAGCCTGCCGCGCGGCATCGTCGTGCTGATAACCGCTCTGGTTATCTACACGCCGCTGTCATTTATCGTGATACAGAGCTTCCTGTCCGCTCCGTTCTTTTCTCCGGCAAAAGAGTGGAGCCTTGAATCATTTGGCTTTATCTTCACCGACCCTGATTTCTATAAGGCCCTGAGAAGCGGCTTTATTCTCGCCTTCGGGCTGGTCATCATCGCCATTCCGCTGGGTGGCGTGCTGGCGTTTCTGATGGTTCGCACCGACCTGCCCGGCCGCCGCCTGATTGAACCGCTGATCCTGGTCCCCATTTTCGTATCGCCGATGGTGCTCGGCTTTGGCTATGTGGTGGCTGCCGGTCCCGTGGGCTTTCTGTCCCTGTGGGCGCAGGCGCTGATCGGCTTTGTGCCGTGGAACATCTACGATATGTCGAGCATCGTGGTCATTGCTGGCCTGACGCACGTGCCGCATGCCTATCTCTATATTTCATCCGCGCTGCGCAGCGTCGGCTCTGATGTGGAAGAAGCCGCGCGCATTGCGGGTGCCTCTCCGCTGCAGGTGATGACCTCCGTCAGCCTGCCGATGGTGCGCCCGTCGATCCTGTACGCCATCGTGCTGCTGTTCTTCCTCGGGCTGGAAGTATTTGGCCTGATGCTGGTGCTCGGCGATCCGGAAGGCAATATGGTGCTGGCAACCTACCTGTACCAGCTGACGAACAAGCTCGGCACGCCTTCCTATCACCTGATGGCGGCGGTTGCCGTGGTGCTGATTTGCATCACCATCCCGCTGGTGATGCTCCAGCGCCGTCTGATGCGCACCGCCAACCGCTTCGTCACGATGAAAGGGAAAGCCTCACAGGCTCGCGCGTTACCGCTGGGCAAATGGCGCTGGGTTGCCGGGGCGGTGGTTGCCTTCTGGCTCACCGTCACCATCGGCGTGCCGCTGCTCGGCGTGGTGCTGCGCGCGTTTATCTCCAACTGGGGTGTGGGCGTTTCGCTGTGGGATGAGCTTTCGCTGAGCACTTTCCGCACCATCTGGGCACAGCCCAACCTGCTGCGCGCCATCGTCAACTCCATGGCAATTGGGGTGATTGGCGGCGCGCTGGCCGTGGCGTGCTACCTGTTCGTCGGGATTGCGATGCACCGTAAACCGGATAACACCACGCGCTTCCTGGACTACAGCGTGCTGGTGCCGCGCGCCGTGCCTGGCCTGCTTGCCGGTCTGGCGTTCCTGTGGGTGTTCCTGTTCCTGCCGATGTGGCTGGACAACTCGCTGAAATCCGGCTGGCTTTCCGGGTTCGCCTGGACCGACTGGATGCGCGAGAACGTCATCGTCTGGCTGCGTTCCCTGCGCAGCACCATTTTCAGCGTCTGGCTGGCCTATACCGTGGTGTGGATGGCTTACGGGCTGAGGCTTATCTCTTCCACGCTGCTGCAGGTGGGGCCAGAGCTTGAAGAAGCCGCGCGCAGCACCGGGGCGACGCGCGGGCAGATCACCCGTCATGTGACCATCCCACTCTCCCGCTACGGTCTTATTGGTTCGTGGCTGCTGATGTTTCTGATCTTTGAGCGCGAATACTCAACGGGTGTGTATCTGCTTTCCCCCGGCACGGAGACCATCGGTTCAATGCTGGTTTCCCTCTGGGCCGCGGGTGCCATTGATATCGTGGCGGCGCTCTCTTTCATTAACATCCTGCTGGTCGTGGTAGGTCTGGGCATTGCCCTTCGTTTCGGAGTGAAAATACATGATTGAATTAGCGGTTGACGATCTGCACTTAACCTACGGCGACAATCCTGTTTTAAAAGGTGTCTCCATGAACCTGAAGCGCGGCGAAGTGGTCTCCCTGTTAGGCCCCTCCGGCAGCGGTAAAACCACCCTGCTGCGTGCCGTCGCGGGTCTGGAAAAACCGACGCAGGGGTCAATTGTCATTGGCAACAATAAAGTTTACGACGGCACGCCGCGCAGTGAGATCCCGGCAGAAGAGCGTAACCTGGGGCTGGTGTTCCAGTCCTATGCCCTGTGGCCGCACAAAACCGTGTTTGAGAACGTGGCCTATCCGCTCAAGCTGCGTAAAGTTCCGGCCAAAGAGATCCAGCAGCGCGTACAGGACGTGCTGGACCAGCTGGGTCTGGGCCATCTTGGCAAACGTCACCCGCACCAGCTCTCCGGCGGGCAACAGCAGCGCGTGGCGATTGGCCGGGCGCTGGTGTACAACCCACCGGTGATTTTGCTGGACGAGCCGCTTTCCAACCTCGACGCCAAGCTGCGCGAAGAGGCCCGCGTGTTCCTGCGCGAGCTGATTATCAAGCTCGGGTTATCCGCGCTGATGGTGACGCACGATCAGAACGAAGCGATGTCCATCTCCGACCGCATCCTGCTGCTTAACAACGGCAAAATTGAGCAACAGGGCACGCCGCAGGAGATGTACGGCTCGCCGAAAACGCTGTTTACCGCCGAGTTTATGGGCAGCAACAACCGCCTGCACGGCAAGGTCACCGAAGTGCGCGACGGGAGAGCGCGTATCGAAGGGAAAGGATGGGTGCTGTGGGGCCAGGCCGGTGAAGGGGTACAGAGCGGTAATGACGCTACGGCGGTGATCCGGGTCGAACGCGTGGCGGTGGTTGAGGGGCCAGGGGAAAATCAGCTTGAACTGCCGCTGCTCACCAGCATGTATCTTGGCGACCGCTGGGAGTACCTGTTCCGCACGCCGGGAGATGATTTTGTCATTCGCGCGTACGGGCATGAGGTTCGGGATCCGCAGCACTGCCATCTTTCGCTGCCGGAGAAGCATGTTTGGGTGTTCCCGAAAGGGTGAATTTTAAAAGGCTGCGTAATGCAGCCTTTTACGTTAGAAAACATGAACAGCGTACCAAAGGTCCTCACTTTTTTAGATAGAGCAGGCTCGTCTGCCGGGGCGGCAGTAAATCTATGAATGACTTTGAGGTCTATGTTAAACCCGTTGTGATTTATGACTTAACTAAAATCCACTCACAGTTACGCTTTGTTTGTGTTCGATTTGCTCATTTACTCGCCAGCACCAAAAGCCTACACTTTCCACATGGACTTACAAGCAAAACAAGGATAAGGACGAATGGCTATTGGTCATTTTTTATTTAGGGGTGATAAGACAGCTTGCGGTGGTAGGATTCTTGAAGGATGCCCCGACCATCAATTTTTCGATAAAGACATGGCATGTGAAGGCCATAAAGTAACCTGTGGCAAACACCCAGGCTATTATCGTATCTGCGGCGGTCTTGATAGTGATGACATACATGGTAAAAGGGTAGCCGGAACACTGCACAGCCGTAGTTCCTGCCCCTGCAAATCACGTTTTATTCCTTCCATCGATGACACTTACGAATTTTCTACAAAGGCAGCGAATGCCGACACAGCCCAATCTCACGTTGTGGAATTTCCCGTTCTTCCCGGCCCGATTGACGATCCCCAAACTAATAACTTTGCTGAAACCTGCAAACCCAAAGATAACCCGTTATTGAACGGCGTTTACATCTGGACTGAAACCAAAAACGCAGGTCACGCTTTCGTTTCGGTGCACGAGAATAACAATATCTTTCTCTACACGTATGGTCGCTATGGCAGAACCAATCGTTTAGGCTTTACGGGAGATGGTGTTCTTAACTTCCTGCAAGATGAAGACGCAAGGGTTTACTATCGTTCTGAACTCTATGAGATGGGTGCTCGTGTTTTCCGCATAGACGATGCAGACCCTGTGAAGACAAGAGCATTTTTCGAAGGCTTATGGAACAGCAGTAAACCATCGTTCCAAACGTCAAACATGAAAGCAACCACGAGGAGAAGAGGCCGCACCATTGACGGGTATGATGTAACTGGCAGAAACTGCACCACACATTCAGTCGAAGGGATCAAGTATGCAGGCTCAAGAATATTCGAGCATGGTTACACATCGAAGACAACACAGCTACCTATCGATGCCGAGGAGGATTTCACCATTCCTGTATCTCTGCAAAAATTTCTCATCACAAAAGGTGGCGACATGTCCTCAATGCTTGTCGTTGAGATGACAAGCACATTCAAAGAGCAATTCCCTAATTCAGGCAATTTGCAGCCATTCCAGGAGACTCCCGGTGGGAAATTTCAACATCTCGTTGCAGATGGAGCCGCTATTGGAGATTCATTGTCTCCGTATTCAGGCGGCACTGTGGGCGGCGTATTAGGTGGTTCTTATGATAATGACGAATAGAACTAAAACTATTCTCCGCTGGGGCGGAATTGGCATTGTATCGTTTTGCTACTTTATCGGGTTGGCGCTGGCTACATTCTCATTTTCTGCTTTCAGCGAGAATGAAAGTATGCAATTTTCTAACCCAGTACCGTTGAATGAATACCATGCTTCGATTGATTCTATCCTTCAAGCGACAGGCATAGTTTTCGATGCAGCAATTTACGGATTTGTGATTTGCGTACCCCTAATCTTACTTATTTTTAAAAAAGTGAGATGATGAATAAGAAATTCTGGCTCAGGTGACGAAGTATCGCGCTGATCTGCCTAGCGTATTACGTTATCGTGCTGTATTTAGATCTGGTCTTCGCCGTTAACTTCTCAGAAACCGTTACCAAGGGCGGATCACACTGGTAGAACCGATAGGCGACTAAAATAGGTAAATATTTAAGCTGCTGAAAGAGAAGGCTTTTAAGGCTTGTCCACAAGGGGAAAAACTGGAGCGGGCGAAGGGAATCGAACCCTCGTATAGAGCTTGGGAAGCTCTCGTTCTACCATTGAACTACGCCCGCTTTGAGGTGCGTAAGGCATTATAGACCTTACGCACCTTCATACAAGCCTCTTCACAACTAACCGGCGATTAAATAATCACTTAGCACTTCGGTTTGCTGCCGGGCGCAGGAAGATAGCGTTGCGGATCGATGGCCGTCGCCTTATAGCGGATCTGGAAGTGCAGCTTCACCGAATCGGTACCGGTGCTGCCCATGGTGGCAATCTTCTGCCCCGCTTTCACGTTCTGCCCGTTGTTGACCAGCATCGTGTCGTTATGCGCGTAGGCGGTGATGTAATCTTCGCCATGCTTAATCATGATGAGGTTACCGTAGCCGCGCAGCTGGTTACCGACGTAAACCACCTTCCCTGCCCCAGAGGCATAAACCGGCGTACCGCGCGCAGCGGCGATATCAATACCCTTGTTGCCACCCTCAGAGAGTGAGTAAGGGGCGACCACTTTACCGCTGGCAGGCCAAATCCAGCAGCGCTGTCCAACCGGCGGCCATGACGATTGCGGTACCTGATAGGACGGCGTCACTTTGGCGGTTTTGCCTTTCGATGAGGATTTTTTGCCCGAGGACGAACTGCCGTTCACCTTGAGCTTTTGCCCCACTTCGATGGTGTACGGCGGAGAGATGTTATTCAGGCGCGCCAGATCCTTCACGCTGGTCCCCGTTGCGCGCGAAATCCGGTACAGCGTATCCCCGCGCTTAACGGTATAGACCGAACCGGAATAGCTACCCATATCCGACGATTTGCTTCCTGAACAGCCTGCCAGGAATAGCGTCAGCGTCAGGCAAAAGATGGCGATGATGGGGTTTCTCGTCAGGCTTCCTGCAAACAAAACAGATCCTCGGTCAGCGTGAATGGCGCACTATGATACCAGCCCGGAGAGATATGGGTCAGCCCTTTTCCGCTCCTGGAAACAAACCGTTCGTATAAGATTGCCGTATAATGCTCCCTGTTGATGGTGCAGAACCATCCGCATCGTTGGCACTGGAGCATGAATGAGTATTCAAGAACACGTTATTTTGGTTAATGACCAGGGAATGGTAATTGGCACTCAGGAAAAATACGCCGCGCATACTGCCCAAACCCCGCTGCATCTGGCGTTCTCATCCTGGCTGTTTAACGCCGAAGGCGAGTGTCTGGTAACCCGACGCGCACTAAGTAAAAAAGCCTGGCCGGGCGTCTGGACGAATTCTGTCTGCGGTCACCCTCAATCTGGTGAACGGACGGAAGAGGCAATTATCCGTCGCTGCCGCGATGAGATTGGCGCAGAAATTACCGCGATTACGCCTGTCGCCTCAGAATTCCGCTACCGCGAAACGGATCCTTCCGGGATCGTGGAAAACGAGATTTGCCCGGTCTTCGCTGCCCGCGTCACCAGCGAACTGCGAATTAACCATGATGAAGTGATGGCATTTGAATGGGTGACGCTGGAGTCGTTATTCCGCGCGCTGGACGCCGCCCCATGGAGCTTTAGCCCGTGGATGGTGCAGGAAGCAACGGTCGCGCGAGACGCGCTGAGAGCGTTCGCTGTGCAATAAAAAAGCCCCTTTCGGGGCTTTTTTTACATCTTAACGCCTTATTTCACCGGGCGCATTGCCGGGAACAGGATCACGTCACGAATGGTGTGGCTGTTGGTGAACAGCATCACCATACGGTCGATACCAATACCCAGACCTGCAGTTGGCGGCAGGCCGTGCTCCAGCGCGGTCACATAGTCTTCATCGAAGAACATCGCTTCGTCATCGCCTGCTGCTTTCGCGTCAACCTGATCCTGGAAACGCTGCGCCTGGTCTTCCGCATCGTTCAGCTCGCTAAAGCCGTTGCCGATTTCACGGCCGCCGATGAAGAATTCGAAACGGTCGGTGATTTCCGGGTTCTCGTCATTACGACGCGCCAGCGGAGAGACTTCCGCCGGGTATTCGGTAATGAAGGTCGGCTGAATCAGGTGCGCTTCGGCCACTTCTTCGAAGATCTCGGTCACGATACGGCCCAGACCCCAGCTCTTCTCAACCTTGATGCCGATGCTTTCAGCGATGGCCTTCGCAGAGTCGAAGTTATCCAGATCCGCCATGTTGGTTTCCGGACGGTACTTCTTGATCGCTTCGCGCATGGTCAGTTTTTCGAACGGCTTGCCGAAGTCGAAGACTTCTTCACCGTAAGGAACCTGCGTGGTGCCCAGAATGTCCTGCGCCAGGGTACGGAACAGGGATTCGGTCAGCTCGATCAGATCTTTGTAGTCTGCGTACGCCATATAGAGTTCCATCATGGTGAACTCTGGGTTATGGCGAACGGAGATACCTTCGTTACGGAAGTTACGGTTGATTTCAAACACGCGGTCGAAACCACCGACCACCAGACGCTTCAGGTACAGTTCCGGCGCGATACGCAGGTACATGTCCAGGTCCAGGGCGTTGTGATGAGTGATGAACGGACGCGCAGACGCGCCGCCAGGGATCACCTGCATCATCGGGGTTTCCACTTCCATAAAGTCGCGGTTGACCATGAACTGGCGGATACCGGCCATGATCTGGGAGCGAATTTTGAAGGTCTTGCGGGATTCATCGTTAGAGATGAGATCCAGGTAACGCTGACGATAGCGCGCTTCCTGATCCTGCAAACCGTGGAACTTGTCCGGCAGCGGGCGGAGGGCTTTGGTCAGCAGGCGCAGCTCGGTGCAGTGGATAGACAGTTCACCGGTTTTGGTTTTAAACAGTTTACCTTTCGCGCCCAGGATATCGCCCAGGTCCCACTTTTTGAACTGCTCGTTGTAGATGCCTTCCGGCAGGTCGTCACGGGAAACGTACAGCTGAATACGGCCACCGACGTCCTGCAAGGTCACGAAGGAGGCTTTACCCATGATACGGCGGGTCATCATACGGCCTGCAACGGCCACTTCGATGTTCAGCGCTTCCAGCTCTTCGTTCTCTTTACCGTCGAAGTCAGCGTGCAGTTGGTCTGAGGTGTGGTCACGACGAAAATCGTTCGGGAACGGCACGCCCTGCTCGCGCAGCGCTGCCAGCTTCTCGCGGCGGGTTTTCAGTTCGTTGTTAAGATCGACTACCGCGTCAGCGCCCTGTGCTTGTTGTTCAGACATGTTGGTTCCTCATAACCCTGCTTTCAAACTTGCTTCGATAAATTGGTCCAGGCTGCCGTCCAGCACCGCCTGCGTGTTGCGGGTTTCAACCCCGGTACGCAGGTCTTTGATGCGGGAGTCATCAAGGACGTAAGAACGGATCTGGCTGCCCCAACCGATGTCGGACTTGTTATCTTCCATCGCCTGTTTCTCAGCATTTTTCTTCTGCATCTCCAGCTCATAAAGCTTCGCTTTCATCTGCTTCATGGCCTGGTCTTTGTTCTTATGCTGGGAACGGTCGTTCTGGCACTGTGTTACCAGCCCGGTTGGAATGTGGGTAATACGCACCGCAGATTCCGTACGGTTAACGTGCTGACCACCCGCGCCGGACGCGCGGTAAACGTCAATACGCAGGTCCGCCGGGTTAATTTCGATATCAATATCTTCGTCAACTTCCGGGTAAACAAACGCGGAGCTGAAGGAGGTATGACGACGGCCACCGGAGTCAAACGGGCTCTTACGCACCAGGCGGTGAACGCCGGTTTCGGTACGCAACCAGCCGTAGGCGTAGTCGCCAATGATCTTGATAGTGACGGATTTAATACCGGCCACTTCACCTTCAGACTCTTCGATAATTTCGGTTTTGAAGCCGCGCGCTTCCGCCCAACGCAGATACATACGCGTCAGCATGCTGGCCCAGTCCTGCGCTTCGGTACCGCCAGAACCTGCCTGAATATCGAGATAGCAGTCAGCGCTGTCGTATTCGCCGGAGAACATGCGACGGAATTCCAGCTGTGCCAGCTTCTCTTCCAGCCCGTCGAGTTCTGCCACGGCTTCGTTAAAGGTTTCTTCGTCGTCGGCTTCGACGGCCAGCTCCAGCAAACCGGAAACATCTTCCAGCCCCTGAGCCATTTGATCTAACGTATCTACGATAGCTTCGAGAGAGGAACGCTCTTTACCCAGCGCCTGTGCGCGTTCAGGTTCGTTCCAGACGTCCGGCTGTTCCAGCTCGGCGTTTACTTCTTCAAGACGCTCTTTCTTGGCATCGTAGTCAAAGATACCCCCTAAGAACGTCAGAGCGCTCCGTGAGGTCCTGAATACGGTTTTTTACCGGATTAATTTCAAACATGGTTTGTTTTCTTTTATGGACTTGTCAAAATGCGGTGATAAGAGCGGGATTGTACCGAATCCACGCCCTTTTTTATAGAGATTACTGCCGCTAAATTGGCCAGATATTGTCGATGATGATCTGAAGGGTGCGGTTACCGCGAAACTCGTTGATATCCAGTTTGTACGCCAGCTCGACCTCGCGCACGCCGTTGTCCGGCCAGATGGAGGTGTCAACGTTGAAGGCGATGCCGTCCAGCAGCGGTCCGCCGCCCACCGGCTCAACCATCACTTTCAGGTGACGTTCGCCGACGATACGCTGCTGCAGCAGGCGGAATCGCCCGTCGAACAGCGGTTCCGGGAACATCTGCCCCCATGGACCGGCATCGCGCAGCATCTGCGCGACCTCCATCGTCATTTCGGAGACGGACAGCTCACCGTCAGAGACCACTTCGCCCTGCAGCAGCGCCGGGTCAATCCACTCGGTGACCAGCTCGCCAAACAGGCGCTGGAACTCGTCGAACTTTGCCTCTTCCAGCGACAAGCCTGCCGCCATCGCGTGACCGCCAAACTTAATCATCAGACCGGGATAAAGCGTATCCAGACGCTCCAGCGCATCGCGCATGTGCAGCCCCTGAATCGAACGGCCAGAGCCTTTCAGCGTGCCGTCGCCCGCGGGGGCGAACGCAATCACCGGGCGGTGGAAGCGCTCTTTAATGCGCGACGCCAGAATGCCGACCACGCCCTGATGCCACTCGGGGTGGTACATTGCCAGCCCGCCCGGCAGCGTATCGCCGCTGCGCTCAAGTTTTTCGCACAGGGTCAGCGCTTCGGCCTGCATCCCCTGCTCAATCTCTTTACGGGTCTGGTTCAGGGCGTCCAGCTCGTTGGCCAGCACGCGCGCTTCACCGATGTTGTCGCACAGCAGCAGCGCCACGCCGACGGACATATCGTCCAGCCTTCCGGCAGCGTTCAGACGCGGCCCGAGGGCAAAGCCCAGGTCGCTTGCCGCCAGCTTAAGCGGATCGCGGTTGGCAATCTCCAGCAGCGCCTTAATTCCGGGACGGCACTTGCCCGCGCGAATACGGCTTAAGCCCTGCCAGGTCAAAATGCGGTTATTGGCATCAAGAGGTACCACGTCCGCCACGGTGCCCAGCGCCACCAGGTCGAGGTATTCGGCCAGGTTTGGAACGGCAATGCCGCGGGATTCGAACCAGCCCTTATCGCGTAAGAGAGTACGCAACGCCAGCATCAGATAAAACGCCACGCCCACGCCGGCGAGGGATTTCGACGGGAAATCACAGTCGCGCAGGTTGGGGTTAATAATCGCTTCTGCTGCGGGGAGCGTATCGCCGGGCAGGTGATGATCGGTGACCAGCACCGGGATCCCCAAAGCGTGAGCATGATCGACGCCCGCATGGGAGGAGATCCCGTTGTCGACGGTCATGATCATCTGCGCACCGCGGGCATGGGCCTGATCGACCACCTCCGGGCTGAGGCCATAGCCGTCTTCAAAGCGGTTCGGCACCAGATAGGTGACATTATCGCAGCCCAGCGCGCGCAGGCTGAGCACGCTCAGGGCGGTGCTGGTTGCGCCGTCGGCGTCGAAATCCCCTACCACCACAATGCGCGTTCCCTCACGCAGCGCGTTGTAGAGCATTTCGGTAGCTTTCTCGATACCGTTCAGCTGCTGCCAGGGCAGCATCCCTTTCACGCTGCGCTCAAGATCCTCTGCGCGGCGCACGCCGCGGCTGGCGTAGAGGCGCTTTAGCAGCGGCGGGAGATCGTCCGGTAAATCAACGTGTTCAACCGCCTCGCGGCGGCGCAATTTGATGGGGGCTTTCACGCGAATTATTTACCACCAAACTGTTTCTGGTGCGCGTCGAGAAACTCTTTCATCTCTTTCGGTCCCTGATAGCCCGGAACAACATAGCCGTTACTCAGGACAATCGCTGGCGTACCGCTCACGCCAAACTGCACGCCCAGCGCGTAGTGGTTAGCAATGTCGATGTCGCAGGAAGCAGGCTTAACATCTTTACCGTTCATCGCGTCATCAAACGCTTTGTTGCGGTCTTTGGCACACCAGATCGCTTTCATGTCCTGCTCTGGCTTGCTCTGTACGCCTGCGCGCGGGAAGGCCAGGTAACGCACGGTAATGCCCAGCGCGTTATAGTCTTTCATCTGTTCATGCAGCTTGTGGCAGTAGCCACAGGTGATGTCGGTGAAGACGGTAATCACATGTTTTTCCTGCGCCGCTTTATAGACGATCATCTCTTTTTCGAGCGCGTTCAGGTTTTTCATCAGCAGCTGGTTGGTGACGTTCACCGGCTGCGCGCCGCTCACGTCGTACAGCGGTCCCTGAATAAAGTGTTTGCCATCTTCGGTGACGTACAGCACGCCGCTGTTGGTCAGTACGGTTTTCATACCGGCAACCGGCGCAGGCTGGATGTCGCTGCTGGTGACGCCAAGCTTAGCCAGAGACTGTTTGATGGCGGCGTCATCCGCATGGGCGAAGCCGGTAAATGAGGCTGCCAGCAGGGTGAACAGCGCGAAAGACTTTTTCATAATTGATCCTGTTACAATTTGTCGGCACTCACGCACGAGGGTGGTGCTGTTGGTGTAGCTGCCGCAGGCGTTCCGTCGCGACATGGGTGTAAATTTGCGTCGTTGAAAGATCGCTGTGTCCCAGCAGCATCTGCACCACGCGTAAATCTGCGCCGTGGTTTAACAGATGCGTCGCGAAGGCGTGACGCAATACGTGCGGCGAAAGCTTTTCACTGTCTATACCCGCCAGTGTGGCGTAATGCTTGATGCGATGCCAGAACGTTTGTCGCGTCATCTGCTGCGCGCGCTGGCTCGGAAACAGGACGTCGATAGACGCGCCATTGAGCAGCCAGGGGCGGCCATGCTCAAGATACGTCTCCAGCCAGTAAACCGCCTCTTCTCCCAGCGGAACCAGCCTTTCCTTGTTTCCTTTACCGATGACGCGCACCACGCCCTGACGCAGGCTGATGTCGCTCATCGTCAGGCCAACCAGTTCCGAAACGCGCAAGCCGGTAGCATACAATAGCTCAAGCATGGCTTTATCGCGTAACTCCAGCGGCAGGTCAACAGCCGGTGACTGTAATAATCTCTCAACTTGTGCTTCGCTGAGATCTTTCGGCAGCCGCTGCGGGAGTTTCGGGGACGCCAGCAGCGCGCTGGGATCGTCTTCGCGAATCTTCTCCCGATAAAGATGCTGGAAAAGCCGACGCATTGCGCTGAGCAAGCGTGCAGAGCTGGTGGCTTTGTACCCCCCTTCTACGCGTTCAGCGAGCAGCGCCTGCAGGTCGTCGCTTTGCGCGCTCGCAAGCGATAGCTCCCGACGCGCCAGCCACTCCACCAGCATGGTAAGATCGCGCCGGTAGGCACTGAGGGTATTCTCGGCCAGATTTTTCTCTAGCCACAGCGCGTCGAGAAACTGTTCAACGAGTGCGAGATCCTTTTCCACATCAGCCCCTTTGATTTTGCAGTCAGGCCATTATGCCTGATTGCGACCGGTTTCTGGTACACTACGCGCAAAGTCATAGCAAGAATTGAGATAGTTACGCGATGAATATTGGTCTGTTCTATGGTTCCAGCACCTGCTACACCGAAATGGCGGCGGAGAAAATTCGCGACATCATTGGCCCGGAACTGGTGACGTTGCATAACCTGAAAGATGACTCGGTCACCTTGATGGAGCAGTACGATGTGCTGATTCTGGGCATCCCAACCTGGGACTTTGGTGAGATACAGGAAGACTGGGAAGCCATCTGGGATCAGCTCGATTCAGTCAATTTCGACGGTAAAATTATTGCGATGTACGGCATGGGTGACCAGTTAGGCTACGGCGAATGGTTCCTGGACGCACTCGGCATGCTGCACGATAAGCTGGCACCAAAAGGGGCGGCATTTATCGGCTACTGGCCAACCGAAGGGTATGAATTCACCAGTAAAAAGCCGATTATTGCCGACGGCGAGCTATTTGTCGGGCTCGCGCTGGATGAAACCAATCAGTACGATCTCAGCGACGAGCGCCTGCAGGCCTGGTGCGAGCAGATCCTTGGCGAAATGGCAGAAAAATTCAGCTAACGCGCGTTACTCCTGCGTCGGCTGTTGCAGCAACATCCGGCGCAGATCCCGCCATTCTGATGCGTCCATACTGTCCGCCGCCAGCCATAGGTGCTGGCAACGTCCGCCCCCCACTTTGCGTAACCGTAACATCATCCCGGCGTTAAGCATCCAGGGCACACCGAGAATATCCCACTCTTTTCCCTGCCAGCGCAGGCGGGAATCCATCAGCAGCTTGATCTCGCCCTGACGCGCGTTAATGCGACGCTGGCTGCGTACGCTGTCAAAAACAACAAACGAAAGTAATAGCAGCCACAGCGGCGTATAGCTGAGCGGCCACGGCATGAGTAAAACGATGGCCGCAACCAGCCCGTGGAGCAATAAAGACATCCACTGCGAGCGCCACGAGACGCGAAGATCAGATTGCCACAGGACCACGTTCCCGATTCCGTGTTTGAATTAATTGCACCATCCGTTGCAACTCGGTGTCGGCGGGTTTGCCGTGGTTCATCAGCCAGTTGAATAAATCCGGATCGTCAGACTCAAGCAGGCGAACAAACAGACGCTTATCATCATCGCTTAAGCTGTCGTACTCATATTCGAAGAAAGGCATGATGGAAATATCAAGTTCACGCATTCCGCGTCGGCATGCCCAGTGAATACGGGCCTTGTTGTTAATATCCATGTTCAGTTTCCTGCATTACGTTTGGCACAGTCGGTACCCCGTTATCTGTTCTTAATTTCTCTACGGGGACACCAGCTAGTGTAACGTGTTTTTGACCGTTTCATTACTGGAATATTGCGTTTGACGAGCTGGCTTCCAGAATAATCCCTACATAGACAGCGGATTACACTATTTTGCGTAGCGCTACGCATAACCCGTTTATGGCACAAATGGTCTGCTGAAAGCGCTTGCAATGCCTGCAGGCTCTTTTACCATTAGGCATTATCAAAGCGTTAAGCAATTCAGGATACCGTTATGGCCTTTACACCATTTTCTCCTCGCCAGCCCGCCGCCTCTGCGCGTCTGCCGCTGACGCTTATTTCTCTTGATGACTGGGCGCTGGCAACCCTCTCCGGCGCCGACGCCGAAAAATACTTGCAGGGTCAGGTGACTGCGGATGTTGCGCAGTTGACTGAACACCAGCATCTGCTGGCCGCGCACTGCGATCCTAAGGGCAAAATGTGGAGCAACCTGCGTCTCTTCCGCCGTCAGGACGGTTTTGCCTTTATTGAGCGCCGTAGCCTGCGCGATGCGCAGCTCAAAGAACTGAAAAAATACGCGGTCTTTTCCAAAGTCACCATCGCCCCGGACGATGAACATGTTCTGCTGGGCGTGGCGGGCTTCCAGGCGCGTGCGGCGCTGAAAAACCTGTTTGCTGAACTGCCGGATGCAGAAAAACAGGTGGTCAGCGAGGGCGCAACTTCCATCCTGTGGTTTGAACACCCGGCAGAGCGCTTCCTGTTAGTCACGGATGCCGCAACAGCCGAACGTGTGACCGAGGCGCTGCGCGGCGAAGCGCAGCTCAACAACAGCCAGCAGTGGCTGGCGCTGAACATCGAAGCGGGTCTGCCGGTAATTGACGCAGCCAACAGCGCGCAGTTTATTCCTCAGGCAACTAACCTGCAGGCGCTGGGGGGCATCAGCTTTAAAAAAGGCTGCTACACCGGTCAGGAAATGGTCGCGCGTGCAAAATTCCGTGGGGCAAACAAACGCGCGTTGTGGACACTGGCAGGCCATGCCAGCCGCGTACCGGAAGCAGGAGAAGACTTAGAACTGAAGATGGGCGACAACTGGCGCCGCACCGGTACCGTGTTAGCCGCAGTCCAGCTGGACGATGGCCGTCTTTTGGTACAGGCTGTAATGAACAACGACATGGAAGCGGACAGCGTGTTCCGTGTGCGCGACGACGCGAATACGTTGAGTATTGAGCCGCTACCGTATTCACTGGAAGAGTGATGCTCTATCGCCCGGTGGCGCTGCGCTTACCGGGCCTACGGGTGCAAATCCAGGTCGGGTAAGGCGAAGCCGCCACCCGACAACAAACTAAACCTGCCCCACGTACAAATAAATCGCCAAAAAGTGGCACACGCTGCCACCCAGCACAAAGCCGTGCCAGATGGCATGGTTGTATGGAATGCGCTTGCAGACGTAGAAAATAACCCCCAGCGAGTAGACCACACCGCCCACCGCCAGCAGCGTTACCCCGCCGACCGCCAGCTTAATCGCCAGCTGATACACCACAATCAGCGACAGCCAGCCCATCGTCAGATAGGTGACCAGCGACAACACTTTAAACCGGTGCGCAATGGTCAGCTTAAACAGGATCCCCAGCAGCGCCAGGCTCCAGATAACAATCATCAGGCCGCGCGACAGCGGTGAGTTTAGCCCCACCAGCAGGAAAGGCGTATAGGTACCCGCAATCAGCAGATAGATAGCGCAGTGGTCAAATTTCTTAAGCCATATTTTGGCCCGCTGATGCGGAATCGCGTGATAGAGCGTCGAGGCCAGGAACAGCAGGATCATACTTCCGCCATACAGGCTATAGCTGGTAATGGCCATCGCGCTGGCATTGGTATCCACCGCCTGTACCAGCAATAACACTAAACCGACAATCCCAAACACCAGGCCAATGCCGTGGCTGATGCTGTTGGCTACTTCCTCAGCCAGCGAATATCCCTGTGCGATTAATGGTCTGCTCGCCATACTAAACTCCGGGAAAACTAAGATGATTATTCATCGCATGACTATGCTAACTGAGAATGATTCCAGTGAACACCTGTTAGCTAAAATAATTTTAAAGTAAATTTTTATAATAAAAATCAAAAACATAAACGAAAAATTCACCTGACATTTGTTCACATAAAAATTTAAGCGTTACTAATCAATGGCATAAAATTGGCTCCTGCCGTCTGGCTGCATGATATGATGGATAAATGAGGTCTGAATGAGAGTTTTGCCACTGTGAGTATGTTCACCCACTCCGCCATTGCCAGTCTCAATAACCTGGAAATGATGGTCTACAACTATGTCATCAAAAACCGGGACAAAGTGATGTACATGACCATCCGCGAGCTGGCGGATGCGGCCGGCGTCTCAACCACCACTATCCTGCGCTTTTGCCGCAAGCTCAACTGCGAAGGGTATTCTGAATTTCGCGTGCGCTTTAAGCTCTATCTTGAGCAGAACGAGCCCCAGCAGGCGAATTTCGGCGCCAGCGAAATTATCAGCTTCTTTAAAAGCGTGAATAATGAAGAGTTCGACGCGCTATTAAATGACGCGGTAAATATCATTTTGTCTTCCGAGCGAATTATATTTGTCGGGGCGGGTACGTCAGGCTCTTTGGCCAAATATGGCGCACGCTTCTTTTCAAATATTGGTAAATTCAGTAATCATATTGATGACCCTTATTTCCCGGTCACCAATGATATGGCGAAAAATGCGCTGGCGATTGTGCTCTCCGTCTCGGGCGAAACCGAGGAGATCCTGCGCTTCGCCAGCCAGTTCAGCCTGCATCACTGCAAGGTGCTCTCTATCACCAGCCACGAGCACTCTCGCCTGGCAAAACTGGCGGACTTTAATCTCTCCTGGCACGTTCCCCAGACGCGAATTGGCGGCGTCTACGATATCACCACGCAAATTCCCGTCATTTATATTCTGGAATCTCTCGGACGCAAGCTGGCGAAAAAACTGACGGAATAAAACACCATGTTTTTTCGATGTGACAAATCACAATTTTCGCAAATTGTTATATCGTGACATTCAATTTCGCTTTGCTAGACTCAATGCCAATAAGCCATTTATTGAGAATAGCAGCGATGAAAAAAATAACCTTACCGAAAGATTTTTTATGGGGCGGCGCGGTTGCCGCTCATCAGGTTGAAGGCGGCTGGAACAAAGGCGGCAAAGGGCCAAGCATTTGCGACGTGCTGACCGGCGGCGCACACGGCGTGCCGCGCGAAATCACGCAGGAAGTGGTGCCGGGTAAATACTACCCAAACCACGAAGCCATCGACTTCCACGGCCACTATAAAGAAGACATCAAGCTATTTGCCGAGATGGGCTTCAAGTGTTTCCGTACCTCTATCGCCTGGACGCGCATCTTCCCGAAAGGTGACGAAACGCAGCCAAACGAAGAAGGGCTGAAGTTTTACGACGACATGTTCGATGAACTGCTGAAGTACAACATCGAACCGGTGATCACCCTCTCCCACTTCGAAATGCCGCTGCACCTGGTGCAGGAGTACGGTAGCTGGACCAACCGCAAAGTGGTCGATTTCTTCGTGCGCTTCGCGGAAGTGGTGTTTGAGCGCTACAAGCACAAGGTCAAATACTGGATGACCTTCAACGAAATCAACAACCAGCGCAACTGGCGCGCCCCGCTGTTCGGCTACTGCTGCTCGGGCGTGGTCTACACCGAACATGACAACCCGGAAGAGACCATGTACCAGGTGCTGCACCACCAGTTTGTGGCCAGCGCCCTGGCGGTGAAAGCCGCGCGCCGCATCAACCCGGAGATGAAAGTCGGCTGCATGCTGGCGATGGTGGCGCTCTATCCGTTCTCCTGCAAGCCTGAAGACGTGATGTTCGCCCAGGAATCCATGCGCGAGCGCTATGTCTTTACCGACGTCCAGCTGCGTGGTTACTACCCGTCCTACGTGCTGAACGAGTGGGAGCGCCGCGGCTTTTCCATCAAAATGGAGGCGGGCGACGAGCAGATCCTGCGTGAAGGTACCTGCGACTACTTAGGCTTCAGCTACTACATGACCAACGCGGTGAAGGCGGAAGGCGGCACAGGTGACGCCATTTCCGGCTTCGAAGGCAGCGTGCCGAACCCGCACGTGAAGGCGTCCGACTGGGGCTGGCAGATTGACCCGGTGGGCCTGCGTTATTCCCTGTGCGAACTGTACGAGCGTTACCAGAAGCCGCTGTTTATCGTTGAAAACGGCTTCGGCGCCTACGATAAGGTGGAAGAAGACGGCAGCATCAACGATGACTATCGCATCGACTATCTGCGTGCCCACGTGGAAGAGATGATCAAAGCCGTCACGCACGATGGCGTGGATTTGATGGGCTATACGCCGTGGGGCTGCATCGACTGCGTGTCGTTCACCACCGGTCAGTACAGCAAGCGCTACGGCTTTATCTACGTCAACAAGCACGACGACGGCACGGGCGACATGTCGCGCTCCCGTAAGAAGAGCTTCGAGTGGTATAAAGGCGTGATTGCCAGCAACGGCGAGAAACTTTAACGCCGGGCGCCGTTCCCTCTCCCCTTTGGGGAGAGGGTTAGGATGAGGGGTTTACTTCCCGCCAGCCAGCTCGATAAAACTGCCCGTCACGTAAGACGCCTTCTCGCTCAGCAGCCAGACAATCGCCTGCGCCACCTCTTCCGGCTGGCCGCCGCGCTGCATCGGCAGTAGCGATTTCACGCGATCCACTCGCCCCGGCTCTCCGCCGGAAGCATGGATATCGGTATAAATCAGCCCAGGCCGCACGCAGTTCACGCGAATGCCCTGCGCCGCCACCTCCAGCGATAGCCCGGTTGTCAGCGAATCTACCGCGCCTTTGGAAGCAGCGTAATCGACATACTCACCCGGCGCGCCCAGACGAGACGCGGCGGAAGAGACATTCACAATCGCCCCGCCCTTGCCGCCATGCTTGGTGGACATGCGTTTCACCGCTTCACGACAGCAGAGGAAGTAGCCCGTGACGTTGGTCGCCAGCACGCGGTTAATGCGCTCTGCGGACAGATTCTCAATGGTGGATTGCTCAAACAGAATGCCTGCATTATTGACCAGCGCGCGAAGCGGCTCACCTTCACGATCGATGCTGTCAAACATCGCCAGCACCTGAGCTTCATCGCTGATGTCCGCACGCACGGCAAACGCTTTACCGCCGGCCTCAACGATCTGATTGATAACGTCCGTCGCGGCTTTAATGTTGTGGTAATAGTTCACCGCCACGGTGTAGCCTTCACGTGCCAGCTGCAGCGCGGTGGCTTTCCCAATGCCCCGGCTCGCGCCGGTGACCAGTGCAATTGCCATTCACAACCTCCAGATAAAAAAAAGCCGGGTGGCGCTTACGCTTACCCGGCCTACAGTATGGCAAATACTTACTGGTATTCGCTCATCGGCACGCAGGAGCAGAACAGATTACGGTCGCCGTAAACGTCATCAAGACGCTTCACGGTCGGCCAGTATTTGTTTGCCACGCCTGCCGGGAAGACCGCCAGCTCGCGGGAGTAACCGTGGTTCCACTCTGCCACCATCTCGTGCTGGGTGTGCGGGGCGTTGACCAGCGGGTTATCTTCCAGCGTCCATTCGCCGTCCTGCACACGGTCGATCTCCATGCGGATGGCCAGCATCGCGTCGATAAAGCGGTCCAGCTCGGCTTTGCTTTCAGACTCGGTCGGCTCCACCATCAGCGTCCCCGCAACCGGGAACGACATGGTTGGCGCGTGGAAGCCGTAGTCGATCAGACGCTTGGCGATATCCAGCTCGCTGATGCCGGTCTGCTCTTTCAGCGGACGAATATCCAGAATGCACTCGTGCGCCACGCGACCGTCGCGGCCGGTATAGAGCACCGGGAAGGCAGACTTCAGGCGAGTCGCAATGTAGTTGGCGTTCAGAATAGCCACCTGGCTCGCCTGCTTCAGCCCTTCCGCGCCCATCATGCGGATGTACATCCAGCTGATTGGCAGGATTGATGCGCTACCGAACGGGGCCGCAGAGACCGCGCCCTGACGGGTCAGCATGCCTTCAATCTGCACCACGCTGTGCCCCGGCACAAACGGCGCCAGGTGCGCTTTCACGCCGATTGGTCCCATGCCCGGGCCGCCACCGCCGTGCGGAATGCAGAAGGTTTTATGCAGGTTCAGGTGCGACACGTCCGCGCCGATAAAGCCCGGAGAGGTAATGCCCACCTGAGCGTTCATGTTCGCGCCGTCGAGGTATACCTGACCGCCAAACTGGTGCACCACTTCGCACACTTCACGGATGGTCTCTTCGTACACGCCGTGGGTGGACGGGTAGGTCACCATGATGCAGGAGAGCTTGTCGCCCGCCTGCTCGGCTTTCGCACGCAGGTCGGCCAAATCGATGTTGCCGTTCTTATCGCACGCGACCACCACCACTTCCATGCCCGCCATCTGGGCTGAGGCCGGGTTGGTGCCGTGGGCGGAGCTTGGGATCAGGCAGATATCGCGGTGGCCTTCGTTACGGCTTTCGTGATAGTGACGGATCGCCAGCAGGCCCGCGTATTCACCCTGCGCGCCGGAGTTCGGCTGCATGCAGAGCGCGTCATAACCGGTCAGCTTCACCAGCCAGTCTGAAAGCTGGTTGATCATCATGTGATAGCCTTCCGCCTGTTCTGGCGGGCAGAACGGGTGCAGTTCGGAGAATTCAGGCCAGGTAATCGGGATCATCTCTGCCGCGGCGTTCAGCTTCATGGTGCAGGAGCCCAGCGGGATCATCGCCTGGTTCAGCGCCAGATCCTTGCGCTCCAGAGAGTGCATATAGCGCATCATCTCGGTTTCGCTGTGATAGCGATTGAACACCGGGTGAGTCAGGATCGCGTCATTGCGCAGCATGCTTTCCTGAATGGAGCGGCTGTCGAGCGCGACCTCTTTGTCGAGCGTATCAACGTCCAGACCGTGTGCGTCGCCCAGCAACACGCTGAACAGGCTCAGGATATCGTCGCGAGTGGTGCTTTCATCCAGCGTAATGCCGACCGCGTTGTGGATGTCGCTGCGCAGGTTGATTTCTGCTGCATTCGCGCGCGCCAGCACGGCGGCTTTGTCTGCCACTTCCACGCACAGGGTGTCGAAGTAGTGCGCGTGGCGCAGCTTGAGGCCCTTCTGCTGCAGGCCGCAGGCCAGAATATCGGCCAGGCGGTGAATGCGGCTGGCAATGCGCTTCAGGCCAGCCGGACCGTGGAATACCGCATACAGGCTGGCGATGTTTGCCAGCAGTACCTGGGAAGTACAGATGTTGGAGTTCGCTTTCTCGCGGCGGATATGCTGCTCGCGGGTCTGCATCGCCATGCGCAGCGCGGTATTACCGGCAGCATCTTTTGACACGCCAATGATACGGCCTGGCATGGAGCGTTTGAATTCATCTTTCGCGCCGAAGAACGCCGCGTGCGGGCCGCCGTAGCCCATCGGCACTCCGAAGCGCTGCGCGGAGCCGAAGACAATATCCGCGCCCTGTTTGCCCGGCGCCGTCAGCAGCACCAGCGCCATAAAATCGGCGGCAACGCTGACAACCACTTTGCGGGATTTCAGCTCGGCAATCAGCGCGCCGTAGTCGTGAACTTCGCCGGTGGTACCCACCTGCTGCAGCAGCACGCCGAAGACGTCCTGGTGATCCAGCACTTTGTCGGCGTCGTCGACGATCACCTCAAAACCGAAGGTTTCTGCACGGGTGCGCACCACGTCCAGCGTCTGGGGATGCACGTCCGCCGCCACGAAGAAGCGGTTAGCATTTTTCAGCTTGCTTACGCGTTTTGCCATCGCCATCGCTTCGGCAGCGGCGGTCGCTTCATCCAGCAGAGAGGCGGAAGCGATATCCATACCGGTCAGATCCAGCGTCACCTGCTGGAAGTTCAGCAGCGCTTCCAGACGCCCCTGGGAGACTTCTGGCTGATAAGGGGTGTAAGCGGTGTACCAGCCCGGGTTTTCCAGCATGTTGCGCAGGATAACCGGCGGTAACTGCACGTTGGTGTAGCCCATGCCAATGTAAGACTTATAGCGCTTGTTGAGGCCTGCAATAGCCTTCAGCTCCGCCAGCGCGGCGAACTCCGTGGTGGCTTCCCCTACCTGAGGCGGCGTGGCAAGCTGGATGTCTTTTGGCACAATCTGGCCGATCAGTGCGTCTAATGAATCCGCGCCAACCGTCTTCAGCATCTCCTGCTGTTGCTGAGCATCCGGCCCAATGTGACGTTCAATGAAGGCGCCACGGTTTTCAAGCTGGCTTAAAGTCTGTGTCATGAGCGATGGTTCCTGATACGTGCAGTGAATCGTAGTTATCTGTAACGCTGTTGCCCGGTGGCGCTACCGCTTACCGGGCCCTGTAAGCCGGATAAGCGCAGCGCCATCCGGCACAACGTTATTCGTCTTCCAGTAGTGCTTCGTACGCGGTTGCATCCAGCAGCGCGGCAACTTGCGATTCGTCGCTGGCTTTGATCTTGAAGATCCAGCCGCCTTCATAAGGCTCGCTGTTGACCAGCTCTGGCGAATCGCTCAGCGCGTCGTTGACCGCAACAATCTCACCGCTTACCGGTGCGTAGATGTCAGACGCCGCTTTTACGGACTCCGCCACGGCGCAGTCGTCGCCCGCGCTAACGGTCGTGCCCACGTCAGGCAGGTCAACAAACACCATGTCGCCCAGCAGCTCCTGCGCGTGCTCGGTGATCCCTACGGTGTAAGTGCCGTCCGCCTCTTTGCGCAGCCACTCGTGTTCTTTGCTGTATTTCAGTTCTGCTGGCACATTGCTCATTGAAGTTCTCCTGATAAAAATAGTTAGGCGACCGGCTTACCGGCGCGAACAAAAATCGGTTTGGTCACGTTGACCGGCATTTCGCGGTTGCGGATCTGCACCACCGCCGTTTCGCCAATGCCTGCCGGCACGCGTGCCAGTGCAATACTGTAGCCCAGCGTCGGGGAGAAGGTTCCGCTGGTGATCACGCCTTCGCGATGATTGCCGTCAGCATCGGTAAAGCGCACCGGCAGCTCGCCGCGCAGCACGCCTTTTTCCTTCATCACCAGTCCCACCAGCTGTTCGGTGCCCTTCTCGCGCTGCATCTCCAGCGCTTCACGGCCAATAAAATCACGGTCAGCCGGTTCCCACGCGATGGTCCAGCCCATGTTAGCCGCCAGCGGAGAGACGCCTTCATCCATTTCCTGACCGTAGAGGTTCATGCCCGCTTCCAGACGCAGCGTATCGCGCGCGCCCAGGCCCGCAGGCTTCACGCCCGCTTCTACCAGCGCACGCCAGAAATCGGCAGCTTTCTCGTTCGGCATCGCAATTTCGTAGCCCGCTTCACCGGTATAGCCGGTGGTGGCGATAAACAGATCCCCCGCCTGCACGCCGAAGAACGGCTTCATGCCTTCGGTGGCGGTGCGCTGCTCGTCGTTAAAGAGAGAGGCGGCTTTTGCCTGCGCGTTTGGTCCCTGCACGGCGATCAGCGACAGATCGTCACGCACGGTGATGTCGATGGCATAAGGTTCGGCGTGTTGGGTGATCCAGGAGAGGTCTTTTTCGCGGGTGGCGGAGTTTACAACGAGGCGGAAGAAATCTTCAGTGAAGTAGTAGACGATAAGGTCGTCAATCACGCCGCCCGAGGCATTCAGCATGCCGGTATAGAGCGCTTTACCCGGCGTCTTCAGTTTGGCGACGTCGTTTGCCAGCAGATAACGCAAAAACTCCCGGGTGCGGCTACCGCGCAGATCGACAATCGTCATGTGGGACACGTCGAACATACCGGCATCGGTGCGCACCGCGTGGTGCTCATCAATCTGCGAGCCGTAGTGCAGCGGCATCATCCAGCCATGGAAGTCCACCATGCGGGCGCCGCATAACACGTGCTGTTCGTACAAAGGAGTCTGTTGAGCCATCTTGTCCTCGTTGAAAAATTCACCGTGAAACCCGGTATCGGCCTCGTTCCCGAATGCCGACGCAAACGTTCTCTTTTACCTGAACTTACCACCGAAACCGGCGGTTAACCATAAGGTAAAACGGGTCATCACATTAGCTTATGACCCAAAAACGCTGAAAAGCCTACAGAGTTATTCACTGGAAAAATGCGATTAACCCCGCACAAAATTAACAATAATCTAACAGGATTTAGCACATGGTGATATTTCATGCGGAAAAATGGGCCGAATTTCCGTCACGTAAAAATCACGACATGAGAATAACTAATGCGAAAAATGGCGTGGAATTAGAATATTTCAAACGAGGGGAATTCCCCGGCGCAGAGGCCGGGAAAATAAAGTGTGACGGGGATCGAGGTTAGCGTAACCAGTCGGGAAGATCGTTAAGACCCATTGCCTGACGAAGAAGTTGAGGTTTGACGCCGGGAAGGGTGTCGGCCAGCTTGAGGCCGATATCGCGCAGCAGTTTTTTCGCCGGATTTGCCCCGGCAAACAGCTCGCGGAAGCCCTGCATTCCTGCCAGCATCATCGCCGCACTGTGCTTGCGGCTGCGCTCGTAGCGACGCAGATACAGATGCTGGCCGATATCTTTACCTTCACGGTGCAGGCGACGCAGTTCTTCCACCAGTTCCGCCGCGTCCATAAAGCCGAGGTTAACGCCCTGCCCGGCCAGCGGATGAATGGTATGGGCCGCATCCCCCACCAGCGCCAGGCGGTGCGCCGCAAACTGACGCGCGTAGCGGCCGGTTAACGGGAAAACCAGCCGCTCGCTTTCAAGCGTGCACAGGCCAAGGCGGTTATCAAACGCCACGCACAGCGCCTGGTTAAAGGCCTCCGGCGTCGCATCCTGCATCTGCTGCGCTTTCTCCGGCACCAGGGACCAGACAATCGAGCACAGGTGCGGATCGGCAAGCGGCAGGAACGCCAGTATGCCGTCGTTGTGGAAAATCTGCCGCGCAATGCCGCCGTGCGGCTCTTCAGTACGGATCGTTGCCACCATCGCATGATGGCGGTAATCCCAGTACGTTAGCGGGATATCGGCCTTGTTGCGCAGCCAGGAGTTAGCGCCGTCGGCACCAACCACCAGACGCGCGGTCAGCATGTCGCCGCTTTGCAGGGTGATAAACGCCTCGTTTTCGCCCCAGGCCACCTGCTGGATCTGCGCAGGCGCAACCAGCGTCACGTCGCTGCACTGCTCTGCTTTCTGCCACAGCGCGTGGTGGATCACCGCGTTTTCAACGATGTGCCCCAGATGGCTATAGCCCATGCTTTCATCATCAAAGGCAATATGGCCAAAGCTGTCTTTGTCCCACACTTCCATGCCGTGATAGCAGCTGGCGCGCTGGGCGACGATATCTGACCAGACGCCGAGACGCGTCAAAAGCTTTTCGCTGGCCGCGTTAATCGCCGACACGCGGAGTTCCGGCGGGGCATCTGATGCGACAGGCTGGGGCTGCTTTTGCTCCAGCACGGCCACGCGCAGGCCGCTGCCCTGTAATCCACAGGCCAGCGCCAGCCCAACCATTCCGCCGCCAACGATGGCAACATCAACATTTTGCACAGTGATAACTCCTTAACGCGCGACCCAACCCAGGGTCCGCTGCGCCAGCACGTCACGTGCCGGAATGAACAGTTCCATCGCCATCAGCCCGAGGTTGCGGCCAACAACCAGCGGCGCCCAGCGATTGGCAAAGAGATGGACTAAACCATCGGTGACGCCAATTGTCGCCTCTTTATCGGCCTGACGTCGCGTCTGGTAATGGCTTAGCACCGGGTAAGCGCCACAGTCTTTTTGTTCGCTCCACGCCTGCGAAAGCGTTTCGGCCAGGCTCATCACATCCCGCAGGCCAAGGTTAAAGCCCTGACCGGCGATGGGGTGGAGGGTTTGCGCCGCGTTGCCGACCAGCGCCACGCGGTGAGAAACAGACTGTGATGCCGTGGTTAACGACAGTGGATAGACCGCACGTTTCCCGGCATGGGTAATACGCCCCAGCCGCCAGCCAAAGGCTTTCTGCAGCTCGGTACAAAAACGTTCGTCGGACCAGGATTTAACCTCTTCGGCCTTTTCCTGCGGGTGGCACCAGACCAGCGAGCAGCGCCCGCCCGTCATCGGCAGCATCGCCAGCGGGCCGTGCTGGGTGAAGCGCTCAAACGCCCGGCCGTTGTGTTCTGCTGCGGTCGAGACGTTCGCGATGACCGCGACCTGCCCGTAAGGCTGCTGCCGCCACTCTACGCCGCACTGGGTGCCGAGCGCCGAGCGCGACCCGTCAGCCGCCACCAGAAGCTGTCCGTCAAGCACGGTGCCATTGTCCAGCGTTACGCTGACCGCGTCTTCACTGCGGGTGAAGCTGGCAACGCGTGCCGGGCAGTGCAACGTGACGCCCGGCGCGTCCTGCAACAGGCGGAACAGGCGCAGGCCAATATCGTGCAGTTCAACGACCTGACCCAACGCGTCAATACGGTAATCATGGGCATCCAGCGTCACAAACCCGGCATGACCGCGATCGCTCACGTGCACGGTATTAATGGCGGTAGCGCAGTCGGCGATGGCCTGCCAGATGCCAATGCGGGATAGCTGCTGGCAGGTGCCCTGCGCCAGGGCAATGGCGCGGGAATCAAACCCAGGGTGATTCTTCGCCTGCGGCGCGACGGCTTCAACCAGATGCACCGGAAGCTGCCCCTTCGTCAAATGCGAGATGGCTAACGCCAGCGTGGCGCCGGTCATGCCGCCGCCAACAATAATCACGCTCATACGCGCGCCGCTGCCATCAGCGCCTCGATATCGTCCGCTTTTTTCACCACGCTCGCGGTCAGGTTTTCGTTGCCGGTTTCGGTGATGACGATGTCGTCTTCAATACGAATGCCAATCCCACGATACTCTTCAGGCACGTCGGCATCCGGCGCGATGTACAGGCCCGGCTCGACGGTCAGCACCATGCCCGGTTCAAGCACGCGCGAGCGTTCAGGGCCGTACGCGCCCACGTCGTGCACGTCCAGCCCCAGCCAGTGGCTCAGGCCGTGCATAAAGTACGGGCGGTGAGCATTCTCGGTAATCAGGGTGTCGACATCCCCTTTGAGGATCCCAAGCTTAACCAGCCCGTTAATCATGATGCGCACCACCTCACCGGTCACCTCCTGAATGGAGGTGCCTGGGCGATACAGCGTCAGCGCCGTCTCGAGAGATTCGAGAACGATGTCATAAATCGCCCGCTGCGCTGGCGAAAACTTGCCGTTCACCGGGAAGGTACGCGTGATGTCGCCCGCATAGCCCTGATATTCGCAACCGGCGTCAATCAGCACCAGATCGCCGTCGCGCAGCGCGCTTTCGTTTTCGGTGTAGTGCAGAATGCAGCCGTTTTCCCCGCCGCCGACAATAGTGTTGTAGGACGGAAAGCGCGCGCCGTGGCGGTTAAATTCGTGGTGAATTTCGCCTTCCAGCTGGTATTCGAACATCCCGGGGCGGCATTTCTCCATCGCGCGGGTGTGCGCCAGCGCGCTGATTTCGCCCGCGCGGCGCATCACGTTCAGCTCTTCTTCAGACTTAAACAGGCGCATCTCATGCACTATCGGACGCCAGTCCGTCAGCGTGGCAGGCGCGGACAGGTTCTGCCGCGAGCCTTTGCGCAGCTTATCCAGCGCGGTGAAGACAATCTCATCGGCGTAGGCATATTCGCCCTGCGCGTGATAGAGCACGTCGAGACCGTTAAGCAGCTGATAGAGCTGCTGGTTGATTTCGCTAAACGCCAGCGCGCGGTCAACGCCCAGCGTCGCCGGTGCGGCCTCCTGGCCCAGGCGGCGACCAAACCAGATTTCAGCCGTCAGGTCGCGCACGCGGTTGAAAATCACGCTGTGGTTGTGGGTGTCATTGCTTTTAATCAGCACCAGTACCGCTTCCGGCTCGTTAAAGCCGGTGAAATACCAGAAATCGCTGCTCTGGCGATAGGGATATTCGCTGTCGGCGCTGCGCGTCACTTCGGGCGCGGCAAAAATCAGCGCGGCGCTGCCCGGCTGCATTTTTGCCAGCAGTGCCTGACGGCGGCGCGAATACTCTTGACTTGAGATAACCATGACACCCTCCTGTGCGTTATTTTTCTTAATGTAAGGTTGGCTTACGAACTTCCGGTGCGGTCGGCTGCGAGCGCGTAAAGTTGTCGTGGCACAGCAGTGCCGCCACGCGCACGTACTCGATAATCTCTTCAAGCGACATTTCCAGCTCTTCCTGATCTTCGTCTTCATCGTAGCCGAGCTGGGCGATGTTACGCAGGTCGTCGATCGCCTCGCCCGCTTCGCCGGTCACTTTATCCAGTTTAGGCTGCGTGACGCCCAGCCCCAGCAGGTAGTGGTTTACCCAGCCGGCCAGCGCATCGGCGCGATCGAACACGCTGACGTCGTCACCTTCAGGCAGATAAAGCTGAAAAAGGAAGCCATCGTCTTCCAGCGAATCGCTGGTGGCGGCGTGCATTTTACGTAGCGCTTCCGCCAGCTCGTGACCAAACGCCAGCCCTTCGTTCGTGAGGTCGTGGATCAGCGGCTGCCATGAGCTGTCGCTGTTTCCGCCGCACAGCATGCCACTGATCAGACCGTGCATTTCGGCAGGGGTTAAACCGACTCCCTGCTGGTTCAGTAACTGGTTTAAATCCTTGTAACCAGGCATTTCGTTCTGTATAGACATGAGCATTCGTCGTCAAAGGGGGGAAGTTTCATGATATGCTACCACTTTGGACCCTGGTGATACCAGAAAAGGGCTTGTATCTTCACATCAGGGTAGCTATAGTGTCGCCCCTTCGCAGCCCCCGGGGCCGTAAGCGAAGGCAGCGCAGTCAATCAGCAGGAAGGTGGCATGTCTGCACAACCCGTCGATCTCCAGATTTTTGGCCGTTCACTGCGAGTGAATTGTCCGCCTGAACAAAGGGATGCTTTGAATCAGGCTGCGGACGATTTGAATCAGCGGTTGCAAGATCTCAAAGAACGCACTAGAGTCACAAATACTGAGCAGCTGGTTTTCATCGCCGCGTTGAACATCAGCTATGAACTGACTCAGGAAAAAGCGAAGACCCGCGATTACGCGGCTAGCATGGAGCAGCGCATTAAAATGCTCCAGCAGACCATTGAACAGGCGTTGCTTGATCAAGGTCGCAATCCCGAAAGACCGGGACCAAAGTTTGAATAACACTTCACAGTTGACTATGGTAGAGTAACTGTGAAGACAAAATTTCTCTGAGATGTTTGCAAGCGGGCCAGTCCCCTGAGCCGATATTTCATACCACAAGAATGTGGCGCTCCATGGTTGGTGAGCATGCTCGGTTCGTCCGAGAAGCCTTAAAACTATGACGACACATTCACCTTGAACCAAGGGTTCAAGGGTTACAGCCTGCGGCGGCATCTCGGAGATTCCCTCTCTCTTCTTCTACCGACTACCATGACTCAATTCCCTGAAGTTTCTGCTTCACGCCAGGACATCCGTCAGCTCATTCGCCAGCGTCGTCGCGCCCTGACGTCCGAACAACAAGCACACTTTGCGCAGCAGGCTGCTGCCCGCATGATGGCCTATCCGCCCGTGGTGATGGCAAACACCGTCGCGCTGTTTCTCTCGTTTGACGGCGAACTGGACACCCAGCCGCTTATCGACCAGCTCTGGCGCGCCGGGAAAAAAGTTTACCTGCCGGTACTGCATCCGTTCAGCCGGGGCAATCTGCTGTTTCTGCACTACCATCCGCACAGCGAGCTGGTGGTGAATCGTCTGAAAATCACCGAACCCAAACTCGACGTGCGCGACGTACTCCCGCTGTCACAGCTGGACGTGCTGATTACGCCGCTGGTGGCGTTTGATGAACAAGGACAGCGCTTAGGTATGGGCGGCGGTTTTTACGACAGGACGCTGCAAAACTGGCAGCAGTACGGGCTGCAGCCGGTGGGGTATGCGCATGATTGCCAGGCTGTAGAAGCCTTGCCGGTGGAGAAATGGGATATTCCGCTGCCTGCGGTGGTAACGCCAGGTAAAACGTGGCTTTGGTAGCATAAAGCCGGGTGGCGCTTACGCTTACCCGGCCTACAAAAGCTCAACGTAGGTCGGGTAAGGCGTAGCCGCCACCCGACACCACAGACCGCACCATCAATACAACAGACGCGCGCGAATCGTCCCCGGTATGGCCTTCATGCTCTGCAGCGCTTTCTCAGCAACATCTTCATCGGCTTCAATATCGATAACCACATAACCCATCTGCGAGTTGGTTTGCAGATACTGGGCGGCAATGTTAACGCTCTGCTCGGCAAAAATCTGGTTGATGGCGGTCAGCACGCCAGGACGGTTTTCGTGGATGTGCAGCAGACGACGACCGCCGTGCAGCGGCAGAGACACTTCCGGGAAGTTCACCGCAGAAAGCGTTGAACCGTTGTCGGAATATTTGCTCAGCTTACCCGCCACTTCCAGACCAATATTCTCCTGCGCTTCCTGAGTAGAACCGCCGATGTGCGGCGTCAGGATCACGTTGTCGAATTCGCACAGCGGAGAGTTAAACGGATCGCTGTTGGTGGCCGGTTCCGTCGGGAACACGTCGATGGCCGCCCCCGCCAGATGCTTACGCTTCAGCGCATCGCACAGCGCAGGGATATCGACCACTGTACCACGCGCGGCGTTGATCAGCAGAGATCCCGGCTTCATCAGCGCCAGCTCTTCCGCGCCCATCATGTTTTTGGTGGAGGCGTTTTCCGGCACGTGCAGGCTGACCACATCGCTCATGTTCAGCAGGTCAGAAAGATGCTGTACCTGCGTCGCGTTACCCAGCGGCAGCTTGCTTTCGATATCGTAGAAGTAGACGTGCATCCCCAGCGATTCCGCCAGGATCCCCAGTTGGGTACCGATGTGGCCGTAGCCGATGATACCCAGCTTTTTACCACGGGCTTCGTATGAGCCCGCGGCCAGTTTGTTCCACACGCCACGGTGCGCTTTGGCGTTAGCTTCCGGGATACCGCGCAGCAGCAGCAGCAGCTCGCCAATTACCAGCTCCGCCACGGAACGGGTGTTAGAGAACGGGGCGTTAAAGACCGGGATACCGCGTTTTGCGGCAGCGTTCAGGTCGACCTGGTTGGTGCCGATGCAGAAACAGCCAATAGCAACCAGCTTTTCTGCCGCGGCAATCACGTCTTCAGTCAGGTGGGTACGGGATCGCAGGCCAATGAAGTGGGCATCACGGATGGCGGCTTTCAGCTCTTCCGTGTCCAGCGCGCCTTTGTGAAATTCGATGTTGGTGTAACCCGCCGCACGAAGGCTATCAAGCGCTTTCTGATGCACGCCCTCGACCAGCAGGAATTTAATCTTGTCTTTCTCCAGTGATACCTTTGCCATTTCCCCGACCCTGTTTTTATCTGAACTGATGTTGTGCTGGATTGAAATCCGCTGTAGCCAACATATCAAAAAAAACTATTGCAGCAATATGAACGTTTGCGTCGGCACTCTGAAGAAAAGTCATACAGGGCAAAATGACAGAGTAAAATGCTGAGGAAATTTACAAACGTGGCAGGATCGGCAAAAGAGGCGGAAAAGCGTGACACAAGTCACCAAATTTAGCTTTTCAAAAATTTTTTAGCGGGGGGAGCACTCCCCCCATCAGATCATTTTACGATGGTTTTCACACCGTCAGCCGTACCGATCAGCGCCACATCCGCGCCGCGGTTGGCAAATAACCCTACGGTGACGACGCCTGGAATGCCGTTGATGGCGTTTTCCAGCGCAATCGCGTCGAGAATCTCCAGACCGTGAACATCGAGGATGACGTTACCGTTGTCGGTGACCACGCCCTGACGGTATTCCGGACGGCCGCCCAGCTTCACCAGCTGACGGGCAACCGCACTGCGCGCCATCGGGATCACTTCAACCGGCAGCGGGAAATTACCCAGAATGTCGACCTGCTTGGAGGCATCCGCGATGCAGATGAACTTGTCCGCCACGGAGGCGATGATCTTTTCACGGGTCAGCGCCGCGCCGCCGCCTTTGATCATCTGCATATGGCCGTTGATTTCATCCGCGCCATCAACGTAAATACCCAGACGATCCACTTCGTTGAGATCGAAAACGGTAATGCCGAGGCTTTTCAGCTTTTCCGTGGACGCATCGGAGCTGGAAACCGCGCCCTCGATCTGCCCCTTCATCGTGCCCAGTGCATCGATAAAGTGCGCCGCCGTTGACCCCGTACCAACACCGACAATGGTCCCTGGCTGTACGTACTGGAGAGCGGCCCATCCTACTGCTTTTTTCAGTTCATCCTGCGTCATGATCGTTTTGCCTGTGGTGTGAAAACTCAGGGCGCATTATAGAACACGTCGAATGGATTTCGTCTGCCAGGAAGGGAAAATTGTGTCATAGTGCAGATTAAGCAAAATTTAGGAGCCAGCCAGAGCAATGAAACGTCCGGACTACAGAACACTACAGGCACTTGATGCAGTTATTCGTGAACGCGGCTTTGAGCGCGCAGCGCAAAAGCTGTGCATCACCCAGTCCGCCGTATCACAGCGTATCAAACAGCTTGAAAACATGTTCGGGCAGCCGCTGCTGGTGCGTACCGTACCGCCGCGCCCAACGGAGCAAGGGCAAAAGCTTCTCGCCCTGCTGCGTCAGGTTGAACTGCTGGAAGACGAGTGGCTGGGTGACGAACAAACGGGTTCCACGCCGCTGCTGCTCTCGCTGGCGGTGAACGCCGACAGTCTGGCGACCTGGCTGCTGCCGGCCCTTGCGCCGGTGCTGGCCGACTCCCCTATCCGCCTGAATCTTCAGGTCGAAGATGAAACCCGCACCCAGGAGCGCCTGCGTCGCGGCGAAGTGGTTGGAGCGGTCAGTATCCAGCCTCAGGCCCTGCCAAGCTGTCTTGTCGATCAGCTGGGCGCGCTCGACTACCTGTTTGTCGGTTCAAAAGCCTTTGCGGAGCGCTACTTCCCGAATGGCGTCACCCGCGCCGCGCTGCTGAAAGCCCCTGCCGTGGCGTTCGACCATCTGGACGATATGCACCAGGCGTTTTTGCAGCAAAACTTCGACCTGCCGCCGGGCAGCGTGCCGTGTCATATCGTTAACTCGTCCGAAGCCTTTGTGCAGCTGGCGCGTCAGGGCACCACCTGCTGCATGATCCCGCATTTACAGATTGAGAAAGAGTTGAAAAGCGGTGAGCTGATTGACCTGACGCCGGGGCTGTATCAGCGCCGGATGCTGTACTGGCACCGTTTTGCGCCAGAAAGCCGCATGATGCGCAACGTGACTGATGCGCTGCTGGCGTTTGGACATAAGGTGTTGAGACAGGATTAAAATGAAAAGCCGGGTGGCGGCTACGCCTTACCCGGCCTATTGATTATTGTGCAGGTTTCGGCTGTGCTGCAACGGGTTCCAGCTGGAACACCACATCAACCTGATCGTCGAACTGAATCGTTGGCTGCTCGTAGGTTTCCTGAGCAGAAACCGGCGCGGCGTCCGCCTTCATCATCCGAACCATTGGGCTTGGCTGGTAGTTAGAGACGTGGTAACGCACGCTGTATACCGGGCCAAGCTTGCTCTTGAAGCCAGACGCCAGCTGTTCCGCCTGATGAATGGCATCATCAATCGCCGCTTTACGCGCTTCGTCTTTGTATTTCTCCGGTTGCGCAACGCCCAGCGACACGGAACGGATTTCGTTCAGGCCGGCCTTCAGCGCGCCGTCCAGCAGAGAGTTCAGCTTGTCCAGCTGACGCACGGTCACTTCCACAGTGCGCACGGCGCGATAGCCTTTCAGGATACTTTTGCCGTTCTGGTAGTCGTAATCGGGCTGGGTACGCAGGTTCGCAGAGCTGATGTCTTTTTTAGCAACACCGTTCTGTTCCAGGAAAGAGAGATATTGCGCAACACGATCGTCTGCCTGTTTTTTGGCGGAAGCGGCATCTTTCGCCGCCACATTCACTTCAATTGCCAGGGTTGCAACATCCGGTACCGCGTCCACGCTTGCGGTGCCTGACGTGACGATGTGCGGGCCATCCGGCAGTTCACTTGCCTGCGCCGACACCGCACCGAAACTTACTAATGCCGCGAGGGCCATCACTTTAAACTTCACTGTCATTCCTCCATGTTGCGAAGAGTGCCCTAACAACAGGGCTCATGCCAGCAAGCTTAGCGGGTCTTGCTCAGTTGTCCATAAGACAAGGATTAGTTGAACAATTCCTGGACGTGGTGAATGCCCTCTTTTGCCAGTTGAAAAGCAATAAACCACATCACCAGCCCCACCAGGGTATTAATAATGCGCTGGGCTTTGGCAGTCCGCAGACGAGGCGCCAGCCATGCCGCCAGAATGGCGAGACCGAAGAACCAGAGGAAAGAGGCGCTGACCGTGCCGAGCGCAAACCAGCGTTTCGGCTCAACGTCCAGCTGTCCGCCCAGGCTGCCCAGCACTACGAAGGTGTCGAGGTAGACGTGCGGGTTAAGCCAGGTGACCGCCAGCATGGTGACGATAATCTTCCAGCGGCCCTGCTTCATCACTTCGGCACTTGCCAGCTCAATGTTGCTGCTCATCGCCGTTTTCAGGGCACCGAATCCGTACCAAAGCAGAAACGCCACGCCGCCCCAGGTCACCAGCGCCAGCAGCCAGGGGGACTGCATCAGCAGCGCGCTGCCGCCAAAAATGCCGGCGCAAATCAGCAGCAGATCGCTCACCGCGCACAGCAGGGCAATCATCAGATGATACTGGCGGCGAATGCCCTGATTCATCACGAAGGCGTTTTGCGGGCCGAGCGGAAGGATCATGGCCGCACCTAAGGCAAGCCCTTGAAAATAATAAGATAGCATGACGATTTTCTCGCAGTGTTGTTCTGGAGGCTGACTATACTGCGCGAATCACATTAGAGGAAATGGATAATATTAATTGGGTATTAGCGGAGCTTATGAAAGTAAAGCCCGGTGGCGCGAGCGCTTACCGGGCCTACGGGTGACGTTATTCTGCTTCTTTGACTTTTTTGACGTTTACGTCCATCTGCGGGTAAGGGAAGCTGATGCCGTTGGCGTCGAAATCGCGCTTGATGCGCTCCAGCACATCCCAGTAAACGTTTTGCAGATCGCTGCTTTTGCTCCAGATACGCACCACGAAGTTAATAGAGGAAGCACCCAGTTCGTTCAGGCGAACCGTCTGCTCGCGGTCCTTCAGAATGCGGTCGTCAGAGGCGATGATATTTGCGATCAGCGACTTCACCTGATCGATATCGGAATCATACGCCACGCTGATGATGAGCTCGTTACGACGCACCGGCTCGCGGGAGAAGTTAATGATATTGCCCGCAATGATTTTCCCGTTCGGTACCACCACAATACGACCATCGACGGTACGCAGGGTGGTAGAGAAAATCTGTACCTGCAACACGGTACCGGCGATGCCGCCAAGGTCAACATATTCACCGGAACGGAACGGACGGAAAGTCACCAGCAGTACGCCCGCCGCCAGGTTTGAAAGCGAGCCCTGCAGTGCCAGACCAATGGCCAGACCGGCGGCACCAAGAACGGCAATCACGGAGGCGGTTTGCACCCCAACACGGCCCAGCGCGGCAATCAGCGTGAAGGCGATAATGCCGTAGCGCACCAGTGCAGAGAGGAAGTCAGCCACCGTGGCGTCAATGTGTCGTGCGACCATCACACGGTTGACGGCGTTCGACACGATACGCGCCACGATCATCCCGACGATGATGATGGCAATCGCCGCGACAATGTTCACGGCATAGCTCAGCAGCAGGGCCTGGTTGCGCACCAGCCAGTTGCCGGCGTTATTGATGCTGTCTACAACATCGAGTTGTTCCATTTATTCTTCCTTTTGTTAAACCAAAACACAAAATCCATCCCCCATGGAGACAGGCAGGTCAGTAAAGGGTAAACAAAAAGCACCGGCTTTGCCAAACAGATCACAAAAACAGGTATTGCAGAATATTGAAAAAGCATAAAAAAAGGCCCGCATTTGCGGGCCTTCTGATGCTGTTAGCAGTTCAAATTACAGAACGTCGATTGCGTTCAGTTCTTTGAAAGCCTGCTCCAGACGGGTCACCATGGACGTCTGAGCAGCGCGCAGCCATACGCGTGGATCGTAGTATTTCTTGTTCGGCTGGTCTTCGCCTTTCGGGTTGCCCAGCTGGCCCTGCAGGTAAGCTTCGTTCGCTTTGTAGTACTGCAGGATACCGTCCCAGGTTGCCCACTGGGTGTCGGTATCGATGTTCATTTTCACTACGCCGTAGCTTACGGAGTCTTTGATTTCCTGAGCAGAAGAACCGGAACCGCCGTGGAAGACGAAGTTCAGGCTGTTGTGCGGCAGGTTGTGTTTCTTAGACACGTATTCCTGAGAATCACGCAGGATGGTCGGGGTCAGAACCACGTTACCTGGCTTATAAACGCCGTGTACGTTACCGAAGGACGCTGCAATGGTGAAGCGCGGGCTGATTTTGCTCAGCTCGGTGTAAGCGTAATCAACGTCTTCTGGCTGGGTGTACAGGGCAGAAGCGTCCATGTGGCTGTTGTCCACGCCGTCTTCTTCACCACCGGTGCAACCCAGTTCGATTTCCAGGGTCATGTCCATTTTGGCCATGCGCGCCAGGTACTTAGAGCAGATTTCGATGTTTTCGTGCAGTGACTCTTCAGACAGGTCGATCATGTGAGAAGAGAACAGTGGCTTACCGGTTGCCGCGAAGTGTTTTTCACCCGCGTCCAGCAGACCGTCGATCCACGGCAGCAGTTTCTTCGCGCAGTGGTCAGTGTGCAGGATAACTGGAACACCGTAGTGTTCAGCCATCTGGTGAACGTGGTGCGCACCAGAGATAGCACCCAGGATAGCAGCACCCTGAGGAATGTCAGTTTTCACGCCTTTACCTGCGATGAACGCAGCGCCGCCGTTAGAGAACTGAACGATAACCGGTGCTTTAACTTTTGCAGCGGTTTCCAGTACGGCGTTGATGGAGTCGGTACCTACGCAGTTAACTGCTGGCAGAGCGAAGTTGTTTTCTTTAGCTACCTGGAACACTTTCTGTACGTCATCACCAGTGATAACGCCAGGTTTTACGAAATCAAAAATTTTAGACATGTTGCTTAGTCCTGTATCTTCGGCCGTTAGAAAAGGTGCGAGCTCTTAAAAGCGCGCTGAAAATTGGGCAGGTTTCCCTGCCCTTGAATGGCTTACTTCTTAGCGCGCTCTTCGAGCATTGCTACTGCTGGCAGTACTTTGCCTTCCACGAATTCGAGGAATGCGCCGCCACCAGTGGAGATGTAGGAGATCTTGTCAGCGATACCGAACAGGTCGATTGCTGCCAGGGTGTCACCACCGCCTGCGATAGAGAACGCTTCGCTGTCTGCGATTGCGTTAGCCACGATTTCAGTCCCTTTGCGGAAGTTCGGGAATTCGAACACGCCAACAGGACCGTTCCACAGGATAGTTTTTGCGTTTTTCAGGATTTCAGCCAGTTTCTGTGCAGAAACGTCGCCCAGGTCCAGAATCTGCTCTTCGTCTTTGATGTCGTTTACAGATTTCAGGGTCGCGGTTGCGGTTTCGGAGAACTCGGTCGCCACGCGAACGTCAGTTGGAACCGGGATATCACAGGTACCCAGCAGGCGTTTGGCTTCGTCAACCAGGTCTGCTTCGTACAGGGATTTACCCACGTTGTGGCCCTGAGCGGCAACGAAGGTGTTCGCAATACCACCGCCAACGATCAGCTGGTCAGCGATTTTAGACAGGGAATCCAGAACGGTCAGTTTGGTAGACACTTTAGAACCACCAACGATAGCGACCATTGGGCGAGCAGGTTCTTTCAGTGCTTTACCCAGTGCTTCCAGTTCGTCAGCCAGCAGAGGACCCGCACACGCGACGTCTGCGAATTTACCGATACCGTGGGTAGATGCCTGCGCACGGTGCGCAGTACCGAATGCATCCATCACGAATACGTCGCACAGTGCAGCGTATTTTTTGGACAGGGTTTCGTCGTCTTTCTTTTCGCCTTTGTTGAAGCGAACGTTTTCCAGAACAACCAGCTCACCTTCGGCAACGTCTACGCCGTCCAGGTAATCTTTCACCAGGCGAACCGGGTTGGACAGTTTGTCTTTCAGGTAATTAACAACCGGCAGCAGAGAGAACTCTTCGTTGTACTCGCCTTCAGTTGGACGGCCCAGGTGGGAGGTGACCATCACTTTAGCGCCCTGCTTCAGAGCCAGTTCAATGGTTGGCAGAGATGCACGGATACGCGCGTCGCTGGTCACTTTGCCATCTTTAACCGGTACGTTCAGATCGGCACGGATGAAAACGCGTTTACCTGCCAGATCCAGATCGGTCATCTTAATTACAGACATGGTGAATCCTCTCGTTGATTCTTAAAGTTTTGCAAGCGCAAGGTGCGCTCTACCTGAAACCTTTTGCGGCCATGGCTAACGTGGTGTCGAGCATTCGGTTAGCAAAGCCCCATTCGTTATCACACCAGACCAGCGTCTTGATAAGGTGCGCACCACTGACTCGCGTCTGCGTGCCATCCACGATGGCGCTGTGCGGGTCGTGGTTAAAATCTACTGAGACCAACGGTAATTCCGTATAGTCAACTATACCATGAAATGCTCCCTGTGCCGCTTTTTGCAGCAACAGGTTGACTTCACAGGCTTTTACCGGTTTTTTCACCGTCACGCTAAGATCGATTGCGGTGACGTTTATCGTCGGAACACGCACGGCAATCGCTTCGAAACGGTCATTAAACTGCGGGAAAATTCGGGTGATCCCTGCAGCCAGTTTCGTGTCCACCGGAATGATTGACTGGCTCGCCGCGCGAGTGCGTCGTAAATCCGGGTGATAGGCGTCGATAACCTGCTGATCGTGCATGGCGGAGTGAATCGTGGTTACGGTGCCGGATTCAATGCCATACGCATCGTCTAACAGTTTGATGACCGGAATAATGCAGTTGGTGGTGCAGGAGGCGTTGGAAACAATGCGGTGCTCGGCTTGCAGCTCATGCTGGTTGACGCCAAACACGACGGTCGCGTCGAGGTCGTTACTTCCGGGATGAGAAAACAGGACTTTTTTCGCGCCTGCTGTCAGATGCGCTTCGCCGTGTTCGCGGTTGCCATACACACCGGTACAGTCAAGCACGACATCTACACCCAGTTCACGCCAGGGTAGCCCGGAAATGCTGTTCTCATGCAGCACACGAATAGCGTCATCACCCACAAAAAGCTGATCTCTTTCCTGGCGCACATCCCAGGCGAAGCGTCCGTGGCTGGTGTCATACTTCAATAAATGCGCCATGCCAGCAGCATCCGCCAGTTCATTGATTGCCACCACGGTGATTTCCGCCCGACGTCCGGATTCATACAAAGCACGAACCACATTACGCCCGATGCGACCGAAGCCATTAATCGCTACGCGTACGGTCATAGATCTCCTGCAAAGCAATCCCTGAGTTTGAGGTGGCTGAAAGAGTAATCCAGCGACGCCCGAAGGGGAATCTTTGCTATCACAAACTGCGATTGATTGGTCAATTGTCGAACATTTAATCGACTGAAACGCTTCAGCAAGAATAAGCGAATCGGGGAATAAAAGGAATGTCTGTCCAGATGAATAAGCGAGCTATATGACTTGCGTCACATTTTCGTTGGAATAATGACGCAAAAAAAGCCGGGTAAGCGCTAGCGCTTACCCGGCCTACTTTTGAGCCATTTGTAGGCCCGGTCAGCGTAAGCGCCACCGGGCAAAACGGCGATTACAGCAGCTCTTTCGCCTTAGCGACAACGTTCTCAACGGTGAAGCCGAACTCTTCGAACAGCTGTTCTGCCGGAGCAGACTCACCGAAGGTGGTCATACCGACGATAGCGCCGTTCAGACCCACGTATTTGAACCAGTAGTCAGCAATACCCGCTTCCACCGCCACGCGAGCGGAAACCGCTTTAGGCAGTACGGATTCACGGTAAGCCGCATCCTGCTTGTCGAACGCATCGGTAGACGGCATGGAGACCACGCGCGCCTTCACGCCTTCGGCAGTCAGTTTTTCCCATGCAGCTACAGCCAGTTCAACTTCAGAACCGGTCGCGATGAAGATCAGCTCAGGCTGGCCCGCGCAATCTTTCAGCACGTAGCCACCGCGGGCGATGTTTGCCAGCTGCTCAGGGGTACGCTCCTGCTGCGCCAGGTTCTGACGGGAGAGGATCAGCGCGGTCGGGCCGTCCTGACGCTCAACGCCGTATTTCCACGCCACCGCAGATTCAACCTGGTCACATGGACGCCATGTGCTCATGTTCGGGGTTACGCGCAGGGAAGCTACCTGCTCTACCGGCTGGTGAGTTGGACCATCTTCGCCCAGACCGATGGAGTCATGGGTATAGACCATCACCTGACGCTGTTTCATCAGCGCAGCCATACGCACGGCGTTACGTGCATATTCCACGAACATCAGGAAGGTAGAGGTGTACGGCAGGAAACCACCGTGCAGAGCGATACCGTTCGCGATAGCGGTCATACCGAATTCACGTACACCGTAATGGATGTAGTTACCGGCAGTGTCTTCGTTGATTGGCTTAGAACCAGACCACAGGGTCAGGTTAGAAGGCGCCAGGTCAGCGGAGCCGCCCAGGAATTCCGGAAGCAGCGGACCGAACGCTTCAATCGCATTCTGAGATGCTTTACGGCTGGCGATTTTTGACGGGTTCGCCTGCAGCTTCGCGATGAATTCGTTGGCTTTCGCGTCGAAGTCAGACGGCATATCGCCTTTCATACGACGGGTGAATTCAGCCGCTTCCTGTGGGAACGCCTTCGCATAGGCAGCGAATTTCTCGTTCCAGGCCGCTTCTTTCGCCTGGCCCACTTCTTTAGCATCCCACTGAGCATAGATCTCAGACGGGATTTCGAAGGCAGGGTGTTTCCAGCCCAGTGCTTCACGGGTCAGTGCGATTTCCGCGTCGCCCAGCGGTGCGCCGTGGGAGTCATGGGTGCCCGCTTTGTTCGGAGAACCGAAGCCGATGATGGTTTTGCACATCAGCAGGGACGGTTTATCGGTGACTGCGCGAGCTTCTTCTACTGCACGTTTAATCGAGTCAGCATCGTGGCCATCAACACCACGCACAACGTGCCAGCCGTAGGCTTCGAAACGTGCCGCGGTGTCGTCGGTGAACCAGCCTTCAACGTGACCGTCGATGGAGATACCGTTGTCGTCGTAGAACGCCACCAGTTTGCCCAGCTTCAGGGTACCAGCCAGGGAGCACACTTCGTGAGAAATGCCTTCCATCATGCAGCCGTCGCCCAGGAAAGCGTAGGTGAAGTGGTCAACGATGTCATGGCCAGGACGGTTGAACTGCGCCGCCAGGGTCTTCTCGGCAATCGCCATACCCACAGCGTTAGCAATGCCCTGACCCAGCGGGCCGGTGGTGGTTTCTACGCCAGCGGTGTAGCCCACTTCCGGGTGACCTGGAGTTTTGGAGTGCAGCTGACGGAAGTTTTTCAGCTCTTCGATTGGCAGATCGTAGCCGGTGAGGTGCAGCAGGCTGTAGATCAGCATAGAGCCGTGGCCGTTAGACAGCACGAAACGGTCGCGGTCAGCCCATGCCGGGTTCTGCGGGTTGTGGTTAAGGAAATCACGCCACAGGACTTCGGCGATATCAGCCATACCCATAGGGGCACCCGGGTGGCCGGATTTGGCTTTCTGTACTGCGTCCATGCTCAGCGCACGAATAGCATTAGCAAGCTCTTTACGTGAGGACATTTTAACTCCAGATCGGACTGTTAAAGGCCATGCCCTTGACGACAGCGCGTTTTGGGCTACGCCGGAAAAAAGTGCCAACAATGTAACCCAAGCCGCAGGGCATGTACATGGACCATTCTTTTGCAGCTTAAGAAATCTCTGGATCATGCTCGCATGTTGCGCAATCTGCTCGCCCGCGCCTGTAGATATTCCTTATACTTATCCCGCCCCGGCTTCGTTGCGGGGGCACTTTTCGGATTTTATTCAGTTTAACGAGTACGGAAGCAACCTCATGAAAATGCGTGCAATAGTGCTGGCCCTGGGTACAACGCTCGTGCTGAGCGGCTGTCAGAATATGGACTCTAACGGTCTGATGACCTCAGGTGCAGAAGCCTTTCAGGCCTACTCCCTGAGCGACGCGCAGGTTAAAGCGCTGAGCGATCAGGCCTGTAAAGATATGGACGGAAAAGCCACGCTTGCGCCGGCTGACAGTACCTACACACAGCGTCTGAATAAGATTGCTTCCGCGCTCGGCGATAACATCAACGGCCAGCCGGTGAACTACAAGGTTTACATGGCGAAAGACGTCAACGCCTTCGCGATGGCTAACGGCTGTATCCGCGTCTACAGCGGGCTGATGGATATGATGACCGACAACGAAGTGGAAGCGGTTATCGGCCATGAAATGGGTCACGTTGCGCTCGGCCACGTGAAGAAAGGGATGCAGGTTGCCTTAGGCACCAACGCCATTCGCGCGGCGGCGGCCTCTGCGGGCGGCATCGTTGGCAGCCTGTCCCAGTCGCAGCTTGGTGACGTAGGTGAAAAACTGGTTAACTCCCAGTTCTCGCAGCGTCAGGAGTCCGAAGCGGACGACTACTCCTACGATCTGTTGCGCAAACGCGGTATTAATCCATCCGGTTTAGCCACCAGCTTCGAAAAGCTGGCAAAACTGGAAGCGGGTCGCCAGAGCTCCATGTTTGACGATCACCCGGCCTCAGAAGCGCGCGCGCAGCATATTCGCGACCGAATGGCCGCTGACGGAATTAAATAATTTTGAAAGGAGGCAATTTTGCCTCCTTTTTATTTCGCATGAATTGCTAACTAAATCGCACGTATCGGTAACACCTCTGAAAGCCCCGTCAAATCTACCCTTTCCGGCTGAAACGCCTGGTCACATATTTATTGCAATCGTTAATCTTTCCGGTAATTATCAAACTCGCAGTAATTCAATTTAATATATTAAGACAGAGACGTTCCCTCCGTGAAAAAAGAATTATCGTTAATTGCTTTAAGTTTATTCGCCGCATTACCCGCCGCTGCAAGCCAGCAATCTGACAGCAAGGGTTTTATCGACGACAGCCATTTAGACCTGTTTTTACGCAATGCGTATATCAGCCGTGACTACCATCAGGGCCAGCAGGATAAAGCCGAATGGGGTCAGGGCATCATCGCCACCTTTGAATCCGGCTATACCGAAGGGCTGGTGGGCTTTGGCGTGGACGGCATCGCGCAGTACGGCGTGCGCCTGGATGGCGGTCGCGGCAAGAGCGGTGCGGGAGGTATCGACTTCTTTAAACAGGAAGACGATGGCCGGGCCAAATCCGATTTAGCGAAATTTGGCGCTACCGCCAAAATGCGGATCTCGAATACCGTGCTGAGCTACGGTAACCAGCGTCCTGAACTGCCTATCGTTAACGCCGACAGTTCCCGCCTGCTGTTTGAAAGCTACACCGGTGCCATGCTGACGTCTAAAGAGATCGACGGGCTGGAAGTGAACGCCGGTTATTTCACCGACGAGCAGCGTAAAAGCGACGACCGCCACGACAGCGGCCTGAAAAGCCTGACTTTCGGTGGCGCAAGCTACCAGTTCAACGACCAGTTCAGCGGCGCGCTATACGCCTCTCATAACGAAGAGGTGATGAACAAACAGTACCTGGGGCTGAATTACAAACAGCCGTTCAGCACCGGGCAGCAGCTGGTGCTCGACTTTAACGGCTATAACTCGCGTCTGGATCAGGGCTACGCTGACAGCCTCGACACGGGCCGCAGCAACACCATCTGGAGCCTGGCGGCGAGCTACATCTGGGATATTCACACGTTCAAAGTGGCGTACCAGCAGAGCAGCGGCAGCACCGGCTATAACTACGGCGGCTATCGCGACAAGGGCGGCGTGGGTGACGGCGGCAACACCATCTGGCTGGCGAACTCCTACTGGTCTGACTTTAACGGTGAAGACGAGCGCTCATGGCAGGCATCCTACGGCCTGGACTTCGGCGGACTCGGCCTGCCGGGCCTGAGCTGGACCACCGCCTACGTGCGCGGCGACAACATTAAGACGTCTGAAACCAGCAACGGCAAAGAGCACGAGTGGTTTAACCAGATCCAGTACCAGGTGCAGGACGGCCCGGCGAAAGATCTGAAGCTGAAACTGCGCTACTCCGTGCTGCGCGTCTCCAGCAACGCCAGCGACTATAACGTGGGCGGGGACGAGATCCGCGCTTACGTGGAATACCCGTTTAACGTGTTCTGATAAAACAAGCCGGGTGGCGGCTTCGCCTGACCCGGACTACTGTTTTCTCCCTCTCCCCGTGGGAGAGGGAGAAAACAGCTAGTAAAGCGTTTTCTGCGGCGGCCCGGCAAACTTCAGCGCGCCAATCTGACCCATCCGCACTTCCACTACCGACGGTCCCGGCATCGCCAGCGCTTCCGTCATCACGGCTTCAAAATCCTCTGCCCGCTCAACGCTCCACGCCTGCAGGCCAATTGCCTGTGCCAGCAGGGTAAAGTCCGGCGTATGCAGTTCGTTATAATACTGACGCCCGCCGAAGTACTTATCCTGAATGCCGCGCATCACGCCGTAGCCCCCGTCGTTCATGATCAGCAGCGTCACGTTAGCTTTCTCCTGCGCCAGCGTCGCCAGCTCGCCTAAATTCAGGCTCAGGCCACCGTCGCCCACCAGCCCCACCACCTTACGCTGTGGGTTGGCAATCGCGGTACCAATCGCCATTGGCAGCCCCATGCCAATCGCCCCGGCAAGAGAGTGAATGTTCATCAGCGGACCGTTAGCGCGGAACAGACGACTGCCCCACAGGCTGCCGGAAACGGTGATATCGCGCACCAGCAGGCCGTCCTGCGGCAGGGCTTTTTCAATGGCGTCGTTGAGCTTCGCATAGGCGCCGCACTGCTCGCGCAGGCCCTGTTCAGCCTGCGAGACCACCTGCTGCACCTGCGCGTCCCACTGGGTGTTGCCCCACTCGCGGCCCTGCGCTTTTTCAGCCAGCGCGCCAAGCAGCGCTGAACAGTCGGCTATCAGCGTGTTATCCATCAGGTAGTTACGGCTCGCCGCCGCCGGGTCGATATCTATCTGCACGCGTGGAGACGGTAAATCCAGCGTCCAGGAACGAGTCTCGTTGCTGCGCAGGCGAGAACCGGCCACCAGCGTAAAATCACACTGCGCAATCAGTGCCTCAACCGACGGCGAGTTGTGGAACGCGCGCAGGCTGGCACGATGGCCGTCCGGCAGCACGCCGCGCGCGTGGGTGCTGGAGATCACCGTCACGCCCGCATCCGCCAGTTTTTTCACCGCGTCAGCGCTTCCCAGCGCCCCGCCGCCCAGCCACAGCAGCGGCTGTTTAGCCTGCCTGAGCTGCGCCCATAAAGCATCCACCTTCACGGGATCCACGGCTGCAACCGAAGCCGGTTTCACCGGTGCGGTCACCAGAGACAGAGGAATTTTAGCCCCCTGAATATCAATCGGGATCTCCACAGAGACCGGCCCGCACGGCGGCGTCTGCGCCTCCTGAATCGCTTTATGCAGGATGGCTATCGCCTGGCTGGCATTGCTGATGCGGTACGCCCGTTTTGAACTGGCCTTCAGGAAGGTCAGCTGGTCGCGGGTCTCGTGGATAAACCCGGTGTCGGCGTCCAGCCAGGCCTTCTCAACCTGTCCGGTTAAATGCAGCAGCGGCGTGCAGGCGTTCATCGCCTCCACCAGCGCGCCTACCGCGTTCCCCGCCCCCGCGCCGGTGCTGGTCAGCGCCACGCCGAGGCCGGAAAACCGCCCGTGGGCGTCAGCCATGGTGACGGAACCCGCCTCGCCGCGCGCGGGCACGAAGCGGATTTTGCCCCGCTGCCCTACCGCGTCCGCGATCGGCAGGTTGTGAATGGAGATGACGCCGTAGATGGCCTCAACCTGATACTGCTCCAGCGTTCTGGCGATGGCGTCGCCGACGGTTATCATTTCGCTCATTGCTCACCCTTTCTCAGTCGCACCAGTGGTTGACGCTGTTACCCGTCGCCAGATAAATGCTCTTTTGCTGCATCCAGGCTTTCAGCCCCTGAATGCCCTTTTCGCGGCCCAGACCGCTCTCTTTAAAGCCCCCGAACGGGGTCGAAATCGCAAAAACTTTGTAGGTGTTGATCCACACCGTACCGGCCTCCAGCTGCTCGCTCAGGCGCAGCGCCCGCCCGGTGTCACGGGTCCAGATCCCTGCCGCCAGGCCGTAAACCGAGTCGTTCGCCTCGCGGATCAACGCCGCTTCATCGCGAAACGGCATCGCCACCAGCACCGGGCCGAAGATCTCCTCCTGGCAGGCGCGGGCGCCGTTCGTCAGCCCTTCGATAATGGTCGGCTGGAAGAAGCTGCCGTTTGCGAGGTCAGGATCCGCCGGGATCTCCCCGCCGCACAGCACCCGGCCCCCCTCGCGCTTCGCCAGCTCGACGTATTCCTGCACGCTCTGGCGATGTTTCTCATTGATCAGCGGCCCAACGTGAACGCCGTCGGTGAAGGGGTGCCCTACGCGCAGCCCGCGAGTTAATTCCAGCAGCCGCGCCATCAGCGGCGCGTACAGGCTTTCGTGGATAAACAGCCGGGACCCGGCGATGCACGCCTGCCCTGCTGAACTGAAAATGCCGTAGCAGATCCCGCGCGCGGCCTGCTCAACGTCGGCATCCTCCAGCACGATGGTCGGGGATTTACCGCCCAGCTCCAGCGACGCCGGGATCAGCTTTTCCGCAGCCACGTGCGCCAGATGGCGGCCCGTGGCGGTGCCGCCGGTAAAGGAAATTTTTCGCACGCGGGGATGGCGCGCCAGCGCGTCGCCAATCACCGAGCCTTTGCCCGGCAGCACGCTCAGCAGCCCGGCGGGCAGCCCGGCCTGTTCAAAAATGCGCGCCAGCTCAAGCGCCATCAGCGGCGTGGCTTCGGCAGGCTTGAGGATCACCGCGTTCCCGGCGGCGATGGCCGGGGCGACCTTCTGCATCTCGCTGGCAATGGGCGAGTTCCACGGCGTGATGGCCGCCACCACGCCGAGCGGCTCATAGCGGCTTAGCGTCAGCAGATCCGGCTGGCGCGGCGTGGGCAGCTCCCCTTCCAGCAGCTCGCAGGCAGCGGCGAAGTAGCGGGCCGTTCCCGCCGCGCTCATCACCAGCCCGCGCGCCTCCGCCAGCGGCTTGCCGTTATCCCGGCTCTGCATCTGCGCCAGCTCGTCAGCGCGGGACTCAATCAGATCCGCCACCTTGTGCAGGATCTTCGCCCGCATGTGCGGCAGGCTGTTGCGCCAGGCGGGATCGCGCCACGCGCGCTCGCCGGCCTCGATCGCGTCGTGCAGATCGTCAAGGTTTGCCGCGTTCAGCGTCGCATTGAGCGACCCGTCAGCCGGGAAGTGGCTCTGCATCGGGTTGCCACCGCCGCGTCGCCACTGGCCGCCGATAAAAATCTTCAGATCGTCCATCGTCACTCCTCAGCTCAGGGCCAGTTCGCGGCAGGCGCGCACCGCGCTGAGTGCCGCCAGGGTGGAGGTTTTAGGGTTAGACGCCAGCGGCAGCCCGCTCAGCTCCAGATGGAATTCGCCAAACAGCCCTTCTACGTGCAGCGTGTGGGTGTTACGTTTCGTTGCCGGGTCAACCATCAGCTGCACGCGGGTTTCATCCATCCCGACGCCGCCGAGCGCCACGGTCGCCGCCACGTTGGCGTTCGCCGGGAACAGGCGCGCCGCCTCGCGGGCGCTCCCTTCAAAAAAGACCTTCGCCTCCGAGACCGCGTTAAGATCGATAAGCTGCTCGGCGTAGCTGCCGCGCCAGCTGGCCGGGCTTTTACGCGACTGATAGGTGACGCGCTCAAGCCCGCCCTCCTTCGCCGCCGCCAGCCCGTCGATGCCGGCCACCGCCCCGGAAAGCAGCGTCAGTTTTCCGCCCGCCGCGAGCAGGCGCTGCTCCAGCGCGCTGTCCGCCAGCGCGCCGGTGGAAATGACCGCCAGATGCCAGCCGCGGCGCAGAATCGCTTCGCCGTACTGCGCAACCGCCTGCTGGCTGGCGCACTCCAGCACCAGATCGGGCGTTTGTGCGCAGGCCATCGGCGAGGTCAGCGCCTCGACCGCATCGCCAAACTGGTCGCGAATGGCGGCATGGTGAGACGCGCGCGCCACGATCCAGCCGATAGCCACGCCGGCGGGCAGACGCTCAATCACCGCCTGCGCCATGGCGCCATAACCAATTAACATTACCTTTTTCATGATGTGTCCTTACAGATGGCGGCAAAAGCCGCCGGAAACGTCCAGCGCCGCGCCGGTAGTAAACGAGGCCAGCGGTGAGGCGAGAAACAGCAGCGCCTGCGCGGGCTCCTGCGGCTTGCCGAGACGCGCCATCGGAATGCCGCGCTTGCGCGCGATTTCCGCCGTCCACTCCGGCCAGCTCTGGCTTTTGTCCGCCCGGCTTTCGAAGCGGCGCTGCCACTGGCCGGACTCGACCATGCCAAGCAGTATGGAATTGACGCGAATGCCTTTGCCCACCAGCTCTTTCGAGAGCGTCAGCGTCATGTTCAACAGCGCGGCGCGGGCTGCCGACGTGGCGATCATGTGCTCTTCCGGCTGAAGCGCCAGCAGGGAGTTCACGCAGGTGATGGAGGCGATATCGGAGCGTTCCAGCAGCGGCTGAAACGCCTGCACCGGATTAATGACGCCAAACAGTTTGAGTTCGGCTTCGTGCAGCCACGCCTCGCGCGGCGTGTCGCTGAAGTGCGCCACGTAGCCCTGACCGGCGTTGTTGATCAGCATATCCGCCGCGCCAAAGCGCGCCTGCACCGCATCCGCGAAGGCCTGCACCTCGTCGGCGTTCAGCACGTCGCAGCGGTATGAGAAAATCTCCCCGTCGGGATAGTCGTTTTGCAGCGTCGCATGGGCGCTGGCGAGCCGGTCCGGGTCGCGGCCACAGAAGGCGACTTTCGCCCCTTCGCCCAGCAGCAGGCGCAGCGTCTCAAAGCCAATGCCGGACGAACCGCCGGTAACGACCGCTACGCGGCTGTCAATGTGTGCATTCATCGCGCACCTCTTCGTTAATGCGTAAAAGCTGTTGGTTAAAAAACGCGTCGTTATCGAGATAGCTCGCGTGTCCGGCCTGCGGAATCGCGGTAAACGGCATGCCGTAGCGCAGCGCCAGCCCCTGTACCAGTTCGGGCTGCGTGATCGCGTCCTGCTCGCCGCACCAGACTTCAAATTGACCGGCGTAACGCTTAAGCCAGCCGTGAATGTCGTCATGCGCCAGCATCCACGCGGCAGCGAGGTAGCCTTCGGGGCGCAGCCTGCGCATGCCCGCCGCGACGGTGGCGATATCTTCTGCGCGCGCGCCGGGGCGCAGCAGCTTCGCGGCGCGGGTCTGCGCGAGAATGTCGCCGCCGAGCGCCATCTGCTGCTCGCGATTACGCCAGACCTGCTCTCGCTGCGCCGGCGCGGCATTGCCGTAACCCTGCGCGGCGTCCGCCAGCACCAGATGAATAACGCGTTCAGGGAACTTCGCCGCAAACGCGCTGGCCACCAGCGCCCCCAGGGAATGGCCCACCAGTACCGCCTGCCAGACGCCTGCGCGATCGAGCATCGCCGCCAGCGCGTCGGCGTAATCTCCCGCGTTCGCCCGCTCAACCGCCAGCATCGGGCTTTCGCCGTAACCGGGCATGTCCAACGCCAGCACGCGAAAGCCCTCCAGCGCCATCTGCTTATGCCAGGACGCAGCGCCAGAGCTGATCCCATGCAGCAGCATCAGCGGGATGCCGCTTCCCTGTTCACGAAAACCCGTCATGTCGCCTCCTTAGTTCCGCTTCACTTTTGAGAGCGGATGATCGGAGGGATAGGTCGGGATTTCCGGCTTATTGGTTCCCAGCATGACGCACATCAGCGCCTCTTCTTCCCCGTGGTTAAACAGGCCGCGATAGATGCCAGGCGGGACGGAGATCAAGTCACGCTCGCGCAGCACGGTTTCGGTGTAGTTGTCGCCGTCCTGGATCATCAGCGTGATCTGCCCTTTGAGCATGAAGAACACCTCCTCCACGTCGTCGTGCAGGTGCAGCGGCCCTTCGCACTTCGACGGCAGCACCATGGTGGAGAAAGTAAAATGGTCCGCCTGCACGGTATTGGTGTCGTTCGCCACGCCGGTTGCGCCGGTGCCGATGTAGCGCATCTGCGCCCGGCGGTATTTCGGGTCAAAATCGGCCTGGAACTTCAGCGCGTTCCAGTCGTATTTACGGCCTTCGAAGCGCGCGATGCGCGACTCGACCCACTCTTCCATCGTCAGGTGGTCAGGTTTGATGCCTGTTTTGTTGGTTACGGTTGAATCAGTCATGACACTCTCCTCAGTAACGTCTCAGCAGCGGCAGTAACAGGACGCAGCCCACCGCCGCCATCACCGCCAGAAAAATCAGCCCGGAATCCATGCTGTGGGTGAAGGCGATCAGCGCGCCCATCACCGCCGGCGACAGCGCGCCCGCAAAGTTTCCCAGCCCGTTGAAAATGCCGCCCGCCGTGGCGCTCACCCGGGGATGGGTGGCCTTCGCCAGCAGGGCGAAAATGTTGGGTGCGCCGGTGCCCCACATAAAGGTGCTGAAGCTCATCGCCGCGATGATGGCAAGCGGGGTATCAAGGTGCATCACCGCCGCCAGCCCGATGGCCGCCCCCGCCATGGAGATAAAGCAGGCCGCCGCGCGCTTATCGACCCGGTCAGAGAGCCACGCGCCAATCACCTCTCCCGCCAGCATGGCGATGAACGGCATCGACGACAGCCAGCCCGCGTGCTCCAGGTGGATGCCTTTGCCCTTAATTAAGTAGCCAGGCAGCCAGCCGTTGATGCCCCACAGGTAGGTCAGGAACGCGATGTTAAAGATGCAGATGATCCAGAAGTGCGGGCTGACAAACAGCTCGCGCCGCGCCGCGCGCCGCTCGTCCTGAGACGCCTGCGAGGTACCGGGTTTTGCTTCCAGACGGATCCCGCGCAGGCCAACGCGCACAAAGATAAGCACCGGCACGGTCAGCATTGCCATCACAAAGAAGGTGCTCTGCCAGCCGAAGGTGTTCAGCAGCCAGAGGGAGAGCGGGAAGCCAATTGCCGCCCCTACCGGCGTGCCCAGCAACCACAGCATGGTGGCGCGCGCCTGTAAATGCTGCGGGAAGTTGTGGCGCACGATGGCGAAAGCCAGCGGGAACAGCGGCCCTTCCGCCACGCCCAGCAGGATGCGCAGGACGATCATCAGCGTGTAGTTATGGGTAAAGCCCATCGCCACCATCAGCACGCACCAGATCGCCATCATCCCGGTGAGCAGGCGCAGCGGCGCGATTTTGTCGCCTAAACCGCTCAAAAATACCGACGAAAAGCCGTAGCTCAGCAGGAAGGCGCTCATCAGAATGCCGAGGCGCGTGGTGTCAAAATCGATGCCCATCGCCTGCTGGAAATGGCCGTCGGAAAAGAGCGCCGCGATGCTGATTTTGTCGAAAAAGGCCAGCAGCACGCAGGCCAGCAGCGACAGCGGGATGGCCCAGCGCACCGCTTTTTCAGGCGTGCGGGTTCCCTCACCGCTCGCCTCGACGGGCGCGGTGTTGGTCTCTAATGTGGTCATGTCTCCCCCTACGGGTGCGGGTTAGCTATCGCAATGACATCAGTGAAAAAGCCGGGTCGGCGAGCGGCACATTCGATAAATCTCGCTCCGCGGCCATCCAGCGCTTCGCCAGCTTGACGGTGCGCGCATCGTTGAACGCCACCAGCTGCGTTAGCCGACCGTTGTCGTCCAGCGAGAAGTACAGCGCCTCTTCACGCACTATCGTTCGGCTGCCCGGCTGCGGAATGCCGAGGATCTGGATGTTGTGCTGATATTGATCCGACCACAGCCACGGCGCGTCGTCGTAGCCTGGCGCATCGGGGTTAAGCATGGCTTTCGCCGTCGCCACTGCCTGATTCTGCGCGAAGGCCCAGGACTGGATGCACAGGCCGTAGTGATGGTGCTGCGCCACGTCGCCTGCGGCAAAGATGAACGGATCGGACGTGCGCCCCTGGGCGTCCACCACGATCCCCCGCTCGGTGCGAAGTCCCGCATCGCGCGCCAGCTCAAGATTGAGATCGACGCCGATCCCCACCACCACCGCGTCAAAGGTTTCGCGCTGGCCGTCGCAGTGGATGACCGGCAGGCCGTTATCGTCCTCCAGCTCCAGCGCGCCGCAGCCGGTACGGATCTCCACCCCCTGCTCGCGGTGGATGGTCTCTAAGCGCTGCGACACCTCGCCGCTCACCGAGCGCATGCACAGCGCGGGCTGCTGCTCGAACAGCGTGACCGTCACGCCGCTTTTGCGCGCGGAAGCGGCAATCTCAAGGCCGATCCAGCCGCCGCCGACAATCGCCAGTTTTTTACTTTCCGCCAGACGCGCCTTCAGGCGCTGCGCATCCTGCCAGTGGCGCAGAGTGTAGACCTGCGGATGCGCCGCCCACGCCGGTGAAGGCAGGCGCGCCCTCCCGCCGGTGGCCATTAGAAGAATGTTGTAACTAAGGCGTTCGCCGTTGCTTAAACGCACGGTTTTCGCTTCACGATCGACTGATTCAGCACGCAGCGGGCGGTACCAGGTCAGGTTCAGCGCCTGCTGTGCTTCTTCGCTAAACAGCCGCGGGAGCGCCGCGTCCGGCTCCAGCAGAGACGCTTTCGACAGCGGCGGACGTTCGTAGAAATCCCACTCCTCTTCCGCCACCACGCAGATCTCGCCGTCGAAGCCCTCGTCGCGCAGGGTTTTCGCCGCCCAGCCGCCCGCCTGACCGCCGCCGATAATGACAATGCGCGACGTCATACCGCCTCCGGCTTTTTCTGCTGGCGGCGGGTGTCGTGGTCAATCCCGCCTTCTACCGCCCATTCGGTAAAGGAGACCAGGGAGTGCTCTAGCTCGCGCGGCTGCCAGTTTTCGGTCAGATAGTCGTCGTTGGTGTAATACTCAAACGCGCCGCCGGTCGGGCTATTGACGTACCAGAAATAGGCCGACGACACCGGATGGCGGCCCGGCCCGATAAAGGTGCTCCATTCATTTTTATTCATCGCGATACCGCCGCCGATCACCTCGTGGATGTCGCGCACGGTGAAGGCCACGTGGTTGAGGCCGCGCCTGCGGTTCGGCAGTTGCAGCAGGAACAGGTTGTGATGTCCGCCGCGCACCCCGCAGCGCAGGAACACGGCGCGGTTGATGTAGCGGTCCGAAACCTGGAAGCCGAGCACCTCGCGGTAGAATTTCTCCACCGCCGCCAGCTCCTCCACGAAGAACACCACGTGCCCGACGTTGATCGGCTGCGCGCGATCGTAAACCGGACTGGGCGTGTCGATACGGCGGGCATCGCCCCACTGGTTGATCGGCTCAACGTTCAGCTCCACGTCGGTCTGCTGGCTGACCTGCACGCGCAGGGTCATGCCGTTCGGATCGAGGCATTCCAGCGCGTCGCCCACTTCGCGAAAGCCGGGCTGCTGCGCAAGCTTCGGGCGCAGCGCGTCGAGATCGGACTGTGCGGCAACCGCCCAGGTCATGCGGCGCAGGGTGTTGCCCGCTTCAAACGCCGGCGGCAGGTCGGGACTGTCGATGGGGTTCAGCTCCACGCGCGCGCCGCTCAGGGTGGTAAAACGCTGGCCGCTGGCATCGCCCGTCAGGCCAAAATCACGCATAAATTTGGCGCAGTGCGTCAGGTCTTCCACGCCAAATTCCAGCTTTTCAATTCCGGTTACACTCATCGTTCGTTGCCTCATCTGGCCCAAATTGGGCGTAAAACATGCCCGACGCAGTCAAGCGCCTGACGTTAACTCACTGATTTAGCTGGCCTGTGACAAATAGCCTAAGAAGCCAGAAATTTTATCCGCCGCGAGGCGAACCTCGTTTTGCAGCCGCTCGCGGTCGGTCTGCGGGATCTCCTCCGACGGCACCAGAATGCTGACCACCGCCGCCACGCGTCCGCTTCGGTCATACACCGGGTAGACGATGGAGGAGATGCCGTGGCGGAAGAAGGATTCGCCGATGACAAACCCGCGGGCTTTGTCCTGTTGCACCATCTGCCACAGGGCCTCGCGGTCGTGAAGCTGCCCCGGCGTGTTGCCCGGCAGGCGCTCGTGCGGGAACAACTGTTCGAAATCGGCGCGGGAAATATCGGTCAGCAACATGCGGCCCAGCGAGGTGCAGTGCACCGGCAGGCGGGTGCCAATGCTGACCTGATTGATGCGCGACCCGGCGGCGCTGACGCGGGCGATGTAGATAATGTCGCGCCCGTCGCGGATCGCCAGATGGCTGCTGCACTGGCTCACGTCGCGCAGCTGTTCAATCACCGGCTGGCCGACCTGCGCCACGTCCAGCGAGGCGATGTACTCAAAGCCGAGACGCAGCACGTTCATGCCCAGCGAAAAAGTATTGGTACGCGCGTTGCGCTCCAGAAAGCCCATGTACTCCAGCGTCTGCACCACGCGATAGGCGGTCGCCTTCGGCATATCCACCAGCCGGTGCAGCTCGGCAAAGGTCAGATCGCGATGCTGCTCGCCAAAGGCCAACAGCAGCTGTAAACCGCGCTCCAGCCCCGGCACCAGATACTTCACTTCCTGATCGTTTGCCATAATCGCCACACCTTAGTTAAAAACAAAACCGCCGTTGACCGGGATCAGCTGCCCGGTGACAAACCGCGACAGATCGCTTAACAGCCAGACTACGCTGCCGGTGACGTCTTCCGGCTGCTGCGCGCCGGTTAACGCGCGGCCATTCTCGTAAAGCTGATGGCGCTCGGCCGGAACATATTCGGTCGCCTCGACGCGGGTTAACCCCGGCGCGATGGCATTAATGCGTATACGCTTTTCGCCCAGTTCACGCGCCATTGAGCGGGTCATGGCGATCACGGCGCCCTTGCTGGCGACGTAGGCCATCAGGCGCGGCGCGCCCCACAGCGCGGTGTCGGACGCAACGTTCACGATACCCGCGCCCTCGCGCAGCAGCGGCACCGCAGCGCGCGTCACCAGCCAGGTGCCTTTGACGTTGACGCTCATCACCCGATCCCAGAGATCCGGATCGTAATCGAGCATATTTTTGCCGCCGACGCCCGTCGCCATCGCCGCGTTGTTCACCAGGCCATCGATCTGACCCTGCTCGCCAATCGCGCTGAACACCTGCTCAATGGACTGTGGATCGGCCAGATCGATAACGTGCGGTTCGATCGCATAGCCCCGCTCGCTCAGGGCGTGGGCGCTTTCGGCCAGCTCGCCCTTGAGGATGTCGCACATCACCACCGCCGCGCCCTGCTCCGCGCAGGCTTTGGCAAAGTGAAAGCCCAGCCCGCGCGCGGCGCCGGTTATGACGATGCGCTTGCCGCTCAGCAGCCCGTTCATCAGGCGGCTCCCTGCTGTTCTTCGCGCATCGCCAGTTGCTCTTTGGCGGCCTTTTGCATCATGCGGCGCAGGCGCGAGAGGCCGACGTCGTGCTGATACAGGTATTCATGGTCGCGGGCGTTTGGCGCCAGGCTTTCCAGCACCACGCGGTCCTGCTCCAGCACTTCCCAGTGCAGTTTTTCCAGACGGTTGCGGTACATGAAGCGCCACATGTCGCGCTGCCAGCCCTGCACCCGGCGAATGCGCCAGAAGAAGACGCGGCAGTTGTCGTTATCTTCCGGCACCACCATGCCGACGATAAAGAAGTGGCCGCCCGGCCCGAAACGCTTCTTGTACGGAATGGAGAGGCGCATCCAGCAGGTGCCGCTGTTGCCCAGCTCCACCCAGTCAAAGTTGACGCCGCTCTGCCCCTTTTTCTCGAAGATAAAGCCGGTTTTGGTCGGCTGGAGCACCATGTCGGCCTTGCGATCCCCTTCCGCCATTGAGTGCGACGAGGAGTGCAGATAGGTGCCGTGCATCGGATCCATCACGTTTTCCAGCGCGTACTGGTAATTGCATTTCCACGCGGCGGTGCAGAGGAAGTTGCTGAAGCTGTCCGTATCGGCGAGCTCGTCCGGGAAGGTCAGCTCGTCCGGCTGCTGGTCTGCGGTGACGCCAAACCACAGAAAGATTGCGCCGTGCGCCTCCTGCACGTTGTAGCTGCGCACGCACTGCTGGCCGACCAGCGGACATTTGTCCACGGCGGGCACGTCTTTCACCTCGCCGTTGCCCGCGACCTCCACGCCGTGATACCAGCAGGCAATGCGGTCCTCCAGGTTCCAGCCCATCGACAGGCGTGCGCCGCGGTGCGGACAGCGGTCCTCCAGCGCCTGCACCTGGCCGTCTTTGTTGCGCCAGACCACAATCTGTTCGCCCAGGCGGGTAATGCCCACCGGTGCAGACTGCACCTCCCAGCTCGCCAGCACCGGATACCAGAGGCCGCGCAGACCTTTATCGAGATAGTGTTGTACGGTAGTCGTCATCGCGTTGCCCTCAGTAGCCGTTAACCTGTAAGAATGCCTGGAAGCTGGCCTCGCTCCACGGCTCGCCCTGCTGATCGTGCATGCGCACCGCGTTCAGCCCGTTCACCAGCTCCGGTAAGGTTTCAACCCCCTGCTCGAAGAGATCTTCCAGCGTGGCGATGAGGTTCACTTCCCAGCTTTCCGGCTCGCGGCTGCGGGTCTGCCAGATCAGGTTCTGGTAATCACCCGGCTTATGGATCGCACCGTTACCGCCCTCAGCCGGTGGGGCAAACTGACGGCTTTCCGGCAGCGCCGGGTTGTAGTTCAGGGTGTCGCTCATGCCACGGTCTCCTCGACGAAGGTAATCTGAATCTGGTTTTCAAAAACCCGAACCGGGTAGCGGTTGAGGTTGCGCCCGCCGGGGCCGTGCAGGCACTGACCGGTTTTGACGTCGAAGACCGCCTCGTGCAGCGGGCATTCCACCTTGCCGTCCTCCACGAAGCCCTGGCTCAGCAGGGCATAGGCATGGGGGCATACGTCTTCCAGCGCGTAATATTCACCGTCAATCAAATACACGCCGATCTCTTTACCGTCGACGTTGCCGCTAAAAGGGAAATCTTCCTGTACTTGTTCTGCGTCACATACGCCTATCCAGCTCATCACGATCCTCCAGGCTTTTGTTTCATATATGAAACTCTGTTTCTTATTTAATACGGTCAATATAAAAGCGATGAATGTTTCGTCAAGCCGCAATGTGACGAATTTGTTAATCAAACGGCAATTAATTAACTAAGTGTGCAAAGGATCACGAAAAAATGCAGCGATATGAAATTTTCATTATTTCGGTGTGAAAGAATACGATTTATCGATGGCCTTAAATTTTAATAAACAGTGATTGACTTCTTTTCTTTTTGTTCCTTAAAAATAAAAGAAGGGAAAATTATGGTGTTTCACCTGTGAAACTTAATTTTATTTCTTCTTTAATAAACAATGAGTTTCACAGGTGAACCATTTTACCCACGTGACAATCACGCGCATAAAAATAGAAATAAGCGAAAACATAAGGCAGGCGTTATGACGGCAAGATGGCAAGGCACAGTGGCACTGTTATTACTGGTTATTATTTCCTACGTTGACCGGGTGAATATTTCTGTAATGATTTTAAACCCGGAATTTGCTCAGCATTTTCAGCTAAATGAAAACAGAATGTTACAGGGAATGCTTATGACCTGTTTTCTGCTGGGTTATGGATTTTCAGCTTTATTATTAACTCCGGTTATTGAAAGCAAACTCCATTATCGACAGGGATTATTGAGCAGCATAGCGATGTGGGCAGCGGTATGCGCCATTTCCCCGCTGCTCGGATCGCTGATGGGCATGCTCGTCGCGCGCACGATCCTGGGGATCGCTGAGGGGCCGCTCTTTTCGCTGAAAACGTGCTTCATCAGCGATCACTTTAGCGCGCAAGAGATCGGCAAACCCAACGCCGTGACCGCGCTGGGCGTCTCGCTCGGGCTGGCCGTGGGCTTTCCGCTGGTAACGTGGCTGATGGCGCATCTCGGCTGGGCCGGGTCGTTTTATGCCCTGGCGGTATTAAATCTGGTGCTGGGCGGCGGCCTTGTCTGGCGCTTCCTGCCCGCGCCGCGGGGTGCGGAGAAAATCAAAAAACCGGGCTTCGCAGAGACGTTTTCGCTGGCCTGGCAGACGCCGCTGCTCGGGTGGATCCTGCTGGTTGAGATTGCCACCCTGAGCTATCTCTGGGGGAGCAGCGCCTGGCTGCCCGCGTGGCTGCGCGACGAGCATCATTTCTCGCTGCACGCCACGGGCATGCTTGCGGCCATTCCCTTCCTGCTGAGTCTGGGCTCGAAGTTCCTCGGCGGGGTGCTGCTCGACAAAATGCGTCCGGAACAGGCGCCAATGCTGTTTGTGGTGGGCGGCGCGCTGACGGCGCTGTCCGTGGTCGCGCTGATGCTCAGCCATCAGCCTGCCTGGCTGGCGCTGTTTATGCTCTCGGCGAATATCTTCTGGGGACTACAGGGGGCGGCTATTCCGGCGGTGATCCAGCATCACGCCGCGCGGGAAGCGGTGGGCAGCGCTTACGGCATTATCAACGGGATCGGCAATATCTGCGCGGCGTTTATTCCGCTGCTGATGGGGATGGTGATGAGGTCGGTAGGGTCGGTCAGCTCAGGCTTTTCGGTGCTGGTCGTCTCGCAGGTAATCACCCTGCTTGCCGGGGGAATGTTGCTGCTGCGCATGCGTCGCGCAGCAGCAATCAGCGCGTAAGGCTTATTCGCCTTTTTTCGCGGCCTGGATGTAGAGCATTTCCAGCGCCAGGGTCGCCGCGGCAAGCGCGGTGATCTCGGACTGGTCATAGGCTGGCGCCACTTCCACCACGTCCATCCCAACGATGTTCAGATCCTTCAGGCCACGCACCAGCTTGATGGCGCGGTCTGACGTCAGGCCGCCAATAACCGGCGTACCGGTACCCGGTGCAAACGCCGGATCCAGGCAGTCGATATCGAAGGTCAGGTATACAGGCATATCGCCGACGATCTGCTTAACCTGAGCCAGAATATCGTCCACGCCGCGATCGTTCACCTGGCCAGCGTCCAGCACGGTGAAACCGTTGTCTTTGTCGAACTCGGTACGGATGCCGATCTGCACGGAGTGGTTCGGATCGATCAGGCCTTCTTTCGGCGCGGTGTAGAACATGGTGCCGTGGTCGAACTCGCAGCCGTTCGCGTAGGTGTCGGTATGCGCATCGAAGTGCACCAGCGCCATTTTACCGAAGTGCTTCGCGTGGGCGCGCAGCAGCGGCAGAGTGACAAAGTGGTCACCGCCGAAGGAGAGCATGCGTTTGCCGGCCGCCAGCAGTTTCTCTGCGTGCGCCTGCAATTTTTCGCTCATTTCGCGCGCGTCGCCGAAGGCGTACACCAGGTCACCGCAGTCCACCACGTTCAGGCGCTCGCGCATGTCGAAGTTCCACGGGAAGCGGTTGTGCTCCCAGGCCAGGTTGGTGGAAACCTGACGGATTGCCGCCGGGCCGTGACGTCCACCCGCACGACCGGAGGTTGCCATGTCGAACGGCACGCCGGTGATCACCCAGTCCGCATCGCTGTCGTACGGCTGGAAGTTCATTGGAAGGCGTAAAAAACCAAACGCGTTAGATACCAGAGAGTTATCGTACTGATGACCTAAAGTGCTCATGTCCTGACCTCTTTTAACGTCGATACATTAAAAACAGATGAAAAAAAATCCCCTCCGCGTCGTTAAACCCGACGAGGAAGGGATTGATTCGTAAATCGCATATTGGGGCGAATTATCGCCGTTAATTCATACGGGTTCAAGTGAGTATAGGGCATTGTGCGGTCTGATGCCCTCACCCCAACCCTCTCCCACCGGGAGAGGGAGGTTTTACTACTCGTCTTCCAGGTAGGTGTACCCGTACAGACCCGCTTCAAACTCTTCCAGGAACTGCTGCTGCAAGGCATCGTCCAGACCGGTGTTTTTCACCTGGTCGCGGAACTGGGTGAGCAGTTTTTTCGGATCCAGCTGCACGTATTCCAGCATATCCGCCACGGTGTCCCCTTCATCGGACAGCTCAACCTCAACGCTGCCGTCAGGGAAGACAAACACGTCAACCGCTTCGGTATCGCCGAACAGGTTGTGCATGTTGCCGAGGATCTCCTGATACGCACCCACCATAAAGAAGCCCAGCATTGGCGGGTTCTCCGGATCGTACTCCGGCATTGGCATCGTCGTTGCGATACCGTCACCGTCAACGTAATGGTCAATCGCGCCGTCAGAGTCACAGGTGATGTCCAGCAGCACTGCGCGACGTTCCGGGGCGTGGTTCAACCCTTCCAGCGGCAGAACCGGGAACAGCTGGTCGATACCCCAGGCATCCGGCATCGACTGGAACAGGGAGAAGTTGACGTACATTTTGTCCGCCATACGCTCCTGCAACTCGTCGATAATCGGACGATGCGCGCGGTTGCTTGGGTCGAGCTGTTTCTGCACTTCATGGCACATGTTCAGATAGAGCTGCTCCGCCCACGCGCGCTCCTGCAGGCTGAAGGTGCCTGACGAGTAGCCGACGTGAATATCGTGCAGATCCATCTGGCTGTCGTGCAGCCATTCGCGCAGGGAACGGCGCGTGCCCGGCTCGTGCATTTCCTGCCAGGTTTCCCACATGCTTTGCAGGGAACGTGGGGCATCGTCTGCCGGAGGCGTCGCTTCGGTGATTTCGCTGCGCTCGACGCCGATAATGTTAGACACCAGCACCGTATGGTGCGCGGTAACCGCGCGGCCAGATTCAGTAATCACCGTCGGGTGCGGCAGGCCGTGCTCTTCACAGGCATCGCCAATCGCCCAGATGATGTTGTTGGCGTATTCGTTCAGGCCGTAGTTCACCGAGCAGTCGGACTGCGAGCGGGTTCCTTCGTAGTCCACGCCCAGGCCACCGCCCACGTCGAAGCACTGAATATTCACGCCAAGCTTGTGCAGCTCAACGTAGAAACGCGCGGATTCACGCACGCCGGTGGCGATGTCGCGAATATTGGCCATCTGCGAGCCGAGGTGGAAGTGCAGCAGCTGAATGCTGTCCAGACGACCGCGCTCGCGCAGGATCTCCACCAGCTGCAGCACCTGGTTCGCCGCGAGGCCGAACTTGGATTTTTCACCGCCGGAGGATTGCCATTTACCGGACCCCTGCGACGCCAGACGCGCACGCACGCCAAGGCGTGGGATCACGTTCAGACGCTCGGCCTCTTCCAGCACGATGGCAATTTCGGTCATCTTCTCGATAACCAGATAGACCTTGTGGCCCATCTTCTCGCCAATCAGCGCCAGACGAATGTATTCGCGGTCTTTATAGCCGTTACAGACGATCACCGACCGGGTCATGCCCGCATGCGCCAGAACCGCCATCAGCTCCGCTTTGGAGCCTGCTTCCAGTCCCAGCGGTTCGCCGGAGTGGATCAGGGATTCGATTACGCGGCGGTGCTGGTTCACCTTGATCGGGTAAACCAGGAAGTAGTCGCCGTTATAGCCGTAGGATTCACGCGCGCGCTTGAACGCGGCGTTAATGGAACGCAGGCGATGTTGCAGGATCTGCGGGAAGCAGAACAGTGCAGGCAAACGCTGGCCCTGCGCTTCACGGGCTTTCACCAGCTTAGCGAGATCCACGCGCGCTTCAGGGACGTCCGGATCCGGGCAGACGCTGATGTGGCCCAGCTCGTTGACGTCATAGTAGTTATTGCCCCACCAGGCAATATTGTAAGTGCGCAGCATCTTGCTGGCTTCCTGGGAGCTCATCGCAACCTCCTGCATAGAACGTAGTACACCCTGTTCGCCCGCTGACGAAGGCGAAAAAGAAGACATGTCGTCAGACATAGCGAACCTCAACTCTTTGTATTAAGTGTAAAACAGTTGACTACTATCGCAGCGTTATACGGCGATAACAACCCATAAACGGCTCCGTTTCCCAGCAGAGTATGCTGAAATCCAGACCGTGCGACCGGTTTCTTATTCATATCATTGTAAAACACGTATCCGAACTCTGTATGACAAGGTTCGGCGAAACCACGAGAAAACTCTTGTATTAACAAGAGCGCCCTTGTTCAGTTTTCACAGAGCGTAACCGGCCCTTGAATCCTGAGAAGCGCCGAGATGGGTATAACATCGGCAGGTTTGCAGACTAGAAATGCGGGTTGCGGGAATCAATGGCGCGCCAGAACGGCAGCGCTGAATTAGCGGAAAACGATGGTTCATTATCTCGTATCACCTCCACGGCCGCCTCTGATGAAACGGACCCCAAGCCAAAGCTAAAAGTTCACTGCTTAACCCGGCTGGAAGTGGCGACACGATGTATTCATCGAGCGCTGATTTTATATGAGCCGCGCGCCGCGTTTTATACCGAGAAGGGGGCTAAAAAGCAAAACAAAAATACGCGTGTTGCCAGCAGCGTCAGGAAAAATTTCCAGCAACCATTTCAACGCAGTGAGAGATGAATCAAAAAAAACTGGAAATCGGGCGAAGAAGTGACCTAAAATAGCCATCCAGATGTTAATCCATCTATACTGATTAACACTCATACTGCCAGTGTCAAAAACCTGCAGGCCTTGGTAGAATTATCTCCTTTGGCTATTCCACACAGCAGCTTGAGCTAACCAAATTCCTCTTAGGTGAAATAAAACATGGCAAAACACCTGTTTACGTCCGAGTCCGTATCAGAAGGACATCCTGATAAAATTGCTGACCAAATCTCCGATGCGGTGCTGGATGCGATCCTGGCGCAGGATCCTAAAGCGCGCGTAGCGTGTGAAACCTATGTCAAAACCGGCATGGTTCTGGTTGGCGGTGAGATCACCACCAGCGCATGGGTTGATATCGAAGAGATCACCCGTAACACGGTGCGTGAGATCGGCTATGTGCATTCTGATATGGGCTTTGATGCCAACTCCTGCGCGGTACTGAGCGCGATTGGCAAACAGTCTCCGGACATCAACCAGGGCGTTGACCGTGCCGATCCGCTGGAACAGGGCGCGGGCGACCAGGGCCTGATGTTCGGTTATGCAACCAACGAAACCGACGTGCTGATGCCAGCACCTGTGACCTACGCACACCGTCTGGTGCAGCGTCAGGCTGAAGTGCGTAAAAACGGCACCCTGCCGTGGCTGCGCCCGGATGCGAAAAGCCAGGTCACCTTCCAGTACGACGACGGCAAAATCGTCGGTATTGACGCTGTGGTGCTGTCTACCCAGCATGCCGAAGAGATCGATCAGAAATCCCTGCAGGAAGCAGTGATGGAAGAGATCATCAAGCCGGTTCTGCCAACCGAATGGCTGAGCTCAGCAACCAAATTCTTCATCAACCCAACCGGACGCTTTGTTATCGGCGGCCCAATGGGCGACTGCGGCCTGACCGGTCGTAAAATCATCGTTGATACCTACGGCGGCATGGCGCGTCACGGTGGCGGCGCGTTCTCCGGTAAAGATCCGTCTAAAGTTGACCGTTCTGCCGCGTACGCTGCACGTTATGTGGCGAAAAACATCGTTGCTGCCGGCCTGGCCGACCGCTGTGAGATTCAGGTTTCCTACGCTATCGGCGTGGCTGAGCCAACCTCCATCATGGTGGAAACCTTCGGTACTGAAAAAGTGCCTTCAGAACAGCTGACCCTGCTGGTGCGCGAGTTCTTCGACCTGCGTCCATACGGCCTGATTCAGATGCTGGATCTGCTGCACCCAATCTACCAGGAAACCGCTGCATACGGTCACTTTGGTCGTGAACATTTCCCATGGGAAAAAACCGACAAAGCCGCTCTGCTGCGTGAAGCTGCCGGTCTGAAGTAATCGACAGCCGAGAGTATTAAACAGGCCAGCCTTTGTGCTGGCTTTTTTTATGTCGGGGGGCGGCTAAAGCCGCACAACTGAAAGCGATTACACCGCACCGGCACCACTCCGCTTTCAGAATAATCTCTTTGCATGTTCGCCTTTCTTCTGCTGTTACATTTCCTTTCAGTTAAGTCTGAAATTCAAACAAACGCGATGCGCATCACCTCGTTTACCTCTATATTTTCAAAGCTTTAATAATTTTTACGGTTGCACGTTAGTGTAACCGATTACACCATTGTGATTAATCTCACATATTTTTACGGGTCGCTCACCTACCCTTATCATCAATAAAACTGATAACCCAACTGGAGGGCATAATGCCTGACAATAAAAAACAGGGGCGTACGTCCAACAAGGCGATGACTTTCTTCGTCTGCTTCCTCGCCGCCCTGGCAGGATTACTCTTTGGCCTGGATATCGGCGTCATTGCCGGCGCTCTTCCCTTCATCGCAGACGAATTCCATATTAACGCGCATACCCAAGAATGGGTGGTTAGCTCCATGATGTTCGGTGCGGCCGTTGGGGCCGTCGGCAGCGGCTGGCTCTCCTTCAAGCTCGGACGCAAAAAGAGCCTGATGATCGGTGCGATCCTCTTCGTCGCCGGTTCGCTCTTCTCCGCTGCCGCCCCTAACGTTGAAGTGCTTATTCTTTCCCGCGTGCTGCTGGGTCTTGCGGTGGGCGTGGCGTCTTACACCGCCCCGCTTTACCTCTCCGAAATTGCGCCGGAGAAAATCCGCGGCAGTATGATTTCCATGTACCAGCTGATGATCACCATCGGTATTCTCGGCGCTTACCTGTCCGATACCGCTTTCAGCTACAGCGGCGCATGGCGCTGGATGCTCGGCGTGATCATCATCCCGGCCATTCTGCTGCTGATTGGCGTCTTCTTCCTGCCGGACAGCCCGCGCTGGTTTGCCGCCAAGCGCCGCTTCGTTGATGCCGAACGCGTGCTGCTCCGCCTGCGCGATACCAGCGCGGAAGCGAAAAACGAGCTGGAAGAGATCCGCGAAAGCCTGAAGGTAAAACAGTCCGGCTGGGCGCTGTTTAAAGAGAACAGCAACTTCCGTCGGGCGGTGTTCCTCGGCGTGCTGCTGCAGGTGATGCAGCAGTTCACCGGGATGAACGTCATCATGTACTACGCGCCAAAAATCTTTGAACTGGCGGGTTACACCAACACCACCGAGCAGATGTGGGGCACCGTCATCGTGGGCCTGACCAACGTGCTGGCGACCTTTATCGCCATCGGCCTGGTGGACCGCTGGGGTCGTAAGCCAACCCTGACGCTGGGCTTCCTGGTGATGGCGGCCGGTATGGGTGTCCTCGGTACGATGATGCATGTGGGCATCCACTCCCCAACCGCCCAGTACTTCGCGGTGGGTATGCTGCTGATGTTTATCGTCGGGTTTGCGATGAGCGCCGGTCCGCTGATTTGGGTACTGTGCTCTGAAATCCAGCCGCTGAAAGGGCGTGATTTTGGTATCACCTGCTCTACCGCAACCAACTGGATTGCCAACATGATCGTCGGCGCAACGTTCCTGACCATGCTCAACACCCTGGGCAATGCCAACACCTTCTGGGTCTACGCCGGTCTGAATATCTTCTTTATTGTGCTGACCATCTGGCTGGTTCCAGAAACCAAACATGTTTCTCTGGAACATATTGAACGTAACCTGATGAAAGGTCGTCCGCTGCGCGAAATCGGCGCCCACGACTAATCCTCTTGCGGGAGGCGCCTCTTGCGCCTCCCCGCTTCCCGCTTTATGCTCTGCCCCTATGAAAGCTCCCCGTCTCCCCATCGCCATTCAGCAAGCCGTTATGCGCAGCCTGCGGGAAAAACTTGCCCAGGCGAATCTGAAACTCGGCCGCAATTACCCTGAACCGAAGCTGGTCTATCAGCAGCGCGGCACCGCAGCCGGCACCGCCTGGCTGGAATCGTACGAGATCCGCCTGAACCCGGTGCTGATGATGGAAAACCAGCAGGCGTTTATTGAAGAAGTGGTGCCGCACGAGCTGGCGCACCTTCTGGTATGGAAGCATTTTGGCCGCGTCGCGCCGCACGGCAAAGAGTGGAAGTGGATGATGGAGGCGGTGCTCGGCGTTCCGGCGCGCCGTACCCATCAGTTCGAGCTGGAATCGGTACGCCGCAATACCTTCCCCTATCGCTGCCAGTGTCAGCAGCACCAGCTTACCGTCCGCCGCCATAACCGCGTGGTGCGCGGCGAGGCGACCTACCGCTGCGTCAAATGCGGCGAACCGCTGATTGCGGAGTAATCACCTGAACTTTCAGGAACTTTCCTGATCTGACTGATTGCATACAGGAACAACATTCGTTACGTTGCGGGCTCGTTTTGACACGGAGTGTAAGATGTCCCGTAATGTTTCTCTCGCGGTCGCTTTTCTGGCGACGGCGCTTTCCGGTCAGACCCTGGCCGACGGTATCAACAGTTTTTCCCAGGCCAAGGCAGCAGGCGTGAAGGTGAACGCCGATGTACCGGGCGATTTCTACTGCGGCTGCAAAATTAACTGGCAGGGCAAAAAAGGGGTCGTTGACCTCGAATCCTGCGGCTATAAGGTGCGTAAAAACGAAAACCGCGCCAGCCGCATCGAGTGGGAGCATGTCGTTCCGGCCTGGCAGTTTGGTCACCAGCGCCAGTGCTGGCAGGACGGCGGTCGTAAAAACTGCGCCAAAGATCCGGTTTATCGCCAGATGGAAAGCGACATGCATAACCTGCAGCCTGCGGTAGGTGAAGTGAACGGCGACCGCGGCAATTTCATGTACAGCCAGTGGAACGGTGGCGAAGGCCAGTACGGCCAGTGCGGTATGAAGGTAGATTTCAAAGAGAAAGTCGCCGAGCCCCCTGCCCGCGCGCGCGGCAGCATCGCCCGCACCTACTTCTACATGCGTGACCGTTATGACCTCAACCTTTCACGCCAGCAGACGCAGTTGTTCAATGCCTGGGATAAGCAGTATCCGGTGACGGAATGGGAATGCCAGCGCGACGAACGTATCGCCAGAGTCCAGGGGAATCATAACCCTTACGTCCAGCGGGCTTGCCAGGCGCAAAAGAGCTAACCTACACTACGGCAATTCGCTTATACCGCATGACATATGGAATTTTTGACTATGCGCATTCCCCGCATTTACCACCCTGAACTGATTACCGCAGGCCGCGAAATCGCCCTGTCTGACGACGCCGCCAACCACGTTGGCCGCGTGCTGCGCATGGGGGCTGGCCAGGCAATACAGCTGTTCGACGGCTCTAATCAGGTTTTCGACGCGGAAATCTCGCGGGCGGATAAAAAAAACGTGCATGTGAATGTCTTGCGCGGCGAAGTGGACGACCGTGAATCGCCGCTGCACATCCACCTTGGGCAGGTGATGTCGCGCGGAGAAAAGATGGAGTTCACCATTCAAAAATCCATTGAGCTGGGTGTAAGCCTCATTACGCCACTTTTTTCCGAGCGCTGTGGCGTTAAACTGGATGCGGAACGTCTGAACAAAAAGATCCAGCAGTGGCAGAAAATCGCCATTGCGGCCTGCGAACAGAGCGGCCGCAACCGTATTCCGGAGATCCGCCCGGCGATGGATCTGGAGGACTGGTGTGCAGAAGAGGATAGCGGGCTGAAGCTCAATCTTCATCCGCGCGCCAGCGCCAGCATCAATACGCTGCCGCTGCCCGTTGAGCGCGTACGCCTGCTGATTGGTCCCGAAGGCGGCCTGTCGGCGGACGAAATTGCGATGACGGCGCGCTACCAGTTTACTGATATTCTGTTGGGACCTCGCGTTCTGCGCACTGAGACAACGGCACTCACGGCCATAACCGCGCTACAGGTACGGTTTGGCGATCTGGGTTGAAGTATTAACGGAGAAGAACATGATAAAGCTCGGCATCGTGATGGATCCCATCGCAAACATTAACATCAAGAAAGACTCCAGCTTCGCCATGCTGCTGGAAGCGCAGCGTCGTGGCTATGAGCTCCACTATATGGAGATGAACGATCTTTATCTGATCAACGGTGAAGCCCGCGCACGCACCCGCATCGTTAACGTCGAGCAGAACTACGACAAATGGTACGAATTCGGCACCGAGCAGGACATTGCCCTGGCCGACCTCAACGTCATCCTGATGCGTAAAGATCCGCCGTTTGACACCGAATACATCTATAGCACCTACATCCTTGAGCGTGCCGAAGAGAAAGGGACGCTGATCGTCAACAAGCCGCAGAGCCTGCGCGACTGCAACGAGAAGCTTTACACCGCCTGGTTCTCTGACCTGACGCCGGAAACGCTGGTAACCCGCAGCAAAGCGCAGCTGAAAGAATTCTGGCAGAAGCACGGCGACATCATCATGAAGCCGCTGGACGGCATGGGCGGCGCGTCTATTTTCCGCGTGAAGGAAGGCGACCCGAACATTGGCGTGATTGCCGAAACGCTGACCGAGCTGGGCACGCGTTACTGCATGGCGCAAAACTATATTCCAGCGATCAAAGATGGCGATAAGCGCGTGCTGGTCGTGGACGGTGAGCCGGTGCCTTACTGCCTGGCGCGTATCCCACAGGGTGGCGAAACCCGCGGTAACCTTGCGGCAGGTGGCCGCGGCGAGCCGCGCCCGCTAACCGAAAGCGACTGGGAAATTGCCCGCCGCGTTGGCCCAACGCTGAAAGCCAAAGGCCTGATCTTCGTTGGCCTGGATATCATCGGCGATCGCCTGACTGAAGTTAACGTCACCAGCCCAACCTGCATTCGCGAAATCGAAGCGGAGTTCCCGATCTCGATCACCGGAATGCTGATGGACGCTATCGAAAAACGTTTACAGAAATAAACTGTGACAGCGCCTGGGTTTATCCCCATACTGGGCGCTGTCGCTTTTTAAACCAGGAAACAGTACCTCTGACAATGAATTTACAGCATCACTTTCTTATTGCCATGCCTGCTCTCCAGGATCCGATTTTTCGCCGCGCCGTGGTTTATATTTGTGAATACAATGAAGACGGCGCGATGGGTATTATCATCAACAAACCGCTGGAAAACCTGCAGGTTGAAGGGATTCTGGACAAGCTGAAAATCTCGGCTGAAGCGCGCCTGCCGGAAATCCGGCTTGATAAACCGGTGATGCTGGGTGGACCTCTTGCCGAAGATCGCGGCTTTATCCTGCATACCCCGCCGGTATTCTCTTCCAGCATTCGCATCTCCGATAACACCGTGATCACCACCTCGCGCGACGTGCTTGAAACGCTGGGCACCGCTGAGCAGCCTTCCGAAGTGCTGGTGGCGCTGGGCTATTCGTCGTGGGAAAAAGGCCAGCTTGAGCAAGAGATCCTCGATAACGCCTGGCTTACCGCACCTGCGGACATGAATATTCTGTTTAAAACCCCTATTGCCGATCGCTGGCGTGACGCGGCAAAGCTGATTGGCATTGATATTCTGACCATGCCTGGCGTAGCGGGGCACGCGTAATGAGCGGCACCCTTCTCGCCTTCGACTTCGGCACCAAAAGCATCGGCGTCGCCGTGGGTCAACGGATCACCGGCACCGCCCGCCCGCTCACGGCGCTGAAAGCTAACGACGGCACGCCGGACTGGAACCTTATTGAGCGCCTGCTCAAAGAGTGGCAGCCGGACGACGTGATTGTCGGCCTGCCGCTGAACATGGACGGCACCGAGCAACCGCTTACCGCCCGCGCGCGTAAATTCGCCAATAAAATCCATGGCCGCTTTGGCGTCTCCGTGAAGCTTCACGACGAGCGTCTCAGCACCGTCGAAGCGCGTGCAGGCCTGTTTGAACACGGTGGCTTCCGGGCGCTCAACAAAGGCAGCGTAGACTCCGCTTCAGCCGTCATTATCCTCGAAAGCTACTTCGAACAGGGCTTTTAAACGCAGGGGCCTACAGCCGCCCCTGTGCCCGTCTCTCCGCCAGGCTCTGGTCAAAGTTCTGCATTCCGGCCTGCTGGCCGGTTTGAATGATGCCGGGCAGCTGCCACGTCTTCCCCTCACGAATCAGATTCGCCGCCGCCGCGGTGTTTACCAGCAGCTCGTACAGCGCGACGCGCCCGCCCTGAAGATCGGGAAGCAGCTTTTGCGCCAGCACTGCCCGCAGGCTGCCGGCCAGCTGGTTACGCACCGGATCTTTCTCCTGCGCCGGGAACGTATCGACCAGCCGTTCAATCGCCTGTGCTGCCCCGCGCGTGTGCAGCGTCGCCAGCACCAGATGCCCGGTCTCCGCCGCCGTCAGCGCCAGGCGGATCGTTTCGCTGTCGCGCAGCTCCCCCAGCAAAATAACGTCCGGGTCCTCGCGTAACGCACTGCGCAGCGCCTCTGCAAATGACGGGCTGTGCTGGCCTATCTCCCGCTGCTGAATCAGGCAACGTTCACTCTGGTACATAAACTCCACCGGATCTTCAAGCGTGAGGATATGGCCGTCAGTATGGCGGTTGAGGAAGTCGACCATTGCGGCCAGCGTGGTGGATTTACCGCTGCCGGTCGCTCCCGTTACCAGAATCAACCCGTTGTCGCTGGACAACAGTTCGGGAATAGCGCGCGGTACCCCAAGTGAAGGGAGCTGCGGACAGGAACGCGGCAACAGCCGCAGGGTAACGGAGATGCCCTTCATCTGCTTAAACGCACTGCCGCGCAGACGCTGGTCTCCTGCGACCGTCACGGCAAAATCGACCTGCCCGTTTGCCCACCATGCGCCCTGCTGTTCGTCGTTGAGCCACGCCTTTAGCAACGCCCCGACATCCGGCGGCGGAAACGGGGCCGGCTCAAGGCGGCCCAATCTGCGCCAGCGCGGTGGTGAATCACTGCACAGGTGTAGATCGGAGACGTTATGCTTTACACTAAGGGCCACAATTTCTTCCACATCCATAGACTACTCCTCGGAAAATGAACGACATTGCGCATAACCTGGCACAGGTCCGGGACAAAATCTCAGCCGCTGCAACGCGTTGCGGCCGTGCTTCAGAAGAAATTACGTTGCTTGCAGTCAGCAAAACCAAGCCTGCGAGCGCTATCGCAGAAGCGATTGCTGCAGGTCACCGGGCGTTTGGCGAAAACTACGTGCAGGAAGGTGTGGATAAAATTCGCTACTTCCAGGAGCAGGAGACGTCCGATCTGCAATGGCACTTTATTGGTCCCCTGCAGTCGAACAAAAGCCGTCTGGTGGCAGAGCACTTTGACTGGTGCCATACCATCGATCGTCTGCGTATTGCTTCCCGTCTGAACGACCAGCGCCCGGCGGAGATGCCTGCGCTTAACGTGCTGATTCAAATCAACATCAGTGATGAAAACAGCAAGTCCGGCATTGCGCTGAGCGAGCTGGATGCGCTGGCCGCAGAGGTGGCCGCCCTGCCGCACTTAACCCTGCGCGGGCTGATGGCCATTCCGGCACCTGAGTCAAGTTATGAAAGGCAGTTTGCCGTGGCACAGCAAATGGCTGTAGCATTTGAGGCGCTTAAAGCGCGCTATGAAACGGTAGACACGCTTTCACTGGGCATGTCGGATGATATGGAAGCCGCCATCGCGGCAGGCAGCACTATGGTGCGCATCGGCACAGCCATTTTCGGTGCGCGCGACTACACCAAATAATAAGGAAACCTGAGGAACGCCATGAAGACGTTGACTTTCCTGCTCTCAACGGTCATTGAGCTGTACACGATGGCGCTTTTGCTGCGCGTCTGGATGCAGTGGGCCCGCTGTGACTTTTACAATCCGTTCTCCCAGTTTGTCGTGAAAATCACGCAACCTGTTGTCGGACCGCTGCGCCGTATTATCCCGGCCATGGGCCCCATCGACAGCGCCTCGCTGCTGGTGGCGTTTATTCTGAGCGTGCTCAAAGCCATCGTGCTGTTTATGGTCATCACCTTCCAGCCGATTATCTGGATTGCCGCCGTCCTGATTCTGATCAAAACCGTCGGTTTGCTGATCTTCTGGGTACTGCTGGTGATGGCGATCATGAGCTGGGTAAGCCAGGGGCGTAGCCCGGTAGAGTACGCCTTGATTCAGCTGGCCGAGCCGCTGCTGCGTCCGATCCGTAACCTGCTTCCGTCCATGGGCGGCATCGACTTCTCCCCGATGATCCTGGTGCTGCTGCTCTATGTGATCAACATGGGGATCGCCGAACTGCTCCAGTCTACGGGCGATATGCTGCTGCCGGGGCTGTGGATGGCGCTATGAGTGCAGTAAGCACCTGCACCGACGGGCTGGTTTTACGGCTGTATATTCAGCCGAAAGCCAGCCGTGACAGTATTGTTGGGCTGCATGGCGACGAGCTAAAGGTCGCCATCACCGCCCCACCGGTCGATGGCCAGGCGAACGCGCATCTGACCAAATATCTGGCAAAACAGTTTCGCGTCGCCAAAAGCCAGGTCATCATTGAAAAAGGTGAACTTGGGCGGCATAAACAGGTAAAAATCCTTAATCCGCAATCTATCCCGACGGAAGTCGCGGCTCTGACAGAACAGGACTAAACCATGCAGAAAGTTGTTCTCGCGACCGGTAACGCCGGTAAAGTGCGCGAGCTGGCCTCGCTATTAAATGATTTTGGGCTGGACGTGGTGGCTCAGACCGAGCTGGGCGTGGAGTCCGCCGAAGAGACGGGCCTGACGTTTATCGAAAACGCCATTCTGAAAGCGCGCCATGCGGCGCAGGTAACCGGCCTGCCCGCGATTGCCGACGACTCCGGTCTGGCCGTGGATTTTCTCGGCGGTGCGCCGGGGATTTACTCCGCCCGCTATTCCGGGGTGGACGCCACCGACCAGCAGAATCTGGAAAAGCTGCTCGTGGCCCTGAAGGACGTTCCCGACGAACAGCGTACCGCGCAGTTCCACTGCGTGCTGGTCTACATGCGTCATGCGGAAGACCCGACGCCGATTGTCTGTCACGGCAGCTGGCCGGGCGTGATTACCCGTGAAGCGGCGGGCAACGGCGGCTTTGGCTACGACCCGATTTTCTTTGTCCCGACCGAGGGCAAAACCGCTGCGGAACTGACCCGCGAAGAGAAAAGCGCGATTTCCCACCGTGGACGCGCGCTGAAACTGTTACTGGAAGCACTACGTAATGGCTAATTTGCCGCCTCTGAGTCTTTATATTCATATCCCGTGGTGCGTGCAGAAATGCCCGTACTGCGATTTCAATTCGCACGCGCTGAAGGGCGAAGTGCCGCACGATGACTACGTCGCGCATCTGCTGGCCGACCTGGACGCCGATGTGCCGTACGCACAGGGACGTGAAGTTAAGACCATTTTCATTGGTGGCGGTACGCCGAGCCTGCTGTCAGGCCCGGCCATGCAGACGCTGCTGGACGGCGTGCGTGCGCGCCTGAGCCTGGCGGCGGATGCGGAAATTACGATGGAAGCCAACCCCGGCACCGTTGAGGCCGACCGTTTTGTCGAGTATCAGCGCGCGGGCGTGAACCGCATCTCCATCGGCGTGCAGAGCTTTAGCGAGCCGAAGCTGAAGCGTCTGGGGCGCATTCACGGCCCGGAAGAGGCGAAGCGCGCGGCGAACCTGGCAACGGGGCTTGGGCTGCGCAGCTTTAACCTCGATTTGATGCATGGCCTGCCGGATCAGTCGCTGGAGGAGGCGCTGGACGATCTGCGCCAGGCAATTGAACTGAACCCGCCGCATTTGTCGTGGTATCAGCTCACCATCGAGCCAAACACGCTGTTCGGCTCCCGCCCGCCGGTGCTGCCGGATGACGACGCGCTGTGGGATATCTTCGAGCAGGGCCACAAGCTTTTGACCGCTGCCGGGTATCAGCAGTATGAAACGTCCGCCTACGCGAAGCCGGGCTTCCAGTGTCAGCACAACCTGAACTACTGGCGTTTTGGTGATTATCTGGGCATTGGCTGCGGCGCCCACGGCAAGGTGACCTTCCCGGATGGTCGCATCCTTCGCACCGCCAAAACGCGTCATCCGCGCGGATTTATGGAAGGACGCTACCTTGAGCGTCAGCACTACGTTGAGGCGGCGGATAAGCCGTTTGAGTTCTTTATGAACCGTTTCCGCCTGCTGGAAGCCGCGCCGCGCGCGGAGTTTTCGCTGTACACCGGCCTGGCGGAATCGGTGATTCGTCCGCAGATTGACGAAGCGCTGGCAAAGGGGTATCTCACCGAGAGTGAGGAATGCTGGCAGATCACCGAGCACGGCAAGCTGTTCTTAAACTCCCTTCTTGAGCTGTTCCTCGCTGAAGATTCCTGAAGGCTGATTCAGGATTTCGCATCCCGTTCTGCCAGCTAAGGGAAAGGCTGGCAGAGTATGGGGATGGAAATTATTCGTTTTCTGGAACAACAAACTCTGGGATACGAAGAGGTGGTGTTAGAGAGGAACTTTGAGACGCTGCAAATGCTGCAACCCTCACTCCTGCCCTCTCCCTGAAAGGGAGAGGGATAGGGTGAGGAGAACTTACTTCAGCGTCCCCACCAGCGCCTTCCGGCTGTCTTCCAGCGACACCACGCGTTTACACACGTCTTTGCCGAACTGCTGGAAATCATCTTCCTGGTTCTTCCACTCGTTCTGAATGGAAGTCTGCAAGCCGCCCAGGCTGCCCAGCACGCCCTGCAGCGGGTTACCGCCGCCTTTCAGCACGGCTTTGGCGCCCATCTCGTTGATGCTGTCCTGCAGGATGCCGCCCATCGCCTGGTTCACCAGCTGCTGGCCGTCGGCGCGGACCTGATCGATCGCCTTATAGTGGAACGTCAGGCCATCAGAGCGCGTCTCGATAATGCGGTTCATCTGCTCTTTGAGCTGCTTGTCGAGCTTTGTAAGGCGGGAGCGCATATTACTGCTCTCCCCCACCTCTTTAGTGATGATTTTGTCCAGCGCGACGCGGCTCTTTTCGACGCGCGTCAGGGCGCCTTCATTAATCCATGGCAGCGCGGTACGCAAATCGGCCTGATAATCTTTCGCCTGCTCACGCTGTGCGGCAGTCAGGTTGTACTGTTTGCCGTTAAAGGTGACGTTCCCTTCCGGCGTAATCACCAGATTGCCGTTCTCGCCTTTGACCTGCACGGTTTGCGGGCTTAACACCACGTCATCACGCGGGGTGACGCTACATTGATAATCCGCATGGGCGGTGAATCCGGTTGCCATCAAAGCAACAGCCAGCAACGTTTTGCGCATCTTAAACACTCCCTCAGACAAAATGGGCCAGCTAATGCTGGCCCGCTTACTGCTTTATTAGTCCCACCAAACGTCGAAAAGTTCGCTCACGCGGACATCTTCCAGCTTGTGCTCTTCAAGCCATTTGCGAACCAGGGCCTGATGTTCTTCGGTGCATTTGCCCACTTCCTGGGTGCAGATCAGACCTTCCCACGCCAGGTAGCCGCTACCGTCGAAGGCCAGCTTGTTTGGCTCGATTACCTCGTTGATGAACGCATCAACGTCCTGGTCGATCTGCTCAACGCTGGTGCCTTCCGGGAAACGCCAGGCAACGGAGAAGCCCACTTCCTGGAATTCTTCGATGTGCATCTTTTTACGCAGACGACGGCTACGATTCTTTGCCATTATTTCACCCTCTCGAACATTAAGTCCCATACGCCGTGACCAAGACGATGGCCACGCTGTTCAAATTTTGTCACCGGACGCGATTCCGGACGCGGTACGTAGTCGTTGCTCTCGGACTGATTTTTGTACCCGTCCAGCGACGACATCACTTCCAGCATGTGTTCCGCATAAGGTTCCCAGTCGGTCGCCATGTGGAAAACGCCGCCCAGCTTGAGCTTGCTTTTCACCAGCTCGGCAAACGGTGCCTGAACGATACGGCGTTTATTATGACGCGCTTTGTGCCATGGGTCAGGGAAAAAGAGCTGAACCATATTCAAAGAATTGTCAGGAATCATTTTGTGCAGCACTTCCACCGCGTCGTGACACATCACGCGCAGGTTCTCAACGCCCTCTTCGTGGGCCGTTGCCAGGCACGCGCCGACGCCCGGGGAGTGTACTTCAATGCCGAGGAAGTTCTGCTCCGGGCGCGCTTTCGCCATGGTGACCAGCGAGGTGCCCATACCAAACCCGATCTCCAGCGTGACGGGCGCGTCGCGGCCAAACAGCTCGGTAAAGTCGAGCGGCTGCTCGCTGAACTCAACGCCCATCACCGGCCAGTAGTTGTCCAGCGCGTGTTGCTGCCCTTTGGTCAGGCGGCCCTGACGGCGGACAAAGCTGCGAATACGGCGCAGCGGGCGACCGTTTTCATCAAATTCCGGTGAAATGACGTCGTTTTTCATAAAAGAGTTGCCTGCTTGTGAGAATGTTCGGGAAACGGGCATTATCCAAAGTTAAGGCTTCTATGCAAGCATGGGAAAGATCCGGTTTACAGCAGATGGACGCTGTGCTGCAATCTGCGTCCCTGATTATGCGAATCGATGACCATGCAAGCCTCTCAATTTTCAGCCCAGGTGCTGGACTGGTACGACAAATACGGGCGTAAAACCCTGCCCTGGCAAATTGAAAAAACGTCCTACAAAGTATGGCTCTCCGAGGTGATGTTGCAACAAACGCAGGTCGCCACCGTAATCCCTTACTTCGAGCGTTTTATGGCACGCTTCCCGACGGTCACCGACCTGGCAAACGCGCCGTTGGACGAAGTGCTGCACCTGTGGACCGGGCTGGGCTATTACGCCCGCGCGCGCAACCTGCACAAGGCCGCGCAGCAGGTCGCCACCCGCCACAACGGTAAATTCCCGGAAACCTTCGACGAGGTGGCCGATTTACCCGGTGTCGGACGTTCAACCGCAGGCGCGATCCTCTCCCTTTCATTAGGCAAGCATTTCCCGATCCTCGACGGCAACGTGAAGCGCGTGCTCGCACGCTGCTACGCCGTTGACGGCTGGCCGGGTAAGAAAGACGTTGAAAAACGCCTGTGGGAGATCGCTGAAGCGGTGACCCCGGCGAAGGGCGTAGAGCGTTTTAACCAGGCGATGATGGATCTCGGCGCGATGGTCTGCACGCGCTCAAAACCAAAGTGCGAACTCTGCCCGGTGAACAACCTCTGCGTGGCGTATGCCAACCAGTCATGGGCGCAGTATCCGGGTAAGAAACCTAAACAGACGCTGCCGGAGCGCACCGGCTATATGCTGCTGATGCAGCACGGTGACGAGGTCTTCCTCGCCCAGCGTCCGCCGAGCGGTCTGTGGGGTGGTCTATACTGCTTCCCACAGTTTGAAGATGAAGACTTGCTGCGTGAATGGCTTAAACAGCGCGGCATTGCGGCAGATACCCTGACGCAGCTGACCGCGTTTCGCCACACCTTCAGCCATTTCCATCTGGATATAGTACCGATGTGGCTTCCCGTGTCCTCATTCACCTCCTGCATGGATGAAGGCACCGCTCTCTGGTATAACTTAGCGCAACCGCCATCAGTCGGGCTGGCGGCTCCCGTGGAGCGCCTGTTACAGCAATTACGTGCCGGTGCAATGGTTTAGCATCGGCAACACAAAGAGGAATACGTATGGCCAGAACCATTTTTTGTACTTTCCTGCAGCGCGACGCTGAAGGCCAGGATTTCCAGCTCTACCCGGGCGACCTGGGCAAGCGCATCTATAACGAGATCTCCAAAGAAGCCTGGGGACAGTGGCAGAAAAAACAGACTATGCTGATCAACGAGAAAAAGCTCAGCATGATGAACCCGGAGCACCGCAAGCTGCTGGAGCAGGAGATGGTGAGCTTCCTGTTCGAGGGCAAAGACGTCCACATCGAAGGCTATACGCCGCCGGAAAAATAACAGCGTGCGGGTGAAACCCCGCCGTAAAAGCAAACACAACACGCACTCCCGGAATGATGAAAAAACTTTTAGCGCTAGCCCTTGTTGCGCCGTTGCTGGTCTCGTGCTCGTCCAAAAAAGGCGATGATTACAACGAAGCCTGGGTCAAGGACACCAACGGTTTTGACATTTTGATGGGGCAGTTTGCCCATAACATCGAGAACATATGGGGATTTAACGAAGTTCTTATTGCCGGACCGAAGGACTACGTTAAGTACACCGACGCCTATCTGACCCGTAGCCACATCAACTTTGATGAGGGTACGATCACCATTGAGACCATCGCAGGCACCGACCCTGCGGCACGGCTGCGTCAGGCGATCGTCAAAACCCTGCTGATGGGTGACGATCCGGGATCTATCGATCTCTACTCCGATGCGGACGACATCACCATTTCGAAAGAGCCGTTCCTGTACGGTCAGGTTGTCGACCAGACCGGACAGCCGATCCGCTGGGAAGGTCGCGCCACGAAATTTGCCGACTACCTGCTGCAGACGCGCCTGAAGAGCCGCTCTAACGGCCTGAAGATTATCTACAGCGTTACCATTAACCTTGTCCCGAACCACCTCGACAAGCGTGCGCATAAGTATCTGGGCATGGTGCGTCAGGCATCGCGTAAGTATGGCGTGGACGAGTCTCTGATCCTGGCGATTATGCAGACCGAATCCTCGTTCAACCCGTACGCGGTGAGCCGTTCCGACGCGCTGGGGCTGATGCAGGTTGTCCAGCACAGCGCCGGTAAAGACGTCTTCCGCTCGCAGGGGAAATCCGGCACGCCGAGCCGCAGCTACCTGTTCGATCCGCAAAGCAACATTGATACCGGCACGGCCTATCTGGCGATGCTGAACAATGTCTATCTCGGCGGAATTGATAACCCGACGTCGCGTCGCTACGCGGTAATCACCGCCTATAACGGCGGCGCGGGCAGCGTGCTGCGCGTCTTCTCGAATGACAAAGTGCAGGCTGCGAACATCATCAACAGCATGGCGCCGGGGGATGTTTACTCTACCCTCACCACCCGCCACCCGTCTGCGGAATCCCGCCGGTACCTGTATAAGGTGAATACGGCGCAGAAAAACTATCGTCGTCGATAATCAACACACCTTCTCCAGCAAGGAGAAGGCGTTCTGCTTACCCTCTCCCTGTGGGAGAGGGTCAGGGTGAGGGCATCAGGCCGCACCTATCCTCCACCCATACGAAAATGTTATTTGCATCACAATCCAAACTGCAAATTAATGTGGATTGCATTTTTTTGCGGGAGGTAACAAAACATATCGTTGCCAACTGATAGAATTGCATCAAATAACAACCCTGAATGTTCCTATAACAACATATCTCCCGCTCACTTGTGAGGAAAGTAACATGAACCTTAAGCTGCAGCTTAAAATCTTGTCGTTTCTGCAGTTCTGCCTGTGGGGTAGCTGGCTGACTACACTCGGCTCCTATATGTTTGTGACGCTCAAGTTTGATGGTGCGTCAATCGGTGCCGTCTACAGCTCGCTGGGTATTGCGGCTGTTTTCATGCCAACGCTGCTCGGTATCGTGGCGGATAAATGGTTAAGTGCGAAATGGCTGTATATGCTTTGCCATCTGGTGGGTGCGGGGACGCTGTTTATGGCGGCCGAAGTGACCACGCCGGGGGCGATGTTTATGGTGATCCTGCTTAACTCGCTGGCGTATATGCCAACGCTTGGGCTGATCAACTCCATCTCCTACTACCGCCTGAAATCTGCCGGCCTGGATATCGTCACCGACTTCCCGCCAATCCGTATCTGGGGCACCATCGGCTTTATCATGGCGATGTGGGGCGTGAGCTTCGCGGGCTTCGAGCTGAGCCACATGCAGCTGTATATTGGTGCTGCGCTCTCCGTACTGCTGGCGCTGTTCACCCTGACGCTGCCAACCATTCCGGTATCTAACCAGCAGAAAAACCAGAGCTGGAGCACCATGCTTGGCCTGGATGCCTTCGCGCTGTTCAAAAACAAGCGCATGGCGATCTTCTTTATCTTCTCCATGCTGCTGGGCGCGGAGCTGCAAATCACCAACATGTTCGGCAACACCTTCCTGCACAGCTTCGATAACGATCCGCTGTTTGCCGGGAGCTTTATCGTTGAGCACGCGTCAGTGATGATGTCCATCTCGCAGATCTCCGAGACGCTGTTCATCCTGACCATCCCGTTCTTCCTGAGCCGCTACGGCATCAAAAACGTCATGCTGATCAGTATCGCCGCGTGGATGCTGCGCTTCGGCCTGTTCGCCTACGGCGACCCGAGCGCGTTCGGCACCGTGCTGCTGGTGCTGTCGATGATTGTTTACGGCTGCGCCTTCGACTTCTTCAACATTTCCGGTTCGGTGTTTGTGGAAAAAGAGGTGAAGCCTGAAATCCGCGCCAGCGCGCAGGGCATGTTCCTGATGATGACTAACGGCTTCGGCTGTATTCTGGGCGGCGTGGTGAGCGGTAAAGTGGTTGAGATGTACACCACCAACGGTATCACCGACTGGCAGCCCGTGTGGCTGATCTTCGCGGCGTATTCGCTGGTGCTGTTCTTCGCGTTCCTCGCGCTGTTCAAGTACAAGCACGTTCGCACAGCGCACGGTACACAGCCGATTGCGCATTAATTGTTGTGCCCGGTGGCGCTTCGCTTACCGGGCCTACAAAACCAGACCGTAGGCCGGGTAAGGCGTAGCCGCCACCCGGCTATTTTATTGCAGAGAGCACCCACCCCACCGACAGCAAATCCGCGCTGCCGCCCGGACTCAGGTTTCGTTCAATCAGTGCCTTATCCATCTTAAGCAACGCCTCGCGATCCCAGCCGTTAGCCAGCAGTTCCCGCGCATAGCCCTGAACGTAGCGCAGCCCCTGAATGCCGCCGCGTGACACGAGATTACTGTCCTGATTGACCGCCATCAGGCCCAACAGCAGGCCGTGAAGCGACTGTCCGTTCCACTGCCCTAGCGCCTTACGCACCGTCGCAAAGCCGCTCTCCGCCTCGCCTCGCGCCCCGGTTAAGCCATACTGCTGAAACTGCCGCTCGCCCGCCGTCGCCTGCCCGCTGCGCGCTGCCAGCTCCCGCGACACCAGCCCGCGGCAGATGTTACTCACCTCACAACAGAGGCTGTCCGCAGAGACATTTTTCACACGCCCGGCAGCGAAGCACAGCAGGCCGAGAGCAAAAATCCCGCCCTTATGCGTGTTCACGCCGTTCGTCGCGGCATACATCGCCTGCTCGCAGGCCAGCCCCATCGGGCGGAGAAGCCGCAGCTGTGCGTCAGCGGGTTTATCCGCATGCACGTTACCGAGTTCAGCAAAGCGCGAAAACCACGGCGTGATTGCCGCGATGCTGCGGACAAACAGCGCGTGGTCCATATCGCGATGGGAACCGTTGTTGAGCTTGTCCACCAGCCCCGGCTTGGGCGTCAGCTCCAGTTCCTGCCACAGCGCCGCTTCGGCAAGCGCGGGCACATCAATCGGGCGCGGTTTAGTCGCGAGCAAACCAGTCATCGATCGTCTTCTCCACGCGGGAAACAACCTGCTCAACGGGGTGATTGCGCGAACGGGAGCAGGCATGCGCGGGCTCGTCGCAGATCAGACAGCGCCTGAGGTTTGCCCCCAGCGACTGACGCCCGACGTGGCCGTGCTGAGGGCAGATCACGTCCAGATCCCACAGCCTGCCGAGCGGGTGCGTCTGCTCCAGTTCCGCGCAGTGCGCTTTGATTTCCGCCGCCGCATGGGCGACGCACCACAAGGCTTCCGGTCCGGTGGGCAGCCACAGCACCTGCCGGTCCAGCACCTGCCAGCGGTTCTCCCACAGCAGCTGGTCGCACATCTGGAGCGCCACGCCCATGGTGTTGCGATAGCGCAGGCTGTCCTTGATTTCCCCTGGCGTGACCAGCGTGAGGGAGATCACCGGCTGTTTATAGTGCTCAAGCATGTCAGCCTGACGGGCTGCGCGACGCTCTTTCGCCGCCAGCAGTTCCTCGAGGCTGACACCCGCCCGCACGGGTGTCGCTAAAATCATACTGACTCCTTCACCTGTCGTACGGTGTCGATCACGCTGCCGTCGCGGTAGCGGATCACCCCGACGATTTTGTCGGTAAATTCAATCGGTTTCGGTATGCCGGTCAGGGAAATCGCCCGCTCATAGAGCGCGCTGATGTCCACTACCTTCAGCCCGGCCGCCAGCAGCCGCTCGCGGATCTCCGGGCGCGCCGGGTTGACTGCAATACCGTGGTCGGTGACCAGCACGTCGATGCTTTCGCCCGGCGTGAGGCGCGTGGTGACGCGCTTCACGACCGTCGGAATGCGGCTGCGCAGCAGCGGCGCGACGACGATGGTCAGGTTGGCTGCCGCCGCCACGTCGCAGTGCCCGCCGGATGCGCCACGCATCACGCCGTCGGAGCCGGTGATAACGTTGACGTTGAAATCAACGTCAATTTCCAGGGCGCTGAGGATCACCACGTCGAGCTGGTCGCAGCTTGCCGCCTTGCTGCCGGGGTTGGCGTAGACGTTGGTGGAGATCTCTACGTGGTTCGGGTTGCGCGCCAGCGAAGCCGCCGCCTGACCGTCAAAGCACTGGGTGTCGAGCAGCTTTTCGATGAGCCCCTTCTCGTGCAGATCCACCAGGCTGCCAGTGATGCCGCCGAGCGCAAAGCGCGCCTTTACGCCGCTGCGCTCCATCTTCTCTTCCATAAAGCGGGTGCAGGCGGTGGCCGCCGCGCCGGAGCCGGTCTGCATCGAGAAGCCCGGTTTGAAATAGCCGGAATGCTCGATCACATCCGCCGCATAGCGGGCGATCATCAGCTCGCGCGGGTTGCTGGTGACGCGCGCCGCGCCGACGCTGATTTTCGCCGGGTCGCCCACGCTCTCCACCTGCACGATGTAGTCCACCTGGTCCTGCACCAGGCTGGCGGGCATATTCGGGAACGGCACCAGTTCTTCGGTCAGCAGCACCACCTTGCGGGCAAAGTGCGCGTCCACCATCGCGTAGCCGAGCGAGCCGCAGCACGATTTACCGTGCGTGCCGTTAGCGTTGCCAAACGCATCGCTGCACGGCACGCCGAGAAACGCCACGTCGATATTCAGCTCGCCGTCCTGGAGCAGCTTCACGCGCCCACCGTGGGAGTGAATCTGTACCGGCTCGTCCATCAGCCCGTGGGAGATGGCGTCCGCCAGCCTGCCGCGCATGCCCGAGGTGTAAATCCGGGTGATGACGCCGCTTTCAATATGCTCGATCAGCGCGTCGTTGCAGGTCATCAGCGAACTGGAGGCCAGGGTCAAATTTTTAAATCCCATCCGCGCCAGCAGCGCCACAACGGTGTTGATCACCCGGTCGCCTTCGCGAAAGGCATGGTGGAAGGAGATGGTCATCCCGTCCTGCAGGCCGCTGCGCGCTACGGCTTCTTCAAGGGAGGCACAGAGCTTGCGGTTGTGCTTCGCGTCACTGTCCGCCAGCCAGGGCGTCGCGCTGTGGGCGGTATCAAAGGGTTTCAGGTCCCGCAGATGCGGGAAGTTTACGTGGAGAAGTTCTGTTTGATTCATTTTGTCATCCTTACCGACGCACGCCGGAAGCCGCCGCGCGCTCCAGCACCACCTGCGCGTGGTTAATAATTGGTGCATCCACCATTTTGCCGTTGAGCGACACCACGCCCAGGCCGTTACGCTCGCCCTCTTCTGCCGCTTCAATCACCCTTTTGGCATGATCCACCTCTTCCTGCGTCGGTGCATAAGCGTTATGCAGCAGGTCAATCTGGCGCGGGTTAATCAGCGATTTGCCGTTAAAGCCCATCTTGCGGATCAGATCGACCTCGCGAAGGAACCCGGCCTCGTCGTTAACGTCTGACCACACCACATCGAAGGCGTCGATGCCCGCGGCGCGAGCGGCGTGCAGCACGGCGCAGCGGGCATAGAACAGCTCGGTGCCGTCGCCGCGCTCGGTCTGCATGTCCATCACGTAGTCAAAGGCGGCCAGCGCGATGCCGATGAGGCGCGGGGAGCTGCGGGCAATCGCCACGGCATTGATGACGCCAATGGCCGACTCAATCGCCGCCATCACGCGGGTGGAGCCGACCTCGCGGCCGCACTCGCGTTCAATGCGCTCAAGATGGCCCTCCAGCTCGTAGATATCATCCGGAGTGTCGGTTTTTGGCAGGCGGATCACGTCCACACCCGCGCGCACGGCGGCTTCCAGATCCAGCAGGCCAAACGGCGTGCTGAGCGGGTTAATGCGCACCACGGTTTCGATATCCCGATACATCGGGTGCTGTAGCGCGTGGAATACCAGCAGGCGCGCGGTGTCCTTCTCACGCAGGGCGACGGCGTCCTCAAGGTCAAACATGATGGAGTCGGGGCGGTAGATAAACGCGGTGGAAAGCATGGCGGCGTTGGCGCCCGGCAGGAACAGCATACTGCGGCGGAGTTTGCTCATTTCAGCGCCTCCCAGTTGATGGCCCGTTCATCGGCGGCACGCATCAGCGCGCTTTGCAGGCGGGCGCGAATAACACAGTCCAGCGCCCCTTTGTCTTCAATAATGATTAATCCCTGGCGCACGTTCATGGCGCGCAGCGTGTCGTTGACCACCTGGCGAATTTGCTCGCCAAACTGCTTAATCACTTCACTGTGGATGACAATCTCCAGCTCGCCGTGAGCGGGGGCGATTTTCACCATCAGGTCGCTGGACTCCTGCGTTCCGGCCAGCGCCTCCCTTACAATATTCATGATAAATTCCTGATAGTTATGCGACTTCCGCACTCGCACGATAGTGTGTTTCGAGATGCGCGAAGGTGGAGTCCGGGACGATCTCCCGGATCCGGGAAAACTGCTGTGTCTTGAGTAAACGGCGCACTTCGGACGCCGAAATGGCGTTGCCGGTGGCCTTGATGCGCGGCATCTCCACCACCTCGATATGCGAAGCCAGCAGATCGTGCAGCGTCTGGTTGTACTGGCGGGTGATGTCGCAAAACGGCTCCGAGCCGATGAAGCGGTGCGTGATGCCGAGCGCCGGGGCGATGAAGTCCCGGAAGATCAGCACGTCGATCTCGCTCCACGCCTGCTGCACTTTGCCGGTCTCCTTCAGGAAGTAGGCCGGGAAGGTGGCGCGGGAGATGATGTACTGCGAGCCTTCATGCACCACCACGTTCGGCAGATGGGCTACGCCCGCGCGCACCATCTCGAGACGCGCGCTGAACGGGAAGAACGAGGCGTCTTCACGCACCACGAACAGATGCAGGGTATCGCACCGCTGCGCCGCCTGCTCCACCAGATGGCAGTGGCCGAGGGTGAACGGATTGGCGTTCATCACTATCGCGCCAGTTTTCTCCCCGCCCTTTCGCATCCGGCTTAAGGTACGGCAGTAGCGCGCGATCCCCTGCGGGGTGTTCTCCATCAGCACCGCGTTGTTCCCGCTCTGGGCAATTGGCCAGAAGCCGCTGCGGGCAAAGCGCTCCCGGTTGCACGGACGGGTGCAGAGGAAGAGGTGAAAATGGCCGCGCTCCAGCGCCGCATTTTCCACCTCTGCCAGCAGCCGCGCGCTGAGGTTTTCCCCACGAAGCTGCTCGTTGACCGCCACGCATTTGATGACGTTGCCGGCAAGTCCTGCGCAACCCACCAGCTGCGCGCCGGACCAGGCTTCGACAAACAGCGTGATGTCGTTGTCCAGGCCAAGGCCGCTGTCTGCCAGCAGGTAGCGGATCTGGCTTAAGCGTTCCGGGTGCTTCGCCACCAGCGTCTGGCGAAAATCGATGGGTTGACTGTTCATGCCGCCTTTCTCAGTGTGCCGCCGCAAGCCCGACGGCTGGCGCTTCAACAATCACGTTGCTCAGATGACCGATATGCTCGATCTCCACTTCAATGCGATCCCCCTCTTTCATAAACAGCGGCGGGTTACGCTTTTTACCCACGCCGCCCGGGGAGCCGGTGATGATCACGTCGCCCGGGCTTAAGCGGGTAAAGGTGCTGATGTACTCGATGAGCTCCGCGACCTTGTGGATCATGCTGCTGGTGTTGTCCTCCTGCACCATGCGGCCGTTAAGCCAGGTGCGGATCGCCAGGCTGTGCGGGTCCGGGATCTCATCCGCCGTCGCCATCCACGGGCCAAACGCCCCGGTCTGACGCCAGTTTTTACCGGCGGTGAACCAGGTGTGCTGCCAGTCGCGGGCGGAGCCGTCCATGTAGCAGCTGTAGCCCGCCACGTGGCGCAGGGCGTCGTCGCGGCTGATGTTCTCCCCGCCTTTACCGATGATCACCGCCAGCTCGCCTTCGTAGTCGAATTCGCTGGAGTGGCGCGGCTTCAGCACCGGCTCGTTGTGGCCGGTCTGTGAATCCGGGAAGCGGACAAACAGCGTCGGAGCCGGGTTGTGCTGGTCAAACTCCTTGCGCTTGTCGGCGTAGTTCATGCCTACGCAGAGGATTTTTTCCGGCTGCACGATCACCGGCAAGAAGGTGATGGCGCTCAGCGGTACATCCACCGCGTCGTTCAGGTAACGGGTGGCCAACGCCAGCCCGTTGCCCTGCAGCAGCGCTTTAAGGTCGCCGTAGCGGTCGCCGAGACGGCGGCCTAAATCAATCACGCCCTCGGCCTGGACGATGCCGTAGCTGCGTTTTCCCTGGTATAAAAAGCTTGCGAGTTTCATTGTTTTTTCCTGAAGACTTAGACGAGGAAGTTGCCCAGAATCAGCAGAGAGATTGAGACGTTAATCGCCCCGCCGATACGGGTAGCAATCTGGGCGAACGGCATCAGGCTCATGCGGTTGCCTGCGGTCAGTATCGCCACGTCGCCGGTACCGCCCTGTCCGCTCTGACAGCAGGAGACGATGGCGACATCAATCGGGTGCATACCGATCTTTTTACCGACGAAGAACCCGGTCGCCACCAGCGCGGAGACGGTGCTGATAATCACCAGCAGGTTGGTCAGCGTGAAGGCGGCCACCAGTTCATGCCACGGGGTAATGGCCACGCCGACGGCGAAGAGGATCGGGTAGGTCACGGAGGTCTGGAAGAATTTGTACACCACCTGCGAGCCCTCCAGCAGGCGCGGAGAGGCGCCGTTGCAGAGCTTCACCAGCACCGCCATAAACAGCATGCCAACGGGCGCAGGCAGGCCAATCAGCTTGTGGCCGAGCATGCCCAGCATATAGAGCAGCACCGCCAGCAGCGCGCCGGAGGCGATAGTCGTCACGTCCGCTTTACCGGAAAACGCAGGCTGAGAGACGGTGGCATCGGCATTCGCACGGTTAGGCATCAGCTGGCCTTCACCGGTCAGGTGCGGGTAGCGTTTACCGAGCTGGTTCAGGCAGCCGGAGATGATGATTGCCGTCAGGCCGCCGAGCATGACCATCGGCAGCACGCGGCCGAGCGCTACGCCCTGGTCCATATGCAGCAGGGTGGCATAGCCGATGGAAAGCGGAATCGCCCCTTCCCCGACGCCGCCCGCCATGATCGGCAGAATGATAAAGAAGAAGATCTGGAACGGCTCCAGGCCCAGCACCAGCCCCACGCCCATGCCAACAATCATGCCGACGATTTCACCGCACAGCATCGGGAAGAAGATGCGCAGGAAGCCCTGAATCAGCACCGTGCGGTTCATGCTCATGATGCTGCCGACGATAATGCAGCAGATATAGAGGTAGAGAATGTTGGTGGATTTGTAGAATTTGGTCGTGGATTCCACCACCACGTCCGGCAGCAAACCGTAGTAGACCAGCGCGGAAGGGATAAAGGTGGCGCAAATCGCCGCCGCACCAAGCTTGCCGACAATCGGCAGGCGTTTGCCGAACTCACCGCAGGCAAAGCCGAAGAAGGCCAGCGTCGCTACCATCACCACGATATCGCTCGGCAGCTTTCCGCCCAGGCAATCAATCGCGATCAGCGCGCCCGCCAGAACGAACAGCGGCAGAGGAATAATCCCGATTTTCCAGGTATCCATAATATGCCACCACCGCTCCTTGAGGGATGGCCGCTGAATTTCAATCGGGTCGTGGGTAACAGAGAAAGAATCGTCAGTTGTGCTCATAATAAGCCCCTTAGTTATTTTGTGCGTTCAGCTTAGAGTCACAAAGGCCTACTTTATGTGAGGAATGGCATATTAAAAGCGAAGTTTTAATGGCAGCTATGGTTTTTATGGTTTCTTTTATTTAATGTGATTTATGCCTTATTTATTATCGTGGTTTTTATGGTTTCTTTTCTTAATTGAACGACCAAATAACATTTAACGTAGCAGCATGAAGATCATAAGCCTTCTGGATAAATCATTTACAGCCCTTGCTGTGCAAGGGATCACAAGTTTCCCGCAAAGCGGACATCCGCATGAAAAAAGATGATATATTGACGATCTTTGCCGCTACTTTGCGTGATAGTTATGAAAGTCTCTTTCCAGATTAAGCTGTTTATTTCGCTCGTTGCCTTTTTCTCAGTGCTTTTTGTGCTGCTGGGCGGATATTATTATGCCGATGTCGGAAAACAGCTTTATCAGGAAATGAGTGCGCGCGCTAAAATACAGGCGGAAGAGATTGCGCTTATTCCGTCATTGCGTACTGAAGTTGAACAAAAAGATATCAACGCCATTCATGATTTCATGCAGAAAATGGCCGCGCACAGCGACGCCAGCTTTATTGTCATTGGCGATAATACGGGACGGCATCTTTTTCACTCCGTCTTTGCCGACAGGGTGGGCACGACGCTGGTCGGCGGCGACAATGAAGCCGTATTGCAGGGGAAAAGCACGACAACCATACGTAAAGGCGGGTTGGGCATTTCACTGCGCAGTAAAGCGCCCATTTTCAACGACGCCGGGCAGGTGGTCGGCATTGTTTCAGTTGGCTATCTCACCAGCTACCTGGACACCATTACCGTCAGTAAAGTGGTCAATATCCTGATTGCCGCCGTGCTGCTGCTGATCGCCCTCTTTGTCTTCTCCTGGTTCTTTACCCGTAGTATTAAGAAGCAGATCTTCTCCCTGGAGCCACGAGAGATCGGCCTGCTGGTGCGCCAGCAAAAGGCGATGATGGAGTCCATCTACGAAGGCGTGATCGCCATTGATAACGAACGGCGCATAGAGGTGATCAACCAGGCGGCGCGCAAGCTGCTGGGCCTGAGCCAGCCGGCCCGGGAACTGCGCGGGCAGCTGATAAGCCAGGTGATCGATCCGGTCCCGTTCTTCGACACGCAGACGATGCTGGCGAAAGACACCCATGACGAGATTTGCCGCTTTAACGATCTCACGGTGATTGCCAGCCGGGTACACATCATGCTTGAGGGGTCGCTGCAGGGCTGGGTGATCACCTTCCGCGATCGCAACGAGATCGACTCTCTCAGCAGCCAGCTCAGCCAGGTAAAACGCTACGTCGATAACCTGCGCATTATGCGTCATGAGCAGCTGAACCGGATGACCACCCTCTCCGGACTGCTGCATATGGGCCGCTATGAAGAGGCCATTCGCTACATTCAGGCGCAGTCGGAGCATGCTCAGGAGCTGCTGGACTTTATCTCCTCCCGCTTTAGTTCCCCGACACTTTGCGGGCTGCTGCTGGGAAAAGCCGCCCGCGCGCGTGAGAAAGGTGTGGAGCTGAGTTTCGACCCGGCCTGTCGGCTGGACAAACCGTTCCTGCCGCTGGGAGAGCAAGAGCTGATTTCGATTATTGGCAACCTGCTGGATAACGCCATCGAAGCGACGCAGCGATCGCCGCTCCCGCATGCGCCGGTGGAAGTGCTGATAAAACTCAGCGAGCAGGAGCTGATTATTGAAGTGGCCGACCAGGGCGTTGGCATTACCCCGGCGATCCGTGACCGGATATTTGAACGCGGCATCACCACCAAAACGCGGGGCGATCACGGGATTGGCCTGTATCTGATTGAAAGCTACGTCACGCAGGCTGGCGGCACAATAGAAGTTGCCGATAACATGCCGCACGGGACCATTTTCTCACTGTTTATCCCGGCCTCGGGAACCGTCCGGCAACTGGAAGATACCGACTATGCAACATGAACTTATCGACGTACTGATTGTTGAAGACGAGAACGAACTGGCACAGCTGCACGCGGAGCTTATCGGTAAACATCCGCGCCTGAGGCTGGTGGGGATAGCCGCGTCGTTGGCCGACGCGCAGCGACAGCTGGAGAGCAAACAGCCGAAGCTGATGCTGCTGGATAACTACCTGCCGGACGGCAAAGGCATCACCCTTATCAGCAACCCGATGTTGGCCCGCGCCAACTGCTCGGTGATTTTCATCACCGCCGCCAGCGATATGGACACCTGTAGCCAGGCCATTCGAAACGGCGCGTTTGACTATATCCTTAAGCCAGTCTCCTGGAAGCGGCTCAGCCAGTCGCTGGAGCGTTTTGTGCAGTTTGCCGAACAGCAGCGGGTCTGGAAGATTGTCGACCAGCAGAACGTGGATTCACTCTATCAGTTACAGGCGAAAAACTATCGTCTGGACAACGGCAGTAAGGGAATAGAGGAGAACACGCTGGCGCGGGTGCAAACGCTGTTTAACAGCAAGGCGGCGCACTGCTTTACGGTGGATGAGGTGGTGAGCGAGACGGGACTGAGTAAAACCACCACCCGACGCTATCTGGAACACTGCGTGGAGGTGGGTTTTCTGACGGTGGAGATGCTGTACGGGAAGATTGGGCATCCGAGAAGGATGTACCGCCGCGCAGAAGCCTGACGAAGTATTCCAGGCCCGGTAAGCTTGCGCCACCGGGCCTACGTTCAGACATTCAATACGTACCCATACAGCCGCTTAATCCCGTCCGCATCCTTCTCGCTGTAAACGCCCTGCAACTCCGGCGAGAAGCCCGGCAGCATATTAATGCCCTCTTCCAGCGCCAGGAAATAACGCTGTACCGCCCCGCCCCAGACTTCTCCCGGCACCACGCACAGCACGCCTGGCGGGTACGGCAGCGCACCTTCGGCGGCAATGCGCCCTTCAGCGTCACGAATACGCACCAGCTCCACGTTCCCGCGAATGTACTCCTGGTTGGCATCCTGCGGGTTCATCACTACGGCGGGCAGGCTCTCCCGGCGGAACATCGCCTTCTGTAGATCCTTCACGTTAAAGCTGACGTAGAGATCGTGCATCTCCTGGCACAGTTGACGGATCGTGTAGTCGCGGTAACGCACCGGGTATTTTTGGTAGATGGTCGGCAGCACGTCGGCGAGCGGCGTGTCGTCTTCAATATGCTGCTCAAACTGCCCCAGCATCGCCACCAGCTGCGCCAGCTTCTCGCTGCTTTCGGCAGGCGTCAGCAGGAACAGGATCGAGTTGAGGTCGCACTTCTCCGGCACGATGCCGTTTTCGCGCAGGTAGTGGGCGAGAATGGTCGCCGGAATGCCGAAATCGGTATAGTGACCTGTTTCTGCATCAATGCCCGGCGTGGTCAGCAGCAGCTTGCACGGGTCGACGAAATACTGCTCGCTCGCATAACCCTCAAACCCGTGCCATTTGGCCCCCGGCTCGAAGCTGAAGAAGCGACGCTCGCTCGCAATGACATGAGTGGGGTGATCCTGCCATGGCCGCCCCGCCACCACCGGCGGGATAAACGGTTTAATCATATGGCAGTTGGCGATGATGGCCTTGCGCGCCTCAATGCCCAGCTCAACGCACTCCGCCCACAGCCTGCGCCCGCTCTCGCCCTCGTGAATTTTGGCGTTCACGTCCAGCGCCGCAAACAGCGGATAAAACGGGCTGGTGGAGGCGTGCAGCATAAACGCGTTGTTCAGCCGCTTGTGCGGACAGAAGCGCGCCTGACCGCGGATGTGGTTATCCTTTTTATGGATCTGCGACGTTTGCGAGAACCCGGCCTGCTGCTTGTGCACCGACTGGGTCACGAAAATGCCCGGATCGTTCTCGTTAAGCTCCAGCAAGAGCGGGGACGTTTCCGCCATCATCGGAATAAACTGCTCGTAGCCCACCCACGCGGAGTCAAAAAGGATGTAGTCACACAGATGGCCGATCTTGTCGATCACCTGGCGGGCGTTGTAGATCGTCCCGTCGTAGGTGCCAAGCTGAATGATCGCCAGGCGGAACGGGCGGGCCTCGTCGGCCTTTTCCGGCGCCGCCTCGCGGATCAGATCCCGCAGATACGCGTCATCAAAGCAGTGCTCGTCGATCCCGCCGATAAAGCCAAACGGATTGCGCGCCGCCTCAAGATACACCGGCGTGGCGCCCGCCTGGATCAGTGCGCCGTGGTGATTAGATTTATGGTTGTTGCGGTCGAACAGCACCAGGTCGCCGCGGGTCAGCAGCGCGTTGGTCACCACCTTGTTGGCCGCCGACGTGCCGTTCAGCACAAAGTAGGTTTTGTCCGCGTTGAATACTTTCGCCGCGAACTTTTGCGCGTGCTTGGCGGAGCCTTCGTGGATCAGCAGATCGCCCAGCTTAACGTCGGCGTTGCACATGTCGGCACGAAACACGTTCTCACCGAAGAAATCATAGAACTGTCGCCCTGCCGGGTGTTTTTTGAAAAAAGCCCCGTGCTGGTGGCCCGGACAGGCGAAGGTGCTGTTGCCCATCTCTACATACTGGCTCAGGGTATCGAAAAAAGGCGGCAGCAATTCCTCTTCGTAACGGCAGGCGGCGCTCTCCAGTTCCAGGAACTCCTGAGCTTTACCCGAGATAATCGCCGTGACGCCATCAGGCACCTCTCCAGGCTCTTGCGAGAACATAAACACCGGTAGCTGAAAGCCCGTACGCTTCAGCAACGCGAGAATGCCGCTGTAGCTTTCAACAACGCTAATGACGACTGCCGCCACATCGGTGAAATCGGTGTTATCCAGCGTCACCTTTTCACGGTGCGTAGAAACTTTGGATACCAGCTCATGGCTGACGGCAATTTTCATGGTTTTCATAAGCGCAAATACCCTCACCGAGCGGTGAGACAGGGAGGAGAAAATTCGCGCAATCATGTCACTTTTTATTTTCACGCGCAAGAAGGAATCAGTATGCACGAAACCACCCAAAGCTAAGGCTCGCGCAGCCCTGACGTGCCATAATAATGCAATATCAATGAGTAAATAACAGGAGTTAACTGTGGTTATCGGGCCATTTATTAACGCCGGAGCCGTATTGCTGGGCGGCGTACTGGGCGCAGTGTTGAGTCAGCGGCTGCCGGAGCGTATCCGTTCATCCATGCCCTCTATATTCGGCCTGGCATCCTTAGGCATCGGCATCCTTTTAGTGATCAAATGCGCCAACCTGCCCGTCATGGTGCTGGCTACACTGCTCGGCGCACTGATTGGCGAATTTTGCTATCTGGAAAAAGGCATCAATAGCGCGGTGGGCAAAGCCAAAAACCTGATTGCCCGACCGGGCAAGGCGAAACACGGCACGCACGAGTCGTTTATTCAGAACTACGTCGCCATCATTATTCTGTTTTGCGCAAGCGGCACCGGGATTTTCGGCTCGATGCAGGAAGGGATGACGGGCGACCCAAGCATATTGGTTGCAAAAGCGTTTCTCGATTTCTTCACCGCCACCATTTTCGCCACCACGCTCGGCGTTGCCGTTGCGGCGATTTGCGTGCCGATGCTGCTAATCCAGCTGGCGCTTGCCACCTGCGCCACCTTGATTCTCCCGCTGACCACGCCAGCGATGATGGCGGACTTCACCGCCGTCGGCGGCCTGCTGCTGCTGGCGACGGGCCTACGTATTTGCGGGATCAAAATGTTTGCCGTGGTGAATATGCTGCCCGCATTACTGCTCGCCATGCCGCTCTCTGCGCTCTGGACACACTTTTTCGCTTAAGATTGCGGCGAAATGGCGAGAGATTGCGCAGTCTGTAACGAAAACAACATTTTTCGTTGACGGCAACGGGCAGATCGGGTTTAATGCGCCCCGTTGCCCGGATAGCTCAGTCGGTAGAGCAGGGGATTGAAAATCCCCGTGTCCTTGGTTCGATTCCGAGTCCGGGCACCACTATTCAGAAAACCCGCCCTTGAGGCGGGTTTTTGCTTTTGGGCATTCCGTTATATAGCGGGTTGCTTTGTCTGCTGATGTCCTTAGGTCTTTGTCCTGATCCCACTTCAAACCGATATTTTTTAACCTGCCAAATTTAGCTTTAGTCAACTCTTGGATATTATGTGCACCAAACCCATATTATTTGTGAGGGATTGTGGCAACAGGTTTTTTCCTGTATCACCTGGATAAAACCACCTGCGGGGGGCGCATTCTCTCGGGTGCATCCGATGATACCTATGAGACTGGCGGCGTGATACGTCAGCAGGTCCGGGTCGGCGACCCGGTGACTTGCGGGAAGCATGAGGGGCGATACCGCGTCTGTGGGGGTATGGGAGACACCTATTCGGTGAACGGTGCCCCGAAAGAGTGGGCGGGTTCACTGGATAGCTTCAGCTCCTGCCCCTGCCGGGCCCGGTTCGTTCCGACTGTATTTTCACACACTTATGAAAGTGACTGTAATGCCGGGCGCGTGGCAGAACGGGTGCAGATTGAAAAACGAACGAAGCCCGATGAAGTGCTAATCAATCCGGTCCCCGTTTTTGCGAAATCCTGCCTGCGTGGAGCTGGGTGTACCGACGCAGGAATTGGGAACGAACCCCAGGCAAACTTTGCAGCGATGAGTTTTTACCAATCATTGCCAGCCTCCCCGGAACCCTCCCCAAGGTCTGACGGCTGCGAACCGGAACAGCACGCACAGGCGGCGAAAAAGGCTAAGACCTCCTCAGGGGAGGCAGATGCAGCTCCTGAGAGGAAAAAATCCCTCTTCGACAGGGTAAGCGGCTTCTTCTTCGGTGAAGCGGAAGCTATGCCACTTCCCCCATCTCCGGTGGTAGTAGCCGGTGGTGCGGAGGCGGGTATGGCTGCATCTGCTGGCGGAGCTACAGCAAGACTGAATCAGGACGCAGCAAAGGCGTTGACGTACCAGATGAAACACCTGTCCGGGCCAGCGGTCTGGGAAAGCAGGTTTGAGCTGAATTTACCGTTCGTGGTCATGGGTGCGGTGCTGCACTCAATGCTGAAAGGTGAAAAATCTGACCTGTTAACAGCTGAACAACTGCTGGCAGTAGCCCGTAGCGGCGGTACGGTGCCAACGCGGGTACGCTATAACTGGGTGGAAGATTCGGAAACCGGACGGCTGAAGGCCGTGGGGTATCACACCAGCCCGGAGAGCGGACGCGATCAGGTGAAAGTCAGGCTGATGGATAAGCGGTTTGACGGAAAATACCGCTTCTGGGGCAACGGGCCGGGCGGAAAGGTACAGATAACCTGGACACCAGTTGATGCACCGGGCAGTACAGATGCCAGTGGGTGGAACACCGGGAACCAAAGCCCGCAGGTCGGAACGGTAGCGATACCGGGGCTTGAGCATCCTGACATTCAGGGCGTGACTATCACCACCACGCCACCGCCAGAGGAAAAGGACTTCCTGGACTACATTCTGGTGTTTCCGGGCAACGTCCCCCCGCCAATCTACATCTACCTTAGCAAACCTCCGGTAGAATTCCTTGAGGTCAAGCTATACAGTGATTTTGATGGCAGATCGCGGCAAGGCGAGTTAGAGGTTGACCATATACCCTCCGCTGCCGCAGTAAAGGCACACTATAAGCGGTTGCACCCTGAACTAACCCCTAAAGAGCTGAAAAAGCTCTCTAAAAGAGTAGCAGCTATCGGAATCCCGAAAGGGGTACACCGCAGTGATAGCGAAACTTATGGGGGCAGAAACACTCCTGAAAAAATAATTGCTCATAGCTATGATCTCCGTGCCGCAGCAGATCAGAACTTTGACGCTGAAAAACCAGCCTTGAAAGAGTACGGGGCTACAGATGAACAATTAGAAGAAGCAAGAGCAGAACTGCATCAGATTAATGAAAGTGTGGGGTTATATAAAAAATGACAGTAAACGTAGAGGCATTACTGAGAAGCATCGGTAAAACCTATCAAGAAATTTTCGATAATGGCTTAATCCCATACAAAACTAAGCCTAGTGGCGATTCTGGCGATCCCGTTCTTGAACTAGATATGGTCAAGGAAGGGGTTTATCTAGCATTCCATCGTTCATCCCGAAAACTATTCTGTGTGACGCTCACGCTTTTGGATGAGGACAGGCCTTCAGTGCGATTTCCAAATGAATTACCATCGCCGCTACAGAAGGAAATGAGTATTAGCTGGATGCATGAGCATTTTGACGCCCCGGATAAGTCCATCCCCCCCAAAATAATTGGCGGTCTTCAGTTTGGATTGAAAGAACGCTATACACTTGAGGGCTTCCACATCCCCCTATCAATGCAGGCTGCCTATACCGCAAGCAACCAAGTAGAATCGCTTACGTTTATGCCACTTACTGATTCCACTTGGTAATAGCCGTATATCACCACAACGGCTCCTTTCGGGGCCGTTTCCAACATTCCCTGCCTCTCTCGGTACAAGAAACGTGCAGATCACTACAGGAGGCTGAATCATGCACGATGAAATCATTAATCAGGCCCGCGAAATCCTCCCTCAGCGGCTCAACCATACCGACACATTGGCATCACAGCAGGACACCGCGAACTATCTGGCCCTACAGTGAAGCGCAATGCTGCTATTATCTATTCCCCTATCCACGACATCCTGACCACTGCGTCAGCAGCGCATGCAGTTTAGCCGGCTCCAGAGGTTTGCGCAGCACCAGATACCCTTCCTGCTCCGCCTCCAGCAGAACCGGCGAATTAAATTCGCCGCTGACCATCGCGCCGCTCATGTCCGGCAGACGTTCAAAAAGCGCTTTCAGGATGTCGAAGCCGCTTTCGCCGGATCGCAGGCGCTGGTCGCACAGCACGGCGAACGGGGTGAAGCCGTCGTCGATGATGGCGAACGCTTCTTCAGCGGAGGCCGCGCAGCGCACCTTGATTCCCCAAACGCTCATCAGGCTCTCCCAGGCTGACGTCACCAGCGGGTCGTCATCGACGACCAGGCAAGAACCGCGCAGCGGCGCATAGCGTACCGGCGCAGAGGCGTTGTTATCGGCGGGCGGGATGTCCGTCGCGATCTCTTCGCCAGCATATTGAGTGAAGCGCATCCAGAAGCGTGAGCCTTTACCTTCTATGGATTGCATTCCGTACTTCACCTTCATCAGCCTGGCACAGCGGGCAACCACGGCGAGGCCCAGCCCGTGTCCGGCGCTGTCGATCTTCCAGGCCAGTTCGGGGCGGTAATAAGGGGAGAAGATTTTACCTTTCTCGTCATCAGCGATACCGACACCCGTGTCCCACACTTCCACCAGGCACTCGTCACCGCGCGGTCGGATGGCAACCAGCACGCCGCCCTGCTGCGTGTAGCGAAGGGCGTTTTGAATCAGGTTAATCAGCGATTGTCGCACCAGCAGCGGGTCGCCCATCACGTGGATGCGGCGTTTGGGTCGACGGGTGGACAGCCTAAGTGCACGGCTGTTGGCCTCTTCGCGAAACAGCGTGATCACCGAGTCGAGCAGAGCGCCGATGTCCACTTTGGTAGGGGCAGTGAGCACTTTCCCGGATTCAATCTTGCTGAGGTCGAGCAGAGAATTGAACATCAAATGCACCGAGCGAACGCTCTGCTGCAGGTCAAGCAGCTGGGGCGTCAGGCTGTCGTCCCGATTTCGGTGGATAATCGCTTCAATCAAAAATCCCATGGCGTGTACCGGCTGACGCAGGTCGTGGCTGGCTGTCGTCAGGAACTGATTTTTATCCAGCAGCGCCTGCTCCGCTTCCTCTTTGGCCTGGCGAAACTGTTCTGCCAGGCGTGAGCTTTTTTCCTCAAGCAGCGCTTGCTGAATAAAGTACGCGTGCGACGTTAACGCATGGCGGTAAATGGCGAAGCCGTACAGCAGGTTCAGCATCAGCACAATGAATATCAGCTCGTCCAGCCGCCAGATGATGCCGATATTCAATACTCCCCAAGAGGCGAAGAAAAAGCACGTAAAAGTGCTGATGACCGGCGTCAAATGCGTCGCATTGGCGGCGACGATGGCGGCAATACTGATATTAAGGAGCAGGAAAAAGTCAAAGTTCTGCGTCTGCGGAGTAATTAAATAGAGAGATGAAATCCCCAGCCCGTGAATAAAAGCGATCTTATTTATGCGCGGAAGCCAGCGGCGCAGGACGTCCTCTTCATCATGCTCTTTCACTTCGCGCTGGTAGCGTCGGTGCAATATGCGGATTGCCACGGCACATAGCAGGTAAATAATTATCCAGATAATAGTTGGGCCAAGTTCATCGCCCAGCAAATAGATCCAGATGGCAAAAGGAATACCGACAAATGGCACCGCGCTAAAGCTGAACACCAGCCGCAAAAAAGTGTTGTTTAGCAAACGGATCTGCGCGGGAGATGAGATACCATCTTTCTGTAAGCTCTGGAAAAACCTCATTCTGATGATTCCCGCTTGCCATGCAGAAGCGTGATGGCTTCGACCCGGCTGTTAACGCCTATCTTTTTCAATATATTGCTGATGTGTTCTTTGACCGTGGGCTCAGAAATTGAAAGCTGCGCGGCGATTCGTTTATTTGGCAGGCCGCGCATAATCATATTTAAAACGTCTATTTGTCGCGGCGTTAAGTTAAATTTACTTAACTTCTCATTATTCGATTCAACGGGCAAATCGTTTCTCTCAGGAAACCAGGTCAGATTATCAAGGAGTGCACAAACGGCCCGAGAGAACATTTCAGGCGGTTCGCTTTTCAATACAAATCCGTGTCCCCCGGCGGCGTGAACTTTCTGCCAGATGTCATTATTGTCATCCCCGCTGACCACCAGGAACCGTACCTGTGGGTAATGTTGTTTTACTTCTTTGAGTAATTTCAGTGCCGTTCCGGACGAAAGCCAAAAATCGATTACCAGCAAACGCGGCGGGCCATTATCCCTAATTTGACGGTAGCAATCTTCCTCATTCGTCACCACGCTCGCCAGCTTAAACTGGCAATGTGAAATCAGAAAATTAGCGATGCCGCTTGCTACCAATGGATGGTCATCAACGACCAACGCATAATTCTGCCCCAAAGGATCCTCCTTTTACCTTCGCATATCTGAGTGTACAGATGAATTATTATCTACCCACCCTACTTTAGGAGGGTTTTTTCGATTAGGAAAGGGAAATATATTATTCGCTGATTTGGGTAATTGAAAACATAAATACAATCAGTGAAATTAACTGATTGGATATCAAGGATAATTTATGAAAAAACCACTCATCTTTTTAAGCGTTACGTTGATGCTCGCCGGTTGTTCCACGCTAAAAACCGATCAGGCTATTCCACTCCTGCAGGCGGAGACCGCTAAAATGCTGGGGTTGGGCTCATCGGATGAAATAACCGTGACCAATGTTAATGGCGCCCAGCCGGACGCACTGGGGGGGCAAAAACTGTCTTATCGCGCTACGACGGAAAAAGGGCGTATTTTCGATTGCTCATCAATGATGATGCCGGGGATTTTAGGATCCGCCCCGACGCTCAGCGCACCAACCTGTACCCCTGTTGTCACGCATAAATAATTAACTGCAAATGAAAAGGCGTACATAAATAACGCCTTTTATATTTTCTGACGTATCTGAGTTTTCATAAAAACGATTTTCCAGACATCACGCTAATGAGTACGGAGATAGCCCGTGAATAACTCTACATCGCATGCTTTAGCGGTTAAGACGCCGCTTTCCAGACTTTACCTCGCTCTATTTTCCGCGCCGCTGTTACTGCTTTCACCTGCCGATTTCGCGCGTGCAGCCGATGCCATTTTTGATGGCGAGGCGCGTATAACCGAAACGCTGGGTTACACCGGAGATGTTTACGTTGGACGTAATCAACCCGGAAACCTGCTGATCGATAATGGCAAAATCACCGCCTATAACATCAACATCGGTCGGCTGTTCGACGGCCAAATTTATGAAAGCGTGGTCACGGTCCGTGGGCCAAACGCTGAACTTAACGCAGTCAACGATCAGTACGTCCTGCGCGGCGACCTGAATCTTGGCCTCGGCACCCTGCGAATCGAAGAAGGCGCGCTGGCCAGCGCAAAAGAAATCGTTGTCGGCACCACCCGCGGCTACGACAGTCACCTTATCGCCACTGGCGCCGGCTCTCGCGTGACCAGTAATTTTCTCAGCGTAGGTACCGATCTGGGGGCACGCTCCACGCTGGCGATTGAAGACGGCGCGACGCTCAGCACCGCCTATGATGCGCGCATCGGCAATGGTACCGGGCCGGGTGAAACCGACACGCTAAGCCCGAAAGCCACCGTAACGGGGAGCGGCTCACAGTGGAACGTTGGCCGTACGTTGACGCTTTATGGCGACCTGGACGTGCTGAACGGCGGTGCGGTTAACGTTGGCGGCGTGCAGGTGGCGGGCGTCTCCGGGGCAGGTAAAACCGCCGAGCTGGTTATTGCGGGCAAAGACTCGCGCTTTACCAGCGGCAGCAGCGTGAGCGTGGGCGATTATGGCAATGGCGTGCTGTCGGTGATTGACGGAGGTTCATTTTCCGCTGGCAGCAATACGCTGATCGTGGGGACCTCGGGTTCCGGCTCGAACCGGGGTGCGCTCATTGTCGGCAGCCGCGGCAATATGGACACCGGAACGGGTTTAACTGAGCCAACGCTTGGCACAGCGGGCGGCGCGGGTACTCTCGATGCGAATACGGCAATCAGCCTGCGCGGCGGGCTGTTCGGCAGCTATGTCTACTTCAACCATACCGACGAAAATTACGTCTTCAGCAACAAGATGAGCGGCGAAGGTGAGGTGATCAATACTTCCGGGCAGACAACGCTGAATGGCGATCTTTCAGCCCTCCAGGCGAACGTGACCGCGCGCGGTGGCAAAGTCATTATCGCCAGCAACATCAACACCCAGCCAGAAGACGATATTTTTGATATTCAGACCCTTAGCGCCGAGAACGGCGGGACGCTGATCCTCAACGCGACGGCGGGATCCGACGTTAGCGACGGGCTGGGCTACAGCAGCGCCGCCTCAATCAAGGCCGGCGGAACGCTGGGAGGGAACGGCACGCTGGGCCAGACCGAGATCCTTTCCGGCGGGCATATCTCGCCCGGGGATGGCGATATCGGCACGCTGACGCTGAAACGTTATCTGAATTTTGTGGGTGACTCTTTCTATGATGTCGATATCGCCGGTGATGGCCGCAGCGACCAGCTGCTGGTCGCAGGCAAAACGACCATCAGCGATCGGGCTCAGGTACAGGTCACTGCGCTGGATCCGCAAACCAGCTACAAAACGGGCCAAAGCTACCGCATTTTAACCTCCGACGGGGGAATTGACGGTCAGTTCGCGGGGGCGGTGTCTAAATCCGCCTTCCTGGACGTGGCGCTCAACCAGAGCACCAACGCCGTCGATCTGACTATCGCGCAGAAAGAGACCGGCGGCGAGAATCCGGGAGGCGAAAACCCGGGAGGTGAAAATCCAGGAGGAGGAAACCCAGGCGGTGAGAACCCGGGCGGTGAGAACCCGGGCGGAGAAAACCCGGGCGGAGAAAACCCTGGCAGTGAGAATCCGGGCAGCGGCAAGCCGGGGATTTTCCAGACCGTCGCCAAAAGCAGCAACCAGTGGAATACCGCCGGCGCACTCTCCACCCTGACGCAAAGCGGCCCGTCGCTGGCGCTGTATAACTCGCTGCTGGTACTCAGCGCGCCGGAAGCGCGCGAGGCGTTCAACCAGCTGTCCGGTGAAGTTTATCCGTCAATGCAGTCCAACCTGATCGCCGGCAGCACGCAGGTGTTTAACGTCTTAAACCAGCGTATGCAGCGTGCGTTTGATAACGACAGCCTGCCAATACCACCATTAGCGATGTCGCTGGTGCAGCAGCCGGAGCCGCAAAACAATGGCGTCTGGGGCCAGACCTTCAGCTCCTGGAGCCGAAACGACGGCGACGGTAACGTGGGCAAGCTGGACGGCAACACCACCGGCTTCCTGCTGGGAGCAGATCGCAAGCTGGCGGATCATAACGTGCGTGTCGGCGGCTACTTCGGCTACAGCCGCGGTGATTACGACGTCGACAGCCGTCGTTCCTCAACGGATACCGATAACTACCACCTTGGCCTGTATGCGGCGGGTCAACAGGATGCGTTCTCCCTTCGCGGCGCGCTGGGTTACACCTGGCACAAGATCGAAGGCGAGCGCAGCGTTGATTTCAGCGGCTTCTCAGATCGGCTGAAGTCGGATTACGACGCCAACTCGCTGCTGGCGTTCACCGAAGCGGGTTACCGCTTCGGCCAGCCTGATATGAATATCGAGCCGTTCGTCAATTTATCGTACATTCGACTGCATACCGACAGCTTCAGGGAAGACGGCGGTGCCGCCGCGCTGAGCGTAAGTAACGAAACGATGAACACCTTCTACTCCACCCTCGGGGTGCGCGGTGTGACCGAGCTGCCAAAGAACGTGAACCTCTACGGTTCGTTGGGCTGGCAGCACGCCTATGGCGATAAGAATACCTCTTCGCGCATGGCGTTTGCGGGCAGCGACGCGTTCATTACTCAGGGGCAGGCCGTGGATGAGGACGTGATGGTGGGTGATATCGGCGTGAGCGTACAGCTGTCGCGTGCTGCGACGCTGGATGTGGGTTATCAGGGGCAATATGGTGCGGATACCCGCGTCAACTCGGTTAACGCTAATCTGCGCTGGTCGTTCTGAATTATTTCCAGTAAAAGAACCCGCCCTCGTGGCGGGTTTTTGCTTTTAGGCTCTCAGGAATTCAGGGATCGTTCCCAACCGCATCCAGCAGTTTGTTTTTAAAGATAAACAAACACGCCTCGTTGAAGTTCTCCGCCCCCAGGCGTTCCGACAGCGCCGTCCGTTTGCGATAGAGGCTCTTCACCGACGTGTTCAGTTCATCGGCAATCGCTTCCATCGACATCCCTGCCCTCAACAACCGCAGCATGATCGCTTCGTGCGTGCCAAGCCGTAAGTTAAGCAGCCATTTGGTGGTCAGACGCCTGCCCTTCATATTGAGCACCAGGTTAAATAACGATGCCATATCCGGCGCCGTAAGCGACGTGTTCATAAACAACTTCATACTGAGTAGATTCTCCTCGCGATGTCGCATATCCAGCATAACGCAGCAGATCGTTTTTTTTGTTCTGGCCGGATGGCGTATCAGGTAATCATATAAACGGAGCGGAGAACGGCTATCAATCAACACAGAATATTCATCTGCACCGTTATCAAATATGTTTCTGTCAATCGAGTCGAGCAGGATAATATCCGGGAAAAATAGCCTCATCCCCCTGACAAGATAGCGATCCTGGGTCACTAACACTATTGAAGTTGCCACTAACCATCCCTTTTAGATTAAAGCAAGAACGCACCTTCAGAAAGAAGGCCGCCTTCGTTTTATAGCGCTGTAATATTAACGACAATATGTATTCTGGCGTTGAACATCCCTCAATACAGACATTGATGAGTAAGACTTCCTGTAGACTTTCATTCAATGGCTGGCGTTAATTATAAATAAAAAACAATCGCAGAAAAGTCACTTCGCTGAACATTAAGACTTTTTGTCATGAAACTTCCCAAACATGCACCAGAAAGTACTTTAATTGCTACAATAAAACCTCGCCAGGAATATAAAAAAACTCAAAAAGACATAAATAAAACACATCAATATCAAAAAGTTACAAATACACAATCAATTCAAAATAATCACAAAAGACATTTCATTCCAGAATTATCCCAAAACTAACCCTCTGCTTTTCACCATATTTATCCGGCAACATATCAGGTGTACATTACCTTCCACCCAGTTCCCAAAGAGGAGGTTCCATAATTACCTTAAAGTAAGTACCCCATAACGTTACTGCATTCAGATTTAATGTTCTCATTTATGGCCTTTAACGCAGCGTTAAAAGGCAGCCGTGTTATGCAATGGATTCATGATAAACAAATGGCAAATAGATATGGAAAGATCGCTTCGCTTCAATACGTTATTCTTTTATCGCGCCCCAGGATTATTGTTTCTGCTATTTCTGTTTCCTGTTCTCGTTCAGGCAACGGAATCCGTTTATGAGCAACAGATTCAACAGGCTCGTAACGGTAATTACACGCCGTTTCTCAATTATCTTCAGCGGTATCAGCAACAGCATGCTCTGACGCCCGAGCAAGTGGCGGACTGGTTACAGGTGGCTGCGTGGGCAGGTCGTAATGACGAGGTGATTCAGCTCTGGCAGCGCTATGGCATTTATATGCCGCTGCCCGCTCGCGGCGTTGCGGCTGTCGCGCAGGCCAGAAGAGATCAAAAAGCGTGGCAGCCTGCCTTATCACTGTGGAAAGAGGCGCTTAGCCTTGCGCCACATAATGACGATTATCGTATCGGCTATATCAAAACCCTGGCCGATGCCCGCATGGATACGCTCGCTCTGCAGGAAGCCCGCCAGCTGGTGACGGAGGATCCCTCTCCGGCGCATCTTCAGACGCTTTCGTACGTCTGGTTACGCCAGGGAAAAAGCTGGGATCGGCTTTTAGCGGACACGCGCGCGCTGACCCTCGCGCCGGAGAATAACGCGCTCCTTAGCGAGCTGACTGACGCGCTAACGGATAACCGGGTGAGTACTCCCGCGCTGATGCTGTCACAAAGGGTAACGCTGCCCCCCGCGCAGCGCCGCCGTCTGGAGCTTAATGCCGCCGCAGAATGGGTTCGCCTTGCCGACGTGCCTGGCAGAACGGAAAAGGAGCGCCTGCAGCTGGCGCAAACGGCACTGAATCGTTACGACGCCCTGCTCTCACGCTGGCAACACGAACCGCAGGCAGCGGAAGACATCATCCTCGCCCGTATCGACAGGCTGGGTGCGCTGTACGCGCATGGCGATTACCCGCAGGTCATCCGTGAATATCAGGCGCTGACGGAGGCGCAGCATCCGGTGCCGGGCTGGGCGATCGGCTGGGCGATCTCCGCGTATCTGCAGGAGAAAAACGCCACTGCCGCCTTCTCGCTGCTGCAACGCTATCCGCAATACGCCGCCGATCCGCAGGACGAGGAGCATGCGCTTTTCTACGCCTGGCTGGACACGGGGCAGTATCAGGCCGCTCGCCAGTACGTAGAGCGCCAGACCCGCAGCGTTCCGTGGATCCGCTACGATTTCGGCTCGCCCACTCCGCAGCCCAACGATCGATGGCTTACCGGGCAGTCGCTCAAATTTAACTATTTGCTCTCAACCAACGCCCTGCCGGACGCGGATAAGCTGGCGCACCGTCTGGCCACAACGGCGCCGGGCAATCAGGGGCTGCAGATTGACTATGCCACCCTGCTTCAGGCGCGGGGCCAGCCGCGCGCGGCCGAGCAAACGTTAAAAAGGGCGGAGGCGCTGGAGCCATCTAATCTGGAGCTGGAACAGCAGCAGGCTTACGTCGCCATGGATCTGCAGGAGTGGCGCCAGATGGATTTACTGGCCGACGACGTGCTTGCCCGCGCGCCCGTTGCTCGCAGCGCCAGGCGTCTGGACAGGCTCAGAACGGTGCATCACATGTCCGAGCTGCGCCTTAACGCGAGCAAGGGCTTGCACTCCGATAACCCCATCAGCGGGACGCACGACCTGAACGGGGATGCCACGCTCTATGGTCCACCGGTAGCGGATAGCTGGCGGCTGTTTGCGGGTACCCGCTATGCGCAGGGTAATTTCGATGAAGGCAAAGGCACCAGCCGTCACCTCCTGGGCGGCATCGAGTGGCGTCCTCGCGACCTTCAGCTCGAAGCCGAGGTATCCAGCAACCGCTATCACGGTGAAAACAAGCCAGGTGCTCGCCTCTCAACCACGTACTTTCTCAATGATAACTGGCAGGTCAGCGGCAGCCTTGAACGCTTATCCCGCACCGCGCCGCTACGGGCATTACGCAACGGGATTAGCGCCAACCGGGGTGAAGGCGGGATCCGCTGGTATCAAAACGAGCGCCGTGAGTACCAGTTCAGCGCCGCCGTCAGCCGCTTCTCAGACCATAATCGCCGACAGGAATACACCCTTACGGGTAAGGAGCGTCTCTGGCAGACCCCGACCCTGACGCTGGATCTTGAACCGGGGATCGCCGCCAGTAAAAACAGCCTGCGGGACACGCTCTATTACAACCCGGCGCGGGATCTGTCCGTGACGGCCGCCCTGTCCGTGGACCATGAGATGTACCGCCATTACGACACCCTCTGGAGCCAGCAGTTGGTGGCGGGAGGCGGCAGCTACTGGCAGAAAAACCAGCCCGTTGGCGCCATCGCCCTGCTGGGCTACGGGCAACGCGTCCAGTGGAATAACGTCATTGATACCGGCGTGATGCTGAACTGGGATAAACGCCCTTACGACGGCAAACGCGAGAGCAACCTCTCCGTCACGCTTGATGCGACTTTACGCTTTTAAGGATGAATATGCTGAACACACGTTTTTCCGTGAGCCTGATCCTCATCGGCTGGCTCTGCCTCAGCGCGAGCGTCTGGGCGCAGGCGATCTCGTTCATTGCGCCCGGCGAGCGGCCGCAGCCGGAGGCGAGCAAACCCTGGCCGCAGAACCAGTTTCTGGTGCTGGCCTACCACGACGTCGAAGACGATGCCGCCGATCAGCGCTACCTCTCCGTGCGCACCAGCGCGCTAAACGAGCAGATTAGCTGGCTTCTGCACAACGGCTATCACGCCATCAGCGTGCAGGATATTCTGGACGCGCATGACGGCAAAAAATCGCTGCCGCCGAAAGCCGTTCTGCTCAGCTTTGACGACGGCTACAGCAGCTTCTACACCCGCGTCTGGCCGCTGCTTAAGGCCTGGAATGTGCCTGCGCTCTGGGCGCCGGTGGGCAGCTGGGTGGATACGCCAGCAAACCAGAAGGTGAACTTTGGCGGCCTGATGACGCCCCGGGATCGCTTCGCGACCTGGGACATGGTGCGCGAGCTCAGCCAGTCTCCGCTGGTTGAGATCGGATCGCATACCTGGGCCTCGCATTACGGCATCGTCGCCAACCCGCAGGGCAGCCGCGAACCGGCCATCGCCAACCGCTTTTATGATAAAGCGACGGGGCGCTATGAAACTGACCAGCAGTTCAGCCAGCGGATCGGCGATGACGTCCGCAAGGTGACGGAGAAAATCGCGCAGGTGACGGGCAAAGCGCCGCGCGCCTGGGTCTGGCCTTACGGTGCCGCCAGCGGTACGTCGCTCGCCATCGCCAGGCAGCAGGGCTACCGGCTCGCCTTTACTCTGGAGGACGGGCTGGGTGACGTGCGCAATCTCGCTAGCATTCCCCGTTTGCTGATCGCCGGCAACCCCTCGCTCAAAGCGTTTGCCAGTTCGGTCAGCCGGGTTCAGGAGCACGATCCCGTGCGCGTGATGCACGTCGATCTCGACTACGTTTACGATCCCGATCCGGCTCAGCAGACCCAAAACATCAACAGGCTGATCCAGCGGGTCTACGACATGAAAATCAGCCACGTCTTCCTGCAGGCGTTTGCCGACCCGCAGGGCGACGGCAGGATCAGGGCGCTCTATTTCCCCAACCGCCGGCTTCCGGTCCGGGCCGATCTCTTTAACTTCGTATCCTGGCAGCTGCAAACCCGCGCGGGGGTGAAGGTCTACGCGTGGATGCCGGTGCTCTCGTTCGATCTCGATCCTGCCCTGCCGCGCGTGCAGCGCCGGGACGATCGAACCGGCCAGCTGCGCGAGGCCAATGAGCCCTACATCAGGCTTTCACCGTGGGACCCGCAGGTTCGCCTGCAGGTGACGGAAATCTATGAAGATCTGGCCCGCCATGCCAGCTTCAACGGGATCCTGTTCCATGACGATGCGGTACTGACGGACGTTGACGCTGCCGGGCAGGACACGACGCGCCAGAAAAGCCGGAGGCTTATCGAATTTACCCGCGCTCTGAGCCAGGCGGTGAAGCACATCCGCGGCCCGCAGATAAAAACCGCGCGCAATATGTTCGTCCTTCCCATTCTGCAGCCCGAAAGCGAAGCGTGGTTTGCGCAGAATCTCGATGATTTTCTGGCGGCCTATGACTGGACGGTGCCCATGGCAATGCCGCTGATGGAGTCCGTTCCGGCGAACGAGAGCAATGCCTGGCTGACGCGTTTGATCAAGGCCGTCGCCGCGCGGCCCGGCGCGCTGGATAAAACCATTTTCGAGCTGCAGGCCAGAGACTGGGAGCAGAAGCCGCAGCGCGCCGTCTCCGACAGTCAGCTTGCGGCGTGGATGCGCGTCCTCCAGCTGAACGGCATCAAAAACTACGGCTACTACCCTGACGATTTCATCAATAACCAGCCTGATATCTCGCGCATCAGGCCCGTCTTTTCTTCCTACTGGTACCCTGACAATGACTGATCGCATAATCGCCTTTTCAATTTTGTGTCTGGTATTCGGGCTGCCGTTAGGGGTGGCCGCCCTCTTTACCGGCGAGCTGATTCTGGATTTTGTCTTCTTCTGGCCGCTGTTTATGTCCGTGCTCTGGGTCACCGGCGGCCTCTATTTCTGGTTTCAGCTTGAACGCCGCTGGTCGTGGGATAAAGACACGCCCGCCCCGACGCTCGCCGGCGAGCCGCTCATCTCAATTCTAATCCCCTGCTTCAATGAGGAAAGAAATGCCAGAGAGACCATCAGCGCCGCGCTGGCTCAGCGGTACGAGAATATTGAAGTGATCGCCATCAACGACGGCTCGTCTGATAACACCGCGCAGGTGCTGCAGCAGCTGGCGCTGGAGCAGCCGCGCCTGCGGGTGATTAACCTCGCGGAGAACCAGGGAAAAGCGGTGGCGCTCAAAGCCGGGGCGGCGGCGGCCCGGGGCGATCTGCTGGTCTGCATTGACGGCGACGCCCTGCTCGACCGCGACACCGCGGCCTATCTGGTCGCGCCGCTGATTCAGTATCCCCACGTCGGGGCGGTTACCGGGAACCCGCGCATTCGCACGCGCTCCACGCTGATTGGCCGCATTCAGGTTGGCGAGTTTTCGTCCATCATTGGGCTCATCAAGCGGACGCAGCGGATCTATGGCCGGGTCTTTACCGTCTCCGGCGTCATCGCCGCCTTTCGTCGGCAGGCGCTGGCGGACGTCGGGTACTGGAGCCCGGACATGATCACCGAAGACATCGACATCAGCTGGAAGCTCCAGCTGCGCCACTGGGATATCTTTTTCGAGCCGCGGGCGCTGTGCTGGATCCTGATGCCGGAGACGCTGAAGGGCCTGTGGAAGCAGCGTCTGCGCTGGGCACAGGGCGGCGCGGAGGTATTTCTGGTGAACCTGCGCAAGATGGTGCGCTGGGAGCATCACCGCATGTGGCCCCTGTTTCTGGAGTACGCGCTGTCAACGCTGTGGGCCTTCGCGTATGCGATAACGGTGCTGCTGTACATCATCAGCCACGTCGCGCCCATTCCCGCCAGGCTGACCGTTGAAACCCTGTTTCCCCCGGCGTTTACCGGGCTGCTGCTGGGCGTGATGTGCCTGCTGCAGTTCCTGGTCAGCTTGTACATCGAGCGGCGCTATGAGCGCAAGGTGGCCAGCTCGCTTTTCTGGGTGATTTGGTTCCCGATGGTCTACTGGATGATTGGTCTGTTCACCACCCTCGTCGCATTTCCAAAAGTCATGCTTAAACGTCAGCGCGCCCGCGCGCGCTGGATCAGTCCGGACCGGGGAAAAGGAAGCCTTCAATGAACGAAAATACCTTAATTTTGACTGAACATCGGTTGCTGCCACGACTTTTTGATGCCGCGTTAACCGTGGTGGCGTGGGGCGGGTTTCTGTTCTTCCTGTATGCCAGGCTGTGGATGCAGTTAACCGAGGAGAGCGACCACCGGTGGAGCGTGATTATTGCCTCCTTTAATACGGTGTTGATCTATTTGCTGTTCGCCGCACTCAACGGCTGGCTGCTGATTTTGTGGTATCAGTACAACCGCCGCCGCGCGAACGTAAGACGACGTCAGCCAGGCTTGTTGCATCATGACGAACTTGCCCGCAGCTTTAACGTCTCACCGCAGCTCATCTCGGAGATGAGCCAGCACAACCTGCTGACGGTTTATCATGACCAGATTGGTCGCATCATCGAATTGAAAACCAGCGCGCAGCAGGACGAGGAAGCGCAGTAACAAAAAGCCCCCACAGAGAATACCCTGCGGGGGCTTTTTAGCGCAGATGCACGTTACTTATCCTTGAGTACAATCAGCGGCTCGATATCGCTCTCTTTTTTCACCACCAGCGAGTCATCGCCACGCAGGCAGGTCCCGCCGTAATTTCCGCCCACGGTAAAGGTACAGACCTGTATGTACTTGCCGTCGACGTTTGGCAGGCACCACAGCTGCTGGTAGATATTTTTGCGGTCAACAAACTTGCCGCTGGATTTATCCAGCAGCTCGTCCTGGGCGCTGATGAGATCGATATTGCTGCCGCAGCGTCCGGCAATCGGCTTGACGGCGTATCCGGTCTGCTTCAGCAGGTCGTTCACCTCAAAATCGGTGTCGAGCAGGTAACGGTGGTTCGGGAACAGCTGCCACAGTACCGGAAGAATCGCCTTGTTGCCGGGAATAACGGTCCACAGCGGTTCAAAGACCAGCACTTCCGGGCGCAGCAGAACATCAATCAGGCGTACCTCGCCCGCAGGATGCCCGGTGCGGATCGGCACGGCGGCGTATTCGGTTTCGCTGACCTCGCGGATCTGCTCTATCGCCGTCTCCCACGCCCAGGTTTTCCACACGCAGTTGACGTGGCGACCTTCGTCGTCAATCAGCTGCCCGGCGCCATCCCAGCTCAGCACCTCCAGCCCGTGCAGGATTTTGGTCTCGAACCCGGCCTGCATCAGCGAACGCTGAATAAAGAGCGCGTGATAGTCCTCTTCGACATCGTTGTCCTGCATGATGTGAACGAACGGCCGCGCGTGGCTGTGCTTCCATGCGCCGGTCAGCTCTTCCAGCAGCCCTTCCGCCGGGTTGTGCCCGCTGCCGCGATAGCCGTTTTTGACCCACTCTTCGAGGATCAACCCGCCTTCTGTGTGACAAGACGCGGAGTCGGCATTGTACTCGTAGACCTTAATCCCGCGCTCATCCATGCAGAAATCCATACGACCGGTGATCATATGGTGGCGGCGCCACTGCCAGGAAAGGCGCAGGCGCGGCCAGAGGATTTTCGGGATGTCGAACAGCGCCAGCAGATTGTCGTCTTTCAGCACCTTGTCCGTCGCGTGCAGGTACATCAGGTGCAGTTCGTTGGTGGCCTTGATCAGCTCCTGCTCGGCGCTTTCGGTAATGGTGAAGTACTGGCAGGGATCTTTGTTGATCACATGGCCGTTGGCGCGGATATATGCCTGCTGCAGCGCGTCATTTTCGTTCAGCCATTTTCCGTCGAACTGACGTTTGTTTTTCAGCCGCGCACCGCGGATTTTCAGCAGTTCACCGTCCGGTTCAGGCTGGGGAATGCTGTGCTCCGTGTCGTCCGTCTGGATCATCCAGCCGAGAATTTCGGTATCGCTGAAGGTGTCATGAAGGGTATAGCAGCCATTCTCCACGGTCATGCGCAGCTCGCGCGTCCACTGCTGCCCGAGCGGCAGCGGGGAGTGAATCACGTTCTGCTCCGCAATACGCACCTTATCGCCCAGAAGCTGGGTGATCACCGCCACGTGGCCGGTCTCGTGAAACTCGCCGCCTTTTTGCCAGATCAGCAGCGCCCCGGCGCGCGGTGCGCGCTTCGAGCCGTTGGCAAAAGCCTGAAGGGGCAGAATGTTATCGTTCACCACCTGGCGCAAAAAGCGCAGGGAGAAGATTTCCCACGCCATGCCGACGTCGGTAAACACGAAGCCATAGTTGAGGAACAGGAAACGGCGGGCGAACTCAACGCACTGCCACTTGTGGCCCATGTATTCGTTGCCAATATAGCTGCGGAAATCCGCGTCTTCCGGGTATTTTCGCGGATCCAGACTGCCGTAATTCGATGAGTAAATCGCCACGCCACCCGGCGCATAACCTAACAATGTCCCGAATGGCGCATCACTGCTTAACTTTCCTTTACGCATGTATCCAACCTAAAACAGGCAGGCGGCAATTTTTTATGGGTTGTCGTCGTCTGCACGTTGTAATTAACCTGACAGAGGAGCGTTTATCATACACCTGCGCGACGCGTGAATAACATTTAAAACAACCAGCATGCCGCGAAATGCCCTGGCGCAATCTCCTGCATCGCAGGCTCCTGCGTCTGACAAACCGGCATGGCGTGCGGGCAGCGGCTGCAGAACTTACAGCCCGGCAGCACGGACGTGGGGCCGGGAATGTCGCCGCGCAGGGTGGCGTCTTCGAGATTGCGGATGCGCGGATCGGGCTGGGGAACCGCCGCCAGCAGCGCGCGGGTGTAAGGGTGTGCCGGGCGCTGATACAGTTCATTCGCCGGGGCCACCTCTACCAGTTTGCCGAGATACATCACCCCAATGCGGCTGGAGATATGGCGCACCATGGAGAGATCGTGGGCGATAAACAGATAGGTTAGCCCCAACTCCTGCTGCAGGTCCTGCAAAATATTCACCACCTGCGCCTGCACCGATACGTCCAGCGCCGAGAGCGGCTCATCACACAGCACAAATTCAGGATGCACGGACAACGCGCGGGCAATACTGATGCGCTGACGCTGCCCGCCGCTGAACTCATGCGGGAACCGTTCAAGGTGTTCGTGCTTCAGCCCCACTTTGTAGAGCAGCGTTTCCGTACGTTCTCGCTGTTCTTCGCGGCTGTAGCCGTGGATCTGCATCGATTCGGCCACCAGCTGTCGCACCGTCATACCGGGGTTGAGCGAGGAGTAAGGATCCTGAAAAATTGCCTGCATCCGCTTACGCAGCGGCTTGAGCTCTCTTTCGCGGGCGTGGGCGATTGCCTGTCCGGCAAAGTGGATCTCGCCAGAGGTAATATCGAAAAGGCGCAGTATGGCGCGCCCGAGGGTGGATTTTCCGCAGCCGGACTCACCCACCAGGCCAAACGTCTCGCCGGGCTGGATATCAAAGCTCACGCCATCAACCGCCTTCACGGCCACGCCTTTACGCAGCAAACCGCCGTTGAGCGGATAGTGCTTGCGCAGATCGCGCACGCTCACTAATGGCGCCTGTTGTTCACTCATGCCTGAATCTCCTCGGCCCATAGCCAGCAGGCGGCGCGATGGCCCTCTCCGGCGGTGTAAAATGCGGGTTGCCGTTCACACTGGGGCATGCGCTTCGGGCAGCGTTCCGCAAATGGACAGCCCGGCGGCGGGTTAAGCAGGCCAGGCGGCGAACCTTCAATGGGCGATAAACGTTGATTCACCTCATCCGGGCGCGGCAGCGAGGCCAGCAGACCCTGGGTGTAAGGATGCGCAGGGCGATAAAAAATGTCCTCCACGCTCCCCTCCTCCATCACCAGGCCGCCGTACATCACCACCACGCGGCTGCAGACCTGCGCCACCACGCCGAGATCGTGGGTGATCAGCAAAATCGCGGTCCGGGTCTGCTGTTGCAGACTTTTCAGCAGGCGCAGGATCTGCGCCTGAATGGTCACGTCCAGCGCGGTGGTCGGCTCATCGGCAATAAGAAGCTTCGGATTACAGGAGAGCGCAATAGCGATCATCACCCGCTGGCGCATCCCGCCGCTGAACTCGTGGGGATACTGGTCGTATCGGCGTTCCGCTTCAGCAATGCCCACCTGATCCAGCATGGCTATTGCTGCCGCTTTGGCCGCTTTTTTCGACAGTTTTTTATTTCGCACCAGGATCTCAGACATCTGCTTGCCGATAGTGAGCACCGGGTTCAGGGCGGTCATCGGATCCTGAAAAATCATCGCGATCTCGTTGCCGCGAATGGCACGCATCTGCGCGGGCGTTTTCTGCGCCAGGTCCTCATTCTGGAAGCGAATGCTGCCGCCGGTTATCCGTCCGTTGCTCCCCAGAAGCTGGATAATCGACTTACAGGTGACGCTTTTCCCGCAGCCCGACTCGCCGACAATACCGACGAGTTCCCCCGGCTGAACCTGAAAGCTCACGCCACGCACCGCGTGAACCTCGCCCTCGCGGGTGCGGAACGTGGTTTGCAGGTTCTCAAGCGCTAATAAGTTACTCATCGCGATTTGCTCCCGGCTCAAAGGCGGTACGGAACACATCGCCCAGCACGTTAAAGCTGAACACCGTCAGCAGGATCAGAATGCCGGGGAACATCGCCAGCCACGACGCTTCGCCAATATAAGACTGGGCGTTGTTAAGCATGCTTCCCCATGATGCCGCCGGTGCCTGCACGCCCAGCCCTAAGAAGCTGAGCGTTGACTCCATCAGAATGGCCGAGGCGATATTCAGCGTGGCCGCCACGATAATGGTCGGCAGCACGCCGGGAATGATGTGGCGCACGATAATACGCAGCGGATGCGCTCCCGACGCGCGGGCATAAAGCACGTACTCGCGCTCTTTCACTGATAGGGTTTCAGCACGCACCAGACGCGACATGTTCATCCACGTCAGCAGGCTGATAATCAGAATGATGTTATCCACGCCCGGCTTGAGGTAAGCATTCACCACCAGCAGCAGGAAGAAGGCCGGAATGGCCATCAGGATATCCACGGCGCGCATCATCAGGTTATCCAGCCAGCCGCCAAAATAGCCGCTCACCGTTCCTACCACCGTGCCGATAAGCGTGGAAAAGAGCATGGCAAGAAAACCGACCATCAGGGAGATCTGGCCGCCGTACAGCGCGCGGGTAAAGTAGTCGCGCCCGTATTCGTCGGTGCCGAACCAGTGCGCGGCATCCGGCGGCAACGTGCGCGCGCCGAGCGCCATCCGATCTGGATCGTACGGACTTAACCCCGCACAGAGCGCGGCGACAACGAAAATAAAAAGCACAAACAGGGAGAACTGCGCCGGACGGTTGCGGCGCAGCTGGTGACGAACCTGCTGCCAGCGTCTGCTCATCCGGTTACCTCAGCGTACGAATGCGGGGATCGGCGAAGCGATAAAGCACGTCGGCGATCAGGTTACCGACGATCAGCATTATCGACGAGAGCATGATGATCGCCATAATCAGCGGGTAGTCCAGCGAGGCGATCGACTGGATCCCGAGCAGCCCCATCCCCGGCCAGGAGAAGACGCTCTCGGTCACATAAGCTCCTACAATCAGCTCACCGAACGACAGGCCGAACAGGGTAATCACCGGCAGCAACACGTTTTTCAGCACGTGGTGGAACAGAATACTGAAACGCGTGGCGCCGTAGGCAAGCTGGGTCTGTACGTAGTCGGCGGAGAGCTGCGAGATGGTGTTAGAGCGGATGTAGCGCACGTAGCTGGAGAGGTTATAGAACGTGAGCGCAATACACGGCAGCACGCCGTGGCGCAGCAGATCCAGCCCGCTATCCTCCATGCCGATGGTGCGCATCCCCATGCTGGGGAACCAGTTAAGCTGCACGGCAAAAACGGTGATGAGCAAAATGCCGAACCAGAAAATCGGTACCGAGATGCCGATATAGGCAAACAGGTTCAGCAGGTGATCCAGCCAGCGGTGCTTAAATGCCCCCGCCAGCAGCCCCAGCGGGATCGCCAGCACGATAGCAATCAGCAGCGACGCCCCCATCAGCCCCAGCGTGGCCGGAATGCGTTCGCCGATCATCTCCAGCACCGGACGGTGGTAAATCAACGAATAGCCGAGATCGCCCTGCAGGACGCTTTTCAGCCACAGGACGTACTGCGTGACCAGCGGCTTATCCAGCCCCAGGCTCTGGCGAATGCGCTCAATATCTTCCGGCGCCATACGCGGCGTGATGTACGCGGCCACGGGGTCGCCGGGCGCGAGCTTGACCAGCAAAAACGCCACCAGCGAAATAAAGAAAAGCATCGGCAGCAGCTGCAGCAGCCGACGCGTGAGGAGTGTGTTCACGACGTGCCCTTAAAAGGCCCCGATCTTACGACCGGGGCAACAGCCTATTTTTGATAAATTTTTGACAGATCCTGGAACAGATAAACCGGCTTCGGCTCCGCTTCCTTCGTACCGCCGAAGCGTTTATCCACGGCGACGGTCGCATTGGTGTAGGCGATCGGGTAGTAGGTCATCTCGTTCGCCACGGTCTGCTGAATTTGCTTGTAGATATCGGCACGTTTCGCGGCGTCGGTTTCCACCGCACCTTTATCCCACAGGGCATCAAACTGCGGATTTTTGTAGTGCGCGTAGTTATAGGCTTCGTTGCTCATGAACAGCGATTTGTAACCGTCCGGCTCTGATCCCATAATGTAGCCGCCCAGGTTCAGTTCCCACGCGGTGTTGTTCATATCAAGACTGCGCTGAGACATGGCGTTGGAGTCCAGCGGCATCAGCTCCACGTTCACCCCAATGCCCTTCAGCGCCTGCTGAATGTAGAGCGCCATGCTCTCCTGGGTTTTGTTGGTGTTCACATACGCCAGGCGCAGCTTGAGGTTGTCCGGCGCGCCGGATGTCTTGAGCAGGTCTTTGGATTTTTGCAGATCGAATTTGTACTGTTCAACGTCATCCGTCTTATAAAGCGTATCTGGCGTCAGAAACGACGTCGCCGGTTTAGCGTAGTCCAGCGAGGTAAACGCGGTCTGGGTTAGCTCGTCTTTGTTGATGGCGTACGCGATGGCCTGACGCAGTGCTTTGCTCTTCATCACCGCCACGTTCTGGTTGAACGTCATATAGGCCAGACGGCCTTCCGGATAGACCACGAAGTCAAATTTCCCGGTATTTTTCAGGCGGTTCACATCCTGCGGGTCAACCATCTTGAGGTTGATTTCACCGTTTTGCAGCGCCAGGTTGGCGGCGTTGCTGTCTTTGGCGAAACGGTGGGTGACGGAATCGAGCTTCGGTTTGCCGTTCCAGTAATCGTCGAAGCGCGTAAGGGCGTAATACTGACCGGCGCGATACTCTTTAAATTTGAACGGCCCGGAACCGACCGGCGCATCGTTTTTGGTGCTCTTTTCCAGGTCGCCTTCACCGGCGAACACGTGCTGCGGGATCGGGTAGATCTGCACCAGGGTGCCGGTAAAGGCCGCGCTGACCTGCGGTAAGGTGAACTTAACGGTGCGCTCATCAACCTTGCTCACTTCAACAGGCTTGCCGCCGTAGGTAAACATGCTGCGGAAGAAGCTGTGCTGTTTGGCATCCAGCAGCTTATTGAAGGTGAAGACCACGTCGTCCGCCGTCAGCGGCTGGCCGTCCTGCCATTTCAGGTTCGGTTTTAACGTCAGAGTGTAGCTCAGGTTGTCGGCAGAGGGCGTCAAGCTTTCCGCCAGGCTCCACTCAATGTTGCCGTTATTAAAGCTGTACAGCGGGGCATAAAGCGCCTGCATGATGGTTAACGTTGTGCGGTCGCTGGCGTAGAGCGGATTAACGGCTAACGGGTCGCCGGAGGTAATCCCGATAATGAGCGAACCGCCCTCTTTTGGCGCGTCGCTTTTTGCCGCCGCGGCCGAATTTGTCTCTTTATTTTTCGCATCATCACAGCCCGCCAGGCCTAACGTGAGCGAAACGACCACTGCCGATAACAGAAGCTTGCGCATCTCACTAACTCCTTGCCTTATAAAGTGTTTATTACTGCATCTTTTATTTATGTTGAAGCATCATATTCAGCTTTAGTGGTTTACGCATTAATTATGAAAATGCGATTTTCGATTAAGCTTATGCCGGATTTGATATATATAAGCAGCAGAAGGAATAGCGGTTAATTGCTTGCGCTCACAACGTTAAACGCTTCACAAATCTCCTGCTACACTGCCTCAACACATCACTAAAAAGGCAGGCCAACATGTCAGACAACACGTATCAGCCACCAAAAGTATGGGAATGGAAAAAGAACGGCGGCGGCGCGTTCGCCAACATCAACCGTCCAATTTCCGGCGCAACGCATGAGAAAGATCTTCCTGTCGGCTCTCACCCGCTGCAGCTCTACTCGCTGGGCACACCGAACGGCCAGAAGGTGACGATCATGCTCGAAGAGCTGCTGGCGCTGGGCGTGACGGGCGCGGAATACGATGCGTGGTTGATCCGCATCGGCGAGGGCGACCAGTTCTCCAGCGGGTTTGTCGACGTGAACCCGAACTCGAAAATCCCGGCGCTGCGTGACCACTCTACAAACCCGCCAACGCGCGTCTTTGAATCCGGCAATATCCTGCTTTACCTGGCAGAGAAATTCGGCCACTTCCTGCCGAAAGATCCGGCGGGACGCACCGAGACGCTGAACTGGCTGTTTTGGCTCCAGGGCGCGGCACCGTTCCTCGGCGGCGGCTTTGGCCACTTCTACAACTATGCGCCGGTAAAAATCGAGTACGCGATTGACCGCTTCACCATGGAAGCTAAGCGCCTGTTCGACGTGCTGGATAAACAGCTGGCGCGCGGTCGCTACGTGGCGGGTGAGGAGTACACCATCGCGGATATGGCGATCTGGCCGTGGTTCGGCTGCGTGGCGCTGGGTAGCGTTTATAACGCCGCCGAATTCCTGGATGCAGAGAAGTACACTAACGTGCAGCGCTGGGCGAAAGACGTGGCGAATCGCCATGCCGTTAAGCGCGGACGTATCGTTAACCGCACCAGCGGCGAGCTGAACGAGCAGCTCCACGAACGCCACGCGGCGAGCGACTTCGATACCAATACGGAAGACAAGCGTCAGGCGTAACGTTTCGCCGGGCGGCTCCCCGCCCGGCAGCCGCGATCCTTGCCCAGGGCATGATTAGCCTAAAGGTTGAGTGGCTATTGCTGGCACTATCTGGACGTTTTTCTCACCTCAGAATGAGAAACGCCGTATCAACTGACAGCAGTCACAAAGGATCTGTTATGAAACTTATTAAAACAACGCTGGTTATCAGCGCCCTCATTTTTTCCACCTCGGGAATGGCCATCGACAAAACCGCCGCCGGCGCGGTAGCAGGTGCTGCTATTGGCGCAGCCACGGGCAAAGATCTGAAATCAACCGTGGGTGGTGCCGTGGTTGGCGCAGGCACGGGTGCAATGTTCAAAAACGGCGAAAAAGGCAAAGACGCACGTAAGGGCGGTGCCGTGGGTGCCGTCGTTGGCGCGGGCGCGGCTGCGGTGACGGGCAATAGCGTGCTGAAAGGCGCGGCCGTGGGTGCCGGCACGGGCGCGCTGATCGGTGAAGCGACGCACTGATATGGTGTTCTACCTTGTGAACCGATATGAATAATAAACCCAGCGATCGCGCTGGGTTTTTTGTGTTGTCGGAATCAGATACGCGCACGTTCGAACAGCCGACGCGCGGCTGGCGTTAACCCTGTCATATGAATGCAGGCGTGCACCATGCCCGGCAGCCGTTCGCAGCGTACTGGTACCCCCGCCTCGTCAAGCCGCCGCGCATACACTTCAGCCTCATCGCGCAGGGGATCGTATTCACAGCTCAGGATGGTTGCTGGCGGTAACCCCCTCAGCGAGGCCATATGCAGCGGTTCGGCATAGGGATGACGACGTTCTCCCAGATAGTTTTCCCAGCAAAACGCCATCGCATCACGCGTTAAAAAATAACCTTCAGCAAATTCACAATAGCTTTCGGTTGACATCTCGCGACTTAACGCCGGGTAGAGCAGCAACTGATGCTCTATATGAGGTCCGCCGCGATCCCGGGCCAGCAGCGTTGCCGCGGCAGCAAGATTCCCGCCTGCACTGTCACCGGCCATCGCCAGACGGGTCACATCTATCCCCAGAGCCACGGCCTGTTCACTGGCCCAGCACAGTGCCTGATAAACATCTTCTAACGGCCTTGGGAAGGGGAACTCCGGCGCCAGACGGTAATCCACGGAGAGTATTTTCCGGCCAGTAGCATTAGCCAGTGCCTGACAGGGCCGATCGTACAGCGACAGCGACCCCAGACACCATCCACCGCCGTGAGCAAACAGCATTGCAGGCTGCGCGATATCTGCGTTTGAGGCAGCAGGCGTATACGCGCGAAGACCAATAGCGTAACCATCATCAGCGATAACAACGTAATATTGAATGCCGCCACCTGCTTCCTCCTCACCCTGTAGCCGCAACAAACCCACGTCGGTGGCGGCACGCAGGTCGGCTAGTGATGCCGGCTGTGTCGCGCCCGATGATGCAGCCAGAAAGTCAGCAATGTGTTTATCAAGCGGCACGATCGGTGTCCTCTGAGAGAAAGGGTACAATCAGCCCAATAAACGCCTCATAGCACTCTTCGGTAATAAAATGCCCGCAGTCAGCCACCGTCTCGCCCCGTAGATCCAGGGCATTACCCTGCAGGGTCGTCAGCGGCGCATCGCGCGTCGCATGTTCCGCTCCCACCGTCAGTACCGGCATGGTTAAAGGCGTTTGCGCGCGGAGTTGGTTTTGCCTGATGGTTTCCGGGATCGCACGATAATAGTCAAAGCCTGCACGCAGTCCTCCCGGTGTCGAATAGGCGTCGATATACACCTGAGCAGCCACCCGCTCGCGGCGATGTGCCCAGCGGTCGAAAATAAAGCTGAGATAGTGTGATTCACGCCCGCAGGTCAGGGTTTCGGGTAAATCCGCCAGCTGATTAAACATGAAGTGCCAAAGAAAAATGTTCTCTTCCGGTGCGACGAAAATCGGCGGCGGAGGAGCCAGGCCAGGGATAACCGCTTCGGTCAGCACAAGACGCTCCACCGCATCAGGAAAATCGCTTGCCATGGCGTAACCAACCCACATGCCAATATCGTGGCCCACTATGCGGTACTGTGAATGCCCCAGTTGCGCCATCAGTGTATGCAGGATGGTGCCAACGCGTCCGGTGTCATAGCCGTCGCGCGGTTTATCAGAATTCCCGATGCCGGGTGGATCAACCGCTATCGCCTGAAACCCCGCCTGCGCCAGCGCCTGCATGACGTAGCGCCACGTATACCAGGTTTGAGGCCAACCGGGTATCAGCAGGACCGGATGACCTTTGCCCGCTACGACGCAATGAATACGTTGTCCATCCACTTTCGTATAGACATGTTCTGCCCTGAGATCCTGGTTCAGGATCCCATCATATTGTTGTTCCATAAGAATTCCCTGTGATGTGACGGTTTAGCGAATGCCGAGTAACGAGTTGATTTGTTGAGCATTGACCGGCGCACCGGCGAAGTCATCGAAGACTTTATCGGTGATATGGATGATATGGTCGCGGATAAACGCAGCGCCTTCACGTGCGCCGTCGAACGGGTTTTTCAGGCAGCACTCCCATTCCAGGGTTGCCCAGCCGGCATAATCATATTGTGCAAATTTCGAGAAGATCGCTTTGAAATCAACCTGACCGTCACCTAATGAACGAAAGCGCCCCGCGCGATCGATCCATGACTGATAGCCGCCATAAATTCCCTGACGCCCGGTGGGATTAAATTCTGCGTCCTTAACATGGAACATGTTGATGACATCCTTATAAATATCAATAAATTCCAGGTAATTCAGCTGCTGTAGCACCATATGGCTGGGATCAAAGAGTATCCGGCAGCGAGGATGCTCCCCCACGCGCTGATGAAACATTTCAAACGTCACCCCGTCGTGCAGATCTTCGCTCGGATGAATTTCGAAACAGAGATTTATGCCCTGCTCATCACAGGCGTTAAGCACCGGAAGCCAGCGTTTGGCCAACTCGTCAAATGCGGTTGCGATTAACCCCTCCGGACGCTGCGGGAACGGGAAAAGATAAGGCCATGCCAGCGAGCCTGAGAATGTCCCCAGATCGCTGAGGCCAAGCCGGGCGGAAGCCTTCACCGCCATCAGCAGCTGTTGCCGTGCCCACTCGCCGCGTGCTTGCGGGTTGCCGTGTATTTCCGGCGGCGCGAAGCTGTCGCACAGGCTGTCATACGCCGGATGGACCGCCATTAGCTGGCCAAAGATATGGCTGGTCAGCTCACTCACGACCAGGCCATGTTCCGCCAGCATGCCGGTAAGATCGTCACAATAGGTCTGGCTTTCCGCCGCCGTCGAAACGTCAAACAGCCGACGGTCCCAGGCCGGGATTTGTAATGCCTTAAAACCGGTTTCCGCGGCCCACCGGGCTATTGTCGGTAAACTGTCAAACGGGGCAACCTCGTCACTGAACTGTGCGAGATGAAGAGAGGGTCCTTTGAGGGTTTTCATCATAAACTCCTATTGTTTGTCGATTGACAAACAATAGGAGTAAAATCCGTTAACCGCAAGCAAAACTTATAAATTCATTGGTAATCCCAACGAATTAAGCGATCCTGTTTGCAGTGAACAGAAGACAAACCGGAGCAACAAAATGGCAGGAAGACCGCGCCAGTTCGATCGCGACCAGGCGCTTATCAAAGCGCGTAACCTGTTCTGGCGACAAGGGTATGAAGGGACCTCAATGTCAGATTTGGTGGCTGAGCTGGGCATCGCTTCGGCGCGCATTTACAAGGCGTTCGGTTCAAAAGAACAGCTCTTTCGGGAAGCAATTGCTCATTATGAAAACGAAGAAGGCAGCTTCGCGGATCGCGCATTAACCACCGAGGGTGATGTACGGCAGGCAATCAAAACGCTGCTGAGTGATGCCATTACGCTTTATAGCCAACCTGGCAAGCCGCATGGGTGCATGGTGGTTTCTACAGCCGCTAGCGTCAGTGCAGAAAATGACGGCATTAAATCCTGGCTGGCTGAGCATCGCCTGCAGCGCACGCAGCAGATCATTGACCGGCTGCGGCTGGCGGTGCAAAACGGTGAATTGCCCGAAACGACCGATCCTGACAGTCTGGGAGACTTTTTTGCCGTCTTTTTACATGGCTTATCCGTTCAGGCTCGGGATGGCGTGCCGTCATCACGATTGCTGGCGTCCGCTGAGCAGGCGATGAGCATCCTGCCGCCCAAAGAGTAAGATCCAACAGACGAAAAAGCAGAAAGGCCGCACGGAGCGGCCTTAGCAGAAGGCTCACGCCGTCAGGCGGAACTTCTGCACCGAACGCTGAAGCTCTTCGGTCTGGCGTTCCAGCGCCGCGGCAGCCGCGGAAACCTCTTCGACCAGCGAGGCGTTCTGCTGGGTGACGCCGTCCATCTGCGTAATGGCAATCCCGACCTGCGAAATGCCCTTACTTTGCTCCTCAGAAGCCGACGCGATTTGCTTCATAATGGTCGTCACCTCCGTCACGTCGCGCAAAATCGCATCCATGGTGGTGCCGGTGTCGCTCACCAGCTGCGCACCCTGCTCGACGCGGGTCACGGAATCGGTAATCAGACCCTCAATTTCTTTTGCCGCATTGGCGCTGCGGCTTGCCAGGTTGCGGACTTCACCCGCCACCACGGCGAATCCACGCCCCTGCTCGCCCGCGCGCGCCGCTTCTACGGCCGCATTGAGCGCCAGAATATTGGTCTGGAAGGCAATGCTGTTGATGACGTTGGTGATTTCAGCAATTTTCTTCGAGCTTTCCGAAATACCGCTCATGGTGGTGACCACCTCTTCCACCAGCGAGCCGCCGCGGCTGGCGGTGGTTGAGGCCACATCGGCAAGCTGGCTGGCCTGACGCGCGCTTTCGGCGTTCAGCTTCACGGTAGCGGTCAGCTGTTCCATGCTGGCCGCCGTCTCTTCCAGCGCGGCAGCCTGCTCTTCGGTACGGGAAGAGAGATCGTTGTTGCCGCTGGAGATCTCCGTCGCGCCGCGCCAGATATTCTCACTGCCGGAGCGAATGGTGCTGACCGCTTCACGCAGGCTGTCCTGCATGGCGCTCAGCAGCGGCACCAACTGTCCCACGCAGTTGCGGCCGAAAGGCGCAATGGGCTGGCTGAGATCGCCCTGGGCAATCTGGCGAAACTGCTGGCGAATGCGCTCCAGCGGTTTGACCAGCATCGCCACCAGGTAGCGGTCGGTAAAGAGCAGGATCAGCAGGCCGATAATGGTGGCGACGATAATAACCGTGCGGGTCATGCTGGTCAGGCCGTCGACCACCATGCGGGTGCTGTCGAGCGTCTTCGCGGCGGCATTATTGAACTTCTCGGCGGCGGCACCGAACGCACGGCTTAGCGGCGGCGTAACGTTGTTGGCCTGCTGGCGGTAGCCGTCCAGGGTCGCCTGCTTCGCCTGCTCCATTTGCGGCGTCACGCCCTGTTCAAGCAGCGCCTGCCAGGCACCGATCACCTGTGCAGAGACCTGCTCATCCATTGGGCCAGGCGAGATCGCCTTCATTTCGGCCAGTTTCTTACCCATGTTGTCCAGCGCCTGTTGGGCAGAGGACAAATCCGGCGTGCCGCCAGCGGCTTTGACCTCCATGGCGCGGCTCAGACGGGTCACAAAGCGGAAATACTGATCGTTGCCCTGGCTGAGCACCATCATCTGTTTGACCAGCTGGCGATCGACTTCATTGCCGTCTGATACCCGTGACAGGGACCAGGTGCTGTACAGCCCGACGCCCGCCCACATTAAACAAAAAATCCCGAGGATCGTCAGCATGACGAAACGGATCGTGAAATTACGGAGCATATTCATAAGTCTTCCTTGCCGTGAGGGTGAATTCGCCCAGAGGCGAGTGCTACTCTCGTTATCGGCAGGGTGCAGGGAAATTATAACCTTTTGTGATTATTTTTAGTTAGCGTGGCTTCACAGGTCGCACAGCCACCGTTAACCCTTATCTTCGCACGATATGATGTGATAAGTTCAGAATGAAAACGACGTTTCAAAAAATCATCTATAAGAAAAGGAGACATCATGTCCTGGTACCCTGACGCTACCCGCTACGAGAATATGCAGTACCGCTACTGTGGCAAGAGCGGCCTGCGCCTGCCCGCGCTGTCGCTGGGCCTGTGGCATAGCTTCGGCCACGTTCAGCCCCTTGATTCCCAGCGCGCGCTGCTGCGTAAAGCCTTCGACCTCGGTATTACCCATTTCGATCTTGCCAATAACTACGGACCGCCTGCGGGAAGCGCGGAAGAGAACTTTGGCCGCCTGCTGCGTGAGGACTTTGCCCGGTATCGGGACGAGCTGATTATCTCCACTAAAGCCGGTTACGACATGTGGCCAGGCCCGTACGGTTCAGGCGGCTCACGCAAGTATCTGCTCGCCAGTCTCGACCAGAGCCTGAAACGTATGGGCGTCGAATACGTGGATATTTTCTATTCCCACCGCGTGGATGAAAATACGCCAATGGAAGAGACGGCCTCCGCGCTGGCTCATGCTGTTCAGAGTGGGAAAGCGCTGTACGTGGGCATTTCCTCCTACTCTACCGAGCGCACACAAAAAATGGCCGCGCTGCTGCACGAGTGGAAGATCCCGCTGCTGATCCACCAGCCGTCCTATAACCTGCTTAACCGCTGGGTCGATAAAACCGGCTTGCTGGATACGCTGGAAGCAAACGGCACGGGGTGTATTGCCTTTACCCCGCTGGCGCAGGGTCTGCTGACCGGAAAATACCTGAACGGTATTCCGGAAGGTTCTCGTATGCAGCGCGAGGGGAACAAAGTGCGCGGCCTGACGCAGAAAATGCTGACGGAAGCTAACCTGAACAGTCTTCGTCTGCTTAATGAGATGGCGCAGGCGCGCGGGCAGACAATGGCGCAGATGGCGCTGAGCTGGCTGCTGAAAGATGCTCGCGTGACGTCAGTACTGATTGGCGCGAGCCGCCCGGAACAGCTGGAGGAGAACGTTCAGGCGCTGGGTAATCTGCGCTTTACGGAAGATGAACTGACGCGGATTGACCAGCACGTGGCGGACGGGGAACTGAATTTGTGGCAGGCGTCGTCGGATAAATAGTGTGGTTCGATGCTTTCTCCCCTAACCCTCTCCCCGGGAGAGGGTTAGGGTGAGGGGAGAAATGTGTACCTTATTTCTTACTGATCTTATCCAGATACCCCATCACAAACGCCGACAGCACAAACGTCAGGTGGATAATCACATACCACATCAGCTTATTATCCGGGACGTTTTTCGCGTCCATAAACACGCGCAACAGGTGGATAGAGGAGATTGCCACTATAGATGCCGCAACTTTATTCTTCAGCGACGAGGCGTCCATTTTCCCCAGCCAGCTGAGCTTTTCTTTATGCTCGGCGATATCAAGCTGAGAGACGAAGTTCTCATAACCGGAGAACATCACCATCACCAGTAAGCCGCCCACCAGCGTCATATCCACCAGCGACAGCAGAACCAGAATTAAATCGGCTTCCGCCACGGAGAAAATGTTAGGCAATACGTGGAAAATCTCCTGGAAGAACTTGATCGTCAGGGCGACCAGCGCCAGGGAAAGACCGAAATAGACGGGTGCGAGCAGCCAGCGAGAGGCATACATTGCGTTTTCAAAGAAGCGTTCCATAAAATCCTGTCTGCAAACGAAACCAGCGCTCAGTATATCTCAACGGCGCTGACTGTTTGCAAGAACTAACCAGTACGCCACTCAGACGTCGTCCGGGTTAACCTCAGGACGCGCATACTCCGCCCAGACCAGCACCACCAGCTCCGGGTAGGCTTCCAGGCTAAACTCGCGAAAACACTGGCGAAGGTTTAATACGTCCAGGTCGGAATACGAGACCTTCTCACCGTTAAGACAGCGCTTTTTGATGTTGTCGTAATATTTATAAACCGCTGAATTCAGATCGCTACAGCGACGCTGCGCCTCAAACAGACCGGGCGTGTCATTAATTTCCGACATTTTCATGCGCTTAATTGTCGCGTGTAAGAAGTCGATATATTCATGATTCACCCGCCAGTACCAGACAGGCGTAACGGAGTTCATCAAAACAGAGAAATGATCTTCTCCTTCCTCTTTTGTCATCAGTTCAGGTTGTGGCGGTTCACTGGTGTCTTTCGACACTTTCGTTTTATTGAACTCCTGCATCAATAAAAGCACACCAGCGGTCAGTAATAGTAATGTGATGACCGTAAAAAAGATGCTGTTCATGGGTTGGCTCCATTTTTTTTGATTTTAAAATTGCCTCATGATATTGTCAACGAATCTCACGCCTTTACCAACCCCACCCTGTTGAAATTAAAGGAAATTAAAAATGCTGCCCGACTATCTCGTCCCGGCTAAGTACCACATTACGCCTGTGGAACAGCAACCGACGGAAGAAGAAAAAAAGGCCAGTTTCACTCAGGGGAAAAGAAAGCTCTCTGATTTCGAGCCTGATATATTAATTGGCGTTTCTCACACTGGCAAATCCCGTAATATGCTGCTGGAAGAGCACGATCGCCATATAAAAGACCGCTTATTTCGCGCTATAAAAATTGAAGCCTTCGTCCACCTGCTGAATGACCTGCAGGCAGAAGGCGAAATAGATGCCCAGAAACTAAGTCAAATAATGGCTGAAAAAACGAAGGAAATAAATGAGGCCGGCAATGAAATTTGGCTTAATCTAATTACGCGAGAAAAAAACAACCCTATTTTTTATACCCTGGGGGAAGATTAACGTGAAAGAAGTTAAAGACAATAACGTTTATTTGACTTTAGATGATAAAAAAAGTGATGAATTTATCTTAAAGCAAAATATCGAGGCGCTAAGAAATGCAAAAAATGCCGAGATGACGCGTATTACACAAGACCTGGTATCGATCCCGGCAACGCTGGTGCGTCTGAAATGGCAGAATCGCCGCGAGATTTATCCGTTACAGGTCAAAGAAGAAATTTACGGCGCCGTGATGAACGCCATCATCGAACAGTTTCCAGAACTGAAAGAGAAACTGCTGGGACGTCTTGAGGCCAACTATCAGTATCTGCTTGCCAGAGAAGTCGCCACCCTGCGCCTGACGCGCAAACTGTCAGCCGGTGAGTACCGTACGTCAAACGTCACCTGCGTTGCGCTCGATGAGGACGCGCTGACCACCACCTCCTCTACCGCACCGACGGACAACAAAAACGCATAAACCAACAGGCATAAAAAAAGCCGGCTTTCGCCAGCTTCTTTATCACTTCGAGGCCGCTTTCTCTTCCCCGACCAGCCCAATCTTCAGATAACCCGCCTGATGCAGCGTGTCCATTACCTTCATCATGGTTTCGTAGTCGACGGTTTTGTCCGCCCGGAAGAAGACGGTGGTGTCCTTCTTGCCGCCGGTCAGCTGGTCCAGCGCCGGAATAACGGAGGCATCCGTCACAGGGTCGTTCCCCAGGAACATGGATTTATCCGCTTTCACCGACAAATAAATTGGCTTTTCCGGACGCGGCTGCGGCTGGCTGGAGGAGGCAGGCAGATTCACCTTCACGTCGACCGTCGCCAGGGGTGCTGCCACCATGAAGATAATCAGCAGCACCAGCATGACGTCGATAAACGGCGTCACGTTGATTTCGTGCATTTCGCCGTTATCGTCCAGATTTTCGTTTAGACGCATTGCCATACAATCAACCTACGCGCAGTTTAGACGCCGCATGCACCGGCTTCACGGCGCTGGCATTCAGGTCAAGATCGCGGCTTTGCAGCAGCAGAACCTGAGCGGCAACGTCGCCGAGCGTGGCTTTGTAGTTGCCGATCATACGCGCGAAAATGTTGTAGATAACCACCGCCGGAATTGCCGCGACCAGACCGATTGCCGTCGCCAGCAGCGCTTCAGCGATACCCGGGGCAACTACCGCCAGGTTGGTGGTTTGGGTCTGGGCAATGCCGATAAAGCTGTTCATGATGCCCCAGACCGTACCGAAAAGACCGATGAACGGTGAAATCGCGCCGATGGTCGCCAGATACCCATTGCCGCGTCCCATGTGTCGGCCAACGGCCGCAACGCGACGCTCCAGACGGAAACCGGTACGCTCTTTAATGCCTTCGTTATCTTCACTGCCGGCGGAGAGTTCCAGCTCGTTCTGAGCTTCATTCACTAACAGGGTGGTCAGGCTTTTCGGGTGGAAGGATGTGGTCATCTCAGAAGCCTGATCCAGAGAGCGGGCTTCTGCCAGCTGCTGCTGTTCCCGCTTGAGGCGACGCTTCTGCGAAAGCAGCTCGGCGCTTTTGCTGAAGAAGATAGCCCAGGTGACAACGGACGCCAGAATCAGGCCGATCATCACAATCTTAACCACGATGTCAGCATGATGATACATGCCCCAAACGGAGAGATCCGTCTGCATCAAATTATTACCCACTCTGTATCTCCAGGACGCAAATCACAAAATCTGAACGTAATAATATCAAAAAGCCGTCGAATTGATAGTCGTTCTCATTAGTATTTACATGGTGCCGTAATTTTCGCTCAGTTTCCTTGCGCTTACGCAGTAAAAATTCCTTATGCGCTTTTTTGCTAATATTTTCTGCTTATTCGATAAGCATGCGGGTGCAGTTTTTTACAATCGTGGTAGTCTGGACGTCCAGACGTATAAAAACAGGGTTAGCGAACATGACGAAGAAGCATCTTGATACCACGCTGGTGCAGGCGGGACGCAGCAAGAAATACACTCAGGGATCGGTCAACAGCGTGATTCAACGCGCCTCTTCGCTGGTGTTTGATACCGTTGAGGAGAAAAAAATCGCCACCCGTAACCGCGCAAAAGGCGGGCTGTTCTATGGTCGCCGCGGCACGCTAACCCATTTTTCGCTGCAGGAAGCGATGTGCGAGCTGGAGGGGGGCGCGGGCTGCGCGTTGTTCCCGTGCGGTGCGGCGGCGGTCGCCAACACCATTCTGGCGTTTGTGGAACAGGGCGACCATATCCTGATGACCAACACCGCCTATGAACCCAGCCAGGATTTCTGCACCAAAATTCTCAGCAAGCTCGGCGTGACCACCAGCTGGTTTGACCCGCTGATTGGCGAAGGCATTGCTGAACTTATCCAGCCAAACACGCGCATTGTGTTCCTGGAATCTCCTGGCTCCATCACCATGGAAGTGCACGACGTTCCGGCTATCGTGAAGGCCGTGCGCAGCAAAGCGCCAGAGGCAATTATCATGATCGACAACACCTGGGCGGCAGGCGTGCTGTTTAAGGCGCTGGAATTCGATATTGATATCTCGATTCAGGCGGCAACGAAATACCTGATTGGACACTCTGACGGGATGATTGGCACCGCGGTTTCCAACGCGCGCTGCTGGGACCAGCTGCGGGAAAATGCCTACCTGATGGGCCAGATGGTGGATGCAGACACGGCATACATGACCAGCCGGGGCATTCGTACGCTCGGCGTGCGTCTGCGTCAGCATCATGAAAGTAGCCTGAAAATCGCTGAATGGCTGGCGCAGCATCCGCAGGTTGAGCGCGTGAACCATCCGGCGCTGCCGGGTAGTAAAGGCCATGAGTTCTGGCAACGTGACTTTACGGGCAGCAGCGGGCTGTTCTCGTTTGTCCTTAAAAAACGGCTAAGTAATGACGAGCTGGCAAGCTATCTGGATAATTTTACTCTCTTCAGCATGGCCTACTCCTGGGGCGGTTTTGAATCCCTGATCCTGCCGAATCAGCCGGAGCAGATCGCGGCCCTGCGCCCCGGTGGTGAAGTGGACTTCAGCGGCACCCTCATTAGATTGCATATCGGTTTAGAAAATGTGGACGATTTAATTGCGGATTTATCTGCAGGCTTTGAACGTATCGTGTAGAGTGCGGGCTGAAAATGTACTCCCCGGACGCTTTTGTGAACACTGCAAGCAGAAAAGTCTGCATGAGTTGCGCCTGCGATCAATCCCGACAGGTGAAATTGGGAGTACAATAGCGTTATCTCTGCTGTTCCACAGGAAAGTCCATGGCTGTTATTCAAGATATTATCGCGGCGCTCTGGCAACATGATTTTGCCGCCCTGGCGGATCCCCACGTTGTAGGCGTCGTCTATTTCGTGATGTTCGCGACGCTGTTTCTGGAAAATGGATTACTGCCAGCCTCGTTTTTACCCGGTGACAGTTTGCTTTTGCTTGCCGGGGCGTTGATCGGCAAAGGCGTCATGGACTTTACGCCAACGATGGTTATCCTTACCTCCGCCGCGAGCCTGGGCTGCTGGCTGAGCTATCTGCAGGGCCGCTGGCTGGGGAACACGCGCGTGGTGAAGGGCTGGCTGGCGCAGTTGCCCCATAAATATCACCAGCGTGCGACCTGTATGTTTGACCGCCACGGCCTGCTGGCGCTGCTCGCCGGGCGTTTCCTGGCGTTTGTGCGCACCCTTCTGCCCACCATGGCAGGTATTTCCGGGCTGTCTAACCGCCGCTTCCAGTTCTTCAACTGGCTGAGCGCCCTGCTGTGGGTTGGCGTGGTAACCACCCTCGGCTACGCGCTGAACATGATCCCCTTTGTGAAGCACCATGAAGATCAGGTGATGACCTTCCTGATGATCCTGCCGATATTCCTGCTGGTTGCTGGGCTGGTGGGTACCATTGCGGTGGTGATTAAGAAAAAGTATTGCAGTGCATAAACAAAAGCCGGGTGGCGCTACCGCTTTCCCGGCCTACGTTTACCCTCAGGCGCCCTGCATCGTTCTTATACGTGACGCATCTTCTCCCGGCGTGACGCCGAAATAGCGCTTAAACTCCCGACTGAACTGCGACGCACTTTCGTAGCCGACGCGCATGGCCGCCGCGCTGGCCTTCATGCCGTCGTGGATCATCAGCATCCGTGCTTTATGCAAACGGTAGGTTTTGAGGTACTGCAGCGGCGAGGTGCTGGTCACCGACTTAAAGTTGTGGTGAAACGCCGAAACGCTCATGTTCGCTTCCGCCGCCAGCTGGTCAACGCTGAGGTTCTCCGTGTACTGGCTTTCAATACGCTTGAGCACGCGGCTGATCAGGCTGAAGTGGGTCTGTCGGCTCACCAGCGCAAGTAACGCCCCGCCGCCCGGCCCCAGCAGCACGTGATAAAGAATTTCGCGGATAATCTGCTTGCCGAGGATACGCGCGTCCAGCGGCCTTTCCATGACGTCCAGCAGGCGCTCAATGGCGCAGAGGATCTCTTCCGACAGCGTCGCCGAGTTAATCCCGCTGGAGGCCATCGACGGCTGGAAAAGCTCGTCTTCGCCAATCTCCATCAGCAGCTCCTGCAGTTGAAGAATATCGACGTTGACGCGAATACCCGCCAGCGGGACCGCCTCCGTCGCGAAGGTTTCACATTCGAAGGGTAAAGGTACCGTCAGGAGCAGATATTCATTGGTGTCGTAGCGGAACACCCGCTCGTTGATATAGCCAATCTTATGGCCTGAAAAGAGAAAAACGATGCCCGGCTGGTACATCACCGGCGTGCGCGTCCCGGGCTGCGTGCCGTAGAGCAGGCGAATGTCCGGCAGCAGGTCGCCAACATTATTTTCTTTATCTATCAGCCTTTTAATCTGCGAGGTAAGCTGAAGGCAGATCGCATCACGGTTCATTTTACGTTACTCCGGGTACGGTTTCCGACCCTCACAGTCTGCGCATTTTTACGAAGTTTCTCCAGCGCTCTGTAGAAATGGGCAAGACATCGGCAGGAATGTGCATTGAGAGCCTGGCCCCGGACGGCCACAATGAGCAGCATCAGGTAGCCGTCAGCGCCACCACGGTTTTTCACCCACTAAAGGGAACGAGCAATGAACAACTTTAATCTTCACACCCCAACCCGCATTCTGTTTGGTAAAGACGCTATCGCCGACCTGCGCGCGCAGATCCCTGCTGACGCCCGCGTGCTGATCACCTACGGTGGCGGCAGCGTGAAAAAAACCGGCGTGCTGGATCAAGTTTACAGCGCTCTGGACGGACTGGACGTGCGTGAGTTCGGCGGCATTGAGCCAAACCCGTCTTACGAAACGCTGATGAACGCGGTGAAAATCGCCCGCGAAGAAAACATCACCTTCCTGCTGGCGGTCGGCGGCGGCTCCGTGCTGGACGGCACTAAATTCATCGCGGCGGCAGCGCACTACGCTGATGGCATCGATCCGTGGCACATCCTGGAAACCCGCGGCAGCGACATCAAAAGCGCTATCCCGATGGGATCCGTATTGACCCTGCCAGCGACGGGTTCTGAATCCAACAAGGGCGCGGTGATCTCCCGCAAAACCACCGGCGACAAGCAGGCCTTTATGAACGAACACGTTCAGCCTGTCTTTGCCATTCTGGATCCGGTTTACACCTACACCCTGCCCGCGCGTCAGGTGGCGAACGGCGTGGTCGATGCCTTTGTACACACCGTCGAGCAGTACGTGACCTACCCTGTTAATGCCAAAATTCAGGATCGCTTCGCGGAAGGCATTCTGCTGACGCTGATTGAAGACGGCCCGAAAGCGCTGAAAGAGCCGGAAAACTACGACGTGCGTGCCAACATCATGTGGGCCGCGACGCAGGCGCTGAACGGCCTGATCGGCGCTGGCGTGCCGCAGGACTGGGCAACCCATATGCTGGGCCACGAGCTGACGGCGATGCACGGCCTGGACCACGCCCAGACGCTGGCCGTTGTGCTGCCTGCGCTGTGGAACGAAAAACGGGATACCAAGCGCGCCAAACTGCTGCAGTACGCCGAGCGCGTGTGGAACATCACCGAGGGTTCTGACGATGCGCGTATTGATGCCGCCATTGCAGCGACCCGTAACTTCTTTGAAAGCCTGGGCGTGCCAACGCGTCTGTCCGGCTACGGCCTGGACGGCAGCTCCATCCCTGCCCTGCTGGCAAAACTTGAAGAGCACGGCATGACCCAGTTGGGCGAGCATGGCGACATTACGCTGGACGTCAGCCGTCGAATCTACGAAGCGGCACGCTAAGCGTTTTTGGCATCCTGACTTTCGTTTTTTGACATTTCGTCCAGACTTAATGCACACCCCATCGCCGGAGTCCCCCTCCGGCGATGCGCACCTGAAGGAGGAAAAATGGCAAACCAAACCGTAATCAAGCTGCAGGACGGCAACGTGATGCCCCAGCTGGGGCTAGGTGTATGGAAAGCCGGTAACGACGAGGTCGTCTCCGCCATTCATAAAGCACTCGAAGTCGGCTATCGGTCGATTGATACCGCCGCCGCGTACAAAAACGAGGACGGCGTGGGGACCGCGCTGGCCAGCGCCGGCGTCCCTCGCGATGAGCTGTTCATCACCACTAAACTATGGAACGACGATCAAAAGCGCCCCCGCGAAGCGTTGCAGGAGAGCCTGGAGAAACTCCAGCTTGATTTCGTCGATCTGTACCTGATGCACTGGCCGGTTCCGGCCATCGACCATTACGTTGACGCCTGGAAAGGGATGATTGAACTGCAGAAAGAGGGGCTGGTGAAAAGCATCGGCGTCTGTAACTTCCAGGTGCATCACCTGCAGCGCCTGATTGACGAAACGGGCGTCGCTCCGGTGATTAACCAGATCGAGCTGCACCCGCTGCTGCAGCAGCGCCAGCTTCACGCCTGGAACGCCACCCACAAGATCCAGACCGAGTCCTGGAGCCCGCTGGCGCAGGGCGGTGAAGGCGTGTTCGATCAGAAAATCATCCGCGACCTGGCGGATAAATACGGCAAAACCCCGGCGCAGATCGTCATTCGCTGGCATCTGGACAACGGCCTGGTGGTGATCCCGAAATCGGTCACGCCGTCGCGCATTGCCGAGAACTTCGACGTCTGGGATTTCCGACTGGACAAAGACGAGCTGGGTGAAATTGCGAAGCTGGATAAAGGTAAGCGGCTTGGGCCGGACCCGGATCAGTTTGGCGGGTAATCGCGTTAAAACGCCGGGTGGCGGCTTCGCCTTACCCGACCTACAAAAAACCCCGGCAAGCCGGGGTTTTCTTTTACGCTTTACGCTTCACAGGTTTCTTCACACTGGAATTACCGTTCGAACGCTGATGCACAATCGGCGTATGTTTGGTCAGCGCCGGGCGCGTATTGCGGTTCTGGCGACGCGCTTCGCGCATCTCATCCAGCGTAGGAGCCGGAACCAGGCAGTCGCGGCGCGAGCCAATAAGGTGTTTTTTACCCATCTCTTCCAGCGCCTGGCGGATCAGCGGCCAGTTTTTCGGATCGTGGTAACGCAGCAGCGCCTTATGCAGACGACGCTGTTTATCCCCTTTCGGCACCACCACCTCTTCACTCTTGTAGCCAATCTTACTCAGCGGGTTTTTGCCGGTGTAATACATGGTCGTCGAGTTGGCGAGCGGTGAAGGATAGAAGTTCTGCACCTGATCCAGACGGAAGCGACGCTGCTTCAGCCACAGCGCCAGGTTCACCATGTCTTCATCGCGCGTGCCAGGATGCGCGGAGATGAAGTACGGGATCAAATACTGCTCTTTGCCCGCCTGCTTCGAGTAGGTGTCGAACAGCTGCTTAAAGCGATCGTAGCTGCCCATGCCCGGCTTCATCATCTTCGACAGCGGGCCTTCTTCGGTGTGCTCCGGCGCAATCTTCAGATAACCGCCGACGTGGTGCGTCGCCAGCTCTTTGATATAGCGAGGATCTTCCACGGCGATGTCATAACGCACCCCGGAGGCGATGAGGATCTTTTTGATGCCCTTCAGGTCGCGCGCGCGGCGGTAGAGGTTGATCGTCGGCTCGTGGTTAGTATCCATGTGCTCGCAAATGCTCGGGTAGACGCAGGAGAGACGACGGCAGGTCTGCTCCGCGCGCGGCGACTTGCAGCGCAGCATATACATGTTCGCGGTTGGGCCGCCGAGATCGGAGATCACGCCGGTAAAGCCCGGCACCGTGTCGCGAATGGCTTCGATCTCATTGATGATCGAATCCTCAGAGCGGCTCTGGATAATACGGCCTTCGTGCTCGGTAATGGAGCAGAAGGAGCAGCCGCCGAAGCAGCCGCGCATGATGTTGATCGAGAAGCGGATCATCTCATACGCCGGGATACGGGCGTTGCCGTACGCCGGGTGTGGCACGCGCTTGTACGGCAGCGCAAAGACGCTATCCATCTCTTCGGTGGAGAGCGGGATCGCCGGCGGGTTGATCCAGATGAAGCGCTCGCCGTGCTTCTGCATTAGCGCGCGGGCGCAGCCCGGGTTGGTTTCATGGTGCAGAATACGGGACGCGTGCGCGTAGAGCACCTTGTCGGCTTTCACCTTCTCGTAGGACGGAAGCAGCACGTAGGTCTTTTCCCACGGCTTCGGGCGCGGCGGCTGCACAACGATAGCCTTCGCTTCCGCTTTCTTCGGCTCAACCGGCTTGTTATCGGCACACGGCAGATCTTCACCGTACGGGTGCGGGATCGGGTCGATTTTGCCCGGCATATCAATAATGCGTGAATCCACCCCGCTCCAGCCCGGCAGCGCTTCTTTCACCATGATCGCAGTATTGCGCACGTCGCGGATGCTGCTAACCGGCTCGCCCTGCGACAGACGGTGCGCCACTTCCACCAGCGGACGCTCGCCGTTACCGTAAATCAGCATGTCGGCCTTGGAGTCCACCAGCACCGAGCGGCGCACGGTATCTGACCAGTAGTCGTAGTGCGCGGTGCGGCGCAGGCTCGCCTCGATGCCGCCGAGGATCACCGGCACGTCTTTCCAGGCTTCTTTGCAGCGCTGGGTATAAACCAGGGTCGCGCGGTCCGGACGTTTGCCCGCCACGTTATCCGGCGTGTAGGCGTCGTCATGGCGCAGCTTACGGTCGGCGGTATAGCGGTTGATCATCGAGTCCATGTTGCCGGCGGTCACGCCGAAGAACAGGTTTGGTTTTCCCAGACGCATAAAGTCGTCTTTGCTGTTCCAGTCGGGCTGGGAGATGATCCCCACGCGGAAGCCCTGCGCTTCGAGCATACGGCCACAGATGGCCATGCCGAAGCTCGGGTGGTCAACGTAGGCATCGCCCGTGACCAGAATGATATCGCAGCTGTCCCAGCCCAGTTGGTCCATCTCTTCCCGGGACATCGGCAGGAACGGCGCCGGTCCAAAGCAGGCCGCCCAGTACTGGGGCCAGGAGAAGAGGTCACGATCCGGCTGGATCAGGGAAATTGCGCTCATAGTGCTTCCGAAGAAAAAATAGACAAAAGGGCGGGGATTATACGCTGGAACATTGTGGGAAATGAAGGGGTATTATGCGGGCTGTTGCCCTCACCCCAACCCTCTCCCACTGTACAGTCCGGGGACATGGTAGACAGGTGTTCGGGGACATGGTGAACACTTTTTAACATCCTTTACCCATGGTGATCGACTTTTTCTTCAGGTCGATCACCCCCACTTTCGTGCTGTACCACCACACTTCATAGCAGCCGTCATCCTGCGTCTCCCTCAGCCCGACCCGTTCTCCCCTGAACGCCTTGCCTGCGCTCAGACTGACACCCTGTATGCTCAGCTTTCCGCTGACATCCACTTTCCTGACCTTCACCCCTTCATCGTACTCAGGTGGCGTTACGCTGCCGCTGTACTGCCGGGCAGACGGCTGATAACGCGAGGCCGGTACCGCCATATCCAGCGCCTCGTGCGGGCGTTCAAGGTTGTACACCGTGCGCCAGTGATCGAAAGCGCGTTGCAGCTCTCCGCTGTCCGCGAACCATTTTCCCTGCAGCACTTCCGCCTTCAGGCTGCGGTGAAAACGCTCCAGCTTGCCCTGCGTCTGCGGATGATAAGGCCGGGAGTGCCCCACCCGGATACCGTGGCGCATCAGCCACAGCTCCAGCGCCGTCCAGGTGCCGGTGGTGTCGCCCCACGGTGAGCCGTTGTCCATCGTCATCCTGTCCGGCAGGCCGTAGCGTTCAAACGCGCTGACCAGCTGCTGCTGCACGGTCTCGCGCCGTTCATCGGTACAGTGCGCCAGGCACAGGGAAAAACGGGAGTGGTCGTCCAGCAGGGTGAGCGGATGGCAGCGGCCACCGCCAAAGGGAAAGTGGCCCTTAAAATCCATCTGCCAGAGCCGGTTCGGCGCGTCATGTTCGAAGCGTCCCGTAGCCGGAACGCCCGGTGATGCGCCCGGCAGCAGACCGTGACGGGCCATCAGATTATGGACGGTGCTGAAGGCGGGCATACGGTGCCCCTGGTCTTCAAGCCAGCGCTTAATCTTGCGGGCGCCCCAGCGTTGATGACGGTCATGCGCCATGCGCAGCAGGGCCGTGATGTCGTCAGATGAGCGGTTCGGGGAATGATGAGGTGCGCGGGAGCGGTCCTGAAGACCGGAGGCACCTTCCTCAGCCCAGCGCTGAAGCCACTTGTAGCCGGTGGCAGGAGAAATGCCGAACTGACGGCAGAGGAAACGGATGTTCGCCCCGTCCTGCGAGGCGAACAGCACAAACTCGGTACGTAATGACATGGTATCTCTCGCATCCCAGGGCATAAG
>NZ_JBQENR010000008.1:0-210415 GCF_052044815.1 Enterobacter sp. 22499 | reverse complement strand
CAAAGGCAGGTTCTTTAAGGTAAGGAGGTGATCCAACCGCAGGTTCCCCTACGGTTACCTTGTTACGACTTCACCCCAGTCATGAATCACAAAGTGGTAAGCGCCCTCCCGAAGGTTAAGCTACCTACTTCTTTTGCAACCCACTCCCATGGTGTGACGGGCGGTGTGTACAAGGCCCGGGAACGTATTCACCGTGGCATTCTGATCCACGATTACTAGCGATTCCGACTTCATGGAGTCGAGTTGCAGACTCCAATCCGGACTACGACGCACTTTATGAGGTCCGCTTGCTCTCGCGAGGTCGCTTCTCTTTGTATGCGCCATTGTAGCACGTGTGTAGCCCTACTCGTAAGGGCCATGATGACTTGACGTCATCCCCACCTTCCTCCAGTTTATCACTGGCAGTCTCCTTTGAGTTCCCGGCCTAACCGCTGGCAACAAAGGATAAGGGTTGCGCTCGTTGCGGGACTTAACCCAACATTTCACAACACGAGCTGACGACAGCCATGCAGCACCTGTCTCAGAGTTCCCGAAGGCACCAAAGCATCTCTGCTAAGTTCTCTGGATGTCAAGAGTAGGTAAGGTTCTTCGCGTTGCATCGAATTAAACCACATGCTCCACCGCTTGTGCGGGCCCCCGTCAATTCATTTGAGTTTTAACCTTGCGGCCGTACTCCCCAGGCGGTCGACTTAACGCGTTAGCTCCGGAAGCCACGCCTCAAGGGCACAACCTCCAAGTCGACATCGTTTACGGCGTGGACTACCAGGGTATCTAATCCTGTTTGCTCCCCACGCTTTCGCACCTGAGCGTCAGTCTTTGTCCAGGGGGCCGCCTTCGCCACCGGTATTCCTCCAGATCTCTACGCATTTCACCGCTACACCTGGAATTCTACCCCCCTCTACAAGACTCTAGCCTGCCAGTTTCGAATGCAGTTCCCAGGTTGAGCCCGGGGATTTCACATCCGACTTGACAGACCGCCTGCGTGCGCTTTACGCCCAGTAATTCCGATTAACGCTTGCACCCTCCGTATTACCGCGGCTGCTGGCACGGAGTTAGCCGGTGCTTCTTCTGCGGGTAACGTCAATTGCTGAGGTTATTAACCTCAACACCTTCCTCCCCGCTGAAAGTACTTTACAACCCGAAGGCCTTCTTCATACACGCGGCATGGCTGCATCAGGCTTGCGCCCATTGTGCAATATTCCCCACTGCTGCCTCCCGTAGGAGTCTGGACCGTGTCTCAGTTCCAGTGTGGCTGGTCATCCTCTCAGACCAGCTAGGGATCGTCGCCTAGGTGAGCCGTTACCCCACCTACTAGCTAATCCCATCTGGGCACATCTGATGGCAAGAGGCCCGAAGGTCCCCCTCTTTGGTCTTGCGACGTTATGCGGTATTAGCTACCGTTTCCAGTAGTTATCCCCCTCCATCAGGCAGTTTCCCAGACATTACTCACCCGTCCGCCACTCGTCACCCGAGAGCAAGCTCTCTGTGCTACCGTTCGACTTGCATGTGTTAGGCCTGCCGCCAGCGTTCAATCTGAGCCATGATCAAACTCTTCAATTTAAGTTTGATGCTCGTGAATTAAACTTCGTAATGAATTACGTATGTTCACTCAGAGACTTGGTATTCATTTTTCGTCTTGCGACGTTAAGAATCCATGTCACTTTGAGTGCCCACACAGATTGTCTGATAAATTGTTAAAGAGCAGTGCCGCTTCGTTTTCGCTGCGGCGCGGGGTGTGCATATTACGCTTTCCCGCTTCAGAGTCAAGCGTTTATTTCGCTGTTCTCTGCTGACCCGGCGGCGTGTGTGCCGTTGTTCCGTGTCAGTGGAGGCGCATTATAGGGAGTAATTCCGAAGCTGCAAGGATAAAGTGAAAATTATTTACTGACTGCTCACTTTCCATGCAAAACGCATCCCAGACCTCAATTTTCGCCTGGTTTTTAAACAAAAACGAGCCGCAAGCGGCTCGTTTTTGCGTTTTGTGACTTACTGCACTGCCACAATACGATCGTCGTTGGCTTCCAGACGGATAACTTTGCCCGGAATCAGTTCTCCGGAGAGGATCTGCTGCGCCAGCGGGTTTTCGATCTGCTGCTGAATAGCACGTTTCAGTGGACGCGCACCATAAACCGGATCGTAACCATTCTCGCTCAGCAGCTTCAGCGCATCGTCGGAGATGTGAATTTCATATCCACGCTCTTCCAGACGTTTGTACAGACGCTGCAGCTGGATCTGCGCAATCGACGCAATGTGTTTTTCACCCAGAGGGTGGAATACCACCACTTCGTCAATACGGTTAATGAACTCCGGACGGAAGTTATGGCTAACCACACCGAGCACCAGATCCTTCATATGGCTGTAGTCAAGTTCACCGAAACGTTCCTGAATCAAATCGGAACCCAGGTTCGAGGTCATGATGACGACCGTATTACGGAAATCGACCGTTCTCCCCTGCCCGTCCGTCAGACGACCATCATCGAGCACCTGAAGCAGGATGTTGAACACATCCGGATGCGCTTTTTCCACCTCATCCAGCAGGATGACGGAATAAGGACGCCGGCGCACCGCTTCGGTCAGGTAGCCGCCCTCTTCATAACCAACATATCCCGGAGGCGCACCGACCAGACGCGAGACGGAGTGTTTCTCCATGAACTCGGACATGTCGATACGCACCATCGCATCGTCGCTGTCGAACATAAAGTTTGCCAGCGCTTTACACAGTTCGGTTTTACCGACACCGGTCGGCCCCAGGAACAGGAACGAACCGATCGGGCGATTTGGATCGGAAAGCCCAGCACGGCTACGGCGAATAGCGTTGGAGACCGCTTCAACCGCCTCGTCCTGACCAATCACCCGCTGATGCAGATCCTGCTCCATACGCAGCAGCTTATCGCGTTCGCTTTCCATCATGCGCGCCACCGGAATACCGGTCCAGCGAGCGAGCACTTCGGCAATTTCGGCATCCGTAACTTTATTACGTAACAGACGCATGGTTTTGCCTTCAGACTGCGTGGCGATCTCAAGCTGTTTCTCCAGCTCAGGGATTTTGCCGTACTGCAGTTCAGACATACGTGCCAGGTCACCCACACGGCGAGCCTGCTCAATGGCAATTTTGGCCTGTTCGAGTTCCGCTTTAATGGTCTGCGTGCCAGAGAGGGAGGCTTTCTCGGCTTTCCACTCTTCTTCCAGTTCAGAATACTGGCGCTCTTTATCGTCCAGCTCTTCATTGAGCATATCCAGGCGTTTCTTACTGGCTTCATCAGACTCTTTTTTCAGCGCCTGCTGTTCCAGCTTGAGCTGAATGATGCGGCGGTCGAGTCGGTCCAGTTCTTCCGGCTTCGAGTCAATCTGCATACGAATGCTCGACGCCGCTTCATCGATCAGGTCGATTGCTTTATCAGGCAACTGACGATCGGCGATATACCGATGCGAAAGCGTCGCCGCCGCAACGATGGCCGGGTCAGTAATCTGTACATGGTGGTGCAGTTCATAACGCTCTTTCAGACCACGCAGGATCGCGATGGTATCTTCAACGCTTGGCTCGGCAACAAACACCTTCTGGAAACGACGTTCCAGAGCGGCATCTTTCTCAATGTACTGACGATACTCATCAAGCGTAGTGGCACCGACACAGTGAAGTTCACCACGCGCCAGCGCAGGTTTCAGCATGTTCCCGGCATCCATCGCGCCGTCGGCCTTACCAGCCCCCACCATGGTGTGCAGTTCATCGATAAACAGAATGACGTTGCCTTCCTGTTTCGCCAGGTCGTTCAGCACGCCTTTCAAACGCTCTTCAAACTCACCGCGGTATTTCGCCCCGGCCACCAGCGCGCCCATATCCAGCGCCAGTACGCGGCGGCCTTTCAACCCTTCCGGCACTTCACCGTTTACGATACGCTGCGCAAGCCCTTCAACGATGGCGGTTTTACCGACCCCCGGCTCACCAATCAGTACCGGGTTGTTTTTGGTACGACGCTGCAGTACCTGAATCGTACGGCGGATCTCTTCGTCACGGCCGATAACCGGGTCAAGTTTGCCCTGCTCGGCACGTTCGGTCAGATCGACCGTAAATTTCTTCAAAGCCTGACGTTGGTCTTCGGCTCCCTGATCGTTCACGCTTTCACCTCCGCGCATTTTCTCAATCGCCTGAGTCACATTGGCGGTGGTCGCACCGGCAGATTTCAGCAGGTCGGTCAAGGTACCGCGTGATTCAAGCGCCGCCAGAACAAAGAGCTCCGACGAAATAAAGTTGTCCCCACGTTTTTGCGCCAGCTTGTCGCAAAGGTTCAGCACGCGCACCAGATCCTGCGACGGTTGAACGTCGCCGCCGGTACCTTCTACCTGCGGTAAACGGCTCAGCGCCTGATCGATATCGGTGCGTAACTGGCCAGCATTAATGCCAGCAGACGTTAATAAAGGACGTACCGATCCCCCTTCCTGATTCAGCAAGGCGCTCATTAAATGAAGAGGTTCGATGAATTGGTTGTCGTGCCCCAGTGCAAGGGACTGGGCATCGGCGAGAGCAAGCTGGAATTTATTAGTAAGACGATCCAGACGCATAACTCCTCCCATAACAGGTCAAATTTGCTACTGGAGATTAAATGAGGTCATCCCTCAATTATTCAAGGTTAATGACCTGAATTATGTGAAAAGAAAACGGCACGTGCCGGATCGTCTTGATTCTTTAGGTTATATCAGCCAAATGAAACTTGCCATACGACCCGTCGTCTTGTCGCGGCGATAGGAGAAAAAATCACCCTTTTCGGTGAACGTACAGCGATCGCCGCCGAAGATCTGCGTTACGCCAATATTATTCAGACGCTGGCGGGCAAGCTGGTAAATATCCGCCAGATATTTTTCCCCGGCAGGCAGGAAGGCCTCAATGGCTTGCGGATCTTTTTCCATGAATGCTTCGCGAACCTCCGGCCCCACTTCAAAAGCACGAGGGCCAATCGCCGGACCTAGCCAGGCCATGATATTGGCGGGATCATCATTGAAGCAGGCGACGGTCTCTTCCAGCACGCCCTCGCATAAGCCACGCCAGCCCGCGTGAGCTGCTGCCACCTCCGTACCGGCACGGTTACAAAACAGAACCGGCAGACAATCGGCGGTCATTACGGCACAAACCGTACCCGGCGTATTACTGTAAGAAGCATCGGCGCGTTTGGAAGCGTAAGGTTCTCCCGTCAGCTTCAGTACCGCTTTGCCGTGAACCTGCTCCAGCCAAACCGGTTTCGACGGCAGATTTCCCGCAGCAAACAGACGCGTGCGGTTCTCTTCAACGTGTTCCAGGCTGTCGCCACAGTGTGCGCCGAGGTTTAAAGACTCCCACGCGCCCTGGCTCACGCCGCCAATACGGGTCGAACTACAGGCGGCCACGCCTGCAGGCAGCGGCCACTCCGGGACAATCAGTTTGGTCATAACCAGTCCACTTGATCCTTATGTTCTTCGAAATCGGCACGCATGGCATCAATGAGTTCCACCATATCCTGCGGGATAGGCGCATGCCATTCCATCTGGATACCACTGATCGGGTGATAAAGACGCAGCATGGTCGCGTGCAGCGCCTGACGATCGAATTTACGCAGTACGCTGATGAACTCATCCGACGCGCCTTTTGGCGGACGCGGACGACCGCCGTACACCTGATCCCCCACCAGCGGATGGGTAATGTGCGCCATGTGAACGCGGATCTGGTGAGTACGACCGGTTTCCAGGCGCAGGCGCAGACGGGTATGAATACGGAAGTGCTCCATAATGCGATAGTGCGTCACCGCCGGTTTACCCATCGGATGCACCGACATATGGGTACGTTTCGTCGGGTGACGGCTGATCGGCTCTTCTACCGTGCCGCCAGCGGTCATGTGTCCAATCGCCACCGCTTCATATTCGCGAGTAATCTCACGCAGCTGCAGCGACTCCACCAGACGGGTCTGAGCGGGAACGGTCTTCGCCACCACCATCAGACCGGTGGTGTCTTTATCCAGACGGTGAACGATGCCTGCACGTGGGACATCCGCAATCGGCGGATAATAATGAAGAAGTGCGTTAAGTACCGTACCGTCTGGATTCCCTGCGCCCGGATGAACAACCAGGTCGCGCGGCTTGTTGATCACCAGAATGTCATCATCTTCATAGACGATGTCCAGTGGGATATCCTGCGGCTCGAAGCGGATTTCCTCTTCGATTTCAGCATTGATGGCAACAGCTTCCCCACCAAACACTTTCTCTTTTGGTTTGTCCCAGATCTTGCCGTTTACCAGCACGCGCTGGTCAAGGATCCATTCTTTTATACGTGAACGCGAATAATCAGGGAACAATTCGGCCAAAGCCTGATCTAAGCGTTGACCGAGCTGATTTTCGGAGACTGTTGCGGTGAGTTCTACTCGTTGTGCCATAAACTGCTTCTTTGTTTAACGTTGGGTTTTACGGCTTTGCCGTTTAATATAGTGTGCTATTGTAGCTGGTCTTAATCGGGAGCAGGAACAGAGTTTCTCCCGGACAAACATTTGAGGAAAGTCAAAACGTCATGACGCGCATGAAATATCTGGTGGCAGCGGCCACGTTGAGCCTGGCTTTGGTGGGCTGCTCCGGTTCGAATGAACAGGTCCCTGACAATCCGCCGAATGAAATCTATGCGACTGCACAACAAAAGTTGCAGGACGGTAACTGGAAACAGGCGATAACGCAACTGGAAGCGTTGGATAATCGCTATCCATTTGGTCCGTATTCGCAGCAGGTACAGTTAGATCTTATCTACGCCTACTACAAAAATGCCGATCTGCCGCTGGCTCAGGCAACTATCGATCGTTTCATGCGTCTGAACCCGACTCATCCTAACATCGACTACGTCATGTACATGCGCGGCCTGACCAACATGGCGCTGGACGACAGCGCCCTGCAGGGCTTCTTCGGCGTAGATCGCTCCGACCGAGACCCGCAGCATGCGCGCGACGCCTTCAATGATTTCTCCAAGCTGGTGCGCGGCTATCCGAACAGTCAGTACGTCACCGACGCGACCAAACGTCTGGTGTTCCTGAAAGATCGTCTGGCGAAATATGAATACTCCGTTGCGGAATACTATACCCGCCGTGGCGCATGGGTTGCTGTGGTTAACCGCGTAGAAGGTATGCTGCGTGATTACCCGGATACTCAGGCAACGCGTGACGGCCTGAAGCTGATGGAAAATGCTTACCGTCAGATGCAGATGACCGCTCAGGCTGAAAAAGTGGCGAAAATCATCGCCGCGAACAGCAGCAACACGTGATATCGCTTCAATGCAAAACGGCAGCCCGAAGGCTGCCGTTTCTTTATTCAATTCAGACATCCGCTGAAGCGCTTTAGCCTCAACACATCCCGTCAACTATGACCGCAATTCGTACCTTCCACAAGGTAAATCTCATCTCTTCCTGCCCTGCCTCACAAAAAAGATTCCCTGACAAAAACCGACAAAATAACGTGATCTAAATCACACATTTTGACATTAGGTCGGGTATGCTGGAATCACCAAGACGGAAAGACAAGAGGTAAAATTTATGACAATGAACATTACCAGTAAACAAATGGAAATTACTCCGGCAATTCGCCAGCACGTCGCAGACCGTCTCGCCAAACTGGATAAATGGCAAACACATTTGATTAATCCACATATCATCCTGTCCAAGGAGCCCCAGGGTTTCATCGCTGACGCAACTATCAATACTCCAAACGGCCATCTGGTCGCCAGCGCAAAACATGAGGATATGTACACCGCTATTAACGATTTGATAAACAAGCTGGAACGGCAGCTCAATAAAGTGCAACACAAAGGTGAAGCCCGTCGCGCCGCAACGTCGGTGAAAGACGCCAGCTTCGCGGAAGAAGTTGAAGAAGAGTAATCCTTTAAATTGAGTGTACCGCCAACGCGCCTTCGGGCGCGTTTTTTATTGACAGGGTGAAAACAGTACGGGTACTTTAACGGTATCAATCACAGGATGACTTTATGAAACTTACGCCGTTCTTCTTCGCATTCTTTTTTACCTTCCCCTGAACGGGAGGCGTTTCGTCGTGTGATAAAGAATGCGAAGACGAACAACAAGGCCTCCCACACCGGGGGGCCTTTTTTATTGATAACGATAAAATGAGACAGGCAACACTATGACACCGGAAAACCCGTTACTGGATCTGCGAGTAAAAATCAGCGCGCTGGATGAAAAATTACTGGCGCTGCTGGCCGAACGTCGCGCCCTCGCCGTTGAAGTGGGCAAAGCTAAGCTGGACTCCCATCGTCCGGTCCGTGACATCGACCGCGAGCGGGATCTGCTGGAACGTCTCATCCAGCTCGGCAAAGCGCATCACCTCGATGCCCACTACATCACCCGGCTGTTCCAGCTCATCATCGAAGATTCCGTTCTGACCCAGCAAGCGCTACTCCAGCAGCATCTCAATAAAACCAACCCGCACTCGGCGCGCATCGCCTTCCTCGGGCCTAAAGGCTCCTACTCTCATCTGGCCGCACGCCAGTATGCCGCACGTCATTTTGAAGAGTTTATTGAGAGCGGCTGCGCAAAATTCGCCGATATTTTTAACCAGGTTGAGACCGGCCAGGCGGATTACGCCGTCGTGCCGATTGAAAACACCAGTTCCGGTGCCATCAACGACGTCTACGATTTACTGCAGCACACCAGCCTGTCGCTGGTCGGCGAGCTGACGATCCCTATCGATCACTGCGTGCTGGTCTCCGGTTCAACGGACCTGAACACGATCGAAACGGTCTACAGCCATCCGCAGCCTTTCCAGCAGTGTAGCCAGTTCCTGAACCGCTATCCGAACTGGAAAATTGAGTACACCGAAAGCACCTCGGCGGCAATGGAAAAAGTAGCGCAAGCCAACTCCCCAACCGTTGCTGCGCTCGGCAGCGAAGCGGGCGGCGCGCTGTATGGCTTACAGGTTCTGGAACGCAATCTTGCTAACCAGACGCAAAACATCACCCGCTTCGTGGTGCTGGCCCGCAAGGCAATCAACGTGTCAGACCAGGTGCCGGCGAAAACCACGCTGCTGATGGCGACCGGCCAGCAGGCGGGCGCGCTGGTAGAAGCCCTGCTGGTGCTGCGCAACCACAATTTGATCATGACCAGGCTGGAATCACGCCCAATCCACGGTAATCCTTGGGAAGAGATGTTTTACCTCGATATCCAGGCCAACCTGGAATCTGCATCCATGCAGAAAGCCCTGCGCGAACTGGGTGAAATTACCCGTTCAATGAAAGTGCTGGGCTGCTATCCGAGCGAAAACGTCGTCCCGGTCGATCCAAGCTAGCATTCGATAAAACGGCTTTTCTTCATCCCTGCCACATTAACCGGCAGGGTGAAGACGGCTCCGGAAAGCGGATACTTCGCCACCTCCTCCGCATCCATATTTTCCCGCGTGGTGGTAATGAACAGCGTTTTCATATCATCGCCGCCAAAGCAGACCATCGTCGGGCAACGCACCGGCATGCGGTATTCTTCCAGTTGCTCCCCTTGTGGAGAAAAACGCGCGATACGCCAGCCGTCAAACAGCGCGCTCCAGTAGCAGCCTTCCACATCCATCGCCGCACCGTCCGGTATCCCCTCGCCCTTATTAAACTGACGAAACACCTCGCGCCTGCCCGGTTCGCCCTGCTCATCAAGCGGGGTACGGAAGATCACACCGTTGGGCGTGTCTGAGGTAAACATCCACTGCTTATCCGGGCTAAACGCCAGGCCGTTGTGCCCGTGAATATCGCACTGGATCACTTTCGGCGTCAGGTCATTGTCGATGCGCATCAGCAGGGCACCGTTGTAATCTCCCGGCCCCCAGAACGTGCCCGCATAGAAGCGCCCCTGGTGGTCGGTACCCCCATCATTAAAACGTGCGAGCTGCGGGTTTGAGGGGTTATCGCACACCTTGCGCTGCAGGAGCCCATGCTTATCGGCAAGCCAGATGCCGTTGCGCATAGCGACGATAAAGCCGCCTCGCTCACGCAGGGCAAAGCAGCCCACCTCTTCATGGAAGCAAAGCACGGTATGTTCCCCCGTCGGCAGGTGGTAGCGGTGGATCTCCCCTTCCAGAATATCCGCCCAGTAAAGCGCATTTTCTTCTGCGCTCCACGTCGGGCATTCGGGCAGATGCCCGGTGTAGTTCAACAGCAGCTGCGGTTCAGCCATGACAGTTCCCCAAAATGAAAAAAGCCAGCATTGCTGGCTTTCAGTATATACATCATTGGATTACTGGCGACTGTCATTTGCCTGGCGCAACAGCGTGCGGCTTTCACTCTGGAAACGCGTGGCGTAATCGCCGAACCAGTGCTCCACTTTGCGGAAGCTGTCGATAAACGCCTGCTTGTCTCCGTGCTCCAGCAGCGTAATGGCTTCGCCAAAGCGTTGATAGTAGCGCTTGATCAGCGCCAGGTTATTTTCAGACGACATGATGATGTCGGCGTAAAGCTGGGGATCCTGCGCAAACAGACGCCCGACCATCGCCAGCTCAAGACGATAGATCGGTGAAGAGAGCGCCAGCAACTGTTCAAGCTGCACGTTCTCTTCAGCCAGATGCAGGCCGTAGGCAAAGGTCGCAAAGTGGCGCAGCGCCTGAATGAACGCCATGTTCTGATCGTGCTCGACCGCGCTGATGCGGTGCAGCCTCGCGCCCCAGACCTGAATCTGTTCCAGGAACCATTGATAGGCTTCCGGCTGACGGCCGTCGCAGTAAACCACCACCTGCTTTGCCAGGCTGCCGCTGTCCGGGCCAAACATCGGGTGCAGCCCGAGCACCGGGCCCGTATGCGCAGCCAGCATCGCCTGCAGAGGACCGTTTTTAACGGAAGCCAGATCCACCAGAATGCAGTCTTTTGGTAAAGGAGGAAGCTTCCCGATGATCTGCTCCGTCACGTGGATCGGCACGCTGACGATAACCATTCCGGCATCTTTCATCAGTTCCGGTGCTTGTGCCCAATCCTCTTTTTCCAGAATGCGCACCTGATAGCCAGAAAGCGTCAGCATTTTCTCGAACAGACGCCCCATCTGCCCTGCTCCGCCAACAATAACCACCGGACGCAGGGACGGACAGAGGGTTTTAAAGCCCTTGTCGTTTTCGCTGGAATAGGATTCCCGCATCACGCGACGCAGAACATCTTCAATCAAATCCGGCGAAACGCCCAGCGCCTGCGCCTCTTTACGACGGGAGGCCAGCATTGAGGCTTCGCGCTCCGGGACGTAAATCGGCAGGCCGTATTTGCTTTTCACCTCACCGACTTCAGCAACAAGCGCCATGCGGCGCGACAGCAGGTCCAGCAGCGCCTTATCCACTTCATCAATTTGATCGCGCAGTGCGGTCAATTCAGCAACCATAACTACCCTCTTAAGCCAGACGCGTCGCCAGCTGGCCGCTTAAATCTTTATGGATCTCACGCAGCAGCGCATCGGTGGTTTCCCAGCTGATGCAGGCATCCGTCACGGAGACGCCGTGCTTCATCGCGCTGCGCGGCTGTTCTGATGACTGATTACCTTCATGAATGTTGCTCTCAATCATCAGGCCGATAATCGAACGGTTTCCGTCTTTGATCTGTGCGACCACGGATTCCGCAACCGCTGGCTGGCGACGGTAATCTTTATTCGAATTACCATGACTGCAATCTACCATCAGTGCCGGACGCAGTCCCGCCTGTTCCATCTCTTTTTCACACTGCGCCACGTCCGCCGGGCTGTAGTTTGGCGCTTTACCGCCGCGCAGGATCACATGACCGTCCGGGTTGCCCTGCGTTTGCAGCAGGCACACCTGGCCCGCCTGGTTGATCCCAACAAAGCGGTGCGGCATGGCGGCGGCGCGCATGGCGTTGATCGCTGTCGCCAGGCTGCCATCGGTACCGTTTTTAAAGCCAACCGGCATCGACAGGCCAGACGCCATCTCACGGTGGGTTTGCGATTCAGTCGTACGCGCACCAATTGCGGACCAGCTAAACAGATCGCCCAGGTATTGCGGGCTGTTTGGATCCAGCGCTTCGGTTGCCAGCGGCAGCCCCATGCTGACCAGTTCCACCAGCAGGCGACGCGCAATCTTCAGGCCTGCTTCCACATCAAACGAGCCATCCATGTGCGGATCGTTGATCAATCCTTTCCAGCCAACCGTCGTGCGTGGCTTTTCAAAATAGACGCGCATCACCAGGTAGAGGCTATCGCTGACCTCCTCCGCTAATGCTTTAAATCGACGCGCATACTCAATGGCGGTTTCAGGATCGTGAATAGAGCAAGGACCACAAACCACCAGCAGGCGCGGATCGCGGCCAGCGATAATGTCAGAAATGGTCTGGCGAGAGTGCTCGATCTGAGCCTCCTGCGCGGCGCTCAGCGGAAACTCCGCTTTCAGTTGATCCGGGGTAATCAAAACCTGTTCGTCAGTGATATGTACGTTGTTCAGCGCGTCTTTTTGCATGATAGCGATCCTGTAAAGCTCGTTTGCGATAGTTGTTTTCCTCAGTGAGGTGAAACCACGATACCATAAAAAGTAAACATTTCAATCCAAAATACGTACACATTAGTTTACATTAGCACAATAAAGGCAAAAATCAGCCGCTAAAATCGTAAAGTTTAAATTACACTCTAAATTTCTCCCGCCAGGCTATGCTGAAGAAAAAGGAGAAGGGTTATGCGATCAATTGCTTTCGTCCTGCTGTCGCTGTTTTTATCGGGCTGTCAGATTAATCCTTACACTTTCCAGCCCAACTGGACGAGCCCGGACTGGTTCAGCGCGGGTAAAGAAGACGCCATAAATGGCCTGCCGGTTAAAGATAATCAGACCCTGGCCGATAGTTTTAACGACCCCCACGTCGATCATAATGAATATCTTCGCGGCTATGCTGATGGTCAGAAAAAAGTGTGTGAAGAAGGCTTTATTCATGCATGGGGATTAGCGGGCAAATCTTATCCAGCCAGTTGTGATACTGTTGAAAATGCAGCGAAACTGCATGCGTCATGGCAAAAAGGAATGGATGAAAGTATGCGTTCCAGCAGGCTTAATTAAGTCTGCTTTTATTCTTTGGAAAATAAACAACTGTAGGATTTAGCTTAGGTCAGCCATGAGCTATTTCTGACATAATGACGGTTCTGATAAACAATGGTATTCTGCCCGCAACTCTTAAGGACATCTATTTCCGGAGCGGTACGGCGGATTCTGGTGAGAAATTTATACTTGAACTCTTTGTTCCGACTCACTCTGGTGCTAATGCTGTTCCTTATGGTGGGCCCGGCGATGGCAGGCGCGCTCTCGGAGACAGATAAATCGGTACGTTCTATTGTCTCAGGCATAGTGAGCTATACGCGATGGCCGTCGCTTTCCGGTCAGCCTAAACTCTGCATCTATGCCACTTCTCACTATACGCACGCGCTCAGCGAAAACCAGGGGCATAACGAGTTACCTTATACCCCCGTTATTGTACGTAACGATCGGGAAGCCCTGGCCGCGACATGCGATGCTGTTTATTTCGGGACTGAACCACCTGCGAAACAACTTGAATTAATAAGTCAATATCAGGGCAGAGCATTGCTATTAATCTCAGAGCAAAATCCGGAATGTGTTATTGGCAGCGCCTTTTGCCTGATAATCGATCGTGGCCAGGTGCGATTTTCCGTCAATCTGGATGCGTTGACACGCAGTGGCGTCAGGGTTAACCCGGATGTATTGATGCTTGCACGGAATAAGCAGCATGGATAAAGATTTCATCTCGACGCAGCGTCCGACCTTTAAAAGAACGCTGAGGCGAAACAGCATGATAAGCGTCATCATCACAATGACGTTAATATGGCTGTTGCTCTGTTTTGCCTCGGTCGTAACATTAAAACAATACGCGCAAAAAAATCTCGAATTAACCGGCGCCACAATGAGCCACAGCCTTGAAGCCTCTCTGGTTTTCAACGATTCACTGGCGGCCAACGAAACGCTCGCTGCGCTGGGTAAGCAGGGGCAGTTTGCCGTAGCAGAAGTCATCAACGGGCATAAAAAGCGCTTTGCCTACTGGTCCTGGAACCCGAAGGATAATAACGACACGCTGGGGGCGCTGGTCAGCCGCTGGCTTTTCCCCGTTCCGGTTGCGCAGCCCATCCTGCACAACGGCGCGAAGATAGGTGAAATACGTCTTACCGCGCGTGACAGCCTTATCAGCCATTTCATCTGGATGTCGTTTGCCGTCCTCACCGGCTGTATTCTTTTTGCAACCGTCGTCGCTCTCACCATTACCCAGTCTCTGCACCGCGGCATGGTCACGGCGCTGCAAAATATCACCGACGTTGTGCATGACGTCCGCACCAATCGCAACTTTTCCCGTCGGGTGAAAGATGGGCGCATTGAAGAATTCCATCAGTTTGGAGAAGACTTTAACAGCCTGCTGGACGAGATGGAGGAGTGGCAGCTTAAGCTCCAGGCGAAAAACGCTCAGTTGCTTCGTACCGCCATGCACGACCCGCTCACCGGTCTTGCTAACCGCGCTGCGTTTCGTAACAGTATTGCGGCATTAATGAATGACCCCTCGGCAAAAACAAACTCGGCCCTGCTCTTTCTCGACGGTGATAATTTTAAGTTTATTAACGACACCTGGGGACACGCGGCAGGAGACTGCGTGCTGATTGAAGTCGCCAGCAGGATGATGGAATTTGGCGAGAAACGCCATCAGTCCTACCGCCTTGGCGGTGACGAATTTGCCATGGTGCTGTACGGGGTGCATTCTGAACCAGAGGTTCAACACATTTGTGCTGCGCTAGCGCAGCAGTTTATCCGTCCGTTTGATCTGCATAACGGACAAAAAGCATCGATGTCACTCAGCATTGGCTTTGCTCTGGCGTGGGAAAATGCTTCCGTGGAAGCATTACTGGAGAGGGCTGACCGCAACATGTACCAGGTTAAAAACCAGCGTACGAAAACAATAAGTTAGAAAGGATACACTATGTTAAAACGTTACTTCGCGCCGTTAATTATGGCCTCACTGGTTCTGGCAGGCTGTCAGTCGCCGCCCCAGGGCAAATTTACTCCTGAGCAAATCGCGGCGATGAAGTCATACGGTTTTAACGAACTGAACGGCGACTGGTCGCTTGGTATGTCGGACACCATCCTCTTTGATAAGAATGACGCCAGACTGCGTCCGGAAAGTGAAACACAGATCCAGTCCATGGCCTCTCGTCTGGCGAAAACTGGCCTGAATCACGCGCGAATGGACGGCCATACGGATAATTACGGTGAAGCAAGCTACAACGAAGCCCTGTCGTTAAAACGCGCCAATGCCGTGGCCGACGCGTGGGCGAAGGGCGCGAATATCCCGCGCAGCAATCTCACCACCCGGGGATTAGGCCAAAAATATCCGATTGCGAGCAACAGCACTGCACAAGGGCGCGCTGAAAACCGCCGGGTGTCAGTGGTTATCAGCGCGCCATAGGATTATTTAGCGGATGATTCGGTGAGCGACACGCCTGTTGCCGCTCGCCAGCGCAGCCAGTCAATCAGAACAAACAGCGCCAGACTCACGCCCATCACAGGCAAAGCCAGACCCAGCAGTGCGCTGATGACCACGGTAACACCTCTTCCCCACCCTGACAGCGCCAGCCAGCTCTGAGAAAGCGTCTGCACCGGACTCATTACCGACTGTGCCGGACGACGCATCCACCACATCCGGTATCCCCAGATGATAAGCACGCACAGGGCAAGGCCGAAAGCAACGAGCAGCAGCTGATTCACCAGCCCGAATAAGATCCCCATATGGAAATCCACGCCCCAGCGGGTCAGTTTTGCCATGAGCGGGAAGTCCTCGAATCGGGTTCTGTCGAGGATCTGCATCGTACCGGGATCAACCGCAACGGCGTCCACCTGAGTCGGCCAGCTGCGGTCGATTTCCGTCACTGTCCATGTGCGATCCATTGTTTTCGCCGGGCGGATCTCCAGCCTGTTGGCATCAATCCCCGCTTTACGCGCCGCGCTTAACACACCGTCAAACCGAGTCAGATCCATCGCCATTTCCGGCATCATCATTCCGCCGTGATGGCCACGGTGTTCGGCGTGCTCATCCACGCTCTCCGGCACGCCGGATAGCGTCGTATTCACCTGCGGGGTTAGCCAGTTCAACTCAGCGCGCAGCTTATCAACATTCCCCCCCGCCCACTGGGACCAGGTCAGGCCGGTTGCAGAGAAGAGCAGCATGCCCCCCAGTAATATCCAGCCGAGCGTCACATGCACCCGACGGCGGTTCTGGAAGCGATTGTTAATCCGGCGTTTTGGTCGCGTATAAAACCACAGGGCAATCCCTCCCAGTGCGGCCACCCACATCCAGGAAGCGGCCAGTTCGCTATAGAGCCGCCCGATATCGCCCAGCATCAGAGAAGTATGCAGATAATCAATGGTCTGACGCAGCGGTAAAATCCCGCTGGTGCCGTACACCGTCATATCCCCCCGCACCGCCAGGCTTACCGGATCAATAAAGATCGCCCGGTTTTCCGAGGGCCCCAGCGTCGGGTCAGCAAACATCACGCGGGTGGTTTCACCTTCAACCAGCCCCGGGCGAACGGCGTGCAAACGCAAATCTGAGCCAACGGCCTTTTCCGCCGTGGCGATTTGTTCCGCCAGCGGCTTCGGCTCGCCCACGGAATCCGTATGGAGCGCGTGCCGGTAGAGCGCATTCTCGAGCTGCGGGGTCGCCACGTACAGCGTACCGGTCAGCGCGGCGAAGAAGATAAACGGGCCAACAAATAGCCCGACGTAGAAATGGAGACGACGCAGCAGGTTTCCCCATGCCGCGCGCGGAGTGCAGGTAGTCATACTTTTCCTTTTTAAGGCAAAAAGTTATCGATTGAGTTTTTAAAGGGAAAAAGCAGACTGCCGCGGCGGCGCGCGGGTATCAGGGTAAAGCCAGGGGAAAAAGTGCCAGTGGCTGACCGCCTGACGCGGCGGCTTCACGCGAAGCCTTTGCAGCACGATACTGAGCAGCACTATCAGCGCGAGCATCACGCCAGGGACATGCGCTAACAGCACGCAGTAGCCGCACGCCTCCGCATGGTCGACAGGCATCGTTTGAGGCATATCGCCGTGATGCTCGTCCATCGACATCATGCTCATGTCATGATGCATGCCCGGCATGGCGCTCATGGGGTCTTTCTGCAGCGAAACGGAGATAAGGGGTGCTACCACGATCAGCAGGATCGCAAACAGCGCGGTCAAAGCCGCTGCGCGTTTCCGGTTAGGCTGATGCAGTACGTTATCCACTTCCCCTCCATTCAAGAGGCAAGCATTGTAAATGATTTATGACGAAAGGGTTAATGCGAGAGGTGCGATGGGATAAAAAAAGGGCCAGCCTTTCGGCCAGCCCTTTCTAACAGGATGTCGCTTAAGCGAATCTTAGTTCAGACGCTCTTTAATACGAGCAGACTTACCAGTACGCTCACGCAGGTAGTACAGTTTAGCTTTACGTACAGCACCACGACGTTTAACAGCAATGCTGTCAACTACCGGAGAGTGAGTCTGGAAGACACGCTCAACGCCTTCGCCGTTGGAAATTTTACGAACAGTGAATGCAGAGTGCAGACCGCGGTTACGAATAGCGATAACCACGCCCTCGAATGCCTGCAGACGTTTTTTGGAACCTTCAACAACCCATACTTTCACTTCCACGGTGTCACCTGGACGGAAGGAAGGTACGTCCTGCTTCATCTGCTCTTGTTCAAGTTGCTTAATAATGTTGCTCATAATTTAATCTCTTATCCTGGGTAAACTGATATTCGGGAGCGTATTACGCCTTCCCATCATGTTCATGCTGCTGGTGCGCGTGTTCAGTTTTGAACTCGGCCAGCAACTTTGCTTGCTCTTCAGTCAGAGCCAGGTTTTCCAGAAGTTCAGGTCTTCTAAGCCAGGTTCGGCCCAGCGACTGCTTCAAACGCCAGCGACGTATCTCGGCATGGTTTCCAGACAGTAACACTGCCGGTACTTCCATCCCTTCTAACACTTCAGGACGAGTATAGTGTGGACAGTCCAGCAATCCATCGGCAAAGGAATCTTCCGTTGCCGAAGCTTCATGGCCCAGTACCCCCGGAATAAACCGGGCGACGGAGTCAATCAGCGTCATTGCCGGTAACTCACCACCGCTGAGAACGTAATCGCCGATAGACCATTCTTCGTCAATCTCGGTTTGAATTACGCGCTCATCTATCCCTTCGTAACGACCACAGACCAGAATCAGCTTTTGATTCGTCGCCAGTTCGCTCACGCCCGCTTGATCAAGCTTGCGTCCCTGAGGTGACAGATATATCACCTTTGCGCCTTCACCTGCCGCGGCTTTTGCTGTGTGAATGGCGTCCCGTAAGGGTTGCACCATCATTAGCATCCCCGGTCCGCCGCCGTAAGGACGATCGTCCACGGTACGGTGCCGGTCATGAGTAAAGTCACGCGGACTCCAGCTCTGGATGCTCAGCAGGCCATTCTTTACTGCCCGGCCAGTTACCCCGTAATCGGTAATCGCGCGGAACATTTCAGGAAACAGGCTAATTATGCCAATCCACATAGCGCCGTCTTTTACCGTTTATCCGGAGAATTTAAAAACCAGGATCCCAATCTACTTCAATGGTTTGAGTAGCGAGATCGACTTTCTTGATAACCTGTCCATCGAGGAACGGGACCAGCCGCTCCTTGATGCCAAATGCATCTTTCAGGTTTGCCTTAATGACGAGAACGTCATTTGACCCGGTTTCCATCATATCGATGACTTTCCCCAGGCTGTAACCTTCAGTGGTGACTACCTGGCAGCCCATAAGGTCTTTCCAGTAGTAGTCGCCCTCTTCCAGCTGTGGCAACTGCGACGAATCCACGACAATTTCACAATTAGTCAGCGCATTCGCGGCATCACGATCGTCAATGCCTTTCAGCTTGATGATGATGTCCTGATTGTGGTGACGCCAGCTTTCCAGCTCGACCTCTTCCCACTTACCGGCTTTCTGGATGAACCAGGGCTGGTAATCAAAAATGCTATCAGCGTCTTCAGTGGAGGAAAACACTCTGAGCCAACCACGGATACCGTAGCAAGAACCCATTTTTCCCAATACGATCGGTTCAACAGGTGCTTTATTGCTCATCATGACCACCGTGACAGATTAAGCTGCTTTGTTTGCTGCTTTGATCAGCGTAGCAACGCGATCGGAAACAGTAGCGCCCTGGCCAACCCAGTGAGCGATACGATCCAGATCCAGACGGGTTTCTTCTTCTGCGCCAGAGGCCAGTGGGTTGAAGAAACCAACGCGCTCAATGAAGCGACCGTTGCGTGCATTACGGCTGTCAGTCACAACAACCTGGTAGAACGGACGCTTTTTAGCGCCGTGACGTGCTAAACGAATAGTTACCATAACATCCTCTTGTGTGAATAAAACAACCGGGCCCCATCGAGGAACGGAGCCCGGGTGTCATATTAAAAGCCCGAAAATTTTACTCATTTTCGGGCAAAAAGCAATCTCAAAAGCGATTAACGCCCTGGAAAACCGGGAGGCATCATGCCTTTCATGCCGCGCATCATCTTCGCCATGCCGCCTTTCTTCATTTTCTTCATCATGCGCTGCATGTCGTCGAACTGTTTCAGAAGGCGGTTAACGTCCTGCACCTGCATGCCGCAACCGGCAGCGATACGGCGCTTACGGGAACCTTTGATGATTTCTGGCTTGGCTCGTTCTTTCAGCGTCATGGAGTTAATGATCGCCTCCATACGCACCAGCACTTTGTCATCCATCTGGGATTTAACGTTGTCAGGGATCTGGCCCATGCCCGGCAGTTTGCCCATCAGGCTTGCCATGCCGCCCATGTTTTTCATCTGACGCAGCTGCTCAAGGAAGTCGGTCAGATCGAAACCGTCGCCTTTTTTCAGCTTGCTGGCGAGCTTTTCAGCCTGCGCGCGGTCGACCTTGCTCTCGATATCTTCGATCAGCGACAGCACGTCGCCCATGCCGAGGATACGGGAGGCGATACGGTCCGGGTGGAACGGCTCCAGCGCTTCGGTTTTCTCGCCCACGCCGAGGAACTTGATCGGCTTACCGGTGATATGACGAATAGAAAGCGCCGCACCGCCGCGGGCGTCGCCGTCGACTTTGGTCAGCACCACGCCGGTTAACGGCAGCGCTTCGTTAAACGCTTTCGCGGTATTCGCCGCATCCTGACCGGTCATGGCGTCAACGACAAACAGGGTCTCTACCGGGTTGATAGAAGCGTGCACCTGCTTGATTTCGTCCATCATCGCTTCGTCAACGTGCAGACGACCGGCGGTATCCACCAGCAGCACGTCGTAGAATTTCAGCTTCGCTTCTTTCAGCGCGGCGTTAACGATGTCGACAGGCTTCTGGGCAACGTCGGACGGGAAGAAGTCCACGCCGACCTGCTCGGCCAGCGTTTCCAGCTGCTTGATCGCCGCCGGGCGATAGACGTCCGCAGAGACCACCAGCACTTTCTTCTTGTGCTTTTCGCGCAGGAATTTACCCAGCTTACCGACGCTTGTGGTTTTACCCGCACCCTGCAGGCCCGCCATCAGCACCACGGCCGGTGGCTGAGCCGCCAGGTTAAGCACCTGGTTCTCTTCGCCCATCGCCGAAACCAGTTCGTTACGAACGATTTTGACGAACTCCTGACCCGGGGTCAGGCTCTTGTTAACTTCATGACCAACCGCCTTCTCTTTTACGCGGTTGATAAAATCACGAACAACCGGCAACGCCACGTCTGCTTCCAGCAGCGCCATGCGCACTTCGCGCAGCGTTTCCTTGATGTTCTCTTCAGTAAGGCGTCCGCGGCCGCTGATGTTGCGCAGCGTGCGCGACAAACGATCGGTTAAATTATCAAACATTGTCTCTCGCCTGAGTAGAAACGTTGGGCCGCATTGAGCGACACATACACAGAATTTTGCCGGAGTATAACATGAAGGCGCCTTTGTTGTTATGCAACGGTTGGAGCAGGCGTCACGTAACGTTATACTGCTTCTCTTTCTTATTAAGACAACTGTCGATGCCTATATGCCTGTTTTCGCACTGATCGCCCTTGTTGCCTACTCTGTCAGCCTCGCGCTGATCATTCCCGGACTGCTGCAAAAAAACAGCGGCTGGCGGCGCATGGCTATTCTTTCGGCGGTCATCGCACTGATAAGCCACGCGTTTGCGCTGGAATCACGCATTATTCCCGGCGACGGCAGCGTGCAAAACCTGAGCGTCCTCAACGTCGGCTCGCTGGTCAGCCTGATGATCTGTACGGTAATGACCATCGTCGCGTCTAAAAATCGCGGCTGGCTGCTGCTGCCGATTGTGTATACCTTCGCGCTGATCAATCTGGCTTTAGCCACCTTTATGCCTAATGAATTCATTACGCATCTGGAGGCGACGCCGGGGATGCTGGTGCACATCGGCCTGTCGCTGTTCGCCTATGCAACGCTGATCATCGCCGCGCTTTACGCCATGCAGCTCGCCTGGATTGATTACCAGTTGAAAAACAAAAAGCTGGCGTTCAACCATGAAATGCCGCCGCTGATGGTCATTGAGCGTAAGATGTTCCACATCACCCAGATAGGCGTGGTGCTGCTGACGCTCACGCTCTGCACCGGCCTGTTTTACATGAAGAACCTGTTCAGCGTGGAGAATATCGATAAAGCAGTGCTCTCCATCATCGCGTGGTTTGTCTATATTGTCCTGTTGTGGGGCCATTATCATGAAGGCTGGCGCGGTCGTCGCGTCGTCTGGTTCAACGTCGCGGGTGCGGGCATTCTCACCCTTGCCTATTTTGGCAGCCGCTTCATACAGCAATTTGCTGGCTAAGTTATAAAAGGAGTTCCCCCTGGAACACATCTCTACCACCACGCTGATCGTTATCCTGATCGTCATGGTGGTCATCTCCGCCTATTTTTCCGGCTCGGAAACCGGCATGATGACCTTAAACCGTTACCGGTTGCGTCATCGTGCTAAACAGGGTAACCGTGCCGCCCGCCGCGTTGAAAAACTGCTCCGCAAGCCGGATCGGCTGATAAGCCTGGTGCTTATCGGCAACAACCTTGTCAATATTCTGGCCTCAGCCCTCGGCACCATCGTTGGGATGCGCCTGTACGGCAACGCCGGGGTGGCGATTGCCACCGGCGTGCTGACGTTTGTGGTGCTGGTGTTTGCCGAAGTATTGCCAAAAACCATCGCCGCGCTTTACCCGGAAAAGGTGGCCTACCCGAGCAGCTTCCTGCTGGCACCGCTGCAGATCCTGATGATGCCGCTGGTCTGGCTGCTGAACATGGTCACGCGCGTTTTGATGCGGATGGTGGGGATCAAAGCCGACGTCACTATCAGCAGCGCGCTCAGCAAAGAAGAGCTGCGCACCATCGTGAACGAATCCCGCTCGCAGATCTCCCGGCGCAATCAGGATATGCTCCTGTCGGTGCTGGATCTGGAAAAAGTGAGCGTGAATGACATCATGGTGCCGCGCAACGAGATCGTCGGTATCGACATCAACGACGACTGGAAAGCCATTGTTCGCCAGCTGACGCACTCTCCGCATGGGCGCATCGTGCTCTATCGCGATTCGCTGGATGACGCCATCAGCATGCTGCGCGTGCGCGAAGCCTACCGTCTGATGACCGAGAAAAAAGAGTTCACCAAAGAGGTGATGCTGCGCGCCGCCGACGAGATTTACTACGTGCCGGAAGGTACGCCGCTCAGCACGCAGCTGGTTAAATTCCAGCGCAACAAGAAAAAAGTCGGCCTGGTGGTCAACGAGTACGGCGATATTCAGGGCCTGGTGACGGTCGAAGATATTCTGGAAGAGATTGTCGGGGACTTTACCACGTCGATGTCCCCTTCCCTCGCGGAAGAGGTCACCCCGCAAAACGACGGTTCGGTGCTGATTGACGGTAGCGCGAACATCCGTGAACTCAACAAAGCCTTTAACTGGCATTTGCCGGAAGATGAAGCTCGTACCATGAACGGGATGATTCTGGAAGCGCTGGAAGAGATCCCGGCGGCGGGCACGCGGGTGCGCATTGAGCAGTACGATATTGATATCCTGGACGTGCAGGACAATATGATTAAGCAGGTGAAGGTGCTGCCCGTTACGCCACTTAGGGAAAGTATTGCCGAGTAAAGCGTAGGCCGGGTAAGGCGAATGCCGCCACCCGGCACTACAGGGAGCAAATTAGGCTTTCGCTTTCGCCACGGTCACCATCGCAGCGCGAATGGTACGGCCATTCAGGGTGTAACCTTTCTGCATCACGCCCAGCACTTTACCGGCTTCAATCTCTTCAGATTCCACCATCGCAATGGCCTGGTGAACGTTTGGATCCAGCGGCACATCGGTATCCGCAATCACTTCCACGCCAAACTTACGCACGACGTCGAGCATGGATTTCAGCGTCAGTTCGATACCTTCGATCATCGCCGCGTTGTCCGGATTCGCTTTGTCAGCCACTTCCAGCGCGCGGTCGAGGCTATCGATCACCGGCAGCAGTTCGTTGACGAATTTCTCCAGCGCAAATTTATGCGCCTTCTCAACGTCCTGCTCGGTACGACGACGCAGGTTTTCCATTTCCGCCTTGATGCGCAGAACGGTGTCGCGTTCGCGATTCTGTGCTTCTACCAGTTGGGCTTCCAGATTCGCAATTTTTTCATCGCGCGGGTCCACCTGCTCAGCAGATGCGTCTGGCTCTACAGCCTCAACTTCATCGTGCTGTTCCGTGATAATTTCTTCAGGGGCTTGCCCCTCAGGCGTTTTCTGTTCTTTACTACTCATGAATTTCTCCGCGTTTTTCTGCATTCATCTCGCTAACTTCGCTTATTATGGGGATCAGTTTCCTGGATTCAAGGGAACAAGAGAGATTGTCATCATTCATCAGGCACAAGGACCTCCAGAAAATGAATAATCATTTCAGGTGTATTGGGATCGTCGGGCATCCGCGTCACCCTACCGCATTGACGACACATGAAATGTTGTATCGCTGGTTGTGTAGCAAAGGCTATGAAGTGATGGTCGAGCAGCAAATTGCGCAGGAACTGCAGCTGAAGAGCGTCAAAACCGGCACGCTGGCGGAAATTGGCCAACAGGCCGATCTCGCCGTGGTGGTGGGCGGCGATGGCAACATGCTCGGCGCGGCACGCACGCTGGCGCGTTATGACATCAAGGTCATCGGTATCAACCGCGGCAATCTCGGCTTTTTAACCGACCTCGACCCGGACAACGCGCAGCAACAGCTGGCCGACGTGCTGGAAGGTCATTATATCAGCGAAAAACGCTTTTTACTGGAAGCGCAGGTGTGCCAGCAGGACTGTCAGAAGCGCATCAGCACCGCGATTAACGAGGTGGTGCTTCATCCCGGCAAAGTGGCACACATGATTGAGTTCGAAGTTTATATCGACGAAATCTTTGCCTTTTCCCAGCGTTCTGACGGGTTGATTATCTCCACCCCGACCGGCTCAACCGCCTACTCGCTTTCTGCGGGCGGCCCGATCCTGACGCCCTCTCTGGATGCTATTACGCTAGTGCCGATGTTCCCGCACACGCTCTCCGCGCGCCCGCTGGTGATTAACGGCGACAGTACGATACGTCTGCGCTTCTCGCACCGCCGTAACGACCTGGAGATCAGCTGCGACAGCCAGATCGCGCTGCCAATCCAGGAAGGTGAAGATGTTCTTATTCGCCGGTGTGATTACCACCTGAATTTGATTCACCCGAAAGATTACAGCTATTTCAACACATTAAGCTCGAAGCTTGGCTGGTCAAAAAAATTGTTCTGATTTTGCATCCAGTACTTTACTGTATAAAAAACCAGTTTATACTGTATGAAAACACAGTTATGGTTTTTCATACAGGAAAACAATTATGCTGGCACAACTGACCATCAGCAACTTTGCCATTGTTCGTGAGCTTGAGATCGATTTCCACAGCGGCATGACGGCGATCACCGGCGAAACCGGTGCGGGTAAATCCATTGCCATTGATGCCCTCGGCTTGTGCCTTGGCGGCCGTGCAGAAGGCGACATGGTGCGCATGGGCGCAAACCGTGCCGATCTTTGCGCACGTTTCTCCCTGAAAGATACCCCTGCAGCCCTGCGCTGGCTGGAACAAAATCAGCTCGAAGATGGACGTGAGTGTTTACTTCGCCGCGTGATCAGCAGCGACGGGCGCTCCCGTGGCTTTATCAACGGCACGGCAGTCCCGCTCTCCCAGCTCCGCGAACTCGGCCAGCTCCTTATCCAGATCCACGGTCAGCACGCGCATCAGCAACTCGTCAAACCAGAACAGCAGAAAGCCCTGCTTGATGGCTATGCGGGTGAGTACGCGCTTACTCAGCTTATGGCGGAGCACTACCGCCAGTGGCATCAGAGCTGCCGCGAGCTCGCCCAGCACCAGCAGCAAAGCCAGGAGCGCGCCGCGCGTGCGGAGCTGCTGGCGTACCAGCTTAAAGAGCTGAACGAATTCAACCCGCAGGCGGGTGAGTTTGAACAAATTGACGAAGAGTACAAGCGCCTCGCCAACAGCGGCCACCTGCTCTCAACCAGCCAGAATGCCCTCAACATGCTGGCAGATGGCGAAGACGTTAACCTGCAGAGCCAGCTGTACAATGTCCGTCAACTGGTCACCGAACTGGCCGGCATGGACAGTAAACTTTCTGGCGTACTGGATATGCTGGAAGAGGCCGCGATTCAAATCTCAGAAGCCAGTGACGAACTGCGTCATTATTGTGAACGGCTGGACCTCGACCCGAACCGCCTGTTTGAGCTGGAGCAGCGCCTTTCTCGTCAGATTTCACTGGCGCGCAAGCACCATGTCACGCCGGAAGAACTACCAGGCTATTATCAGTCTCTGCTCGAAGAACAGCAGCAGCTTGACGATCAGGCGGATTCGCAGGAAACCCTCTCTCTGGCAGTGAACCTGCATCATCAGCAGGCGCTGACCACGGCGAAAAAACTGCATGAGATCCGTCAACATTACGCTCAGGAGCTAAGCCAGCACATCACCGATAGCATGCACACGCTGGCGATGCCGCACGGTGTATTCACTATTGATGTCCGTTTTGAAGAGAACCACCTGACGGCAGAAGGGGCGGATCGCATCGAGTTCCGCGTCACCACCAACCCGGGGCAGCCGCTGCAGGCAATCTCCAAAGTGGCATCCGGTGGTGAACTGTCGCGTATTGCGCTGGCGATTCAGGTGATTACCGCACGTAAAATGGAAACCCCGGCGCTGATTTTCGATGAAGTGGATGTGGGCATCAGCGGCCCAACGGCGGCAGTGGTGGGTAAACTGCTGCGCCAGCTAGGTGAGTCAACGCAGGTGATGTGTGTCACCCACCTGCCGCAGGTCGCGGGATGTGGTCATCATCACTTTATTGTCAGTAAAGAAACCGACGGCGAAATGACCGAAACGCACATGAAGCCGCTGGATAAACGCGCGCGTCTGCAGGAGCTGGCACGACTGCTCGGCGGCAGTGAAGTCACGCGTAATACGCTCGCGAACGCGAAAGAACTGCTGGCGGCATAAACTTTTTCGGGATCTCAGGGTCATACAGAACAACAAAAACGCCGCCAGACCGGTTTCAAAGTGGGGCAAGGTCTATTATCATCGGCATATTACATATGAGCCGCGTTCTGCTCGGGCCCGAAAAGGAATCAAATCACTATGCGTTGTAAAATGCTGACCGCTGCCGCAGCGGTTCTTCTGATGTTGACCGCAGGCTGTTCCACTCTGGAGAAAGTGGTTTACCGTCCTGACATCAACCAGGGGAACTACCTTACCCCTAACGATGTGTCCAAAATCCGCGTGGGGATGACACAACAGCAGGTCGCTTATGCACTGGGAACCCCGATGATGACCGATCCGTTCGGCACTAACACCTGGTTCTATGTATTCCGTCAGCAGCCTGGCCACGAAAGCGTGACCCAGCAGACCCTGACGTTGACCTTCAGCAGCGCCGGTGTGTTGACCAACATCGACAACAAACCTGCCCTGACAAAATAATCAGAAGCCAGAAATGCAAAAAGGTGCTCAACGAGCACCTTTTTTGTTTTTCTTTATCCCTTCCCCCCTTTGGGAAGAGGGACAGGGTGAGGGGGAAACACGCTACTTAGCAGACTTCTCCGCGCGCTGGCGACGCAGCTCTTTCGGGTCGGCAATCAGAGGACGATAAATCTCGACCCGGTCGCCCTCTTTCAACACGTCGCCCAGCTTCACCGGACGGCTGTAAATCCCGACCTTGTTCTTCGCCAGGTCGATATCTCTGCGAAGCTCAAGGATGCCGGACGCGCGGATAGCCGCCTCAACGGTGGCACCCTCTTCCAGCATTACGCGCTGTAAGTACTGCTTCTCCGGCAGCGCGTAGACCACCTCTACAGCAATCTTATGCGACACTGTAAACCTCTTTGGCGCGGGTGGTAAACGCCTGAACCATATTTGACGCCAGCTCTTTAAAGATGCGGCCAAACGCCAGCTCAATTAGCTTATTGGTGAACTCAAAGTCCAGATGGAACTCAATGCGGCAGGCGTCAGCGCTCAGTGGCGTAAACTTCCAGCCACCCATCAGGGTTTTAAATGGACCATCCACCAGATGCATCAAAATACTCTGATTGTTAGTCAGCGTATTGCGGGTGGTGAACGTCTTGCTGATCCCCGCTTTGGAGACATCCACCGCCGCAGTCATCTGCGTCGGGCCAGACTCCAGAACGCGGCTCCCGGTACATCCCGGGATAAACTCTGGATAAGACTGAACATCGTTCACTAACTGATACATTTGTTCCGCGCTGTAAGGAACGAGCGCAGTACGGCTAATCTGAGGCATAGCATTTTCCATGGTCACACAACGGACAAATAATAACATTTATCACCTGTTAAAAAAACGCTAAGCCTCATCTCGTGCTAAGATAGCGCGTTAGACCTCACAGGACGCAATGAGGTGACTTTTTGAAATCAGATTACCGACGGCTTTACGACACTTATGACGAAGAAAAAAGCACATAAACCAGGCTCGGCGACCATTGCGCTCAACAAGCGTGCTCGCCACGAGTATTTCATTGAAGAAGAATTCGAAGCTGGCCTTGCGTTGCAGGGCTGGGAAGTAAAATCGCTGCGCGCCGGGAAAGCCAACATCGGCGACAGCTACGTGATCCTTAAAGATGGCGAAGCCTTCCTGTTCGGCGCGAACTTTACGCCGCTGACTGTCGCCTCGTCGCACTACGTATGTGACCCAACGCGCACCCGCAAGCTGCTGCTGAACAAGCGTGAGCTGGAATCCCTCTACGGACGCATCAACCGTGAAGGTTTCACCGTGGTCGCCCTGTCACTGTACTGGAAAAATGCCTGGTGCAAAGTGAAAGTTGGTGTCGCGAAAGGTAAAAAACAGCACGACAAACGTACTGACCTGAAAGAACGCGAGTGGCAGTTGGATAAAGCGCGCATCATGAAAAACGCAGGACGTTGATTCTGCACACTTATTGTACTATTCAATAAGTTAGCGTTCCGGGCTGGTATCCAGGAAGTGAAATCTGGTATACTTAGTTCAACACTATTGGGGCTGATTCTGGATTCGACGGGATTTGCGAAACCCAAGGTGCATGCCGAGGGGCGGTTTGCCTCGTTAAAAGCCGCAAAAAAATAGTCGCAAACGACGAAAACTACGCTTTAGCAGCTTAATAACCTGCTCTGAGCCCTCTCTCCCTAGCTTCCGCTCTTAAGACGGGGATCAAAGAGAGGTCAAACCCAAAAGAGATCGCGTGGAAGCCCTGCCTGGGGTTGAAGCGTTAAAACTAATCAGGCTAGTTCGTTAGTGGCGTGTCTGTCCGCAGCTGGCGTGCGAATGTAAAGACAAACTAAGCATGTAGTACCGAGGATGTAGAAATTTCGGACGCGGGTTCAACTCCCGCCAGCTCCACCAAAATTCTCCATCGGTGATTACCAGAGTCATCCGATGAAGTCCTAAGAGCCCGCACGGCGCAAGCCCTGCGGGCTTTTTTGTGCCTTCAATTTGTCCCGCGAAGTCCAAAGAGAACTAATTAAATCCGAACCTTTTAGGCCCATTGATAGGCCCAACGAAAAGCTCTATTGTTTTCGTTGGGCCTAAACGCATGGAGACTCCCATGGCAAGAAAAACCAAGCCGCTAACCGATACGGAAATCAAAGCCGCCAAACCTAAAGATGCCGATTACCAGCTGTATGATGGTGACGGGCTTACTCTGTTAATCAAGTCCAGTGGTAGTAAGCTCTGGCAGTTCCGTTACTATCGACCTCTGACAAAGCAGCGAACCAAGCAGAGCTTCGGTGCCTACCCTGCTGTCTCACTTTCTGATGCGCGTAAACTCAGAGCCGAATCTCGAGTTTTATTGGCAAAAGATATTGATCCTCAGGAACACCAGAAAGAACAGGTGAGGAATTCTCAAGAGGCCAAAACCAACACCTTCTTGTTAGTTGCCGAGCGTTGGTGGAATGTGAAGAAAACCAGCGTAACAGAGGACTATGCCGACGATATCTGGCGCTCGCTTGAGAGAGATGTTTTCCCAGCAATCGGTGATATCAGCATCACTGAGATTAAGGCTCATACTCTGGTTAAAGCTGTTCAGCCGGTTCAGGCCAGAGGTGCATTAGAGACTGTTCGCCGCCTTTGTCAGCGTATTAACGAAGTCATGATTTATGCGCAGAACACAGGCCTGATTGATGCAGTTCCCAGTGTAAATATCGGAAAAGCGTTCGAGAAACCGCAAAAGAAAAACATGCCGAGTATCCGTCCGGATCAGCTTCCACAGTTAATGCAAACAATGCGTACGGCAAGTATAAGTATGTCAACGCGGTGCTTGTTCATGTGGCAGCTTCTCACCATTGCCCGCCCTGCCGAAGCCGCTGAGGCACGATGGGATGAGATCGATTTTGATGCTAACGAATGGAAAATTCCAGCAGCCCGAATGAAGATGAACCGGGACCATACGGTTCCACTATCCAATGAGGCTCTCTCTATTCTGGAAATGATGAAGTTACTCAGTGGTGGACAAGAATTTATCTTTCCCAGTCGCATCAAACCTACCAAGCCAATGAACAGTCAAACAGTTAATGCCGCACTGAAGCGTGCAGGCTTAGGAGGTATTCTCGTTTCTCATGGCTTGCGTTCTATCGCAAGTACAGCTCTCAATGAGCAAGGGTTTCCGCCTGATGTTATTGAGGCAGCATTGGCTCATGTAGACAAAAATGAGGTACGACGAGCTTACAATCGAAGCGATTATCTTGAGCAACGACGTCCAATGATGCAATGGTGGGCTGATTTTGTTAGCAAGGCCGATAGCGGGAGCATTGTTGAAAGTGGGAAAACGGAGTTAAAACTTGTGGGCTGAGTTGTAAGCTGGACTGGTTTTTTCCCAGCAAAGGTGCATTGGCTCAAACCTGACTTGGAGTAATCGTAGATAGATCGCAATCGAATCTGACAGTCTGGTTTGTGCCAATAACGGACGTTGTTAAGCTCATGCAGTATGGATTCACGAAGAACATACATTATATATTGTCCTGATTAACTCGGGATGAAAGCTTCTGATGGCTCTCTTTTTGCTCGCTGTAACGATCTGCAAGATAACCGGTTTGTCCCTTAAGCAGCACTGTGATTTTAAATCAGCTTCTCGGCTACATCAACGGAACTAAATGTTTCTCGACTATTCTCTAAGGCAACTTGCGGCCTACACAAAAAAGAGCCGGGTTATACCCGGCTCTTTTTAGCTGATTTCAAAATCTTTTAATTCCCCACCTTCAGCAATCAGATTTGAGATCCGCTTCGGCATTCGCCCCTGACCTGACCATGTTTTTGACTCTCCAGTTTCGTCAGTATATCGATACTTCGCGGGGCGGGGGGAGCGCGTTCTTTTAGCCTTACCCGGAGAGCCAATAGCAGCCATAAGTTCGGATGGGTCGATACCCTCATCAAGCATCATCTGACGAAGTGATTCCAGTTTATCGCGGCGCTGACTTTCATTTGCAAGACGTAATGTCTCTTCTTCTCGTCGTTCTATAAGAATAATTTTAAACTTTTCCAGAACATCTTCCAGCACATCTAAGGACATTTCACGAGTCTGGGAACGTAAGGTACGGATATTGTTTAACTGTGTCAGAGCATCTGACATAAAGAGACCTCTTAAAATTTCAGCAAATACCAATGTCGACGGTTGCTCATCAACCCGATTTTTCTTAATGAGCATTTTAATCCGATTGGTACATATTGTTATTAACGAGGTTTAGACTACTGATATAAATCTCTTATCGCAAGACAAAATTAAGAGGAATGTGCAAGAACTAAATCTTAACTCCTACGAAATGTCCCTGCATTTTTGAGGGTACTAAAAACTATGATGCCAGGAGCCATCCGGAGAGCCTTTTTATAGCCTCATAACTATTGCTTCAGTCATACCTGATGAGTTTTAAATCAGGAGAGACATTTAGTGAATTAGCGCGGCCACTTAGTAAGATTTTTCACAAATGGCAAGATGGCACGCAGGTGAGAGACACCTGTATTTTGTCAGAGGGTAGCGAATTACTTTCTCTTTATATAGGTGTTTCTAAAAAAGTGTAATGTTAAAAAAAAGCCTGCTGTTAGCAGGCCATAAATGTTTTTAACTCATTTTTTGTTCGATTCTGATAAATAGGGTAAGCATGCAATTAAACGTGGAGCAGAGAGCATAAAAAATGCTATAAATATTTCCTGGCCGCATCAAGTATCTCCTGTGACGTTAACTCCCTGTCAGTAGCCACGTAAACAATACCATGATCGCCAGTTAAGGAAGGAAAACCTGCAGACATAATCCGAAGATGTGTTTCTTCACCGTTTGGATATTCCTGCCTGATAGAGGATATACCTTCCAGAACGGTCATAACTTTACAGGATTCAGCATTAAAGAAAACAAGGACTTTAATCATATTCTATTACCCTGTTCTCTCGTGGGTGTTAACTGGCAGATGTCATTAAGGTCAAAGCCATTACGAGGTGCTTTCGGAGATAGCCTCGCTCATTACGCACTTCTTATTTAACAAGCAGTTAGTTTGTGCTTTTAAAATTTTATGCAGTAGTCCTGCACTCCATTACATCGGTCAGCGCACTCATAATTGTGAAAAATATGCTGATCAGATATTAAGAATAAACGATTTTTATCTGATTTAAGTTATGGATCTGTCTACTCAGGAATAATCCTTCATCGTTATCGCAGATCCACATTGATTTATTTATCGCAAAGTATTACGTTTGCAGCAGCAGGACCTTTGTCTCCGATCTGAATGGCGAATTCAACTTTCTGTCCTTCAAATAAAGTTTTAAAGTTGTCGCCATTAAGCGCAGAAAAATGGACAACGATATCTTTGCTGCCATCAAGAGGAGAGATGAAGCCAAAACCTTTGTCTTCGTTAAACCATTTTACCAGGCCTGTAATTCTAGAGGTCATACTGACTCCTGTTATACATCGTTGTATTGATAGTAAACGTATGGACTCAAAAAGAGGGGATATCAACGATAGCGCCTGGTAATGAGAACTGCCCGGAAAATTTCTAACTTTCATTAGTACATCGAACTGATGGGATTCATTAAGGCACAGGGAATCGATATAAGCAAATTATCTTTTAGCCGTCCAGAGGTCCTGTAGGGAAAATAAAAGTGGCTGAATGCCATTTTCAGTGTATAGTCTTTACTTGTTTTCAATAAGGAATTGACTTGTCCCATAAAATGACAGGAATTGTCAAAAGCTTTGATATTCTTAGTGGTAAAGGCCTCATCATCCCATCTGATGGACGAAAAGACGTTCTGCTTCACATTTCAGCCGTTAACTCCCGCGAATCAGAATTACTCATCCCTGGAAGGCGCATAGAATTTTGCCGGATAAACGGTCTCAGGGGGCCTGTGGCTGCGAACATTTATCTTTCCTGATTTTCATTGTGTCAAAATAAATAGATTAAAACTTAACCACACGTGGTACGGTGAATCTCATTCATTGAAAGGTTAATGGTTATGTCTGTTATCAATTACGCAATGAAACTCTTCAGCAGTGCGTCTACTGCCGCTGCTGCCTGTCCTGTTTGTGGCTTAAAATCAGCACAATCGTTGTCAAAAATCCGGCTCAACCAGACCATGCTTTGCCCCGGATGTAAGGCTCTGTTTATCTCCCGACGCTAGCTCGACCAAAACCGCAGAACAGAGCTTATGTCCTATACTTATGTTAGATTCCGGCAGCTGTTAAATCCCTGATGCCTGACGCCCATCCTGAGAGAACTTTTCTGATCTGATTTCGCAACTGCTCCTGCGCGCTAACGTCGCATCAGAGCAATGCTATGAAAATGAACCCAAGAGCGTGGTTTAACCGCTCCCGTATTCTGATTAATGCTGCCGAAAACATAACGTTTTCGGCGAACGATCCTGCCGGTGAAAGCACCCCGCGGTCAGAACTCTTTTCGACCGTCCAGATGGAACGCTACGGCCAGAAGCTGGCGCGGACTCATAAAGTATCACCAGATAAGCATCCTTATTATCTTCTGAAACGGCTTGGCGACAATGAGGCCGTCATTACCCAAAACTGCTATGAGCTTAACGCTGGTAAAAAGACCAGTATCATGCCCGCCGGTGAATGGCTGCTGGACAATTATTATCTGATTGAGGAACAAATCCGCACTGTCCGCCAGCACCTGCCGAAAAGCTTTGGCAAAGGTCTTCCGTCGCTGGTATCGCCGCTGAATTGCCCACGAATTTATCATATTGCATCAGAGGCCATTGCTCACGGCGATGGCCGCTGGGATGCCGCCAGCCTGACCAGCTATCTCACAGCCTATCAACAGGTGACGCCGCTGACGCTGGGTGAAGTCTGGGCGTTACCGGGAATGCTGCGACTGGCGCTGATTGAAAATCTTCGTCGTATCAGTATGGAAGTGATAAAAGCGCAGCAGGACAGAAACCTTGCCGATACGTGGATAACAAGGATTGTCGAATGCGCAGAGAGTGCGCCTGGTGATTTAATTATGGTGGTTGCCGATATGGCGCGCTCCCGACCTCCGTTAACCAGTGCGTTTGTCGCAGAGCTGGTGCGGCGCCTGCAGGGGCATGGCAACGCGCTGTCGTTACCTCTGACCTGGGTTGATCAGTGCCTTCGGGAACAGGGGATCACCACTGACGTTCTCATACATAGTTTCAATCAGCAGCTTGCCGCCAGCCAGCTGTCCGTCAGTAACAGCATCGCGGGCCTGCGATTATTGAGTGAAACGGACTGGGCTGATTTCGCCGAAACGATAAGCGTTGTCGAACAGGCATTACGCAATGATCCTGCCGGCATTTATCCCCGTATGCACTTCAATACCCGGGATCATTACCGGCACGTAGTTGAGGTTCTGGCCAGAGACAGCGGTCTCAGCGAGCCTGAGGTTGCTGAGAAGGTGCTGGCGCTTTCAGAGGAAAAAGCGCCCGATACACCGGAACATCATGTTGGTTATTATCTTGCGGGCGAAGGTCGACAGGCGCTGGATATTCATCTCCTGGCAGACGCCTCAAGGCTCATACGCTTGCGGCACAGTTTCAACAGAATAACCCTGCTGTCATGGCTTGGAAGCCTGGCGTTGCTGACAACCGCAGCGACCGCAGCAATAATGCACGAAACCGCCATGCAGGGCGCAGACTGGCTATTGATCGCGGTGATATTGCCTCTGATTATTGCTTTAACTCAGTTAATGAGCGATTTACTCAGTGATGCAACCACCCGTTTTCGCGTTCCTCGACCCTTGCCGGGGATGGATTTTTCAGCCGGTATTCCCGCTGACAATGCCACCATGTTAGTCATTCCCTGCATGTTGACCAGCCACGAAAGTTTCAGCCAGCTCCTCACCAGTCTTGAAGTTTGCTGGTTGGGGAATCAAAACGAAAATCTCAGGTTCGCGCTGCTCACAGACTTCGCTGATTCTGAAAATGAACCCTCGCCGGAAAGTCACGCGCTGCTCAGACAGGCTATCGCCGATACGCAGGCGCTTAATCGCCGCTACCCCTCCGGCCGACCACGTTTTTATCTGTTACATCGTCAGCCTGAATGGAACCCCTCGGAAGGAGCGTGGATGGGCTATGAACGCAAGCGGGGAAAACTGGCGTTACTTAACAGCTGGTTGCGCCATCCCGGAACGCAATTCGTCAGCGTTGCAGACATGCCTGCCCATCTTTTACCGGGTCACATAAAATACGTCATTACCCTGGACAGCGATACGGTGCTCCCGCGCGATACGGCACACAAACTCGTCGCGGCGATGGCCCATCCGCTGAATACGCCAGAGTATGATCCGGTACGCCAGAGGGTTGTCAAAGGATTCGGTATTTTACAGCCCGGTCTTGCGGAGGAGATACCACGCAACGGTCAGGGGCGTTACGCAGCCCTGCGCAGCAGCGTACCGGGCAATAACCCTTATTCGATGATGTCTTCGGATATCTATCAGGATCTCTTTGGGGAAGGCTCGTTTGTGGGCAAAGGGATTTACGATGTTGATATTTTTATGCAGGCCACTGCCAACATCTGCCCGGAAAATCTGGTACTCAGCCACGATCTGCTTGAAGGATGCTATGCACGTTCGGGTCTGCTGAGCGAGGTGTTACTCTACGAACAGTACCCTAATAATTATCTGTCGGATGTTGCACGACGTTCACGCTGGATCCGGGGTGACTGGCAACTGCTTAACTGGCTGAAACCACGCGTCAGAAAAGCCGATGGAACCCATGTCAGGAATCCGCTGACCGCGCTTTCTTACTGGAAATTACTCGATAATCTACGTCGCAGTCTGGTCGCCCCCTCTTTACTGATATTGCTGTTCTTCACTCTGCTTTGGGTACCCAATCCTGTTTACTGGCTGGGCATACTGTTGCTGATATGGCTGTTGCCAGCCATCCTCTGCATCAGCCATGACCTTCTGCATAAACCTCTGCGTCGCCGCGTGAAGCCGCATCTGTTACTGGTGGGGGCGGGCGCGCTGAAGCGTTTGTCAGGTATCAGCCTTAATTTTGCGATACTGCCGCACGAAGCCGGATATTCGCTGAAAGCGATCGCCGTGACGCTATGGCGATTGGGGATCAGCAGGCGTCACCTCAGCCAGTGGGTCAGCCACAGCCAGGACAGCGATCGTGCCAGACCCGCTGTTGCAAGCTTTTATCAGGCCATGTGGCTAAACGTTGCCAGTGGCGTGACGCTGACAATACTGACCGGACAGTTTGCCCCACAGCTGCTGGGGATTGCGTTACCGATCGGTTTGGTATGGTGTGTGGCCCCGCTGCTGATGAGCTGGCTGAGTCGCCAGCCCGTGCGTAAGGTGTTTTCGCCAACTCAGGAACAAAAACAGCTGTTACGCCAGACAAGCCGTGAAATCTGGGCTTTTTTTGAAACGTTTGCCACAGAAAAAGAGAACTGGCTTCCGCCTGATAATTATCAGGAAATACCACAACCGACGGTGGCACACCGAACTTCTCCTACCAATATTGGTCTTTCCCTTATGGCTAACCTGACGGCATGGGACTTTGGCTACCTGCCCGGCGGAGAGGTGCTCCGGCGCGTGTCGCTCACGCTCGACACGCTGGATAAAATGGAACACTACCGGGGCCATCTCTACAACTGGTATGACACCCGGACACTGGTCCCCCTCAGTCCACGCTATATCTCAAGCGTCGACAGCGGCAACATGGCCGGGCATTTGTTGACCCTGCGTGCAGGCTTGTCCGCCATGCGTCATCAGCCTGTTTTAAGCAGCCAACAGATACTGGCAGGACTGAACGATACGCTGGATATTCTGGAAAAACAGTGGGGTAAGAACCCACCTGACAGCCTGAGACTGCTGCGCAAGCATTGCCTGAATGCGATGTCGCTCTCTCCGCAGGCGTTTTTCAGCGAACTGAAAAGCATGCGCACCCAGTGTAACCATCTGACCAGCGCATGTCATCAGGGATCTCCTCTTCAGATGCGCTGGGCTGGACATCTGGAGCATCAACTGGTTCAGCTTTGCCATGAGTGGTCTCTGTTGCTTGGCTGGTTACCTGCATGCTGGAATGAACAGACGCTGCCGACGCTGAGCGAGCTTGCCCGTCCGACATTAACCGGTACAGGAACGCCTCCGGCGTTAGCGGCGGAGCAGGCCCGAATGCGACTCAATATTATCACCGAGCTGGAACAGCGGCTGGATGAGCATGCCCGGATGGATTTCGCCTTTCTGTACAGTGAAGCAACCAGTCTGCTCAGCGTCGGTTATAACTGTGACACCAATATGCCTGACAAGAGCCACTACGATCTCCTGCCGTCTGAAATCCGGCTGACCAGTTTTCTTGCCATTGCGACTAATCAACTGCCTCTTAAAAGCTGGTACGCGCTGGGTCGACTGTTTACCTCGATTGATAACGAAACTGCCCTGATGTCATGGAGCGGGTCCATGTTTGAATACCTGATGCCGAATCTGGTGATGCCCACCAGCCCCGGCAGCCTGCTCGATGAAATGAGTCAGTCGGCGGTTATGCGCCAGATTCACTGGGGGAAAGAACGCGGGGTACCGTGGGGTGTTTCAGAGTCTGGCTATCATGCTTTTGATGTTCAGCATAATTATCAGTATCAGGCATTTGGCGTACCGGGTCTCGGTCTGCGCAGGGGGCTTGCCGATGACATGGTGGTTGCTCCTTACGCCACGCTGCTGGCGCTGATGGTTTCCCCACAGAGAGCCTGTGAGAACCTGTTCAGGCTGCAAAAAAATGGTGCACGCGGAGAATACGGTTTTTATGAAGCGCTGGACTATACCCCCTCACGTCTTGCAACCGGCCAGCTCTATGCGGTGGTACAGTCCTGGATGGCGCATCACCAAGGTATGGCATTTCAGGCGCTGGCTCATGTGCTGCTTGACGCCCCCATGACTGAACGCTTTATGTCCAGTACGGTATTCCGGTCAGCGAGTCTGCTGTTACAGGAGCGCGTGCCGGATGCGGTCGATCTGTACAGTCCGCGCCGTCATTTTGAATCTCATGAGGGCAGGGTCAAACCCGTCCGCTATGAACCCCGTATTTTCTATAGCGTGGATACCCCCACCCCGGATATTCAACTGCTGTCCAACGGCCATTATCATCTGATGTTGACCGCGGGGGGCGGTGGTTACAGTCGCTGGAATGATATTGCACTAACCCGCTGGCGCAGTGATACCACCCGTGATAACTGGGGAGCATTTTGCTACTTCCGCGATACCCAGACGGGAGATGTGTGGAGCAATACCTGGCAACCGACAGGCTACACCAGCGGACAAGACGAGGAAGTGTTATTCACCGATGCGGGGGCAGAATTCAGACGCAGCTTCGGGGGACTCAGCGTCAAAACTCAGGTGGTGATCTCTCCGGAGGATGATGTTGAATTGCGACGGCTCACACTGATTCATCGTGGTCGCAAACCTCGCTCTCTGGAGCTGACAACCTATGCTGAAGTGGTACTGGCACCTGATGTCAGCGATCTGGCACACCCGGCATTTAGCAATTTGTTTATTCAGACTGAGCTGGCTCCTGAGCGTGACGCTATTCTTTGCCACCGGCGCCCGCGCTCACCGGATGAACCGGGCCCTTGCCTGTTTCACATGATGGTGGTGCACGGCGATAACCGACATAACGTGTCGTTTGAAACGGACAGGGCAAGCTTTATTGGACGTGGCAGAAACCCTGCGAATGCCCGGGCAATAGAGGCGGGAGGGACGCTAAGCAACACGTCGGGCTCGGTGCTGGATCCGATACTGGCAATTCGCCACGCCATCATTCTGCAGCCGGGGCAGCCGGTTACGATTGATATCATTTATGGCATCAGCGAGACCCGTCAGCAGAGCCTGGCGTTGCTGGAGAAATATCGCGATTACCCTATCGCCGATCGCGTCTTTGAACTGGCCTGGTCTCACAGTCTGGTGGTATTGCGCCAGATGAACGCCAGTGAAGATGATGCCACGTTGTTCAATAGTCTCGCCAGCGCTGTGCTTTATCCTGTCCAGGAGCTGCGAGCCGAAGGCCAGGCGATCGGCCGCAACCGGCGTGGCCAGTCCGGACTGTGGGGCTGGGCAATTTCAGGGGATCTGCCGATAGTGCTGCTGAGTATAACCAGCGAGGAAAGTATCACCTCAGTGACCACACTGATTCAGGCACACCGTTACTGGAGACAGAAAGGGCTGGATGTTGATTTGGTTATCCTGAATAACAGCCCCGGCGGCTACCAGCAGGGATTACAAAATCAGATTATGGAGTTAATTTATGCCGGGTCTGAAGCCAGTCTGCTGGATAAAAAGGGCGGGCTTTTTGTCCGGAACGGTGAGCATCTCTCCGCTGAGGATAAGTTGCTTTTGATGAGCGTGGCCTGTCTTTATCTTGATGACCGCGCAGGGGGTATTAATGAGCAGCTTAACCAGCGTATTCATACCCTGAAATCGCCGGCAAGGGCATTCATTCCGCGTGCTGTGCGCGACCGTAATCAACATACGGACTGGAGCCCTGATACCAGTCAGTTATGCCATTTCAATGGGTACGGTGGATTTTCTCAGGATGGGCGGGAGTATCAGATCGTCCTTCGGGAAAATGCGCTTACACCGGCTCCCTGGTCGAACATACTGGCAAATTCTCGTTTTGGCTGTGTGATCTCAGAGGCAGGGCAGGCCTATACCTGGTATGAGAATGCCCATGAATACCGGTTGACGCCGTGGGAGAACGATCCGGTGAGCGATCGCAGCGGCGAGGCATTTTACCTGCGCGATGAAGAGAGCGGGGAGTGCTGGTCGCCGACGGCTTTACCTGTTCGCGGACACGGTGATTACCTGACCCGCCATGGTTTTGGCTACAGCGTTTTTGCCCATCGTGAGAGTGGTATAGACAGCGAGTTGACGGTCCTGGTTGCTGAAGAAGATCCGGTTAAACTGGTGCTCCTGACGCTCAGCAACTCTTCGGGACGGACACGTCAACTTTCCGTCACAGGCTATGTAGAGTGGACGCTCGGAGAAACACGAACGCGCTCAGCCCCTCACATTGTGACACATGTGGCCAGAACGCCCGGCGGCTGCGGGGTGCTTGCGAATAACTTTTATGGTGATAATGGTGGCGGCCGAACTGCATTTTTTGCCGTCAGCGGTAATGACTGTTCTCTGACAGGGGATCGCCGGGAGTTTATTGGCCGTAATGGTTCCCTTCACGCCCCTTCGGCCATGAAACTGCAAAAGCTTTCTGGTAAGACGGGGGCCGGTCTGGATCCCTGCGGAGCGGTGCAATCGGCGGTTACATTAATTGACGGGGACCAGAGGACGTTTATTTTTATCCTCGGCGCAGAGGAGAATGATGTCTGTGCTCAGGAGACGCTGGCCCGCTACATGAACGAGGATACGGTCCGCCAGGAGCTGAACCGGATTCATAATCACTGGCACAATGTTCTCGATAAAATCGTAGTTAACACCCCCGACACGTCCGTAAATTTACTGGTTAATGGTTGGCTGTTGTATCAGACGGTCGCCTGCCGTCTTATGGCCCGGAGTGGCTACTATCAGTCTGGCGGTGCATTTGGTTTTCGCGATCAGCTGCAGGATACGCTGGCTCTGAGCCACGCTGCTCCGGACCGGATGCGTGAACAGATAATACTCTGTGCATCACGGCAGTTTATCGAGGGGGATGTGCAGCACTGGTGGCACCCGCCACACGGCAACGGTGTGCGTACCCGCTGTTCCGATGACTATCTTTGGCTGCCGCTTGCTGCTTGCCACTATGTTGAAACGACGGGGGATATGGATGCACTGGAAATACGCATTCCTTATCTGGAGGGACGCTCGCTTCAGCCTGGTGAAGAGTCTGTCTATGACACGCCGGTCATCAGCGGCACCGAAGAGACACTCTGGTTACACTGCGTCAAAGCTATTCACTATGGACTTCGCTTCGGGGAGCATGGCCTGCCGCTGATGGGGGCTGGTGACTGGAATGACGGGATGAACCGGGTGGGTATCGAAGGCAAAGGTGAAAGCGTCTGGCTGGGCTTCTTCCTGTACGACATTTTGCAGCGGTTTGCAGCGCTGGCGGAGCGCAGGCTGGATGAAAGCGTCGCCGCGATGTGCCGTTCACAGGCTCTGCGCCTGCAAAGTAATCTCGAAGCCCACGCCTGGGATGGGGAATGGTATCGGCGCGGGTATTTTGACGATGGTACTCCCCTGGGATCGAAAACCTCACAGGACTGCCGGATTGATGCGATTGCGCAGAGCTGGTCTGTATTGTCCGGCGCCGCGAGCCCGGGACGGTGCGCAAAGGCCATGCAGGCGCTGGATAAGCACCTTGTGGATAACGAAGGAGGGCTGATCAAACTGTTAACGCCTCCTTTCGACGGACACGGTCCAAATCCGGGCTACATACAGGGGTACCTGCCCGGCGTGCGGGAAAACGGAGGGCAGTATACGCATGGCGCCATCTGGGCAGTGATGGCCTTTGCCCGAATGGGGAATGCCGAACGAGCCTGGCAACTCTGGTCAATGCTCAGCCCTGTAAATCATACCCTGAATGCGGACTCTGTCGGGATTTATAAAGCTGAGCCTTATGTCATGAGTGCTGATGTCTACAGCGTCGCTCCCCATACCGGACGTGCAGGGTGGAGCTGGTATACCGGTTCCGCAGGCTGGGCCTGGCGTTTACTTACCGAGGAATTACTGGGGATAAAACGTTCCGGCACTGACTTTAGTGTTCATGCCAGGTTACCGGATGAGTGGTCGTCTTTTTCTATGGCATATCAATATGGTGAAAGCCATTATCAGATTAGTGTTTCACGCGGCGATGCAGAATATTGCGTGACGCTGGATGGTGTTCTCCTCCCTGATGACAGAATACCGCTGAAGGATGATGGACAAAACCATACGGTTGAGATCATTCAGAGCTGACACTGATCCCGGAGGTGCATTAACGTCTGCCGTTAATGCGCTGATTATCCCTGAGAACATCAATCGCAGTCTGCATGGCGATTTTGTCATCCCGCCTTTTTTGTTTGTCCTGCATGACCTGAAGGTATTCCAGCAAGGTGCGGGTATTAATCGGTCGGCCCTGTTTACCCACAGCCAGCACGGCTTCGCCAAGAATAATTTTCACAGGCGGTAGTTGTGCCGGATACCAGTCAAGGGTGTCTTCTGATTTCATCTTAAATTTCTCACGGAAGGGTAGTGTACCATAAATCAGACGTTCAATTTTCAATATCTGATAACCTCATTCAGACACAACTTAACATAACTTATGCCAGTTATTTTTATATTAAAGCGTATAATAATTACTATATTTCTCAGAGAATTATTTATGTCTTATACAAATGGGCTCAGGTATTTTAAAGAAAGACCGGTTCATGTTGCCTGCCCGGTATGCGCATACAGAGCCGATCAGAAAGCAGGTAAACTAAGAAAAGATGCGGTTCTTGAGTGCCCTGCCTGCGGACTGTTGTTCAGACCTTCAGAATGCTGGTGTATCGGCGGCTGAACGGCTTCTGCCACGTAACGTCAGTGATGTCGGAAAATGACAACGTTCCTCCTGTACTGCAGTTGTCGAGGGTATGATAATGAAATCTAAAAAATCTGTTTTTATTGAAGGACATATCCTGTCGAACAGCTGTCACGGGCAGGCTGGCCAACCTTTCTGTATTCACCGGGTCAGGTTTAGTAATGGTAAATATGCGATTATTCGGGTGGCATCCGGGATATGTTTCAAACCAGGGGAAATTATTCAACGAAACGATTGTGAGTGGTTTTATAAACTTACCAAAATTCGGCTTCTTTCTTTTGAGTACCTTGATGATGATGAATCAAGAAGACAATTTCTTGAGTATCAATGATAAAACATGGATTTATAACAGAATAACTTTGCTGGCTTACAATTCATTCCTGACTCTTTAAATTCTTTACCAGTCATTGCAAAGTTATTTTTTTCTGAATTTAGATGACTTTAAATTGTCTAAAACAAAATGTATCGCTAAAGACAAATTGCTTCATTGTTTTCCTTTTGCGTTATAACCTTCATTAGCATTAAGGAAATTTATGGCACAGACTTTTACTCATAATTTACTTCATCCTCGCCACTGGCTTACCTGGTCTGGTTTGGGTCTGCTGTGGCTTCTCGTTCAACTTCCTTACCCGGTTTTACATACTCTGGGCTCTGGCCTTGGAAAAATATCCAGACCCTTTCTGAAACGCCGGGAAGGAATTGCGATTAGAAATATCGAACTGTGCTTTCCCGAGATGACACCGTTTGCCCGGAGCCAGATGGTCAATAAAAACTTTGTTTCTCTCGGGCTGGGACTGATGGAAACAGGAATGGCCTGGTTCTGGAGCGATGCGAGAGTCAAAAAATGGTTTGATGTCGAAGGGCTTGAAAACCTGACCGGCGCGACAAAAGGAGTAATGGTTGTCGGGATTCATTTTATGTCCCTTGAGTTGTGTGGAAGAGTAATGGGGTTATGCCATCCTATGATGGCAACGTATCGCCCACACAATGATCCATTAATGGAATGGGTACAGACAAAAGGTCGTATGCGTTCAAATAAGGCTATGATTAATCGACGTAATTTATCAGGTTTTGTTCATGCGCTAAAAGCAGGTGAAGCCGTTTGGTTTGCACCAGACCAGGATTATGGGTCTAAGGGAAGCGTTTTTGCACCTTTTTTCTCGGTAAAAAAAGCAGCCACGACGAACGGAACGTATGCTCTGTCAAAACTCGCTGGTGCACACTTGATCACACTTAGCATGGTTCGACGTAGCGATAAAAAAGGTTATCACATGTATATCAGCAATCCGTTGGCAGGTTATCCAGGGGAAGATAAGGTCGCCGCAGCGGCTTATATGAACAAGATCATCGAGCGTGAAATTCTCCGTGCTCCTGAGCAATACCTGTGGATGCATCGCAGGTTCAAAACGCGTCCTGAAGGCGAAGTCTCTTTATACAAATGAACAACTCAACTTGTCATGAGCCAGAATCTATCTTTCTTGCCACTGCGTATTTGTAAAAATGCAATAAGGAATTTTCGATCGGATTCATGTTAACGATGGCTTGACTGACAGCCAAGGTTAATCAATTGAACCGGTTCGGATTTGAAGGTCCGTTTTTCGCTCATAGTGGACAGTTTAATCCCTATGAGCTCCCATCAGCCTTCATTGGCTCATATGTGGCTTTCGAGAGCTCCGCCCGTGTCGGCCTGTCATCGATACTTGCGCTGCAAACGCGCCGCGCATATATGGTTTGGGCTTACCTTTTATCAAACGCTTAGACTACTTTTCACCTGCCAAATTTTTTGGATAAAAGCCATCATTGCCAAAGCAACATCGAAAAATGCTTAATTAAAAGTGCTCACGCCTGCATCCCCTTACCCCGTGCTAGGTTAATCCTGTCAACGCATTCCCTAAACGCTTTGACTTGCTCTGGAGAGAGCTCAGATTCATCAATGTTGGCCAGAAGAGCATTGAGGGAGCGCTCAATATCATTTTTTGCTAATCGTAAACAGATAACCTTAACCCAACGTGGCGAGAACTTGCTGAGGCCGATTGCTCTTGTGATTCGTAATTTCATGCCATGCCTCTCAACCACCAGTGTGGAGGTTTTCATACTCGCTTATAACACGCATTGGATAGGCCTTCTGTTATTATTTTACCTGCAAGCTGACAATAGGCATTGCGCCTGGGACCAACCAGCTTTCAGCGAACATCAAATTTGGTTGTCTGGACTGACCCCACCCCGGTAGACGATCCTGCCCTATAGTTGGACTGACCCCACCCCGGTAGACGATCCTGCCCTATAGTTTGAGCATAGGAGGAACGTATGGGCACACCACGATTTACACCTGAATTTAAGGAAGAAGCCGTCCGTCAAATAACGGAACGCGGTTATTCCGTTGCCGAAGTATCCGACCGTCTGGGCGTTTCTGCACACAGCCTCTACAAGTGGCTACGGGCTATCAAACCTGATAACAGCGAACAGCATGCCCGGGATTTACTGGAAGCCAAAAGCGAGATCCTGAAACTCCGGGCGCAGCTAAAACGCACCGAAGAAGAACGGGATATCCTGAAAAAGGCCGCGCGGTACTTTGCAAGGGAGCCCGACTGAAGTACCGCTTTATCAATGAGCACCGCACTGTATGGGGTGTGATGACGATGTGTCGGGTACTGAATGTCGCCCGGGCCGGGTTCTACGCGTGACTGCATAACCCGGTCTCGGCACGCGATAAAGATAACCAGCGCCTGCTAACGCTTATCCGTGACTCATATTCACTGAGCGGAGGCGTATACGGTTACCGGCGGGTTCATGGCGACCTGAACGAAATCGGGGAGACCTGCGGCAAAAACCGGGTGGGTCGTATTATGCAACTGAACCGGATCAAAGCCGTGCGCGGCTATAAAGCGCCGCGTCGTATCGCCGGCCGACCTTCAGTGGTTGCCGCCCCTAATCGCGTGCAGCGGCAGTTTACTGTTGTCCGGGCCAATCAGGTCTGGGTTACAGACATCACTTACATCCGCACCTGGCAGGGCTGGTTGTATCTGGCGGTGGTTATCGACCTCTTCGCCCGTAACGTGGTTGGCTGGTCGATGAAGCCCACTCTCTCTCGCGAACTGGCTCTCGACGCGCTGATGATGGCCGTCTGGCGTCGAAAACCGGACGGTGAGGTTATCGTACATAGCGATCAGGGCAGCCAGTACGGCAGTGACGACTGGCAGCGCTTCTGCCGGGCTAATAACCTGGCCCCGAGCATGAGCAGGCGTGGCAACTGCTGGGATAATGCGGTGGCCGAATCGTTCTTCAGTTCGCTGAAAAAAGAGCGGATCAGAAAACGCATCTATAAAACCCGGGATCTGGCCCGGGCCGATATCTTCGATTACATTGAAGTGTTCTACAACCGGGCCCGGCGCCACAGCCACCTCGGCGGCGTCAGTCCGGAGGCCTTCGAACAGGCCTCATCGTGAGGACAGAATTTGTCTACGGGCGTGGGGTCAGTCCATTAAAATGCCTTAAAGAGAGGTGCACATGAGCTGTAAGAGAATATTGTGCAGTGCCTTGTTCAGCGGTCTCAGCAACTTCAGCGATCTGTGTTTTTATCTAAAACTACGGCTGCAAATCCGGAAATAGAATTAAAGCTAATGGGAGGAGTGCGATCCTCACTCTCTCCCACATTATCTTCCAAACTATGGCGAAACAGGCGTTAGGGGTTGTTTTATTTTGCTCAAAATCCAAGCATCAATCTCGGATTCTAGCCAACCTACCGTCTTTGCCCCCAGTTTCACCCTTTGGGGAAATGTCGGATCATGACGATCTGAATTAGGGTCAAGCCAATCGTATACCGTTGAACGACCAATACCTAACTTCTTGACAAGTGCAGATATACGCAGGATTTTTACAGACCTTGGTTCCATTAAAAAGCTTCCTCTCTTGGTATGCTTTGAACGGAAGTCAGACTATCTGCTAGTGCAACTGTGCGACATACGGCTGCAATACCTCATTTTTTACGGAGCTTAACTGATTGAATAATGGATAATTTTAGATTTGATGATTTTATCGTTGATTTGAAAACTACGTTCAATAATAAGAGCGCAAGATTATCCCATAGATTCAATGCGGCTGACTGGGAGCAGGAAAAGGTGGTTTCAGGTGCAAATGAATATCATGAGTTTGTACTATCGCTAGTTGCAAGCATGCTTAAGAACCCGGTTGTACGCCGTAGGTTTGATGATCAAGTCTACAAAATGTCATTTGATGAACCGGACACGGTTAGCGAAACTATAGATGAACTTGTTTTTCTAGCTGATGTTAACTGGCACCTAGGGCTTGGGCTCCTGAACGCGAATAAAAATGAAGCGATAAAGTGCCTACTCCTAAGTATTGAATACCTTGATTACTGCCGTGGTCTTGAAGATCAAGAATTGTGGCAACAGCAACAGACCACAAAACTCGATGTTCCGGTGAAGGGGGGCAGAAGTAAAGCTGCTCGCTTTGATCCCGTTAAAGCCAAAATTATCAGGCTTTTGCAGGAAGCTTGCCCTTCAGGCGGATGGGATGCTAAATCAGAAGCTTTGAAGGGCATAGAGAATGGGATTAATGAACTGGAATGGCCATCTGCCCGTGACCAGAATAATCTGACCAAAACCGGAGCTGAAATATTTGCAATGAAGATACGCCAGGTTGAAGTCTGGTCAAGTCAGGATCAGAAAATCAAAGCTGCATTTGATAGTGTCGTAAAGACTAAAAAGAAATAGATGTACTTGAGTTCTAATATGCTGACAGTGTAAACCTTAATAGCCAAACTGCCAACTCAGTACGGTCATTCTACCCACGACTCATCCCAATAGAACGAAAGCCATCGTCGTAACATTTGGTATGGTCTTTTGCCAGATACTCCATGCGCTTCAGCAATTCGGTAACTTCTTGCATATAATTAGGGGATTTTCTGTTTAAATAAAAACAACCGTTCTTAGTCATATTCGCTAAACCCGAATATTGCTCTGCATCCAGGCCTAACGCACTACACCATGCCTGCTGGATTAATGCGTATAAACTGTCATCTGCATTATAACTTCCGGCGCCATGGTAGAAGTCTTTATTCAGCAGCAGTAATACATGGTAATGTTTACGGCGGTTAAGTTCACCGACTTCACGTACCCATACATACCGTAATCGATTATGCCAGTTACGTTTCCAGCGGTGGTTTTTACGCTGGCAATCAGCCAGCAACTTAGCCTTCAGTGATTCAATAAAACGAGTAACCTCTCTGTTTGAATCACCATACTGATAGCGACGGGGAAAACGTAAATCAACACGTAGCGCTAACGTACGTGGAAACTCATCAACTGCATTACGAATAACATTGTAAAATGCTTGCTGGTAATCAGCATTCAAGGAATCATCTGGCATATGTAAACCTGAATAAATACATTATTCAATATTGAGGTGAGTAAGAGTAAGCAACCATACGATTAACAATCGTGATAATGGCACATGCAGATATGTACATGAATATTATCTGATGGTAATAATTAACCGTATGGTGTTACATAAACAATATGTGTTGCGTTATAATTAACTTACTGTATGGGTATAATGTATTAGTATGTTTATAATAATTAAGCTTAGTAGAGAATGGATGCATTAACAGTAAACATATATTACTATACCGACAGTAAATTAATCAGTAGAAATATAACAATAAGCACATCCGCTTAAATAAATTCCACGCAAGTGATAAGCGTGATAATAATTTTACTCTGATATTAGTTTTGCAGATTTTTGTCATTTTCCACAGGTTCCTCCCCCCGGTAGTTGCGACTGATCGCAACTACCGGGGCTCAGTAGTGCTGATAGGCTGCATGTTTTGTAAACGGATTGTTATCAAAGTGACGGCCTTTATATACCTTTCGGGCACCATATTTTGAATAATCAATATCTATCACCTCTTCCTTTTCAAGTCTGTCAATCACCCTTTCCAGTAACTTTCCCTTACGTAACACATTAGGTCCGCCGTTTCGGATATCATTATATCGGACTACATCTTTCCATGAGCGTGAATACTGCCGACGTAGCCACGACAATAACAGTGCTTCATAATAGCCCTCCTCATTACCAAAGAGTGTTACTGCCTGCTGCATATACCATTCGCACAGCAACCATGCATTTTCGACATATTCTTTTTTTATCGCACATTCCCCCTCTGTCCAGTAACTCAACAGTGCGGCTACGCGTGCAGTATTATTCGACATTTTGGATGCAAAATCTTTCGAGTTTTCATAGTCTCCCTCTGGCCCCAGGCGACGCTCTATTTTATTGTGAATTCTCACCCATGCTTCCTGAGCTTGAGGTTCGAAGGATAAACATGTCTGATGCCCAGTTCCGTGTTGAAAAGCACTTTTTTCTACCAGTTCATTCATACGTTGGTAGAAGGAATTAAGATTCTCCAGGTCACCAGACTGAGAGCCGGATTGACGATGAATCAAACGCTGGCCCTGTGTCGATAAATTCTCATCAATATTCAAGATAAGACAGCGTGCAAAAAAACCACTTCCGCGTGCACTTTCGCCCTTACGTTTTAAATAATCATCAAATATAGCTTTTTGTACCATAACCAACAAAGTAATACGTCCATTCCTGAGCGTAAAACTCGGTGTTGTTTTACGTTCAACCTGAAAATATCCCCCATCCCACATTGAGTTAATAAAACCAAAGTCAGTCATGGTCTGTCTGTTAAGTATATTAGCTCCCTCATCGGTTATTAGTCCTGTTTGCGGCGACTGAGTGTACATTGCAAACTGCAGGGCTTCCGGTGTGGTATTATTATAAACAAATCTTCTGGCTTTTGGTGGTTCTGGTTTCTCAGCGTATAACGCCTTTAACTGCAGTGAAAATTCATCTGTACATTTTCCTTTCATAGTGGCTTTATCGACACATTTCAAGAGTGCACTTTCTTTTCTGCGCCATATTTTAGAGCAGCGCTCATGTTCTTTTTGCTGTTCTTCATACTGGAGTAATACACGTAGATCATGCTCATGAAAAGGCTTGAATACCAGTTTATCCACCGTCGTTTTTCTCTCGCCAGACTCTGCTATGACGAATGAATACAATGATACCGGAGATACTAAAGTGTCATTGATCTTTACATTAATCAGGCTCTGGCACCCCAGGGATAATGCACTTAAAACTGCGGATGCAATCATTTCCGGCGGTGACTGCGTATGATCCTCAATATTAAAAATAGTTTCACGCAATAGTCCTGTAAAAGCATTGAATGGAAATTCTTTCATTACGATACCTGCTAAGTATGTTATTTAAGGAGTTGACAATTAATCGCAAAACCCAATCGCAAGTCAATATAAAAAACCGATATTTAGCCCAGTCAGACAGCTTTGGACTAAATTAGTTAACTGGCATAAGTCAGGATTATCACCCATCTGTTATTTGAGTGATACAAAGATAAATGGATGCTCCTGTCCGGCAATATACTGCCCGGTTAATATGAGGCTGAGGTATTTTTAAAAAACTCTCAGTTATATATCACCTGACTGAATTCCTTCCCGTTTTACTCCAACAGGCCATCCCCACCAGATGGCCTTTTTTCATTCAGAGGCCGATATGAAACATCCCTCAGGCTATGCCCTTATCCGTCGTCATCTCCGGCGTTATCCGTACGCACTGCGCCAGCACCTTATCCAGGAGCTTAACCGTCTCGTCACGTATGAACCCGTGATTGGCATTATGGGTAAAACCGGTGTCGGGAAGAGCAGTTTGTGTAATGCACTGTTCCGTAGCGAAGTCTGCGCCGTGAACGCGGTGGAAGCCTGCACCCGTCAGCCACAGCGTGTCCGGCTGCGCTTCGGCAACCATTATCTGACGCTGGTCGACTTGCCCGGCGTGGGCGAGTCTGTTACCCGCGACGGTGAATACCGTGAGCTGTATCGTGACCTCATGCCACAGCTCGATATGGTGCTGTGGGTGCTCAAGGCCGATGACCGCGCATTTGCGGTGGAAGAGCAGTTTTATCAGGACGTCTTCGCGCAGTTCAGTGGACCGCTGCCGCCAGTGCTGTGGATACTCAACCAGGTGGACAAAACCGAACCCGCCGAGCAGTGGCGATGGTTGTCGGCTCAGCCCTCGGCGTTACAGGCGGAGCGTATTGCGCAGAAACAGCAGGCTGTGGCACTTCAGTTGCAGATAGCAGAAATAGATATTCTGCCTGTTTCTGTCCGGGGGCGTTACCGGCTGTCGCGCCTGGTGGAGGCCATGATTACCCGCCTCCCAAAGCAAGCCCGCAGTCCACTTGTGCCTCATCTGCAGAACCGGTATCGCACTGATACCGTTATCAATACCGCCAGCAGCAGCTTTGGCGATGCCGTGGTAGAGGTGATTGATAACATCATTGACCTCGCACCGCTGCCGCAGCTGGCCCGCACAGCACTGCATGCGGTGACCCACACCGTCGCCCGTGCAGCAGGCTCCCTCTGGGGATTTTTCTTCGGTTAACCTCTTCATTTTCGATAAACCTAAAGACGTGTATCGATAAGTTTTTGTGCTCAATGACGATCGATTTTGTCGATCGAGCCGATCGAAATTCATCGCTGTACCTGATGAATCCCGTGATTACATAATCAACCGGGAATCATAGGGTTATGTTATTTATCCATTAAAAATCAATGCGATATATCGCAGGATTTGTCACATACGGAGAAAGTGTCATGAAAACTGTTCTTATCGCGTTCGCCACCCTTGCTGTACTGGCCGCGATGCCCGCTCAGGCGGCTGATGAGGACGCTATAAAAGTCAATATCGAGAAAAGTGGCTACGAATGCCATGACTGCGTTTATGTCACCGTGACCGCCAGAACAGACAACATTCTGATAGACAAAATTGATGTTAACCGGGGGCGTTGCCCACAACTGAAACAGGGAAAGACAACGTATAACGGGAAGACCACCCCGGAAGGATGGTGGCCCAATAAAGGTACGTTTACCCCCCGCAAAATGCAGTTTGCCGAGAGTCTGACCTGGCGTTTCGGAAATCCACTCTGGCAGTCCGGTATCTCGTGTAATTTCCTAGAGGCCCGGATATTCACCGACCAGGGCACCTTCACCGTCAGTGACTAAATCATCCCCACTTATCAACAGCCGTTTCCTCTCCCGCCACCAGCGCTATTTATTGTTCAAATGGAGTCATGAATGAAACCTTTTATTATCAGTATCTATTGTGTGCTGGCTCTTATCACGGCCATTTATCAGGCTGTATGGGGGACTCAGGCATGGCGTGGCCTGGCTTATGCCATCGGACAGGGGCTGGTATGGCCCGCAGTCTGGTTCCCTTCACTCGGCAGCATTATCGGCGGGCTCATCTGGATAATCATCATCGTGTTCCTGCTCATCCTCGGTTTGTTTATGCGTAAATCGTGATGATGAAATACAAAGGGCTTTTTCTTGCCTCCCTCCTGCTGTTAACCGCGTGTGATGAGCCCGGGGGAAAACGTGCCTTTATGCGCGAATGCACCGCTCAGGGTGATACCGCCCTGTGTGACTGTGCCTGGGAGAAACTCGTTCAGCGTTACGGTCAGGACTGGGGGAATACCCCCCAAATTTTTACCTCGCCTGATTTTATTGCTTACACCGGTCAGGCTGCTGCTGAATGCATGGCGGAATGAGAAGGTTCTCTTTCCGCCAGACAACGCTATTCTTTATAAACATTTACGGACAACTTTATGATTAACAGACAAAAAATCATCCGCGTCACCGGACTGGTGATAGCGTCCCTGTACCTGATGTTTACCCAACCGGCTGCCGCCGCTCCGGCTGACAATCTTCCCCGTCTGACAACCGACAGCGAAGGGCATATGGTCTGCCACCTTTGCGGGCCGGAGAAAAAGGACAGTTATTTTCTGGCGGATTACCCCCAGGGATATAAAGTAAAGACCGCCAGCTACAGCAAAATCCAGGATACGAGCCGCTATGCCATTCTGATGTCTGACAGTGCCCCGGGAGCGGCTGCGAATCAGACGCCTGATTTTTTCTACATTGATAAACTCGCGACAACGCCTGCCATCAGCAGCATTCAGTTCGATAATGACCGCTCAAACCTGAGCAGCGCCAGAAGTGTATCGGTAACAGAGAAAAATGGCTTCACGCTGCTCAGCGTTATCTGGAAGAACGGAGATCGTAATATCTTCTCGCTGGATAATGAAGCACCGGCTTATACAGCCCAGATTCTGCGTTCACAGGACGACAGTCTCTTTTGCCGTAACTGCGGCGGTAAAGGGAAAGATACGCTGATTAACGGTGGTGACGAGGCTGGATTATATACTCAGCTTATTGATTCGCCGTTCCTCGCCCTGCTTAAGCAGGACGGCGGTATTGCCTGCCCTGCCGGTAACTGGTATGTCGTCAGCAAAACCCGTGAACCCCCTGAAATCCGGGAAATCACCGGAGTGGGATGCGATGAAATTGCAGACCTGAAACCCTCCGTAAAAGCTGGCGTCACAACGCTGAATATCCGCTATATCAATGGTAAGGCGAAAACCCTCACTCTCGAAAATCACTGATTCACGTACTGCTCCTGATACTCTCATTAAACCCGCAAACGCCCCGCTCGAATGAGCAGGGCGTTTGTTTTTGTGCCTGCTAAGGAACTCACCATGCAAAGCATTGACGACTCACCGTTACCTCCCGGTTCGTTCACCCGTGAACAGGCAGAGGCTGTGGTGGCGGTTTACCTCAATGTTGCTATCGAAGACGACCTGGGTACACATTTTCGGCTGGTGATTCGGGACAGCGAGGGGCAGTTGATCTGGCGAGCGTGGAGTTTTGAAGCCAGCGCCGGGGAATGGCTTAACCTCTACATCGCCAGCCACAGAATATCCCAACCCTGACTCACCTCAGGCCCCGACCACACCAACCGGCCGTGTTCCCTTCGGGATGCATGGCTTTTTTGTTTATGCCGTTTCATTAACTACAGAGGTACTCACCATGCGCTTAGCAAGCCGCTTCGGGCGGATAAACCAGATCCGCCGCGACCGTCCGTTAACCCGCGATGAACTGGCGCACTACGTGCCCAGCGTCTTCTGCGAAGAAAAACATGAATCCCGCAGCGAGCGTTACACGTACATTCCGACCATCACCCTGCTGGATAACCTACAGCGGGAAGGTTTCCAGCCGTTCTTTGCCTGCCAGACACGCGTGCGCGACCTGAATAAACGCGACCACACAAAGCACATGCTGCGTCTTCGGCGTGAGGGGCAAATCACCGGTAAACAGGTCCCCGAAATCATCCTGCTTAACAGTCACGACGGCTCCAGCTCATACCAGATGCTGCCGGGATTGTTTCGCTTTGTCTGCCAGAATGGGCTCGTCTGTGGCGAAACCTTTGGTGAGGTGCGCGTGCCGCACAAGGGCAATGTGGTGGAGAAAGTCATTGAAGGGGCTTATGAGGTGCTGGGGATATTTGACCGGGTTGAAGAGAAGCGGGATGCGATGCAATCGCTGCTACTCCCTCCACCGGCACAGCAGGCGTTTGCCAGAGCGGCGCTGACGTACCGCTTTGGTGAAGAGCACCAGCCGGTAACGGCATCCCAGATACTGACGCCGAGACGCTATGAAGATCGCCAGAACGACCTGTGGTCGGTCTTCAATCGTTGCCAGGAAAACCTGCTGAAAGGTGGCGTACCGCGAAGGGCAAACGCAGCCACACCCGCGCGGTTAACGGAATTGATCGCGACATTAAGCTCAACAGGGCTTTATGGGGGATGGCGGAACAGATGCAGCAGGCTCTGAGCTGATGCGGTATGTTCCTGCGGACGCCCGCCAGGCCGGAATATATCCGGTATCTCTGGCGAACCAGCCAGGCTGCCGCGCCATCTCTGATGACGACCTGTGCGCGTGGTGCACCCATCTGCTCTACCGCCCCGGCGAACTCAGCCTCTGCCGGTTAAGCCTCACCGACGACCGCTGGCCCTCACACTGTGATGAAGACGGCTATGCGCAATCCTGCCCGTCACTCAGGTTAAACCGGTCTCCCCAACTTAATGAATGAACAAGGAAAAACAACATGACCCGCAACACTCTGCCACTCTTCACCTCGGAAGAAAGCGTTCCGTTTGCAGCGCAACATCAGATTAACGCCACGCTCGTACCTGATGAGCAACGTGTGGGCTTCTGGCCGCAGCACTTCGGCAGCATACCGCAGTGGATAATCCTTGAGCCGACCATCTTCACGTGGATGGACCGCTTCTGCGCAGACTACAACGGCGGTATCTGGAATTTTTATACTCTCAGCAACGGCGGGGCGTTTATGGCCCCGGAAGCGGAGAACAGTGAGTCGTGGTCGCTGTTCAACACTATGAACGGCAACGGCGGTGAACTCAGTGCCGAAGCTGCCGGAATAGCCGTCTGTCTGATGGCATACAGCCACCACGCCTGCCGTACCGAATGCGACGCCATGACGGAGCACTACTACCGCCTGCGCGACTATGCGCTGAACCACGCGGAATGTGGTGCCATCATGCACATCATCGACTGAGGGATAAGACGATGGAACAACAGTTACCGCTGTTTGCACGTGAATTAGCCCCTGCTGACCAGCAAACCATCAGGGAAGCCTTAACCCTGCTGGCGTGCCAGCTACGCGAACCTGGCGTGGCATTTACCTCCAGTAGCTCAGTACGTGACTGGTTGCGTCTGCAGCTCGCGTCACTGGAGCGCGAAGAGTTTACCGCACTCTTCCTCGATAACCAGCATCGCCTGATAGCCCACGAAACGCTCTTTACCGGCACCATCAACCATACGCAGGTCCATGGTGAAGACCGGTCTGAAATACAACTGCGCCGCTGTCATTGTCGCCCATTGCCACCCGTCAGGGCTTGCCGAACCCAGCAAGGCCGATCGTCAGATCACCACGCGTATTCAGCAGGCGCTGGACCTGGTGGATATCCGTCTGCTGGATCACCTGGTGGTCGGCGGCATGGAAATAGTTTCGTTTTCTGAGAGAGGCTGGATTTAAGGAGAGAAATAGCGATGAAAATCATCAGCAAACGTCAGGCAATGGCGATATACCGCCAGCATCCGCAGTCCCGGTTATTTCCCTTCTGCACGGGTAAATACACATGGTCCGGCAGTATCTGCCACTACGCTGGTCGTGAGGTCCAGGATATCAGCGGAGTGCTCGCGGTCTTCGCGGAGCGTCGCCAGGACCGCAATGGCCCGTATGTCGTATTGCGCAGCGTTACCCTGAATTAACGCACAGTTAAGGATTACTTAAATGCAGAACACAACACCTGTAGCAAACCATGATATTGCCGAACCCTGGTGGGGACTTAAACCCACCGTCACGCCGTGTCTTGGCGCACGGCTGGTACAGGAAGGCAACCGGCTGCATTATCTGGCTGACCGGGCAAGTATCACCGGAACATTCAACAATGAGGATTTACGTCATCTCGACCAGGCGTTTCCGGTATTGCTTAAACAGCTGGAGTTGATGCTCGTTTCCGGTGAGCTCACCTCCCGCTATCAGCACCGCATCACGCTATATCACAATAGACTGACTTGCGAAGCTGACACACTCGGCTCCTGTGGCTATGTCTACATCGCTATTTATCCCGACCAGCATGAACCCCATCAACTCTACGCTTATCTCTTAAACTCATAGAGCAAACATCATGCAAACCTTATCATCACACCCGACACGGGCGACTCAGCCCAATCTGTCACCCGTTGAAACCTGGCAACGGCTGCTGACTCATCTGTTATCGCAGCACTATGGCCTGACGTTGAATGACACACCATTCAGTAATGAAACCACCATACGAGAACATATTGATGCTGGAGTATCGCTCAGCGATGCGGTGAACTTTCTTGTCGAAAAATACGGGCTTGTACGTATCGACCAAAAGGGATTTTCGTGGCAAGAACAAACCCCCTATATTTCCATAGTGGATATTCTGCGAGCAAGGCGCTCTACCGGCTTGCTAAAAATTAATGTGAAATAAACGCTTAAATACAGAGCAGACTAGAGGAAAGCAAAATGCTAATCTCACTGACGAAGAGACTTCTACTATAACCTCCCCTCCCCTGCAAAAAAACCTGACATTTTCTTTTAGGACCAACAATGGGACCAAAATGAAAATTGAACTGAAGGTTATCAGCTATTAAACAACAAGTTACACAACCAATTCAGACTCCGCCAGCCCACCAAAATTCTCCATCGGTGATTACCAGAGTCATCCGATGAAGTCCTAAGAGCCCGCACGGCGCAAGCCCTGCGGGCTTTTTTGTGCCTGCATTTTATCCCGCGAAGTTCGTAAAATATTCCGGCAACAATGGAACATTACGCCATCAAACATTGTTTCGCTCATGCTCAATGAGCCATTCTTTGCGCGAAATACCACCGCCGTAACCCGTCATCTTTCCATCTTTGCCAATTATCCTGTGACAAGGGATCACAATCGCAATCCGGTTTGCACCATTAGCTGCAGCGACGGCGCGCACAGCATTAGGCTTATTCATCCCTAGCGAAATGGCCTGATAGTGCGAAGTCTGTCCATAAGGAACTGCACGCAACTCATGCCAGACGGATTGTTGAAAATCACTGCCCGGGGCATCCACAGAGAGCTCAAACTGTCGGCGAGTTCCGGCAAAATACTCGCTGATTTCTTTTACTGTCTGCCGGGTATGGCTGTTTTCTCCGGTGACAATTCTGGCGTTAAATAAACGCTGGATATCGCGGAATTCCGTTTCTAACATCCGGCGATCGGTAAACTCCAGCAGACACACTCCCCGCTCTGTCGCGCAGACAAACATAGGCCCAAGCGTAGTGGTAAACCGATGAATGACAATCACCTCGGTTGCCTGAGTCGGCGCTGCGCCAGTAAGCCGCTTGTAGATGTAACCAAACCCGCTCAGGGATTCATAGCCATTGTCCAGCGCCACGTCAGTAGCCGCTCGTCCGCTTTTAAGCTCCTGCAAGGCAACGTTCACCCGCTGCATTCGCTGGAAAGCCTGAAAAGTGATGCCGTGATGTTGCAGGAACCAGCGTCTTACCCTCTCCGGACTGATTCCGTGCTGGCGAAGCTGCGCGTCAGCCACACGGGATTTAATATCGCGCCTGACAAGCGCAAGCGCCTGTTCAACAAATAATGGCGCGCTGTGCGCATTTTCAGCGGGTCTGCAGACCTTACAGGGACGAAAGCCGTCCGCCAGGGCAGATTTGGCATCTTTATAAAATTCAACATTTTCACGCCTGGGCTTTCGCGCCCGGCATACCGAAATGCAGAATACGCCAGTAGTTTTGACGCCAACAAAAAATACGCCGGTATATTCTGAATCTCGTTCGAGTAATGCCTGATACCAGATATCACACAAATTCTTATCGGTTATTTTCATCGCTAAAAAGTCCTGCAAACGTCTGACGAGTTCGAATCACATGCATTACATCACTCAGCGTTGACTGCATGGCTGAATGAACAAAATTGCCCATTGAAATGCGGTTTACCCCGGCCAGCTTCAGCCTGTCGAACGACGGAAGATCGGGCATACACATGACGTTCAGAGGCAGACCCGTTGCCTCTGCAATGAGGCTGATGTCTTTCTCTGACGTCAGACAGGGAACAAAAAGGCCATCAGCACCTGCAGCTTTATAGCTCTGACCCCGTAATATCGTCTCCTGCAATGCGTCATCATGCCCGAGCAGGTAAGTGTCAGTCCGAATGTTCAGAAACAGGCTACAGTTTTCGCTTCTCAGCGCATTGCATACTGTTCTGAGATTACGGGAAAAATCAGAGATATCGTCAAGCTGACGCTTACCATTAATGACTCTGCTGTCTTCAAGGTTAACGCCTGCTACGCCTGTCTGAGCAAGGTGCCTGAGATTAGCGACTATCTCTTCGGCTGAATCACCATATCCTGCTTCCATGTCAACGCTCAATGGCAGGCTGCTGACAGCCCGGATACGGGTGACCACATAAAATAACGCATCAAACGGCATTCCCTGCCCGTCTTCATATCCCAGCATGGACGCTATTGCTGCACTGGACGTTCCCAGTGCCTGATAGCCTGCTTCTTGCGCTGCGACAGCACTGGCGGCGTCCCAAACGTTAGCGATAAGCAGGGGCTGATCCTGGTTGTGGAGTTCTGCAAAATTCATATTCATTTCCTCTCAATAGATTGAAAATGAATCTAAGCATTCAGTATGAACGTCACAACCGAAATTCAGACGACCATTTTTTAGCAAGCGTAGTCTGGATTCGCAGACCAGTCAGATCTGTTGTAAACCAGCTGCGCTAACCTGCATTTTGAGCTTATTAATGAACCAGCGGCCAGCCGGGCCCGGAGGATGCTCTTCTAAATGCACGGCCTGCATGGCAAAACCCGGTCCGACGTCAGGCTGCATCTGCAAATTCAACGTGACCAATTTACCCGTCGCAAGATCCTCCTCAACCACTGGCAGCGGCATATAACCCCATCCAAGCCCGGCACGCAGGAAAGCGTGCTTCGCGCCCATATCGGCCAAATGCCAGGTTTTTGACGACATCACGCCAAAGCTCCGGCCCACGGTAAGCGACGAACGATCGGCCAGCACCAGCTGGACGTGTTCCGCTAAAAGCGAGCGAAGGATCGGCCCTGGCAGGTTAGCCAGCAGATGTTCAGGAGAGACAACGGCCACGGCTGGCACGTTGAGAAGGAATTCAGAGGTGCATCCAGCCGGAATATGCGGCAGCGAGCCGATAATCGCCACCCGACAGTGGCCGTCCAGCAGAGGCTGGAGAACCGCCCCTAATGCTTCCACATACAAACGCAGCGGCGTGTCGGGAAATACCTGATGAAATGCCTGCACCGCAGCGGTGAGCTGCGCAACAGGAAACATCACATCGACGGAGACCGCCAGTTCAGGCTCCAGCCCTTCGGCTAAGGTGCGCGCCTTAGCCTTGAAGGCGTCCATCCCGGCAGCGGCAAGGCGTGCCGCTTCCAGCATCGCGACGCCCGCCTCCGTCAGTTTCGGATATCGCCCGGAGCGATCGAATAATGGGAATCCGACCTGCGCCTCAAGGTTGGCCAGCGTCGCGCTAACAACCGACTGCGCGCGCCGCAGTTTACGCCCGGCGGCCGAAAAACTTCCCTCATCAACGGCGGCAATAAATGTGCGCAGTTGATCAACAGACATACCGTCCAGCATGTATCGCTCCGGCAGATGGAATCCATCTAATTATGTAGGCTACTCAGATAGGACGGAGATTACTACTCTCTACGCATGTTCACTACTCTTCCTGAAGGAAATTAAGCATGAAAACAACAACTGTAGGTATTATCGGCGCTGGTGCAATTGGGCAAGCCTTTGCGAAACAGCTGGTAAATGCGGGCATGAACGTTATTCTGAGCAACAGCCGCGGGCCGGAAAGCCTGTCTGATGTGGTTGAAGGACTGGGCCGCGGGGCTCGCGCAGGCACCGCACAACAGGCCGCTGAAGCTGACATCGTTTTTGTCAGCACTAACTGGGACAAAACCGAAGCCGCGTTAAGCGGAATTACCTGGAATGGACGCATCCTGATTGACGCCACGAACCCGGTACTTTTGCCCGGCTATAAACTGGCAGAACTGGGTGGAAAAAACTCAAGCCAGCTTGTGACCCAGTGGGCGCCAGGGGCACGCGTCGTCAAAGCTTTCAATACCCTTCTTGCAGGGGTGCTGGCTCAGGATCCGGCGCAAGCGGGTGGCCATCGTGTCGTCTTTATCTCCGGAGACGATGCAGAGGCGAAGGCGGAAGTGAAAGCGTTAGCCGGGCAACTGGGCTTCGCAAGCATTGATTTAGGCAGTCTTGAGATCGGCGGGACGCTACAACAATTCCCTGGAGGGCCTCTTCCGGGGGTAAATCTGGTGCAACTGGCATAGCAAAAGGCAACGCTAACGATGACTCAGCGAACTTCCGCAGAGACGTTTGAAGAATACCTTCCCGGCAAGCTGCTCCGGGAGCATCGGGCGCAATCTTCCCGGGATGTATTCGTTCAAATTCTGGCCCGCAGACAAGTCCAGGAAAACGTCATTATTCCGGCGGTTCCGGAGCCCTTTATCGTCTGGATCCTTTCTGGTCAAGCCGTTGTTGAGGAGCGTTCCCCAGGCGAGGCGTGGTTAGCAAACCGCGTTACCGCAGGCGATTTCTTTCTCACGACGGCGGCCTCTCCCACTGAAATGCGGTGGCAAGCCGAGCCAGATATACCGTTCGTCGTCATGCATGTGTATATCGGCGTGGCCATGATGCAGGAGTGTGAACTGCGGGAAGTCTCCGGCGCGCGCGACGAAACGCTATCCGCGCTGCTGGAGCAGATACGCCAGGAGCTGTATCTGCAAACTCCCCCAAGCGGCCCCTTTATCCAGGGGATTGCCCAAGCGCTGACGGTACACCTGGTTCGCACCTACGGCACACATACGAAACGACACCGGGGAGGTCTGCAGGCATTTAAACTGCACCGGGTCTTTACGGCAATGCGGGAAGGGTTGGCCCAGCCGTTTGACCTGGCACGGCTGGCTAAGCTGACCGATCTCAGCGAATACCATTTTAGCCGCGCCTTCAAACAGTCGACCGGGCTTTCGCCCTCCCACTATTTTATCCGGCTACGCATGGAGGAAGCGCGCCGCATGCTGTCGGAAACCAATGATTCCATTATCAATATTGCCCTGAACGTGGGATACACCAGCCCCAGCCATTTTGCTGCCGTCTTCCTCAGGCATAACGGCGTGACGCCCTCGCACTATCGCAGCGATATCGTTCGCAGCAAAAGTCCGACAGTTTGAGCAAAAGCCCGCGCGAAGCCACCGCCTGAAACATCCATTATTGACCCGTACTTCAGACGTTCTTTCTGAAGCGTTGAAATTAACTCTCTCGAGGATCAGTTATGGAACTTAAAGATAAAGTCGCTCTCATCACCGGTGCTTCAAGCGGGATTGGTGCCGCCACGGCAAAAAAATTAGCGAAACAGGGCGTCAGGGTCGGTCTCGCCGCCCGCCGCCTGGATCGCCTGCAGGCGCTGGTCTCTGAAATTGAGGCTGCTGGCGGTGAAGCCATTGCGCTGGTTATGGACGTCACTGACCCGGCCTCGATTAATGAAGGGGTCGCGACACTGCATAAACGCTATGGCCACATTGATATCGCCTTCAATAACGCCGGGCTGATGCCGATCTCTGATATTGCCAGCCTCAAAGTCGATGAATGGCACCAAATGGTAGACGTGAACGTAAAAGGCCTCTTTAACACTGTAGCGGCCGTACTACCGATTATGCAGTCGCAGCGGTCTGGTCACATCATCAATACCTCGTCGATCGCTGGGCGCAAAACGTTCCCCGGACTTGGGGTGTACTGTGCAACGAAGCACGCCGTTGCCGCCTTCTCGGATATTTTGCGTATGGAAGTGGCGCCGCAGTTCAACATTCGCGTCACCTCACTCCAGCCGGGTGCCGTAGAAAGTGAATTATTCGAGCATATCAGTGACGAAAATTATCGTGCGCAGATGGAACAGCTGAAGGAGAAGATGACGTTCCTGAAAGCCGATGATATCGCCGACTCGATTGTTTACGTGCTGCAGGCACCGGAACATGTGGATGTGGCAGAGCTGTTTATTATGCCGACCGAGCAGCCGTGGTAAGAAAGTAAAGCGGGTCAGGCAATGGCCTGACCCGCTAATTTTCATCCGCAACGTTAGTTCGCAGATGCCGTCGGTCTGATCGTAATTTCTGTTGTATCGACACTCTCAGGCGCCTCGATGATGTGGCGCACAGCGCGGGCGATATCAGCAGGTTTGAGGGCAATAGCACGGTACGCGTCCATCGCCGCCATGGTTTCCGGGTGCGTAATGGTCGAGGCCAGTTCGCTTTCCACTACCCCAGGGTTAACGCAGGTCACGCGGATGTTCGAACTTTCCTGACGTAAACCATCCGAAATCGCCCGTACGGCGAATTTGGTGGCACAGTAGACAGCAGCCGTGGGCACCACGGACAAGGCACCAATCGAGCCGATATTAATGATTTGTCCCGACCCCTGGGCTTCCATAATCGGCAGAACGGCGCCTATCCCCCACAGCACGCCTTTGATATTCACGTCAATGGTGCGCTCCCACTCATCCTGCTTGCCTGCCGAAAGCGGAGAAAGAGGCATGATGCCCGCGTTGTTAATCAGCACGTCAATGCGGCCCCACTTTTCACGCGCTGCCTGTACGAAGTCAGCCATCGACTGGCGGCTGGTAACGTCTAAGACTGCGGCCTCTGCTTCCCCCCCTGCACTGCGGATTTCAGCAGCCAGGGCGTTGATGCGATCCAGCCTGCGAGCGCCCAGGAAAACGTTCGCGCCTGCCTTGCCTAACTCTCTGGCAATACCTTCTCCGATACCGCTTGATGCACCGGTAATTAAGATAACTTTGTTCATGTTTTGCTCCTTACGTTGAGTTCAACGTGATAATAGATACTCACCATTGTTTCTTGTATCCTGCATTTACTGGACTCACTGGTTAGCAATATTAAACAATGAAAATCGATCTCAATCTGTTACCCGTTTTTCTGGCGGTCGCCGAGGAGCGTAGCTTTAGCGCTGCCGCCGCGCGGCTGGGCATAACCCGCTCCGCTGTCAGCCAGGGGATTAGGCGTCTTGAAGATGGTTTTCAAACCCTGCTGGTGATGCGCACCACGCGCTCGGTAAGCCTCACTGAAGCAGGGGAACGGCTGCGTAAATCGTTGCAGGCCCCCATCGCCAATATTGAAGCGGCATTTGAAGACGTCGCGTCGGACAGCACACCGCGCGGCCAGCTCAGAATCGCGGTCACCTCAATCGCGGAAGCGTTTCTCTCTGGCCCGCTGCTCGCTTCGTTTGCGGCTACGCATCCTGCGGTATCGCTTGATATCTTCGTGTCGGACGAGGAGTTCGATATCGTGGCGGCGGGCTATGACGCCGGGGTAAGGCTGGGTGAAGTTATTGAAAAAGACATGATCGCCGTTCCCCTTACGGGTCAGCAGCGTGAGAGGGTGGTGGCTTCACCGTCCTATCTGGCGACTCACGGCGTACCTGAGCACCCCCGCGAGCTGGTGGCTCACCGGTGTATCGGCTGGCGCCCAGCCCCGGACGTTGCCCCCTATCGCTGGGAATTTGAGGAGGCGGGCGTTCCTTTCGATGTGGCGATTGAACCGCAGATCACCACAAACGATCTGCGCCTTATGCTCAGCCTGGCACTGGCCGGCGGCGGCATAACCTTAGCCACGGAGGATACATTCACTCCGTATATTGAAACGGGGCAGCTTGTTGCCCTGCTGGATACGTTTCTTCCGTCTTTTCCAGGCTTTTATCTCTATTTCCCCCAGCGTCACAATATGGCGCCCAAGCTAAGAGCCCTGATCGAGCACGTCCGCCAGTGGCGACAGCCAGTGGCGACAGCCAGTGGCGACAGCCAGTGGCGACAGCCAGTGGCGACAGCCAGTGGCGACAGCCAGCGGCAACGTAAAGCGTTAAACGCTAAAAAGGCCAGTAACTTTCATGCAGATTTTCCTTACCCTGCCGTTGCCCTTTGATAAACATCAACGACACCGCCCTCCTCCCATGGAAAAGTAAAAACGGACACAATTCACTCAGGGGATATGTCGTGCCGGGGATGGCTTAACGATGTATCCCGTACGCTGGACAAGACATCACACAAGGATGGAGCCTTAAAATGTACAGACCCATGGTCGTTATTTTCTTTATTCTGCTGACCCTTGCAGCCCTCATAGAAATAGGTTTTTTATCCTTCGGGTGATCCTCAAGCAAGGGGCGCTGGCCTGGGTACTTTGATCTCATTACAGTTTTTTCCTAAAGCCACCCCGCTTCGTCTGTGCCATGCTGAATCACGCTCATAACCGATAACGTTAAATGAGGATATTATGAAAAAAACAATTATCGCATTATCTGCCGTTCTGCTGGCTTCCCCAGTATTTGCTGCGACCACACATGCAACTGACGATACCGTCGCTGCGGCGAACGCAAACGCCAACGAAGCGAAGCAAAAACTGCACGAAGAGCAGAACAAAGGCGAAGAGCTGAAGCTGAAACAGCAGCATGCTGCGGAAGGTAAGAGCGAAAGCTTTGGCAGCAAAGTCAGCGAAGATTCCCAGAAAGCCTGGCATAAAACCAAAGAAGGCACCGAGAAGGGGTGGGATGCCACTAAAGAAGGCGCAGAGAAAGGCTGGAACAAAACCAAAGAAGGTGCCAGCGAGCTGGAAAAGAAAGTCACTGAATAACCGACACACTCACCTCAGGGCCGCGTTAGCGGCCTTTTTTATTGCTTCGAATAAAAGCGATACGTCGTGTATATCTGCCCCTTTTTGTTCGCCGCCTTATGACGACAGATAGGATTGATGCAAATGTCCGGATGCACATCACTGTGGTCATTTTTTTTCGCCCTCAGTATCAGGTTAATGAATGACCGTATTGAAAATACAGCAGGTTATTATATTTCCTGCTCGCAGTAGCATAATTTCAACACCACATAAGAATATATTTTAAATCCCTATTAATATAATATATCCTACATCAAGAATGTTATCCTAACTTAAACCATGATTAAGCAGCTTTAAATAATAACATTTTTAATTGCATTCAAAAACGACACTATCAATTATTAAACCACATCTAAAACATAAATAAAAAAGTATACTGCAATCAGAAAAAAGCCAACAAAAACAATCTAGTAATAAAACAAATACATAAACCTCATCAATAAATTAATGGCCTCTTTACGATCTACCTCTTTATTTACGAAAGCTTAATTTGCACATTCACCGTTTTCTGGCTATATCATTTTTATATCCTCAAAACCAAATCCTCTATTAATTACAGGGTTTTATAAGGCACAAAATACGCATAACAAACATTCTGTCTCGTAAGTAATTACATTCGCTCTGATGTTGCCACTCTGAATCCTGGCGGGCATCGTTCGCTCTAAAAAAGACGGTGAGTGCTGTTTAAAAAACAGTAACTCCGCCGGGGGCGCCCTTTACCTTCTCCAGAGATGGCTCGTCTTGCTCGTCGTTCACGATAACTCTGCTGGAGTAATACCTAAATGAGCCAAATCTCTGTTATATCAAAACTCACTGGCGTGGAAACGACTACGGAAGGCACACAGGTTACGCTGAGCCATTCCTCTATCGTTGAGCTTCATGTAGAGCGAGCCGATGTCTCCCACTTCGCGCGAAGTGGTAACGATCTGGTGGTGACACTGCACTCCGGGGAAGTGATCACCCTTAAAAATTTCTATGTCACCGACGCGCAGGGCGTGAGCCAGCTGGTGCTCCAGGAGAGTGACGGTGCGTTATGGTGGATTGAAGATCCCACCGGAGCCGCCACGTACGAATCCATCGCGTCCACGGACGCCTTGCTGGCCGCATCCGGGAGTGATGCAGGTGGTGCCGCCATCTGGCCGTGGGCGCTGGGCGGCATTGTCGCGGCTGGCGCCATCGCGGCGGTGGCAAGCTCCAGCGGCGGCGGCGGCGGGGATGACGATGATGGGAATAACAACAATCCTAACCCTAACCCCAGTACGCCAGTCGATCCCACCAACCCGGATACAACACCGCCGAATGCCCCCTCCAGCCTTCAGTTCTCGTCGGACGGTAAAAGCGTCACCGGTACCGCCGAGCCCGGCAGTACCATCACGCTGAAAGACGCGAACGGCAACGTCCTTGGCACCGGAAAAACCGGCAGTGACGGCAACTTTACCGTGTCTCTCGGCACTCCGCTGACCAACGGCGAACAGGTGACCGCCACCGCGACGGATGCGGCCGGGAATACCAGCCAGGGCACAACGATTACGGCGCCGGATCTCACCGCACCCGATGCCCCAACGATCGGCAGCGTGACGGACGATATTGATCCTCAAACGGGGTCGGTCACAAACGGCGGCAGCACCAACGATCCACGCCCGCAGCTCAGCGGCACCGCGGAGGCGGGTTCCACCGTAACCATCTATGACGGCGGAGTCGCCATTGGCACGGCGCTCGTCGCCAGCAACGGCACCTGGACATTTACCCCGTCAACCGATCTGACTGAAAGCACCCACCAGATTACCGTGCGGGCAACCGACGCCGCCGGCAACCTCGGACCGGCCTCGCCGGTATTTACCCTCACCGTGGATCTTACCCCGCCGACCGCGCCAACCGCGATTGTGCTGACCGACGATACGGGTGCGATCAGAGGGACCATAACCGCAGGCACGCCTACCGATGCGTCAAAGCCGATCCTGGCGGGAACGGGCGAGCCCGGTGGCACAATCACTATCTACGATAACGGCGTCGCGGTTGGAACCACAACGGTGCTGCCGAACGGCACCTGGAGCGTCACGCCAGACGGCCCGCTCCCGGACGGAACGCACACGATAACCGTCGTTGAAACCGATGCAGCCGGAAACCAGAGTGCGGCCTCAGAGCCGATCATCTTCACCGTGGACACCACGCCGCCGCTGGCCCCCGGCGACCTCGTCGTATCGAATGATGGCGGCACCATCACCGGCACCGCGGAGCCTGGCAGCACGGTAACCATCCGTGAAGGCGACGCTATCCTTGGCACCCCGGTGGCCGACAGCGAGGGCAACTTTAGCCTGACGCTGACCCCGCCTAAGCTCAACGGCGAAATCCTGACCGCAGACGCCTCCGACGCTGCGGGCAACACGGGGCCAGCAACCTCCGCAGCAGCGCCGGATATCACCCCACCGCAGGCCCCGGTTATCGTGTCGGTGATTGACGACGTGCTGAACACAACCGGTCCCGTGGACCAGAATGGGCTGACCAACGACCGGGCGCCGACCCTGAACGGCACGGGCGAACCCGGTTCGACCATCACGATTTTCAACGGCAGCGATATCATCGGCACGGTGGTCGTCCCCTCATCCGGCCTGTGGAACTTTACGCCGCCCTCTCCGCTGGCCGATGGTACGTATGTGCTGACGGCAACGGCGACGGATGCCGCCGGTAACCCGAGCGGACAATCGAACGCGTGGACCATTATCGTCGACGGGACGGCACCGGCCGCCCCGGTGATTACGCAGGTCATTGACGATGTGCCCGGACGAACCGGCTCGCTCGACCTCAATGAGACCACCAATGATTCAACCCCGACGCTCAGCGGTACCGCCGCGGCCAACGCCACGGTCACCATCCGCGTGGATGGGATTGATATTGGAACCACCGTCGCCGATGGCCTCGGCGCGTGGAGCTTTACTCCGGACACCCCGATCGCTGAGGGTCAACATACCCTGACCGCCGTCGCAGCTGACGCAGCGGGCAACATTAGCGACGTTTCCAACAGCTGGGGCATCATCATTGACAGCATTGCCCCGGATGCGCCGGTCATTACCCAGGTGGTGGATGACGTGCCAGAGCGCCTCGGCGCGCTCAACTCTGGCGACAGCACCAATGACACCACGCCGACGCTCAACGGCACCGCGGAGCCGGGCTCAACCGTCACCATCCGCCAGGACGGCGTCGATCTCACTACCATTGTGATCGACAGCAGCGGCACGTGGACCTATACCCCAACCACACCGCTTGTTAACGGCACCTATACCTTTACCGCCGTCACCACCGATGGAGCGGGTAATACCAGCCAGCCGTCAGGCGGCTTCACCCTGACCGTCGATACCACACCGCCAGCGGCGGCCACCATCGCCACCGTAACCGATGACGTCGGCGGCGTTAACGGGCCGCTTACCAGCGGCGACACCACCGACGACACCACGCCGACCCTGAGCGGCACCGCGCCGGCAGATGCGGTGATTACCGTCTATGACGGAACCACCCTGCTCGGCACCGCGACCCTCGACGGCAGCGGCGGCTGGAGCTTTACCCCCGTTATCCCGCTCACCGACGGCCCGCATACGCTGACGGTGCATGCCACGGATGCCGCGGGCAATACCACCATCTCAACGCCGTTTGAACTGACGGTAGATACCGTTCCGCCAGCCACGCCGGAGATCCCGGCAATCACCGTCAATCCTGACGGCACAGAAACGCCGCTGAACCCGGGAGAAACCACCCGCGACACCACGCCGACCCTGAGCGGCACCGGCAATCCGGGCGATACCGTGACCATCTACAACGGTGGGGTCAAGCTTGATGATGTGCTCGTGGACGGCACCGGCAACTGGACCTGGACGCCAGCTACCCCGCTGCCTAACGGCACCTATGACATTACCCTGACCGTCACCAATATGGACGGCACGGGCAACGAAAGCGCCCCGTCGCAGCCGGTCACCATCACCATTGATACCGATGCGCCAACAGCACCAGCAGCACCGGTGATTACCGACAGCGTCAGCCAGATAACCGGCCCCGTTCCCGATGGCGGAACCACCAACGATCCGCGCCCGGTCCTGAGCGGCACCGGTACGGCGAATGACGTTATCAACATCACTGATACCGTTAACGGCACACCGACCATCGTGGGCACCGTGACGGTAGACAGCAACGGCAACTGGAGCTGGCGTCCTGACAGTAATATTGGGGAAGGCAGCCACGTCTATACCGCCACCGCCACCGATGAGGCGGGCAACGTCTCTGACCCGTCGCCAGCGATTACGATTACCGTGGATACCGTAGCACCGGATGTCCCGGTATTTGACGCCGTCGGGGGCCAGCCGAATGGGGGCTTAATCACCGATGCGACGCCAACCGTCGGAGGTACCGGCACGACTGGCGACACGGTCATCGTTTACAACAACGGCGTTGAGGTAGGACGTGTCGATGTCGTTAACGGAGAATGGAGCTTTGTCCTGCCACCACAGCAGGACGGCCTGCTGAACATCACCGTTGCGGGAGTCGATGCCGCGGGTAACGTCAGCGCGCCGAGCCCGGTCGTTTCCGTCACGCTCGATACCCTTGCGCCTGAAGTCCCGGCCATTACCGAGGTTGAGGGCAGCCAGCTGTCTAATAACCTGCTTTATACGAATGACGGCACGCCGACCCTGACCGGGACCGGCGAGCCCGGCGCCACCGTTATCGTCTCCATCGACGGTACCCCGTCAGGAGCACCGGTAACGATACAGTCGGACGGCAGCTGGAGCTGGACCGCAGGCACAACGCTACCGGATGGCCAGTATGCCTTCACCGTCTCTTCCAGCGATCCGGCGGGCAATATTTCAGGGAGTTCCGCACCGGTGAGCGTGACGGTAGATACCGTTGCCCCGGCAGATCCGGGCAACATGAGCCTGCCAGATGAAGGAACACCGCTGACCGGTACCGGTGAAGCGGGCAGCATCATTACCGTGACAAACGGTACTACGGTCATTGGTACCGGGGTTGTCGGCAGCGACGGCAGCTTCTCCATTGCGCTGAGCCCGGCGCAGCTGGATCCAACCACGCTGACCGTGACTGCCACGGACGCCGCAGGAAATGCCAGCGCTGACGTGCCTTTTATCGTCACCGACTCGCCGCTTGAGCTGCCGCAGGTTCCCATTATTACGGCCATCGTCGATGACGTGGACCCGGTCACCGGCGATGTGAAAGGCAAAACCACCAACGACACCACGCCAACGCTTACCGGTACGGCCGAAGCGGGCAGCGTGATAACTATCTATCAGGACGGTAGCACGACGCCATTAACAACGGTGACCGCCGACGGCAGCGGCAACTGGAGCTATACGCCGGCCGCGCTTGGCGAGGGGCTGCACACCTTTGAGGTGACTGCGACCCTCAACGGTGCCACCAGCGGCCGCTCTCCGGCGGCCAGCGTAACCGTCGATCTGACCGCGCCGGGCACGCCAACCATTGGCTCGGTCATTGATGACGTGGGTCCTGTCACCGGTCCGCTGACCAGCGGCCAGACCACCAACGACAGCCAGCCGACCCTCACCGGCACCGGCGCGGTGGGTGATACCATCTCCATCTATAACAACGGCGTGCTGCTGGACAGCGTGGTGGTTGGTAATACCGGCACCTGGAGCTACACCACGCCCGCCCTGCCAGAAGGCAGTAACGTTCTGACCATCCGCGAGAGCGATCCGGCGGGAAATCAGAGCGGTCCTTCGGCGGACTTCACCATCGTGGTGGATTCCATTTCCACCACGCCGGTCATCACCAGCGTAACGGATAATGTGGGCAATACCGCCACCCCGGTAGCGAGCGGCAGCGAAACGAACGACGCCACGCCAACCCTTTCGGGGACAGCGGACGCAAACAGCATCGTAACCATTTTCGATGGCGCTACCCAGATTGCCGTAGTTACGGCTGATGGCACCGGCGCGTGGAGCTTTACGCCAGAGACCGCGCTTGTCGAAGGGCCACACGCGTTCACGGTTCAGGCAACCGATCCGCAGGGTAACCTGAGCCTGGTCTCCGCCCCGTGGAGCGTGGTGGTTGACCTCACGGCGCCGACGGTTCCAACGCTGGATACGGTAAGTGATAACGTCCCTGGCGGCGTCACGGGCAACCTCACCAGCGGGCAGGCGACCAACGACAACACCCCAACGATTAGCGGCACCGGACAGGCAGGCAGCACCATCTACATAATGAATAACGGTACGCAGTTGGGTACGACGACCGTCGACGGAAACGGTAACTGGTCCTTCACCCCGACCACGCCGCTGGACGACGGCAGCTACTCCCTGCGCGCGTACGCAACGGATGCCGCGGGCAACGCCTCGGCGAACTCGTCGGTCTTCGCCTTCACCGTCGATACCGCAGGCCCCGGCGTGCCGGTGGTGACCAGCGTGATTGACGATGTCGCACCGATCACGGGGACGCTCACGTCGGGTAACAGCACTAACGACGCGCGTCCGACCTTCAACGGTACGGGCGACGTGGGTTCTACGGTGCACGTGATTGTTGATGGCAACGAAATTGGCACCGCCGTGGTCAATGCCCAGGGCAGCTGGACCTTCACGCCGGGTACCGATCTGATCGACGGACCGCATGCCATTACCTTCAACGCCACCGACGCGGCGGGCAACGTGGGTACTGCAACGGCACCGTTTAACCTGACGGTGGATACGGGCGTGCCGTCTGCGCCGGTCATTTCAGCCGCGGCAGATAACGTGGGCAGTATTCAAACCCCGCTCACTTCCGGGCAAAGCACCGACGACACCACGCCAACGCTGAGCGGCACCGCGACGGCCAACGCCACGGTCACTATCTATGAAAACGGGCAGCCTGTCGGCACCGCGCTGGCAGACGGTACCGGTGCATGGAGCTTTACGCCGTCCACGCCGCTGGCGGCTGGCAGCCACACCTGGACCGCCACGGTCACCGATGCCGCAGGGAACATCAGCCCCGCCTCGCCAGGCTTTACGCTGGTTGTCGATAGCACGGCACCCACCGCGCCGGTTATCAGCCAGGCGATTGACGATGTAGGGAGCATTACCGGGCCAATCACGTCCGGGCAGACGACCGACGACACCGTACCGCGGCTGGTCGGAACCAGCGAACCGTTTGCCACCGTGAATATCTATGAGGGAACCACGCTGGTCGGGACGGGCACCGCAGACGGCAGCGGCAGCTGGAGTATCTTACTCAATACCACGCTGACAGAGGGGGCGCACAGCTTCACCGCGCAGGCTACGGATGCCGCAGGCAACACCAGCGCGTCGTCCGCAAGCTTCAGTCTGACGATTGACACCGCACCGCCAGCGCTGCCGGTGCTCACCAGCATTCTGGATGACGTCGGCAATGCGGCAACGCCAGTCGCGAACGGAGGAATAACCAACGACGCGCAGCCAACCCTCAGCGGTACGGCGGAAGCGGGTTCTACGGTGAAAATCTTCGATAACGGCGTGCAGATCGGCAGCGTGATCGCCACCGGCGGGGCGTGGAGCTATACGCCTTCTCCGGCGCTGGGCAACGGCCCGCACACGTTGACCTTTACCGCCACCGATGCGACGGGCAATGCCAGCGCGCCAACCGCCGGGTACACGATTAACGTCGATACTCTTGCCCCGGCAGCGCCGGTCATCAGCTCGGTAATTGATGATGTCGGCAGCGTCATCGGTCCGGTAACCGGCACCAACCCGACCAACGACACGCGTCCGGCCCTGAGCGGGACCGCCGAAGCGAATGCAACGGTACGGATCTACGATGGCATCACGCTGGTGGGCACCGTCACCGCCGACGGCAATGGCAACTGGACGCTGCCGGAAACCACCACGCTGACGCAGGGCACCCACAACTTCACCGCCACGGCCACCGATGCCGCAGGCAACACCAGCCCGGCATCGGCCGTGACGACGATTATCGTCGATCTGACCGCGCCAACTGCCCCAACCGGAACCTTCAACGCCGACGGTAGCGTATTAACCGGGAATGCTGAAGCAGGCAGTACCGTCACCATCCGACTCACGGACGGCTCGACGGTCACGACCACAGCGGGCAGCAACGGCACGTACAGCTACACCTTCGTTAACAAACAGACTGAAGGCCAGACGCTGCAAATCACCGCCACCGACGCGGCGGGCAATATCTCGCAGCCCGGCTCGGCGCTTGCGCCAGTGGTGCCGCTCTCCGCCAGCAATAATGTCGAAGAGCTGGATCTCAGCACCACGGCCACCGTTACCAACAGCCAGTACAGCGACTACGGCTTCCTGCTGGTCGGCGCCGTGGGCAACGTCCTGACGCTGCTCGGTAATGACACCGCTCAGGTCAACTTCACCGTGGGCAGCGGCGGCAGCGCGGATATCGTCGTGAACGCCAACGCCACGGGCGCGGTGCTCTCTCTGCTCAACACCCTTGAGCTGGTGGTACAGCGCTTTGACACCGTTAACAACACCTGGACTACCGTAGTCGATACCGGACAGCCGCAGTTTGCCGACCTGCTGACCCTCGGCGCAACCGGCGTGTCGCTGAACCTGACCGGGCTGGCGGACGGCAACTACCGCGTGCTGAGCTATAACACCAACCTGCTGGCAACCGGCTCCTACACCAGCCTCGACGTGGCGGTGAAAGAGACCGGGCCGGGCACCGTTACGGGCGATACCAGCCTCGGCGGTAACGTGATCACCGACGTTGACCCAACCGCAGGCAGCGACAACGCTCCGGCAGGGGCAACGGTCACGGCCGTCACCAACGCCCAGGGTGTCACCACCAGCGTCACTGCCGACGGCACGGTGATCCAGGGTCAGTACGGTACGCTGACCATTAACCGCGACGGCAGTTACACCTACGATCTGACCAACACCAGCGCATCGGTGATTGGCCGGACGGAGAGCTTCAGCTACACCATCACGCATAACGGCGTCAGCGCGTCGGCGAATCTGGTGCTGTCGCTGGGCACCGGTACCGCCACCAGCGGTATTGTCGCGGTTGACGATACGAACTCGCTGACCTTCGATACCACCGTCAACGCGATTGACAACGGTACGTCGTCCCAGGGCGGCTTTACCCTGGTGGGAATCAATCTCGGCAACACGCTGGGGCTGAACCTGCTGGACGATATGACCAATCCCATCATCTATAACGTGGAGGAAGGCACTACCCGCACCATGACCATCCAGGCCTCCGTGGGCGGCGTGGCGCTGGCGTCGGTGTTTGATCTGTATGTCTACAAGTTCAACAACGCGACCCAGACCTTCGAGCAGATGCGCGTTGAACCAGGCTGGCTGCGCGCGCCGCTGCTGGGCGGCACCTCGCCTCAGCTGACGCTGCAGCTGCCGGCCGGTGAGTACCTGTTCCTGCTGAATACGGCTGCGGGGATCACCGCCCTGACGGCCTACACGCTGGACGTGCTGCAGGATCATGTCTACAGCGTGGCGAGCGTCAGCGCGAGCACTACCGGGGACGTTCTGTCGGATGATATTGCGCCAGTCGGCACGCTGGTGACGGAGGTTAATGGCGTAGCGGTGAACAGCAGCGGTCTGACGAACATTACCGGTGAGTACGGTACGCTGAGCATCAACGCGGCCGGGGAGTACACCTACACCCTGAATAGCGGCGTCGGCGTTGACCACATCAGCACCCCGGATACCTTCGTCTACACCATTACCGCGCCGGACGGCACGAAAGACACGGCTTCGCTCAACATCACCCCAACCGCGCAGCCGATGGATGCGGTGAATGATGTCAGCACCGCGATGGACGTGACGTCGGTACACCACACCGCCGCGTACTCGGATACAACCGTCGGGTCGGCGAGCTGGAACGCCGCGCTGCTCGCTTCAACACAGGGCTCCGGCTCCGGCACCTTCGTGGTGGATGCCAATACCGCGCTGCACAACGTGGTGCTGTCGTTTAACGTCGCCTCGTTGCTGACGCTTACAGGGTTGACGGTTGACTGGACGCTGACCAACGGCGCCACCACCGTCAGAACCGGCTCGTTCAACGGCGGGCTGCTGCTGGGCGGCACGGCAACGGTCAACCTGACGGGTCTCGACCTGGAGGCGGGGACCTACACCCTGAGCTATACCGGCAGAATGGGGCCGCTGGGAGTAGGAAATATCACCATCACCCCAAGCGTCACCGGCACAAGCTACTCGCTGTCGCAGTTCGACGCCACGGGCACCCACACCGTTGACGGCAACATTTTCGACGGCACCGGTTCCGCAGGGACGATGGACCAGCTGCACTCGGTGGATACCCGCGTGAGCATTACCGGCTACGACGGCATTACCACTACGCTGGATCCCTACACCGGCAGCACGCAGTCGAGCATCACGGGTCACTACGGCACGCTGGCGATTGCCGCAGACGGCAGTTACACCTATACGCTCAACCCGGGGATATCGCTCTCTACCATTACCACGAAGGAGGTCTTTAACTACACCCTGACCGATGCCAACGGCACCACGGACACCGCGTCGCTGACCATCAACATGGCGCCGAAATTTATCAGTTCGGAGCATAACGATGTGATTAGCGGTACGGCCTACGGCGACACGCTGATTTATCAGGTGCTGAACAGCACGGCGGGCAACGCGACGGGGGGCAACATCACCAGCGCCGGCGGCGACCACTGGACGAACTTCTCCCTGGCGCAGGGAGACAAGATCGACATTGGCGATCTGCTGGTGGGCTGGGACGGTAATACCGCCTCGCTGGGGAATTATATCAATGTCACGCAAAGCGGTAGCAACACTGTGATCTCCATCGACCGTGACGGCGCAGGGAGCACCTACACTAATACTGCACTCGTTACGCTTGATAACGTGCAGACCACGTACGACGAGCTTGTGAACCAGCAACACATCATTACCTGATAGCACCTGCAGGACATGACCCGGGCGCACAGCGCCCGGGCATAAATAATAAAGCTGTACTTATTTATTAGGGACAAGACATGGGAATAAAGATGCCTTACTGGTGGCTCTCGTGCTGCCTGATATCTGCACCCGCCATCGCGGCAAACCCGGCGGCAACCATCAATACCGGACAGCTCCGCGAAACGCAGGAACTCCCCTCACTGAATGGCCGCGTCGCCCCGGTGGCAGGCAAAGCCGCTCCCGGTTCACTACAGCTTGGCGAGGCCGTTAATCGCGCCGTCACCTGGCACCCGGCGATCGCTGAAGCCGTGGGCAAACTCTACGAACAGAACGAAGAGGTCGACGTCGCCAAATCGAAATACTATCCGCAAATCAACGCCGGCATGGACAACGGGTATTCCCACGACGGCGACCAGAACGGCTTTACGCCGTCGCTGGTGCTCTCTCTTTCACAGATGCTCTACGACTTCGGCAAAGTGGCAAGCCAGGTGCGGGCCGAAAACGCCGGGGTCGCCCAGCAGCAGGCCAACGTGCTGGTCAGTATCGACACCATCGCCCACGATACCGCTATCGCCATGGTGCAGGTGCAAACCTGGCAGCAGATGGTCGACACCGCCAAAGAGCAGCTTGACGCCCTCTCATCAATAGGCACCCTGACCCGCCAGCGTAACGACGAAGGGGCCACTTCCCTGTCTGACGTGGTGCAGACCGACGCGCGCATTGAAGGGGCACGCGCCCAGCTGATGCAGTATCAGGCCAGCCTCGACAGCGCCCGCGCCACGCTGATGAGCTTTCTCGGCTGGAACAGCCTGAACGATATCAGCAATGACTTTCCGCAGAAGCTGGCCCGCAGTTGCGATATCGCCGAGCCGGACGATCGTCTGGTGCCTGCGGTCCTCGCCGCCTGGGCACAGGCGAACGTCGCTCAGGCTAACCTTGACTACGCCGACGCGCAGATGACGCCAACCGTCTCGCTGGAGCCGGAAGTCCGTCACTACCTGAACGATCGCTACGCGGGTAACGAAACGCGGGACCGCACCCAATATTCCGCCTGGGTGAAAGTCCAGATGCCGCTCTATCAGGGCGGCGGACTCACCGCCCGACGCAACGCCGCCGGTCACGCGGTGGAAGCGGCGCAGTCGACCATTCAGCGCACGCGCCTCGATGTCCGCCAGAAGCTGCTGGAGGCCCGCAGCCAGGTCATGAGCCTGCAAAGCACGCTGCAAATTCAGGGCCGCCAGGAGGCGCTCAGCGCCCGCACTCGCGAGCTCTACCAGCAGCAGTATCTCGATCTCGGCTCGCGCCCGCTGCTGGACGTGCTCAACGCCGAGCAGGAGGTCTATCAGGCGCGCTTTACCCAGCAGCAGACCCTCGGTCAGCTGCATCAGCTGCAGCTCAACTGCCTCTATAACACCGGGCAATTGCGTCATGCGTTCGATCTTGATAACCGCACCATCCAGACCGTGGAGATCCAGCCATGAAGCAACGCGACATCCCGCAGGGGGAAACGATGACGGATGAGGCGCTGGAGCAGTGGGCTCAGGCGTTTGGCTTTGTCGCCACGCGCTACCGCGTTGCCTGTTCGCCAGGCTCGCTCGTCGCGGGCGCGCCGTGGCTGAAAGGCAAACCGATGGTGCCCGCGCTGACTCAGCTTGCCCGTGAAGCCGGGCTGACGTTCCAGCTGCTGACGGCCGATCAGCAGTCGATCAACAGCTGGCGTCTGCCGGTGGTGGTGGCGCTGAACGACGGAAAAATCGGCGTGATCGAGAATTTCGACGGAGAAGATACGCTCGAGGTCAGCTTTTTCGACGACAAGACATACACCAACCGCCTGTCGATGAGCGCAATGCTGCCCGCCATCCGCCACGTTATCGCCCTGCGTCCGCTGGCCGCGCTTAAGGACAGCCGCGTGGACGCCTACATCTCAAAGTACCGTCCGGACTGGCTCTACCGGCTGGTGATGCGCGACCTGCGCCCCTACAGCTGGGTGATGCTGGCGGCGCTGTTTATCAATGTGCTCTCCCTCTCCGGCATTGTCTTTTCCATGCAGGTGTATGACCGGGTGATCCCCGCCCAGTCCTACCCGACGCTTTACGTGCTGACCATCGGGGTGCTGATCGCCACCCTGTTTGGCTTTGTGCTGCGCGTTGCGCGCGGGCACATTATGGATCTGCTGGGCAAACGCTCGGATCTGCGCGTCTCGGATCGCGTGTTCGGCCACGCGCTGCGGCTGCGCCACAGCGCCATTCCGCGCTCCACCGGCAGCTTTATCTCCCAGTTGCGCGAGCTGGAGCAGATCCGCGAGATGGTCACCTCCTCCACCATCTCGACGATTGTCGATCTGCCCTTCTTCTTCCTGTTTGTGGTGGTGCTGGCGATCATCGCGCCGCAGCTGGCGTGGATCGCCCCGGTAGCGGCGGTAATCATGGTGCTGCCGGGCCTGCTGCTGCAAAAAAAGCTGGCCGAGCTGGCGAAGCAGTCGGCGCATGAATCCACCCTGCGCAACGCGGTGCTGGTGGAGAGCGTGCAGGGGCTGGAGGACATCAAGCTGATGCAGGCGGAGAACCGCTTTTTGCAGCAGTGGAACAGCTATATCCAGATCACCGCGGAATCCGGCCTGCGCACCCGCGAGCTCACCCAGAACCTGATCAGCTGGGGGATGACCGTCCAGAGCCTGGTTTACGCCGCCGTGATCGTGGTTGGCGCGCCGATGGTGATTGACGGCACGCTGACCACCGGGTCGGTGGTGGCCGCCTCGATGCTGGCCTCCCGGATGATCGCCCCGATGGCGACGCTGTGCGGCGTGCTGGCCCGCTGGCAGCAGGTTAAGGCCGCCAAAGAGGGGCTGGACAGCATTATGCAGCTTCCTACTGAAAATCAGCGTGAAGAGACGCCGATCCGCCAGGACGTGCTGCGCGGACACTATCTTTTCGAGCAGGCGCAGTTCCGCTATCAGCCGGAAGATCCGCGCATGGCGCTGCGCATTAACCGTCTGGAGATCAGGCCGGGCGAGAAAGTGGCGATCCTCGGGCGTAACGGCGCGGGCAAATCCACTCTCCTGCAGGCGATGGCGGGCGGCATGGATCTGGCGGCCGGCGAGTTGCGGCTCGACAACCTCAGCCTGCCGCATCTTGACGTGGCCGACGTGCGGCGAAACGTCGGCTTTATGACCCAGAACGCGCGGCTGTTTTACGGCACCCTGCGCGAGAACATCACCCTCGGCATGCCGCGCGCCACCGACGAAGAGATCTTCGAGGTGCTGGAGATGTGCGGCGCGGCCAGCTTTGTGCAGAAGCTGCCAAAGGGTCTGGACTACCCGATCATGGAGAACGGCGTGGGATTGTCCGGCGGGCAGCGGCAGTCGATTTTGCTGGCGCGGATGCTGCTGCGCGATCCGAATATCGTGCTGATGGACGAGCCGACCGCCTCCCTTGATGAACACACCGAGCGGGAATTTATCCAGCGCCTGGGGGCGTGGCTCGGCAACCGGACGCTGGTTGTCGCCACCCACCGCGTGCCGGTGCTGGAGCTGGTGGAGCGCGTGGTCGTGCTGAAAGATGGGATGCTGGTCATGGACGCGCCAAAAGCGCAGGCGCTGAACAACAGCCGCATGCAGCAACAGCAGCAGGCAGCAACCGGACGGGAGTGGAAAAATGAAAATCAGTCAGCGTGACGTAGCGGCGATGGACGATCTGGATAATGCGCTCGACTCCGAAAGCGGCTATACCGGCGCGCGGCGGATTGTGATCTTTTCGCTGCTGATGTTTGTGGCGCTGGGCGTCTGGGCGTGGTTTGGGATGCTGGATGAAGTCTCAACGGGAACCGGAAAAGTGATCCCCAGCTCGCGCGAGCAGGTGCTGCAGTCGCTGGACGGGGGGATCCTCACCGAGCTGAACGTACACGAAGGCGATCAGGTGCAGGCCGGACAGGTGCTGGCGCGGCTGGATCCAACACGTTCCGAATCGAACGTCGGCGAAAGCGCGGCGCGCTACCGCGCGTCGCTTGCCTCCAGCGCCCGTCTGTACGCCGAGGTGAACGATCTGCCGCTGAAGTTCCCGCCTTCGCTGGAGAAATGGACCGAACTAACCGCCGCCGAAACGCGGCTCTACAATTCGCGCCGCGCGCAGCTGGAGGACACGCAGCGTGAACTGCGTTCAGCGTTAGATCTCGCAAACAAAGAGCTGGCAATCACCCAGCGGCTGGTAAAAACCGGCGCCGCCAGCCACGTGGAAGTGCTCCGCCTGCAGCGACAGAAAAGCGACCTGGAGCTGAAGCTCACCGACGTGCGTTCCCAGTACTACGTTCAGGCGCGCGAGGCGCTATCCAAGGCCAACGCCGAGGTGGATATGGTCTCGGCGATCCTCAAAGGCCGCGAGGATTCCGTCACCCGCCTGACGGTAAAATCCCCGGTGCGCGGGATCGTGAAAAACATCAAAGTCACCACCATAGGCGGCGTCATACCGCCCAACGGCGAGCTGATGGAGATTGTGCCGGTGGACGATCATCTGCTGATTGAAACCCGCCTCTCGCCGCGCGATATCGCCTTTATCCACCCGAATCAGGAGGCGCTGGTGAAGATCACCGCCTACGATTACGCCATCTACGGCGGGCTGCACGGGGTGGTGGAGACCATATCCCCGGACACTATCCAGGACGAGGCCAAGCCGGAGGTGTTCTACTACCGCGTGTTTATCCGCACCAGCCAGGATTACCTGGTGAATAAGGCGGGCAGGCATTTCTCGATCGTGCCGGGGATGATTGCCACAGTGGACATCAAGACCGGAGAGAAAACGGTACTGGATTATCTGATCAAGCCGTTTAACCGGGCGAAGGAGGCGCTGAGGGAGCGATAGACTTCGCCGGGCAGCGGCTACGATCTTCCCCTTCCCCCTCTCCCCAAAGGGGCGAGGGGATGATTCGCTGCTCGCATTAATTTGTGGGGGTTCTTCAGCCCTGTGGGAGAGGGCATCATGCCGCACCCACACCACAATCCCCCTTTTCTGGAATCCGCCTCGAAGAAACCGCTTTTAATGACGCCTTCCGCTTTCCTTCAGCCTGCATCAGGGTAACATAGCCGCCAATCGAAACGCACTTGCGCACTGTGCAAGAGTGCATTATTATCCACATAGCTTCATGGAGTGGAGCTCATAAGCGCTATGATTAATCATTTTCGTGATCAATGGCTTAAGGATTTTTTTCTGTACGGGAAATCAAGCAATGTGATCCCTTCAAGCCTTGAATCAGCCTTAGCGAGGAAGCTGGATATGATCAACGCTGCCACCTCGCACCGGGAGCTGAGATCCCCGCCAGGCAATATGTATGAATCGCTGAATCCCCCGCTTGCAGGGTACTCTGCGATTCGCGTTAACAGGCAATACAGGTTGGTATTCAGGTGGTCAGAGGGCAAAGCAGACGATCTCTACCTCTCTCCGCACAAGTATACGCCATACAAATGAGGCATTACCTATGACTCTTCAACAGGCTCTACGCAAACCCACCACGCCGGGCGATGTGTTGCAGTATGAATATCTTGAGCCGCTCAATCTGAAAATTAGCGATCTCGCGGAAATGCTTAACGTGCACCGTAACACCATCAGTGCTCTCGTTAATAATAATCGTAAACTGACGGCCGATATGGCAATCAGACTGGCCAAGGCGTTTGATACCACCATTGAATCCTGGTTGAACCTGCAGCTAAACGTCGACGTCTGGGAAGCGCAAACCAATTCCCGGACTCAGGAGGAGTTGAGCCGTATAAAAACGATTGCAGAAATCATGGCAAAAAGGAAATCAGGCCAGCCGGATGTGGCCTGAATCAAACCGGCTCTATAGCGCCACCTTTAATCCCCCACTGCCCCGGCGTTTTACCGGTCCACATTCTGAAAACCTCAATAAATGCGCTGACGCTGCTGTAGCCGCAGGACAGCGCAATCCATCCCACCGGCTTCCCCGCCGCCAGCCACTCCATTGCCTGCATGACGCGCGCCAGCTGCCGCCAGTTGACGAAGTTCATTCCCGTCTGGGCGCTAAATCGACGGTTAAACGTACGCACGCTCATCCCGGCATGGCTGGCATGGCTCTTGACCGTTTGATTATCATCGACACACTGCAGCAAGTGGCTGACCACGTTCTTCAGACGCAGATCCGTCGGTACGGGCAGATAAAAGTGCACCTGAGACGTCAGGGCAAGCTCATCCAGCAGCAGGGTGAGCTTTCGCGGATCGTACTCGTTTTCTGCAACGCTTAAGCGGGAAAACAGTGCATGAGTGAGATCGTCGGGCTCGAACAGCGCGGGGGCATCGGGAAGCATTGCACAGCACGCAGGGTCAAGATAGATAGCGCAGCCTTCTATCGCGCTTTCAGAAAAGGCGGCGTGCTGCTGGCCCGACGGGATCCAGCCAATATGGTTTGCCGGTACAACCGAACGCCCCTGTTGGGTCTCAATCACCAGCAGCCCCGTTGCAATACGCCAGAGTTGTCCGGTGGGATGGCTGTGCCACGCGGTGCGGTAACCGCCGGGATGGCGGAGCGTCTCTGTACCGATCATCTTATCCTGGCCGAAAATCGTTATTCATCGACGTATTACAGAAACTGCGCCGTCGACTGTCAAGGATAATGGTGGCTCAACTACACAAGGAGCCAACATGAGCATCATCACAACCCTGATAGCCCAGCCTGACAATACCCTACAGCGCGAAAAAATGGCGTGCCTGTTAAGCCGCTTGTTCAAAGGCGAATTAGATCCCGCAGAGGTGTTTACGCCCGATTACCAGCAGTACACGGATGGTCACGCGCTTGATTTTCTGGGTTTTGTGCAGCACCTGAACCACGTCCGCTCGCAGATCCGCGCGATCGCATTCAGGGTAGAAGAGCTGGCCTGTCACGAGAATCTTTTAGCAGACCGGCACTGGGCCACGGTGACGTATCCAGATGGTCGCCAGGCGGAATTAGAGGTGTATATGTTTGCCGCACTGCGCGAGGGGAAAATCTGTCGTATCCATGAAGTGACGCAGACGATCGGCGACGATGCTTCAGACCGCGCGCTCGCCCACGCCACACAATAAGCTCACCCTGCGCGCACAACGGCAACTGCCGTTATGCGCGCTCTGTTACAGGGAGATCTTCAGGCGTCGAACCGCTTCTTTAAGCTGCTCATCCGTTGGGGTGACGAATGACATGCGCAGCGTTGTCGGGTCCGGTTCGTTGCAGTAGAAGAACTCGCCCGGTACAAACACCACGCCGTTGCTTAAGGTTTTTTCCAGCCATTTCGTCGTATTCATGCCGTTGTTCATTTTTGCCCACAGGAACATCCCGCCCTTCGGCTTGTGGAACGACATCACATCGCCCAGCTCGGCTTCCAGTTCCGTTGCAAACGTCTGGTATTTCTGGCGATAGGCCTCGCGGATCATTTTAATCTGGTTCGCCAGACGCCCGGTTTTCAGGTACTCGTAGGTCATCAGCTGGGACAGCGTGCTGGTGTGCAGATCGGTGGTTTGCTTGAGGTTCACCACCGCGCGCTTCAGCCATTCCGGCACCAGCACCCAGCCCACGCGGGTGCCCGGCGCGAGGATTTTGGAGAAGGTAGAGGTGTACACCACGTTATCCTCATTGCCGATATCTTTCGCATGGGCAATCAGCGGGCGGAACACGTCGTCGGTGTAGTTAATTTCGCTGTACGGATCGTCTTCGATAATCACGAAATCATAGCGCTTTGATAATTCCACCAGCTGTTTACGGCGCGCTTCGGAAAGCGTTACGCCGCCAGGGTTACCAAAGGTTGGAACGATATAAACCGCCTTGATGGTTTTCTTCGCCACCAACGCTTCAAGTTCATCGACCTTCATGCCGTCGCCGTCGGTGCCGACGGATTCAAAATTCGCCTGTGCCAGGCCAAAGACCTGCAGCGCGGCGAGATAGGTAGGACGTTCAACGACAACCGTATCGCCCGGATTAATTAACGCACGCGCCAGCACGTCCAGAGATTGTTGAGAGCCGGAAGTAATGACCACGTCATCGGCCTTACAGGCGATGCCGCGCCCCTCGCAGATGCGTTTGATTTCTTCGCGCAGCCCCGGTACGCCTTCCGTCAGGCCATACTGGAACGCCTCGCCAAAATTCTGTGACAACACGGCATCGGCGGCAATTTTAAGCCCTTCGCGATCGAACAGGTCCGGATTGGGAATACCGCCGCCCAGCGAAATCACGCCCGCCATTTTGCTATGTTTTAATAATTCACGGATGGCAGATGATTGCAGGCCCTGCGCGCTGCTGGCGAGTTTGTTTGCAGACATTCTTTGATTACCTTCTTTTTTATATTGTGCCCAATCTTAGCAGAATATGAGCAATAAATTCCGTTAGCTTAGGGAGGGGACGCAAATCCTGACGCCACAGTAAATGCACCGGCCTCGGCGCGGGCGTGAACGGCTCCAGCACACGCACCAGCCTGCCGCTTGCCAGCTCTTCCGCCACCAGCACTTCCGGTTGCAGCAGCAGCCCTGCCCCGGCTCGCGCAGCCATGCGTAAGCCGTAGCCGTCGTTGCATCTTAAGATCGCATCCCGCTTCCAGCGCACCTCCCCTTCCGCACCCGGCAGACGCCACTCGTTGCGCGCGGTCCACACCGTGTGAGACAGGCACAGATGATCCACCAGATCGGCGGGCGTCTGCGGCGTGCCGTGTCGCGCCAGATAATCCGGCGCGGCGCAGATCACCATGTTGTAGGGACACAGATATTTCGCCACCAGATCGTCATTGCGGATATCGCCAATGCGAATGGCCAGATCGACCCCCTCTTCCACCAGATCGACCATCCGGTTGGTGAGATCCAGTTCGATACGCACTTCCGGGTAGCGCTGCAAAAATGTGGCCGTCAGAGGGGCGATCGCGCAGCCGCCAAACGACGTGGGGGCGGTGACGCGCAGGGTGCCGGCGGGCGCCGCGCGCAGCCGTTCAACCGCGCTTTCGGCAATCGAGACCTGCTCCAGCACGCGCCTGGCCTCTTCGAAATAAACGCGTCCGGCGTCGGTCAGGCTCTGGCGACGGGTATTGCGCTCCAGCAGCCGCGTGCCGAGCTGAGATTCGAGCAGCGCAATATATTTCCCGACCATCACCGCCGACATCTCCAGCCGCGCCGCCGCGCCGGTAAAGCTGCCGCTCTCTACCACCGCGATAAACGTCTCCATGCCGCGAAGCTTATCCATATTCCAAACTCCTGGTTAGTAATCATCTAACTTTAGCCCAGTTTATCTGAATTTTTATTTATTAAAGAATGAGGGCTCACAACATGAGGAGTCGGATATGAAAATCGTCATTATTGGTGCCAGCGGTACGGTCGGTCGTGCCGTAACCGAAGAGTTAAGCCGTCGTCACGAGGTCATCCGCGTGGGTCGCACGCGGGGCGACTACCAGGTGGATATCACCTCGCAGGCGAGCGTGCAGGCGCTGTTTGAGAAAATCGGCCCGGTGGATGCGATTGTCTCCGCCAGCGGTGGTCTCTACTTTGGCCCGCTCGCGACCATGAAGGACAGCGACTTCAACCAGGGCCTGCAGGATAAGCTGCTCGGGCAGGTGCGTCTGGCGCTGACCGGCCAGCATTATCTGAACGAAGGCGGCTCGATTACGCTGATAAGCGGGATTGTGGCGCACGAGCCGATTGCGCAGGGCGTGAATGCCACCACGGTCAATGCGGCGCTGGAAGGGTTTGTCCGCGCCGCAGCCTGCGAACTGCCGCGCGGGATCCGCATTAACCTGATTAGCCCAACGGTACTGACGGAATCCGCCGAAGCATATGACGGGTTCTTCCCTGGCTTTGAAAGCGTTCCCGCCGCGACCGTGGCCCAGGCCTACCGCCGCAGCGTGGAAGGGGTGCAGAGCGGGCGGGTGTATAAGGTAGGTTACTGAGCCTTACGGGCGGAAATCAGCACCAGCATCGGGCGCTCCGCCTCTTCAGACAATGCAGGCCAGGCGTCAATCTGCGCCTGCGTTGGTCCCCACTCATTGACTTCACTTATCGTTAACCCGGCCTTTATCAGCGCGTTAAGCGTGGTGCCCAGCGTGCGGTGGTATTTAATCACTCCATCCGCCAGCCAGTTGCTGACGCGCTGGCTTTCGTCCTGATAATGGTTCACGCCCCAGAACCGCTCGCCACTGTCGTCGGTCAGCCAGCCCTGACGGGTGGCGCAGGTGTAAATTGGGTGCTCCATCGAGAAGACCAGGCTGCCACCCGGTTTTAGCGCGCGATGAACGTTGGCGAATAGCGTGTCCAGCTCCGGCAGGTAGTGTAGCGCCAGCGAGCTATAGACCAGATCGAGACTGTTTTCGCGAAGCTGAAGAGATTCCAGATCGCTACGCTGATAGTGAATCTCCGCGTCATCCGTCAGTTCAGCCGCGCGGGCAAGCATTTTTTCTGAGATATCGACGCCCGTAACGTCAGACGCGCCCAGCGCGCGCGCCGCGCGGCAGAACCAGCCGTAACCGCAGCCGAGATCGATAACCGCTTTGCCGGTTAAATCAGGCAGCATTGCCTTGAGCGCAGGCCACTCAGGCGCACCGTCCAGCCCCTGAACCGAGCGCGGAAGCTGAGCGTAGCCTTCAAAAAACGCCGGGTTGTCGTAGATGTTTTGTGCCATGACGGACTCCTTTATCGCAACAGAGGCGAGGGTAAAGCACCCCTCGCCCGTTGGCAACGTATCCGTCTGATAAATCACAGCCTGCGCCGGATTTTCTCCACCATGGCTGTGGTTGAGATCCCGTAGCGGTCATGAAGGGTTGGCAACGCGCCCGCATCAAGGAACGCATCCGGCAGCGCGACGGTATCGAAATCCACGTTCACGCGGTTGCGCATCAACAGCGACGCGACGGCTTCGCACAACCCGCCTACGCTGCTGTGGTTTTCCGCCACGATGACCAGCCGTCCCGGCTTCGCGGCCTGCGCCAGGATCGTCTCTTCGTCCAGCGGCTTAATGGTGGGCGAGTGCAGCACCGCCACGCTGACGTTATCCTTACGCAGCTGCTTCGCCGCCTCCAGCGCACGCATGGTCATCAGGCCTGAGGCGACGATCAGGACATCGCTCCCCTCTTCCAGCAGCGCAGCTTTGCCAATCTTAAACTGGTAGTTGTACTGGTCCAGCACCACCGGCACCTTGCCGCGCAGCAGGCGCATATAGACAGGGCCATCGTGTGCTGCCATCGCCGGCACCGCCTGTTCCGTGTCGATTGCGTCACAGGGATCGATAATCGTCATGCCCGGAATACCGCGCATAATCGCAATATCTTCCGTCGCCTGGTGGCTCGGCCCGTAACCGGTGGTTAGCCCCGGCAGCGCCGCGCAGATCTTCACGTTCAGGTGCTCTTCAGCAATCACCTGATGGATAAAGTCGTAGGCGCGGCGGGTAGCGAAGACGGCATAGGTTGTGGCGAAAGGAATAAAGCCCTCTTTCGCCATGCCGCCCGCGGCCCCCATTAGCAGCTGTTCGGCCATGCCCATCTGGAAGAAGCGTTCCGGGTAGGCCTGGGCAAAAATGTGTAGATCGGTGTACTTTGACAGATCCGCCGTCATGCCGACGATCTCCGGTCGCTGTTCCGCCAGCTTTACCAGCGCGTGGCCGAACGGTGCGGCGCGCGTCTCCTGGCCCTCTTCCGCGATAGAGGCAATCATCGCCGACGTGGTTAAACGCGGTTTTTTCTCCGTGGTCTGGCTCATTACAGCACTCCTTCAGGTTTGTTGGCATCCAGCACGGCGAGTGCCTTTTGCCACTCGTCAGCATCCACGCGAATAAAATGGTTCTTGTCACGCTTTTCGAGGAACGGCACGCCCTTGCCCATCATCGTGTCGCACAAAATGACGCGCGGCTGGTTTTCCGGGTAGCGTTTGGCGTTATCAAACGCCGTCACCAGCGCAGGAACATCGTTGCCGTTCACGCGCTGCACGTACCAGCCGAAGGAGGTCCATTTATCCTCCAGCGGCTCAAAGCCGAGGATCGCGTGCGAGTTGCCATCCGCCTGCTGGCGGTTAATGTCCACCAGCACGATCAGGTTCGACAGGCCGTGATGTGCCGCCGACATCGCCGCTTCCCAGGTTGACCCTTCGTCCAGCTCGCCGTCCGACATGGAGTTAACGACCCATGCCGCGCTCTGCTTGTGCTTCAGCCCCAGCGCCATGCCAACGCCAATGCTTAAGCCCTGCCCCAGCGAACCGCCGGAGATCTCCATACCTGGCGTGTAGGTTGCCATACCGGACATCGGCAGGCGGCTGTCGTCCGCACCGTAGGTCTCCAGCTCCTCTTCAGGAACGATCCCGGCTTCAATCAGGGCCGCATAACAGGCAATGGCGTAATGGCCGTGGGAGAGCAGAAAACGGTCACGCCCTTCCCACTCCGGCTCGCCCGGCTTAAGGTTCATTCCGTGGGTAAACGCGGTGGCCAGCACATCGGCATAGCCCAGCGCCTGCCCGATGTAGCCCTGCCCCTGCACTTCGCCCATGCGCAGCGCGTAGCGGCGAATGCGCCAGGCCGCGGCGGCAACCTGTTGAACTGTGGTATCCGTCATCGTCGTATCTCCTTAATGGATCAGCATCCCGCCGTTCACGTCGAGCGTGATACCGGTGGAGTAAGAAGAGAGGTCGCTGCCGAGGAACAGCGCGGCGCGGGCAATATCCTGCGCGTCTCCGAGGCGGTTAAGCGGAATGCCCGCCAGAATGGACGTTTTCATCTCATCGCTCAGCTTGCCTGCGGTGATGTCCGTCTGGATAAGACCCGGCGTGATGCAGTTTACCCGCACATTGTCGGGCCCCAGCTCACGCGCCATGGCTTTTGCCAGTCCCAGCACACCCGCTTTTGCAGCGCTGTAGTGTGGGCCGCCGAAGATGCCGCCGCCGCGCTGGGCCGATACCGATGAAATGCAGACGATGCTGCCCGACTTTTGCGCGCGCATAGTGGGAATAACCGCCTGGGACATTAGCAACGTGCCGCGCAGGCTGACGTCAAGCACCGCATCGTAATTTTCGCGTTTGATATCCATCAGCTTGATCGGCTGAGTAATGCCGGCGTTATTCACCAGAATATCGATGCGCCCGTATTTCCCCAGCACCTGCTCAATGGCGGCATTAACCTGTAATTCATTGCTGACGTTCGCCGCAAGGCCCAGATGTTCGTCGCCCAGGCTCACGGCGGCAGCCCGGCTGGCTTCAGCGTTTAAATCGATAATCACCACTTTCGCACCCTGTTCGGCATATAATTTCGCCGTAGCGAAACCCAAACCGCGTACGGAAGCCGCGCCGGTAATAACGGCGACTTTATTTTTCAGTAGCATATATTTACTCCATTCGGACAAGAGAGATTTAATGATTTATTTCGGCTCTTCCAGCAGCATAATCATAATTAAGCCAATGGCTGCGCAAATACCGAAATAAACAAACACGGAATTAAAACTACCTGTTTTATCCAGCAGATAACCTGCCAGCATCGGGGAAACAAATCCGCCGAGATTACCGCCGCTATTGATGATGGACGCGGCAATGGGATAGGTTTTACTGTCCGCAACAGCCATGCCATAAGCTGTAAAAGCGGGCCAGCCAATATTCAGACAGAGACCGACAAAAAATAGTCCGACGCAAACCGCCACGGTGCTTTGCGGAATATTCAGCATAATGACCATCATTAAAACGGTGCTGATGGCGGTAAACATCATGGTCGGTTTACGTCGGCGGCCGAGCAGTTTGTCTGAGACGTAGCCGCCAAAAATCGCACCGATAAATCCACCGATGCACGGCATGCTGGCGACCAGCCCCATGCTCATAAACGTAAAGCCTTTCTCTTTCACCAGATAGAGCGGGATCCACGTCAACAGTCCGTACAGCACGCTGACCATCATAAAATAGGCCAGGCAGTCGCCGAGAATATTCTTCGAGGTAAACAGCCCTTTCACCGTGCTTACCGGGGCTAACTCCCGCACGCGGATCAGCCGATCGAGGCGTGCAAAGCCCGGTGAAATCACGATGTTTTCACGTCTGGCGTCCGGCGTCTCCTGACCGGCGGTAATGGTCTCCAGCTCCGCTTTAGAGACGAATGCGCTCTCGGACGGCTTCGTGCGTACCAGCAGATACCACAGGACGGCAATGACCAATCCTGGGATCGCAAAGGAGAAGAAGACCCAGCGCCAGCCCCAGGTCATGGCGATCCACACGGCCAGCGGCGGCACGAGGATGGGCGCGAACATGGTGGCGGCGATGTAGACGCCCGTGGCCGTGGCCTTCTCCTTTGGCGGAAACCAGTTATTGATGGTGGAGGCCAGCCCGACCGGGCACGGCCCCTCTGTTAACCCCAGCCCCAGGCGGATACACTTCAGGCCCAGAACCGAGGTTGCGGTGCCCATCAGCCAGGTAAAGGCAGAGAAGCCGAATATCGACAGTGCCACCATGCCGCGAATTCCCTTTTTGGCAATAAAAAAGCCCGCAGGAATTTGGCTCAGGGCGTATCCCAAAAAAAACATGCTGGCGATGGCACCGGCTTCGAAATTATTGATATGAAATTCGTCAATGATAAACGGCAGTACCGCACCAATATTTGTTCGGTCAGCATAGTTAATGGCATAAACAATAAAAATTAATGCCAGCACAACGAAACGGTAATTGGTTTTTTTAGTCTTTATGTAGGGGACAGCTTGTTCTATACGAGACATAACTTACCTCATTATTCGAACACCATGAGTCGTTTTATTATTGCGTTCAACGTCAATATATCGGCTCACCCATGAAACGCCATTCAATAAAGCTCATTTATTGCTGAGATAAATTTGATTCGCGATACAGCTCAAAAAAATAACATCGGGATAAAATTGCCCGCTCGCAGTCTCAATGTTATGTTTTTTATCAATTATCGTGTAAGGAGTAGGCCATGTCCGCGCAGGATCGCCAGACGTTATCGCTGCCCTCGCTCAGAAATTTGCAGGCGTTTATCGCCGTTGCTAACGCCCTGAGCATCCATCAGGCGGCGGAACAGCTCAACGTCACGCCTTCGGCGGTAAGCCACCAGATCGCGTCGCTGGAATCGTGGCTGGGCAAGAAATTATTTATCCGCAGCGGCAAAGGGGTTCAACTCACCCCGACGGGAGAAAAATATCTGCGGGAGGTCTCGGCGGCGATGAGCGCCATTGGGCGCGCCACCGATCAGATCGTGAAAGAAAAAGACAATGCTGTGCTTCGCGTGCACTCTTCCCCCACCTTCGGACTGTCATGGCTGTTGCGCCGTCTGGGCAGATTCCGCGCCGAATATCCTGATATCACCATCAATCTCACCTGCTCCTATGAGAACCTGCAGTTCGCCAGAGATAATATCGACATTGATATCCGTCATGGTATTCCGGACTGGGATGCTTACCGGGTGATGACCATTAAAAACGACACGCTGGTAGTATTGGCCTCGCCGGGCTATGCAGAAGAGCATCCCATCAGCACGCCCGCCGATCTGCTGCAACAGTCGCTTATCTCCTCCACCAGCACTCTGGTGAACTGGGAAAAATGGTTCGCCTGGCACAATATCGACAGGCCCTGGCTCAATTTCAGCCTCAGCTTCGACCGTTCCTACATGAGCTTTGAAGCGGCGCGCATGGGGCTGGGGTTTATTCTGGAGAGCAAAATGATGGCTACCGATCACCTGAAGGATGGCTCGCTGGTACAGGTGCTGCCGGATGAGATGGGAATCGCCATTAACGCGCATCATCTGGTGATGCCGCACATGAACGAACGCGCGTGGAAGATCCAGCAGTTCGTCGAGTGGATTGATCGGGAGTTGCGATTGTCGGGGTATCACCTGTAGCGATACCCCATCGTGGCGTCAGGCGACCGTGCCCCAGACGAGATTCCCCTTGTGGAACGTCGCGGTGCGCGGAGAAATGCGCGCCACCGCCTCGGCGGAACAGGAGGCGTCCACCAGCACAAAGCTGGCGTCGTCCTGCGCTTTCGGCCATACGCGTTCACCTTTATCGTTCAGCGGCAGCACGTCGCCGGTGGCGATGCCGAGCGCGCGGGAGAGCGTCTGCTCGTTCGGGCGAATATAGAGCTGGGCGTACAGATTGGCTTTCTCCAGCATGTCACCCAGACCGTACGGCGACCAGTGGTCGATCACGCTGTCGGTGCCGGTCATAACAAACACGCCCTTCTCCCGCAGTTGCTTCAGCGGCATGTGCAGGGTGCCAATCGGCACGGTGGAGGCGATGGTCACCTGCTGCGCCGCCATGCGGGTGGCAATCTCATCCACCTGCTGCTCGTTGAGCGTCGCCAGCGCGAAGGCGTGGCTGATGGTCAGCTTCCCCTTCAGCTCCGGCGTTTTCTCCACGGTTTCCACCATGTAGTTCACCGCCGCCACGCCCGCCGGGCTGGTTTCATGGAGGTGAATATCCACCCCTTTGTCGTAATCCAGCGCAATCTGGAACATAGTATCGAGCGATTTCTCCATCGCGCCGTCAACGCTGGTTGGGTCCAGCCCGCCTACGTAGTGCGCCCCCGCCTGCATCGCCTCGCGCATCAGCTTTTCAGCGTTGGAGAGCAGCAGGCCGTGCTGCGGGAAGGCAACGATTTCGCAGTCAAAACCTGCGCTGCGGCGCGCCAGCACCGCCTGCAAATTTTCCAGGTTTTTCAGGCCGGAAACCGGCTCAATATTGCAGTGGCTGCGGGCGATGGTGGAGCCTTTGGACTGGATCAGGTCGATCAGCTTTTCGGCGCGTTCTTGCGTGTAGGGCTGTAACTCCGGCAGCAGCTTCTGCTCCAGGCGGATCATGTCCTGAATGGTGGTGCCCGCCGGACGGTTCAGGGAGCGCCACGGGCCGCCGTAGAAGGTTTTATCCAGGTGAATGTGCATGTCGCGCATCGCCGGAAGCATCAGCTTTTTACCCGCGTCGTAGTGCGGAAGGGTCGCGTCGGCGTGGCTGCCGTTATCGCGCAGGGCGACAATTTTCCCGTCTTTTATCTCCAGCGTTTTCAGCTCGGTGCGGGTGCTCGTCGCCACGCTGCCCTCGAAATTAAACCCGGCTTCAAGCAGCACGTTGTCCAGATAGTAATGTTTTGCAGTGATGTTCATCGGTTTCCCCGTCTCGCAGGTTGCCTTTGCAGAGTCGGCAGCATACGCGACGGAGCCGGTGGCGCCAAACAGCGCGCAGGCGGTGACCATTTTGCCGCTCTGGCTGATAAACTCGCGGCGGCTTTTGTTTTCACTCATCTTATCTTCCTTCATTAACAATGTGGGTACCCGTTTCACCGCGCAGCGCCGCGGGCAGGCAGTCCGGCGAGGTGATGATCACCCGCCTGCCGCCGTGGCGTAAAAATGCCAGCGAGGCGACGATTTTGGGCAGCATGCTGCCCGCCGGAAAGTGTCCTTCGTCCATGTAGCGCGTCATCTGCGCCACGCTGACGGTGTCCAGCGCCTGCTGGTCTGGCTTGCCGAAGTTAACGCAGACTTTCTCCACGCCGGTGGTTATCACCAGCACGTCGGCGCAAATCTCGCGGGCCAGCAGCGCGGTGGAGAGATCTTTATCGATAACCGCATCCACGCTCTGATAATCCCCCTGCTCGCTGCGCACCACGGGAATGCCTCCGCCGCCCGCGCCGATGACCACAAAACCTTTCTGCGTTAGCGCCTTAATCGCATCCGCCTCGACGATGCGCAGCGGCTGGGGCGAGGCCACCACGCGGCGATAGCCCCGGCCTGAATCCTCGACAAAATGCCAGTCCGGGTGCGCGAGCTGTAGCTCGTCGCGCTGCGCCTCGCTGAAGAACGCGCCGATCGGTTTTGTCGGGTGCGTAAAGCCGGGATCGTTTTTATCCACCTCTACCTGGGTGACGACCGTGACCGCCTTTTGCTCGCCGCGCGCCGCCAGGCGGTTGTTGAGCGCCTGTTGGATCAGGTAGCCGATGCCGCCCTGGGTATCCGCCACGCAGTTTGCCAGCGGGGTCAGCGGCAGCCCTTCCCGCTCGTGAGCGATCTCGGCGCGGCGCAGATCCAGCCCCACCTGCGGCCCGTTGCCGTGGGTGAGGACGATGTCATAGTCGGAGGCCAGCATTTCGAGCACCGACTCGGCCACCGCTTTGACCGCCTGCGCCTGATGTTCAACCGACTGGCTGGCGTTGTCTTTGATAATGCTGTTGCCGCCGATGGCGACGACCATTAGCTCTTTCATACGTTTTCCTTCGCAACAGTAACTTCAGCGCTCGCAACTTCGCGGCTGTCGAGGAAATGCTTCACCACAAACATGCCGCCCATCATCAGGTAGGCCGTGACGAACATCAGGGAACTGCCCTCGGCAAAGCCCACCACTGGCGCGTGGATCACGCCAAACAGCGCCAGCAGCGCGCCTCCTGCGGCGGCGACGGCCCCGCGCAGCGGTTTGTTGATGATGGCGAAGATAGCGATACAGCCCCAGAGCATGCTGGCGAGCGGCGCACCGTTGCCGAGGTGCATCAGCCCCTCGTAGTAGATCCCTTTGCTGTGCAGCACGTCGGTGCCAATTTTCGCCGCGCTGGTTCCCGCCGCGCTCATCACGCTATTCATCATGGTCAGCGCCCAGTTAGCGATCCACGGGAACAGGCAGATAAAGATGACGGGCACCTCCACTTTCGGCGTTTCCCGCACCACCTGGTTGGCGGTGACGACGCCGATAAACACCAGAATCGGCACGATAGCGGTCATCGGTATGATGGCGAGCATAAAGGCCCCCAGCCCGAACAGCGGCACGATGAACATGGTCACGCCGGACGCCAGCGTGTAGCCGATGCTCGCCCCCATCGCCTTCCAGCCGGGATGGCCCACGTAGACCGTGACCGGGAACGGGTTGCCCATCAGGCAACCGAGCATGGAAGCCAGGCCGTTCGCCAGCATCACCTTGCGGGTCGGGTACTCATCCCCCGCTGCGTGGGCGCTTTCGATGTTCTCCAGGTCAAAGATGTAGTTCGCCAGCCCCAGCGGTACGGCGGACGCCAGATAAGGCAGCGCGTGCGGCAGGCCCTGCATAAAGCTGTCCACGTGCACTTCCGGCGGGTTAAAGCCGAAGGATGACATGGACGCCTTAATGGCATCCGGGCTTTGCAGTCCGGAAATCCACGCCAGCGCCGTTCCGGCAATCAGCAGCAGCAGGCCGGTCGGGATTTTGGCGAAAATCGGCTTTTTACCGAACCAGTTAATGAAGATCAGCAGCAGAACGATGAACGACACGGTGGGCGCTTCGAACGCCTGCAACATCGGGTTCATCGCCAGCAGCAGCAGGCCAAGACCGGACAGGCACGACAGCAGCACGGTACGCGGGATCATCTTGCGAATGGTCTCACCCAGGAACGAGCCGCCCGCGAGGATCATTGCTTCCACAAAGCACCACACCAGGCCAATCTGAATCGCGAAATCCGCATCCCTGGTTTGCTGGTAGACGGGCATCAGGACCAGGAAGGTCACGGTAAAAATCGAGGGTGCGCTCGGGCCGGACGGCAGCGCGGTGACGTCCGTACGTCCGGTGGTGCGCGCCATTTGCAGACCAAACCATGTGTAGCATAAGCTCGCTACCAGCACCGCCAGCCCGAAGGCCGGCGCGATGCGTCCATAAACAATCTCCTTCGGGATGCCGACGACAAAAATGAGCAACCCCATCATGGTCAGCAAATTAGTCAGGTTGTTGGTCATCAACCCGAAATAGGCCGCCCAGTCACCTCTTTTCCACTCCAGTTTCATGTTTTTCATGGATGCATACCTTATAGAACGTAGCGATCGCGGAAGGTCAACAGCGCCTTTTCAAAACAGCTAAACGGCGGGTGAACGATGCCCGCCCCAATCATGCCGATGCCCGCGTCTTTGTGGGCAATGGCGGTGTTGATCACCGGCAGAATGCCGCTGCCCGCCACTCTGGTGATATCGATGGCGGTTGGAATGCCCATAAACGACAGCAGCGGAATGGTGACGTTCGGGTTCTCGCCGAGGGTGATCTCGCGCATCTGGCGCGAGAAGTCGATGGCTTCCTCAACCGTGCCGCCCACCAGCGCAACGATGGCCGGTGCCGTCGCCATCGCAAAGCCGCCGATGCCGTAGGTTTCGGTGATGGCGCTGTCGCCAATATCCAGTCCGGAGTCTTCCGGCTTGTAGCCCGCGAACATCGGACCAATCACCTGCTGCGCCGGACCGGTAAACCACTGCCCCGGCAGGCCGGAAACGCGCAGGCCGAACTCGTAGCCGTTGCGCGCCATGGTGGTCACGACGGTGCTGTATTCAATGCCGTGAGCGGCATCCAGCGCGGCTTTACACATCGCCATCCACGTCGGGCCGGAGAAGTAGTCGCTGCTGGCGACAAACTCAAACACCTCGCGCTGCTGCTCCACCGGGTAGCCCGCCTGAATCAGCCCCGGCGTCAGCGCCTGGATCAGCAGCGTGGTGCCGGCGTTGTTGCGGTTGTGGCACTCGTCGCCCATGTGCAGCGCCTGGGCCAGCATCAGGCGCAGGTCGATTTCGCCGATGATATTCATCGCGTCGCGCAGCATCGGGCCGAGCACGTCGCGCATCCAGTTCAGACGGTCGATCACGCTCTGGTCGTTAGCCCCCATGCGCAGGATCTTCGCCATCTGCTCGCTGAGGTTGGTGAACGCCCGGTTGCCGTAGGTTTTGTTCTCAACGATGTGCATAAACATTGACGCGGAGGTGACGCCCGCCATGGAGCCCACGCAGTCGTGCTCGTGGCACGGCGAGAAGGTGATCTCACCTGAAGCCGCCAGCCTTGCGGCACCCTCCAGATCCGTTGCCAGCTCTTCAAATACCAGCGCACCGGTAACCGCGCCCTTCATCGCGCCGCACATGTTTTCCCAGGCGACGGGCGGACCGGCGTGCAGAATGGTGGTGCGGGTCATGCCCGGCACTACGTTAATTGCCTGGTCATAGCCCACCAGCACCGGGTGAGACTGGATGATGCGCTCAAGGGCGATTTTGTTCGCGGCGGCGATCTTCTCCGCCAGCGGTTTCTCTGCCAGCAGGTCGAGCGCTTCAACAACCTGCATGTTGCCCTGCCCCGGCGGCGTCCAGTCGAGCTGGGTCACGGGAACGTGCTGCTTTTTGAGGTCGTCGCTGAACATCGCAATGCCGATGTTAATGACGTTAAGCGGCTGGTTGAATAAAGTGGTCATTATGCGTTCTCCCCTTTGCAGACAAATTCGCGTGCCAGTAATCCGGTGTTGGTGCTGCTGCTGGCCCAGATGACGCCTGCGTCGGTCAGCCGCTGGCACTGCTGCGCCAGCGACTGCGGATCCTGGTCGGTGCCGAGCACGTAGCCGAGGATCTCCAGCGGACGGTTATCGGCTTTCGCAATGGCCTGTGCCTCTTTGATCGCCTCGATCATCACCCCCACCGGATCCTCGTGCGCGCCGAAGCCGAGCACGAAGTCCATCACGATGACGCCCACCTGCGGATCGCGCGCCTCCTGTAGCAGGCGGCTGATGCGGTTGGTCGGGTCGATCATTGGGTGCGGTTTGCCGTTGGTGAAGTCGTCGTCACCGAAGTCAAGGAAGGTGTGGGCCTGGCTGACGCTGATGTCCTTCAGGCGCTTAGCCGGATCGGGCTGGATATTGCTCCAGACATCGTCGAACTTCTCCAGCGCGGCAAACATCGCTTCGTCGCACAGGGTGCCGCCGCAGAACAGGCCGCGAATGTACTTCTGCTGCGGGGTCAGGCGGGCGCGCACCTCTTCAATCAAAGGCCAGTTGAGCGGATGCAGATCCAGGGACTCTTTTTTAATGCCGGTAAGCAGCACCGCCTTCAGCGCCGCCTCTTTGGTGCCACGCGCAAACTGCAGGCCGTCTTCATCGGCGGGCGGTTCGCTGCGGCCGAGGAAGCAAACAACCACCGGCTTGCGGCAGGCTCTGGCGCGGGCCAGCACCTTTTCTGCCACCGCTGGCGCAGGCGGCTTGGAGATGAGCGCAATCACCCGGGTGCCCTCATCCGCCTCAAGCATGTCGATGGCGTCGAGCATCATCAGGCCGCCGATTTTCTCGCTGAGATCGCGCCCTCCGGTGCCAATCAGCTGCGACACGCCGCCGCCGAACTCGTGAATGCGTACGCTCAGCTCTTGGCTGCCGGTGCCGGAAGCGCCAACAATCCCAATCGGCCCGCGACGCACCGCGTTGGCGAAGCACAGCCCCGCACCGTTGATGATGGCGGTTCCGCAGTCAGGCCCCATCATCAGCAGCCCTTTCTCATGCGCCAGCTGCTTCAGCGCCAGCTCGTCGTCGAGCGACACGTTATCGGAAAAGAGCATGACGTTAAGATCGTTTTCCAGCGCCTGACGCGCTTCGCGGGCGGCAAAGGTGCCGTTGACGGAAATGACCGCCAGGTTGCTGTCCGGGCGATGCGTTTTGGCGCTGGCAATTGTCGCGTAGCGTGCTTCATGGGTGCCGCCGCTCGCTTTATGGGTAAATAAAGCTTCTATTTCCGCCAGCGTTTCATCGTTCGCCGCGTCGCCTTTAATCACGATCATCAGGTCGCCATTTTTGGCTTCCGCTAATTCCGGCGTGAGCAGCCCGAGATTTTTCAGAACGCCTTTATTCATTTCCGTCGCCATTGCCACAAACGCCTGTTCGACGCCCGGCAGTTTATTGGCTTTGGTGGAAACCGACATTAAGGAAACCGAATCGAAATACGTGTTCTTTTTTATGACGATTTTGGTTGGCATTGTTTTCTCCTGAATACGGATAAAAGGGGGCCGCCGTCGCGCAGAATGCACGTCGGTAAAAATACTGTTTGAATTAACGGCCAGCCGGACGTGGCTGGCCGAATGCGTTATGCGCCCGCCGCCAGCAGCAGGTCGGCTATTGCATCGAAGCCTTTTTCCCGCGCCAGTTCGAGCGGGGTTTTGCCGTATTTATCGGTCATGTGCGGGTTCGCGCCGTGATCCAGCAGCAGCTTCACAATTTCCTGCTGCTTTGCGCCGCCGTCATTCAGCACGATGGCTTCCAGCAGCGGCGTCCAGCCGACAAAGTTAGTGTGGTTGACGTTAATATCGGTTTTTTCCAGCAGCTCGCGCACGATTTCAACGTGGCCTTTTTCACTGGCAGGGGTAATGCCTACGCCGCCGAAGCGCGTCAGACGGTCGAGATCCGGATTCGCCGGAAGAACGATGCGCAGCAGGGTTAAATCATTAGTCAGGCAGCTTATCAGGAAGGGGTTAAAACAGGTCTGGTCCTGTTTATCAATATCCGCGCCGGCGGCAATTAAAAATTCCACGCAGGCATAATGCTTTTTCAGGCTGGCAATAATAATGGCGGTTCTTTTCTGGCGGTTGGTGGCGTTAATATCCACGCCGTTATCCAGGCAGGCTTTTAGCGCGTCGATGTTGCCCTCTTCTGCCGCCAGCAGAAATTCCGTAACGAGTGCGTTTGCAGACATATTCAGTCTCCCAATGTTTCACTTCTGATGACCTGAGAATAGCAACAGCCTGATCACAAAAGAATCCGCTTAAAAATGATTCATCGACACGCAATTCATTGTTGAGTTAAATTCAACAGTCAGGCTAAAACGTGCGTCTGTGCAACCTTTTTCTTATGGTTTACCGTTTTTTAGCGCCTCAGGCAGCATTATCCTTATGGTTGTAAAAGCCTTGCAGGACGCGGCTCCGCGTAAATAGTCAGAACTGTGACAGACTTCAAATATGATGTAACGGCGCTGTTAAAATATGTTCAAAACTGATGGCTGAGGATGCTGTGATATGAATTCCATCTTTACCGAAGAGAACCTGCTGGCCTTCACCACCGCGGCACGCTTCGCCAGCTTCAGCAAAGCCGCCGCCGAGCTGGGTGTGACGACCTCCGCCATTAGCTACACCATTAAGCGCATGGAGACCGGGCTGGACGTGGTGCTGTTTGTGCGCAACACGCGCAGCATCGAGCTGACGGAGTCCGGGTTTTATTTTTACCGTAAGGCCACCGACCTGCTGAACGACTTCCACGCCATCAAGCGCGGGATTGATACCATTTCGCAGGGCATCGAGGCGCGAGTGCGCATCTGCATTAATCAGCTCTTGTATACGCCGCGCCATACCGCGCGTTTGCTGCAGGTGCTGAAAAAGCAGTTTCCCACCTGCCAGATCACGGTGACGACCGAGGTGTATAACGGCGTATGGGATTCGATCATCAACAATCAGGCCAACATCGCGATTGGCGCGCCGGATACGCTGCTGGACGGCGGCGGGATTGATTACACCGAAATTGGCGCCATTCGCTGGGTGTTTGCCATCGCGCCGGAACATCCCCTCGCCTTAGTTCCCGAACCGATAGCGGAGAGCCAGTTGCGCCTGTACCCCAACATCATGGTGGAAGATACCGCGCATACCATCAACAAGAAGGTCGGCTGGCTGCTGCACGGTCAGGAGGCGATTCTGGTGCCGGATTTCAACACCAAGTGCCAGTGCCAGATTCTGGGGGAAGGGATTGGCTTTTTGCCGGAATACATGGCAAGAGAAGCGATGGAAGACGGTCTGCTCATCACGCGGCGTATTAACAATCCGCGGCAGGACTCGCGCATGCTGCTCGCCACGCAGCATGCGGCGACCGGCCAGGTGACGCGCTGGATCAAACAGCAGTTTGGCCCGGAAGGCGTATTAACCGGTATATACAGTGATTTACTGTGGCGTGCTTAGTTTTTCGTCTGCACCCAAAACGCGTGGATAAGGCCCGGGAAGTAACCCAGGATGGTCAGAAGGATGTTCAGAATAAACGCCCAGCCCAGTCCCTTGCCAAGCAGCACGCCCAGCGGCGGGAGAATAATCGTAAAAACAACGCGCCAAAAACCCATAATCACTCCGTGCAAGCTAACCAATTGAAAATTAAAAAGAGACATTTCTCTAAGCATAGCCAGTTTACGGGTTACTGCCATTCGTCTCTCGCGCTTTTACCTGCCTTTACCCTCTTTACACTGGCTTAAGCCCTTCCTTAAATGTTCTACTACTCATAAATTGACCGTAAGGAAACATCATGTCTCTTTCTCTTATTTCGCCACAGCAGGCGAACGCGCTTATTAAAGAAGGCGCAAAACTGATTGATATTCGCGATCCCGATGAGTATGCCCGCGAGCATATTCCGGCAGCACGCTCCATACCGCTGGATTCTTTACCCGGCGGGCTCAACGCTGCCCCTGGTGAAACGGTGATTTTCCACTGTCAGTCCGGGACACGGACATCAAACAATGCTGCGCGTCTTGCGCAGGCAGCGTTGCCGGCTCAGGCCTTCGTGGTTGAGGGGGGCATTCAGGGCTGGAAGCAGGCCGGGCTGCTGACCGTTGAAGATAAATCCCAGCCGCTCCCGCTGATGCGGCAGGTACAAATTGCCGCCGGGCTGCTGATTCTCTGCGGCGTGGTGCTGGGTTATAGCGTCTCCAGCGGCTTTTTCCTGCTGAGCGGTTTCGTCGGTGCCGGGCTGCTGTTCGCCGGTGTGACAGGTTTTTGCGGTATGGCACGGTTGCTGAAAGTGATGCCGTGGAACCGTCATACCTCATAAGCAGTAATCAATGAATTACGCTGTACCCGGCATCAGACGTCGGCTAAGGTGAAGATCGCTAAAACGATGAGGAGGTTATATGTTTTCTGTCGGTGATTATGTGCAATCGCTTAAAGGCGGCCCAAAGCTGAAAGTGCTCGAAGTGAACGGTGAAAACGTGGTGGCGGTACAGGCCAGCAATGAACAAGGCGAGAAATATACGCTGAAAGCGGCCGATTTGGCGCCGTATACCGAAGAAGGTGATTTCGGCGTCTGCTGAACAGACAACCGGGCGGCTTGTTCCGCCCGGTCCACGTATTAGATCAGAAAATCATCCAGTGATTTACCCTCTGCCAGCGCGCTGGCAATAGGCTTCGGCGTGCGGCCCTGGCCGGTCCACGTTTTTTCTTCACCGTTCTGGTCAATAAAGCGATATTTCGCTTCACGCGGTTTACGCTTTTTAGTCGGTTTACCCGCCTGCGCCAGTTCTGAACCCAGCAGGTCAGTCGGAGAAATACCATCGGCTTTCATCAGTTCCAGCAGGGTATTAATTTTTTCCTGCTGTTCAGCGCGCTGCTGCTCTAATTCCGCCAGCTCATTGCGTTTTTCTTCAGTAACGACCCTGACCTTTTCCAGCATTTCCTCAAGAACGTCCAGGGTTAATTCTCGCGCCATCGCGCGCAGGGTTCGGATATTATTAAGATTCTGTAACGTCAAAGACATATTATTGAAAACCTTTTCTTTGGGGTAAATAGATAAATCGCCCCAAGAATAATTCATTTCAGTTGAAATATCTACCCAAAGGTCCAAACGGGCATAAATGTAAATATATTTAAATATCGCCGTTAATAATAGCGCATAGCATTGGCGGGAAACACGTGGATCTAATCACCGAATCAATATAAATGGTCAACTTTAATCCAAATCACAGCATACTGCGCTATCATCAGGGGAGTGGATTTCTGCGTCAAAAGCAAAACATCTAAGCCACTGATTTATATAAGTAAAACATTTGATGGGACAGATTATAACGAACCGGATAAAAAACAACCAATTTTAGAGAATATTGTGGACAAAAGGCGAGTAAATAAAAATTAATCACTAGTTGTTAGTTCAAACATAGAGATATACGCTATACACCTCAAACAAACCAACCTAAAGCACTAGCCGCTGAAGGAAAACCGATTCCACTGCGTTCTTCTCAAGGAGTTCAGACATGTTCTCGCCGCAATCTCGCCTGCGCCACGCGGTGGCGGATACTTTCGCGATGGTTGTCTACTGTTCCGTTGTGAACATGCTGATTGAAATATTCCTCTCCGGAATGACCTTCGAGCAGTCACTTTCTTCTCGTCTGGTGGCGATCCCGGTCAATATTATTATCGCATGGCCTTACGGGCTATACCGCGATGCCGTTATGCGTTTCGCGCGCCGCATCAGCCCGGCGGGCTGGATGAAAAATCTTGCCGACGTGCTGGCGTACGTCACGTTCCAGTCGCCGGTCTACGTGGCTATTCTCCTGACAGTGGGCGCGGACTGGCACCAGATCGCCGCAGCGGTCAGTTCGAATATCGTGGTATCAATGCTGATGGGTGCGGTATACGGCTATTTCCTCGACTACTGCCGCCGCCTGTTTAAGGTCAGCCAGTACGGCCAGGTAAAAGCGTAATGTGAAGCGACTGGCGAAAGCCAGTCGCAGATTTACTGTACGTCGCCAAACAGTCCCTTCAGAAACCGCTCCAGCGCCATACGCGAACTGAAACCGTGCGGAATACCATAATGCTCATGCCGTTCACCGCCTAAATAGAGCGGAAATTGCTGATAGTGATCGCAGGTTTTAATATCCGAGGCAGGCTCAGCAAATGACAGACTTCTGTCTTTCAGCGTCGGGTGAATAATGAGAGCGGTACGTCCCATCCTGGCTTCACGATTAACATAAACATAATTCTCGCCGCGGCGATATCCATACGCTTTTGGCGTCACCTCATCCATGGTGAATCCCTCTTTTTCAAGAACGCGTGCCACCTCGTCAGGTCGTAAATACATATCTTTTCCTCGTTATCTTTTCCTGCCCGGCAACCTTACAGTAATCAGCATTAGCAGGGCTTTCAGAATAGTCCATAAACTGGCGGATAACGCGTGACGCGCTTCAGATATTAAATTTCTGAACTAAACTAAACGGGAACACAAAATTACGGAGGATCGTATGTTTAACAGACCGAACCGAAACGATATTAACGACGACGCGCAGGATATTCGTAATGATGTCAGCCAATTAGCGGACACGCTTGAGGAAGTGCTGAAATCCTGGGGATCCGATGCAAAGGATGAAGCAGATGCTGCGAAACGTAAGGCTCAGTCTCTGCTCCGTGAAACCCGCGCCCGTATGAACGGACGTTCACGCGCTACGCAGGCGGCCTGCGACATGGCAAGCTGTGCTACGACCTTCGTACGTGAAAAACCACTGTGTACGCTGGGAACCGTCGCGGCGGTCGGCATTTTTGTCGGAGCCCTGCTCAGCCTGCGTAAGTAAGCCCGCATTCTCAACCCCGGTAGCCTCAGGCGCCGGGGCTTTTTTATGCCTGTAAGCCTGAAAACCCGTACAGCCCGCCCTGCCCCGCTGTGCTCATCATCAGGGCAATATTAATCTGAATTTCCCATATCTTGTATGGTTGAATCTTTTATCAACTACATCTAGTATTCCCTTAAGAAAGACACACACTCTATGACGCGTTAACTCGCGCCGTTTTCTCATTCTAAATGGAAATACGAATCATGAGCATTATTATTTACACTCGTAACGATTGTGTTCAGTGCCACGCCACCAAACGGGCGATGGAGAGCCGCGGCGTGGCGTTTGAGATGGTAAATATCGACCTGGTGCCCGATGCCGCGGATACCCTGCGCGAACAGGGATTTCGTCAGCTTCCGGTAGTGGTTGCCGGTGATACCAGCTGGTCTGGCTTTCGCCCGGACATGATTAACCGCCTGAGCGCTCAGGCCACGCGTGCATGAGTGGGCTGGTCTTCTTCTCCAGCAGCTCAGAAAACACGCTGCGCTTTATTGAGCGCCTCGGGCTGCCTGCGGTGCGTATTCCGCTCAATGAGCGGGAGCGCATTCAGGTAGACGAACCTTACATTCTGGTGGTGCCCAGCTATGGCGGCGGCGGTACGGCAGGAGCAGTACCCCGCCAGGTGATCCGCTTTCTGAACGATCCTCATAACCGGGTACTGATTCGGGGCGTGATCGCGGCGGGCAATCGTAATTTTGGCGATGCCTTTGGCCGCGCCGGGGATGTCATCTCTCAAAAATGCGGCGTGCCGTATCTCTATCGTTTTGAACTGATGGGGACACAGCAGGACGTAGAAAACGTGCGTAAAGGAGTGAACGAATTTTGGCAACGACAACCGCAGAACGGGTAATTCAGGCGACGCCGGACTACCACGCATTAAACGCGATGCTTAACCTCTATGACCGGGAGGGGCGCATTCAGTTTGGCAAAGATCGCGAGGCGGTAGAGGCTTTTTTCGCCGCCCACGTGCGGCCCAACAGCGTGACGTTTTCAAGCCAGAATGAACGTCTCGACTATCTGGTTAACGAGGGCTACTACGAGGAGCGCGTCCTGGCCCGCTACGATCGTCCCTTCGTGGTAAGACTGTTTGAACGTGCGCACGCCAGCGGTTTTCGCTTCCAGACGTTTCTTGGCGCATGGAAGTATTACACCAGCTACACCCTGAAAACCTTCGACGGCAAACGCTATTTAGAAAGCTTTGAAGATCGCACCGTGATGGTGGCCCTGACGCTGGCCCAGGGCGATGAAGCGCTGGCTGAACGGCTGACGGATGAGATCCTCTCCGGCCGCTTCCAGCCCGCTACGCCCACCTTCCTCAACTGCGGCAAGGCCCAGCGCGGCGAGCTGGTCTCCTGCTTCCTGCTGCGCATCGAAGACAATATGGAGTCGATTGGCCGTGCGGTGAACTCGGCGCTGCAGCTTTCCAAACGCGGCGGCGGCGTGGCGTTTCTGCTCTCGAACCTGCGGGAAGCGGGCGCGCCGATCAAACGCATCGAAAACCAGTCTTCCGGCGTCATCCCGGTGATGAAGATGCTGGAAGATGCGTTTTCCTATGCCAACCAGCTTGGCGCGCGCCAGGGGGCGGGGGCGGTTTACCTGCACGCGCACCACCCGGACATCCTGCGTTTTCTCGATACCAAGCGCGAAAACGCCGACGAAAAAATCCGCATCAAAACCCTGTCGCTCGGCGTGACGATCCCGGATATCACGTTTAAGCTGGCCAAAGAGAATGCCGATATGGCGCTCTTCTCGCCATATGATGTGGAGCGGATCTACGGCAAAGCGTTTGGCGACGTGGCGATAAGCGAGCTTTATGACGAGCTGGTTGCAGACGATCGCATCTGCAAGAAATACATCAACGCCCGCGATTTCTTCCAGACGCTTGCGGAAATTCAGTTTGAATCCGGCTATCCGTACATCATGTACGAGGATACGGTAAACCGCGCCAATCCGATTGCCGGGCGCATCAACATGAGCAACCTGTGCTCGGAAATTTTGCAGGTCAACAGCGCCTCCGCTTACGACGAAAACCTGGACTACGCGGAGATCGGCAAAGATATCTCCTGCAACCTCGGCTCGCTGAATATTGCCCACACCATGGATTCGCCGGATTTTGGCCGCACGGTGGAGATTGCCGTTCGCGGGCTGACGGCGGTATCGGACATGAGCCACATCCGCAGCGTGCCGTCCATCGAGGCGGGCAACGCCGCGTCGCACGCCATCGGCCTGGGACAGATGAACCTGCACGGCTATCTGGCACGGGAAGGCATCGCCTACGGCAGCCCGGAAGGGCTGGATTTCACGAATCTCTATTTCTACACCGTCACCTGGCATGCGCTTCATACCTCAATGATGCTGGCGCGCGAGCGCAACCAGCGGTTCGCAGGCTTTGAGCAGTCGCGCTACGCCAGCGGGGCGTATTTCAGCCAGTATCTGGAAGGCGACTGGCAGCCGAAAACCGAAAAAGTGCGCGCGCTGTTTGACCGCGCCGGCATTCCCCTGCCGACGCGCGAGATGTGGCAGCAGTTGTGCGACGACGTGATGCGCTACGGCATTTATAACCAGAACCTGCAGGCGGTGCCGCCGACCGGCTCCATTTCCTATATCAATCACGCCACGTCGAGCATTCACCCGATCGTGTCGAAGATTGAGATCCGTAAGGAAGGCAAAACCGGACGCGTCTACTACCCTGCCCCGTTTATGACCAATGAGAACCTGGCGCTGTACCAGGACGCGTACGAGATCGGCCCGGAGAAAATCATTGATACCTACGCCGAGGCCACGAAGCACGTTGACCAGGGGTTGTCGCTGACGCTCTTCTTCCCGGACACCGCCACCACGCGGGATATCAACAAAGCGCAGATTTACGCCTGGAAGAAAGGCATCAAAACGCTGTATTACATTCGCCTGCGCCAGCTTGCGCTGGAAGGCACCGAAATTGAAGGCTGCGTGTCCTGCGCGCTGTAAGGAGAAAGGATGAAACTGTCACGCGTGAGTGCCGTTAACTGGAACAAGATTCAGGACGATAAAGACCTGGAGGTGTGGAACCGCCTGACCAGCAACTTCTGGCTGCCGGAAAAGGTGCCGCTCTCCAATGATATTCCAGCCTGGCAGACGCTGAGCCACGCCGAACAGCAGCTGACGATCCGCGTCTTTACCGGCCTGACGCTGCTGGACACTATTCAGAATACCGTGGGTGCCCCCGCGCTGATGAGCGATGCGCTGACGCCGCACGAAGAGGCGGTGATGTCAAACATCAGCTTTATGGAGGCGGTGCACGCCCGCTCCTACAGCTCGATTTTCTCGACGCTGTGCCAGACCAAAGACGTGGACGCGGCCTACGCCTGGAGCGAAGAGAGCGCGTCATTGCAGCGCAAGGCGGAGCTGGTGCTGGAGTATTACCGCGCCGACGAGTCGCTGAAGAAGAAGATCGCCAGCGTGTTCCTGGAATCCTTCCTCTTCTATTCCGGCTTCTGGCTGCCCATGTACTGGTCGAGCCGGGGCAAGCTCACCAACACCGCCGATTTGATTCGCCTCATTATCCGTGACGAGGCGGTGCACGGGTATTACATCGGCTATAAGTATCAGAAAGGGCTGGAGAAAGTCAGCCCGGAAAAACGCGAGGAACTCAAAGGTTTCGCCCTCGATTTGCTGATGGATCTGTATGACAACGAGTTGAGCTATACCGAAGAGCTGTACGCCGGAACGGGCTGGGAAGAGGACGTGAAAGCGTTTCTCTGCTACAACGCGAACAAAGCGCTGATGAACCTGGGCTACGACGCGCTTTTCCCGCCGGAGATGGCGGAGGTAAACCCGGCGATCCTCGCGGCGCTGTCGCCCAATGCGGACGAAAACCACGATTTCTTCTCCGGGTCCGGATCGTCGTACGTGATGGGTAAAGCGGTGGAGACAGAAGATGAGGATTGGGATTTTTAATGTATGAATTAACGTTCATTAATTAAATATAAATCTCATTATTTCCATACCACTATTTCACCAGGCACTACACTGTAATTTCCTCGTCATATTCGCCTGAATCACACCGATTCAGGCGAATTTCCCGACGCAGCAGCAAAAAATTGAGAAAAATTCAAACCGTCCTCAGCCCTTTATTCATGGGAAATTCAGCCGTTTCGCTTGCAGCAAAATTCCGGCGTCAGGCCAACTCAGGGTTGCCTCAGATTGTCAGTATGTTAGGGTTATGCCCGTTAACAATTTACCATGGTAATCATATCGACATAAACAAATAACAGGACACTCTCTATTGCATGGCAATTAAATTAGAAGTGAAAAATCTTTATAAAATATTTGGCGAGCACCCGCAGCGCGCATTCAAATATATTGAGAAAGGCCTTTCGAAAGAGCAAATTCTGGAAAAAACCGGGCTGTCGCTTGGCGTTAAAGACGCCAGTCTGGCCATTGAAGAAGGCGAGATTTTTGTCATCATGGGGTTATCCGGTTCGGGTAAATCCACTATGGTTCGCCTTCTCAATCGCCTGATTGAACCCACCCGCGGACAGGTGCTGATTGACGGCGTGGATATCGCCAGAATCTCAGACGCAGAACTCCGCGAGGTGCGCAGAAAGAAGATCGCAATGGTGTTTCAGTCATTCGCGCTGATGCCGCATATGACGGTGCTCGATAATACCGCCTTCGGTATGGAATTAGCCGGCACGCCCGCTCAGGAACGTCAGGAAAAAGCCCTGGATGCTTTGCGTCAGGTTGGGCTGGAAAATTACGCTCATGCCTACCCGGACGAGCTTTCGGGCGGGATGCGTCAGCGCGTTGGATTAGCCCGCGCGTTAGCCATTAATCCAGACATATTATTAATGGATGAAGCCTTTTCAGCCCTCGATCCTTTAATTCGCACCGAGATGCAGGATGAGCTGGTAAAATTACAGGCCAAACACCAGCGCACCATTGTCTTTATTTCTCACGATCTCGATGAAGCCATGCGTATTGGCGACCGCATTGCCATTATGCAAAATGGCGAAGTGGTGCAGGTCGGTACGCCGGATGAAATTCTGAATAATCCGGCGAATGATTACGTGCGCACCTTCTTCCGCGGCGTGGATATTAGCCAGGTATTTAGCGCGAAAGATATTGCCCGCCGAACGCCAAACGGCATTATTCGAAAAACGCCAGGCTTCGGCCCGCGCTCCGCGCTGAAGCTGTTGCAGGATGAAGACCGTGAATACGGTTATCTGGTTGAACGCGGCAATAAATTTGTCGGCGTTGTCTCCATCGACTCTCTGAAAACCGCCCTGAGCGAAAACCAGGGAATCGATGCGGCGTTGATTGACGCTCCGCTTGCCGTGGACGCCGAAACGCCGCTTAGCGAGTTGCTCTCTCACGTGGGTCAGGCGCCTTGCGCCGTGCCGGTTGTCGGTGAAGAACAACAGTACGTTGGCATCATCTCAAAACGGATGCTGCTACAGGCTTTAGATCGCGAGGGGGCAAACAATGGCTGATCAATCAAACCCATGGGGTACCACTGAAGCTGCGGACAGCGCGGCGCAATCTGCCGATGCGTGGGGTTCCACGCCCGCACCTGCCGACGGCGGCGGCGCGGCGGACTGGCTCAATAGCGCACCCGCGCCTGCGCCAGAGCATTTCAATATTATGGATCCGTTCCACAAGACGCTGATCCCGCTGGACAGCTGGGTGACAGAGGGGATCGACTGGGTCGTTACCCATTTCCGCCCGGTGTTCCAGGGGATCCGCATCCCGGTGGATTACATCCTGAACGGCTTCCAGCAGCTGATGCTGGGCATGCCGGCGCCCGTGGCGATAATCCTGTTCTCGCTGATCGCATGGCAGTTCGGTAGCGCGGGTATGGGCATCGCCACGCTGATCTCCCTGATTGCCATCGGCGCGATTGGCGCGTGGTCTCAGGCGATGATTACCCTGGCGCTGGTGCTGACTGCGCTGCTCTTCTGCATCGTCATCGGCCTGCCGATGGGGATCTGGCTGGCGCGCAGCCCGCGGGCGGCGAAGATTATTCGTCCCCTGCTGGATGCGATGCAGACCACCCCGGCGTTCGTCTATCTGGTGCCTATCGTGATGCTGTTCGGCATCGGTAACGTGCCGGGCGTGGTGGTGACCATTATCTTCGCCCTGCCGCCGATTATTCGCCTGACGATCCTGGGCATTAACCAGGTGCCGGCGGATCTGATTGAGGCCTCGCGCTCGTTCGGCGCCAGCCCGCGTCAGATGCTGTTTAAGGTTCAGCTTCCGCTGGCGATGCCGACCATTATGGCGGGCGTTAACCAGACGCTGATGCTGGCGCTGTCCATGGTGGTGATCGCCTCGATGATCGCCGTTGGCGGTCTCGGCCAGATGGTGCTGCGCGGCATTGGCCGTCTTGATATGGGGCTGGCGACCGTCGGCGGCGTCGGAATTGTGATCCTCGCCATTATCCTTGACCGCCTGACCCAGGCTGTCGGTCGTGATTCACGCAGTCGCGGCAACCGTCGCTGGTACACCACCGGCCCTGTCGGGTTACTGACCCGCCCATTTACAAAATAAGGAACAACGATGCGACATAACGTACTTTTTGCCACAGCGTTTGCCACCCTTGTCTCCACCAGCACGTTTGCCGCTGACCTGCCGGGCAAAGGCATTACCGTGCAGCCGGTGCAGAGCACCATTTCGGAAGAGAGCTTCCAGACCCTGATCGTCAGCCGCGCGCTGGAGAAGCTGGGCTATACGGTCAACACGCCGAGCGAAGTGGATTACAACGTGGGCTACACCTCGATTGCCTCCGGTGATGCCACCTTTACCGCCGTGAACTGGCAGCCGCTGCACGACGACATGTATGCCGCCGCAGGTGGCGATAAGAAATTCTATCGCGAAGGCACCTTCGTGACCGGCGCGGCGCAGGGTTATCTGATCGACAAGAAAACCGCTGATAAGTACCACATCACCAATATTGAGCAGCTGAAAGATCCGAAGATCGCCAGACTGTTCGACACCAACGGTGACGGCAAGGCCGACATGATGGGCTGCTCGCCGGGCTGGGGCTGCGAAGCGGTGATTAACCACCAGAACAAAGCGTTCGATCTGGCGAAAACCGTCGACGTGAGCCACGGCAACTACTCCGCGATGATGGCCGACACCATTGCCCGCTTTAAAGAAGGCAAGCCGGTGATCTACTACACCTGGACGCCGTACTGGGTGAGCGACGTGCTGAAGCCGGGCAAAGACGTGGTGTGGTTACAGGTGCCGTTCTCCTCCCTGCCCGGCGAGCAGAAAGATATCGACACCAAACTGCCGAACGGCATGAACTATGGCTTCCCGGTGAACACCATGCACATCGTGGCGAACAAAGCCTGGGCGGAGAAAAACCCGGCTGCGGCGAAGCTGTTCTCGGTGATGAAGCTGCCGCTGGCGGACATCAACGCCCAGAATGCGATGATGCACGCGGGCAAATCCTCTGAGGCGGATGTTAAAGGCCACGTGGATGGCTGGATCAAAGCCCACCAGCAGCAGTTTGATGGCTGGGTGAAAGAGGCGCTTGCGGCGCAGAAGTAAAAACACAACACAACCTTACCCCTCACCCCGGCCCGCCCCCCCTCTGGGGAGAGGGTTAGGGTGAGGGGATTAACCGCACAAACACACACATAACAATCCCCCAACATTCTCAATCATTAGCTATTATGGTTTCCGGAAAAATAATCACTTAACTCACGATTCCTGAAACTAATGACAAAAACATCTCAAGGGCTTAGCCCCGCACTCATCCTTTTAATGTCCGTGGCAACGGGTCTGGCAGTCGCCAGCAACTATTACGCACAACCTCTGCTTGATACTATCGCGCGCGCCTTCGATCTTTCAGCCAGCTCCGCCGGCTTTATCGTCACCGCTGCGCAGCTCGGCTATGCGGCAGGGCTGCTGTTCCTGGTGCCATTAGGCGATATGTTTGAGCGCCGGATGCTTATCGTCTCTATGACGCTTCTGGCGGCAGGCGGCATGCTGATCACCGCCAGCAGCCAGTCGCTGACGATGATGATCGTCGGTACCGCGCTAACGGGGCTTTTCTCCGTCGTCGCGCAAATCCTGGTGCCTCTCGCCGCAACGCTCGCCTCGCCGGAAAAACGCGGCAAAGTGGTCGGCACTATCATGAGCGGCCTGCTGCTGGGCATTCTGCTGGCGCGAACCGTTGCCGGGCTGCTGGCAAGCCTCGGCGGCTGGCGCACCGTTTACTGGGTGGCGAGCGTATTGATGGTGGTGATGGCGCTGGCGCTGTGGCGCGGGCTGCCGAAGGTGAAGCAGGAGAACCACCTGAATTACCCGCAGCTTCTGGCCTCCGTGTTTAGCCTGTTCACGCAGGATAAACTGCTGCGCACCCGCGCTCTGCTGGGGTGTTTAACCTTCGCCAACTTCAGCATTCTCTGGACGTCGATGGCGTTTCTGCTGGCAGCACCGCCGTTCAATTATTCCGAAGGGGTGATTGGTCTGTTCGGTCTGGCCGGTGCAGCAGGTGCACTGGGCGCTCGCCCGGCAGGCGGGCTGGCTGATAAAGGCAAATCGCACATGACCACGACAGCCGGACTGATTTTGCTCCTGCTCTCCTGGGCGGCCATCTGGTATGGGCACGTCTCGGTGCTGGCGCTGATCGTCGGTATTCTGGTGCTCGATCTCACCGTACAGGGTGTTCACATCACCAACCAGACCGTGATTTACCGCGTGAAGCCCGAGGCGCGTAACCGCCTCACGGCCGGATACATGACCAGCTACTTCATTGGTGGTGCGGCGGGTTCGTTAATATCAGCGTCGGCGTGGCAGCATGCCGGCTGGTCAGGTGTGTGCGGGATAGGGGCACTCGTCGCCGCGCTTAACCTGGTTGTATGGTGGCGCGGCTATCATCGTCAGGAAGCAATTCATTAAGTTTTACATTGCTTTGGGCCTCTTAGGGTGTAAAGGGGCCCGGCAGTCTGTTAATGTAAACGTAATCATTTATCCCAGAAATTTTAATGTGGGTGACATATCTACAATTGGCATGAATAGTTCAGACCCCCGTCCCCACATCCTCTCTTCAGCGGGTTTATACCCTACGCTTTCTGTGCTCACCGGGTCACGGACTTACCCGGCGCTCTTTGATGGTGGCATTCGTTTGGCGGATATAACCGCACAAATAATTCATTTACATTATTTGTCACCATCGTTACTATATCGGCTGTAATTAATGAGGTTATGCCCAAAATGGATAGTTCGTTTACGCCCATTGAACAAATGCTTAAATTCCGCGCCAGTCGTCATGAGGACTTCCCGTATCAGGAAATCCTGCTGACCCGCCTGTGCATGCACATGCAGGGTAAGCTGCTGGAAAATCGTAATAAAATGCTGAAAGCTCAAGGGATTAACGAGACGTTGTTTATGGCGTTGATTACGCTGGAGTCTCAGGAAAACCATAGCATTCAGCCTTCTGAGCTGAGCTGCGCGCTGGGATCGTCCCGTACCAATGCGACCCGTATTGCCGATGAGCTGGAAAAGCGCGGCTGGATTGAGCGCCGTGAAAGCGATAACGATCGCCGCTGCCTGCATCTGCAATTGACCGATAAAGGTCACCAGTTCCTGCGTGAGGTGCTGCCACCTCAGCACAATTGCCTGCACAAACTCTGGTCTGCCCTCAGTACTTCCGAGCGCGACCAGCTTGAGCATATCACTCGCAAGCTGCTCACCCGTCTGGACCAGATGGATGAAGAAGGCGCTGTTCTTGAGGCGCTGCGCTAACGCGACGACACGCTCAACAATCCAGATTTATATAAGAAAACCGACAGGCCAGCACGTCACACTGCTGGCCTTTCTGACAACAGGTCGGCTCAGCCGATGTGAAAATAAGAAGATCGTGGAGAACAACAATGAGCGCAAATGCGGAGAGCACTACCCCGCAGCAACCGGCCAATAAGAAAGGCAAACGTAAAAGTGCCCTTCTTCTGTTGACCTTGCTCTTTATTATTATTGCCGTGGCATATGGGATCTATTGGTTTTTAGTATTGCGTCATGCAGAAGAGACTGACGACGCATACGTGGCAGGGAACCAGGTACAGATTATGGCGCAGGTGTCGGGCAGCGTGACGAAAGTCTGGGCTGACAATACCGACTTTGTGCAAAAAGGCGATGTGTTGGTGACCCTCGATCCAACCGACGCCCAGCAGGCCTTTGAGAAAGCCCAGACCGCGCTGGCCTCCAGCGTCCGTCAAACCCGCCAGCTGATGATCAACAGTAAACAGCTGCAGGCCAACATCGACGTGCAGAAAACCGCACTCGCGCAGGCGCAGAGCGACCTGAACCGCCGTGTACCGCTCGGCACCGCTAACCTGATTGGCCGTGAAGAGCTGCAGCACGCGCGCGACGCGGTTGCCAGTGCCCAGGCACAGCTGGACGTGGCGATTCAACAGTACAACGCCAACCAGGCGATGGTGCTCGGCACCAGCCTCGAAAACCAGCCCACTGTACAACAGGCGGCGACTGAAGTACGCAACGCATGGCTTGCCCTGCAGCGTACCAAAATCGTCAGCCCGATGACCGGCTACGTCTCCCGCCGTTCCGTCCAGCCAGGGGCGCAGATTAGCCCGACCACGCCGCTGATGGCAGTCGTGCCGGCAGACAACCTGTGGGTAGACGCCAACTTTAAAGAGACGCAGCTCGCCCATATGCGTATCGGCCAGACCGCAACCGTGGTCAGCGATATCTACGGCGATGACGTGAAGTACACCGGGAAAGTGGTGGGTCTGGATATGGGGACCGGCAGCGCTTTCTCCCTGCTGCCTGCGCAAAACGCCACCGGCAACTGGATCAAAGTGGTTCAGCGTCTGCCCGTGCGTATCGAGCTGGATGCCAAACAGCTGGCGGATCACCCGCTGCGTATCGGCCTCTCAACGCTTGTGACGGTCGATACCGCCAACCGCGACGGTCAGATCCTGGCAAGCCAGGTGCGTAGCAGCCCGGTTTATGAAAGTAACGCCCGTGAAATTAGCCTCGATCCGGTCAACAAACTGATCGATGACATCGTGAAGGCAAACGCCGGTTAATCCGAAGGTGAGCGTTATGCAACAGCAAAAGCCGCAAAAACCGCTGGAAGGCGCGCAGCTGGTCATTATGACCATTGCGCTGTCGCTGGCGACATTCATGCAGGTGCTGGACTCCACCATCGCAAACGTGGCGATCCCAACCATCGCCGGCAACCTTGGCTCGTCGCTGAGCCAGGGGACCTGGGTCATTACTTCGTTTGGGGTGGCAAACGCCATCTCCATCCCTATCACCGGCTGGCTGGCGAAGCGCGTCGGTGAGGTGAAGCTGTTCCTCTGGTCCACGGTAGCGTTTGTTCTTGCCTCCTGGGCGTGCGGCATGTCCAGCAGCCTGACGATGCTGATTTTCTTCCGCGTCATTCAGGGGATTGTCGCCGGGCCGCTGATCCCGCTGTCGCAGAGTTTGCTGCTGAGCAACTACCCCCCAGCAAAGCGTTCGGTCGCGCTGGCGCTGTGGTCAATGACCGTTATCGTCGCGCCTATCTGCGGACCGATTCTGGGCGGGTACATCAGCGATAACTACCACTGGGGCTGGATCTTCTTTATCAACGTACCGATTGGCGCCGTCGTGGTATTGATGACGCTGCAGTCGCTGCGGGGACGAGAGACGCGCACCGAACAGCGCCGTATCGACAGCATCGGGCTGGCGCTGCTGATCCTGGGTATCGGCAGTCTGCAGATCATGCTCGACCGCGGTAAAGAACTCGACTGGTTCAACTCGCAGGAGATCATCATCCTGACCATTGTCGCGGTGGTGTCAATAAGCTTCCTGATTGTCTGGGAGCTGACGGACGACAACCCGATTGTCGATCTCTCGCTCTTCAAATCGCGAAACTTCACCATCGGCTGCCTGTGCATCAGCCTCGCCTATATGCTCTACTTCGGCGCGATTGTTCTGCTGCCGCAGCTGTTGCAGGAGGTGTATGGCTATACCGCGACCTGGGCGGGTCTGGCCTCGGCGCCCGTTGGGGTGATCCCGGTTCTGCTGTCGCCGATTATTGGCCGCTTCGCCCACAAGCTCGACATGCGTCGGCTGGTGACGTTCAGCTTCATTATGTACGCCGTGTGCTTCTACTGGCGCGCGTATACCTTTGAGCCGGGAATGGACTTTGGCGCCTCGGCGTGGCCGCAGTTCATTCAGGGCTTTGCGGTGGCGTGCTTCTTTATGCCGCTGACCACCATTACGCTCTCTGGCCTGCCGCCTGAGCGTCTGGCGGCGGCATCAAGCCTGTCGAACTTCACCCGTACGCTAGCGGGTTCCATCGGGACGTCGATCACCACCACCCTGTGGACCAACCGTGAATCGATGCACCACGCCCAGCTGACCGAAGCGGTGAACCCGTACAATCCGAATGCCCAGCAGATGTACAGTCAGCTTCAGGGCATGGGGATGACGGAGCAGCAGGCATCCGGCTGGATTGCCCAGCAGATCACCAACCAGGGGCTGATTATCTCGGCAAACGAGATTTTCTGGATATCAGCGGGGATCTTCATCGTCCTGCTGGGGCTGGTGTGGTTTGCCAGACCGCCGTTTGGCGCCGGTGGCGGCGGCGGAGGGGCGCACTAATTCGCGTTGTCCAGAACGCGACAGCGATTGTCAGTTTCGATAAAGCAGCGCTCCTGAAATCAATTCACGATAGTGAAAAGACAACAGGAGCGCATCATGCTGAACACACCCGCCGACAAATACCAGCCTTATCCCACCGTTTCATTGCCCGGCCGCCGCTGGCCAGAGCAGACCATCACCCGCGCGCCGCGCTGGCTTTCGACAGACTTACGCGACGGCAACCAGGCGCTTGCCGAGCCGATGGACAGCGCGCGCAAGCTGCAGTTCTGGGATTTGCTGCTGGGCTGCGGATTTAAAGAGATTGAGGTCGCCTTTCCGTCCGCCTCGCAGACCGACTTCAACTTTGTCCGCCAGCTTATCGAAGAGAACCGCATTCCGGATGACGTCACGATTCAGGTGTTAACACAGGCGCGGGAAGATCTCATCCATCGTACTTTTGAATCCCTGCGCGGCGCGAAGCAGGCCACCGTCCACCTGTATAACGCCACCGCCCCGCTGTTCCGCCGCCTGGTGTTCGGTATGGAGAAAGCGCAGATCGTCGAACTGGCCACCCGCGCCACGCGGCTTATCCGCCAGCTTTGTGAAGAGAACCCTGAAACCCGCTGGCAGTACGAGTACTCCCCGGAAACCTTCTGCTTTACCGAGCCGGAGTTTGCGCTGGAGATTTGTGAAGCCGTGGCGGAGATCTGGCAGCCGTGCGATGAACGGCCAATGGTGATCAACTTACCCGCTACCGTCGAGGTCAGTACGCCGAACGTCTATGCCGATCAGATAGAGTATTTCTGCCGCCACTTCAGCCGTCGCCGCGACGTGTGCATCAGCGTGCATCCGCATAACGACCGCGGAACGGGCGTCGCCAGCGCGGAGCTGGCGGTGATGGCGGGCGCGGACCGCGTGGAGGGCTGCCTTTTTGGCAACGGCGAACGCACGGGCAACGTTTGCCTGGTAACGCTGGCGATGAACCTCTACAGCCAGGGCATTAGTCCCAATCTGGACTTTAGCGATATGAATCGGGTGGTCGAAACGGTAGAGACCTGCAACCAGTTGCCTGTCCATCCGCGCCATCCGTGGGCAGGACGGCTGGCCTATACCGCCTTCTCCGGCTCGCACCAGGACGCCATCAAGAAAGGCTTTGATGCCCGCAGGCCTGGCGATCGCTGGGAGATGCCCTATCTGCCCGTCGATCCGCAGGACATCGGCTGCACCTACGAAGCGGTGATCCGCGTGAACAGCCAGTCAGGAAAAAGCGGCAGCGCCTGGCTTATTGAGCAAAACCACGGCCTGAAGCTGCCCCGCGCCCTGCAGCAGGATTTTAGCCAGCACGTGCAGCAGGAAACGGATCGCCACGGGAAAGAAATGACGCAGAACGCACTGTGGCAGCTTTTCCGCACCCGCTACGGGCTGGTAACGACGCCGCAGCTGGCGCTGCAATCCTACCGCAGCGACGGCCAGCAGGACGGCCAGCTGCGGCTGACGGCAAGCGTTGTCACGCAGGGGGGAACGCGCCAGCTGGAGGGTCAGGGCAACGGTCTGCTCTCCGCTGCCGCGCAGGGCCTGAGCCGCTGGGTCAACGCGCCGTTTGTGATTAAGGATTATCACGAACATACGCTGGGCGAACGCAGCGACAGCCGCTCGGTGGCCTATATCCGCTGCCTGTTCCAGGACGGCACCAGCAGCTGGGGCGTGGGCATTGACAGCGACGTGGCGCGCGCGTCGCTTCAGGCGCTGTTTAACGCGGTCAGTCGTTCTTAAAGTAATCGCTGGGAGAGATACCCATCGCCCGGCGGAACATCGCCGTAAAGGCGCTGTGGCTGCCGTATCCCAGATCCAGCGCCACACGCAGCACCGGCTGGCCCTGCGCCAGCCGCACTAAGGCTTCCAGCAGGCGCGCCCTTCTCACCCACTCGCCGTAGCTTAACCCGGTCTGCTGCTGAAAATGGCGGTTCAGCGTACGCTCGCTCATGCCGAGCAAGCTCGCGCTCTGTTGACCGCTCCAGCTTTCACCTGGTAACTGACGGACCTGCCGACACAGCTGGCGTAACGCTTCACTTTCCGGCTCCGGCAGGTGAAACGGCAGCACCGGCATGATGCGAATTTCATCCAGAATGAGCTCATACACGCGCTCGTCACGGCTTCCCGGCGAGTACGACTCCGGTAGCGTCAGGGAGGTGAGGATCAGCTCGCGCAGCAGCGGGGAGATCTGCACGATCTGACAGGTCGCCGGGAGATCGGCTCGCGCCAGCGGATCGATAAACAGCGTGCGGGCTGCAACGTTGCCGGTGATGCGAAGCGAGTGCTGTGTCCCCGCCGGTAGCCAGACGCCGCGCCCGGGCGGCACTACCCAGCAGCCGGATGCGGTATCGACCCGCACGACGCCCGTCAGGCTGTGCAGCAACTGCGCGCAGTCGTGCTCATGCCACGGCTCGCTATCGCCATGAGCATAATCATGCGAAAACGGCACAAGCGGGCGATGGGTAAAGGAGAAGGTGGTGGTTGTCGTCATGAGGATTGTAGGCCCGGCCAGCGAAGCGCCACCGGGCATCCACAGGCACAATACTAGATGTGCAGCTCCTGCAGTTTTTCTTTTGGCAGGGCCAGCTCTTCATTGCTGTTCACGCGAACGTCACGCTCGATGATGTGACGGGCAATTTCCTGGGCTTCTTCCAGAGAGTGCATCTGGTAAGTGCCGCACTGGTAAACGTTCAGCTCAGGGATCTGGTTCTGCTCTTTCACTTTCAGCACGTCTTCCATCGCCGCTTTCCACGCATCGGCGACGCGTTTCTCTTCAGGCTGACCAATCAGGCTCATGTAGAAGCCGGTACGGCAGCCCATCGGAGAGATGTCGATGATCTCAACGCCGTTGCCGTTCAGGTGGTCACGCATGAAACCGGCGAACAGGTGTTCCAGGGTGTGAATGCCTTTCTCCGGCATCACTTCTTTATTCGGCACGCAGAAGCGCAGATCGAAGACGGTGATCGTGTCGCCGTGCGGGGTGTGCATGGTCTTCGCCACGCGGACTGCAGGTGCTTCCATACGGGTATGGTCGACAGTAAAGCTATCTAATAACGGCATACGTCACCTCCGATAGTGATTTTTTTTAAAATAAACTGAACTCTTCTACAGAATGCACGTCTGAGTATATGAAAGACGCGCATTTGTTATCATCATCCCTGAATTCAGAGATGTATATTTTGGCCACAGCGATGTGGCCTTTTTCTTTTCTGCTTAAGCCTGCTTCGCCAGAAACGCCTCAAACGACTCCGTATCCGCCGCTTCAACCTCTTTCTGACGCACCAGGGACGCGTCGCGCTCCGCGACAAAATCCGCTTCGCTCAGGATCTCTAACGGCTCCTGCATCAGCATCTCACGATACTCCGCTGAGAGTGAACGCCCCGTGCCGCCAATCCCCTGCTCGATCATGGTGCGCAATATGCGCGCAGAGAACGTCAGTTCCGGGTTATCAAAGCATTCCACCAGCTGGTCGCAAATCTGTTGATACGCGTCGCCGCCGTCGATGCTGTCCAGAGTGCGGGCAACACGCTTCAGGTCACGGAACAGATCCTTACCAACCTTAGCCAGCGGGAACTGCGCTGTTTCGCAGCCAATACCCAGCGTCAGACCCGGTTTACGACCTTCCAGAATCACGCGGTTCCAGTTCGTGCGCGTACAAAGCAGTTCATCTGAACTCATTTCCGGCGCATCCGCCAGCGCGCACCAGACCATAAACAGATCCAGGAAGCGAACCTGCTGCTCGTCAACGCCAATCGGTGAGAACGGGTTGATGTCCAGCGAGCGCACTTCAATGTATTCAATGCCGCCGCGCTGCAGCGCATCCGACGGCGTTTCACCGCTGTGCGTCACGCGCTTCGGACGAATTGGCGCATACAGTTCGTTTTCAATCTGCAATACGTTACTGTTGATTTGCAGGCGCTTTCCGTCTTTTTCGAGGCCGATTTTCGCGTACTCTTCCGACGGAGTTTTAATCGCCCGCTTCAATCCTGCCACATATTCGTGCAATTCGTTAAACGTAATACCGAGATTGCTTTGCGATTTATTGGTATAGCCCAGATCGCTCATGCGCAGAGAAGTCGCGTACGGGAGATAGTACATTCCGCACTCGGTTTTTTCGAACGGCAGCGTGGTCGGTTTCCCCTGCAGGAACGATGAACAAATGGCAGGCGACGCGCCAAACAGATACGGAATCACCCAGCCAAAACGGTAATAGTTGCGGATCAGACGGAAATAACCGGCGGAGATCGCTTCTTTATCCGTTTCTCCCCCCTTCGCCTGCCAGAACGCCATCGGCAAAGAGAAATTGTAGTGCACGCCAGAGATCGTCTGCATCAGCGCGCCGTAGCGATTTTTAAGACCTTCGCGATAGAGCGTTTTCAGCCGACCAATGTTTGACGTGCCGTACTGCGCCAGCTCAATCTCCTGGCCCAGCTCGATATAGCACGGCATGCTGAGCGGCCACATACGCTCATCGCCGAGATTGCGCGCGGTGTAGCGATGGATGTCGCGCAGGATCGTCAGCATATGATCAATATCGCCGTCCACCGGCGTAATGAACTCCAGCAGCGCTTCAGCGAAATCGGTTGTGATCCATTTATGTGTCAGCGCCGAGCCTAACGCCTTCGGGTGACCCGTCGTCGCTAAGCTACCGTCCGCGTTAACGCGCAGCGTTTCACGCTCAAGACCACGCTGAATACCCTTCAGAGCCTGAGGGTGGTTTTCCAGCCAGGCCAGCGCCTGAGATACGTCCGGGATCAAATTGACCTCCCGCCTGTCAAAGTAATGTTACTCAGCATAATTGTAATGGTTGACGATTGAAGGTCGCGTATTCATTCCACCAATTAGTGCCACCACGTCATACCCTGTAGTGTTGCCCACGCCACGAGAACATAGCGCAACGCCTTGCCAAGGCACAAAAAAAAGAGCACCGGTCCCCAGGAGATGCGCATCCATCCCGCCAGCAGACACAGTAAATCGCCTATTACAGGCATCCAGCTTAATAACAGCGTGGCAGCGCCATAGCGTTTTAGCCAGCCGACTGCCTTTTCCTGCCAGCGCGATTTTTCGCGCAGCGGAAAGAAACGCCCAAGAATAACGTTAGTCAGCCCTCCAAGGCTATTACCCATTGTTGCTATTAATACAAGCAGCCAGGGCTGACTCACGCCGGACAACAGCATCGCCACCAGTACCACTTCCGAATTTCCCGGTAACAGCGTGGCGCTTAGAAAACTGCTGGCGAATAATGAGGCAAGTGACAGCGCGTCACTCACAGTAAGCGCACATCCACCGCCGCCATTCCGGCATCACGCGCGGCCTGAATACCGAAGTCGGCATCTTCAAACACGACGCATTTTGCCGCCGGTACGCCCATTAATTCTGCGCAAAGCAGGAAGGTGTCCGGCGCGGGCTTGTGATTTTTAACATGATCGGCGGCCACCACGGCAGAAAAATAGTGGCGCAGGCCAAGATGGTTGAGCAACGCTTCTGCTATCGCGCTCTCGCTGCCCGTCCCGACAGACATCGGGCGACGCCCGTGCCACTCTTTTACCACATCAATCAGTGGCAGAGGGCGTACGGTATCTAAAAGCATGGCTTTTACCGCATCGGTTTTTTCACGCGCGAGAAGGTGTGGGTCGAGATCGGCCTGATTCAGTTCAATCACGGCCTGCGCAATACGCCAGGTTGGGGATCCGTTGAGGGCAATCATCGCCTGAAGGTCGAAACGCATGCCGTAGCGGCCAAGGACCTCGGTCCAGGCTTGACGATGCGTGGGTTCAGTATCCAGGAGGGTGCCATCCATGTCGAAGATCAAACCGTCATACTGTGCGTACATCGTGCTCTCGCTAAACGATTAACAAAGCATTACTTTATCGTAAAAGGGGGTTTTTGTCGCTGATTGAGAAGTGATAACTACGAGAGTGATTAAGAACTAAACATCGAAGGGAATAACAGAAGGGATGGTGCATCCGGGAGGATTCGAACCTCCGACCGCTCGGTTCGTAGCCGAGTACTCTATCCAGCTGAGCTACGGATGCATCGGGGAAATGCTTTTAGAAACAGTAAATGGTGCATCCGGGAGGATTCGAACCTCCGACCGCTCGGTTCGTAGCCGAGTACTCTATCCAGCTGAGCTACGGATGCATCAGGGAACTGCTTTCAGAAATAGTAAATGGTGCATCCGGGAGGATTCGAACCTCCGACCGCTCGGTTCGTAGCCGAGTACTCTATCCAGCTGAGCTACGGATGCATCGGGATTTACTACTGTACTGCTCGATATTCATATCACTTCGAAAGCAATATGAAGTAATAGATGGTGCATCCGGGAGGATTCGAACCTCCGACCGCTCGGTTCGTAGCCGAGTACTCTATCCAGCTGAGCTACGGATGCAAAATGGCGGTGAGGCGGGGATTCGAACCCCGGATGCAGCTTTTGACCGCATACTCCCTTAGCAGGGGAGCGCCTTCAGCCTCTCGGCCACCTCACCACACAACGCCTCTTTCGAGTGCTTCGAGTGACTCGTTAAGAGCTTCTCGTCGCTGCGTGGCGCATATATTACTTTCTGGGACTTATAAGTCAAACAATTTTCCAAAAGCTTTTATCGTTTGCACAAATCACACGCAATTCGCATGTAAAAGCCGCAAAGAGGGTGTTTTATAAGCGGATTTTGCAGGCAACGCCACAGAAAACATCTGCCGAAATGGCGGTATTGAGACGAGTTAAGGGTAACGGAGTGGTTAAAAAGAGAGCGATTGAAATTAAACGGTAACTTTGAGCAGGAAAAATAGCGGGAGGGTTGCGTCTCGCCCNACAGCGAGACGCGACAATATCAGTAACTGGACTGCTGGGATTTTTCAGCCTGGATACGCTGGTAGATCTCTTCACGGTGGACAGATACTTCTTTAGGAGCGTTAACACCAATACGTACCTGGTTACCCTTTACCCCTAAAACTGTCACGGTGACCTCATCCCCAATCATGAGGGTCTCACCAACTCGACGAGTCAGAATCAGCATTCTTTGCTCCTTGAAAGATTAAAAGAGTCGGGTCTCTTGTATCCCGGCATTATCCATCATATAACGCCAAAAAGTAAGCGATGACAAACACGTAAAGTGTAAGCAGTCACGGCATCACATTCTGTTAAACGTAAGTTTAGCCGATATACACAAACTCAACCTGACTTTATCGTTATCGATAGCACAGTGAACAAGACGCCATAACGTTGCCGCTATGGCGTCTGCTTGTGCTTTGTAGTTATTACAGTTTCGCGCTTACCCAGCTTTCAACGCTGGCTAATGCCGCAGGAAGTGCCGCCGCATCCGTACCACCGGCTTGCGCCATGTCCGGACGACCGCCACCCTTGCCGCCCACCTGCTGAGCGACCATACCAATCAGTTCCCCTGCTTTAACGCGGTCGGTCACATCCTTAGAGACGCCCGCAATCAGAGAAACCTTACCTTCTGCCACTGTCGCCAGCACGATAACGGTAGAACCAAGCTGGTTCTTGAGATCGTCGACCATAGTACGCAGCATCTTAGGCTCAACGCCCGCCAGATCGCTGACCAGCAGTTTGACGCCCTTAATGTCTACAGCCTTGCTGGAGAGGTTTGCACTCTCCTGCGCCGCAGCCTGCTCTTTCAGCTGCTGCAGCTCTTTTTCCAGCTGACGCGTGCGATCCAGCGCAACGCGCACTTTCTCGCCCAGATTCTGGCTATCGCCTTTCAGCAGCTGCGCGATGTCGTGCAGCTGATCGCTCTGCGCATGCAGGCTGGCGATTGCGCCTTCACCGGTCACCGCTTCAATACGACGCACACCTGCAGCCGTACCGGATTCGGAAACAATGCGGAACAGGCCGATGTCACCGGTGCGCGAGGCGTGAGTACCGCCGCACAGTTCGGTAGAGAAGTCGCCCATGCTCAGCACGCGAACGCGCTCGTCATATTTCTCGCCAAACAGCGCCATCGCACCTTTTTTCTTCGCGTCCTCAAGATCCATGATGTGGGTCTCAATTGGCAGGTTACGACGGATCTGCGCGTTCACCAGGTCTTCCACCGCGCGAATTTCAGACGGCTTCATCGCTTCAAAATGCGAGAAGTCGAAGCGCAGCACTTTATCGTTTACCAGAGAACCTTTCTGTGCAACGTGGGTACCCAGCACGTCGCGCAGGGCTGCGTGCATCAGGTGGGTTGCCGAGTGGTTCAGACGAATGCGCGCGCGGCGAGCTTCATCAACGTTAGCCTGGACGCCCTCGCCCACTTTCAGAGAACCGGAAACCAGTTTGCCCTGGTGACCAATCGCCTGACCGTATTTCTGGGTGTCGCTGACGCTGAAGCTGAAACCATTGCCCTTCAGTTCGCCTTTATCGCCAACCTGGCCGCCGGATTCGGCGTAGAACGGCGTTTTGTCCAGAATGACAACCGCATCCTGGCCCGCGCTGATGCTGTCTACGGCTTTACCGTCAACAAACAGAGCGGTCACTTTACCGGTCAGTTCCAGCGCCTCATAACCTTTGAATTCAGACGCGCTATCAACGCGGATCATCGCGTTGTAGTCTGCACCGAAACCGCTGGACTCACGCGCACGACGACGCTGCTCTTCCATCGCGGCTTCAAAGCCTGCTTCATCAACTTTGATGTTGCGCTCGCGGCAAACGTCCGCCGTCAGGTCAACCGGGAAGCCGTAGGTGTCGTACAGGCGGAAAGCGGTTTCGCCATCCAGCGTGTCGCCCTTAAGCTTCGCCAGTTCTTCGTCCAGCAGCGCCAGACCGCGCTCCAGCGTACGAGCGAACTGCTCTTCTTCGGTTTTCAGAACCTGCTCAACCTGCGCCTGCTGGCGTTTCAGCTCGTCGCCGGCTGACCCCATCACGCCAATCAGTGGCCCAACGAGTTTATAGAAGAAGGTGTCCTTCGCGCCCAGCATGTTGCCGTGACGGATCGCACGGCGAATGATGCGACGCAGCACGTAGCCACGGTTTTCATTCGACGGAATAACGCCGTCGGCAATCAGGAACGCACAGGAACGAATATGGTCTGCGATAACGCGCAGCGATTTGTTGTTCAGATCGGTCGCGCCGGTAACGTTCGCAACGGCTTTGATCAGAGTGCTGAACAGGTCAATCTCGTAGTTGGAGTTAACGTGCTGCAGAACCGCGGCGATACGCTCCAGGCCCATACCGGTATCAACGGACGGCTTCGGCAGCGGCTCCATGGTGCCGTCAGCCTGGCGGTTGAACTGCATGAAGACGATGTTCCAGATCTCAATATAGCGATCGCCGTCTTCTTCCGGGCTGCCTGGAGGGCCGCCCCAGATATGGTCGCCGTGATCGTAGAAGATCTCGGTGCACGGACCGCAAGGACCGGTGTCGCCCATCTGCCAGAAGTTATCAGACGCATATGGCGCGCCTTTGTTATCACCGATGCGAATAATACGCTCGCGCGGGATACCCACTTCTTTTTCCCAGATTTCGAACGCTTCGTCATCGGTTTCGTAGACGGTCACCCACAGACGCTCTTTCGGCAGGTTGAACCAGTTTTCACCGGTCAGCAGCTCCCATGCGTATTGAATGGCATCATGTTTGAAGTAGTCGCCGAAGCTGAAGTTACCCAGCATTTCGAAGAAGGTGTGGTGGCGCGCGGTGTAACCGACGTTTTCCAGGTCGTTGTGTTTACCGCCCGCACGCACGCAACGCTGTGAGGTTGTGGCGCGGGAATAATTACGCTTGTCGAGACCAAGGAACACATCCTTGAACTGGTTCATCCCGGCGTTGGTAAACAGCAGAGTCGGATCGTTGTTCGGTACCAGGGAGCTGCTGGCAACAACCTGGTGTCCCTTACTATGGAAAAAATCGAGAAACGCCTGACGGATCTCAGCGGTGCTCTTGCTCATAATTATCCTGAAATCAAGCTAACGAAATGTCGTAGCCAGCCTGTATCGGTAAACCGTTGGACGGACCAGCTACTGGAAAAAGTGGGAATAAGATAAGTTTTCTTTAGTGGGAAGTAAAATCCCGCATGCGTTCAATCGGCAAAATTACGCCAGATATCCTGAATATCTTCCATCAGAAAGCCGCGGTAGAGCAAAAAGCGCTGGATTTTGACTTTTTCTGAAAATTCACGCGGCAGCGGTTCGCCGTACTTACGAATCGCCTGCTCTTTTGCCAGTTCGCACCAGTCCGTGTCGCTTTCGCGCATCGCTTTTTCGATGGACTCCCTGGCCACCCCTTTCTGGTTAAGCTCCTGGCGGATGCGCGCGGGCCCATACCCTTTGCGACCACGGCTGGCGAGAAAACGCGAGGCAAACCGGTCATCGTCCAGGTAATGATGCTCATAGCACCAGGCCACCACGCGGTCGTAGTCTTCCGCAGTGGCATCAATCTCTTCCGGCCCGTTTTTGCTCATGACGGGCGCTGACAGCTTCCGCCGCAGCTCCTGTTCACTGTGGTCGCGCACGGCGAGAATGCGTACCGCACGATCCAGCAAGCGCGCGTAGGCGGGTCGGCGTGATGTCGGTTCACTCATAAAAAACCTGCAGAATCAGAAATGCAAAAAGGGCCGCGTCAGCAGCCCTTCATCTTTACACGAGAGACTTAAAAGTCTTCGTTGGTTTCTTCAGCATCCGCGGCATCCACCACGAAATCAGGTTTGGAGTCCTGGTTGTTCAGCAGAAGCTCACGCACCTTCTTCTCAATCTCTTTCGCCGCAGCCGGGTTCTCTTTCAGCCAGGAGATAGCATTCGCTTTACCCTGACCAATCTTGTCACCGTTGTAGCTGTACCAGGCGCCCGCTTTTTCAATCAGCTTCTCTTTCACGCCCAGGTCAACCAGCTCGCCGAGGAAGTTGATACCTTCGCCGTAGAGGATCTGGAATTCAGCCTGTTTGAACGGTGCTGCGATTTTGTTCTTCACAACCTTCACGCGGGTTTCGCTACCCACCACGTTCTCGCCCTCTTTCACCGCGCCGATACGGCGGATATCCAGACGGACAGAGGCGTAGAATTTCAGGGCGTTACCACCGGTGGTGGTTTCCGGGTTACCGAACATCACACCAATTTTCATACGGATCTGGTTGATGAAGATCAGCAGCGTATTGGACTGCTTCAGGTTACCGGCCAGCTTACGCATCGCCTGGCTCATCATACGTGCCGCGAGGCCCATGTGAGAGTCACCGATTTCACCTTCGATTTCCGCTTTTGGCGTCAGCGCCGCAACGGAGTCGACGATGATCACGTCAACCGCACCGGAGCGTGCCAGCGCGTCACAAATTTCCAGCGCCTGCTCGCCGGTGTCCGGCTGGGAACACAGCAGGTTGTCGATATCAACGCCCAGCTTACGGGCATAGACCGGGTCCAGCGCGTGCTCGGCATCGATAAACGCACAGGTTTTACCTTCGCGCTGCGCCGCTGCAACAACCTGCAGGGTCAGCGTCGTTTTACCTGAGGATTCCGGACCGTAGATTTCTACGATACGCCCCATCGGCAAACCGCCCGCGCCCAGTGCGATATCCAGAGAAAGCGAACCGGTGGAGATTGTTTCCACATCCATGGAACGGTCTTCACCCAGGCGCATGATGGAGCCTTTACCGAATTGCTTTTCGATCTGGCCCAGTGCTGCCGCCAACGCTTTCTGTTTGTTTTCGTCGATAGCCATTATTACTCCTGTCATGCCGGGAGAAGCAACTGCGCTTCACCATGGACTTCTGTTCTGTTGGTGCAATTATACTGTATAGTCATACAGTATCAAGTATTTTGTAGAAATTGTTGCCAGAGCGTTTTTAACGCATAAACGGTAGCCTGACGACGCACGCTTTCGCGATCGCCGCTGAAGCACTCCCGGCGGGTGATCCCTTCCCCTTTGGACGTGGCAAACCCGAACCAGACGGTGCCGACAGGCTTCACGTCGCTGCCGCCGTCCGGCCCCGCGATGCCGCTGATGGAAATGGCGTAATCTGCCCTCGCCTCTTTCAGCGCGCCAATGGCCATTTCAATGACAACCGGTTCGCTGACCGCGCCATGCTGTTCCAGCGTGGCTTCGCGCACGCCAATCATCTGCGCCTTAGCTTCGTTACTGTAGGTCACAAAGCCACGTTCAAACCAGGCGGAACTGCCGGCGATATCGGTAATCGCTTTCGCCACCCAGCCGCCGGTGCAGGATTCCGCGGTGGTAATAGTCGCGCCACGCTGCTTCAGGGCAAGGCCAACGATCTCGCTTAGCTGCATCAATTCATGGTCAGTCATTCTTGCTCCAGGCTTGAGAAAAACGTGCAGCACAAGATAGCACTTTCTCGTCAGATATGGGGATGCGCTTCAGGTTTTACGAGGGGGCTTCAGAAAAAAGCCGGTGCGGGCGCACCGGCTGTAAAAATATTATTTCATGCTGTTCGCAAGCGTATCGACATTATGGCGAAACGCCTTAACGTAGGTGTCTGCTGCCCCACCTTTTGCCGACAGGGCTTCCGGGTAAAGTTCGCCGCCCGGCTGTGCGCCCGTCGCCGACGCAATCTGCTTCACCAGACGCGGATCGAGCTGGTTTTCCATAAACCACGTTTTCACGCCGTCGGCTTTAATCTGCTTGATAATCTCCGCCACCTGCGACGCGCTGGCCTCGCTCTCTGAAGAGAGTCCTTGAGGTGCCAGGAAGGTTACGCCGTAAGCGCGGCCAAAATAACCAAACGCGTCATGGCTGGTCAGCACTTTGCGCTTTTCCTGCGGGATCTGGCTAAAGCGCGTTTTGGCCCAGCTGTCCAGTTGAGTCAGTTGCGCAATGTATGGTTTTCCTGAAGCCTCCAGCGCCGCTTTGTCTTCCGGATCGGCTTTCACCAGCCCGTTCAGAATATTTTGCGCATACAGCGCACCGTTCGCCGCGCTGTTCCAGGCGTGCGGATCGGTCACGGTCTTTCCATCTTCCTCAAGCGTGTGGGTTTTCACCCCGTTTGAGGCGACGACCAGCTGGCCTTTGAACCCGGAGGCTTTCACCAGGCGGTCGAGCCAGCCTTCCAGCCCCAAACCGTTGACCACGACCACGTCAGCCTTGCTCAGCGCCGCGCTGTCCTTAGGCGACGGTTCGAAGGTATGGGGATCGCCGTCCGGCCCCACCAACGTCGTCACGTTTACACGATCGCCCCCCACCTCCTGCGCGATATCCCCCAGTATCGAAAAGCTGGTGACCACATTCAGCGTTTTCGCCATCACGCTATGCGACATCATCCCCAGCGCTAGCGCCATGATTAATCCTGTACTTTTCATCGTTTCCCCTTGCGTTAATAAAGCGCCCGCAGGCTGCCAGCCAGCCTGCTGCGCGTGCCAAATAAAACGGAAATAAAGAACAGCGCGCTGGCGGTCAGCACAATAGATGGCCCCGCGGGTAAACTTGCCGCCCAGGAGAAGCTTAGCCCCAGCCACGCGCAGAAAATACCGCTGATACCAGCCATCAGGAGTAATCCGGGTAAGGTGCGGACCCAACAGCGCGCCGCCACCGCCGGGAGCATCATCAGCCCGACGGCCATCAGCGTGCCGAGCACCTGAAAACCGGCCACCAGGTTCAGGACCAGCAGCGCCAGAAACAGGCCGTGCAATACGCCTGGTAGCCAGCGGGCATTCACCTCCAGCCAGGCGGTGTCAAACGCCTCCGTCACCAGCCCGCGGTAAAAAAGAGCCAGCATGATAAGGGTGAAGATGCACACGCCGGTCACAAACAGCGCGGCGTCGTTGTCCACCGCGAGGATTGAGCCAAACAGCAGATGCAGCAGATCGACATTCGAGCCGCGCAGAGATACCAGCGTGACGCCCAGCGCCAGTGACCCCAGGTAAAAACCGGCAAAGCTGGCATCCTCTTTCAGCGGCGTGCGGCGGCTGACCAGCCCGGCCACCAGCGCAACGGCAATCCCGGCGATAAACCCGCCGACGGTCATAGCCAACAGCGACATCCCGCTGAGCAAATACCCCACGGCGACACCGGGCAAAATGGCGTGAGAAAGCGCATCGCCCATCAGGCTCATCCGGCGCAGCTGAAGAAACACGCCGAGCGCGGTGGTGCTGACGGAGAGCGCCAGGCAAACCACCAGCGCGCGGCGCATAAAGCCGAATTCGATAAACGGCAGGAAGAATGTGTGCCAGATCATGCCACCCTCACCCGTTCGGTTTTCCACTGGGGGGCGTCAGCATCCAGCCGCAGCGTCTGCGGGAAGTGGCGCGCCACGCGCTCGCTGTCGTGCAGTACCGCGAGCAGCGTTTGCCCCTGCATATACATCTCCAGCATCAGGTCCATCAGCACGTTGCAGGTCGCTTCATCAACGCCGGTGAAGGGCTCGTCGAGCATCACCAGCGGCGCCTGCTGTACTAACACGCGGGCAAAAAGCATGCGCTGAAACTGGCCGCCGGAGAGTTCATCAATGGTGGAGAGCGCCATCGACTCCAGCCCCACGCGCTCAAGTGCACCACTAATGCGCAGACGCGCTTCGCGACGAAAACCGGCGAAAAGCGAAATTCCGGGCCAGCAGCCCATGCTCACCACGTCCTGGACGGTCAGCGGAAATTGCGCTTCCAGCGCGTGACGCTGCGCCAGCCATCCGATTACCGGTCGTCTACCCTGCCAGTGAAATCTGCCGCTGACGGGCGGAATAAATCCGGCGAGGGTTTTCAGCAGCGTGGATTTGCCGCAGCCGTTGGCGCCGATAATGGCGGTCATGCTGCCGCGTTCAATCACGCCCGAAAGCGGACGCGTGACGGGCTGGCGGTCGTAGCCCGCAACCAGTGCGTTCATCACGATCATGGCAGCGCCACCGCCCAGCGCACGGCCAGCCCGAGAAAAAGAATGAGCACCATCGCCAGCAGCAGCCGAACCGGGGATGAGAGAGAAAACAGGGACATGGATATTTCAACTCAAAAATAATGTTATAACATAACAATAATGAAAGGCGATGAAGATGTAAACGGCGGGAATGAAATGGGAGTGTGGCGAAATGTTTCTGCGGGAAGAGGTGCGCGCTGGTGCCCTCTCCCACAGGGAGAGGGCGGAAAAAGGCGAGTTACTGACTAAACGGCGACGCCGCCGGGACGCGAGCCTGCGATACCGCCAGCCCCAGTTGCCACACCGCCATCGCATAGTGGGTGCTATGGTTGTAGCGGGTGATGGTGTAGAAGTTCGGCATGCCGTACCAGTACTGGTAGCCGGTTCCCACGTCCAGACGCAGCAGGCTCACCTGGTCAACATTGCCCAGCGGCTGGGTTGGCGTTAAGCCTGCCGCCGTCAGCTGTGCAACGCTGTATTTGGTTTTAAAGCCGTTTTCCAGACCAAACGCTTCGCCGTTCGCCTGCACGGCAACCTGGCCGCCCGGCGTCCAGCCGTGCGCTTTGAAGTAGTTCGCCACGCTGCCGATGGCATCCACCGGATCCCACAGGTTAATGTGACCATCCCCGTTAAAGTCGACGGCATACTGCTTATAGGAGGACGGCATAAACTGGCCGTAGCCCATCGCGCCGGCAAATGACCCTTTCAGATCGAGCGGATCGTCCTGCTCGTTGCGCGCCATCAGCAGGAAGGTTTCCAGCTCGGAAGAGAAATACTCCGCGCGGCGCGGGTAGTTAAAGGAGAGTGTCGCCAGTGCGTCGAGGATGCGGGTTTTGCCCATCACGCGCCCCCAGCGGGTCTCTACGCCGATAATCCCGACGATGATTTCCGGCGGCACGCCGTAAACCTGCCACGCGCGGTTGAGCGCATCTTCATACTGGTTCCAGAACGCCACGCCGTTTTGCACGTTGTCCGGGGTAATAAACTGTTTGCGGTAGCGCAGCCACGCGCCGTTCGGCCCGCTCGGCACCTGGGCGGATGGTCCCTGCCTGTCCATCAGGCGCAGAACGTAGTCCAGACGCTTCGCCTGAGACAAAATTTCATGCAGCTGCTGGCGGTCGAAACCGTGTTTGCTCACCATTTTATCGATGAACTGCTCGGCCGCCGGGTTATTCGCGAAGTCGCCTCCCATCTGCATCATATTGTGCTGCGGCTCCAGCAGGAATCCCCCGGAAGGCGCGCCCGCCGTTTGCTGAACGGCTTCGGTCTTAGGTTTGCTGCTACAGGCAGACAGCAGGATAAGCGCAGGCAACAGCGCTGCATAACGACGCTTGAACATGAGACATCCATTTAACGGGTTCGATAAGAACCCAGTATGGTAAAGCATCCGCAACACCTCAAGGAAGCGGTACGCGCCTCCACAACGCAAATCCGCGCTTTTTTCCACCGAAAATCATTCACCCCATCAATTAACTTTCAAAATAATACATTTTTCTTTCATTGTGAGATCTAACTAACACTTTAAAACCTTTCAAAGTGATTATTATTAGCCGCAGTTATACAAAAACAAAAAAGCCCCACAGGAGAGAAGAATGATAGAGACCATTACCCACGGCGCCGAGTGGTTCATCGGGCTGTTTCAGAAAGGCGGAGAAGTGTTCACCGGCATGGTGACCGGGATCCTGCCCCTGCTGATCAGCCTGCTGGTGATCATGAACGCGCTGATCAACTTTATCGGCCAGCAGCGCATCGAACGCTTTGCCCAGCGCTGCGCCGGTAACCCGCTGTCCCGCTACCTGATATTGCCATTCATCGGCACCTTTGTTTTCTGTAACCCGATGACCTTAAGCCTCGGCCGCTTTATGCCGGAAAAGTACAAGCCGAGCTACTACGCCGCCGCCTCCTACAGCTGCCACTCGATGAACGGCCTGTTCCCGCACATCAACCCCGGAGAGCTGTTTGTCTACCTCGGGATCGCCAGCGGCCTGACCACGCTTGGCCTGCCGCTCGGCCCGCTGGCGGTGAGCTACCTGCTGGTTGGCCTGGTGACCAACTTCTTCCGCGGCTGGGTGACTGACCTCACCACCGCTATTTTCGAGAAAAAAATGGGCATCCAGCTTGAACAGAAGGTCCATCTTTCAGGAGCGACAGCATGAACCGGATCCGCATTGAGAAAGGCACGGGCGGCTGGGGCGGCCCGCTGGAGTTCGACGCCACCGAAGGCAAAAAGATCGTCTACATCACCGCGGGCACGCGCCCGGCGATTGTCGACAAGCTGCGCGAGCTGACCGGCTGGGAAGCGGTTGACGGCTTTAAAGAAGGCGAGCCGCCGGAAGCGGACATCGGCGTGGCGGTGATTGACTGCGGCGGCACGCTGCGCTGCGGCATCTATCCGAAGCGCCGCATTCCGACGGTGAATATTCACTCCACCGGGAAATCCGGCCCGCTGGCGCAGTACATCCTGGAGGACATTTATGTCTCGGGCGTGAAGGAGGACAACATCACTCTGGTGAATGGCACTGCCGCGCCGCAAAAAGCAGCCCCGCGCGAGTACGACACCAGCAAGAAAATCACCGAGCAGAGCGACGGCCTGCTGGCGAAGGTCGGGATGGGGATGGGCTCCGCCGTGGCGGTGCTGTTCCAGTCCGGGCGCGACACTATCGACACGGTGCTGAAAACGATTCTGCCGTTTATGGCGTTCGTCTCGGCGCTGATCGGCATCATCATGGCGTCCGGTCTGGGCGACTGGATTGCCCACGGCCTCGCCCCGCTCGCCAGCCACCCGCTCGGGCTGGTGACGCTGGCGCTGATCTGCTCCTTCCCGCTGCTGTCGCCGTTCCTCGGCCCGGGCGCGGTGATTGCTCAGGTCATCGGCGTGCTGATTGGCGTGCAGATTGGACTGGGGAACATTCCCCCGCACCTCGCCCTGCCCGCCCTGTTTGCCATTAACGCCCAGGCGGCGTGCGACTTCATCCCCGTGGGGCTGTCGCTGGCCGAAGCGCGCCAGGACACCGTGCGCGTGGGCGTGCCGTCCGTGCTGGTGAGCCGCTTCCTGACGGGCGCGCCGACGGTGCTGATTGCCTGGTTTGTCTCCGGCTTTATCTATCAATAAGAGGTTCCTGCAATGAACGTCATTTACCAGACCACCATTACCCGCATCGGCCAGAGCGCAGCGGACGCGCTGAGCGACCAGATGCTGATCACCTTCCGCGAAGGCGCTCCGGCGGATATCGAAGAGTTTTGCTTTATCCACTGCCACGGCGAACTGAACGGCGAGCTGAAGGCCGGAAGCCAGCTGGAGCTGGGCGAGGCGCGCTATGCCGTCACCGCCGTCGGCGACGTGGCGGAGCAAAACCTGCGCGAGCTCGGCCACATCACCCTGCGCTTCGACGGCCAGCCGCAGGCGGAATACCCCGGTACGGTTCACGTGGATGGCCCGGTTCCGCAGTCTGTCACCCCAGGCTGCACGTTAAAATTTGTTGCGTAATTAAGGAGAGTCACATGAGTCAGGTTGCCGTTGTCATTGGTGGGGGACAAACCTTAGGCGAGTTCCTCTGCCGTGGGCTTGCCGCAGAGGGCTACCGCGTGGCGGTAGTGGACATTCAGAGTGAAAAAGCCGCCCGCGTGGCGGACACCATTAACACCGAGTTTGGCGAAGGGATGGCATACGGGTTTGGTGCCGACGCCACCAGCGAGCAGAGCGTGATGGCGCTGGCCCGCGGCGTGGACGAGATTTTTGGGCGCACCGATCTGCTGGTCTACAGCGCGGGAATTGCGAAAGCGGCGTTTATCAGCGATTTCGAGCTGGGGGATTTTGACCGTTCGCTGCAGGTGAATCTGGTGGGCTATTTCCTTTGCGCCCGCGAGTTTTCCCGCCTGATGATCCGCGACGGGATTCAGGGGCGCATCATTCAGATCAACTCAAAATCCGGGAAAGTGGGCAGCAAGCACAACTCCGGGTACAGCGCGGCGAAGTTTGGCGGCGTGGGGCTGACGCAGTCCCTGGCGTTGGATCTGGCCGAATACGGGATTACCGTGCACTCGCTGATGCTGGGCAACCTGCTGAAATCGCCGATGTTCCAGTCCCTGCTGCCGCAGTACGCCACCAAGCTCGGCATCAAGGCTGAGGAAGTGGAGCAGTACTACATTGATAAAGTGCCGCTGAAGCGCGGGTGTGACTATCAGGACGTGCTGAACATGCTGCTGTTTTACGCCAGTCCGAAAGCGTCGTACTGCACCGGGCAATCGATTAACGTGACCGGTGGGCAGGTGATGTTCTGATCGAGCGGCCTGATGCCCTCACCCTAACCCTCTCCCACCGGGAGAGGGAACAAAACAAGGAGTCGATATGGTAACCGCACTCATCACCGTCGCCGCCCTCGCCTGGCTGTGCCAGATGGCGTTTGGCGGCTGGCAGATCCACCAGTTTAACCGCGCGTTTGATGCGCTGTGTCAGAAGGGCCGCGTCGGCGTCGGGCGTTCCGGCGGACGCTTTAAACCGCGCGTGGTCGTCGCCGTAGCGCTGGACGAGCACGACCGGGTGTGCGATTCCCTCCTCATGCGTGGCATGACGGTATTTGCCCGTCCGGCCAAAATCCAGGCAATCAACGGCCTCTTGTTACAGGAATTGCAGCCTGATGTGATCTTTCCCCATGATCCACTCTGTCAGAATGCACTATCATTAGCGCTCAATCTGAAACATGGATAATTTCGTTGTGAAAGTTATAGACTTGCGAAATTATCATTTCGCAACCTAAGGAACGAAGCGCCTATGAAACCACGTCAGCGGCAGGCGGCCATTCTCGAGCATCTACAAAAGCAGGGAAAATGCTCGGTAGAGGATCTGGCCCACTACTTTGACACCACCGGCACGACAATACGCAAGGACCTGGTATTGCTCGAAAACTCTGGCGCCGTTATTCGCACCTACGGCGGCGTGGTGCTCAACAAGGACGAAGCGGACCCGCCAATCGATCACAAAACGCTGATCAATACCCACCAGAAAGCGCTGATTGCCGAAGCCGCCGTCAAATTTATCCAGGACGGCGATTCCATCATCCTCGACGCAGGCAGTACCGTCCTGCAGATGATCCCCCTGCTCAGCCGCTTTAACAACATCACGGTGATGACCAACAGCCTGCACATCGTCAACGCGCTGTCCGAGTTCGACAGCGAGCAGACCATCCTGATGCCCGGCGGCACCTTCCGCAAAAAATCGGCGTCCTTTCACGGCCAGCTGGCGGAGAACGCTTTCGACCACTTCAGCTTCGATAAACTGTTTATGGGCACCGACGGCATCGACCTTAACGCAGGCGTCACGACGTTTAACGAGGTGTTCAGCGTCAGTAAAGCCATGTGCAACGCCGCGCGGGAGGTGATTTTAATGGCCGACTCGTCGAAGTTTGGCCGCAAAAGCCCCAATATTGTCTGTAGCCTCGAAAGCGTTGATAAGCTGATTACCGACGCGGGTATCGATCCGGCGTTCAAAAAAGCGCTGGAAGAGAAAGGGATCGACGTGATCGTAACCGGAGAAAGAGATGAGTGATTTTCTGTTAGAAACGGGCCGCCAGACGCTGATGCTGGAGCTGCAGGAAGCCAGCCGCCTGCCGGAACGTCTGGGCGAGGATTTTGTCCGCGCCGCCAATACCATTATCCACTGCGAAGGCAAAGTGATTGTGGCGGGCATCGGTAAATCCGGCCATATCGGCAAGAAGATTGCCGCGACGCTCGCCAGCACCGGTACCCCGGCGTTCTTCGTGCATCCGGCAGAGGCGCTGCACGGCGATCTCGGGATGATCGAAAGCCGCGACGTGATGCTGTTTATCTCCTACTCCGGTTCGGCCAAAGAGCTGGATCTGATTATTCCGCGCCTGCAGGAAAAATCTGTCGCCCTGCTGGCGATGACCGGGAAACCCCGCTCGCCGCTGGCGCTGGCCGCCAAAGCGACGCTGGATATTTCCGTTGAGCGTGAAGCCTGCCCGATGCACCTCGCCCCGACCTCCAGCACCGTTAACACCCTGATGATGGGCGACGCGCTGGCGATGGCGGTAATGCAGGCGCGCGGATTCAATGAGGAAGATTTTGCCCGTTCGCATCCGGCAGGTGCGCTCGGCGCGCGACTGCTCAACAAGGTTCACCATCTGATGCGCACCGACGATGCCATTCCGCAGGTCAAACTCGATACCAGCGTGATGGACGCGATGCTGGAGCTGAGCCGCACCGGTCTGGGGCTAGTGGCGGTATGCGATGACGGCGGAAACGTGAAGGGCGTCTTCACCGACGGCGACCTGCGCCGCTGGCTGGTGGGCGGCGGCAGGCTGGAAACAAACGTGTCTGACGCCATGACCAAAGGCGGGCTGACGCTCAACGCCGACAGCCGCGCCATTGAAGCCAAAGAGGTGCTGATGAAGCGCAAAATCACCGCCGCACCGGTGGTGGACGAGCACGGCAGGCTGTGCGGCGCTATCAACCTGCAGGACTTCTACCAGGCTGGGATTATTTAACCCTTCAGCCCAAGACGCTTCGCCAGCCGGTGCAGGTTGGCGACGTCCATCTCCAGCGCCCGCGCGCACGCCGCCCAGCTGCGGTTATTCTGCTCCAGCGCGCGGGTAATCATCTGACGCTGAAACTCTTCCGTCGCTTCGCGCAGGTTTTCGATTGCGCTCTCAGGCACAGCAGGCTTCACGGTCGGGGCATTTTCCTCATGCAGCGCAAAATGGCGCGCATGAATCACCACTTCATCCCCTGAGCGCGTCGCCCTCGCCAGCACCACCGCGCGGTGAATCGCATGCTCCAGCTCGCGCACGTTGCCCGGCCAGCCGTAGCTGAGCAGATGCGCTCTTGCCCCCGGGCTAAGCACCACGCGGGACAGCCCCATTTTGAGTCGGCACTGTTCGCAGAAATAACCCGCCAGCAGCACCACGTCGTCTCCGCGCTCACGCAGCGGCGGCACGGACAGCGGGAACACGCTCAGGCGATGGAACAGGTCGGCTCGGAACTGCCCGGCCAGCACCGCTTCGCGTAGATCCCGGTTGGTCGCAGCAAGGACCCGCACGTCCACCCGCAGGCTGCGGTCATCCCCCACGCGCTGGATGTCGCCGTACTGCAATACGCGCAGCAGCTTGGCCTGAAGTGAAAGGGAAAGCTCGCCAATCTCATCAAGAAACAGCGTGCCGTTATCGGCCATTTCAAACTTGCCGCTGCGGTTGCTGATGGCCCCGGTAAACGCCCCTTTGACGTGACCGAAAAGTTCGCTCTCCGCCACGCTTTCCGGCAGCGCGGCGCAGTTGAGGTACACCAGCGGGTTGACCGCGCGCGGCGAAGCTTCATGGATGGACTTCGCCACCAGCTCCTTACCGGTACCGGTCTCTCCGAAGATCAGCACGTTCAGATCGGACGCGGCAACAATCTCAATCTCTTTTTTGAGCTGCGCCATGCCGGGCGAAAGGCCGATCATCTCCGTATGCGCCACCTGCTCAAACGCCGCCGGGCTGCCGGGAAGAATATTCTGGCTCTCCAGCTGCTCTATCAGCAGCGCATTATTCAGCGCCCCGGCGGCCAGCGCGGCAATCAGCCGTAGCTCTTCGTCGCTGAAGGTGTCGAACTGATCCGGCGACATGCCGTCGAGGGTTAATGCGCCAATCAGATTCTGCCCGGCGAACAGCGGCAGGCCAATACAGGCGTGCACCTTCAGGCTCTCCTGCCCCGGAATCAGGCCGTCGTACGGATCGGGCAGATCGCTGTCTGCCGGGAAACGCACCACGTCGCCCGCGCGGGCAATGGTTTCCAGACGTGGGTGGCCCTCCAGCGTAAAGCGCCGCCCGAGTACGTCCTTCGCCAGGCCGTCGATAGCCAGCGGAATAAACTGCCGCCCTTCGTAACGCAGCAGCGCCGACGCATCGCAATCCAGCACGTGGCGCAGCGTTGAGATCAGGCGCTGAAAGCGGTCCTGATGGCCGATACCGGTTTGCAGCTCAATGGCGATCTTCGCCAGCACGTCTACGGAAAAGCTCATGTCTGCCTCACTGTCATTTTGACAATGAATAATGTCATATTGACTCTTTTTAGGATAGTCATAATGACTACTCACTATGGGGCATTAAATCACAACTTATTGAATATTAATAATTTAAAAAATTGGCACGCAACTTGATGTAAGCAAACCATCTTATTTGAAAACGCTGTATTAAGTTGAGGTTGCTATGTCTATTCTGGTTAAAAATAACATTCATTGGGTGGGTCAACGTGACTGGGAAGTGCGCGATTTCCACGGGACGGAATACAAAACGCTGCGCGGCAGCAGCTACAACAGCTATCTCATCCGCGAAGGTAAAAACGTCCTGATCGATACCGTCGATCACAAATTCAGCCGTGAGTTCGTGCAGAACCTGCGCGGAGAAATCGACCTGAATGACATCGACTACATCATCATCAACCATGCGGAAGAGGACCACGCCGGGGCGCTGACCGAGCTGATGTCCCACATTCCGGATACCCCAATCTACTGCACCACCAACGCCATTGATTCAATTAACGGCCACCACCACCATCCGGAGTGGAACTTCCACACCGTAAAAACTGGCGACACGCTGGATATCGGCAACGGCAAGCAGCTGATCTTCGTCGAAACCCCGATGCTGCACTGGCCGGACAGCATGATGACCTATATGACCGGCGACGCGGTGCTGTTCAGCAACGACGCCTTCGGCCAGCACTACTGCGACGAACGCCTGTTTAATGATGAAGTGGATCAGACCGAGCTGTTCGAACAGTGCCAGCGCTACTACGCCAATATCCTGACCCCGTTCAGCCGTCTGGTGACGCCTAAAATTACCGAGATCCTCGGCTTCAACCTGCCGGTGGACATGATTGCCACCTCCCACGGCGTGGTGTGGCGTGAAAACCCCACCCAGATCGTCGAGCTGTACCTGAAATGGGCCGCGGATTACCAGGAAGACCGCATCACTATCTTCTACGACACCATGTCCAACAACACCCGCATGATGGCGGACGCGATTGCCCAGGGGATCAATGAAGTTGACCCGAACGTGGCGGTGAAAATCTTCAACGTGGCGCGCAGCGATAAGAACGAGGTATTGACCAACGTCTTCCGCTCCAAAGGCGTGCTGGTGGGTACCTCCACCATGAATAACGTGATGATGCCGAAGATTGCCGGCCTGGTGGAAGAGATGACCGGCCTGCGCTTTCGTAACAAACGCGCCAGCGCCTTTGGTTCACACGGCTGGAGCGGCGGCGCGGTAGACCGTCTTTCCACCCGTTTACAGGATGCGGGTTTTGAGATGTCCATGAGCCTGAAGGCGAAATGGCGTCCGGATATCGACGCGCTGGAAATCTGCCGCCAGCATGGCCGCGACATCGCCCGTCAGTGGGCGCTCGCCCCGCTTCCTGAAGTCACCGCAAAACCTGCGGAACAGCCACAAACCTGTTCTGCGGCAGCCAGCGCCGATCTTGGTCCGCGCATGCAGTGCAGCGTCTGCCAGTGGATCTACGATCCTGAGCTGGGCGAACCGCTGCAGGATGTAGCTCCGGGCACGCCGTGGAGCGAGGTGCCGGACAACTTCCTCTGCCCGGAATGCTCCCTCGGCAAAGACGTCTTTGATGAACTGGCAACGGAGGCAAAATGAGCAACGGCATCGTTATCATCGGCTCGGGCTTTGCTGCCCGCCAGCTGGTGAAAAATATCCGCAAACAGGATGCAAACGTGCCGTTGACGCTGATCGCCGCCGACAGCATGGACGAGTACAACAAGCCTGATTTAAGCCACGTCATTAGCCAGAATCAGCGCGCCGATGACCTCACCCGCCAGACGGCGGGGGAGTTCGCAGAGCAGTTCAACCTGCGCCTGTTTCCGTACACCTGGGTCACCGATATCGATGCCGACGCCCACGTGGTAAAAGCGAAAGCGAAAACCTGGCAGTACGACAGGCTGGTGCTGGCGACCGGGGCATCTGCGTTTGTGCCGCCGGTTGAAGGCCGCGAGCTGATGATTACCCTCAACAGCCAGCAGGAGTATCAGGCCAGCGAAACCCTGTTACGCGATGCGCAACGGGTGATGATTGTCGGCGGCGGGCTGATCGGCACCGAGCTGGCGATGGACTTCTGTCGGGCGGGAAAATCCGTGACCCTGGTTGACCACGCAGCGAGCATTCTGTCGGCGCTGATGCCCGCAGAAGTAAGCAGTCGCTTACAGCATCGTCTGACCGATACGGGCGTGCATCTGATGTTGAAATCGCAGCTACAAAGCCTGAGCAAAACCGAAGGCGGTATCCGTGCCACGCTCGACCGAAGCCGCAGCGTAGAAGTGGATGCGGTGGTTGCCGCGACGGGCCTGCGCCCGGAAACCGCGCTGGCGCATCGCGCAGGGGCTGAAATAAACCGCGGCGTGAAGGTAAATAGCTACCTGCAAACCACGCGGCCGGATATTTATGCCCTGGGCGACTGCGCGGAAATTAACGGCCAGGTGCTGCCCTTCCTGCAGCCGATACAATTAAGCGCCATGTATCTGGCAAAAAACCTGCTCGGCGGCAGCGCGCTGCTGAAATTACCCGCCATGCTGGTAAAGGTCAAAACGCCGGAATTGCCGCTGCATCTTGCAGGTGAAACGCAGCGTCAGGATCTGAACTGGCAAATTACCCTCGAACCGCAGGGAATGGTGGCGCGCGGCACCGATGCTGACGGTCAGATATGCGCCTTTGTCGTCAGCGAAGACCGGATGAAGGAGGCCTTCGCCCTGCTGAAATCGCTGCCTGCTTAACCCTCGTATTGCCGGGTAGCGCTCCGCTTACCCGGCCTACATGCAGACCCGCGCAAGCGTAGCGCCGCCGGGTAAAACAGGGTGGGGAGTTCAGGAACGCACCACCAGCGCGTCGTAGCCGCGCCAGCGATAGTTGGCCATGGAGATGAGCCAGCAGGCAACGAACAGCCCGACAACCACAAACCCGGCGTTGCCCAGGTTGTCATTTACCGCGCCGATCAGATCCCAGATGCCGCCGCTGAGGGCAAATTTAGCCATCAGCAGGCCCAGCGCTTCCAGCCCGCCGATAAACAGCGCAACCACCACGGAGGTGCCGGTGATGGTCATGTTGTAGTAGAGCTTGCGCTGCGGTTTATCAAACGCCCAGCCGTAGGCACCGACCATCAGCAGGTTATCGAGCGTATCCACCAGCGCCATGCCGCTGGCGAAGAGCGCCGGGAAGATCATGATTGACCACACGGACATCCCGCTGGAGGCGCTGGCGGCGGAGATCCCCAGCACGCCAATTTCGGTGGCCGTGTCGAAGCCGAGGCCAAACAGGAAACCCACCAGATACATCTGCCAGCTTTTATTGACGAGGCGGAAGGTTTTACCGAACAGCCAGTTCATAACGCCCCCCTGGGCAGGCAGCGTGACGTGACCCTGCACCGTCTGGCCCTTTTTCAGTGCCTGGAAACTGCGCCAGACGCCGCGCAGGATCACCATATTCACCAGCGCCATCGCCAGCAGGAAGGTGGCGGATACCGCAGTGCCAATCAGGCTGCCGGTTTCGTGGAACCATTCCATGTTTTTCTGAAACGCCGTGGCGGTGGCGGCGATGGCAATGGAGGCCAGCACCACGATGGTGGAGTGCCCCAGCGAGAACCACGCCCCCACCCCGCACGGGCGTTTGCCCTGCTGCATCATCTTACGCGTCACGGTATCAATGGCCGCGATGTGGTCGGCATCCACCGCATGGCGCAGCCCGTAGCACCACGCCAGCAGGCTGGCGGCCATCAGCGCCGTGCTGCCGCTAAAAGAGTGCCATGCCCATCCCCAGGCCAGCAGGTTTGCCATTACCAGAGCCAGCAGCAGAAGCGCGGCGCGAGGTTCGTTGCGTAACAGTCGTAACATTTTAAATCCTTTTTGAACATGACCGGGCAGCGGCAACCACCGCCTGCCCGAAGGAGATCGCTCCGTCACCTGCGGGCAGGCGCGAAGGAAAAAGAAGCGTAAAGTCAGAGAGATGATGACGCAGGCGCTCGCGCAGCAGGCGGTTGTGCAACACGCCGCCGCTGAAGCAGATTGTCGAAATCGATAAGCGTCGGGCATGGCGCGCGGCGAGCTGAGCCAGCCCTTTTGCCAGCGCGTCGTGAAACGCCCACGCGCGCTCGCAGGGCTCCGCCTGCCAGTTCAACCACTGCTGCCAGAACAGCGCAAGGTTATTCGCTTCCAGAATCACCGGATGGTCAACGCCCGCGCACTGCAATGCCAGCGCCTCCAGCCTGCACGCTGCCTCACCTTCGTAGCGCTGCGCGTCGATGCCCAGCGCGCAGGCGACCGCGTCAAACAAACGACCGCAGGACGACGCCTGCGGCGCGTTGATGCCACGCTGGATCGCCGTTGCCAGCAACGGCCAGCTGTGGCGTTGAACCGCTCGCGTTTCCGGGTAGCGTTGCCAGTCCGGGACAAACGCCAGGCAGTGGGCGAGCAGATTACGCCACGGCTGCTTTGCCGCCAGATCGCCGCCCGGCAGCGCCACGGCAGGCAGGCCGCCGAGCCGTTCGCAGTCGAGATAGTTCACCCGCAGGCACTCTCCGCCCCACAGCGCGCCGTTCTCGCCCATGCCGATCCCGTCCAGCGTCAGAGCGATAGCGTCTCCGCCGCCGAGCGGCCAGCCGTTCTCCGCCAGGCACGCCGCCGCGTGAGCGTGATGATGCAGCACGGTTTCGACGGGCAGCGCCTGCTCCTGCGCCCACCGGCGCGCGCGATACCCCGGATGGGCATCGCACACCAGCTTATCAGGCTGGAAAGCGTAGATGTCCTGCATCGTCGAGAGCGCGCTGCGCCACTGCGCCTCTACGCCCTCGTCGCTCAGATCGCCAAAGTGCTGGCTCAGCACCGCCTGGTTGCCGCGCACCAGGCAGAAGGTGTTTTTCATCTCTGCACCGGTGCACAGCATGGCGGGGATATTCTCAAAACCCGCGGGCAACGTGACGGCATCGGGCACAAAACCCCGGGCACGACGCAGGATAGCGCCATCCCGATCCATCACCGAATCATCCATGCGCTGCAGGATGTCGCGGTTGTGCAGCAGGAAGCCGTCCGCGATGCCGCTGAGATCCTCCAGCGCCTGCGCGTTGGTGACGGCAGGCGGCCTGCCACTGAGGTTGCCGGAGGTCATCACCAGCGGGCGCCGGCAGTCCATCAGCAAAAGATGCTGGAGCGGGTTCGCGGGCAGCATCACGCCAACGCAGTCGAGCCCTGGGGCAATTTCCTCAGGAAACGCGGGAAGCGAAGCTTTCGGCGTCAGCACGATCGGTGCCGCGGGCGAGCGTAACAGCGTCTGTATCGTCTCCGGCAGATCGTCCGCATCCGGTAGCATCACCGCCAGCGGCTTCGTCGGGCGCTGCTTGCGCATTCGCAATTTCTGTATCGCCTGCGGATCCAGCGCGTCGCAAACGAGGTGGAAACCGCCCAGCCCTTTAACCGCGACAATGCCGCCGCCTTTCAGCATCGCCACCGCCGCGCGTAAAGCCGATTCGCGAGTGGCAATAGTGTCTCCGGCTCGCCATTCCAGCTGTGGCCCGCAGTCCGGGCAGGCCACCGGCTGGGCGTGGAAGCGGCGGTCGGCCGGGTTGCGGTACTCGGTTTCGCACGGCGCGCAGAGCGGGAATGCGGCCATCGACGTGGCCGGACGGTCGTACGGCATGGCGCGGATAATGGTAAACCGCGGCCCGCAGTGGGTGCAGTTGATAAACGGGTAACGATAGCGGCGCTCGCGGGGATCGCGCATTTCAGCCAGACACGCCGGGCAGGTGGCGGCATCCGGCACGATTTGCGTATCCATCGCCCCGCGCTCGCTGTGGCGGATGGTAAAGTCCTCAGGCATGTCCGCCCAGGTGAACGGCTGCGTTTCAACGCGATCGATGCGTGCCAGCGGTGGGCAGTCCTGATGCAGCCTCGCGGTAAAGTCCCCCCCATTACCCGCGAGACGCACCAGGACACCCTCTCCGTCGTTGCAGACATCGCCCACAAGCTTCAGCCGGTGCGCCAGCTGCCAGACGAAGGGCCGAAACCCCACGCCCTGCACTTTGCCGCGCACCCGAAGCAGTACGCCGTTAACGCTCATCGCAGCTTAAAACAGCAGCGATGACGAGGTGTCGAACGCCGCGCGACGGCGTTTTTCTGCGCTCATCTGCTCAAGCTTGTCACGATCCACGCAGACCAGCGCGTGCGTCGGGCAGGCCTCCATACAGGCCGGGCCGGCTTCGCGGTGATAGCAAAGATCGCATTTATTGGCTTCGGCTTTCTCCGCCCGCACGCTCAGCCCCATGCCGCTGTTGCGCACCACCGGGCGGACAACCACCTCCATCGCGCCATACGGACACGCCACCACGCAGGTTTTGCAGCCGATGCAGCGCTCCTGCATCACGTGCACAAAGCCCTTCTCGCGCTTAATCGCCCCGTTCGGGCAGACGTTCGCGCACGGCGCATCTTCGCACTGGCGACAGATGGCGGCGGTGGAAATATTCACACCTTTAATGACGTGAATGCGCGGCAGGAAGGTATCGGGAGTGAGAGAGGCGCAATCCTGCTCCGCCTGGTGGGAAACCACGCACGCCACTTCACAGGTACGGCAACCAATGCACTTGCTGGCATCGGCCATAATAAAACGGTTCATCTGCTTCTCCGGCATAACTGTTATGCGCGAAGCTATTCATAAACCGTGCCAATATTTAACCCACTGATTTTTAACAATAATAAAAACGCAGCGTTTCTGTCATCGTCATTAGTGACGATGACAGATGTCGACGTCAGCGGTGCGGGCCATCGGTAACGGAGTCGCGCAGAACAAGCTCGCCAGAAAAGGTTTGCTGATATTTGAACTCTCCGCCGTCGAGCATGAAAATCAGGCGACTGACGATCTCCTGGATCATCGCCGTCACCGGAATACGCACGCTGGAGAGCGACGGCACGATGTAGGGCGCAATCGCCACGTCGTCAAAGCCGATAACGGACACCGCGTCCGGCGTGGCGACGCCGCTGTCGTGCAGCTGCTTAATGGCGCCGATCGCCATATCGTCGTTGCTCGCCACCAGCGCGGTAAACGGTTCGCCGCGGGAAAGGAGTTGAGTGACCGCCGCCGCGCCGCTGGCCGGGTTCCACTTCCCTTCGGCGATAAGCGCGTCACGCGCAGCAATACCGTGCTGCGCCAGCGCATCCCTGTAACCGGAAAGACGTTCAACCCCGGTGGGGGAATCCAGCGAACCGGTGATAAAGGCAATCTCCCGGTGCCCTTTCGCAATCAGCTGCGACACCGCGTCCTGACACGAGGCTTTATGATCGGACCAGACGCTGTGGCTGCTGTTTTTCCGCAGGCGGCGGTTAAGCACCATAATCGGCTGCTCGCATTTCTCGACGAGCTCGTCCAGCTCTTCCACGCTCAGAAAACGCGGGTAGATAATTACCGCATCGCAGCGCATATCCAGTAGATACTGGATCGCCTCGCGCTCTTCTTCGGCGCTGTGCTTGCCGTCGGCGAGGATCAGCTGCCGCCCTTTTTCTTCCGTCATCCGCGCGGCGTTAAACAGCAGCTCGCTAAAGTAGACGCCGTGATACAGGGTGTTGGTCACTACCAGCCCAAGCGTCTGGGTGCGTTTGGTCGCCAGATTTCGCGCCAGCAAGTTCGGGCGATAGCCGCTCTCTTCAATAGCCTGAAAAACCCGGTCTTTGGTCTCCTGGCTAACGTAGCCGTTGCCCGACAACACCCGGGAAACCGTCGCTTTCGACACGCCTGCCCGCTTCGCCACTTCCAGCATCGTGGTCATATTGTTCTTCCATCCGAAACTCATGCGGGCAGTGTACTGCACCGCGAAAAAATTGTCGCAGCGACGACGTCACGCTTTCTACACCCCACCGCGATCTTCATCACGAAAATAAAAAATGTCCAAAAAGTAGTCTTGTTTCAACAAAAGAAACTCATGATGATTATGTGGAACCGGTTTCCTACATTTCACACAACGATAACAGGAACAGATCCGATGGCCAAAAACTACGCTGCGCTGGCAAACGACGTTATCAGCGCGCTGGGCGGCAAAGAGAACATCGTCGCCGTCACCCACTGCATGACGCGCCTGCGTTTCGTTCTGAAAGACGAAAATCTTACCGACGTTGCGCGCCTGAAAAGCATCAGCGGCGTGCTTGGCGTGGTGCGTAACGACAACCAGTGCCAGGTGATTATTGGCAACACGGTTTCACAGGCGTACCGCGAAGTAGTGAGCCTGCTGCCCGTTGACCTGCAGCCCGTGGTACCGGAAGGCCCGCAGAAGCTGACGTTACGCCGCATTGGCGCCGGGATCCTCGACGCGCTGATCGGCACCATGTCGCCGCTGATCCCGGCGATCATCGGCGGTTCGATGGTCAAGCTGCTGGCGATGATCCTCGAAATGACTGGCGTGCTGGAAAAAGGCGCGCCGACGCTCACCATTTTGACGGTCATTGGCGACGGGGCGTTCTTCTTCCTGCCGCTGATGGTGGCGGCCTCGGCGGCGGTGAAGTTTAAAACCAACATGTCGCTGGCGATTGCCATCGCGGGCGTGCTGGTGCACCCGAGCTTTATCGAGCTGATGGCGAAAGCCGCGCAGGGCGAGCACGTTGAATTCGCCTTTATTCCGGTGACGGCGGTGAAATACACCTATACCGTTATCCCGGCGCTGGTCATGACCTGGTGCCTGTCGTATATCGAACGCTGGGTGGATCGCATCACCCCGGCGGTGACCAAAAACTTCCTCAAGCCGATGCTGATCGTGCTGATTGCCGCCCCGCTCGCCATCGTGCTGATTGGCCCGCTGGGGATCTGGATCGGTAGCGCCATCTCCGCGCTGGTTTACACCATTCACGGCTACCTGGGCTGGCTCTCCGTCGCCATCATGGGCGCACTGTGGCCGCTGCTTGTGATGACCGGGATGCACCGCGTGTTTACGCCGACCATCATTCAGACCATTGCCGAAACGGGCAAAGAAGGAATGGTGATGCCGTCAGAAATCGGCGCCAACCTGTCGCTCGGCGGCTCGTCGCTGGCGGTGGCATGGAAAACGAAAAACCCGGAACTGCGCCAGACGGCGCTGGCCGCGGCGGCCTCCGCCATTATGGCGGGGATCTCTGAACCGGCCTTGTACGGCGTAGCGGTACGCCTGAAGCGTCCGCTGATTGCGAGCCTGATCAGCGGCTTTATCTGCGGCGCGGTGGCGGGTATGGCAGGCCTTGCCAGCCACTCGATGGCGGCGCCGGGGCTGTTTACCAGCGTGCAGTTCTTCAACCCGGCCAACCCGATGACCATCGTCTGGGTGTTTGGCGTAATGGGGCTGGCCGTGGTGCTGTCATTTGTTCTGACCCTGCTGTTAGGGTTTGAGGATATCCCGGTCGAAGACGAGGCTGAAAAAGCGCGCGCCCTGCAGACCGCACCGGTACAGAACAACGCAGCAAAAGCATAAATTGAAAGCGAGGTAAGAATGTCTGTTTTTCCACAAGGATTTTTATGGGGCGGCGCGCTTGCCGCCAACCAGAGTGAAGGTGCTTACCGTGAAGGCGGCAAAGGACTGACGACGGTCGATATGATCCCCCACGGCGCGCATCGCCTGGCGGTGAAGGTCGGTCAGGAAAAGCGTTTTTCGCTGCGTGAGGACGAGTTCTACCCGAGCCACGAGGCGATTGATTTTTACCATCGCTATAAAGAAGACATCGCCCTGATGGCGGAGATGGGCTTTACGGTGTTCCGCACCTCGATTGCCTGGAGCCGCCTCTACCCGAACGGCGACGAGCCGCTGCCAAATAAAGAGGGCATCGCCTTCTACCGGGCGGTGTTTGAAGAGTGTAAAAAGTACAACATTGAGCCGCTGGTAACGCTCTGCCACTTCGACGTGCCGATGCACCTGGTGACGGAGTACGGCTCCTGGCGCAACCGTAAGATGGTCGATTTCTTCGCCCGCTACGCCCGCACCTGCTTCGAGGAATTTAACGGGCTGGTGAAATACTGGCTGACCTTCAACGAAATCAACATCATGCTGCACAGCCCGTTTTCCGGCGCGGGGCTGGTGTTTGAGGAAGGTGAAAACGAGGATCAGGTGAAATACCAGGCCGCGCACCACGAGCTGGTGGCGAGCGCGCTGGCGACCAAAATCGCCCACGAGGTGAACCCGGAAAACCAGGTCGGCTGCATGCTGGCGGGCGGAAATTTCTATCCGTACTCCTGCAAGCCGGAAGACGTGTGGATGGCGCTGGAGAAAGACCGCGAGAACCTGTTCTTTATCGACGTGCAGGCGCGCGGCAGCTATCCGGCCTACTCCGCCCGCGTGTTCCGCGAGAAAGGCGTCGTGATTGTGAAAGATCCAGGCGATGACGAACTGCTGAAAAACACCGTCGACTTTGTCTCGTTCAGCTATTACGCCTCGCGCTGCGCGTCGGCGGACATGAACGCGGGCAACACCAGCGCGGCAAACATCGTGAAGTCCCTGCGTAACCCGCATATTCAGGTAAGCGAGTGGGGCTGGGGCATCGATCCGCTCGGCCTGCGTATCACCATGAACATGATGTACGACCGCTACCAGAAGCCGCTGTTCCTGGTGGAAAACGGCCTGGGAGCGAAGGACGTCATTGATGAAAACGGCGAGATCAACGACGACTACCGCATCAGCTACCTGCGCGAGCATATCCGCGCGATGGGCGATGCGATTGAGGACGGCGTGCCGCTGATGGGCTACACCACCTGGGGCTGCATCGACCTGGTGTCGGCCTCAACGGGCGAGATGAGCAAGCGCTACGGGTTTGTGTACGTTGACCGCGATGATGCCGGCAACGGGACGCTGGAGAGAAAGCGCAAGAAATCGTTCTGGTGGTATAAGAAGGTGATTGCGAGTAACGGGGCGGATCTGGCGTAGCCTGTTGCCCGGTGGCGCTGCGCTTACCGGGCCTACGGTTTTGTAGGCCGGGTAAGGCGTAGCCGCCACCCGGCACTGCTCAGAGCGGAGAAAACCCTCCATCCCCAACCCACCCCGCCAGCCGCGAATACACCTCCTCCACCGCCGCCTTCACCGGCGGCGTCATCGGGTAATAAAACCCGACAATGTCCGGCTGGATCCCTAAAAACAACACCTCGCCCACGTCGTCTTTAATCTGATCGACCAGGTAGTTCAGCGGCATATTATGGGTGGTCATCATAAACATCTCGGCGATGTCGTCCGGGTCAATCAGGCGGATTTCGCCCGGGTTCAGCCCCATATCGGTGGCATCGACAATCAACAGCCTCTCCGGACGCAGCTCGCGAATGGCGACCACATCGTTTTCCGGCGCGCTGCCGCCGTCAATCACCACCCAATCGCCCTGCGGGTTCGCGGCGCACATCTCCGCCAGAAGCGGGCCCGCGCCGTCGTCGCCCATCATGCTGTTGCCGACACACAGTAAAACGTCAGTCACGTAATCTCCTCACCATCAGGTAGATGGCGCTCTCCTGATGAATATCGTGCAGCATGCCGAGCAGCGTTTTGCTCCACGCCTGCTGCGCCGGGGTTTGCCTGCCGAGCGCCGCGTCAAAGGCGTTGGCGAGCATCGTGATATGGTTGGCGTCGATAACGATCTCGCCGTACTTCGGCACGCCCTCCATCTTGCGCCGCGCGGTGCTGCCCTCCTCCAGCGTGGCGATCCACGCCAGGTATTCCGTCCACGGGCAGGTTAGCGCCGCCTCCAGACAGTCGATCACCCCTAGGTGGTGCCCAATCGCCAGGCTGTAATAGACCACCTGCTGCGCCGCATCCGGCGTGGCATCGTTCTCATCAATAAACTTACGGCTCAGCTGGCTGAACACCACCGTTTCACTCATCGGATACGCGCCTCATCCACAATGCTGTTCAGGTTCGCCACGATCTCATTGAGACGCGGATCGTTTTCCGCCTCCAGCCAGCGCGCCACCTGATGGTCGCCCTGGCTCAGCAGGCGCAGGTAATCGTCGGCAATCTGGCGACCGTAGCGATAGCCCGCCAGCCTGCGCGCCGTGCGATCCACCTTCACGCGCAGCGGCTGCACCATGTCCGGATGCAGAATGGCCGCGGGCTGGTTGTCGATCTCGCCAGGGGCGCGGGCGTGGATCTTCTGCTCCAGCAGGCCGAGCGCCATCGCAAAGCCGTACAGCGTGGCGGCAGGCGTCGGCGGGCAGCCCGGAATATAGACATCCACCGGCACGATTTTGTCGGTGCCGCCCCAGACGCAGTAAAGATCGTGGAAGATGCCGCCGCTGTTGCCGCAGGCGCCGTAGGAGATGCAGATTTTCGGATCCGGCGCGGACTGCCAGGCGCGCAGCGCGGGCGATCGCATGGCGCGGGTCACCGCCCCGGTAAACAGCAGAATGTCCGCATGACGCGGGGACGGTACCACTTTGATGCCGAAGCGCTCGGCGTCAAATAGCGGCGACAGGGTGGCGAAGATCTCGATCTCACAGCCGTTGCAGCCGCCGCAGTCCACGCGGTAGACGTAGGCCGAGCGTTTGATTTTTTTCAGCAGCGACGCTTTCATGCTGGCGATGGACTCCTCCACCGTCAGCGGCACCGGAATGCCGTTATCGTCGCGCGGGCCGAGTAAGTTTTCCATCAGCTGGCCTCTCTCATATGGCGGGTAATATCAATGCGGTCAGACGGCAACAGGCATTTCTGGCGCTTACACTCCGGGCAGGTTTCGAAGCTTTCGCGGTGATGCTCCGCGCGGGCGTCGCCGTTGTGCTGCAGCAGCGCGATGGCGTAGTCGATCTCTTTTTGCACGGCGAACGGACGCTTGCAGACGCGGCAATTGCACAGCGCAAAGCGCGACTGCTGGAGAAAATCCTCTTTTTTCCACACCGCCAGTTCGTACTCCTGGGAAAGTCGAATGGCGACCGTCGGGCAGACCTCCTCGCAGCGGCCGCAGAAGATGCAGCGCCCGAGGTTAAACTGCCAGGCCAGCTCGCCGGTTTTAAGATCCGTTTCCACCGTTAAGGCGTTCGACGGGCAGGCGTTGACGCAGGCCGCACAGCCGATGCACTGCTGCGGGTTGTGCTCCGGCTTGCCGCGAAAGTTTTTGTCGACCGGCATCGGCTCAAGCGGATAGCAGCTGGTCTGCGTGCCGGTTTTGATTACTTTTTTGATAAAGGTAAACATGGCGTGTCCTTATTTCAGCGGCGAGTTCTTGCGCTCGATGCTGTAGCGCTCAAGCTCTTTGTACGGCACCACCTGGCTTTTCTTCTTGCGCACGTCCACAACGGTCATGCGGTCGGTGCAGGAGTAGCACGGATCGAGGCTGCCGATGATCAGCGGCGCGTCAGAGACCGTGTTACCGCGCAGCATATAGCGCAGGGTAGGCCAGTTGGCGTAGGTCGCCGCACGGCAGCGCCAGCGGTAGAGCTTCTGATTGTCGCCGGTCATGCTCCAGTGGATGTCATCCCCGCGCGGCGCTTCGGCAAAGCCGAGGGCGAAGCGGTTTGGAATATAGGTGAAGCCCTCCACCATCAGCGGACCGCCCGGCAGGTTGTCCAGACCAAAGTCGATCATGTTCAGGGCGGTGAACACCTCGTTGATGCGCACCTTCAGGCGAGAAATAACGTCGCAGCCCTGTTCGCTGTGCACGGTCATCGGCAGCAGGCCGTAGCCGACGAACGGGTGATCGGCGCGGGTGTCGCGGGCGTGCCCGCTGGCGCGCACCATCGGGCCGACGTTGCTGAAGTCGCGGGCAATTTCAGGATCAAGACGACCAATCCCGACGGTGCGCTGCTCGATGTTTGGCGTGCTGAGCAGCATGTCCACCAGCTCCTGCACGTCGCGACGCATCTGCTGCGCCAGCTGGCGAGTCTTGATCATGTCGTCTTTCAGCAGGTCGCGGCGGATCCCGCCGATCAGGTTCAGGCCGTAAGTTTTACGCGCCCCGGTGAGAATTTCCGCCATTTTCATCGACGCTTCGCGCACGCGGAAGAACTGCATAAACCCGGAGTCAAAGCCGACGAAGTGGCAGGCCAGACCGAGGTTTAGCAGGTGCGAGTGCAGGCGCTCCACCTCCAGCAGAATGGCGCGGATCATCTGCGCGCGCTCCGGCACCACGATCCCCATACCGTTCTCCACCGAGGTGGTGTAGGCGGTGCTGTGGGCGAAGCCGCAGATGCCGCACACGCGGTCAGAGAGGAACGTGACCTCGTTGTAGCCCATGCGGGTTTCCGCCAGCTTCTCCATGCCGCGGTGGACGTAGAACAGGCGGTAGTCAGCGTCGATGATATTTTCGCCGTCGACGAACAGGCGGAAGTGGCCCGGTTCGTCGGAGGTGACGTGCAGCGGGCCGATCGGCACCACGTTGTTCTTCTTGCTGCCCAGCTCGTTGATGAACTCGTAGGTTTCGCTGTCGGTGGTCGGGGCCGGACGCTGGCGGTAATCCATGCTGTCCTTGCGCAGCGGATAGAGTTCATCCGGCCAGTCGTCCGGCAGCACCAGACGACGCTCGTCCGGCAGGCCGACCGGCACCAGGCCGTACATGTCGCGCACCTCGCGCTCACCCCAGACGGCAGCAGGAACGCGCGGCGTCACGGACGGGTATTCCGGCTTATTCGGGTCGACTTCGACGCGCACGGTGAGCCAGCACTTCTCGCCCTGCTCCATCGACATCACGTAGTACACCGCGTAGTTACCGCACAGCTGGCGCTCGTCGTTACCGAACAGCACCGACAGCCAGCCGCCCTGCTGGTAATAGAGAAACTCCACCACTTCCGGCAGGTAGTTCACCTTCACGGTAATGGTGATCTGATCTTTGGTTTGCCAGGACTCCTCCAGCACCACGCCGGGGAAAGCCTGATGCAACGCGGCGAGATACTGCTGACCTTTCTTTTCTTCAGACATAAACACTCTCTTTAATCACGCCACCAGCAAGGAGACGAACGCTAAAAATGCAAAACCAAAACCGGCCCAGGTGATGCGCGAGGTTGCCGCAAAACGCAGGCGCGCCATGCTGTTTTCAAACAGGGCGATGACCAGCACGCCGACCAGCAGCTTGAGGGCGGCCACCACCACGGCCAGCAGCAGGCCGCCTGCAGAGAAGTACGTCATCTGCCCCCACGGGAAGAAAACGCCAACAAACATCTGCAACACCACCAATTGCTTAAGGCTGATGCCCCACTTCAGCACCGCAAAGCCGTAGCCGCTGTACTCGGTGAGCGGCCCTTCCTGCAGCTCCTGCTCCGCTTCCGCGAGATCGAACGGCAGCTTGCCCATCTCAATAAACGTGGCGAACGCGCAGGCGCAGAGTGCCAGCACGAGCGGGATGGAGCGGGCCACCGGCCAGTGGTAAACGGTGTCGGTGATAAAACTGATGTGGGTCGAACCTGCAACCTGCGCGGCCACCCACAGCCCCAGCAGCAGGATCGGTTCAACCAGCACGCCGAGCATCGCCTCGCGGCTGGCGCCGATGCCGGTAAACGGGCTGCCGGTGTCCAGGCCCGCAATCGCAAAGAAGAAGCGCGCGATGGCGAAGAGATAGATGAGCGTAATCAGATCGCCGAGCACCGGCAGCGGCGAGCCTACCGTGACCACCGGCAGCGCGGTGGCGATGGTGAGCATCACGCCGACCATCACGAACGGCGTCAGGCGGAACACCCAGCCCGCGGCATCCGGCGCGACGCTCTGGCGGGAGAGCAGTTTGAAGAGATCGCGGTACTCCTGGAGCATGCCAGGCCCGCGACGGTTGTGCATTCGGGCGCGCGCCACGCGCGTGATGCCCGACAGCAGCGGCGCGGCGGCGAACAGCACCAGCGCCTGAAGAATTGCCAGTAAAAGACTCATGTCAGGCTCCTCGTGAAATCACAATCACTACCAGCACCGCCAGCTCGATCAGCGCCAGTCGGCGGAACAGCACGGGCACGGCAGCACTCTGCCAGCCCGGCACCCAGCCCTGCGGGTTAAGCCACTGGCGCAGCTTTAACACGGCGGCGAAGTTCTCCTTCACCGGCATGGCAAAACCGTGGGCGGTAATGACCATCGACGGCTCGTGTTGGTAGCCGCAGGCCCACGCCGCGCCGCGCGAGCGGGAGGCGAGACGGTCGCGTCTGAAGAACAGCATCAGCACGAACGGCAGGAGCGGCCCGGCGATCAGCAGCAGCGCAATCATCGGCTGGGAGACAACGGTATGCGCCGTCGCCAGCGGCAGCGGAACGGCGTGGCCCAGCAGCGGCAGCAGCCACGGCGCGGCAACCCCGCCCGCAATACAGCACAGCGCCAGCGCGACCACGCTGGTGGCCATCAGTACCGGGGCGCAGCAGGCGTTCTCCGCTTCACGGGTGCGCGGCGCGCCGAGGAAGGTGACGCCGTAGACTTTCGCCATGCACATCACCGCCAGCGCCCCGGTAATCGCCAGGCCCACCGCCAGCAGCGGGCCGAGCAGCCGCGCGATAAACGCGTCGCTCTGGCCGAGCGCGAAGAAGGACTGATAGATCACCCACTCCCCGGCAAAGCCGTTCAGCGGCGGCAGCGCGGCCATCGCCATCAGCCCCACCAGCATGGCGAGTGAAATCATCGGCATCTTTTTGCCAATCCCACCGAGCTTTTCGATATCGCGATGGCCGGTGCGGAACCAGACGCTGCCCGCGCCGAGAAACAGAGTGGTTTTAAACAGGCTATGGTTGACGAGGTGATACAGACCGCCGATAAACCCGGCGGCAATCAGCGCCGGCTGGTTGAGCGCCAGCCCGGTGACGCCCGCGCCCATGCCGAGCAGGATGATGCCGATGTTTTCCAGGGTGTGATAGGCCAGCAGACGCTGGATGTTGTGCTCCATCAGGGCGTACAGCCCGCCGACAAAGGCGGTGATCATCCCCGCAATCAGCAGCGCTACCCCCCACCACAGCGGCGGCTGACCGCCCGTCAGGGTAATCGTCAGGATACCGAACAAACCGACCTTCATTACCACCGTCGAAAACAGCGCGGCGGCGGGCGCAGAGGCATTCGCGTGCGCCTGCGGGACCCAACCGTGCAACGGGATAATCCCGGCCAGCAGGCCAAAACCGACTGCGCCCAGCAGCCAGACGTCGTTCCCCAGCGGCTGGCCGTTAAGCGCGGCAAAGTCCAGGGTGCCGAAACGCTGCCACACCAGCCAGCAGGCCAGCGCCAGCAGCAGCGTGCCGAGGCGCCCGAGTGCAAACCACAGCTTACCTGAGGCGCTGCATCCGGTCAGGAACACGCCACACAGCGCCATGATCTCCGCCATCACCACCAGCGCGCCAAGGTTGCTGGCGATAACCGTGCAAACCGCGGCGGCCATCAGCAGATTGACCAGCAGGCCGTTGGCTTTGGTCTGCTGATGGCGGTGCCAGTCGATATTGAACAGGCTGATAAACAGCCCGCACAGGCCAAAGGTCACCAGCCAGATGGCGTTCAGCGGCGTAATCGCCACGGTGTGGCGAATCAGCGGCATGAGTGTTTCCACAGATTGTCCGCAGAGCAGGACGACACCGCCCGCCGCCAGCGTCATCAGGCTGCCGACCGCCCCGCCGATACCGGCTATCCAGCCGCTCAGGGTTTTATGGAAAGAGAACACCAGCGCCAGCGCGGCGGCAGCGGCAAAGTACGCCACGGCGCTGTTAATCATAAATATCGCGTTCATTTCGCCCCCTCGTTAAGCGCCTGCAGAAGCGAAAGATCGCCGACGTCGGTATTAATGGTCAGCTCGCGCTTGCGCCTGCTGGTGCGGGCGATATCGCGGATGTTAACCAGGATCAGCGCTTTGGTCGGGCAGGTCCGCACGCAGGCCGGGCCCTGTTCGTCAAAGCTGCACAGGTCGCACTTCACCGCAATAGCGCGGATGCCGGGCACCCAGTCCAGCAGCGTGCTCACGCGTGCCGGAGCCGGTGGCGCAGGCGGCGCTTTCGGGGTATTGGCGTTCGCCGGGATATGCAGCGGGCGGCTGCCGGAGAATTCAATGGCACCGAACGGGCAGGCGATGCCGCACAGCTTGCAGCTCACGCACAGGCTTTCGTTCAGTTGGACCGCGCCATCGACGCGGGTGATGGCATTGACGGGACACACGCCCGCGCACGGGGCATCTTCACAGTGGTGGCAGAGCTGCGGGGCAGACTCTTTCTCATTACGCATGACGCGCAGGCGCGGCATGGACTGCAGCCCGTGCAGGCGGTGCGTTTCCGAACACGCCGCCTCACAGGTCCGACAGCCAATACAGACCGTCGAGTCAGCAATTACAAAACGGTTCACCGGGCAATCCTCTGGTGATGGTCATTTTTGACGACGAAAAACTGTCTCATCGACACTTTTCGACATTCGGTTATCAGGCAAGATTTGCGGGGGCCTTTCCCACGACGAGCTGTTTGAGGTCGACCGGCAAGTCGTGCTCAACCGCGGCGTAGAGACCGTTGTAAACCGGCGCGATTTTCTCCAGATAGTGCTCAAGCACCTGCTGGCGATCGCGGTTGCTGACGTAGCCGTCGACCATGCCGTCGGCCATCAGCTGCGCCTGCGCAATACGTTGTTTTTCACCCTCTTTATTCTCAACGTAGTACTCGATGGTGTGGCTGTTAAAGCTGTCTGCCAGGGTCACAAAGACCGTGAAATGACCGAACAGGACAAAGCGCATATCCCCCTGCGCCGCACAGCTCATTGCATGATGCAGTCGGGCTTTTGACAGGGTGATCCCCTGAACCAGAGAGTTACAGTAGAGGTGCCACTGATCTTGAAGCTGCTGGTGGCGCTGCGCGATGTAATCCGCTTTTTCGCTAATTTCCCAAATAGTCATAGAAGGTATCCGATTAATGGAGATAGCGGCTGTTAAGCAGATTCCGTGCCAGTTTTTAATTTGTTGATTTGAATGATTTTTATCAAAAAAGACACTGTCAACGCCGCCGTGTCGACGTGTCATTTCGACAGCGCTGACATCGTCACGCCGTAACGCAAATCAAGCTGGCACCGTTATTGCATTTACTGGCGCAAATCATTGAGGAGGCGTCATGCACGAAATCACCCTCTGCCAGCGGGCTCTGGAACTTATCGAACAGCAGGCAGTGCAAAACCACGCGAAGCGCGTCACCGGCGTCTGGCTGAAGGTCGGGGCGTTTTCCTGCGTCGAGACCAGCGCCCTGAACTTTTGTTTTGAGCTGGTGTGCCGCGGCACGCTGGCGGAAGGCTGCGCGCTGCATATCGACGAGCAGCAGGCGGAGTGCTGGTGCGAGCAGTGCCAGCAGTACGTCACCCTGCTCTCATCAAAGGTTCAGCGCTGCCCGCAGTGTCAGAGCACGGGTCTTCGCATCGTGGCGGATGACGGTATGCAGATCCAACGCCTCGAAATCGAGAAGGAGTAATGTATGTGTAGCACCTGCGGTTGCGCCGAAGGCAACCTGTATATAGAAGGGGATGAACACCGTCCCCACTCCGCGTTTCGCTCCGCGCCCTTTTCCCCTGCCCCGCGTCCTGCGGCGGCCCTGACCGGCATCACCTTTGCGCCGCAGCGTTCCGACGCGGGCGATCTGCATTACGGCCACGGCGAAGCGGGCACCCACGCGCCGGGCATAAGCCAGCGCCAGATGCTGGAGGTGGAGATCGACGTGCTGGACAAAAATAACCAGATCGCCGCCCGCAACCGCGCCCGCTTTGCGGCCCGTCAACTGCTGGTGCTGAACCTGGTCTCCAGCCCCGGCTCCGGCAAAACCACGCTGCTGACCGAAACGCTCACGCGCCTGAACGAACGCGTCTCCTGCGCGGTTATCGAAGGCGATCAGCAAACCGTTAACGACGCGGCGCGCATCCGCGAAACCGGGACGCCCGCCATCCAGGTTAACACCGGCAAGGGCTGCCACCTGGATGCGCAGATGATTGCCGACGCCGCCCCTCGCCTGCCGCTGGCGGATAACGGCATCCTGTTTATCGAAAACGTCGGTAACCTGGTATGCCCGGCAAGCTTCGACCTCGGCGAACGGCATAAAGTGGCGGTGCTCTCCGTGACTGAAGGAGAGGACAAGCCGCTGAAGTACCCGCACATGTTCGCCGCCGCCTCCCTCATGCTGCTGAACAAAGTCGATCTGCTGCCGTACCTGAACTTCGACGTGGATAAGTGCCTTGCCTATGCCCGCGAGGTGAACCCGGACATTCACATCCTGCTGGTTTCCGCCACGCGCGGCGACGGCATGGACGCCTGGTTGGACTGGCTGGAGAGCGAACGATGTGCATAGGCGTACCGGGACAAATCCATTCCCTCGACGGCAATCAGGCTAAAGTGGAGGTTTGCGGCATCCTGCGCGACGTCGACCTGACGCTGGTGGGCAGCACCGATGAGACGGGCGCGTCGCGCCTCGGCCAGTGGGTGCTGGTCCACGTGGGGTTTGCGATGAGCGTGATTAACGAAGCGGAAGCCCGCGACACGCTGGACGCGCTGCAAAACATGTTTGACGTGGAGCCGGACGTGGGCGCGCTCCTGTACGGCGAGGAGCGCTAGCCTATGCGTTACGTTGATGAATACCGCGCGCCAGAACAGGTGATGCAGCTTATCGGACATCTGAAAACGCGCGCGGCGCTGCTGGACTACACGAACGAAAGGCCGCTGCGGATCATGGAGGTGTGCGGCGGGCACACGCACGCCATCTTCAAGTTTGGCCTCGACCAGCTGCTGCCGGAGAACATCGAGTTTATTCACGGCCCCGGCTGCCCGGTGTGCGTTTTGCCGATGGGGCGTATCGACAGCTGCATCGAAATTGCCGGCCAGCCCAACGTCATTTTCTGCACCTTTGGCGACGCGATGCGCGTGCCGGGGAAAAACGGCTCGCTGCTGCAGGCGAAGGCACGCGGCGCGGACGTGCGGATCGTTTACTCGCCGATGGATGCCCTGACGCTGGCAGAGGCTAACCCTGAGCGCAAGGTCGTCTTTTTCGGGCTGGGTTTTGAAACCACCATGCCCGCTACGGCCATCACGCTGCAGCAGGCGAAAGCGCGCAACGTCACTAACTTTTTCTTTTTCTGCCAGCATATTACGCTCATTCCCACGCTGCGCAGCCTGCTCGAAGAGCCAGACAACGGCATCGACGCGTTTCTGGCGCCGGGCCACGTCAGCATGGTAATTGGCACAGACGCCTACGGTTTTATCGCTGAGCAGTACAATCGTCCGTTAGTGGTGGCTGGTTTCGAACCGCTTGATCTACTGCAAGGCGTAGCCATGCTGGTTGAGCAGAAAATAGCGTCCCTGAGCGCGGTCGAAAACCAGTACCGCCGCGTGGTGCCCGATGCGGGAAATGAACGGGCACAGCAGGCGATAGCCGACGTGTTTAGCGTTGAGGGCGACAGCGAGTGGCGCGGGCTGGGGCTGATTGCCGAATCCGGCGTGCGACTGACGCCTGCCTATCGCGAATTTGATGCCGAAGCGCACTTCCGCCCTCAGCCGCAGCAGGTGTGCGACGATCCCCGGTCCCGCTGCGGCGAGGTGCTTACCGGCAAATGCAAACCTCATCACTGCCCGCTATTTGGCAACACCTGTAACCCGCAAACCGCGTTTGGCGCGCTGATGGTCTCCTCTGAAGGGGCATGCGCCGCGTGGTATCAGTATCGCAACCAGGAGTGTGAAGCATGAACACGGTGGAAATGGCGCACGGAAGCGGTGGACAGGCGATGCAGCAGCTGATTAACCGGCTGTTCATGGAGGCCTTTAATAACCCCTGGCTCGCCGAGCAGGAGGATCAGGCGCGCATCGCGCTCTCAACCCTCACCGCACACGGCGACCGGCTGGCGTTCTCCACCGACAGCTACGTGATTGACCCGCTATTCTTCCCGGGCGGCGATATTGGCAAGCTCGCCGTCTGCGGTACGGCCAACGACGTGGCCGTCAGCGGCGCCATTCCGCGCTACCTCTCCTGCGGATTTATCCTCGAAGAAGGATTACCGATGGAGACGCTTGCGGCAGTGGTCAACAGCATGGCGCACACCGCCCGCGAGGCGGGGATCGCCATCGTCACCGGCGATACCAAAGTGGTCCAGCGCGGCGCGGCGGATAAGCTCTTCATCAACACCGCCGGCATGGGGGCGATCCCCGCCGACGTTCACTGGGGCGCGCAGCAGCTTTCGGTGGGCGACGTGCTGATTGTCAGCGGAACGCTGGGCTGCCACGGGGCAACCATCCTGAACCTGCGCGAAGGCCTGGGGCTGGACGGCGAGCTTCGCAGCGACTGCGCGGTGCTCACCCCGCTTATCCAGACGCTGCGCGACATACCAGGCGTCAAAGCCCTGCGCGACGCCACCCGGGGCGGGGTGAATGCCGTTGTCCACGAGTTCGCCGCAAGCAGCGGGTGCGGGATTGAACTGAGCGAGCGCGACCTGCCCGTTAAGCCTGCCGTGCGGGGGCTGTGTGAGCTTTTAGGGCTTGACCCGCTAAACTTTGCCAACGAGGGCAAGCTGGCGATCGGCGTGGAACGTTCGGCGGCGGAAGCCGTACTTGAACAGCTGAGAGCGCATCCCTTAGGGAAAGACGCGGCCATCATTGGCGACGTGGTTGAGCGCAAAGGGGTGCGCCTGACCGGACTTTACGGCGTGAAGCGCACGCTGGATCTGCCACACGCTGAGCCGTTACCCCGAATTTGCTAGAACCGCGCCATAAGCGGTCAGCAGTGAAGTCTCTTTTTTGCCAGTTTCTATTGGAAAGCAATAATGCCGTATACACCGATGAGCGATCTTGGACAGCAGGGCCTGTTTGACATCACGCGCACACTTTTACAACAGCCCGATCTCGGCGCGCTGAGCGATGCCCTGACACGGCTAGTCAGGCAATCAGCGCTGGCGGACAGCGCGGCGATTGTGCTCTGGCATAGCGGAACGCACCGCGCGAGCTACTATTCCACGCGCGAGAATGGCAAAACGTTTGAATACGAAGACGAAACGTACCTCGCGCACGGCCCGGTGCGCCGCATTCTCTCCCGGCCTGAAGTGCTGCACTGCAATTTTGAAGAGTTTCGGATGGCATGGCCGCGGCTGGCAGAGAGCAATCTCTATCAGCCTTTCGGTCATTACGGCATGCTGCCGCTGGCGGCGGAGGGCCATATTTTTGGCGGCTGCGAGTTTATCCGCAATACCGACCAGCCCTGGAGCGAGGCGGAGTACGAGCGGCTGCACACCTTTGCCCAGATTGTGGCCGTCGTCGCGGAGCAGATCCAAAGCCGCGTCACCAATAACGTGGATTACGACCTGCTGAGCCGCGAGCGCGATAACTTCCGCATTCTGGTCGCCATCACCAACGCCGTACTCTCAAGACTCGACATGGACGAGCTGGTCAGCGAAGTCGCCAAGGAGATCCACCACTATTTCAGGATCGACGCCATCAGCATCGCGCTACGCGGGAACCGCAAAGGCAAGCTGAACATCTACTCCACCCACTATCTTGATGAGGCCAATCCGGCGCACGAGCAGAGCGAGGTGGACGAAGCGGGCACCCTTTCTGAGCGGGTATTTAAAAGCAAAGAGATCCTGCTGCTGAATCTTAGCGAGCAGGACCCGGTGGCGCCGTACGAGCGGATGCTGTTTAACACCTGGGGCAACAAAATTCAGACCCTGTGCCTGCTGCCGCTGATGTCCGGCAGTACCATGCTTGGGGTGCTCAAACTGGCGCAGTGCGATGAAGCCGTGTTTACCACCGCCAACCTGAAGCTGCTGCGCCAGATCGCCGAGCGTATTTCCATCGCGCTGGATAACGCCCTCGCCTATCAGGAGATCCACCGCCTGAAAGAGCGGCTGGTGGACGAAAACCTGGCCCTGACCGAACAGCTCAACAACGTGGACAGCGAGTTTGGCGAAATCATCGGGCGCAGCGATGCCATGTACAGCGTCCTCAAGCAGGTGGAAATGGTGGCCCAGAGCGACAGCACGGTGCTGATCCTCGGTGAAACCGGCACCGGCAAGGAGCTGATTGCCCGGGCGATCCACAACCTGAGTAACCGCAACAGCCGCCGGATGGTGAAGATGAACTGCGCGGCGATGCCCGCGGGTCTGCTGGAAAGTGACCTCTTCGGCCACGAGCGCGGGGCGTTTACCGGGGCCAGCAGCCAGCGGCTGGGCCGTTTCGAACTGGCGGATAAAAGCTCGCTGTTCCTCGACGAAGTGGGCGATATGCCGCTGGAGCTTCAGCCCAAGCTGCTGCGCGTTTTGCAGGAGCAGGAGTTTGAGCGCCTCGGCAGCAACAAGCTGATCCAGACCGACGTGCGGCTGATTGCCGCCACCAACCGCGACCTGAAAAAGATGGTCGCCGACCGCGAGTTTCGCAGCGATCTCTACTATCGCCTGAACGTCTTTCCGATCTGCCTGCCGCCGCTGCGCGAGCGCCCGGAAGATATTCCGCTGCTGGTGAAGGCCTTTACCGCGAAGATTGCCCGCCGGATGGGGAGGAATATCGACAGTATTCCTGCCGAAACGCTACGTACCCTCTCGTCGATGGAGTGGCCGGGGAACGTGCGCGAGCTGGAAAACGTCATTGAGCGCGCGGTGCTGCTGACGCGCGGGAACGTGCTGCAGCTTTCCCTGCCGGAAATCTCCCTGCCAGAACATCCTACCGTTTCGGCAGAAGTCGCGCAGGAAGGCGAAGACGAATATCAGCTCATTATGCGCGTACTGAAAGAGACCAACGGCGTGGTAGCCGGACCGAAGGGCGCAGCTCAGCGGCTGGGGCTGAAACGAACTACCCTGCTCTCTCGCATGAAGCGTCTGGGAATCGATAAAGAGAGCCTGCTTTAACCCGTCATTCCGGCGCCGCTTATGGCGCCGCTTTTCGTCACCCTGCGCAATTGTCCCTCATTGACACAATATATTTTCCTCTGTATAAAATTCCGCCTTAATAATGCGTTTCATTTGCATCAAAAATAATATTAATGAAGGGTAGCGTTTCATGAAGAAGGTCATCTGCGCGTTAGGCCTGGCGATTGCGTCGGTCAGTTCTGCTCTGGCAACCACATATCCTCTGACGATTGAAAACTGTGGCTATAAAGAGACATTCACTAAAGCGCCGGAACGCGTCGTGGCCCTCGGTCAGAACACCGTGGAAATTTTGCTCCTGCTGGGGCTGGAAGATAAGGTCAAGGCCAGTGCCTTCTGGCCGACCAAAGTGCTGCCGCAGCTGGCTGAGCAGAATGCAAAAATCAAAACCCTGACCGTCGAAATTCCGACTCTTGAATCCATCCTTGCGCAAAACCCCGATTTTGTTCCTGCACAGCTGCCCCTGCTGCTTGGGCCGGAAAGTAAGGTCGCAAAACGTGAAGATCTGGCTACCGTCGGCGTGAACAGCTATTTATCTCCAGGCATGTGCGCCACCAAAAAAGCGGCAGGCGATATGTACGGCAGCCGCCAGACGCTGTGGGATATGACGTACCTTTATAAAGAGATTGAAGATTTCGCGAAGATTTTCAACGTTGAAGCGCGCGGCCAGGCCGTTATCGCTGATTTCAAAAAACGTGAGGCCGACCTGCGTCAGGAATTTGGTAAAAACAAAAAAGATCTCTCGTTTGTTTTCTGGTTCTCAAGCGCCTCGCCTTCGGCAGATGCATATGTCGGCGGGAAAAACAGCGCCTCCGGTTTTATTGCTAACGTGCTGGGTGGCCATAACGCCATTACCGCTGAGACCGAATGGCCGACCGTCGGCTGGGAAAGTATTATTGCCGCGAACCCTGATGTGATTGTCGTCTCCAGTCTGGACCGCAACCGCTGGGCGCTGGATAACGCGGATGAGAAAATCAAATTCCTGAAAAGCGATCCTGCCGTGAGCCAGCTTGATGCCGTCAAAAAAGGCCATATCGTGGTGATGGACGGTCAGGCGATGAACCCGACGATTCGTACGATTTACGGTGCTGAACAGGTGGGTGAACAGCTCAGAAAACTGGGGCTGAACTGATGACGGCAGCCGTACTTCAGGCCCGCCAGGGCCTGATCCTGACCACTTCCGCTCTGCTTGCCGTTGTCCTGCTGTTTTTAGTGATTGCTCTTGGCGTCAGCGTCGGCGAGCTGTCGATTCCGCTGTCCAACGTCTTTTACGCTATTGGCAATAAGCTGGGGCTGACCGACGTTCCGCTCAACCGCATTTATGAGAGCGTAATCTGGGACTTTCGCCTGAGCCGCGCGCTGGTGGCGGCCTGCTGCGGGGCCGGTTTAGCCATCTGCGGTGCCGTGCTGCAAAGCCTGCTGAAGAACGCGCTGGCGGAACCCTACGTGCTCGGCGTGTCGGCGGGTGCCTCAACCGGGGCGGTATCGGTCGTCGTCCTGGGCATCGGCACCGGCGCGGTATCGCTCTCTGCGGGCGCGTTTGCCGGGGCGTTCGCCGCCTTTGCGTTTGTCGCCTTTCTGACGAACGGCGCGCGCGGCGGCAATGAACGCACCATTCTGGCAGGCGTTGCTGCATCTCAGCTTTTCAACGCCATTACCGCCTACACCATCAGCACCTCCGCCAGCGCGCAGCAGGCGCGCGACGTGATGTTCTGGCTGCTGGGCAGCTTTAGCGGCGTGCGTTGGCCGGAATTCCAGCTGGCGCTGGTTGTCGTGCTGGCGGGCCTTGCCGTCTGCCTCTACTATTCCCGGGCGCTGGACGCCTTTACCTTTGGTGATGACGCGGCTGCCTCCTTAGGCATTGCCGTGCCCTGGGTGCGTCTTGCCCTGTTTACCACCACGGCCCTGATCACCGCGACCATCGTCAGCATGGCGGGCTCAATCGGCTTTGTAGGGCTGGTGGTGCCTCACGTCATGCGCTTCCTGTTCGGGCCGCTGCACCGCACGCTGCTGATTGCCAGCGCGCTGGCGGGGGCGATCCTGATGGTGCTGGCCGATATCGCCTCGCGCATGCTGATTGCCCCGCAGAGCCTGCCCGTCGGCGTGGTCACCGCGCTGGTGGGCGTACCTTTCTTTGCCGTGATTATCTACCGCTCAAGGAATAAGTGATGAGTATCTGCGCTGAAAATATTACCTGGAAGGTAGGCAAAAAAGTTATCGTCAATGGTGTCTCGCTGAAGGTTTCACGCGGCGAAACGGTGGGTTTGCTTGGTCCTAACGGCTGCGGCAAATCGTCCCTTTTGCGTATCCTGGCAGGCCTGCGTCGCCCGGATTCGGGCAGCGTGACCCTGGACGGGCAGGACATTTCCCGCATCGCCAAAAAGCAGCTTGCCCGCCGGGTGGCGTTCGTTGAGCAGCACGGGATGACCGACGCCAATATGCGCGTGCGCGACGTGGTCAAACTTGGACGTATTCCGCACCACTCCCCTTTTTCTAACTGGAGCGCGCAGGATGACGACACCGTCACCGCGGCTCTGCAGCGTGTCGATATGCTGGACCGCAGCGAGCAGGGCTGGCTGAGCCTGTCCGGCGGCGAGCGTCAGCGGGTGCATATTGCCCGCGCGCTGGCGCAAACGCCAACCGAAATCCTGCTGGATGAACCGACCAACCACCTGGATATCCATCATCAGATGCAGCTGATGCAGTTGATCAGCCAATTACCCGTTACCAGTATCGTCGCCATCCACGATCTCAACCACGCTTCAATGTTCTGCGACTCGCTGATTGTGATGCAGAAAGGGCAAATTGTGGCGACCGGAACGCCGCAGGACATCTTATCCGAGTCGTTGCTCTGGGATGTCTTCCGGGTCAAAACCAAAATTGAGATCTCGCCGTTTCATGGCAAAAAGCACATTCACTTTATCGTTTAGGGACGAGTGATCGACAATGTCCCTTCGCCCCGCCACCACGCTCTGGCCGCCCGTTTTACTGGGTAGCCAGTTTGTTTTTAACATTGGTTTTTACGCCGTCGTTCCCTTCCTGGCGGTATTTCTGCGTGACGACATGCTGCTCTCCGGCGGGCTCATCGGGCTGATCCTGGGCCTGCGCACGTTCTCGCAGCAGGGGATGTTTATCGTTGGCGGTGCGCTCTCGGACCGGTTTGGCGCGAAGGTCATCATCCTCAGCGGCTGTATAGTTCGTGTTTCAGGCTATCTGCTGCTGGCCTTCGGGGGATCGCTGTGGCCGATTATTCTGGGCGCGTGTCTGACGGGCGTCGGCGGCGCGTTATTTTCTCCCTCAATTGAGGCTCTGCTGGCGAAAGCGGGTACCCACAGCGAGGCGAAAGGGAAACGAAGCCGGGCAGAGTGGTTTGCGCTCTTTGCCGTCTGCGGGGAGCTCGGCGCGGTACTGGGCCCGGTTGCTGGCGCTCTGCTAACGGGGCTTGGCTTCCGCCAGGTGGCGCTGGCGGGGGCAGGCATCTTTATCATTGCGCTAGTGGTGCTTTACTTCTGTCTGCCTGCTGCCGGGCAACGTTCACAGAAGATAAAAATAGTGCCCTGGTGGACGACGTTCCGCCAGCCGCGCTTTGTCGCCTTTATCATTGCCTACAGCTCCTGGCTGTTAAGCTATAACCAGCTCTATCTGGCGCTGCCGGTGGAGATCCAGCGCTCCGGCGGTAACGAGAAAGATCTCGGCCCGCTTTTTATGCTGGCCTCCGTTCTGATCATTACCTTACAGCTGCCGCTGGCGCGTGTCGCCCGACGCGTGGGCGCGGTGAACATTCTTCCGGTGGGCTTTTTGCTGCTTTCCGCCGCCTTTGCGAGCGTGGCAATGTTTGCGGCAACAGAACCGCCTGAGGGCTGGCTGCGGCTTCTGCCCTCGGTCTCGTTTGTCACGCTGCTGACGCTGGGACAGATGCTGCTGGTGCCCTCAGCAAAAGATCTCATTCCGCGGTTCGCCGATGAATCCACGCTGGGCGCGCACTATGGCGCACTCTCCACCGCCGGTGGTATTGCGGTACTGGCTGGAAACTTGTTATTTGGCAGCCTGCTGGATCGCGCGCTGGTGCCTTCAACGCAGGCGATTTACCCGTGGCTGCTGCTGGCGCTCTTTCCACTCTGCAGCGCGCTGGCCCTGAACGTGATTTGCCGCCCGCTACGAAGCTGATCGGTTCACTTTTTCGGGCGATACTTCTCCGGCAGTTCCGGCACCGGACGACGATCATCCATCAGATGGCGGACGGTCAGAATGGGGTGACGCCATAACATACGCGGGCCTGCCCAGCGCATAATCTGCTTCATCTCTTCACGTCTGGCAGGCTGGTAGCAGTGCACCGGGCATTGTTTACAGGCGGGCTTTTCTTCACCAAAAACGCACTTATCCAGGCGCTTATCAGCATACGCGTTGAGCGCCTGATAATGCCCCGCTTCCTGAGAAGCCTGTGGACACTGCTTTGCGTACAACGCGATCATTTTCGCGATGGTCTCTTTTTCACGTGATATGCGTTTACCGGTCATAGCGACTTACCAAATAATAAGATGCATCAATAATACACTTTAAAACTGTGGATTTCAGGTATTGCATTCCGTTTTCTGAAGCCTGATTCCACTATTAACCCTGCACCTCCTGAAAATCACTGGTATTTTATACAGGCATCAGGAATGACCGTTGTCCGTATAGTCTGGAGACCCTATGAAAGAGATCGCGATCGGCAAACCCTACCGCCATTTAAAAGTGGGATATTTCAGAAAACGTCACGAGGATCGAAAAACGAAGATACCAAAGCGATACAGCGTGCATGCGGCGCTGAGCTTAAAAGGAGACTGGCTTGAAAAGGCGGGCTTTACCACCAACTCCCAGGTCAGGGTGGGCGTTGAGCATGGAAAAATCGTCATTGAGTTAATGTCTGAAGGTGCCTCGTAAAGCCGCCACATTTTTCTGCGCCGTACCTTTTTTTCATGCGACAATAGAACGAACAAACGGCCACTGAGCCGCTCAAAACGGTTTATTTTCAAAGAAATGGACATCATAACTCCATGAGCACAATCGACAATTTCGACGCACATACGCCGATGATGCAGCAGTACCTGAAGCTGAAGGCACAGCATCCGGAAATCCTGCTGTTTTACCGCATGGGCGATTTTTACGAGCTGTTTTATGACGATGCTAAACGTGCGTCGCAGTTGCTCGACATCTCGCTAACCAAACGTGGCGCATCCGCAGGCGAGCCCATCCCGATGGCCGGTATCCCGCACCACGCGGTTGAAAACTATTTGGCCAAGCTGGTGAATCAGGGTGAGTCCGTTGCCATCTGCGAACAAATCGGCGATCCGGCAACCTCGAAAGGCCCGGTTGAGCGCAAAGTTGTGCGCATCGTCACGCCAGGCACCATCAGTGATGAAGCCCTGCTTCAGGAGCGCCAGGATAACCTGCTGGCGGCGCTGTGGCAGGACGGCAAAGGGTTTGGCTACGCCACGCTGGACATCAGCTCCGGGCGTTTTCGCCTGAGTGAGCCGGCTGACCGCGAAACGATGGCTGCCGAACTGCAGCGCACCAACCCGGCAGAATTGCTCTACGCCGAAGACTTCGCCGAAATGGCGCTGATTGAAGGCCGTCGCGGATTGCGCCGTCGCCCGCTGTGGGAATTTGAAATTGATACCGCGCGCCAGCAGCTGAACCTGCAGTTCGGTACCCGCGATCTGATTGGCTTTGGCGTGGAAAATGCTCCACGCGGGCTGTGTGCCGCAGGTTGCCTGCTGCAGTACGTGAAAGACACCCAGCGCACCGCCCTGCCGCATATCCGCTCTATCACCATGGAGCGCCAGCAGGACAGCATCATCATGGATGCCGCCACGCGCCGTAACCTGGAGATCACCCAGAACCTGGCAGGAGGCGTTGAAAACACGCTCGCGTCGGTGCTCGACAGCACGGTGACGCCGATGGGCAGTCGCATGCTGAAACGCTGGCTGCATATGCCGATTCGCGATACCGATACGCTGGTTTGCCGCCAGCAGACGATTGCTGCGTTGCAGGATCGCTATACCGAGCTGCAGCCGGTCCTGCGCCAGGTGGGCGATCTGGAGCGTATCCTGGCCCGTCTGGCTCTGCGCACCGCGCGACCACGCGACCTTGCGCGGATGCGACATGCTTTCCAGCAGCTGCCGGAGCTGCGTGCTCAGCTGAGTGACGTTGACAGCGCGCCGGTACAGAAACTCCGCGAAACGATGGGCGAATTTACTGAACTTCGCGAGCTGCTGGAGCGCGCCATTATTGATGCGCCTCCGGTTCTGGTGCGCGACGGCGGCGTGATTGCTCCAGGCTACAACGAGGAGCTGGACGAATGGCGCGCGCTGGCTGACGGTGCGACGGACTACCTGGATAAGCTGGAAATCCGCGAGCGCGAGCGTCTTGGGCTCGACACGCTGAAAGTGGGGTATAACGCGGTACACGGTTACTACATTCAGATCAGCCGCGGGCAAAGCCATCTGGCGCCGATTCACTACGTACGTCGTCAGACCTTGAAAAACGCCGAGCGTTACATCATTCCCGAGCTGAAAGAGTACGAGGACAAAGTACTCACCTCGAAAGGTAAAGCCCTGGCGCTGGAAAAACAGCTGTATGACGAGCTGTTCGACATGCTGATGCCGCACCTTGCTGACCTACAGCTCAGCGCCAGCGCGCTGGCGGAGCTGGACGTGCTGGTGAACCTGGCAGAACGGGCTGAAACGCTGAACTATACCTGCCCGACCTTTACCGACAAGCCCGGTATTCGCATTACGGAAGGCCGTCACCCGGTCGTTGAGCAGGTGCTGAACGAACCGTTCATCGCCAACCCGCTGAGCCTCTCGCCGCAGAGAAGAATGCTGATCATTACCGGCCCGAACATGGGCGGTAAGAGTACCTACATGCGCCAGACGGCGCTGATTGCTTTGCTCGCGTATATCGGCAGCTACGTCCCGGCGCAAAAAGTGGAGATTGGCCCCATCGATCGTATCTTCACCCGCGTTGGGGCAGCGGACGATCTGGCGAGCGGTCGCTCAACCTTCATGGTCGAGATGACCGAAACGGCTAATATTCTGCATAACGCGACGGAGCACAGCCTGGTGCTGATGGATGAGGTAGGACGCGGAACCTCAACCTATGACGGCCTGTCTCTGGCCTGGGCCTGTGCTGAAAGCCTCGCGAATAAAATCAAGGCCATGACGCTGTTCGCCACCCACTACTTCGAGCTGACGCAGCTGCCGGAGAAAATGGAAGGCGTGGCTAACGTTCATCTTGATGCGCTGGAGCACGGCGATACCATTGCCTTTATGCACACGGTGCAGGATGGCGCGGCGAACAAGAGCTATGGCCTGGCCGTTGCGGCGCTGGCAGGTGTACCAAAAGAGGTGATCAAGCGCGCTCGCCAGAAGCTGCGTGAGCTGGAAAGTCTCTCGCCGAATGCGGCGGCGACGCAGATTGATGGCACCCAGATGTCGCTGTTGGCGCCACCGGAAGAAACATCGCCTGCAGTGGAAGCGCTGGAGAACCTCGACCCGGATTCACTGACGCCGCGTCAGGCGCTGGAGTGGATTTACCGGTTGAAGAGTCTGGTTTAGTTTTCTGCGGTCTGTTTTGTCGGGTGGCGGCTTCGCCTTACCCGACCTACAAAACCCATAGGCCCGGTAAGCGCAGCGCCACCGGGCTTATTTTTACAACAGCGGCGGGATCGTCGGCACCTGCGGTGCTTCATCAATATCCTTCTGCGTCATGCGGAACGCTTCCGGGTAATGCTCGCGGCTGGTACGACGCAGCGGTTCGGTATCGCGCCAGGTATAAAGACAATGCTGGCACTGGTAAACGGTCCAGACCCCTTTCACCGGTGACGTCGCCATCACTTCAATATGCTCATCGGCACAACGTGGACAAATCATCTTTTCCTCCTTATTGGCGTGCTACCAGCATCGCGGTCAGTTTTTCAGCCCAGGCTTTAGTTTCAGGCAGATCCTGTACCGGCTGGCTGTAGTGGCCACGGGTGTCCGGTGCAACAGGCGTGGTGGCATCAATAATCAGTTTGTCGGTAATGCCCGCCGGGCTGGAGCCAGGGTCGAGTTCAAGCACTGACATGTTCGGCAGCTGCACCAGATCCCCTGCCGGATTGACCTTCGATGAGAGCGCCCACATCACCTGCGGGAGGTTGAACGGATCGACATCCTCATCAACCATAATCACCATCTTCACGTAGCCCAGACCGTGCGGCGTGGTCATGGCGCGTAAACCGACCGCGCGGGCAAAACCACCGTAGCGTTTTTTGGTGGAGATAATTGCCAGCAGACCGTGGGTGTACATCGCGTTCACCGCCTGCACTTCCGGGAATTCCGCCTTCAACTGCTGGTAAAGCGGCACGCAGGTGGCTGGTCCCATCAGATAGTCAATCTCGGTCCACGGCATGCCGAGGTAAAGGGATTCGAAGATCGGTTTGGTGCGGTAAGAAACTTTGTCGATACGGACCACCGTCATATTACGGCCACCGGAATAGTGTCCGGTAAACTCGCCGAACGGCCCTTCGATTTCACGTTTGCGGCCTTCAATCACCCCTTCCAGGATCACTTCAGACCCCCACGGCACGTCGAAGCCGGTCAGCGGCGCGGTGGCAATCGGGTACGGGCTTTCGCGCAGCGCGCCGGCCATTTCATACTCAGACTGATCGTATTTCAGCGGCGTGGCGCCCATCAGGGTGATGATCGGGTCGTTGCCGAGAGTAATCGCGATCGGCAGATCTTGCCCGCGCTCTTCCGCTTTGTGCAGATGGAGGGCGATATCATGCATCGGTACCGGCTGCAGGCCGAGCTTGCGCTTGCCCTTGACCTCCATGCGGTAGATCCCGACGTTCTGCTTGCCGAAATGGTCCGGGTCGAGCGGATCGCGCGAGACAACGCACGCTTTATCGAGATAAAAACCGCCGTCACCGTCGTTCAGGCGAAACAGCGGCAGGATATCGAACAGGTTAATGTCTTCACCGTCGACCGTATTTTGCGCCCAGGCCGGGTTAGCGCGGCGCTCCGGCGTAACGGGGAATTTATCCCAGCGGCGAATAAACTCGTCGATCTGTTTTTTTACCGGGGTATTCGCTGGCAGCCCCATCGATATGGCGTGGTTTTGCCACGAGCCGATGGTGTTCATCACCACGCGGGCATCGGTAAAGCCACGAATATTGTCGAACCACAGCGCGGGCGCGCCGTCGCCAATACGGCCTGTGGCGTTGGCTGCCGCCGCCAGATCCGGCTCCGCATTCACCTCTTCCTCAATTTTCAGCAGTTGCCCTTGCTCATCGAGCGCCTGCAGGAAGCTTCTCAAATCATCAAATGCCATCTTTGTTCTCCTGTGAAAAATGTTTCGCCTCCCGCAACCCGTTCCATCGGCGCGCCTTTTTGTGCTCCAGACCAAACTGGTCGAGCACACGGGTGACGATATGCTGGGTGATGTCATCGGCGGTTTGCGGGTGGTTGTAATACGCAGGCATGGGCGGCACTATCGCCACGCCCATGCGGGAAAGCGCCAGCATGTTCTCCAGATGAATGGTGCTGAGCGGTGTTTCGCGGGGAACGAGCACCAGCTTGCGCCCCTCTTTCAGCACCACATCTGCCGCACGGCCCACCAGCCCTTCGGCGTAGCCCGCGCGGATCCCCGCCAGCGTTTTCATGCTGCAGGGAATGACGATCATGCCGTCGGTGCGAAACGAGCCGGAGGAGATTGTGGCGGCCTGGTCAGCCGGGCTGTGAACAACGTCAGCCAGCGCAGCAACGTCCTGCACGCTGTAAGGCGTTTCCAGCTCAATGGTTGTTTTTGCCCACTTCGACATGACCAGATGGGTCTCTACCTCCGGCATTTCCCTCAGCGCCAGCAGCAGCGCCACGCCCAGCGGAGCCCCCGTTGCTCCTGTCATTCCCACGATCAATCTCATTCATCACCTCAATCAATTTGTTCGTGTACGAACATTTAAAGATAAACTACTCCCGGATCGCTCTACTGACAAGATCGTTCGCACACGATCACATTAATTGCTAAAAAATCCCGCGTTATCATCCCGGGCTTTAGCGGCTATCATAGGGGGTGATTTTTTCTGTCGGAGTGTTCATGGAACTAAGACAAGAGGCGTTCCACCTGTTACGTCAGCTTTTTCAACAGCATACCGCTAAGTGGCAACATTCCCTGCCGGAACTGACCAAGCCGCAGTATGCGGTTATGCGCTCCATTGCCGAGCACCCGGGCATTGAGCAGGTGGCATTGACCGAAGTGGCGGTCAGCACGAAGGCGACTCTGGCGGAGATGCTCAGCCGAATGGAGGCACGCGGGCTGGTCAAACGCGAGCACGATCCCGCAGATAAGCGCCGCCGGTTTGTCTTCCTGACGCCGGAAGGCGAAGCCCTGCTTGCAGACTGCCAGCCGGTCGGCAACGAGGTGGATGAGGCGTTTTTAGGGCGTCTTAATAAGGCCGAACGGGAGCAGTTCTCTGCGCTCATCAAAAAGATGATGCACGATTAATTCACGCTGGCGCGCATAAAATCAATAAAGGTGCGCACTTTCGCAGGCACGTGCCGGGCATCCGGATAAACCGCGTGGATGCCCTGCCGCGCGAAGGTATATTCCGGTAAAACCGGGACCAGTTTTCCCGCATCAAGCGCATCGCGCACCAGCCATTCCGGCAGTAACGCCACGCCACTTCCCGCAAGCGCAAAGGCCATAAGCGCCTGCGCGCTGTCGGCAAACAGGCGCGGCGCTTTTTTTATTTCAAGCATTTCAGGCGCACCGCTGGCATCTTTCACCTGCCAGCACAGCGGCGACGCTAAGCGCTCGTGAATAATCCAGTCGGCTTGCGCCAGCTGCGCAAGCGATTCAACCGGATGATTCATCCGCCATTCCGGCGTCGCGACGGGCAGGATGGAAAAATGTGAAATCAATGCGGCGTGGTAGCGCGAGTCGGTAAGCGTTCCCAACCGAATAGCCACGTCAAAGCGCTCTGAGATCAGGTCGGCATGGAGTGAAGACGAAACATGACGCACGCGAAGCTCCGGGTGCAGCTGGCTAAACCTTGCCAGCAACGGTACCACGACCCGCGAACCATACTCAGGGGTGGTGGTGATCCGCAATTCCCCCGTGAGTCCTGCATGATTCGCGCGAACATCATCCTGCAGCCGTTCTGCGTCCTTCAGAAGCGCCACGCTGCGCTGATGAAAAAGCGCTCCCGCCTCGGTTAACGTCAGGCGGCGGGTGGAGCGCAGCAGCAGCGTCACCCCCAGCTCGGCTTCGAGCTGGCGAATATTGAAGCTGACTACGGCTTTTGTCAGGCCCAGCGCAGCGGCTGCGGCAGTAAAGCTGCCGGTATCGGCCACCGCAACAAACATCTGCGTCCGCTGTAGGTTAATCATCATTACGCCTTTTACCGTCAAAATTTTTTTGACAGTATATCGCGCTTTGTCAGGTTTATCCGTGCTTCCAGGGTCGATACGATACGCCACCTCACGGGAGGATCCACCATGACGTATCGCAGCAAAGTCGCCGCTGTCTATCTGCTGGGCTTTTTTCTTGATTTGATCAACATGTTTATTGCCAGCGTCGCTTTTCCGGCGATGGCGCAAGCTCTTAACGCCACGCCTTCAGCGCTTGCCTGGGTCAGTAACGGTTACATTGCCGGCCTGACGCTGGCGATCCCGTTCAGCAGCATGCTCACGCGCCGCTTCGGACCAAAGCGGGTCATCCTGATCTCGCTTTTTCTGTTCAGCGCGGCTTCTGCTGCGGCAGGCTTGTCTGCAACGCTGGAAAGTCTGATCGCCTGGCGCGTGCTGCAGGGCATGGGCGGTGGCTTACTGATCCCCGTCGGACAGGCGCTGACCTGGCAACTGTTTCAGCCTCACGAGCGAGCCAGACTCTCCTCGGCGGTCATGCTGGTCGCGCTGCTTGCTCCCGCCTGCTCCCCCGCTATCGGGGGCCTGCTGGTGCAGATGCTAAGCTGGCGGTGGATATTTTTCGCGACGCTTCCGGTGGCCATCGTGACCTTTGTGTTGGCCTGCCTGTGGCTTAAACATGAAATACCCGCGATGAAAGCGGCCAGGCTGCTCAACCTGCGGTTGCTCGCGGACCCGCTTTTGCGTTTTGCCATGCTTGTCTATGCATGCGTTCCTGGCGTATTTATCGGGGTGAACGTTACGGGCATGTTTTATCTTCAGCACGAGGCGAACATGAGTCCAGCCGCAACGGGTATGCTCATGCTGCCGTGGTCCGTGGCATCGTTTATCGCCATCACGGCGACGGGACGCTATTTTAACCGTTTCGGCCCACAGCCGCTGATTGTTATCGGCTGCCTGCTGCAGGCGACGGGCATTCTGCTTTTGCTTAACGTCAGTTCGGCTACGCTGCTTCCTGTCGTTGCGTTTACCCTGATGGGCGCGGGGGGAAGCCTGTGCAGCAGTACCGCTCAGAGCAGCGCTTTTCTGACAACGCGCAGGGAAGAGATGCCGGATGCCAGCGCGCTGTGGAATCTCAATCGTCAGTTGAGCTTTTTTGCCGGAGCCCTGCTGCTGGCAGAGGTGCTGAGTCTGGCGCAGAGTTATCTGGCGCCGCTCGCCGCCTGGCACGGAATGTTTCTTTTTGCCGCAGGCATGACCCTATTGCCTGTACTGTACGTTTTCCGACTTAACAATACGCAGGTGCTCGACCAGCTGCGACAGGAGAATTCATGACGCCTTTTGAACACGACATTATCGACCTCCACATTGCGCTTGAAAACTGGTTAGGCAAAGGCGAAGGCGACTCCGACGCCCTGCTCGCCCGTTTCCGGCCAGATTTTCTGATGATCCCACCGGGTGGCGTTCATATCGACTATCACGGCCTTGTGGATTTTCTGCACAGTCAGCGAGGAAGCCGCCCCGGACTGAAGATCGTCATTGACGAATTATCCACGATCGAGCGCTGGGATCGTGGCGCGGTACTGCACTACCGGGAAACGCAAACCCGGCCGGATCTGCCCGTCAACGTGCGCTGGTCAACCGCGGTGCTTAATCAGGAAGGCGGCGGGATTACATGGCGTCTGCTGCACGAAACGGCCCAGCCGTAGCACAAAAGAAAAAGGCCCGTCTCACGACGGGCCTTTTTTGACGAAAGGATGCTTATTCGCGGAACAGCGCTTCGATATTCAGACCTTGCCCCTGCAGGATTTCACGCAGGCGGCGCAGACCTTCTACCTGAATCTGACGAACACGTTCACGGGTCAGGCCAATTTCGCGGCCGACGTCTTCCAGTGTCGCAGCTTCATACCCCAGTAAACCGAAACGACGTGCCAGTACTTCACGCTGTTTGGCGTTCAGTTCGAACAGCCATTTGACGATGCTCTGCTTCATGTCATCGTCCTGCGTGGTGTCTTCCGGGCCGTTGTCTTTTTCATCGGCCAGGATGTCCAGCAGCGCTTTTTCGGAGTCGCCACCCAGCGGGGTGTCAACCGAGGTAATGCGCTCGTTGAGACGCAGCATACGGCTTACGTCATCAACCGGTTTATCGAGTTGTTCGGCAATTTCTTCTGCGCTTGGCTCGTGGTCCAGTTTATGGGACAACTCGCGCGCGGTACGCAGATAGACGTTCAACTCTTTGACGATGTGGATCGGCAGTCGGATCGTACGGGTCTGGTTCATAATAGCCCGTTCGATGGTCTGACGAATCCACCAGGTCGCGTAGGTTGAGAAACGGAACCCGCGTTCCGGGTCAAACTTCTCAACTGCGCGGATGAGACCTAAGTTGCCCTCTTCAATCAGATCCAGCAGAGCCAGACCACGATTGCCGTAACGGCGGGCAATTTTCACGACCAGTCGCAGGTTACTTTCGATCATGCGACGACGCGAGGCAACATCACCACGCAAAGCACGACGTGCGAAATAGACTTCTTCTTCGGCCGTTAGCAGTGGGGAGTAACCAATCTCCCCAAGGTAAAGCTGAGTCGCGTCCAGTACACGCTGTGTGGCGCCCTGCGATAACAGCTCTTCTTCAGCCAAATCGTTATCACTGGGTTCCTCTTCTACTAAGGCTTTTTCGTCAAAAGCCTCTGCTCCGTTCTCATCAAATTCCGCGTCTTCATTTAAATCATGAACTTTCAGCGTATTCTGACTCATAAGGTGGCTCCTACCCGTGATCCCTGAACGAGACACCCTGGCTGGCATGCCCCGTCAATTTATCGCTGCGGCAAGTACTGCAGCGGGTTTACGGATTTCCCCTTGTAACGAATTTCAAAATGCAAGCGTGTAGAACTGGTTCCGGTGCTACCCATGGTAGCGATTTTTTGCCCCGCCTTAACTTCTTGTTGTTCCCGGACCAGCATTGTGTCGTTATGGGCGTAGGCACTCAGGTAATCATCGTTATGTTTGATGATAATCAGATTACCGTAACCGCGCAGCGCGTTACCGGCATACACAACGCGTCCGTCTGCGGTCGCGATGATAGCCTGTCCTTTACTGCCTGCGATATCGATCCCTTTGTTCCCACCCTCAGAGGTTGCGAAGTTCTCGATAATCTTGCCGTCGGTTGGCCAGCGCCATGCGGTGATGGACGAACTGGCATTCTGACTGCTTGCAGTCGGTTCAGTAGAGCTAACCACAGGTGCCGTAGTCGGTGCTGTGACAACAGTCGCAGTCCCTTTATTATTCGGCAACATTTTGTTAGCAGTCTGATCACCTGAATCCTCAGAATACGTAATTACAGGTTGTGAAGCAACCACCGTGGTGGATTTTTGTGCAGGCTTGACGCTGTTATTTTGAGCCGTCACATCGGCCGCTGAAACCGTATTGCCAGGCGTCAGTGGCGTACCCGTTGCGTTGCCCACCTGGAGCGTTTGGCCAACTTCCAGAGCATACGGGGCCTGGACGTTATTGCGCTGCGCGAGGTCACGGAAATCGTTCCCGGTGATCCAGGCAATGTAGAACAGCGTATCGCCGCGCTTCACGGTATAGGTGCTGCCGCCGGTATAGCTGCCTTTCGGAATGTTCCCATACTGGCGGTTATAGACTATGCGGCCATTTTGGGTCTGAACAGGCTGTTCAACTGGCTGAATCTGCGTTGGCTGTGTAACAGGATGTTGCACAGGCTGAATTTGTGGTGTTTGCTGCGGCGCAGCAGTACCCATTTTAGGCGGAGGCGTGATCAACATTCCGCTGGACGTGTTACCGGAGCCGCTGTTTCCCCCGACGGAACTGACGGGCGCAGGCGCGTTGTTGGAACTTGTACAGCCTGCCAGCCAGAGCGAAACCAGTGATAATGCCGCAACACGGCTGATGGTGAATTTAGGGCTTCCCGCGCTCATTTATCCCCCAGGAATGTGTTAACTACCAGTGACTTAAAATTTACCGTGATGACACGAATCTTTCGCGCCACACCATACGCTGAATTTGCCTTAATAACCCTGGATAAATCCGAGTCTCAGGCCAACTCCCCCTTTACCAGAGGCACAAAGCGCACGGCTTCCACGGTGTCGATAATATACTCGCCGCCGCGCCGACGAACGCGCTTCAATAGCTGCTGCTCGTCCCCGACGGGCAGAACAAGAATGCCCCCCTCATCCAGCTGCGACAAGAGCGCAGCGGGAATTTCAGGCGGAGCCGCCGTCACGATGATAGCGTCAAACGGGGCGCGAGCCTGCCAACCCTGCCATCCATCACCGTGTCGTGTCGAAACATTATGTAAATCAAGTTGTTTCAGGCGACGACGCGCCTGCCATTGCAAACCTTTGATCCGCTCTACGGAACAGACATGGTGTACCAGATGCGCCAGGATGGCGGTCTGATACCCCGACCCGGTGCCAATCTCCAGCACGCGTGAGTCGGGCGTGAGCTCCAGCAGCTCCGTCATCCGCGCCACCATATAAGGCTGCGAAATCGTCTGGCCTTGCCCGATGGGTAGCGCTACGTTTTCCCACGCTTTGTGTTCAAACGCCTCGTCTACAAATTTCTCACGCGGAACCTGAGCGAGCGCTTCAAGCACGTGCTCGTCGCGGATCCCCTGTGCGCGAAGTTGTTCCAGAAGAGTTTGTACACGTTTGCTTACCATTGCGCGTTCACTCCTGCGCGATCCAGCCAGCCCGACACCACATCATGCGCGCTATACGCGGTTAAATCTACGTGCAGCGGAGTGACCGAGACATAGCCATCATCCACGGCGGCAAAGTCGGTGTCCGGACCCGCATCGCACTTATCGCCTGGAGGCCCGATCCAGTAAAGCGTGTTGCCGCGAGGATCCTGCTGCGGGATCACCTGATCGGCCGGATGCCGGCTTCCGCAGCGCGTAACGCGAATGCCCTTAATTTCATTGAGAGGAAGATCCGGCACGTTGATGTTGAGAATGCGACCGGTACGCAGCGGCTCGCGGCCTAGCGCCCGCAGGATCGAGCAGGTCACCGCGGCGGCGGTATCGTAGTGCGTGTGGCCGTTTAACGAGACCGCCAGCGCCGGGAACCCCAGATGGCGCCCTTCCATTGCCGCCGCTACCGTTCCGGAGTAAATCACGTCATCGCCGAGGTTCGGCCCGGCGTTAATGCCGGAGACGACGATATCCGGACGCGGGCGCATCAGTGCGTTCACGCCCAGAAACACGCAGTCCGTCGGCGTGCCCATCTGCACGGCAATATCGCCATTTTCAAAAGTAAAGGTGCGAAGCGACGACTCCAGCGTCAGTGAGTTAGACGCTCCACTGCGGTTACGATCGGGGGCCACGACCTGCACATCCGCAAATTCACGGAGGTGCTTCGCCAGGGTCTGAATGCCCGGCGCGTGGATCCCGTCATCGTTACTCAGCAATATTCGCATAATCACCCGAGGTGTTGATTAGTTCCCTGACAACACTGGTGGCAAAGCTACCTGCCGGCAGCCAGAAGCGTAACTCGACGGTCACGTCATCCCACCAGTTCCAGCTTAACTGCTGCGGATAGAGCAGCATCGCGCGGCGCGCTGCTTCGACTTTTTCCCGCACCAGCAAGGATTGTAATTCCGGCGCATCCGCCACGGCGGACTGCTCAGCGCTCAACGCGTCGCCCTGGGTGCCCCAGTCGCCTGAGCCCGGCAAAGCTGCGGTAATCATCAGCGCTTTGGCATCCACGCGCGACTGCACATCGGCCATTTCTTCGGCCGTTGCCACAAACCAGCTTCCGCGTCCCGCTAATTGTAGCGCATCGCCAACAACAACTTGATTCGCGTCCGGTTTTTTCAGCCTTTCGCTCACAATCTGATTAAACAACGCGCTGCGGGCCGCCGACAACCAAAAACTGCGTTTATTCCTGTCGCGCACCGGCGCATCGCTTTGCGCCCAGCGCAGCGCGCCCTGCAGGTTGCTGCCGCCAATGCCAAAGCGCTGCGCGCCAAAGTAGTTCGGAACGCCGCGTTCATTGATGGCATTCAGGCGCTTTTCAACGTCTTCACGGTTAGTCACTTCGCGCAGCACCAGCGTAAACGCGTTGCCTTTCAACGCCCCCAGGCGCAGCTTGCGCTTGTGGCGGGCATACTCCAGCACCTTACAGCCTTCAAGCTCAAATTTGCTTAAATCAGGCATCGCATTGCCGGGCACGCGGGCGCAGAGCCACTGCTCGGTGACGGCGTGTTTATCTTTCTGCCCGGCAAAGCTCACTTCCCGGGCGTGAATTTTGAGGAATTTTGCCAGCGCGTCGGCCACAAAGCGGGTGTTGCAGCCGTTTTTCAGAATACGCACCAGGATATGTTCGCCTTCGCCATCGGGCTCAAAGCCCAGATCCTCCACCACGAGGAAATCTTCCGGGCTGGCTTTCAGCACCCCGTTCCCCTGGGGCTTGCCGTGCAGGTATGTCAGGTTATCGAAGTCCGTCATTTTGCCGCCTTCACCAGCAGCGCCACGGCTTCACAGGCAATCCCTTCGCCACGACCGGTAAAGCCCAGCTTCTCCGTGGTGGTGGCTTTGACGTTGACGTCGTCCATATGGCAGCCCAGATCTTCAGCGATAAATACGCGCATCTGCGGAATGTGCGGCAGCATTTTCGGGGCCTGGGCAATAATCGTCACGTCGACGTTGCCGAGGGTGTAACCTTTCGCCTGAATACGGCGCCACGCTTCGCGCAGCAATTCGCGGCTGTCCGCCCCTTTAAAGGCCGGGTCGGTGTCCGGGAACAGCTTGCCGATATCACCCAGCGCGGCAGCGCCGAGCAGCGCGTCGGTCAGCGCATGCAGCGCCACGTCGCCATCAGAATGCGCCAGCAGCCCTTTTTCGTAAGGAATACGTACGCCGCCAATGATAATTGGGCCTTCTCCGCCAAAGGCGTGTACATCAAAACCGTGTCCAATTCGCATTATGCCTTCTCCTGATGGGTCGAACGGGTAAGATAAAATTCCGCGAGCTGTAAATCTTCCGGGCGCGTCACTTTTATATTATCAGCGCGCCCTTCAACAAGCGTGGGGTGAAAACCGCAATACTCCAGCGCGGAGGCTTCGTCCGTGATGGTCGCGCCTTCATTAAGGGCACGCGTTAAGCAGTCGTGGAGCAGTTCGCGGGGGAAAAATTGCGGCGTCAGCGCGTGCCATAAGTCGACGCGCTCAACGGTGTGGGCGATAGCACGCTTGCCCGGCTCGGCACGCTTCATGGTGTCGCGCACCGGCGCGGCCAGAATGCCGCCCACTTTACTGGTTTCGCTCAGCGCCAGCAGGCGTGCCAGGTCGTCCTGATGCAGGCACGGACGTGCCGCGTCATGGACCAGCACCCACTGGGCGCTTCCGGCAGCCTGAATGCCCGCCAGCACGGAATCGGCGCGCTCGGCGCCGCCATCAACTACGGTAATCTGTGGGTGGTTTGCCAGCGGCAGCTGCGCAAAGCGGTCGTCGCCGGGACTGATGGCGATGACCACGTGCGTCACCCGCGGGTGCGCCAGCAGCGCCGCCACGGCGTGCTCAAGGATCGTTTTATCGCCAATTGAGAGGTACTGCTTGGGACATTCTGTCTGCATGCGCCGACCAAAACCTGCGGCCGGCACCACGGCACATACGTCCGAAAAAGTTGCTGCCATGTCGTAATCCTGGGCCTGATTATCGATTGTTTTGTGCTGAGCCCTGATTGCGTTTAGACGCATCCGGAACCAGACGATAAAAGGTTTCGCCCGGCTTAGTCATACTGAGTTCATTGCGTGCGCGCTCCTCAATCGCCTCCTGGCCGCCATTGAGGTCATCAATTTCAGCAAAGAGTTGATCGTTACGCGCCTTAAGTTTGGCATTTGTTGCCTGCTGAGCCGCGACGTCATCGCTCACCCGGCTGTAGTCGTGCAGCCCGTTCTTACCGAACCACAACGAATATTGCAGCCAGACCAGCAAAGCCAGCAACAGCAGCGTTAGTTTACCCATCCTGCCCCCTGAAAAAACGGCATCATCATCCCATAACTTTCCGTTCGACTCTACTGCGGGGTTTTAATTATGTCGCAAGTTAGCCCATCAGCCATAAAAACAGCAGGCCAAAGATCACGACAACGGTGGCAATCGTGATAACCGTACTGTACAGGAGCTTGCCGTTGAAAAGGGAGTGCAGCGCAACCCCGACAACGACCGCAACGGGCATCAGCGCCAGGAAGAAGGGCCAGGTGTAGAGAAAGAAGAAAAGGGTGTTACCACCGTAGATCAAAAACGGGATACCCAGCGCCAGTAACCACGACGCAAAGCCGACTATCGCCCCAGGGAAGGACCAGGTCGTCTCATTGTCGGTGGTTAACGGTTCCGACCCGGTGGTGATAATGTAGTTTTCACTGTTGCGCATAGCTAATCCTGTGACCGTGACTCATCGTTCGGGAAGACAGCTCCCGAACGATACCGCCTCAGGATCTGATAATATCGTCCCGTCTGAGCAGGTCTAATAATTGGCTTACTAAATTTGTTACCAATTGTTGACCTTCCAGATGAATCTCAGGCGATTCAGGCGCTTCGTAAACCGAGTCAATTCCGGTGAAGTTTCGCAGCTCGCCGGCACGCGCTTTTTTGTACAGCCCTTTCGGATCGCGCGCTTCGCAGATCTCCAGCGGCGTATCGACAAACACTTCGATAAAGCGATCCTGCCCCACGCGCTCGCGCACCATCTGGCGCTCTGCGCGGTGTGGCGAGATAAACGCCGTCAGCACCACCAGCCCGGCGTCTGCCATCAGGCTGGCGACTTCACCTACCCGGCGAATGTTCTCTTTGCGGTCGTCGTCGCTGAACCCCAAATCGCTACACAGGCCGTGACGCACGTTGTCGCCATCCAGCAGGTAGGTACTTACTCCCTGCTGATGCAGCGCCTCTTCCAGCGCGCCCGCCACCGTGGATTTACCGGAGCCAGACAGCCCGGTAAACCACAGCACCACCCCACGGTGGCCGTGAAGCTGTTCGCGCTGGGCGACGGTGACCGGATGAGGATGCCAGACGACGTTCTCATCATGGGCGGCCATTACTTGCCTCCCAGCAGATCGCGGGCGCCCCAGTGCGGGAAGTGCTTACGCACCAGCGCGTTCAGCTCCAGCTCAAACGCGCTGAACTCAGAGGTCACGCTCGCCTGCGCGTTAGGCTCGCGCACCATGCCCGCGCCGACGGTAACGTTGGTCAGGCGGTCAATAAAGATCAGCCCGCCCGTCACCGGGTTCTGCTGATACGGATCCAGCACCAGCGGCTCGTCGAAGGTCAGATCCACCAGGCCAATACCGTTCAGCGGCAGCTCGCTCACATCACGGTGGGTCAGGTTGTTGATGTCCACCTGGAACTGAATGCCGTCCACGCGGGCGCGGGTTTTCTTGCCCGCAATTTTGATGTCGTAGCTCTGGCCTGCGGTCAGCGGCTGTTCGGCCATCCACACCACGTCCACGGACGCGCCCTGCACCGCCGCCAGCGTCTCCTGCGCGTCGACCAGAAGGTCACCGCGGCTGATATCAATTTCGTCTTTCAGCACCAGCGTGACCGCTTCCCCTGCCCCGGCTTCCTGCAGGTCGCCGTCGAACGTCACGATGCGAGCTATTGCTGACTCCACGCCGGATGGCAGCACCTTCACGCGCTGCCCCACCTTCACGGAACCGGAAGCAATAGTGCCGGAGAAGCCGCGGAAATCGAGGTTTGGACGGTTCACGTACTGCACCGGGAAGCGCATTGGCTGAGTGTCGACCACGCGATGAATTTCAACGGTCTCCAGCACTTCCAGCAGCGTCGGACCGCTGTACCACGGCATGTTCGCGCTCTGGGAGGCGACGTTATCCCCTTCCAGCGCCGAGAGCGGCACAAAGCGAATATCCAGGTTGCCCGGCAGCTGTTCGGCAAAGGTCAGGTAGCTCTGGCGGATCTCCTCGAATTTTTCTTCGCTGAAGTTCACCAGATCCATCTTGTTGACCGCCACCACCAGGTGCTTGATCCCCAGCAAAGTGGAGATAAAGCTGTGGCGACGGGTTTGATCCAGCACGCCTTTACGGGCGTCTATCAGCAGGATCGCCAGATCGCAGGTGGATGCGCCGGTCGCCATATTGCGGGTGTACTGCTCGTGCCCCGGGGTATCGGCGATAATAAACTTGCGCTTCTCGGTGGAGAAATAGCGATAGGCCACGTCAATAGTGATGCCCTGCTCGCGCTCCGCCTGCAGGCCGTCCACCAGCAGCGCCAGGTCAAGTTTTTCGCCCTGGGTGCCGTGACGCTTGCTGTCGTTATGCAGGGAAGAGAGCTGATCTTCATAAATCTGGCGCGTGTCGTGCAGCAGGCGGCCAATCAGGGTACTTTTCCCGTCATCCACGCTGCCGCAGGTCAGAAAGCGCAGCAGGCTTTTATGTTGTTGGGCGTGCAGATACGCTTCCACGCCGCCTTCGTTGGCAATTTGTTGAGCAATAGTGGTGTTCATGGCGGCTCCTTAGAAATAACCCTGACGTTTCTTCAGCTCCATGGAGCCGGCCTGGTCGCGGTCAATCACGCGCCCCTGTCGCTCGCTGGTGGTGGACACCAGCATCTCTTCGATGATCTCCGGCAGCGTCTGCGCGTTCGATTCCACCGCGCCGGTCAGCGGCCAGCAGCCGAGGGTACGGAAACGGACCATCTGTTTTTTGATCACTTCACCCGGCTGCAGGTCGATACGATCGTCGTCAATCATCATCAGCATGCCGTCGCGCTCCAGCACCGGGCGCTCGGCGGCCAGGTACAGCGGAACAATCTCGATGTTTTCCAGATAGATGTACTGCCAGATATCCAGCTCGGTCCAGTTAGAGAGCGGGAAGACACGAATGCTTTCGCCCTTGTTGATCTGGCCGTTGTAGTTATGCCACAGCTCCGGGCGCTGGTTTTTCGGATCCCAGCGATGGAAGCGGTCGCGGAAGGAGTAGATACGCTCTTTGGCGCGGGATTTTTCTTCGTCACGCCGCGCGCCGCCGAAGGCCGCGTCAAAACCGTACTTGTTCAGCGCCTGCTTCAGCCCTTCGGTTTTCATGATGTCGGTATGCTTGGCGCTGCCGTGGACGAACGGGTTAATGCCCATCGCCACCCCTTCCGGATTTTTGTGCACCAGCAGCTCGCAGCCGTAGGCTTTGGCGGTACGGTCGCGGAATTCGTACATTTCGCGGAATTTCCAGCCGGTATCCACGTGCAGCAGCGGGAACGGCAGCGTGCCCGGATAAAACGCTTTACGCGCCAGGTGCAGCATGACGCTGGAATCTTTACCGATGGAGTACATCATCACCGGGTTAGAGAACTCGGCGGCCACTTCGCGGATAATATGGATACTTTCCGCTTCGAGCTGCCGCAGGTGAGTAAGTCGTTTTTGGTCCATAACCGTTCCTTAAGCCAAATTTACAACAGAAGAACCAAAGCCTTCTGTATCGGTTGTGTGTTGGAACCAGGCGAGGGTGCTGTGCAGCTGCACCACCTCTCCCACCACGATCAGGGCAGGCATCGGGGCGTCTTTCGCCAGGGTTGCAAGGTCTTGTAATGTGCCGATAGCGACATGCTGATCGACGCGCGTACCGCGAGAAATGACGGCAACGGGCGTCGTCGCCTCGCGACCGTGCTGAATAAGCTGTTCGCTGATGTCTGCGGCCTTCATCGTGCCCATGTATATCGCCAGCGTTTGTCGGCTCTGGGCGAGGTGCGACCAGTCGAACGGCGTGCTGTCGGCCTTGTAGTGCCCGGTCACAAAGGTGACGCTCTGGGCGTAATCGCGATGGGTCAGCGGAATGCCGGCGTAGGCCGTGACGGCTGACGCCGCCGTGATGCCGGGCACCACCTGGAACGGCACGCCAGCTTCGGCTGCCGCCTGCAGTTCTTCACCGCCGCGACCGAAAATGAACGGGTCGCCCCCTTTCAGGCGCACCACGGTTTTGCCCGCTTTCGCGGCGGCAATCAGCATCTGGTTGGTATCGTGCTGCGGCACGGAGTGTTCCCCCGCCCGTTTGCCGACGCAGATTTGCTCCGCATCGCGACGGATCAGCTCGCGCACACCGTCGGTGACCAGGTGGTCGTAGAACACCACGTCCGCATCCTGCAGCACCTGCAGGCCGCGCAGCGTCAGCAAACCGGCATCGCCCGGCCCGGCTCCCACCAGAATAATTTCCCCGCCCGTACTGCCGGGATTATCCAGTTCGTCTTCGAGAATTTTCTGCGCCGCCGTCTCATTGCCCGCCTGCATCAGGCTGGCAAAGCGGCCGCGAAATACGCGCTCCCAGAAGCGACGGCGTTCCGTCACGCTGGTCAGGCGGTTTTTTAAATGGTTGCGCCAGTAGCTGGCTTTCTCCGCCATGCGCCCGAGGCTGGTCGGCAGCAGCGCTTCGATCTTTTCCCGCAGCACGCGCGCCAGCACCGGCGCGGTGCCGCCGGAGGAGATCGCCACCAGCAGCGGCGAGCGGTCAACGATCGACGGGAAGATAAACGAGCATAAAGGCTGGTCGTCCACCACGTTCACCAGACGGTAACGGGCCTGGGCCGCGTCGGAGACCCGCCGGTTAAGTTCCCGATTTTCAGTCGCCGCAATCACCAGCACCACGCTGTCGATCTGTGACTCGTCGAAATCCGCCTCTTCAACAACCCGCACCTGTGCCCCTGCGCGCTGCAAAAACGCGATTTTGCGATCGGCAATTTCTCCCGTGCCGACAACTAGTACCGGTCGGTCTTTTAAGGCGGCAAAAAGGGGCAGATAGTCCACAGGCAACAACTCACTAACAACGAGGAATAGAGGGACTATAGGGGGCGGCTTAGATCGAATGAAATTACGAATTGGAATGAGTAGTTACTCAATGGAATAACGCCGTGAAAAAGCAAATACCAAAAAATGCTTAACACGCGAAATTTCGGGCATTTAAGAGCAATTCAAATTGTGTATGGACGATCACAGTTTCATACTATGCACGTTATTATTTTGCTCTGTTTTTAAGGACTCACTATGTTTTCCGCAACGCGCCACCGTATTGCTGCCCTGGCGCTCGGCGTTTGCTTTATCCTTCCGGCTCAGGCAAAAAATCAACCTTATGGCGAAATCGCCACTATGCAGGCGCGACATATTGCGACGGTTTTCCCTGGCCGCATGACCGGTTCACCCGCGGAGATGCTCTCCGCCGACTATATTCGCCAGCAGTTTGCACAGATGGGCTACCAGAGTGACATACGCTCGTTTCACAGCCGCTACATCTATACCTCACGCAATAAAACGCAAAACTGGCATAACGTGACCGGCAGCACGGTGATTGCGGCGCATGAGGGGAAAGCGGCTGAGCAGATTATTATCATGGCGCACCTGGATACCTATGCGCCAATGAGCGACGCCGATATTGATAATAACCTCGGGGGACTGACGCTGCAGGGCATGGACGATAACGCAGCGGGTCTCGGCGTGATGCTTGAACTGGCTGAACGCCTTAAAAATATTCCGACGAAATACGGTATTCGCTTTGTGGCGACCAGCGGCGAAGAAGAAGGAAAACTCGGCGCTGAGAATCTCCTTAAACGGATGAGCGCTGAGGAGAAGAAAAATACGCTGCTGGTGATTAACCTCGATAACCTGATCGTGGGCGATAAGCTCTATTTTAATAGTGGACAGAGCACGCCGAGCAGCGTGCGTAAACTCACCCGCGACCGCGCGCTGGCGCTTGCCCGTAGGCATGGCGTCTATGCCGCAACAAACCCAGGCGGTAACCCGGATTATCCAAAAGGCACTGGCTGTTGTAACGACGGGGAAGTGTTTGATAAGGCAGGCATTCCGGTGTTGTACGTCGAGGCGACGAACTGGGCGCTGGGCAAAAAGGATGGCTATCAGCAGCGCGCTAAATCGAAAGCGTTCCCGGACGGGACCAGCTGGCATGATGTGCGGCTGGATAATCAGCAGCACATTGATAAAACGCTGCCGCAGCGGATTGAGCACCGCAGCCGGGATGTCGTGAAAGTGATGCTGCCGCTGGTGAAGGAGCTGGCGAAAGCGGGCAAAGCCTGATGTCGTTAAGCCCGGTAAGCGCAGCGCCACCGGGCGAAAAAACATTACCCTTCGTGCAGCCCGCACTCGCGCTTCAGCCCGAAGAATCGCGTCTCTTCTTCCGCCATTCCCGGTTCCCATTTGCGCGTGGTGTGGGTGTCGCCCACGGACAGGTAGCCCTGGTCCCACAGCGGATGGTACTTGAGTCCGTGTTTTTGCAGGTACTGATACACCGTGCGGTTATCCCAGTCGATAATCGGTAGCACTTTGAATACGCCGCGCTGTACCGCCAGTACCGGTAAGGTTGCGCGGCTCCCGGACTGCTCGCGGCGCAGGCCGGCAAACCACGTTTGGGCGTTCAGCTCTTTCAGCGCCCGGTTCATCGGCTCAACTTTGTTGATCTCATTGTATTTCTCAATGCCCTCAACGCCCTGCTCCCACAGCTTGCCGTAGCGCGCCTCCTGCCAGGCCGCGCTTTCCGTTGCGCGGTAGACTTTAAGGTTCAGCCTGAGCTTGTCCGTCAGCTCGTCGATAAACTGGTAGGTTTCCGGGAACAGGTAGCCGGTATCGGTGAGGATCACCGGTATGTCCGGACGGATCTGATTCACCAGATGCAGGCTCACAGCCGCCTGAATACCAAAGCTCGACGAGAGCACATACTCTCCCGGCAGGTTTTCCAGCGCCCACGCCACGCGCCCTTCGGCGTCCAGCTTTTCAAGGTGAGCGTTAGTTTCTGCCAGGGCCAGAATGTGTTCGACTTTTGGCAGGTCATTAAGGGCGTTTAGATCGAGTACGGACATAATTACCTCTCGTGGTTACTCCCAGAAATCCCTGGCGGGATCGAGCACCGGGCGAATGATGCCCGCACGCACCGTAAAGTCGCCGAAGCCTTCACCCGCTTCGCGCTCTTTCGCCCAGCGCCCGACAAGCTCGTCGATGGAATCAAGAATTTCCGGCTCGGTGATGTTCTCGCGGAACATACGTGGAATACGCGTGCCGATACGGTTACCGCCCAGGTGCAGGTTGTAGCGACCCGGCGCTTTCCCCACCAGCCCCAGCTCGGCCAGCATCGCGCGACCGCAGCCGTTCGGGCAGCCCGTCACGCGCATAACAATATGCTCGTCCGGAATGCCGTGTTTTTCCAGAATCGCTTCCACTTTGTCGGTGAATGACGGCAGGAAACGCTCGGCTTCGGCCATCGCCAGCGGACAGGTCGGGAACGACACGCAGGCCATCGAGTTTTCACGCTGTGGCTTCACCGCATTCATCAACCCATGCTCGCGCGCCAGTTCCTCAATTTTCGCCTTTTCGCTTTCCGGCACGCTGGCGACGATCAGGTTCTGGTTAGCGGTGATACGGAACTCGCCTTTGTGGATCTTCGCGATTTCCAGCAGACCGGTTTTCAGCGGGCGGCCCGGATAATCCAGAATACGGCCATTTTCAATGAACAGCGTCAGGTGCCAGTTATTGTCGATGCCTTTCACCCAGCCGATGCGATCGCCGCGACCGGTGAATTCGTAAGGGCGGATCGGCTCAAATTTGATCCCCGCACGACGCTCCACTTCCTCTTTGAACGTTTCAACGCCCACGCGCTCCAGAGTGTACTTGGTTTTCGCGTTTTTACGGTCGGTACGGTTGCCCCAGTCGCGCTGGGTGGTCACTACCGCTTCCGCCACGGCCAGCGTGTGCTCCAGCGGCAGGAAGCCGAACTCGCTCGCGGTGCGGGCGTAGGTTTTCTTGTTACCGTGCTCAATAGACAGGCCGCCGCCCACCAGCAGGTTAAAGCCAATCAGCTTGCCGTTTTCGGCAATCGCCACGAAGTTCATGTCGTTGGCGTGCAGATCGATGTCGTTCTGCGGCGGGATCACCACCGTGGTTTTGAACTTACGCGGCAGGTAGGTCTGACCGAGGATCGGTTCTTCGTCGGTGGTGGCGACTTTTTCCTGATCGAGCCAGATCTCCGCATAGGCGCGGGTACGCGGCAGCAGGTGCTCGGAAATTTTCTTCGCCCACTCATACGCTTCGGCGTGCAGCTCGGACTCGTACGGGTTCGAGGTGCAGAGCACGTTACGGTTCATGTCGTTGGCGGTCGCCAGCGCGTCCAGACCCACGGAGTGCAGCATCTGGTGCACCGGCTTCACGTTCTTCTTCAGAATCCCGTGGAACTGGAAGGTCTGACGGTTGGTCAGGCGGATGCTGCCGTAGATCGTGTTTTCACCGGCAAACTTGTCGATCGCCTGCCACTGTTTGGTGGTAATCACCCCGCCCGGCAGACGGCAGCGCAGCAGCATCGCGTGACGCGGCTCCAGCTTCTGTTCTGCACGCTCGGCGCGTATATCGCGGTCGTCCTGCTGATACATGCCGTGGAAACGGATCAGCAGGAAGTTGTCGCCTTTGAAACCGCCGGTCAGGCCGTCATTTAGATCTTCAGCAATGGTGCCGCGCAGATAGTTGCTTTCCAGCTTCATGCGCTCGGCGTCTGTCAGTTTACCTTCGACCACCAGTGGCCCTGGATGTTTTTCGCTCATTAGTAGACATCTCGCTGATAACGGCGCTCAACGCGCAGCTCACTTAAAAATTCATCCGCCGCTTCGGCATCCATACCGCCGAATTCGGCAATCACTTCCAGCAGTGCCTGCTCAACGTCTTTCGCCATGCGATTGGCGTCGCCGCAGACATAAATGTGGGCACCGTCATTGATCCAGCGCCACAGCTCTGCGCCCTGTTCGCGCAGTTTGTCTTGTACGTATACTTTTTCTTTCTGATCGCGGGACCAGGCCAGATCAATGCGGGTCAGTACGCCCTCTTTGACGTAGCGCTGCCACTCAACCTGGTAGAGGAAATCTTCGGTAAAGAGCGGGTTGCCGAAAAACAGCCAGTTTTTACCCGGCGCGTCGTCCGCGGCACGCTGCTGCATAAAGGCACGGAACGGCGCAATGCCGGTGCCCGGACCAATCATGATCACCGGCGTTTCCGGGTTCGCCGGCAGGCGGAAGTTGTCGTTGTGCTCGATAAAGACGCGCACCTCGCCCTCTTCTTCCACGCGGTCCGCCAGGAAGCTTGATGCCCCACCCGCGCGGGCGCGGCCTTCGATGTCGTAGCGCACCACGCCGACGGTAACGTGAACTTCGCTTTCCACTTCCGCCTGGGAAGAGGCGATAGAGTACAGGCGTGGGGTCAGCGGACGCAGCAGACCGATCAGCGCATCGGCATCCAGCTGTGCCGGAGAGAAACGCACCATATCGACAATCGGCGTCGTCGCGGCGTAATGCTGCAGCTTCGCTTTGTCGCCCACCAGCGGCAGCAGGGATTCGCTGCGCGTTAGGGTGGCATAATTCTCGACGATATTCGGGGTGTTCACCGTCAGCTCGAAATGCCACTGCAGCGCCTCTGAAAGTGGCTGGGTTTTGCCGTCAACGGTGACGGGCTCGTCACCCTTCAGCCACAGCAGTTCCACCAGCTCTTTCACCAGTGCCGGATCGTTCTGATACCAGACGCCCAGCGCATCGCCAGGCTGATAGCGCAGGCCGGAGTCGCCAAGATCGATTTCAATATGGCGCACGTCTTTTTCCGAGTCGCGGCCCGTAATTTTCTGGTTCACCGACAGGCTCGCCGTCAGCGGCGACTCTTTGGTGTACGGGCTGGTGTGGATCTCATTGACGGTGCCCGCAGCGGTCACCGCGGCCTGTGCTGGCGTCTCTTTCGGGACGCGGGCTTTCAATACCTCAACGATGCGCGCACGCCATTCAGCGGCGGCAGTCTGGTATTCCACATCCGCGTCCACGCGGTCCAGCAGGCGCTCCGCGCCCAGCTCCGCCAGCTTGCTGTCGAAGTCTTTACCGGACTGGCAGAAGAATTCATAGGAGGTATCGCCCAGGCCAAAGACGGCAAACGCCGTGCCGTTCAGCTTCGGCGCTTTTTTCGAGAACAGGAACTTATGCAGCGCCACCGCTTCTTCAGCGGGTTCACCTTCACCCTGGGTCGAGGCGACCATCACCAGCAGTTTTTCTGACGCGATTTGTTTGAATTTATAATCCCCGGCGTTGACCAGGTTCACGTTCAGTTTGGCGGCCAGCAGATCATCACGCAGCGCTTCGGCCACGCGGCGGGCGTTGCCCGTCTGCGAGGCGCTAATCAGCGTAATGGCAGGAATTTCCACGGCCGTTGCCGGTGCGCCAGCCACCGCGCCAGGCTGCTGGTTGAGCATTCCCCAGAAATAACCGGAGACCCAGGCAAGCTGAGTGGGAGAAAAATCAGAGGTGGCAGCCTGAAGGCGCGCCAGTTGCTCCGGGTTAAGGGGAAGCAAATTTGAAGGTGGGGCCTGTGTTGTCATGCGTCGTTATGTTCCAGTAGCCAAGCGGACTTTAAGCGAATAAATCCAAACTGAAGATAAGGTTAACGGCGTGGATAATAACAATTAAAGAAGGGATGGAAATAATAAATAACCAAATGGACTAACCTGTTTTAGTTATCGTTCTTAGCGATAAAAACGATTGAATAACCATTTGAAATAAAACAACAAAAACCAATAATCACCCTGAATACCGGGCGTTCACCGTTCAGAGCCGTTTTAGTTAATGCTAAAAATTGTGCTTTCCGGTACTATGCGGCGGTTTTTTCCGCATTACTGAGAGCGATCATGTCCACCACACTGTTTAAAGATTTCACCTTCGAAGCCGCCCACCACCTTCCGCACGTTCCTGCAGGACATAAATGCGGCCGCCTGCACGGGCATTCGTTTCTGGTGCGTCTTGAGATCACCGGTGAAGTTGATCCGCATACCGGTTGGATCATGGACTTTGCCGAGCTGAAGGCCGCGTTTAAGCCGACCTACGATCGTCTGGATCACTACTATCTCAACGATATTCCGGGTCTGGAAAACCCGACCAGCGAAGTGCTGGCAAAATGGATCTGGGATCAGATGAAGCCGCTGGTACCGCTGCTGAGCGCGGTGATGATCAAAGAAACCTGCACGGCAGGCTGCGTGTATCGCGGAGAGTAAAAAAAAGCCCGGCAAAACCGGGCTTTTTTTTTAGGCAATATTCAGATACTTGTGCGTCTGCATCGACAGGCGCCAGTTGCGCGCAATGCAGGTTTCAATGCACAGGCACGTCGCATCCTCTTTCTGGCTGATCGGCTGCAGGGCGATTACCCGCTGCTTCTCATCCGTCAGCGTCGCCAGCAGTTCATCCAGCGCTTCGATATCACGTACGCGTCCTACCGGATGCTTAATTTCATCCGCGCGCTCCAGCGCCTGAGACAGCACGTCATACCCGCCACGCATATTCACTTTTGGCGATACCGTCACCCAGGTGGTGTGCGAGCAGCGCACTTCATGGGTGCCGCTGGTCTCAATCTGGCAGCTGTAGCCGTTCTTTTCGAGCAGCTCGGTCAGCGGCGTCAGATCGTGAATGCAAGGTTCGCCGCCGGTGATGACGACGTGGCGAGCCGTCCAGCCCTGGCGACCAATAATGGCCAGCAGGTCTTCTGCACTGCCCGCGCCCCACTTATCGCTCTCTTTGGTTTTCGCCAGAATGCTAAACAGCGACACTTCCCGATCTGCGAGCTTATCCCACGTATGTTTGGTATCACACCAGGCACAGCCAACCGGGCATCCCTGTAAACGAATAAAGATAGCGGGAACGCCGGTAAAGTAACCCTCGCCTTGCAGGGTCTGGAACATCTCGTTAATCGGGTACTGCATAGTCATCTCAGTAAAGGGGATAAACGATAAGTATCGCAGATCCCCGCCGGATGGTCATGCTCCATCGGTGCTTTGCGCGCTAATCGCCGCCATAAAGCGCGCGGTAATTTGCTGTGGGCGGGTGATCGCCCCGCCGACAACGACCGTATGCGCGCCCAGCGCCAGACACCGGGCCGCGCGCTCGGGCGTATCCACGTTGCCTTCGGCAACCACGGGGACCGTCACGGCCGCCAGCACCGCTTTCAGGAACGCACAGTCATTCTCCGGAAGCGTATGGCCTGCCGTTTCCGCCGTATAGCCGTACAGCGTGGTGCCAACGCAGTCAAAGCCAAGCGTCTGCGCCGTCACGGCTTCGTCTACGGTGGAAATATCTGCCATCAGCAGTACCGAGGGGTAACGTGAGCGGATGGCCGTGACCAGTGTTTCCAGGGATTCACCGCCAGGACGTTCCCGCGCCGTCGCATCAAGGGCAATGATTTCCGGAGAGACGGCCATGAGCTCATCCACCTCTTTCATCGTAGCGGTGATAAATACTTCGCTCCCTGGATAGTCCCGTTTGATGATGCCGATAACCGGTAAAGACACCTGCTGTTTAATGGCCTCGATATCTACCACGCTGTTGGCGCGAATGGCGAAGGCTCCACCCTGTGCCGCCGCCAGCGCCATTCGCGACATGATAAACGGGCTGTGCAGCGGTTCGTTTTCCAGCGCCTGACAGGAGACGACCAGTTTTCCCTTCAGGTTATCCAGTACATTTTTCATTACGATAAGATCTCTTCCACTTCGTTTTTGATAATCGTGACGTGCGGGCCATAAATGACCTGTACACCGTTACCGCGCACGATAACGCCGCGCGCGCCGGTGGCTTTCAGCGCCGCGTCATTCACTTTGCTGCCGTCTTTGACCGTCACGCGAAGCCGCGTGGCGCAGCAGTCCACCTCTTCCAGATTGTCTTTTCCGCCCAACCCGGCGATCACCGCCGCAGCGCGCTCGCTTTGCGGCAGGCTGACGTCATCAACCATCGCCTCCTTTTCACGGCCCGGCGTGGCGAAATCAAAGCGGTTAATCAGGTAGCGGAAAGTGAAGTAGTAGAGGAAGAACCACGGCACGCCGACCAGCGGAACGAACATCCAGTTGGTTTTGGCCTCCCCCTGCAATATGCCGAACAGCACGAAGTCAATAAAACCGCCGGAGAAGGTCTGCCCGATGGTGATGTGCAGCATGTGCGCGAGCATAAACGCCAGCCCGTCAAACAGCGCGTGAATGACGTAGAGCACCGGGGCAATGAACAGGAAGGAGAACTCGATGGGCTCGGTAATTCCCGTCAGGAATGAGGTTAACGCCGCGGAGAGCAGCAGCCCGGCAACGCGCTTTTTGTTCTCCGGTTTCGCCGTGTGATACATCGCCAGGCAGGCACCAAGCAGGCCAAACATCATCGTGATAAAGCGCCCGGACATGAAGCGTGACGTGCCTTCATAGAAATGCTGCGTGTTCGGGTCGGCGAGCTGAGCGAAGAAGATCCGCTGCGTGCCCTCAACCAGGTGGCCGTTGACGATCTCGCTGCCGCCGAGCGCGGTGGTCCAGAACGGCAGATAGAAGATGTGGTGCAGACCAAACGGGCCAAGCATGCGCAAAATAAAGCCGTACAGCAGCGTGCCAAGATAACCGGTGGCATCCACCAGCCCGCCCAGACCAAAAATAAGCTTCTGGAAATGCGGCCAGACCACGGTCATGATCGCGCCAACGAGTATCGCCGCCAGCGAGCTGATAATCGGGACAAAGCGCGAGCCGCCAAAAAAGCCCAGGAACTGCGGAAGCGCTATCTTGTTAAACCGATGATGCAGCGCGCAGGTCACGAGACCAATCACCACGCCGCCAAACACCCCGGTTTCCAGCGTCTGAATACCCAGCGTCATGCCCTGCCCTACAGCGCCCGGGTTCTCGTGCGCCAGTTTGCCGGTGAGGATCAGCAGCGCGTTGATGGTGGCATTCATCACCAGAAACGCGAGTAGCGCTGCCAGCCCCGCCGTGCCCTTATCGTTTTTTGCCAGCCCGACGGCCACCCCAACCGCAAACAGCACCGAGAGGTTCGCAAACACAATCGAACCCGCACTGCTCATGATGGTGAAAATGGCCTGCAGCCAGCCCACATCTAAAAACGGATAGGCCGCCAGCGTATTAGGGTTCGATAACGCCCCGCCGATACCGAGCAGCAGACCCGCCGCGGGCAATACGGCGATAGGCAACATAAAGGATTTGCCAAAGCGCTGCGCTTTTTCAAACCATCCACCCGACGAAGCGCCACTGAATATTTGCATCATTTTTTCATCCCCCCATTAAAAGATGAAAATTTTTACCATACAAATATTTTATAGTGAAAATTATCATCACAAACCAGGAGGCCGATCATACTTTTTTAAAATGACTGGCATCTTTCCCCCGCTTTCCGCCACACTAGTCGCAGTGAAACACATTAAGGACGTGGCATGTCGGACCATGAAAACCTGCTGCTGAAGCTCCGCCAGGAGGCTTCCGGGTACAGCCCAACGCAACAAAAACTCGGCGAGTTTGTCCTCAGCGACCCTGCCCGGGTGCTCTACCTGACCATCACCGAACTGGCGCGAGAGAGCCACACCAGCGAGGCCAGCGTGACGCGTCTTTGCCGGACGCTGGGATGTAAAGGGTATAACGAATTCAAAATGGCGCTGGCGCTGGACATTCAGCAGGGCCAGCCCGCACGTCAGGCGGGGGATGAGATTGACAGCGTGGTGGATGAATCGGTGCAGGCTTTGCAGGATACCGCGAGACTCCTCGACCGCGCGCTGCTTGAAAAAGCCGCACTGGCGCTGCATCAGGCGCAGTCCGTGCAGATTTATGGCGTCGCGGCCAGCGCGATCCTCGGGGAGTATCTGCATTACAAGTTATTAAGGCTGGGTAAATCCGCACAGCTGTTTAGCGATATGCACCGCGCAGCCATGAATGCGACCACGCTTTCGGCAGAGACGCTGGTGGTGGCGATCTCCAGCTCCGGTTCAACGCGAGATTTACTTCACGTGGTGAAACTTGCCCGCAAGCGCGGGGTGAAGGTTCTGGCGCTCAGCAACACGCCCCGCAGCCCGCTGGCGTCTCTTAGCGATATGCTGCTGGTGGCCGCCAAGCCAGAAGGCCCTCTTAGCGCGGGCGCGCTCAATGCCAAAGTTGGGGTGATGCTGCTGGTCGAATTACTTACGACATCCATGATTGCGCTGGATGGACATTACGCTGACGTCAGCCAGCAAACGGCCAGCGCCACGCTTCCTCTTCTGCTCTGAAAACCCTTCGCAGGCTAAATAAAATAGCCTGCGTTTTATTTTGCTTAATTTTACTTAAGCAGGGCTCAATACATTTATATGATAAATGTTTGGTGTAACAAATTATTTTGTTTATTACAGTTTGAATTATTTCCCCCGCGCTAACCCAGCGACAAAAACAGATTAAAATCATTAAGTTAAAATAAAAACATGAATAAATTGAATTTTTCCGCTTTCTGCAATGTCCAATATTTTCACCTGATTTCCTTTCCTTAAAATAAGCTTAAGACGCTGTCGGTCCCGGCGTTTTATTATTTAAACGCCGTTTACTTTTGCGCGCCTACAATCCGCCTCATCAATCATAATGAGACGGTAATAATGAAGATGTTATTAATTACAGGCGTGACCGGGTTTCTGGGCGGTGCAGTACTTGAAAAAATCCTGACCAGCGATCAATCCGTAAAACTCCTTTTGCTTGCCCGTGCCGGCGATCCGCAAAGCGGGCTGGCGCGCGTGCAGGAGAACATGCGTAAGTTCAACATTTCTGAGGAGAAACTGGCCTCCCTGAGCGTGGATAATATCCTCATCGGCGACCTCAGCCAGCCGGAAGGCTTTCTGAACGATCCCCGTCTGGACCAGGTTACGCATGTCGTTAACTGCGCGGCAGTTGCGTCTTTTGGCAATAACCCGCTGATCTGGAAGGTGAACGTAGAGGGTACGCTAGCGCTGGCGCGCCGCATGGAGCAGGTCGCAGGGCTGCAGCGTTTCCTGCATGTAGGCACCGCAATGTCATGCACGCCGGAGCAGGATTCGCTGGTCGCCGAAAGTGCGGAATTCAGAGAAAACGCTGAGCACCTGGTGGAATATACGTATTCGAAGTCAACCATCGAACAGCTGATGCGCCAGGAATGTCCTAACCTGCCGCTGCTCATCGCCCGTCCGTCCATCGTCGTCGGCCATACCCGCCACGGCTGCACGCCGTCGAGCAGTATCTTTTGGGTCTTCAGCATGGGCCTGATGCTGCAGAAGTTTATGTGCTCGATGGAAGACCGGATTGACGTTGTCCCGGTAGATTATTGCGCCGACGCGATGTTAATGCTGCTGAGCAGCAACGCGCGTCCGGGGGAAGTGGTACACATTTCTGCCGGGGAAGAGAACAGCGTTCGCTTTGCGGATATCGATCGGGCAATGGCGCAGGCGCTGGAGAAAGCGCCCGTTGGCGATAAGTACGCGCAGGTCAGCTACGAAACGCTGGTCAAAATGCGCCGTGAACTGAAAACCATTTTTGGTCCGTGCAACGAACGTCTGATGCTGAGAGCGATGCGCTTATACGGTGCCTTTGCCACGCTGAACGTGCGCTTCAGCAACGATAAGCTGCTCAGCATGGGGATGCCGAAGCCACCTCGTTTTACGGATTATATCGCCCGCTGCGTGCAAACCACCCGGGGACTAACCATTCCCGAGCAGATGGCGGTCGATTTTAAATAACCAAAAAAAATGCCAGTCATTCGACTGGCATTTTCATGTTAAGGCTTAAGCAATTATGCCTGGCCTTTGATCTCTTTACGACCGTTGTAAGGTGCTTTTTCACCCAGCGCTTCTTCGATACGAATCAGCTGGTTGTATTTAGCAACACGGTCAGAACGGCTCATAGAACCGGTTTTGATCTGGCCAGCAGCGGTACCAACAGCCAGGTCAGCAATGGTCGCGTCTTCAGTTTCGCCAGAACGGTGAGAGATAACAGCGGTGTAGCCAGCGTCTTTCGCCATTTTGATCGCAGCCAGCGTTTCGGTCAGAGAACCGATCTGGTTGAATTTGATCAGGATGGAGTTAACGATGCCTTTCTCGATGCCTTCTTTCAGGATCTTGGTGTTGGTTACGAACAGATCGTCACCAACCAGCTGGATTTTGTCGCCCAGTACTTTGGTCTGGTATGCGAAACCATCCCAGTCAGACTCGTCCAGACCGTCTTCGATAGAAACGATTGGGTACTGTTTGGTCAGGTCTTCCAGGAAGTGAGTGAACTCTTCGGAGGTGAACGCTTTGTTGCCTTCGCCAGCCAGAACGTATTTACCGTCTTTGTAGAATTCAGATGCTGCACAGTCCATCGCCAGGGTGATGTCTTTGCCCAGCTCGTAGCCTGCTGCTTTAACCGCTTCAGCGATAACAGCCAGTGCTTCTGCGTTAGAACCCAGGTTTGGCGCGTAGCCACCTTCGTCACCAACAGCAGTGTTCATACCTTTAGCTTTCAGAACTTTAGCCAGGTTGTGGAACACTTCAGAACCCATACGAACCGCTTCTTTCAGGGTTTTCGCGCCAACTGGCTGAATCATGAATTCCTGAATATCAACGTTGTTGTCTGCGTGCTCACCACCGTTGATGATGTTCATCATTGGTACAGGCATAGAGTATTTGCCTGGGGTGCCGTTCAGTTCAGCGATGTGCTCGAACAGTGGCATACCTTTAGCAGCGGCTGCTGCTTTGGCGTTCGCCAGGGAAACGGCCAGGATTGCGTTCGCACCGAAGTTAGATTTGTTTTCAGTACCGTCCAGATCGATCATGATCTTGTCGATGCCAGCCTGATCTTTGGCATCTTTGCCAACGATAGCCTGAGCAATAGGACCGTTAACAGCGCCAACCGCTTTCAGTACGCCTTTGCCCATGAAACGGGATTTGTCGCCATCACGCAGTTCCAGCGCTTCACGGGAACCCGTAGAAGCACCTGATGGAGCAGCTGCCATACCGACGAAACCACCTTCCAGATGAACTTCGGCTTCAACGGTCGGGTTACCACGGGAGTCGATGATTTCACGACCGATGACTTTAACGATTTTGGACATTAGATTTTCCTCAGTACAAGTTAAACTAAAACTCCAGACAAACAACGCGTACCGTTGGTACGCGTTGCCGTTCTAACTTTTTTACTTCGCCTGACGCTTCTGGTACTCGCTGGCGGCTTTCACGAAGCCTGCAAACAGCGGATGTCCATCACGCGGCGTTGAAGTAAATTCCGGGTGGAACTGGCAGGCAACAAACCACGGATGGTTTGGCACCTCGATGATCTCGACTAACTGATCGTCCCCGGAGCGACCCGCAACACGCAGGCCCGCGGCTTCAATTTGTTTCAACAACATATTGTTGACTTCATAGCGGTGACGATGGCGCTCGGTGATGACCGGCTCGCCGTACAGCTTGCGAACCACGCTATCGTCGGACAGCTGGCAGGCCTGTGCGCCAAGACGCATAGTGCCACCCAGATCGCTCTTCTCGGTACGGACTTCGACGTTACCGTCTTCGTCGCGCCATTCCGTAATCAGCGCCACGACAGGGTACTTACAGTCTGGCACAAATTCCGTAGAGTTCGCGTTTTCCATTCCCGCTACGTTGCGCGCAAATTCGATCAGCGCAACCTGCATACCCAGGCAGATGCCGAGGTATGGAATATTGTTTTCACGCGCATAGCGTGCAGTGGCGATCTTGCCTTCAACACCACGGTAGCCGAAGCCGCCAGGGATGAGGATAGCATCCAGATCTTTCAGAATTTCAACGCCACGTGTTTCAACATCCTGCGAATCAATCAGCTTGATGTTCACGGAGACGCGGTTCTTCAGACCACCGTGCTTCAGCGCTTCGATAACGGACTTATAGGCGTCCGGCAGTTCGATGTACTTGCCGACCATACCGATAGTCACTTCGCCTGCCGGGTTCGCTTCTTCATAAATAACCTGTTCCCATTCAGACAGGTTAGCTTCCGGACAGTTCAAGCTGAATCGTTTACAAATATAATCGTCCAGACCCTGTGATTTCAACAGGCCCGGGATTTTATAAATGGAATCGACATCTTTCATTGAAATAACGGCTTTTTCAGGCACGTTACAGAACAATGCAATTTTCGCACGTTCGTTCGCTGGAATGGCACGATCGGAACGGCAAACCAGGATGTCAGGCTGAATACCGATAGAGAGCAGTTCTTTAACGGAGTGCTGAGTCGGTTTGGTTTTCACTTCACCTGCCGCCGCCATGTAAGGCACCAGCGTCAGGTGCATGAACAGCGCGTGTTCACGACCAATGTCTACCGCCAGCTGACGAATCGCTTCGAGGAACGGCAGGGATTCGATATCACCCACGGTACCGCCGATTTCAACCAGCACAACGTCATGCCCTTCGCCACCGGCAAGAACACGCTCTTTGATGGCGTTAGTGATGTGTGGGATAACCTGCACGGTCGCGCCCAGGTAGTCACCGCGGCGCTCTTTACGCAGAACGTCAGAGTAGATGCGGCCAGTCGTAAAGTTGTTACGACGGGTCATTTTGGTACGAATGAAACGCTCGTAGTGGCCAAGATCCAGATCGGTTTCAGCGCCGTCTTCAGTAACGAACACTTCCCCGTGTTGGGTTGGGCTCATGGTGCCAGGATCGACGTTGATGTACGGATCCAGTTTCATCATGGTCACATTGAGGCCACGGGCTTCAAGAATGGCTGCGAGGGAGGCTGCGGCAATGCCTTTACCCAGAGAGGATACGACCCCGCCGGTCACAAAAATATAGTTCGTTGTCATGCTGAACCTGAGAAGTTAGGGTGAAACGATGGAATAACCAGGACGGGAAAGTAGTATACCCGAACACGGCGAGCGCCACAAACTTTCATTCTCCGTCTCCATTCCAGGCCATGACAAACATAAGGAGTGAGAAAATAGCCCCTTTTGGGTAAATGTTTTTGACGCAAATCAAGCGCTTGTCATTTAAAAAATCACACAAATTGCGCTTGATCGCAAAATTCCGTTAGAGATCAGATTCCTGGCGTTTTACTTCCTGCCAGACTTCTTCCATCGCGTCGAGGTCAATTCCGGTCATTTCCAGGCCGCGCGAGGCCACAATCCGCTCGACTTCACGAAAGCGTCGTTCGAATTTCAGGTTGGCTTTTTGCAGCGCGGTTTCCGCTTTTACCCCTAAATGGCGAGAAAGATTGACGGTGGCGAACAGCAGGTCGCCCATCTCTTCCTCCAGCTTTGCTTCATCGACCACCGCCTGCTGCGCTTCGTGCATCACTTCGTCGATCTCTTCATGCACTTTATCCAGCACGGGTCCCAGGGAATCCCAGTCAAATCCTACCGCCGAGCAGCGCTTTTGAATTTTGTGGGCGCGCATCAGCGCGGGCAGGCTCAGCGGGATGTCGTCCAGCGCAGAGTGTTGGGACTTTTCAGCGCGCTCGGCGCTTTTAATCTGCTCCCAGCGGGCCAGCACCTCTGCGCTGTTTCCTGCGGTGGCATCGCCAAAGATATGCGGATGGCGGCGCTCCAGCTTGTCGCTGATAGCGGCACAGATATCGTCAAAGTTAAAGCGCCCTTCCTCCTGCGCCATCTGGGCGTAGAACACTACCTGGAACAGCAGGTCGCCGAGTTCACCGCGCAGGTCATCGAAATCCTCGCGTGAAATGGCGTCCAGCACCTCATAGGTCTCTTCGAGGGTATAAGGTGCGATGGTCGCGAAAGTCTGCTCCTTGTCCCACGGGCAGCCGTTTTCCGGGTCGCGCAGGCGTTTCATGATGCCGAGCAGGCGGTCGATTTGAGTCATAGTTCTGTCCTGATGAAAAATGCCGGGTGGCGGCGTTGCCTTACCCGGCCTACGGAAGAGGATGTTTAGCCGCCGTGCAGACGACGCGCGTCAATCACATCCGGCACCTGGTTTAGTTTGCCCAGCACGCGGCCGAGCACCTGCAGGTTGTAGATTTCGATGGTCATATCGATGGTGGCAAGCTGCTCGCGGGTATCGCTGCGGCTGGCGACGCCCAGCACGTTGACCTTCTCGTTGGCGAGAATGGTGGTGATGTCGCGCAGCAGCCCGCTGCGATCGTTGGCGGTGACGCGCACCACCAGCGAGTAACCGGCGGAGTAGCTCTCACCCCAGACCGCTTCCACGATACGCTCCGGCGCATGGGACTGCAGCTCGGCAAGCTGGTCGCAGTCGGAGCGGTGGATCGAGATCCCGCGCCCCTGGGTGATAAAGCCGACGATATCGTCCCCCGGAATCGGCTGGCAGCAGCGGGCAATATGGTGCATCAGGTTGCCCACGCCCTCGACCACCACGCGGCCGTTGTCTTTGCTGCGCTGCTGCGGGGCATAGGTTTTCTGCTGCAGCTGCTTCAGCGCCGCCGCGTCCTGCTCTTCCGCGCTAGGCTTGTTGAACTGCGCCTGCAGGAAGTTGACCATCTGATTCAGACGGATATCACCGCCACCAATCGCCGCCAGCAGCTCGTCCAGCTCGTTGAAGTTGTAGCGCGGCAGCAGGAATTTCTCTGCTTCTTTCAGGCTGATCCCGATATGCTCCAGCTCGTCGTCAAGGATCTGGCGACCGGCAAGAATGTTTTTGTCACGATCCTGCTTGCGGAACCAGGCGTGTATTTTGGAGCGCCCGCGGCTGGTGGTGACGTAACCGAGGTTCGGGTTAAGCCAGTCGCGGCTCGGGTTTGGCTGCTTCTGGGTAATGATTTCAATCTGGTCGCCCATCTGCAGCTGATAGGTAAACGGCACGATACGTCCGCCGATCTTCGCCCCGATGCAGCGGTGCCCCACGTCGCTGTGGATGTGGTAGGCAAAATCGAGCGGCGTGGAGCCAGCCGGCAGGTCGACAACGTCCCCTTTCGGGGTAAAGACGTAGACACGGTCATCAAAGACCTGGCTGCGCACTTCGTCCAGCATCTCGCCGGAATCGGCCATCTCCTCCTGCCACGCAATCAGCTTGCGCAGCCAGGCGATGCGGTCTTCGTGGCCGGAGCGTGCCCCGCCAGAAGTGCCCTCTTTGTACTTCCAGTGCGCGGCTACGCCCAGCTCGGCGTCTTCGTGCATCTGTTTGGTGCGGATTTGAATCTCGACCGTTTTGCCGCCGGGGCCAAGCACCACGGTATGAATGGACTGGTAGCCGTTCGGTTTTGGGTTCGCGACATAGTCGTCAAATTCATCCGGCAGGTGGCGGAAGTGAGTATGTACTATCCCCAGCGCGGCGTAGCAGTCCTGCAGACGCTCCGCCACGATACGCACGGCGCGCACGTCAAACAGCTCGTCAAAGGCGAGGTGTTTCTTCTGCATTTTGCGCCAGATGCTGTAGATATGTTTTGGTCGACCGTAGACTTCGGCGCGGACGTTCTCTTCTTTCATGGCCTGACGCAGGCCGCTGACAAACTCGTCGATATAGTGCTCACGATCGATACGGCGCTCATGCAGGAGTTTGGCAATGCGCTTGTATTCTGCCGGATGCAGATAGCGGAAGCAGTAATCTTCCAGCTCCCATTTCAGCTGACCAATACCTAAGCGGTTCGCCAGCGGCGCATAGATGTTCGTACACTCTTTGGCGGCCAGCACGCGCTCGTCTTCCGGCGCATCTTTCACTTCACGCAGATGGGCAATACGCTCGGCCAGCTTGATGACCACGCAGCGAAAATCATCCACCATGGCCAGCAGCATCCGGCGGACGTTATCAACCTGCTCAGAGGAGACGGAATCGGTATGCGCGGCTTTTAGCTGGCGAATGGCCGCCATATCGCGCACGCCGTGGATCAACGCAACGACGGATTTGCCGACGCTGTCGCGCAGCACATCCTCGCTGACCACATCCGCATCCGCGAGGGGGAACAGCAGCGCGGCCTGCAGCGTTTCGATGTCCATGTTCAGCATGGACAAGATTTCAACCATCTCCACGCCGCGCCACAAGAGCAGATCGGCATCCGGGTGTCCCTGCGTGGTGCGCAGACAGTAGGCCCAGGTTTCGGTTAAGCGTTCACACGACTGCTGGCTGGAAATTCCCAGACTTGCGATCCATTTTTGTGGGTCAAACTCCCCAGCTTTATTGAGATGTGCACTTCTTACCGCAACCATTGTCCTCTCCTTTAGGGACCAGGGCCTGTCGAAGTCGACAAGCCAAACAAATTAGATGTGCTCGAACAACGCCATCGATTCCAGATGTCCAGTGTGCGGGAACATGTCCAGCATTGCCAGACGCCGAATCTGGTAACCCGCGCTGTTTAACGCCTCACTGTCACGGGCAAGCGTTGCCGGGTTACAGGAAACATAGACCACACGCCTGGGCGCGAGTTTAATAATATGCGCCATGACGCCTGGGGCACCTGCACGCGCCGGGTCGAGCAGGATTTTGTCGAAACCCTGCTTTGCCCACGGCTGTTGAGTGACATCTTCCTCAAGATTTTGATGAAAGAATGTCACATTTTGCAAGCCGTTCTGCTCTGCGTTTTCCTGGCCTTTGACCACCAGCGCCTCAACGCCTTCCACCCCGACCACGCTTGCCGCTCTGCGCGCCAGCGGCAGGGTAAAGTTACCCATGCCGCAGAACAGATCGAGCACACGGTCAGTGGGCTGTACGTCAAGCCATTCCAGGGCCTTCGCCACCATTTGCTGGTTTATGCCGTCGTTGACCTGGATAAAATCACGCGGACTGAACGTTAAGCGTAGCCCGTCTGACGCATACCAGGGAGCTTCGCCCGATACCTGTTCAAGTATCTCGCTTTGAGGCGCGAGGAAAAGCGCAAGCTCATGAGAATGCGAAAAGCGTTCCAGTTTTTCGCGATCTTTTTTCGACAGCGGCACGGTGTGGCGCAGCACCATTAGCGGGCCGTTGTTCGCCAGCACCAGTTCAACGTGGCCCAATGAACGCACCCCGTCGAGCGATGCAAGACAGCGGTGCACGTCCGGAAGTAACGCCTCAAGATGAGGCACCAAAATGGGGCACCGCTTCACGTCAACAATATCGCTGGAGGCCGCTTTGCGAAAACCCATCTCCAGCCGCTCCGTTTTGGGCTGATAGCTCAGGCTCAGGCGCGCGCGGCGGCGATAGCCCCAGGGCTCATCGGCGATAATCTCGTCAACTTCGTGTTTAAGAAGGCGCGCCAGCGCGCGGCTTTTACTTTTTTGCTGTAATTCTGTGCTCGCATGCTGTTGCTGGCAGCCTCCGCACACGCCAAAATGTGGACAGCGGGGCTCCACGCGCTCCGGGCTCGCGTTGAGGCGACGCTTCACCTGTCCGCGCGCGTACTGACGCTTGTCTTCCGTCAGCGTAATTTCTGCTCGTTCTCCTGGCAGCAAACCTGTTATAAACAGAGTCTTACCGTTGTGACGAGCCACTCCCTGACCAAACGGATCAAGGTCCGTGGCTTCAACAGTAATGATTTGACGCGTCGTCACGCGTCGCTTTGCAGAGTAGAATTGCGCCATCGCCGAGATTTTTCTCACATAAACATAATTATCTTAATTGTCCCATAACGGAACGCCATGACCAACTACAGCCTGCGCGCGCGCATGATGATTTTGATCCTCGCCCCCACCGTTCTCATCGGTTTGCTGCTGAGTATCTTCTTTGTGGTGCACCGCTATAACGATTTGCAGCGACAGCTGGAGGACGCGGGTGCCAGCATTATCGAACCGCTCGCCGTCTCAAGCGAGTATGGGATGAACCTGCAAAACCGTGAATCCATTGGGCAATTAATCAGCGTGCTCCACCGCCGCCACTCGGATATCGTCCGCGCTATTTCCGTCTACGACGAACATAACCGCCTGTTTGTCACCTCAAACTTTCATCTCGATCCGACCACGCTGAAGATCCCTGACGGTACGCCCTTCCCGCGCCATCTCACCGTGTTGCGGCGCGGCGACATCATGATCCTGCGCACGCCGATCGTGTCGGAAAGCTATTCACCCGATGAGTCTGCGCAATCCGATGCCAAATCCAGCAATAACATGTTGGGATATGTAGCGCTTGAGCTGGATCTCAAGTCGGTACGGCTGCAGCAGTACAAAGAAATTTTTATCTCCGGCGTGATGATGCTGTTCTGCATTGGTATTGCGCTGATCTTCGGCTGGCGTCTGATGCGCGACGTCACGGGCCCCATCCGCAACATGGTTAATACCGTTGACCGCATCCGCCGGGGACAGCTCGACAGCCGCGTGGAAGGGTTTATGCTGGGCGAGCTGGATATGCTGAAAAATGGCATTAACTCGATGGCGATGTCGCTGGCGGCCTATCACGAAGAGATGCAGCATAACGTTGACCAGGCCACCTCTGACCTGCGCGAAACGCTGGAGCAGATGGAGATCCAGAACGTTGAGCTGGATCTGGCGAAAAAGCGCGCTCAGGAAGCGGCGCGTATTAAGTCTGAGTTTCTGGCCAATATGTCGCACGAGCTGCGTACGCCGCTGAATGGCGTGATCGGCTTTACCCGCCTGACCCTGAAAAGCGAGCTGAATCCTACTCAGCGGGATCACCTGCACACCATTGAACGTTCGGCCAATAACCTGCTGGCGATCATTAACGACGTGCTGGACTTCTCCAAGCTGGAGGCGGGCAAACTGATTCTGGAAAGTATTCCCTTCCCGCTGCGCAGTACGCTCGATGAAGTGGTGACGCTACTCGCGCACTCGTCGCACGACAAGGGCCTTGAGCTAACGCTTAATATTAAAAACGACGTGCCGGACAACGTTATTGGCGATCCGCTGCGCCTGCAGCAGGTCATTACCAATCTTGTCGGGAATGCCATTAAATTCACCGAAAGCGGCAACATCGACATCCTGGTAGAAAAACGCGCTATCAGTAATAACAAGGTGCAGATTGAGGTTCAAATCCGCGATACCGGTATCGGCATTCCGGAGCGGGATCAGTCGCGTCTGTTCCAGGCCTTCCGCCAGGCAGACGCCAGCATCTCCCGCCGTCATGGCGGCACCGGTCTGGGGCTGGTGATCACCCAGCGTCTGGTGAACGAAATGGGCGGCGATATCTCTTTCCACAGCCAGCCAAACCGCGGCTCAACCTTCTGGTTCCATATTAACCTCGACCTCAATCCGAACGTGCTGACCGACGGCCCGGTGACGGACTGTCTGAAAGGTAAGCGCCTGGCCTACGTCGAGCCTAACGCGGCAGCGGCGCAGTGCGCGCTGGATATCTTAAGCACCACGCCGCTGGAGGTGGTTTACAGTCCAACCTTCTCGGCCCTGGCCGTTGATCATTACGACATTCTGCTGATGGGGATCCCGGTGACCTTCACCGGCGAGCTGACCATGCAGCAGGAGCGGCTGGCGAAAGCCGCGTCGATGACCGACTATCTGCTGCTGGCGCTGCCCTGCCACGCCCAGCTTAATGCGGAAGAGTTGAAAAACGACGGTGCGGCCGCGTGCCTGCTTAAACCACTCACCGCAACCCGCCTGCTGCCCGCCCTCACGGAGTATTGCCGTCTTAGCCAGCACGCACTGCCGTTGATTAACGACGAGCAAAAACTGCCCATGAGCGTGATGGCGGTGGATGATAATCCGGCAAACCTGAAGCTAATCGGCGTATTGCTGGAAGACCAGGTTCAGCATGTTGAGCTGTGTACCAGCGGCGCCCAGGCGGTTGAACTGGCTAAACAGATGCAGTTCGACTTAATTCTGATGGATATTCAGATGCCGGGCATGGATGGCATTCGTGCCTGCGAGCTGATCCACCAGCTCCCGCATCAGCAGCAAACCCCGGTGATTGCGGTCACCGCGCATGCGATGGCCGGTCAGAAAGAGAAGCTGCTGAGCGCCGGGATGAATGATTACCTGGCGAAACCTATCGACGAAGAGAAGCTTCATAACCTGCTGTTACGCTATAAGCCGGGGCACATTGGCGGAACATATACGGTTTTCAGCGAGCCGGTTGAGGTAAGCGTTAATCAAAATGCGACCTTTGACTGGCAGCTGGCGCTGCGCCAGGCGGCAGGGAAACCCGATTTAGCGCGAGAGATGCTGCAAATGCTGGTCGCGTTTCTGCCGGAAATCCGTAATAAGGTTGAAGAACAGCTGGTGGGCGAGAACCCGGAAGAGCTGCTGGAAGCGATCCACAAGCTGCACGGCAGCTGCGGCTACAGCGGCGTACCGCGGCTGAAAAACCTCTGCCAGCTGCTGGAGCAGCAGCTGCGCGCGGGTACGCCGGAATCGGAGCTTGAACCGGAGTTCCTGGAACTGCTGGATGAGATGGATAACGTGACGCGGGAAGCGATGAAGGTGTTGGGGAGCTGAGGGAAAAGCCCGGTGGCGCTACTGTATGACCGGATACATAGGTGACAGATCAGACCGGGGACATAGGTAACACTTTTAGTCTATCCGGAGCACACTCTGGGTTTTTCGGTCGTAGTACGCAAGCGTTATTCCGTTAAAGA
>NZ_JBQENR010000007.1:0-264979 GCF_052044815.1 Enterobacter sp. 22499 | reverse complement strand
AGAACTTTAGCAACAACGCCCGCGCCAACGGTACGGCCGCCTTCACGGATTGCGAAACGCAGACCGTCGTCCATCGCGATTGGGTGGATCAGAGTCACAACCATCTTGATGTTGTCGCCTGGCATTACCATCTCTACGCCTTCTGGCAGTTCGATGGTACCGGTCACGTCAGTTGTACGGAAGTAGAACTGTGGACGGTAGCCTTTGAAGAACGGAGTATGACGGCCGCCTTCGTCTTTGGACAGGATGTACACTTCAGATTCGAACTTGGTGTGTGGCTTGATTGAGCCTGGCTTCGCCAGAACCTGACCACGTTCGATTTCTTCACGTTTGATACCACGCAGCAGAACACCAACGTTCTCACCAGCACGGCCTTCGTCCAGCAGTTTGCGGAACATTTCAACGCCAGTACAGGTAGACTTCGCAGTCTCTTTGATACCAACGATTTCAACTTCTTCACCAACTTTGATGATACCGCGCTCTACACGACCGGTAACAACGGTACCACGACCGGAGATGGAGAATACGTCTTCGATTGGCAGCAGGAATGGCTTGTCAATCGCACGCTCTGGTTCTGGGATGTAAGAATCCAGGAAGCCAGCCAGTTCGATGATTTTCGCTTCCCACTCTGCTTCGCCTTCCAGCGCTTTCAGCGCGGAACCGCGAACGATTGGAGTGTCGTCGCCCGGGAAATCGTACTGAGACAGCAGTTCACGAACTTCCATCTCTACCAGTTCCAGCAGCTCTTCGTCATCAACCATGTCGCATTTGTTCAGGAACACGATGATGAAAGGAACGCCTACCTGACGACCCAGCAGGATGTGCTCACGAGTCTGAGGCATTGGGCCGTCAGTCGCAGCAACAACCAGGATCGCGCCGTCCATCTGCGCAGCACCGGTGATCATGTTTTTAACATAGTCGGCGTGGCCTGGGCAGTCTACGTGTGCGTAGTGGCGAGTCGGGGTGTCGTACTCAACGTGAGAGGTGTTGATGGTGATACCACGAGCTTTTTCTTCTGGTGCGTTATCGATCTGGTCGAATGCACGAGCAGAACCACCGTAGGTTTTAGCCAGAACGGTAGTGATTGCAGCGGTCAGCGTTGTTTTACCATGGTCAACGTGGCCGATAGTACCGACGTTAACGTGCGGTTTTGTACGTTCAAACTTTTCTTTAGACATCGATTGTCCCTCTAAGACACGGATAAATCGGTGATATCACCACATCAACCAGGCGAAATGCCTGAATTGTTGAATACAGTAAAATTGAAACAGAGAGAAACGGGAAGGAGAAGTGAAGTGGTGCTGATACCCAGAGTCGAACTGGGGACCTCACCCTTACCAAGGGTGCGCTCTACCAACTGAGCCATATCAGCACGTATTGGAGCGGGCAGCGGGAATCGAACCCGCATCATCAGCTTGGAAGGCTGAGGTAATAGCCATTATACGATGCCCGCATCCTGAAACTCGGCTACCCAGTTCTTTCTGTAACAAAAAAAGAGATTTCTCTCTTTTTCAGTTTGAGCTGGCTAATTTTTCCAACCAGCTCCGGCGGCATTTACGCTGCCAGAAAGTGGTGGTGGGGGAAGGATTCGAACCTTCGAAGTCTGTGACGGCAGATTTACAGTCTGCTCCCTTTGGCCGCTCGGGAACCCCACCGGACTTGATGGTGCCGACTACCGGAATCGAACTGGTGACCTACTGATTACAAGTCAGTTGCTCTACCTACTGAGCTAAGTCGGCATCAAGTAGCGCGCATTCTATGGATACCTGCGCGGTCATGCAACTAAAAATTTGCATAAAACGTTCTTTCGCTCACATTTTATGCGAACGCAGCGCTAAGCGATGTAAAAGTAGCCATTCCGGGTCAAATAATCAACATACAGGCATGATTTACATCGCATACACCGTAGCGTGACGGCTTCCGCGTAACGCAGCGCTTTCCATCTTTTTTCTTATTATTCCCGCCATCTGGTGTTAACCTCCTGCCCATTGTCCAAAATTAACTGTGTGATGAGCCACGTCCCGGCAGCATAGCGCTGGCTCACTGAAGCATGCTTATGAGCAAAAAAGAGCAAACGTTAATGACGCCTTATCTTCACTTTAACCGCAGCCAGTGGGCTGCCCTGCGTGATTCCGTCCCTATGACGCTGACGGAAGGTGAAATCGCACGGTTAAAAGGGATAAACGAAGATCTGTCCCTGGAAGAGGTGGCAGAAATTTATCTCCCCCTCTCTCGCTTGCTTAACTTCTATATCAGCTCCAACCTGCGCCGTCAGGCGGTGCTGGAGCAGTTCCTCGGAACCAATGGTCAGCGCATTCCTTATATCATTAGTATTGCGGGCAGCGTGGCCGTGGGTAAAAGCACTACCGCACGCGTGCTGCAGGCGCTGCTGAGCCGCTGGCCGGAACACCGCAGCGTTGAGTTGATCACCACCGACGGCTTCCTGCACCCGAACGAGGTCTTAAAAGAACGCGGGCTGATGAAGAAGAAGGGCTTCCCGCTCTCTTATGATATGCACCGTCTGGTAAAATTTGTCTCTGACCTGAAATCTGGCGTGCCGCACGTCACGGCGCCGGTCTATTCACACCTGATTTACGACCGCATCCCGGATGGGGATAAAACGGTAGTCCAGCCGGATATCCTGATCCTTGAAGGTTTGAACGTGCTGCAAAGCGGCATGGACTATCCTCATGACCCGCATCATGTGTTCGTTTCGGATTTCGTCGATTTCTCTATTTATGTTGATGCGCCGGAAGATCTGCTGCAGAACTGGTATATCAACCGCTTCCTGAAGTTCCGCGAAGGGGCATTCACCGACCCGGACTCCTATTTCCACCACTACGCCCAGCTTTCTGAAGAAGAGGCCATTAATGTGGCCAGGGGGCTGTGGAATGAGATCAACTACGTGAACCTCAAAGAGAACATCCTCCCGACGCGCGAGCGTGCGAGCCTGATCCTCACCAAGAGCGAGAAGCACGCCGTCGACCAGATTCGCCTGCGAAAATAGTCAGGCAGACATAAAAAAACCGGCTTAGCGCCGGTTTTTTTTCGTTATGCGTGCGGCTTCTCGCCATTTTCATCCTGATCGACCGCAAAGCAGGCGACCAGCTGACCGCCATAATCCTTCAGCTGCGGCTGAAGCTGGGTGCACGGGCCAAAGCGGCGGCTGCAGCGCGCGTTGAAGGCACACCCCGGCGGCGGATTCAGCGGACTTGGCAGTTCACCCGTCAGCTTAATGCGCTCGCGACGATCGTCCGGGTTCAGACGCGGCGTCGCAGACAGCAGCGCCTGGGTGTACGGATGACGAGGATTACTAAAGATCTGCTCTTTGGTCCCCTTCTCCACGCAGCGCCCCAGGTACATCACCATCACTTCATCGGCAATATGCTCCACCACCGACAGGTCGTGAGAGATGAACACATAAGACAGCCCCAGATCCTGCTGGAGATCCATCATCAGGTTCAGCACCTGTGCGCGCACGGACACGTCGAGCGCCGACACCGGCTCATCGGCAATCACCACATCCGGATCGAGCATCAGCCCGCGGGCGATGGCGATACGCTGACGCTGGCCGCCGGAGAACATATGCGGGTAGCGGTCGTAATGCTCGGTTTTGAGGCCGACCTTCGCCATCATCGCCAGCGCTTTTTCACGGCGCTGCTCTTTGCTCAGATTACTGTTAATCAGCAGGGGCTCTTCCAGGATCTGTCCCACTTTTTTACGCGGGTTCAAAGAACCGTACGGGTTCTGGAACACAATCTGGATTTTCTGGCGGCGCAGCTTCTGCGCCTGCGGGTCATGCTTGAGCAGATCCTGGCCCTGATAATAAAGCTCACCGCCGGTCGGGACTTCAATCATCGTCAGCAGACGGCCCAGCGTCGATTTCCCGCAGCCTGACTCCCCCACCACCGCCAGCGTTTTACCGCGTTCGAGGTTAAAGGAGACGCCGTCCAGCGCTTTCACCAGGCGCTCAGGGGCAAAAATCCCCTTTTTCACCGGGTAGTGTTTTTTCAGGTCGATGGCCTGCAACAGCGGTTGTTGCGTGGTGGCCTGTTGCGTACTCATAGTGTTGGCCTCCCGGCATCATCGAGTGGGTAGTGGCATTTTGACTGTCGACCGTCGGCCAGCTGGTTCAGCTCTGGCTCTTCTGCCCGGCACTTATCCGTCGCATACGGGCAGCGCGGATTAAGCAGACAGCCCTGCGGACGGTCGTATTTGCCCGGAACCACGCCCGGCAGCGACGCCAGGCGCGCTTTGTCCTGGGCAAACTCCGGCAGCGCGCGCAGCAGAGCCTGGGTATACGGGTGACGCGGCGCGCGGAAGATATCGTGCGAATTTCCGGTCTCAACCACCTGGCCGGCATACATCACGATGATCTTGTGTGCCGCTTCGGCCACCAGCGCCAGATCGTGCGTAATCAGCACCAGCGCCATGTTCTCTTTCTGCTGCAACTCCAGCAGCAGCTCGATGATTTGCGCCTGAATGGTCACATCCAGCGCCGTTGTCGGTTCATCCGCAATCAGCAGCTTTGGTCGACAGGCAATCGCCATGGCGATCATCACGCGCTGGCTCATCCCACCGGAAAGCTGGTGCGGGTATACGTCCAGCCGCGATGCCGGGTCAGGAATACCCACCTGGTTCAGCAGGTCGATCGCGCGCTGGCGACGGGTTTTCTTGTTACCACCCTGGTGCACCTTAATCGCTTCCATAATCTGGAAGCCGACCGTGTAGCACGGGTTCAGGCTGGTCATCGGGTCCTGGAAGATCATCGCCACTTCGGCGCCCACCAGCTGGCGGCGCTGTTTCTCAGAAATGCGCTTCAGGTCCTGACCGTTGAACTGCAGGTTTTCCGCCATCACGCGGCCCGGGTAATCAATCAGCCCCATGATTGCCAGTGAACTCACCGACTTACCGGAACCGGACTCCCCGACGATACCAACCACTTCGCCCTGATTGACGCTGTAGCTGATGCGGTCCACGGCGCGAAACGGGGTGCCTTCGTCGCCGAAGTGTACCGATAATTTATCTACATTTAATAACGCCATCTCGTGCCTCTTACTGCTTCAGTTTGGGATCAAGCGCATCACGCAGGCCATCACCCATCAGGTTAAATGCCAGCACCGTCAGCAGGATTGCCAGACCCGGGAAGGTGACAACCCACCAGGCGCTTTGTGCGAACTGCAACACGTCGGAGAGCATGGTGCCCCACTCCGGTGTTGGCGGCTGCGCACCCATGCCCAGGAAGCCAAGAGCGGCCATATCAAGAATGGCGTTTGAGAAACCGAGCGACGCCTGAACGATCAGCGGCGCAAGGCAGTTAGGGAAGATATTAACGAACATCTGGCGCATCGCACCGGCACCCGCCACGCGAGAGGCGGTGACGTAGTCGCGGTTCACTTCCACCAGCACCGCCGCGCGTGTTAATCGCACGTAGTGAGGAAGCGCCACGAAGGTCAGCGCCAGGGCGGCGTTACCGATCGACGGGCCGAAGATCGCCACCAGCACCAGAGCCAGCAGCAGGCTTGGCAGTGCCAGCATGATGTCGACGATACGCATAATGATGTTATCAACGATGCCGCCGAAGTAACCGGCAACCAGGCCGAGGATGATCCCCATAATCAGGGAGAGCACCACCACCAGACAACCAACCAGCAGCGACAAACGCGCGCCGTACATCAGACGCGACAGCACATCGCGGCCCACATCATCGGTACCCAGCAGGTGCGCCAGGCTACCGCCATCCTGCCAGGCAGGAGGTGCCAGTAGCGCATCGCGGAACTGATCCGCCGGGTTATACGGCGCCAGAAAGTTCGCAAACACCGCAATCAGGATCATGATAGCGACATACACCAGCCCGACTACCGCGCCTTTATTACGCTTGAAGTAGTGCCAGAACTCCTGCAGCGGCGTCATTGGAACCGGTGCAGCAACAGCTTTGTTTTCAGAAACCTGTGACATGATGGCCCCTTACTTCTTATGACGAATACGCGGGTTCACCACGCCGTACAGCAAATCGACCAGCAGGTTGACGAGGATAATCATCGTCGCGACCAGCAGCACCCCACCCTGCACCACCGGATAGTCACGGCGTTGCAGCGCATCAATCAGCCAGCGTCCGAGGCCCGGCCAGGAGAAGATGGTTTCCGTCAGGATCGCCCCCGCCAGCAGCGTACCCACCTGGAGGCCGATAACGGTCACCACCGGCAGCATGGCGTTACGCAGCGCGTGGACGATGATGACGCGCATGCGGGTTAAACCTTTGGCGCGCGCGGTACGGATGTAATCTTCACCCAGCACTTCCAGCATGGAGGAACGGGTCATACGCACGATCACCGCAAGAGGAATGGTGCCCAGCACCATAGCAGGCAGGATCATGTGCGCAACGGCATCAATGAAGTTGCCCTCCTCGCCCCAGATGGCCGTGTCGATCAGCATAAAGCCGGTTAACGGATTGGTATCATCAAGGAAGACCATATCGCTGACGCGTCCGGAGACCGGCGTCAGGTTCAATTGCACCGAGACCAGCATGATCAACATCATGCCCCACCAGAAGATAGGCATGGAGTAACCGGTCAGCGCCAGACCCACGGCGGTATGGTCGAAAATAGAGCCACGCTTAACGGCAGCCAGTACCCCAACAGGAATACCCACCGCAGTGGCGAAAATCATGGCGCAGATGCCAAGCTCCAGCGTCGCTTTAAAACGCGGCACGAACTCGTCCCACACCGGAAGACGGCTTTTTAACGAAATCCCTAAGTCACCGTGCATCACGCCCCAGATATAGTGGAGGTACTGCTGCCACATCGGCTTATCGAGGCCGAGTTCAGCCAGCAGTTGCGCATGACGTTCAGGGGAGATACCACGCTCGCCCGCCATAATCATTACCGGGTCGCCGGGGATCATATGGACGAAGGCAAAAGTGAGAAGGGTGATACCGATAAACGTCGGGATAACAAGTCCCAGACGTCGGAGGATGAACTGCAACATAACCCGGATTCTCTCTGATGACGCACGGCCAGTGGCGTGACGTCTGTATTGCTCACAAATCTTATTCCCTCCCCTTTCAGAGAGGCAATAAAGCACTGCTGCCGGGTGGCGCTACGCTTACCCGGCCTACATACCGTAGGCCAGTGCAAGCGCAGCGCCGCCTGGCGTTGCTTTTAATTATTCAACCGATACGTTTTCGAAGTGGTGTTTGCCCAGTGGATCAACCACGTAGCCCTTCACTTCTTTACGCACTGGCTCATACACGGTGGAGTGAGCAACAATCAGCGCCGGAGCCTGATCGTGCATAACAACCTGAGCCTGCTTGTAGAGTTCAATACGTTTGTTGTGATCGTCGGTCGCACGCGCCGGCTGGATCAGATCTTCAAACGGCTTGTAGCACCAGCGAGAGTAGTTAGAGCCGTCTTTCGCTGCCGCACAGCTGAACAGGGTGGCGAAGAAGTTGTCCGGATCCCCGTTGTCACCGGTCCAGCCCATCATTACCGCCTGGTGCTCACCCGCTTTGGCGCGCTTCAGATACTCGCCCCACTCGTAGGTCACAATCTTGGCCTGAACGCCAATTTTCGCCCAGTCAGCCTGGACCATTTCGGCCATACGGCGTGCGTTCGGGTTGTACGGACGCTGTACCGGCATCGCCCACAGCTCGACGGTAAAGCCTTTATCCTGGCCCGCTTCTTTCAGCAGCGCTTTCGCTTTCTCAGGATCGTAACTGTAGTCCTTAACGTCGTCGTTATAGCCCCACATGGTTGGTGGGATCAGGTTCTTGGCAGCAACGCCCGCGCCCTGGTAAACGGCCTTGATGATCGCTTCTTTGTTCACCGCGTAGGTCAGCGCCTGACGTACTTTCACGTCATCAAACGGTTTCTTCTCGGTATTGAAGGAGAGATAGCCCACGTTCAGGCCCGCCTGCTCCATCAGGTTGATGTTTTTGTCCTGCTTCATGCGCGCGATATCTGCCGGGTTCGGGTACGGCATCACCTGGCATTCGTTTTTCTGCAGTTTAGCGTAACGCACGGATGCATCAGGCGTGATGGAGAAGACCAGACGGTCGATCTGCGGCTTGGTGCCCCAGTAGCCCGGGAAGGCTTTATACAGAATACGGGAGTCTTTCTGGTACTGCAGCAGCTGGAACGGGCCGGTACCGATTGGGTTCAGGTCCACTTTTTCCGGCGTGCCGGCTTTCAGCATGTTGTCCGCATACTCTTTAGAGAGAATAGAGGCGAAGTCCATGGCCAGGTCAGCCAGGAATGGCGCTTCCGGACGGGTCAGCACGAACTGAACGGTTTTATCGTCTACTTTTTTCACTTCGGCGATCAGGTCAGGCAGACCCATCCCTTCGAAGTATTCGTAGCTGCCGCCAGACACTTTGTGGTACGGGTTCTGGGCGTTTTTCTGACGGTCGAAGGAGAACACAACGTCGTCGGCGTTAAAGTCACGCGTTGGTTTGAATTCTTTGCTGTCCTGCCACTTCACGCCCTGGCGCAGGTGGAAGGTATAGGTTTTGCCGTCTTCGCTGATGTCCCACTTCTCGGCCAGACCCGGAATCACTTCCGTGGTGCCGGTTTTGAATTCAACCAGACGGTTATAGATCGGTACAGAGCTAGCGTCGTAAGTTGTACCAGAGGTAAAGAGCTGTGGGTTAAAGCCTTCCGGCGAGCCTTCAGAACAGTAAACCAGGGTTTTTGCCTGTACGCTTGCTGCCACGGTCATAGCCACCAGGCTCAGACCAAGCTTCAGCATCCCTGACTTCTTCAAGGAAATACTCATTATTCTGCTCCAATGTGATGTTTTGCTTTGTTGTGTTACGCCGCCAGACCTTTATTTATTTTTTACCCGGTCCGGTCGGAGGTGCCCGAAGGCGTTAAAGGGATGGAGAATCCTTTCAGAAGAGCGTTTGAGTTGCAGCGCAGATCGTCCCTGAAATGCCCCTCATGCCCTACAATCTGTCAACAGAATGTGAAAACGTCAATACAGGTGACGGGGATTTGCGCCGAGTGTGAGAAACCGCAAACAAAGATTAAAAAAACCCTGAACGCCAGTTTTCAGCAGGGAAATTTATGCTACTCGCCAACTTGCAGCACAAATATCTTCATATTTCGCAACAATCAGTGATTAACTTTTATTCAGAATGGGTAAATTTTCTTGCAGAATGGTGATTATCTGAGCACTAAATACCGCGAACGTTAAAACGCACAGCGAAAAATGCTGAGGTTATCCATAAGCAACGCGAAAAAAGATCAATCTATATATAAAAAAATACAATGGATTATGTCACAAAATCGTTAACAGGCAGGAAGAAGCGGGGATAAGGGGCATTTTACTGAATCAGGATGAGTAAGCCGTTAATGCAAAAAGGGCTAACCTTGCGGTTAGCCCTTTTCAGAATGTGGTCGGCGAGAGAGGATTCGAACCTCCGACCCACTGGTCCCAAACCAGTTGCGCTACCAAGCTGCGCTACTCGCCGAATGCGGAGCGCATCTTACTGCTGAGGTGCGCCCCCGTCAATCCCTTATTTTCAAAAAGCCATTCAACTGGCGATATTCTCGCCAGAGCAGCTACTGCGCGGCTTTTGCGGTGTTATCAGGGAGTTTACACCAGTTGTTGTTTTCGTTAATCCCACCGTTCGGTGAGGTATAGCCGAGGCAACCCATAATGGTGTCGTACAGCTCAACGTGACGGCGCGGCACCTTCATTTCCGCCTCTTTCTTAAGCTGAGCAAACATCTTCGCTTTCTCCGGATTTTCAAGATACTTATCCGACATCCACATGATCATCGGCACGCGGAACTGCTCCGGCGGTGCCAGCTTGCGCGGCGTACCGTGCAGGTGCTCTTTCTCATTAATGGACTCACCGTGGTCTGCGGCGTAGATAACAATCGCTTTTTTATCACGCAGCTGGTCAATCACCCGGCTCAGGAAGGTATCCACATACAGAACGGAGTTATCGTAGGCGTTGATCAGCTCCTGCTTGCTGCAGTCTTTATTAATGCCTACGCACTCAGGCTGCCATTTCGCGAAATCGCGCGTGTAACGCTGGTAATAACTGTAATGCGACCCTTTGGTATGCAGAATGACGAGATGTTTGCCCTGCGGGTGATTCTTCAGAGACTGGGACATCTCCTCAAGCAGCAGCATGTCGTCAACGTTTTTCCCGCGGTTGCGAGGCTCGGCACCAATCTGCTCACGATACGCGATGTTATCTGCCAGCGTGTTGGTGTAGAACCACATCTCACTTTGCATGGCGAACAGATCGGAGCTAAATCCAAGCTGCTTCAGCACGGCAAAGACGTTTTGTTCTTTCAGCGTACGTTGCGGGTTATCGCTCGCCCCGCCTTCACGCACAAACATACAGCGCAACGAGAGCTTCGTGGCGGTATCGCAGGAATAGCCGCGGTAAGCCACCAGATTCTTCTCCTGCGCCAGTTTCGGTGTGGTATCGCGGTCATAACCGAGGATACCCATATGATCCCAGCGCGTCGTTTCACCGATGACAAAGACTACGTAAGTATCATCCAGCCCGTCAGCCGGCGCCTGGTAGGTGAACTTTTTGGTCGGGTTAATCAGTGATTTCACATCGCTGGATTCGTCCGCCTGCGCCCAGGCGTAAAGACCTAACGCGGACAGCCAGTTGGACGGCAGATACGAGTTAGCCACCACGCCGCCATAGCTCGGCATATCCACGCCCGTCGCTTTTTCGATCCGTTTTTGCTGTTTTTCCATCAGGCGAATCGGCGCCCACACCAGCAGGCCCGCCAGCAGAACGACGGCGACGTTGCGGATGCGCTGTCCCCGGGTACGCAGCTGGCGTAACAGGGTATAACGGCAGGTATTACTCCAGATAAAGAAGAGCGGGATCAGGCAGGTCAAAATCGTCCATATGATGAACCCTTGACCCACCACCTCTTTCGAGAGGTCGATGTCCGTGGTCATCACCGAGGCGACAATACCGTAGCCAATGACCACGTTCATGAATGTCATGTAATAGCTTGCGGCGGCAGAGATAATCACCACCAGCGAGGCCAGAATTTGCCATGTACGTCGGCCAAAAAGTGAGAGCAGGCGTAACAGGAAGAAGGTTGCCAGGATAGAGCCAAACACTTCAATGACGGCAAAAATTCCATTTCTTACGCTGAGGTGTTCGAAATAACCTTCCACACGTCTGAACAGTACCGCGCCATTCAGAAACAAACCGATATAGACAGCCAGCATCAGACACAATCTTTGCTGGGTAAGAGACCTAATATATTTCATGCAAACAACCCTGGGGGAAGGGGTATAAAGACCCGCCGAATCTCAGTGAGAAAGCTGACAGAGTAAGTAGATGCGAGCGAAACCGTTATCAGAAACGTCTACAAGCGCGATAAGTAGACCACAGCGGGAAAGAAAAGTGGCAGCAGAGAGTGTGATCGAGGAAATTTTTTACAAAATAACAAGTCCGAAAGTGATGTTGAGATAAAAAAAGAGGCCCTGAGGCCCCTTTTCATCGAATCATGCATGCGCTTCTTTATACACTTCGCGCTGCGGCTGACGAATCGTTGTGGACAGCGCCAGCGAGATAATCAGCAAGGCAAATATCACGCAGAAGGTCACGTAGAAGCCACCGAACAGCGAGGCAATCAGCGACCCGCAGATACTGCCGATACCGAAGCCGAGATAAATGACGCCGTAGTTTTTCGCCAGATTGTTGAGGCCGAAGAACTCGCTTACCAGCGACGGGAAAACGGTAATGGTGCCGCCGAAGTTAAAGGCGACGCAGGCAATCGCCGCAAAGAAGGTCGCCTCGTTCAGCGGAGCAAACAGCAGCGCCGCCATGCCCACCAGAGAGATGACCTGCCCCAGCGTAATCACGCGGATGCGGGCGATTTTGTCAGACAGGATACCGAGCACCAGACGACCCGAGAGGTTAGCAATGGAGATGACCGTCACCGCATTCGCCGCCGTCGCGGCATCCAGTTTTACCATCCCCTGCGCGATATCTTTCGCCACACCGATGACATACAGACCGCTCATGCAGGCCGTCAGGAACATCACCGCCAGCATCCAGTACTGCGGTTTACGCATGGACTGCGCGAGGGTGAAATCGTTCTCCACCACGCCGTTAACGGATTTCACTTCCTGCTGCGGGGCATCTTTCATCAGCGTGGCGCCAAACAGAATCATCACCAGGACAATTGCCCCCCAGATCATGAACGTTTTTTCGAGGCCAACGGACGCCAGCAGTTGAGAGTCGATAAATTTAAAGCCAAGGCTGCCCAGGCCATAGGAGCCGATAGCAAACGCGGAGATTAAGCCTTTACGCTCCGGGAACCACTTCACGCAGTTCGACAGCGTCAGGAGGTAACCTGCGCCGTCCGCCAGCCCCACCAGCACGCCGGCGCTCAGCCACAGCATCATCAGGTTGCTGGAATGCGCCGTCAGGAAAAAGCCCAGGCCCAGCAGAATGCCGGAGGCCATGGTCACGCGCTTCACGCCAAAGCGTTCCTGAAGTTTGCCCGCCACGGAAGAGGAAATCGCTAATCCAAGACTCAGCAAGCCGAAGGAGAATGCCACCTGGCTTATCGGCGCGCCGAGCTTATCAGACAAGGCGCTGTTAAACAGACTCCAGGTATAAACCGAACCCAGTGCGAACTGGGTAATGATGGTGCCGAATAGCGTCAGCCAACGCGTGCGGTTATAGGTTGAGGTGTTCATGGCAGTATCCTGCAAGATAAATTAAGGAAGTTCGCTGAGGACACGATAAACAAAACCCCAAAACGCCAGGGGTAAAACGGCATGAAATGCAGGAGAAACGGAATGAAATGCCTGGAAGCGGGAATGAACGACCTTGCCGGAGAAGAAAACGTTTAAAGGTGAGTGACCACTATCACCACACCCCTCGCCGTTATTGTATTAAATATGTTACCGCAGCGTTTAAAAAAGTAACAACCCTAAAATTTGGCGCTTAAGCCCAGGGTATACAAATATTCTTCTTCCGACTGCTGGTTGTAGCTAATCTTCGCCCAGGGGTGTAAATCGCCGTACTGGGTATCAACACGCCACCCCAGAGAGTTCACGCTGGCATGCCAGAGGGGTTCGGTAAGCGACTGCGCGGTGGTTGTATCACTAAACGTATTTACCGTTGTGGGTGGAGTGCCCTCTGTGCGCCACGCCATGACCGGCCCGGTTGTGATATGCCCCGCCACGGGAAAATTCCAGCCAACGCTCAGAACGGTTTCCGCATCCGAACCGGATGGGTCGTTCAGCGCAAAGCCCGCAGCATTCTGCGAATGGTTAATACGCTCCGCGAGAATATCTTCATAACGAGGTTGGTGATCGGCGTCCCATGTATAGCGTTCTGTCGTATTACTTTGTGCATCTGAAACGATATATTCCTGTTGCCACGCAAAAGCGGTGTTACATATAAGCAGGCAGGCTGAAACGCCCACCAGGCCAGAAGCAGCATGGCGACCACTGATTTTTTTTATCATCATCAAAGCGACTCCAGAAAGAGCCGAGTTCGGCGATATATGTCATTGTTCGAAGAGGTATTGGGGCATATAGCCCTGTATTAACTATTGTCTCTTTAGCAGACACGTCAAGCCGGGCAGATTGAAATTTTTGCGTTTATCGTATCAGGAAGGGAGATGACCTATGCAACGTTGCGGTTGGGTAAGCCAGGATCAGCTTTATATCGATTATCACGACAAGGAATGGGGCGTACCGGAGACCGACGGTGAAAAACTGTTTGAAATGATTTGCCTTGAAGGCCAGCAGGCCGGTCTGTCGTGGATCACCGTTCTGAAAAAGCGTGAGAACTACCGCAATGCCTTCCACCGGTTCAATCCGGCTGCGGTGGCCGCCATGACCGACGACGACGTGGAAAGACTGGTTCTGAATCCCGGTATCATCCGCCATCGCGGTAAAATTCAGGCCATTATCGGTAACGCGCGGGCTTATCTGGCGATGGAGCAAAACGGCGAACCCTTCTCAGCATTTGTCTGGTCGTTTGTGGATAACGAGCCGAAGGTGACGCGGGCCGCCACGCTTGCAGAGATCCCAACCTCGACCCCTGCCTCGGATGCCCTGTCGAAAGCGCTGAAAAAACGCGGCTTCAAGTTTGTGGGCACCACCATCTGTTACTCCTTTATGCAAGCCTGCGGGCTGGTCAATGACCATATTACGGGCTGCATCTGCCACCCGGAGGGCAACCATGATCCGCAAATGGCACAGTGAGAATACCGCTCAGCTCCTGAGACTGTGGCTTGAGAGCACCACCGAGGCGCATCCGTTTATCGACGCCGACTACTGGAAAGCGAACGAAGCGCTGGTGCGGGATGAATACCTTCCCGCCGCCGAAACCTGGGTCTGGGAGGAGAACGGCACGCCGCGCGGTTTTATCAGCGTCATACAGTCGCAGTTTGTGGGGGCGCTGTTCGTTACGCCAGCGTATATCGGAAAAGGCATCGGGCGCGCGCTGCTGAACCATGTTCAACAGCGCTTCCCGCACTTAACCCTGGAGGTGTATCAGAAAAACGTCCGGGCGGTGAATTTCTACCATGCTCAGGGCTTTCGCATTGAAGACAGCGCCTGGCAGGATGACACCCAGCACCCGACGTGGATCATGAGCTGGCAGGCGGATCAAACGCCGTTAAGGTAAGCTCGGGCCCCTCATATTTCTCGACCCAGGCCAGCGCCGTGTTCCCTGCGCAACCATTCCCCAGCTTCGAGCTGGGGAGATCTTTGGTCAGCACGTTAACCGCCCCGTTTTTACAGATCCCACCTTCGGTGGGCTCAAGGTCGGGCCAGGCTCCCTGATGAATACAGATCACGCCTGGCTTAATCCCGTCGCTGACCACCGCCCCTGCCAGCACCTGTCCACGCTGGTTCCAGACGCGCACCACGTCACCGTCCGCAATCCCACGCGCTTTGGCGTCTAAAGTATTCAGCGTAATTGGCTCCCGCCCGGCGACCGCATACTGCTCGCGCAGAGAGGTGTAGTTAAGCTGACTGTGCAGACGATGCGCCGGATGGGCAGACAGCACCTGCAGCTGCTCCGGCTGAGCGTTGCCGTGCCACTCGTCCGGCTCCAGCCACGAAGGGTGTGGCGGACAATCGGCATATCCAAAGCTGGCGATGCGCTCGCTGTAGATCACAATCTTGCCGCTCTCGGTTTTCAGCGGATGGTTTTGCGGGTCGCGACGGAAATCGGCGAAACGGACAAATCGGGCGTTCTGTTCGCTTTCCGGCATTTCGAGAATCTGGTTCGCCTCCCAGAATTCAGCAAATGGCGGAAGCGTCACGCCCTGCGCCGCACCGCGCTGTCCGGCGATCTGGTAGAAACTCTCCAGCCACTGCAGGTCATTTTTCCCTTCGGTAAAGCGTTCGCGACCGCCCGCTTCCCAGAGCTCGCTCAGTTCAGCAAACACGTCAAAATCATCACGCGCTTCATCACGCGGGGCCACCACGCGCTTCATCGGCACCATATGCTGGTTGCTGTAATCGCCGGTCATGGTGAGATCGTTACGCTCAAACGACGTGGTCGCCGGCAGCACGATATCGGCATGTTTGGCCGAGGCGGTCCAGAAGCACTCGGAAATCACCACCAGCTCCGGCTTTTGCCAGGCGCGGATCAGGCGATTGGTATCCTGATGGTGCGTGAAGTTTGCCCCGCCCGCCCACCAGACAAACTTAATGTCCGGGAAGTGGCGGTCCAGACCGTTATGCTGATAAAAACCGCCCGGGTTTTCCAGGGCTTCAACGATTCGCGCCACCGGGATTTTATCCACGGCATCCACGCCGCCCTGCACCGAGCCTTGCAGGGACGCCAGCACTGCCGCTTTACGCGTTGGGTTACCGCCGTTCGCAAAGTGATAGGAAAGACCAAAACCGCCGCCCGGCGTACCAATCTGTCCTAGCATCGCGGCAAGGGTCACCAGCATCCAGTGTTTCTGCTCGCCGAACTGCTGACGCTGCATCCCCCAGCCGGACATTAACATCGTGGTATTTTTATGGAACAATGCCGCCAGTTCGCGGATTTTAGCGGCTGGAACGCCACAAATTTCCGCGGCCCACTCTGCCGTTTTCACTACCCCATCAGATTGGCCCGTCAGGTAGTCGGCGAATTTGTCGAAGCCGGAGGTGCACCGGGCGAGGAAATCGCGGTCGTGCCAGCCGTTCTCCACCAGCGTATGGGCGATACCCAGCATCATCGCCACGTCGGTGCCCATATGAGGAGCAATCCACTCGGCGCTGTCGCCGAAGAAATCCATAGTTTCAGAACGCATCGGATCAATGCAGATGATGCGTTTGCCGCTTTTGCGCAGCGCGTCGAAATACCCAATCCCCTGCTCGTCGCTGGCATTCCAGGCAATTTTCAGCGTGTTCAGCGGGTTGGCGCTCCACAGCACCACCACGTCGGTGTGCTGCAGCACCAGCGGCCAGCTGGTCTGCTGCTGGTACACTTCGTTTCCTCCCACGACGTACGGCATGATCGCCTGCGCCGCGCCGGTCGAATAGTCTCCCAGATGACCGGTATAGCCCCCGGCCAGGCTCATGTAGCGCTGCAGCAGGGTCGAGGCCTTGTGCAGCACGCCGTTCGAGCGCCAGCCATAGGAGCCGGCAAAAATGGACGATGGGCCATAGCTGTCGCGAATGCGCTTATGCTGCGTATGGATCAGCGCCAGCGCATCGTCCCAGCTCACGCGAACAAACTCATCCTGACCACGGATCCCCTGCGGCTTATCCGGCGAGGCTAGAAAACCTTTGCGCACCATCGGCCAGCGCACGCGCGTTTTGCTGTGCACCTGATCGCGTACGACGGTCTGTAACGAATTGGGATGTTGTGTTGGCAGTGCCCCACGGGACGACAGAACATTTTCGCCATCGGTTTCGACCAGCATCGGCCCCCAGTGGGCGGCGGTCAGAATGGTTTTTGTTGAGGTGCTCAAGCGTGCGCTCCTGGTTGCGTGCAGGTTTACGGCCTTCTCGTTGAGGTCGTTTATGGTTTGTCACAAATTTCAGAGTTATACCCGGAATTTTCTCCGTATCTGGACGTCATAATCAACTGCCACGCTCGCCGTGGCAAAGAATAAAAAGGATTAAGGAAAGAAGATGAAAAAACGCGTACTCGTTATTGCCGCTCTGGTGAGCGGTGCACTGGCTGTTTCTGGCTGCACAACCAACCCTTACACCGGTGAGCGCGAAGCGGGTAAATCCGGCATTGGCGCAGGTATCGGCTCGCTGGTCGGCGCAGGCGTTGGGGCACTCTCCTCCTCCAAGAAAGACCGCGGCAAAGGTGCGCTGATTGGCGCAGCGGCAGGTGCGGCGCTGGGCGGCGGCGTCGGTTATTACATGGACGTGCAGGAAGCGAAACTGCGCGACAAAATGAAGGGAACCGGCGTGAGCGTCACCCGCAGCGGCGATAACATCATCCTGAACATGCCGAACAACGTGACCTTTGACAGCAGCAGCGCCACGCTGAAACCTGCGGGCGCGAACACCCTGACCGGCGTGGCGATGGTGCTGAAAGAGTACAACAAGACCGCCGTGAACGTGATTGGCTACACCGACAGCACCGGCAGCCAGGATCTGAACATGCGTCTGTCTCAGCAGCGTGCCGATTCCGTGGCCAGCTCCCTGATAACCCAGGGCGTTGAAGCAAACCGCATCCGCACCAGCGGCATGGGCCCTGCCAATCCTATCGCCAGCAACAGCACGGCGGAAGGTAAAGCGCAAAACCGTCGCGTAGAGATTACGTTGAGCCCGATTCAGTAATCCCCGAGGGAGAGGGCCGGGGTGAGGGCAACAGACCGCACACCCCGGCATGAACCACTTGCCATCGTTGATTTTCCCGCTAAGGTATTCTCACTAAATTCAGGGAAATCAGCGATGAGCAAACCAGCCCGGGCCACCATCAGCGACGTGGCGAAAGCCGCCAAAACCGGTAAAACCAGCATTTCGCGCTACCTTAACGGCGAGAAACATCTGCTGTCCGACGCATTGCTGGCGCGTATTGAACAGGCCATTGCCGATCTCGACTATCGTCCCAGCCTGATGGCGCGCGGGCTCAAACGCGGTCGCACCCGTTTGATCGGCCTTATTATCGCCGATATCACCAACCCTTACTCCGTCAACGTCCTCAGCGGTATCGAGGCCGCCTGCCGCGAGAAGGGCTTCACGCCGCTGGTCTGTAATACCAACAACGAAGTCGACCAGGAGCTGCACTACCTCGATCTGCTGCGCAGCTACCAGGTGGAAGGGATTGTGGTTAACGCAGTAGGCATGCGTGAAGAGGGCCTGAACCGCCTGCAGCAGTCCTCCCTGCCCATGGTCCTCATCGACCGTAAAATCCCGGAATTCGCCTGCGATGTCGTCGGGCTGGATAACACCCAGGCAGCCACAACCGCGACCGAGCACCTGATCGAACAGGGCTTCGAAGCGATTCTTTTCCTGAGCGAACCGCTGGGCATGGTAAATACCCGACGCGACCGCCTGGCGGCATTTCGCGCCACGCTTGCGCGTTATCCCGGTGCGATCGCCGAAAATGCCGAAACGCCGCTTCACGAAGCCGACCAGATCGACAACACCCTGCGCCAGTTCCATACCCGCCATCGCGGGATGCGCAAAGCCGTTATCTCCGCCAACGGGGCGCTGACGCTTCAGGTCGCCCGCTCGCTCAAGCGCATTGGCCTGCACTGGGGTAGCGATATCGGTCTGCTGGGCTTTGATGAGCTGGAGTGGGCGGAGCTGGCTGGCGTAGGTATTACGACCCTTAAACAACCCACCTGGCAGATTGGCTATGCCGCTGTAGAACAAGTGATTCGTCGTATTGAAGGCACCCGCGATGCCGTACGCGAGCAGGTCTTCTCCGGCGAGCTGATCGTTCGCGGCTCCACCGCCCGTTAATTCTCCCTTGTGATAGCGATCATAAATTCGACATCCTGATCTTTTCTTTGGAACCGGTTCCATCTAGCGTAATAGTATTAATATGTTGCGATGGAGTCCGAAGATGGGCAGGAAAATCATGGTGGTCACCGCCGCGTACGGCGCGGAACAGGTGCGACAGGCAGGCGGTCAGCGGGCGATGCTCCCCGTTATTGCAGGCGCAGGGGCAGACGGCGTGGAGATCCGCCGCGAACTGTTTAACAGCGAAGAGCTGCTGGCGCTGCCTGCACTGAGCGAATCCATCGAGCTAATGGGTCTGCTGGCGTGCTACTCCGCGCCCGCCGCCCTGTTTATGCCCGACGGCACCCTTAACCCGGACCTGCCCCGCTATCTCTCTGAGGCCAACACCCTTAACGCCCTGTGGCTGAAGGTTTCCCTCGGCCATTTCAGCGACACACAGCCTCTCGACGCCCTGCGCGCCCTGCTGAATGCCAGCGGTATGGCGCTTGTTGTGGAGAACGATCAGACCGACTGCGGGCAGCTCGCGCCCATGCGGCGCTTCCAGGCCGCCTGTCGGGAAATGGCGTTGCCCGTCACGCTGACCTTCGACATGGGCAACTGGCTGTGGGTCGGCGACTCCCCCGAAGAGGCCGCGCGTCACCTGGCCCCTGCGGTGAGCTATATCCACGTTAAAGCCGCCGTGCCGCATAAGGATAACTTCCGCGCCGTGGCGCCGGACCGCGCAGACGCGCGCTGGCTGGATCTGCTCGGCCAGCTGCCTGCAGATGCTCCGCGCGGTATTGAGTTCCCGCTGGAAGGGGCGGATTTAACCGCCGTTACCCGTCATTACGTCAACCTGCTGCGCGAGGAGTAAATCATGCACAAAACGCTGGATGCCATCACGATCGGCGAGGCTATGGCGATGTTTGTCGCGACCGAAACGGGCGAACTGAGCGCGGTTGAGCACTTTATCAAACGCGTAGCGGGCGCAGAGCTGAACGTCGCGACCGGCCTGGCGCGTCTCGGTCTGAACGTCGGCTGGGTCAGCCGCGTGGGGGATGACAGCTTTGGCCATTTCGTTCTCGACTCGCTGAAAAAAGAGAATATTGATGCCGCAGGCGTCACCCTGGACGGACGCTTTCCTACCGGCTTTCAGCTTAAATCGAAGGTCGAAAATGGAACCGATCCCATCGTGGAGTATTTCCGCAAAGGTTCGGCGGCAAGCCATCTCTCAACGGAAGATTACCACGCCGGCTATTTTGCCTCCGCGCGCCATCTGCACCTGAGCGGCGTGGCGGCGGCGCTCTCTGACAGTTCCTATGAACTGCTGGACCATGCGGCAACGACCATGAAGTCGCTGGGCAAAACGATCTCTTTCGATCCGAATTTGCGCCCGGTGCTGTGGAAAAGCGAAGCGGAAATGGTCGAGAAGCTGAACCGCCTGGCGTTCCAGGCGGACTGGGTTCTGCCGGGCCTGAAAGAGGGGATGATTCTGACGGGTGAAAATACGCCGGAAGGCATTGCTGATTTCTATCTGAATCAAGGGGTAAAAGCGGTGGTGCTGAAGACCGGTGCCGATGGTGCATGGTTCAAAACGGCCGACGGCGAACAGGGCGCGGTCGCGGCGGTGAAGGTTGAGAACGTTGTCGACACCGTCGGCGCGGGCGATGGCTTTGCCGTAGGCGTCATTAGCGCCCTGCTGGAAGGCAAACCGCTGCAGCAGGCCGTCGCGCGGGGCAATAAGATTGGCTCGCTGGCGATTCAGGTGCAGGGCGACAGCGAAGGATTGCCAACGCGAGCAGAGCTCGGCGTTTAAATTCCCTCTCCCTGTGGGAGAGGGCCAGGGTGAGGGCAGCATGCCACACCAAATAATTAAGCCACCGTGTACCCTACAGACAACGGCGGTAACAACCTCAACAACAGAGGCAAGCCTATGAACAGTTCGACCAATGCAGTAAAACGCTGGTGGTACATCATGCCAATCGTGTTTATCACGTACAGCCTGGCGTACCTCGATCGTGCCAACTTCAGCTTTGCATCCGCAGCGGGGATCACTGAAGACCTCGGCATCACCAAAGGTATTTCATCCCTGCTGGGAGCCCTTTTCTTCCTGGGCTACTTCTTCTTCCAGATCCCCGGCGCGATTTACGCGGAACGCCGCAGCGTGCGTAAGCTGATCTTCATCTGTCTGATCCTGTGGGGCGCCTGCGCGTCACTGACCGGCGTGGTGAACAATATTCCTGCCCTGGCGGCCATTCGCTTTATCCTCGGCGTCGTTGAGGCAGCGGTCATGCCGGCGATGCTGATTTACATCAGCAACTGGTTTACCAAATCTGAACGTTCACGCGCGAATACCTTCCTGATCCTCGGTAACCCGGTCACCGTACTGTGGATGTCGGTAGTCTCCGGCTACCTGATTCAGTCCTTCGGCTGGCGCGAGATGTTTATCATCGAAGGGGTACCCGCAATTATCTGGGCATTCTGCTGGTGGGTGCTGGTAAAAGATAAGCCTGCCCAGGCGAAGTGGCTTTCCGAAGATGAAAAAGCCGCGCTGCAGGCGCAACTGGATAAAGAGCAGCAGGGGCTGAAGGCGGTACGCAACTACGGCGAAGCGTTCCGCTCCCGCAACGTTATCCTGCTCTGCGCGCAGTACTTTACCTGGAGTATCGGCGTGTACGGGTTTGTGCTGTGGCTGCCGTCGATTATCCGCAGCGGCGGCGAGAACCTTGGCATGGTGGAAGTGGGCTGGCTCTCTTCCGTACCGTATCTCGCGGCGACCATCGCGATGATCGTTGTCTCCTGGGCGTCGGACAAGCTGCAAAACCGCAAGCTGTTTGTCTGGCCGCTGTTGCTGATTGCCGCTTTCGCCTTCATCGGCTCGTGGGCCGTGGGCGCGAATCACTTCTGGGCCTCATATACCCTGCTGGTGATTGCTGGTGCCGCCATGTACGCCCCGTACGGTCCGTTTTTTGCCATCATCCCGGAAATGCTGCCGCGTAACGTCGCGGGCGGTGCAATGGCATTGATTAACAGTATGGGCGCGCTGGGGTCGTTCTGCGGATCCTGGTTCGTCGGCTATCTGAACGGTGTGACCGGCAGCCCATCCGCGTCGTACATCTTTATGGGGGTAGCGCTTTTCGCCTCCGTGTGGCTTACTTTGATTGTTAAGCCTGCTAATAATCAACAGCACCTCGTCGGCGCACGCCACGCCTGAATCCTTAAAAATCAACGGAGATTAGCATGAAGCCGTCCGTCATTTTGTATAAAGCTCTGCCGGAAGATCTGCAGAAACGCCTGGAAGAACACTTCACCGTTACGCAGGTGAAGAACCTGAGCCCGGAGACCGTGGCGCAGCACGCCGATGCGTTCGCCAACGCCGAAGGCCTGCTGGGTTCAAGCGAAAAAGTGGATGTCGCCCTGCTGGAGAAAATGCCGAAGCTTCGTGCTACCTCAACCGTTTCCGTGGGTTATGACAATTTCGACGTGGATGCCCTGAACGCCCGTAAAATCCTGCTGATGCACACGCCGCATGCCCTGACGGAAACCGTGGCAGATACGCTGATGGCGCTGGTGCTCAGCACGGCCCGTCGCGTGGTGGAAGTGGCCGAGCGTGTGAAAGCCGGCGAATGGACGAAAAGCATTGGGCCGGACTGGTTCGGCGTGGATGTGCATGGCAAAACGCTGGGCATCGTGGGTATGGGGCGTATCGGGCTGGCGCTGGCGCAGCGCGCGCATTTCGGCTTCAACATGCCGATTCTGTATAACGCGCGCCGTCATCACAGTGAAGCAGAAGAACGCTTCAACGCGCGTTACTGCGAGCTGGATACGCTGCTGCAGGAAGCCGATTTTGTTTGCCTGATCCTGCCGCTGACGGATGAAACGCGCCATCTGATTGGCAAATCCGCGTTTGAAAAAATGAAGAAGTCCGCCATCTTCATCAACGCGGGTCGCGGTCCGGTGGTGGATGAGCAGGCGCTGATTGAAGCGCTGCAAAACGGCGAGATCCACGCCGCGGGTCTGGACGTGTTTGAGCAGGAGCCGCTTCCGGTGGATTCCCCGCTGCTGAGCATGCCAAACGTCGTCGCCCTGCCACACATCGGCTCTGCTACCCACGAGACGCGCTACAATATGGCGGCGACGGCAGTAGATAACCTGATAGCCGCGCTTGCTGGAAAAGTAGACAGGAACTGCGTTAACCCGCAGATCCAACAGTAGAAACGAAAAAACCCGCCAGAAGGCGGGTTTTTGAATTTTGTGCTACTGGGTTGGAAGCTTACAGGCTTACAACGTTACCAGCTGCTGGGCCTTTAGCGCCGCTTTCGATGGTGAAGGAAACTTTCTGACCTTCGTCCAGAGATTTGTAGCCATCGTTCTGGATAGCAGAGAAGTGTACGAACACGTCTTTAGAGCCATCGTCAGGAGTGATGAAGCCGAAACCTTTATCAGCGTTGAACCATTTAACCAGACCAGTCATTTTAGCAGACATAGAAATTACCTTATTAACAAATATATTGTGCCTTCCGGCTTGATGGATTGCGTTACAGATTTTTAAGCGATGAAGGAAGGGTCACTACGAAGGGTATCTATGGATAACAATCTGGACTGCTTTACTAAACTGCTTTAGGTCTGTGTAACAAACCGACGCGAACAGTTATACCGATGTGGTAGAGGAATGACAAGCGTTATTTTCTGAATGCCGAAAAAAAACCCCGCCTGAGGCGGGGTTTTTCGGTTTATTCTGTGGCAGCGACTGCTGCGCCCCACGCCTGGCTAAAGGCCTGGTGCTGGGCGGCCAGCGGCCCAATCAGCGTATTGTACTGACTTGCCTGCTGAGAGGTTGGGAACTGAATGCCGTTGGCAACAAAGCTCACCTGTGTCCCCTGCTGCGAGATGAAATCCCCGACCTGAACCAGCTGCTGAGTGAAGACCTGCGCGGCCGGAATCAGTGGTTGTATCGCTTCAGACGGTTTCGTCACTACTTTCTCATACACTTTATCGAAGACCGGTTTGAGATCCTCGCCCTGCTTCAGCGCAGAACGTGACGCGTCAGCCTGCATTTTCGCATTTTGCAGCTGCTGGCTCAGCACGCCGAGCGCACCGTTGGACTGGCGCAGCGGCTCGCGCTGAGTCATATAATCCTGGGGAACACGGATGGCGTTCACGCTATCCACTACCGGGCGGATACCGGAGTCCATCGCCTGGCTCACCTGCTGTGAATACCCATAAAGAATGGCGTAATCGGACACAAAGGGGCCAAACTGTTTTTTCTGATCCGCAGTCAGCGTCGGCAACCGCTCGCCGCTGCGCATCACTGTATTCTGCAGAAAATCGATAAACGCTTTGCGCTGATCGCCTTCTTTATCAAAACACCCACTCAGGCTAACAACCATCAACAACGCCGCAATAGGCGCAAACCAGCGAGAGCAGGACTTTCCTGTCGCCATTTTATTACTCCTTTCACCCAAAAAAGCGCACACCGGCACACGCGTGCCCGACGCTGACAAGGATAGTCCAGGTCAGCCTTGCAAGATACTCTTTTCATGTAAAACGACTATTGCCGATTTATTTCTTACTATTTACAAAAAAATACCTGGCGAAGCCGACATATGGTTAATCAGGGAATTAGCATAACTATCCAGATAGCTGAATCGCGTAAAGCGATCGTTACCGCACGATTAATCACAGCCGTGACGATCCTTGGTTTGTATTAGGGACTATTCTTAATTGGCTCTCTGATGTTCTTGATCACGATGTGAGATTTAAGAGGAGTTCTCAATGGAATATAAAGATCCTGAGTTTGAGCTGCTGAGCAGTCTGGAACAGATCGTTTTTAAAGATGTACCGCAGGCCATTACCCTGCAACAAAAATCCAATCCCTTTACAGAATATGAGCAATTGCGCAAAGGGACAGGACTGAAAACTGAAGAATTCGCCAGAGCGATGGGTGTCAGCGTGGCTATGGTGCTGGAGTGGGAGTCAAAACGAGAGAAACCCACCCCAACCGAGTTAAAGCTGATGCGCCTGATTCAGGCCAACCCTGCACTCAGCAAACAGATAGCGTAGTAAAGTTTGAACGCCCCCGCCTCTGCGGGGGCTTGTGTTTAAAGGCTCTCGAAACGCCAGCCCGTCTCTTCCCACACCATCTCGTGCGTCAACGTTAACCCTTTTAAAAACGCATCATCGTGTGACACCACCAGCAGCGCGCCGGGGAAACCAGCCAGCGCCGCTTCAATAGCCTGCACTGAAGCCAGATCCAGATGGTTGGTCGGTTCATCCAGCAACAGGAGCTGCGTGGCCTCCCCGCGCCAAAGCACGCAGGCCAGCGCAGCCTTCAGACGCTCACCGCCGCTCAGTTCCGCCAGCGGGAGCGAGACTTTGTCGGCCCCCAGCTGAAGCTGGGCTAAACGGGTACGTAAAATACCCTCTTCCAGGGGCGTATTGCCCAGGTTGAGGTGCGTCATGACCGACTGCGACAGATCGAGCCGGGAAAGATGCTGATCGAGATAAGCACAGCTGACCGACACCTTGCAGGTTCCTGAGCGTGGACTAATGTCGCCGAGGATGGCTTTCAACAGCGTCGATTTCCCGCAGCCGTTCGGACCTTTTAGCGTCACCCGCATTGGCCCGTCCATCCGCCAGCTAAGCGGAGGAACAGGCACATGCGGCAGCACCAGATCTTCCAGCACCAGCACCTGTTTACCTTCCGGGATCTGACTCCCCGGCAGGGTAAACATCACCGGGTTATCTTCTTCAACCCGCTCACGCGCCTTGTTTACCGCGGCATTCAGGGCTTCATTTTGCTCGCTGTGCTGTTTTTTCCAGGCGCCGATACGTTCCTTTGCCGCGCCTTTGTATTTGACGCGTTCAAACGACGCGATATTCAGGGTATCGACGGTGCGTAATGTTTTTGCCGAGCGCCGCTGGCTGTCGTCATGCTCTTTTTGCATACGAGCGCGGGTGCGTTTGCGCTCCGTGGCCGCATGTTCCAGCGCCGCGCGGGCCGCCTGCTGTTCGGCATCGCGCTGGGTTTGATAATCCGCATAATTCCCACCGTAGCTGCGCAGCCCGCCGCTGCTTAGCTCAAGAATACGCGGCACCTGCGCCAGCAGCTCACGGTCATGGGAGGCGACGAGCACGCCGCCCTGATAACGGGCAAGCTGGTCGTAGAACCACGCCCGTCCTTGTCGATCCAGATGGTTAGTCGGTTCGTCCAGCAGCAGGAAATCCGCTTCAGCCGTAAATGCCCCGCACAGCAGCGCGCGAATACGCTCGCCGCCGCTGAGCTCACCGGCTGGCTTATCTGGATCAAACGGCGGAAGTTTCGCCCGGGCAAACGCCTCGCCAAGACGTTCAGCTAAATCCCAGAATCCATCAAGCATTTCCAGATCGTCAGGCTGGTAATCGCCGCTGTCGATACGCGCTCGCGCCGCGAAGATGGCCTCGTACCCGAGCAGCTCAGCCAGCGTCGTGTGCGGCAAAATGTCCTGCTGCTGAGCCACATAGACATGGGTTCCGGTACGTTCAATATGCCCGCTTGCAGGCTCATCAAGCCCCGCCAGCAGACGCAGCAGACGCGTTTTCCCGCTGCCGTTGCGGCCAACCAGAGCGCACAGAGACGGCTCCAGAGAAAAACTCAGCGGACCAAAAAGGGTATCGCCCGTCGCAAACTGACAGGTGACCTGATGCAGAATAAAAGAAGGGGACTGCGCAAAATGAGCCATAAGCACTCCTGAATGAAATCAAAACATCCCCTGCCCACGCGGTGGCGTTTAGCAAGGATCGAAATTCATCAGTCGTGTTTGTTCATTTTTGGGGGGCGCTCCAGAGCGAGAAATTTAACGGAGATAAGGATAGCGGTAATGGGTTGACCATTTCAAGGTTAAATTTTGGACGATTTGTACTCCCTCTCCCTTTGGGCTGAGGGATCCCCACCAAATATTGCTTGCACAGACGGCCCCCTCTCCCTTGAGGGAGAGGGCTGGGGTGAGGAGAAGCATACGACTCTGGTGGTCATTCCGTTCACTTTATGTTCCTTGCTACTCTGTAACGACAATACCCGTGAACGTGCCAGGGTGGCTCAGTCGCCACCACCCTGGCTACCCGGGCTCCCGGCGGTAAATCGCCGCTACGCGGTACCTTCGGCTTATTCCTTCCGGCTTATCGGGGACGGGCGGAGGTAACATCCCTGTAAAGCCCGCCCTCTCGGCGCATCCATGCGCCTCGCCCCGGCCTGCAGGAAACGCCTCAGCGATTTACAGCCGGACCATAGCGTCGCTGTAAGACCTCTGCCCGCAGTATGCTTTTCATTGCGGTAATTTTGCGAGTCTCTTTCCAGAAATGGTAATATCCTCAGTGGCATAGCTCAAATCTATTGCCGCCTGTTTTGATGAGCAGTAAGTTCTCTTTGCACCTGCAAAATCAGGTGCCGGGTTTAGCATCCTGGCTTATCTTATCGGCGGCACATTATGTGCAGCATGCTTTGCTACATCTCAATGGTGGGCTGAGCAGGGGCATCGAAAGATGCGCCGGTATCCGATAAGGCCGGTAATGCTAACTCTGTTCAGTCCACCACCAGCGAAGTTAGCATTTCCGGTGGTGGAAGCTTTATCACTTATCGGAGGCTGCCAATATGGCTACTACCCCAACCCAAGCTCATTCTTTATTCACCCTGCCCTTCAACCACGCCACCGACTTCACCGAACTGGCGGATAACTGCGAACGTTTTACCGACGCACTGGTAGATTGCGAAGAACCCGCCCCGAAAATGGCGCTTTACGGCAGACTTTATGCCTGTCTGAATCTTCTGCAACCCACGCTTCTGGAACCTGTTCCGGACGCTTTAAAAGCCAGCCTGACCGTGAAGGAACTCCCGTCACGCGTTCCGGCTTTCGAACCCGAATGCGATCAGCTGGGGCGCTACTGTCAGGAGCTTACGCAGATGCTGATGAACGGCTCACTGTCGCGACAATCTGAAATCGTGATGGAAGATTTGCTGTGCGAGCTGGTCAGCTACTTTGCTGATACGCTGAAGGCACCGCGCTGGCTGCAGACAGACGAAGGCACAATCGCGATCGGCTAAACCTGCCGGATGGCGCTGCGCTTATCCGGTCTACAAAAGACCCATAAAAAAACCCGCCGAAGCGGGTTTTTAGCATTTGTTACAACGGGCACATTACTGCAGCAGCGAAATATCCGCCACGCGCAGGAACAGCTCGCGCAGTTTTTCGAGCATGGAGAGACGGTTAATACGCAGTTCTTTATCTTCTACGTTCACCATCACTTTCTCGAAGAAGGCGTCGATCACTTCACGCAGCTCCGCCAGCTCCACCAGCGCTTCCTGGTAGCGACCTTCCGCGAAGTACGGCTCGAGCTTGTCGCGCAGCACCACAACCTGCATCGCCAGAGCAATCTCTTCCGGCTCTTTCAGGGTTGCGGCGTTTACGCGCTCGTTCAGCGTCTCGTCGGATTTCGCCAGGATGTTGGATACACGCTTGTTGGCCGCGGCCAGGGCAGATGCCGCTTCCAGGGTACGGAAGTGGGAAACCGCCTTCATACGCGCATCGAAATCAGCCGGACGGGTTGGACGACGCGCCAGCACCGCCTGAATGGTGTCGACGGTGTAACCTTCGTCCTGATACCACGCGCGGAAACGGCCGAGCATAAAGTCGATCACGTCATCCACAACGTTCGCGTTGGTCAGCTTGTCGCCGTACAGACGCACCGCTTCTTCGGTCAGGGTCTGCAGATCAAGGTTCAGGTTCTTCTCAACGATGATGCGCAGCACGCCCAGCGCGGCACGACGCAGCGCAAACGGGTCTTTATCGCCTTTCGGATGCTGGCCGATGCCGAAGATACCCGCCAGGGTGTCCATCTTATCGGCAATCGCTACAGCGCAGGCAACCGGGTTGGACGGCAGATCGTCGCCCGCAAAGCGCGGCTGATACTGCTCGTTCAGAGCTACGGCCACGTCTTCCGCTTCGCCATCGTGACGCGCGTAGTGCATGCCCATTACGCCCTGGGTGTCGGTGAATTCGAACACCATGTTGGTCATCAGGTCGCATTTGGAGAGCAGGCCCGCGCGGGTCGCGTGGTTAACGTCGGCACCGATTTCACGGGCGATCCAGCCGGACAGCTCCGCGATACGGTCGGTTTTGTCGCGCAGCGTACCCAGCTGCTGCTGGAACAGCACGGTCTGCAGGCGCGGCAGGTTATCTTCCAGACGCTTTTTACGGTCGGTATTGAAGAAGAACTCGGCATCCGCCAGACGCGGGCGCACCACTTTCTCGTTACCAGAGATAATCTGGCTCGGATCTTTCGATTCGATGTTCGCCACGAAGATGAAGTTTGGCAGCAGCTTGCCGTCGTTGGCATAAACCGGGAAGTACTTCTGGTCACCCTTCATGGTGTAAACCAGCGCTTCTGCCGGAACAGCCAGGAATTTCTCTTCGAATTTCGCGGTCAGCACAACCGGCCATTCCACCAGAGAAGTGACCTCTTCCAGCAGACTGTCGCTCAGATCGGCATTACCGCCAATCTTACGCGCCGCTTCTTCCGCGTCCGCTTTAATTTTGGCTTTACGCTGTTCGTAGTCGGCAATCACTTTACCGCGTTCCAGCAGGATCTGCGGATACTGGTCGGCATTGTCGATGGTGAACTCTGGCTCGCCCATAAAGCGGTGGCCGCGGATCACGCGATCGGACGCCACGCCCAGAATGGTCGCCGGGATAACGGTGTCGCCCAGCAGCAGGGTCACGGTGTGTACCGGACGCACGAAGTGCACGTCGGACGCGCCCCAGCGCATCAGCTTAGGAATCGGCAGCTTCGCCAGCGAAGTGGCGATCATTTTTGGCAGCAGCGCTTCCGCGCTTTCGCCTTTCACGTGGGCACGATACAGCAGCCATTCGCCTTTATCGGTGGTCAGACGCTCGGCCTGATCGACGGTGATGCCGCAGCCGCGCGCCCAGCCTTCGGCAGCCTTGCTTGGCTTGCCTTCCGCATCAAACGCCTGGGCAATCGCCGGGCCACGTTTTTCAACTTCACGATCCGGCTGAGACGCCGCCAGATTTGCCACTTTCAGCGCCAGACGACGCGGTGCAGCAAACCACTCAATTTTACCGTGCGCCAGGCCAGCGTTATCCAGCTCGGCGGTCACATTCGCAGCAAAAGATTCAGCCAGGCTGCGCAGGGCTTTTGGTGGCAGCTCTTCGGTGCCGATTTCCACCAGGAAAGTTTTCTCAGACATGGCCGCCTCTTATTTGTTTCGGTTGCACATCGGGAAGCCAAGGGCTTCACGGGACGCGTAGTAAGCTTCTGCAACGGCTTTGGTCAGGGTGCGAATACGCAGAATGTAGCGCTGACGTTCAGTCACGGAGATCGCTTTGCGGGCGTCCAGCAGGTTGAAGCTGTGGGCGGCCTTCAGAATACGCTCGTAGGCAGGCAGCGGCAGCGGAGTTTCCAGCGCCAGCAGCTGCTGTGCCTCTTTCTCGTACTGCTCGAAGCAGGTGAACAGGAAGTCCACGTCCGCGTATTCGAAGTTATAGGTGGATTGCTCCACTTCGTTCTGATGGAACACGTCGCCGTAGGTGGTTTTACCCAGCGGGCCGTCGCTCCAGACCAGGTCGTAAACGCTGTCTACGCCCTGAATGTACATGGCCAGACGTTCCAGACCGTAGGTGATTTCACCGGTGATCGGCTTACATTCCAGACCGCCAACCTGCTGGAAGTAGGTGAACTGGGTCACTTCCATGCCGTTCAGCCACACTTCCCAACCGAGACCCCAGGCACCCAGCGTTGGGTTTTCCCAGTTGTCTTCCACGAAACGGATGTCGTGGATGGTTGGATCCATACCCAGCTCTTTCAGTGACCCGAGGTACAGTTCCTGAATGTTGTCGGGTGATGGCTTAATCACCACCTGGAACTGATAGTAATGCTGCAGACGGTTCGGGTTTTCACCGTAACGACCATCGGTCGGACGACGGGAAGGCTGCACATACGCGGTCGCCATTGGCTCTGGGCCCAACGCGCGCAGGCTGGTCATCGGGTGTGAAGTGCCGGCGCCGACTTCCATGTCCAAAGGTTGAACAATGGTACAGCCCTGACGAGCCCAGTAATCCTGTAAGGTCAGGATCAGGCCCTGGAAGGTCTTGGTATCAAACTTTTGCATAGTATTTCGTGCTGGATACGTGTGGTTTTAAATGGAAGGGACCAGTATACCCGCTGGCTGCAAGATATACAGTACGAAACGGGGTTGTTTAGGGAAAATTGGGAAATAAGCCTTCCGGCCAGAACGCTGGCGGCGTCTGGTTGTTGATTATGCGAGCAGGCTAGCGCATGGAGAGATGTAAAAACTGACCGTCCGCATCAAACGAGCAGACAAAGCCCTCTTTACGCGCAGTATACCCTCTAAGCTCATAGCTGCCCTGAAAGCGCTCGAATCCGATGACGTTAATTTTCTGAACGTTCGAGTTATAGCGCCGAGCGGCCCGCTCTTTACAGAGCGCTTCCATATTCAGCGAACGCTCCGGGCTTATTTTTCCCTGCTGCGCTTTTTGCACGGGGACTTCCTGTGGCGCACTGCATCCTGCCAGCATCAACAGCAGAAAGAGTGATGCCACACGCTTCATCATCATTTTTATTACCGTCCTGGTCAGCGGCTGTTATTTTTAATATCAACACTTTTATAGATTAAGGTCTGCCATTCTGCGAATCTCGCGGTCTCCCGGCAAGCCTGCGCATAAAACTCAGAATTTTCCAAACGAAGACTTTTGGACAATGGGAGTCCCACTCACTTTAAAGGGAATACGAGGAACTGATGCCGTCAAAAATTAACTGGATTGATAACCTGCGCGGAATAGCGTGTCTGATGGTGGTCATGATCCACACGACGACCTGGTATGTCACGAATGCCCACAGCATCAGCCCCGTTAACTGGGATATTGCCAATATCCTCAACTCCGCGTCGCGCGTCAGCGTGCCGCTGTTTTTTATGATTTCCGGCTTTCTCTTTTTTGGCGAGCGTAGCGCGCAGCCGAGGCACTTCGTCCGCATCGCGGCCTGTCTGGGGTTCTACAGCGCCGTTGCCCTGCTCTATATCACCCTGTTTACCTCCATTAACGCCGGGTTATCCCTCAAATATTTGCTGCAAAAACCGGTTTTCTACCACCTGTGGTTCTTCTTCGCCATCATCGTTATCTATCTGGTCTCTCCGCTCATTCAGGTGAAAAACGTCAGCGGGAAAATGCTTCTGGCCCTGATGGTGGTGATTGGCATTGTCGCCAACCCGAACACGGTCTCACAGAAAATCGACGGTTTCGAATGGTTGCCGGTAAACCTCTATATCAACGGCGACACCTTCTACTACGTGCTTTACGGCATGCTGGGGCGCGCCATCGGGATGATGGACACGCAAAAGCGCGGTCTGAACTGGCTCTGCGGAGCGCTGTTTATCGCCGGCGTGGCGGTGATTTCACGCGGGACGCTACATGAGCTTCAGTGGCGCGGCAATTTTGCCGATACCTGGTATCTGTATTGCGGGCCGATGGTCTTTATCTGTGCCGTATCGCTGCTCACGCTCGTTAAAAACACCTTGAACGCGCGTCCCCTTCCCGTGCTGGGCTTTATCTCGCGGCACTCGCTGGGAATTTACGGTTTTCACGCGCTGGTGATCCACGCCCTGCGAACAAGGGGCGTTGAGCTCAAAAGCTGGCCGGTGCTGGATATCGTCTGGATTTTTGCCGCTACGCTGGTTATCAGCCTGCTGCTGTCGATGCTGCTGCAAAAAATCGACGCGCGCCGCTTCGTCAGCTAACGCTGCGCTGCCGGGCGCGGTGGTACTGGCGCGGGGAGGAGAAGCCTGCCGCCAGCGAGGCCTGTTCCACGCCGCGCCCCTGCATCAGCCACTGCTCCGCCACCGCCAGACGCAGCTGCTCCAGATAATCGCGGACGCTAATCCCTAAATGCGTCTGGAAAAGCCGGGTGAGATGGCGCGGGCTGACGTGCGCCAGTGCGGCGATATCAGGCAAGCTCCACGTTTTTTGCGGCTCGGCGGTGAGCGCATCCTGCGCCCGATGGATCGCCGGATGAAGATGGTTGCGATAGCGCAGCCACGGTGAAAGCTGGGGATCGTCACCGGAACGGCGGAACCAGACCACCATCTCGCGCGCCACGGCCAGCGCCTTTTCGGGACCGCACAGGCGGTTAATCATATGCAGCGCCAGATCGATGCCCGACGTGATCCCCGCGCTGGTCCAGATATTCTCGTCCTGTACAAAGATGCGGTTTTCTTTAATCGTCGCCGTGGGAGCCACAGTGCGTAAACGGCTGATAACGTCATGATGGGTTGTGCACTGTTTGTTATTCAGCAGGCCCGATTTCGCCGCCAGCAGTGCACCAGAACAGACGCACATCACCGTGATATCCCGGCGCTGAATGACCGGCTGCAGACGCATTAGCCAGTGCTGGATCTGCTGCGCCTGCGGCGTTGAGAACTGAACGCGGGAGTCGCTCACCCCCGGCAGGACCAGCAGACTCCCCGGAGGCAGACTTTCCGGCAACGGCTGGATGCCGCCCATCGTCAGGCCTATCGACGTCGGCACGTCCGGTTGCGGCCCAATGTAATGCAGACGAAACGCGTCGCCAGCCAGCACAAAGGTCTCCGCCGGGCCTGACATATCCAGTGCCAGTACCCCGGGTAACATCACGAACCAGACGTCGATGCGCATTATAGTGACTCCAGCGTCTCCGCTACCGTTTTAATTTCGGCAAAACGCCCGGCCAGTACCGTCTCGGTACGATGGCGAATTTCCGCTGCGCTCAGGGTAATGCCCTTGTACATCATGGGAAACGTCAGCGTTGCCTCGCTCACAAACGTCACAGCATAACCCAGATCGGATGCTACCCGAGCGGTGGTTTCACAGCATTGTTCCGTGCGAATGCCGCAGATAATCAGCTTGTTGATATCACGCTCGCGCAGCCAGCGGTCAAGCCCGGTATCCGTGAAGGCATTATGGACGTGTTTCTGGAAAACCACATCCGGCTGATGACGCAAAAAGGCCATCGGTTTGACATAGCCGCTTTGCAGCGTGAAGGGGCCGTCTTCATCCACATGAAAAATATCAACAACTGGAATACCGCGCGCCTGGCAGCCTTCAATCAGCCCCAGCATCGCCTGCTGAAAGGCAGGAATGTCGCCCTCCTGCCAGTAAGGGCGATGATGGAAGGACTGCTGAGTATCAATATTGATGAGTGCAATGCGTGACATGATAAATCTCCTCGCCAGTGGGTGTGTCACCATACTGGCAAGGAAAGAGAGGCACGCACAGACCAAAAAAGGACATCCTCGTGCCTCTGTCGGACAAGCGAGTTTATGACATCAGCGGCAGCAGCTGCTGATAGATTTTGCGGAACACCTCGCGCCTTTCTGCATAACGGGCATGTCCTGCCGCGTCAGGCACATGCGCCTGTTCAAGCGTAAGCTGCGGCAGCAGCTGCGAAAGCGGCTTGTCCGGGTTCATAGCGATCTGCGCCAGACGCGCGGCGCCGAGCGCGGGGCCAACATCCCCTCCCGTGCGGAAATCCAGCTGCAACCCGCTAATATCCGCCAGCATCTGTCGCCAGTAAGGGCTTCGCGCGCCGCCGCCAATCAGGGTGACGCTCGCCGGTTTCAGGCCGCAGTCGTGCACTACATCCATTCCGTCGGCCAGCGCATACCCCACACCTTCCAGAACCGCACGCGCCAGCTCTGCCGGGCCGTGCTGATGGGTTAGGCCAAAGAATACCCCTTTCGCTTCCGGGTTGTTGTGCGGCGTACGCTCGCCAGAAAGATAGGGTAAAAACCAGACGGTACTCGCCGCGTCATCCGCCTGCTGCGCCGCCGCAATAAGTGCCGGAACGTCCGCCATGCCGGTAAGCTTCGCCGCCCAGTCCAGGCAGGATGCCGCGCTCAGCATCACCGACATCAAATGCCATTTTCCCGGAAGCGCATGACAGAAACTGTGCACAGCGCTTTCGGGATTGCTGCGATAGCCGTCGCTGACGGCAAAATAGACCCCAGAGGTTCCCAGCGACAGCATCGCCTGCCCCGTCTCAACCATCCCGACACCCACGGCACCCGCCGCGTTATCACCGCCCCCGGCCACCACCGGTACGGCAGGCATATTCCAGCGTTCCGCAACGTCTGGCAGCAGCGTACCCGTCACCTCACAGCCTTCGAACAGCGCGGGCATATGTTCCCGGGTCAGATGGCAGGCATCCAGCATCGCCTCGCTCCAGTCGCGCTTCGCCACGTCGAGCCACATGGTGCCCGCGGAATCGGACATGTCGCTGGCGAAATCGCCTGTCATGCGAAAACGCAGATAGTCTTTCGGCAGCAGGACTTTCGCCACCTGACGGAAAATCTCCGGCTCGTGGCGCTGTACCCACAAAAGTTTTGGTGCGGTGAAGCCCGGCATCATCAGGTTGCCCGTAATCTCGCGGGACGTGGGCACACGCGCTTCAAGGATTGCGCACTCTTCCGCACAGCGGCCATCGTTCCAGAGAATAGCCGGGCGCAGAACGCGATGCTGGCTATCCAGCAACGTTGCACCATGCATTTGTCCGGCAATGCCCAGCGCTTTCACGTCGCGCAGGCTGTGCTGCTCGCCTAAGGCTTTCATCGCGCGATCCGTCGCCTGCCACCACTGCTCCGGGTCCTGCTCCGACCACAGCGGATGCGGGCGTGAAACCTGCAGCTTTTCAGTCTGCGTTGCTAACACGTCGCCCTGCTCGCTTAACAGGATGGCTTTCACACCCGATGTGCCAAGATCGATCCCGATATACATTGTGGTGACTCCTTTGACAGAAATGCCCGGTGGCGCTTCCGCTTACCGGGCCTGGATGCTGTTATTTATCGAACAGGTAGTGATTAACCAGGTTTTCCAGCAATTCCTGATGCCCGCTCTGGTGCTGCGGCGCCAGCTGCTGTTGTTCAGCGTACTTCGCGATGTCCGCAAGCGATAACTGACCCTTCAAAATTTGCTGGCCCAGCTCACTGTTCCAGCCGCTGTAGCGCTTCGCCACGCGCTTATCCAGCTCGCCGTCTTCAATCATACGCGCCGCCACTTTCAGCGCCAGCGCCATGGTGTCCATCGCGCCAATGTGGCCGTAGAACAGATCGTATTTGTCGGTGCTCTGGCGACGCACCTTGGCGTCAAAGTTAAGGCCGCCGGTGGTGAAACCGCCCGCTTTGACGATCTCGTACATCACCAGCGCATTCTCTTCCACGCTGTTCGGGAACTGGTCGGTATCCCAGCCCAGCTGCGGATCGCCGCGGTTCGCATCTACCGATCCGAAGATGCCCAGCGCAATCGCAGAGGCAATTTCGTGATGGAATGAGTGGCCCGCCAGGGTAGCGTGGTTAGCCTCAATATTCACTTTGATCTCTTTTTCCAGACCAAACTGCTTCAGGAAGCCATACACGGTGGCGACATCATAGTCGTACTGATGCTTGGTTGGTTCCTGCGGTTTAGGCTCGATCAGCAGCGTGCCGCGGAAGCCGATTTTGTGCTTATGGTCGACAACCATCTGCATAAAACGGCCAATCTGCTCGCGCTCCTGGCGCAGGTCGGTATTGAGCAGGGTTTCATAGCCTTCACGGCCGCCCCACAGGACATAGTTTTCGCCGCCCAGCTGATGCGTAGCGTTCATTGCCGTCACCACCTGCGTAGCCGCCCAGCTAAACACTTCCGGATCCGGGTTGGTGGCCGCACCCGCACCGTAGCGTGGGTTGGTGAAGCAGTTTGCCGTACCCCAGAGCAGCTTCACGCCGCTTTGCTGCTGTTTTTCTGCCAGCACGTCCACCATCTGCGCAAAATTGTTCAGGTACTCTTTCAGCGACGCCCCTTCCGGCGATACGTCAACATCATGGAAGCAGTAGTACGGCACGTTCAGCTTGTGGAAGAACTCAAACGCCACATCGGCTTTGCGTTTCGCCAGCTCGATGGCCTCACCCGGCTGTTGCCACGGACGGTCAAAGGAACCCACGCCGAACATATCGGCGCCGTTCCAGCAGAAGGTATGCCAGTAACAGGCGGCAAAGCGCAGATGATCTTCCATGCGCTTACCCAGCACCAGCTCATCCGGATTGTAGTGACGAAATGCTAAAGGATTGGTCGTTTTTGGGCCTTCGTAACGAACGCGATCGAGTTGGTCGAAATAAGCTTGCATATTGAGCTCCATAATCAGGGTATGCGGCGAGTCGTTGATTCAGGAGTAATAGTGAATAGACATTTTGGGTTGCTCAATTACGTTATTTCACACTGCTATTGAGAGAATGCACAACTGTGCGCTGGCTCGCAAAATAATGCGCAGACAAACTATTTTTCGGCGCGCATTCCAGAATCAAATGTAATTAAGGCGTTACGAATTTTAAAATCCGATCGCGGTCATAAATTCAGAAATAAACCAAATATCGTAATGAGAAGATAAAAATCTGTAATTGCCAGCCCGCCTTTCCGCGTTAAAAATTTGCTGCGACCCAGCAGTGAATGTTTCTTTTATCTCAGCAACACATACCCCTACAAAAAGGCCTAATAATTATGAAGATAAAGAACCTGACCCTAACGCTCTGCACTACGCTCCTCCTTGTAAGCTTTGCAGGACATGCCAAGGAGGTCAAAATTGGCATGGCGATTGATGATCTGCGTCTGGAGCGCTGGCAAAAAGATCGCGATATTTTTGTGAAAAAAGCGGAATCACTCGGTGCGAATGTGTTTGTTCAGTCGGCTAACGGCAATGAAGAAACGCAAATGTCGCAGATCGAGAATATGATCAACAGGGGAGTCGATGTTCTGGTCATTATCCCTTATAACGGCCAGGTATTAAGTAACGTGGTGAAAGAAGCGAAGCAGGAAGGCATAAAAGTTCTCGCTTATGACCGCATGATTAATAACGCCGATATTGATTATTATATTTCCTTCGACAATGAAAAAGTGGGCGAATTACAGGCGCAAAGCCTGATCGACAAAGTGCCTCAAGGCAATTATTTCCTGATGGGCGGTTCGCCGGTGGATAACAACGCCAAACTGTTCCGCGAAGGGCAAATGAAGGTCCTTAAGCCGTACATCGACAGCGGCAAAATTAAGGTGGTCGGCGATCAGTGGGCCGACGGATGGTTACCAGAAAATGCCCTGAAGATTATGGAAAATGCGCTGACGGCCAATAACAACAAAATTGATGCTGTCGTGGCCTCCAACGATGCCACAGCAGGCGGGGCTATTCAGGCTCTGAGTGCCCAGGGACTGGCCGGTAAAGTCGCGATTTCTGGTCAGGATGCCGACCTGGCGGGCGTAAAACGCATTATCGCAGGAACTCAGACCATGACGGTCTACAAACCGATTACCGAACTTGCCAATACGGCGGCGGAAATTGCCGTTGAGCTGGGCAACGGTAAGCAACCTAAAGCAGATGCAACGCTGAATAACGGCCTGAAAGACGTTCCGGCTCGCCTGCTCACGCCAATTGAAGTCAATAAAGAGAACATTGACGCCACCGTTATTAAAGACGGTTTCCACAAGAAGAGCGAACTGTAATCCGGCGCTGCCCCTGCTCTGCGGGGGCGCATCACGTTGTACTGTTCTTCCCTCGGGTTATGTGGAGCAGTTATGCCTTATTTACTTGAAATGAAAAGCATCACCAAGCGCTTCGGCGCGGTGAAAGCCGTCGACAACGTCAGTCTCCGGTTGAACCCTGGCGAAGTGGTTTCGCTGTGTGGCGAGAATGGTTCGGGCAAATCAACGCTGATGAAAGTCCTGTGTGGGATCTACCCGCACGGCAGTTACGAAGGCGAAATTGTCTTTGCCGGTGAAGTCATCCAGGCGACGCACATTCGCGACACCGAACGTAAAGGCATCGCCATCATCCACCAGGAGCTGGCGCTGGTGAAACATCTCACCGTGCTGGAGAACATCTTCCTCGGAGCCGAGATTTCCCGCCACGGCGTGCTGGATTACGACACCATGACGCTCCGCTGTGAAAAGCTGCTGGCGCAGGTGAGCCTCAACATTTCACCGGATACCCGCGTGGGCGACCTGGGCCTGGGGCAACAGCAGCTGGTCGAAATTGCGAAGGCGCTGAATAAACAGGTCAGGCTGCTGATCCTCGATGAGCCAACGGCGTCGCTCACCGAACAGGAAACTGCGGTTCTGCTCAATATCATCCGCGATCTGCAAAACCACGGTATCGCCTGCATCTACATTTCGCACAAGCTGAACGAGGTAAAAGCCATTTCGGACACCATCTGCGTGATCCGCGACGGGCAACACATCGGCACGCGTGAAGCTGCGGGCATGAGTGAAGATGACATCATCACCATGATGGTGGGCCGCGAGCTGACCGCGCTCTACCCGAATGAGCCCCACACTAAGGGCGATGAAGTGCTGCGCGTGGAAAACCTGACCGCGTGGCACCCCGTTAACCGCCACATTAAGCGGGTCAATAACGTTTCGTTTTCCCTTCACAGCGGCGAAATTCTTGGGATTGCTGGGCTCGTCGGTGCCGGGCGTACCGAAGCCGTGCAGTGCCTGTTTGGCGTGTGGCCAGGGCGCTGGGAGGGCACGATATATATAGACGGCCAGCCCGTGAGAATCGACAACTGCCAGCAGGCGATTGCCCGCGGCATTGCAATGGTGCCGGAAGACCGCAAAAAAGACGGCATCGTACCGGTCATGGCGGTGGGTAAAAACATCACCCTTGCGGCACTCGATCGGTTCTCCGGCGCGCTGAGCAGCCTGGATGATGCCGCCGAGCAGCAGTGCATCCTTCAGTCACTTGCCCGGCTGAAGGTCAAAACCTCCTCGCCGGAATTGGCGATTGGCCGATTGAGCGGTGGTAACCAGCAGAAGGCGATTCTGGCGCGCTGTCTGCTCCTCAATCCACGCATATTAATCCTTGATGAGCCGACGCGCGGGATCGATATCGGTGCCAAATACGAAATCTACAAACTGATTAATCAGCTTGTACAGCAAGGGATTGCCGTCATTGTCATCTCGTCTGAGTTACCCGAAGTGCTCGGCCTGAGCGACCGCGTACTGGTCATGCACGAGGGGAAACTGAAAGCCAACCTGATTAACCAGAACCTGACGCAAGAGCAGGTGATGGAAGCCGCTTTAAGGAGCGAACGTCATGTCGAAAAGCAATCCGTCTGATATCAAAGTCGCTGTTCCGACGCCCGGCGCGTTCGCGGGGCTAAAAGCGCTGAACCTGCAGGTTTTCGTGATGATCGCGGCGATTATCGTCATCATGCTGTTCTTCACGTGGATGACGGATGGCTCGTACTTAAGCGCGCGTAACGTCTCAAACCTGCTCCGCCAGACCGCCATCACCGGCATCCTGGCCGTGGGCATGGTGTTCGTGATCATCTCTGCGGAAATCGACCTGTCGGTCGGGTCGATGATGGGTCTTCTCGGCGGCGTGGCGGCCATTTTTGACGTCTGGCTCGGCTGGCCGCTGCCGCTGACCGTGGCGGTGACGCTGGTACTGGGGCTGGTTTTAGGGGCCTGGAACGGCTGGTGGGTTGCCTATCGGAAGGTGCCATCGTTTATCGTCACCCTGGCGGGAATGCTGGCCTTCCGCGGGATCCTGATCGGTATCACTAACGGCACGACCGTCTCCCCGACCAGCGCGGCGATGTCGCAAATTGGCCAGAGTTACCTCCCGGATAGCATAGGCTTTACGATCGGCGTGGTGGGACTGCTGGCGTTTGTCGCGTGGCAATGGCGTGGACGTATGCGCCGTCAGGCGCTGGGTCTTGCGTCGCCAGCGTCAACGTCCGTGGTAGGACGTCAGGCGCTGACGGCGGTCATTGTGCTGGGCGCCATCTGGCTTCTTAACGACTATCGCGGCGTTCCGACGCCGGTACTGCTGCTGGCGCTGTTACTGCTCGGCGGCATGTTTATGGCGACGCGCACCGCGTTTGGCCGTCGTATTTATGCCATCGGCGGCAACCTTGAAGCTGCTCGCCTGTCGGGTATTAACGTCGAACGTACCAAGCTGGCGGTTTTCGCCATTAACGGCCTGATGGTCGCTATCGCCGGGTTGATCCTCAGCTCGCGTCTGGGGGCAGGCTCTCCTTCCGCCGGTAACATCGCCGAGCTGGATGCTATCGCTGCCTGCGTCATCGGTGGCACCAGCCTCGCAGGCGGTATCGGTAGCGTGGCGGGCGCGGTCATGGGGGCATTTATCATGGCGTCGTTGGATAACGGGATGAGTATGATGGACGTCCCGACGTTTTGGCAGTATATCGTCAAGGGGGCCATTCTTTTACTGGCAGTCTGGATGGACTCTGCCACCAAGCGACGAGCCTGATAACCGCATTGTGACTTAATTGGGAAGCGAGCCATGTTTGAAAAGCGTCACCGCATTACGTTGTTATTCAATGCCAACAAAGCCTACGACCGTCAGGTGGTAGAAGGCGTGGGTGAATATTTGCAGGCGTCGCAATCCGAATGGGATATTTTTATTGAAGAAGATTTCCGCACCCGTCTGGAGAACATCAAAGACTGGCTGGGTGATGGCGTTATCGCCGACTATGACGATCCCATCATCGAGCAGCTGCTAACCGACGTCGACGTGCCGATTGTGGGCGTCGGCGGCTCGTATCATTCACCCGAACACTACCCGCCGGTCCACTACATCGCCACCGATAACCATGCTCTGGTCGAGGCCGCCTTTCTCCATTTAAAGGAGAAAGGCGTCCATCGCTTCGCGTTTTATGGTTTACCCGCCACCAGCGGCAAGCGCTGGGCAGTTGAGCGTGAACATGCGTTTTGCCAGCTGGTCGCGCAGGAGAAGTACCGCGGCGTGGTCTATCAGGGGCTGGAAACCGCACCGGAAAACTGGCAGCACGCGCAAAACCGCCTGGCGGACTGGCTGCAAACGCTGCCACCGCAAACCGGCATTATTGCCGTGACGGACGCCCGCGCCCGACACGTGCTGCAGGTCTGCGAACATTTGCATATCCCGGTGCCCGAAAAACTGTGCGTGATTGGCATTGATAACGAAGAACTGACCCGCTACTTGTCCCGCGTGGCGCTCTCCTCCGTAGCACAGGGCACACGTCAGATGGGCTATCAGGCGGCAAAGCTGTTGCACCGTCTGCTGGATAAAGAGGCTCTGCCGCTTCAGCGCCTGCTGGTTCCCCCCGTCCGCGTCGTTGAGCGTCGCTCAACCGATTATCGCTCCCTAAGCGACCCGGCCGTCATCCAGGCCATGCACTATATCCGCAACCACGCCTGCAAAGGGATTAAGGTCGATCAGGTCCTGGACTCGGTGGGCATTTCCCGCTCGAATCTGGAGAAGCGATTCAAAGAAGAGGTGGGCGAAACCATTCATGCCGTCATTCATGCGGAAAAGCTGGAGAAGGCCCGCAGCCTGCTTGTCTCCACGTCACTGTCGATCAACGAAATCTCGCAGATGTGCGGCTATCCGTCGCTGCAGTATTTCTATTCGGTGTTTCGCAAAGAGTATGACACCACGCCGAAAGAGTACCGGGATCGCCACAGCGAGGTGCTGATCTAGAAAAGGAAACGCCTTCCACTGGAAGGCGTTTTTTTGAGATTACATATGGGCGGCAATTAAGCGCTGGTTATCCTGGTACATAGCGAACAGATAGTTGTTATAGCTATTTCCCTTCGTCGAATACCCTTTTAGCTTGTGAATCATTGCGCTGGCCGTTACTTCCTGATCCGCTTTACGCAACTGAGCGCGTGATTTACGGAACGATGAGTAGGCCGGGTGCGTATTAAGATTTACCGCGTAAGCATTCACGGAATCTTTTACTGATTCAAACTGAGAATAGCCCTTCACTTTGCCGGGCGCATTATTACAACGCCCTTTCGCACATTTCATGCCGAACAGGTTGTTGTTATTACGCGCAAGCTTAGACGTTCCCCAGCCGCTTTCGGCTGCTGCCATGGTCGCTACCATGCTGCCTGGGATAATGTCCACACGCTCAAGGAGAGCATTCCACGGTACGCGACGCGTGTTACCGTTCCAGCTCAGTTTGTAGCGCTTCGTGATGTCTTTCAGACGCGCGCGTTCAGACGGCGACCAGCGGCTATCGTACTGTTTTGAAATTAACCAGTTACGATCCGCCGTAATCGCGGCATTTTGACTTGTTATGTAAGGCATTACCGTCCGGAGAAACGCTTTTTTTCTTGGTGTTCCGGAAGGGTATTTTCGCAAATCAGGAAGTGAACTACTCTTTGCACTATTGCGAGAATACTCTTGTTTACTGCTAACCTTACTACTTGTCGTCTTTATTACGTGGGCTTTCTTACTCGTTGTATCCGTGTGCGTCTTCGCAAGCACCCCACCCGAAAATGTCGTGGTGAGTAACATGAGTATCGCGGCCCCATATCGTCGAATGGGAGTCGATATCATTAGGTCTCCTGGTCGGATGTAATCATCCCAACACCTTATTTTTTTCACAAATTTGAGAGCGGAATCTCAAATCATATCAAAAATAGACTTCAAGAGCACGTATAGAAATAGTCCAAATCCGAAACTATGTCACCTGAAACTTGCTCATAAAAACATCATTCCTGAAAAAATGTGTGCGATATCGCAGATAACTGTCTCATTTCGCGCGGGATCACTCATCCTCACAGATCCTCCCGACAGAAAGCGATGGGGGATGAGTTTTTAACCACAACCTGATGGCACACTGGTCAAAAATGCCGCGACAGGAAAATGGAATGAAACGCACCGCATTAGCTTTTCTGATGTTACCCGCTCTGGCACATGCCGACTGGTCATCGCCGGGGTTTGACGCATTTCGCGCCGAAGGCACCGGGGTTTTCACCAGCCAGGCAAAGCTTGCGAAGGGTACGCGTCCTCTGACGCTGGGTTTTGACAAGACGTGCTGGCAGCCTTCGGAGGCGATAAAACTCAATGAGATGCTGTCGCTCAAGCCCTGCGACGGGTCTCCGCCGCAGTGGCGCCTTTTCCGCGACGGTGAATACCAGATGCGGATTGATACCCGATCCGGCACGCCCACGCTGCTGCTGACAATTCAGAGCACCGCAGAACAGCCGGTTGCAAGCGTTATCCGCCAGTGCCCGAAGTGGGACGGTAAACCGCTGACGCTGGACGTCAGCCATACCTTCCCGGAAGGCACCGTGGTGCGTGATTTCTACAGCAAACAGACCGCGACGGTGCAGAACGGAAACATAACCCTGCAGCCAGCCGCCAGCAGTGGTGGCCTGCTGCTGCTTGAGCGCGCCGAAACCGACAAACCAGCGCCGTTTAGCTGGCAGAACGCCACCGTCTATTTTGTGCTAACCGACCGCTTTGTGAATGGCGACCCGGGCAACGACAACAGCTACGGTCGCCACAAAGACGGCATGCAGGAGATTGGCACCTTCCACGGTGGCGATCTTAAAGGGCTCGCCAGCAGGCTCGACTATTTACAGCAGCTGGGGGTGAACGCGCTCTGGATAAGTTCCCCGCTTGAGCAGATCCACGGCTGGGTAGGCGGTGGCACCAAAGGGGACTTCCCACACTATGCCTATCACGGCTACTACACCCAGGACTGGACGAAGCTCGATGCCAACATGGGCACCGAGGATGATCTGCGCCATCTTGTTGATGAAGCGCACAGGCGCGGCATTCGCATCCTGTTCGATATCGTCATGAACCACGCGGGCTACGCGACACTTGCGGACATGCAGGAGTACCAGTTTGGCGCGCTGTATCTGCAGGGTGATGAGCTGAAAAAGACCCTGGGCGACCGCTGGACGGACTGGAAGCCGGGCGCGGGCCAAAGCTGGCATAGCTTCAACGATTACATCAACTTTAGCGACAAAGCCGCATGGGAAAAATGGTGGGGCAAGAAATGGATCCGCACCGACATTGGTGATTACGACAACCCCGGCTTCGACGATTTAACCATGTCGCTGGCGTTCCTACCGGATCTGAAAACGGAATCCACCGCCCCTTCCGGATTACCCAACTTTTATCAGCATAAGCCCGATACCCACGCGAAAGCCATCCCGGGATATACCCCGCGCGACTATCTCACCCACTGGCTCAGCCAGTGGGTGCGCGACTACGGCATTGACGGTTTCCGGGTGGATACCGCGAAGCACGTCGAGCTTGCGGCCTGGCAACAGTTAAAGGACCAGGCTAGTCAGGCGCTGGCCGCGTGGAAAGGGGCCAACCCGGACAAAAAGCTCGATAACGCACCGTTCTGGATGACCGGCGAGTCCTGGGGTCACGGAGTGATGCAAAGCGACTATTACCGCCACGGTTTCGACGCGATGATCAACTTTGATTATCAGGAGCAGGCGGCAAAAGCGGTGGATTGCCTGGCCGATATGGATCTCACCTGGCAGCAGATGGCGGAAAAGCTGCAAAGCTTCAACGTGCTGAGCTATCTCTCCTCCCATGACACACGCCTGTTCCGCGAAGGAGGCCAGCGCGCTGCGGAGCTGCTCCTGCTGGCACCGGGCAGCGTACAAATCTATTACGGTGATGAATCCGAGCGTCCGTTTGGCCCGACGGGGTCTGACCCGCTGCAGGGTACCCGCTCGGATATGAACTGGCAGGACGTGACGGGCAAGCAGGCCTTAACCGTCGCCCACTGGCAAACGCTGGGCCAGTTCCGCGCCCGCCATCCGGCGATCGGTGAAGGCAAGCAAACCACGCTGTCGCTGAAAGAGGGGTACGGCTTCGTGCGCGAGCATAAGGGCGATAAGGTGATGGTGGTATGGGCGGGTAATCAATAATTATCCCCCCCTCACCCTGGCCCTCTCCCCGCATGGGGAGAAGGCCGGGGTGAGGGGTGAAACCCAACAGAACTATTCACTACACAAATCCCTCTCGACCATACAAAACAACAAATCCGACCACATCTCCCGATTTGCACCAGCACAGTGCTAGCGTTATGGTTACCCACTTTCAAAATAAGCTCGATAGAACACCTGCTATGACGTTTTCACTTTTTGGCGACAAATTCACCCGCCATTCAGGCATTACTCGCCTGATGGAGGACCTCAACGACGGGCTGCGCACACCGGGCGCCATCATGCTCGGCGGCGGAAACCCGGCGCAAATTCCGGAGATGACAACCTATTTCCAGACGCTGCTCGCGCAGATGCTGGAAAACGGCAAAGCGACCGATGCGCTCTGCAATTACGACGGTCCGCAGGGTAAAACCGAGCTACTGACTCTCCTTGCCAAAATGCTGCGTGAAGAGCTGGGCTGGGATATCGAACCACAGAATATTGCACTAACAAACGGCAGCCAGAGCGCGTTTTTCTACTTGTTTAACCTCTTCGCAGGGCGTCGTGCCGACGGCACCACCAAAAAGGTGCTGTTCCCGCTGGCACCGGAGTATATCGGCTATGCTGATTCCGGCCTGGAAGAGGATCTGTTCGTCTCCGCGCGCCCGAACATCGAGCTGCTGCCGGAAGGCCAGTTCAAATATCACGTCGATTTTGAACACCTGCATATTGGTGAAGAGACGGGGATGATCTGCGTATCGCGCCCGACGAACCCAACGGGCAACGTGATTACCGACGACGAACTGATGAAGCTGGATGTCCTGGCGAACCAGCACGGCATCCCGCTGGTGATCGACAATGCCTACGGCGTGCCGTTCCCGGGCATTATCTTCAGCGAAGCACGTCCGCTGTGGAACCCGAACATTGTCCTGTGCATGAGCCTCTCCAAGCTGGGTCTGCCGGGCAGCCGCTGCGGCATCATCATCGCCAACGAGAAAATCATCACCGCCATTACCAATATGAACGGCATTATCAGCCTTTCACCGGGCGGTATCGGTCCGGCGATGATGTGCGAAATGATCAAGCGCAACGACCTGCTGCGTCTGTCTAATGAAGTCATCAAACCGTTCTATTACCAGCGCGTTCAGGAGACGATTGCGACGCTTCGCCGCTACTTACCGGAAGAACGCTGCCTGATCCACAAACCTGAAGGCGCGATTTTCCTGTGGCTGTGGTTTAAGGATTTGCCGATCACTACAGAACTGCTTTATCAGCGACTGAAAAAGCGTGGCGTGCTGATGGTGCCGGGCGATTACTTCTTCCCGGGTCTGGATAAGCCATGGCCGCACACCCACCAGTGCATGCGCATGAACTACGTGCCCGATCCGGCAAAAATCGAAGCGGGCATCAAAATTCTCGCCGAAGAAATTGAAAAAGCGTGGCACGAAGGCAGCCAGTAACACGCTACCCCTCACGCACGTTAAAACCCAGCTCTTTTGATATCGCCTCTGCCGTTTCGCGCAGAGGCTTGAGCAGGTTTTTCTCGCCAACCTGCTTCATGCGGGACGTCGACAGCGAAATGGAGATCGCATACGGCACGCGACCATGAATATCAAACACCGGCACGGCGATACAGGAGACACCCAGCTCGTTCTCTTCTTTATCCATTGCCATGCTGCGATCGCGAATTTCCGCCAGCTCATCGTACATAGCACTCAGTTCAGTGATGGTATTGCGCGTCAGCGGTTGAATCTGTTCCTGATGGCTTTGCCAGTAGCTGGCCACGTAATCCTGATGACCAAAGGCCATATAGATCTTGCCCATTGCAGAACAATAGAGCGGCATATGCTGTCCGATGTAAGCACGCGTACGCAGCATGCCGGTTGTCGGCTCGAGCTTATAAATTAGGATCGCGTGGTCATCTTCCCGACTGGAAAAGTTTACCGTTTCGCCAGTGGCAATGTTCAGCGCCTCAAGATGCGGGGCCGCCACGTGAATAATGTTGAGCGATGACAGCGCCTTTTGCCCGACAGCAATGAATTTAGTGGTCAAACGATAGCTGCCCGCCGCTGGCGCCGGGGTAACGTACCCGCACGACTGCAGACCCTGGAGTAACCGGTGGACGGTGCTCTTATTCAAACCTGCCAGTTCCGATAAATGCGCAAGCGGACACCCGTTCGGGTAGTTGCTGAGGATCTCAATCAGCATCAGGCCGCGAAACAGGCTCTGGCTGCCCGCTGGCCTCTCTTTTTCCTGCGTTATTTCGCTCTCTTTCATGCTCATCAAATCGCTCCTTTTTATCGCGCTCCTGATGGTAGCGCAAAGTGTGGTTTAGTTCACGATCTCAACAGAAAAAACACAACCAGTTGATTTTAATGCTTTTTGAAAAACGTGAATGTCGTTGATCTGATAAAAATTGATCGTTATATTTGAAATCAGATTTCGCATAGTGAAATTTAACGATAAAAAAGCGTTCGCACTTGCCCCTAAAAAACAGGAGAACAGGGATGAAAGTGACCTTCGAAGAGTTGAAAGCGGCGTTCAATCGGGTTCTGCTCGATCGCGGCATAAAAGTGGAGACTGCCGATGCCTGCGCAGAGATGTTTGCCCGCACCACCGAGTCCGGTGTCTACTCGCATGGCGTAAACCGCTTCCCGCGTTTTATTCAGCAACTGGATGCGGGCGACATCATCCCTGACGCCCAGCCACAACGGGTGACCTCATTGGGTGCCATCGAACAGTGGGATGCCCGACGCTCCATCGGCAACCTGACGGCGAAAAAGATGATGGATCGCGCTACCGAACTGGCATCCGACCACGGTATCGGCCTGGTGGCGCTGCGTAACGCCAACCACTGGATGCGCGGCGGCAGTTACGGCTGGCAGGCGGCTGAGAAAGGTTACATTGGAATTTGCTGGACCAACTCCATTGCAGTAATGCCTGCGTGGGGATCAAAAGAATGCTGCATCGGCACAAACCCGCTGATCGTCGCTATCCCGTCGAATCCTATCACCATGGTCGACATGTCGATGTCGATGTTCTCCTACGGCATGCTGGAAGTGAACCGCCTGGCCGGGCGCGAGTTGCCTGTAGATGGCGGCTTTGACGACGAGGGCAATCTCACCCGAGAGCCTGGCGTGATTGAGAAAAACCGCCGTATTCTGCCGATGGGCTACTGGAAAGGTTCAGGCTTATCCATCGTGCTCGACATGATCGCTACCCTGCTCTCTAACGGCTCTTCCGTCGCAGAAGTGACCCAGGACAACAGCGACGAATATGGCGTATCGCAGATCTTTATCGCTATTGAAGTGGATCGCCTGATCGACGGGCCAACCCGCGATGCCAAACTGCAACGCATCATGGACTTCATCACTACCGCCGAACGCGCTGATGAGAATGTTGCCGTTCGTTTGCCGGGACATGAATTCACGCGTCTGCAGGAAGAGAACCGTCGCAACGGCATAACCATTGACGACAGCGTATGGGCGAAAATCCAGTCTCTGTAAGGAGGGGATGATGATATTCGGACATATTTCGCAGCCCAATCCGTGTCGCCTGCCGCTGGCGATTGAAAAAGCGCTTCATTTTCTGCGCACCACGGATTTCACCACCCTGGAGCCAGGCGTGGTGGAAATTGAAGGCCGCACTATTTTTGCCCAGGTGCTCGACCTCACCACAAAGGAACAACACGAAAACCGTCCTGAAGTGCACCGCCGCTATCTGGATATTCAGTTTCTGGCCTGGGGTGAAGAGAAAATCGGTATCGCTATTGATACCGGCAATAACAAAATAAGCGAATCATTACTGGAACAGCGAGATATTATTTTTTATCACGACAGCGAAAATGAGTCGTTTATAGAAATGGTACCTGGCAGTTATGCCATATTTTTCCCGCAGGATGTTCATCGTCCTGCCTGTATTAAAAACAAGGAAACGGTAATTCGTAAAATTGTGGTGAAAGTGGCAATCAGCGAATTATTGTAATTTTCTGACGAATACAGGAACGCGAAATGACCAACACCGGTTTTATTATTGGTGCGTACCCCTGCGCACCCTCGTTTCACCAGAAAGGGGAACAAGAAGAACAATCCTTCTGGCGGGAACTTTCCGACACACCGTACATACGCGGGCTGGAACAACCTTGCCTGGAAAACCTTCATCCTTTCGGTGACGAGTGGCTGTTCCGTCATACGCCGGACGAGTGGCAAATCGTGGTCACGGCGGTGATGGAAACCATGCGCCGTCGTGGCACGAACGGCGCATTTGGTCTGGCATCAGCAGACGAAGAACAACGTAAAGCATGCGTTGAATTTTACCGGCATCTACACCAGAAAATTGACGCTGTAAATGTGCGTTTTCCGGGAAAAGTCATAGCCCTGGAGATGCAGGCGGCGCCGCAGGCCGGGAATGCATCCGTCGAACAGGCCACCGAGGCATTCTCCCGCTCAATCCGCGAAATTGTGAGCTGGAACTGGTCCTGCGATCTGGTGCTGGAACACTGCGATGCCATGACCGGACCTGCACCGCGTAAAGGTTTTTTACCCTTAGAACAGGTGCTGGAGGTGGTAAACGGAACCGACATCAGCGTCTGCATCAACTGGGCACGGTCGGCCATTGAAGGCCGTAATTCCACCGTTCCGCTTGAACACGTTCAGGCCGCATGTAAAGCCGGAAAATTGGGCGCGCTGATGTTCTCTGGCACCACCACACGCGGCGAATATGGCGAGTGGCAGGATCTGCACGCGCCGTTTTCTTCGTTCTGTGCCGACAGTTTAATGACGACTGAACAGGCTACATCACTCTTTACTGCGGCGAGCGCCGCAACATTGAAATTCTCCGGTATTAAATTACTGGAAATAAATGCTAATGCTGATGTCAGCCATCGCATCGCCATTTTGCGTGACGGCATTAGCGCTATGAATAAAGCGACACAATAAAAATAAAAACATATTCCGATTACATTCACAGAGACATTAACTATGAATATTTCAACGAATGCTCTACATGCGGATATTCCGCGCCAGCGCTGGCTAAGAATCATTCCACCTATTCTTATCGCCTGCATTATCTCTTACATGGACCGCGTAAATATCGCCTTTGCGATGCCCGGAGGTATGGATGAAGAACTGGGTATTTCCGCCACCATGGCAGGCCTGGCAGGCGGGATCTTCTTTATCGGCTATCTGTTCCTGCAGGTTCCGGGCGGCAAGATTGCTGTTCATGGTAGCGGCAAGAAGTTTATCGGTTGGTCCCTGGTCGCCTGGGCAGTCATCTCAGTCCTGACCGGTATTGTCACTAACCAGTATCAGTTGCTGGTGCTGCGCTTCTTACTCGGCGTGGCGGAAGGCGGGATGCTGCCCGTTGTGTTAACGATGATAAGCAACTGGTTCCCGGATGCCGAACGTGGCCGCGCCAACGCGATTGTGATCATGTTCGTGCCGATTGCCGGGATCATCACCGCGCCACTTTCTGGCTGGATTATTACCGCGCTCGACTGGCGCTGGCTTTTTATCATTGAAGGTTTGATGTCCATAGTGGTGCTGGTGCTGTGGGCGTTCACCGTTTACGACCGTCCGCAGGAAGCACGCTGGATCTCAGAGGCCGAGAAAAACTATCTGGTGCAAACGCTGGCCGCTGAACAGCAGGCCATCGCCGGAAAAGAGGTGAAAAATGCCTCATTGAGCGCCGTACTTTCCGATAAAACCATGTGGCAATTAATCGCCCTGAACTTCTTCTACCAGACCGGGATTTACGGTTATACCCTTTGGCTGCCCACCATCCTGAAAGAGCTGACGCACACCAGCATCGGCCAGGTAGGGGTGCTCGCCATTCTGCCTTACATCGGTGCCATTGCGGGGATGTTCCTGTTCTCTACGCTTTCTGACCGCACCGGCAAGCGCAAGCTGTTTGTCTCCCTGCCGCTGATTGGCTTCGCACTTTGCATGTTCCTCTCCGTGGCGCTGAAGGCAAACACCTGGCTGGCCTATGCCGCGTTGGTCGGCTGCGGATTCTTCCTGCAGTCCGCCGCTGGGGTGTTCTGGACGATTCCTGCACGTCTGTTTAGCGCCGAAATGGCAGGCGGTGCGCGCGGTGTGATCAATGCGCTTGGTAACCTCGGCGGATTCTGCGGCCCTTATGCGGTAGGCGTACTGATAACGCTGTACAGCAAAGATGCGGGAGTTTACTGCCTGGCGATTTCTCTGGCACTGGCGGCGCTGCTGGCACTGCTGTTGCCAGCGAAATGTGATGCCGGAGCAGAACCTAATCCCACGGTGAATCCGCATAAACGTGCGGCCTGATGCCCTCACCCAACCCACTAAACCGAACCGTAGGCCGGGTAAGCGAAGCGCCACCCGGCGAATAAGTGAGATGAAGATGAGTGAAAAAGAGCCCTTCTGGCTGGGTATCGATTGTGGCGGTACTTATCTGAAAGCCGGGTTATACAACCGCCAGGGAAAGGAAATGTGTATCGAACGTCGCTCGGTTGCCACGCTCAGCCCACGCGCAGGCTATGCGGAGCGGGATATGCACCAGCTCTGGCAGCACTGCCACGCTACCGTCGCCACGCTGCTCAAACGTTCAGGCGTAGACGGAGAGCAGATCAAAGGCGTCGGCATTTCTGCTCAGGGCAAAGGACTGTTTCTACTCGATAAACAGGATCGGCCCCTGGGCAACGCCATGCTCTCTTCTGACCGCCGGGCGCTGGAGATTGTGCAACGCTGGCAGCAGGACGGCATTCCAGAAAAACTCTATCCGCATACGCGCCAGACGCTGTGGACCGGGCATCCGGCCTCGCTTCTGCGCTGGGTAAAAGAGAATGAGCCTCAGCGCTTCGAGAAAATTGGCTGCGTGATGATGGCGCACGATTATCTTCGCTGGTGCCTCACCGGCACCAAAGCCTGCGAAGAGAGCAACATTTCGGAGTCCAATCTCTACAATATGAATACCGGCCAGTACGACCCACAGCTCACACGCTGGCTCGGTATCAGCGAAATTGACGGCGCCCTGCCGCCGATTGTCGGTTCAGCAGAAATTTGCGGGGAAATCACCGCTCAGGCAGCCGCCCTGACCGGTCTCGCGGCGGGTACGCCCGTCGTTGGTGGACTGTTTGACGTGGTTTCCACCGCGATCTGCGCCGGGCTACACGACGAACATACGTTGAATGCCGTAATGGGCACCTGGGCCGTCACCAGCGGGATTGCGCATGGCATTCGCGACAGCGAGCCGTTTCCCTACGTCTATGGCCGCTACGTTCATCCGCAGCAGTACATCGTTCACGAAGCCAGCCCGACTTCCTCCGGCAACCTGGAGTGGCTCACCGCGCAGTGGGGCGATATGTCATTCGATGAAATCAACCATGCCGTCGCCGGTCTGCCAAAAGCCGGAAGCGATCTGATTTTCCTGCCCTTCCTCTACGGCAGCAACGCGGGTCTGGAGATGACCAGCGGTTTCTACGGCATGCAGGCGCTACACGCCCGCGCGCACCTGCTGCAGGCGGTTTACGAAGGCGTGGTATTCAGCCACATGACCCATCTTAACCGCATGCTTGAGCGCTTTACCGAGGTGAAGGCACTGCGCGTCACGGGTGGCCCGGCCCATTCGGACGTGTGGATGCAGATGCTTGCGGACGTCAGCGGTCTGACAATTCAATTACCCCAGGTAGAAGAGACTGGCTGTTCCGGTGCAGCGCTGGCCGCACTGGTCGGTACAAGCATCTATCCCGATTTCCACACGGCGCAACGCGCCCTTAAACATGACATCCGGGTGATTGAACCCGACATGGACGCCCATGCGGCCTATCAACGCAAATATCACCGCTATCAGTTACTGATTTCAGCATTACAGGGCTATCACGCCCAGGTTAAGGAGCACGACCTATGAGCCGACCATTACTGCAGCTGGCGCTCGATCACACCTCACTTCAGGCCGCGCAGCGCGATGTTGCCCTGCTTGTGGATCACGTCGATATCGTCGAAGCCGGTACCCTTTTATGTCTGACCGAAGGACTAAGCGCCGTCCGCGCGCTGTGCAAACAGTGCCCGGAGAAAATTATCGTGGCGGACTGGAAAGTGGCCGATGCCGGAGAGACGCTGGCAGAACAGGCGTTTGGCGCGGGCGCGAACTGGATGACCATTATCTGCGCCGCTCCGCTGGCGACCGTTGAGCGAGGCCACGAGGTGGCACTGCGCTGCGGAGGAGAAATCCAGATAGAGCTCTTTGGTAACTGGACGCTGGACGACGCGCGCGCATGGCAACGTATCGGCGTAAAACAGGCGATATACCACCGGGGAAGAGACGCGCAGGCCAGCGGTCAGCAGTGGGGCGAGGCGGATCTCGCCAGAATGAAAGCCCTCTCGGATATCGGTTTACAGCTTTCGATTACCGGCGGCATCACGCCTGCCGATCTCCCCCTGTTTAAGCAAATCAACGTCAAAGCGTTTATCGCCGGGCGCGCGCTGGCGGGCGCGGATAATCCGCCGCAGGTGGCACAGGCATTCCATTCGCAAATCCGCGATATCTGGGGAGCGTAACCATGCGTCAGCATCCGTTAGGTATTTATGAAAAAGCGCTGCCGAAAGATCTCTCCTGGCCGGAACGCCTGGTCCTGGCGAAGAGCTGCGGATTCGATTTCGTTGAGATGTCGGTTGATGAAACCGACGAGCGTTTATCGCGCCTTGAGTGGAGTACCACGCAGCGCGCCTCTCTGGTTGAAGCGATGCTGGAAACCGGGGTGTCTATCCCTTCTATGTGCTTGTCTGCCCACCGTCGCTTCCCGTTCGGCAGCCGCGACGAAACGGTGCGCCAGCGCGCCCGTGAGATCATGACCAAAGCCATCAGGCTGGCACGCGACTTAGGTATTCGCACCATTCAGCTTGCGGGTTATGACGTCTATTACGAAGAGCACGATGAAGGTACTCAACAACGTTTTGCCGAAGGACTGGCATGGGCCGTCGAGCAGGCCGCCGCCGCACAGGTGATGCTGGCGGTCGAGATCATGGATACCGCATTTATGAATTCCATCAGCAAGTGGAAAAAGTGGGACAGCATGCTCGCCTCGCCGTGGTTCAGCGTTTACCCGGACGTTGGCAACCTGAGCGCGTGGGGTAACGACGTTACCGCCGAGCTGACGCTGGGCATTGACCGCATTGCGGCTATTCACCTGAAAGATACCCAACCCGTTACCGCGCAAAGCCCCGGACAGTTCCGCGATGTACCGTTTGGCGATGGCTGCGTCGATTTTGTCGGCGTGTTTAACACGCTGAATAAGCTGAACTATCGCGGCGCGTTTCTGATTGAAATGTGGACCGAAAAAGCCAAAGAGCCGGTGCTGGAGATTATCCAGGCACGCCGCTGGATTGAAGCCCGTATGCAGGAAGGAGGCATGACATGTTAGAACAACTCAAAACCGAGGTACTGGCGGCAAACCTGGCGCTGCCAGCCCACCAGCTGGTGACCTTTACTTGGGGCAACGTCAGCGCAATAGATCGCGAAAGCGGTATGATGGTCATCAAGCCGTCCGGCGTGGAGTACGACGTGATGACGGCGGAGGATATGGTGGTGGTGAACATTGCCACCGGCCTGGTGGTCGAAGGCAGTAAAAAACCCTCCTCTGACACACCAACCCATCTGGCACTGTATCGCCGTTATCCGGAGATTGGCGGCATCGTACATACCCATTCCCGCCACGCCACCATCTGGTCGCAGGCGGGACAGGATTTACCCGCCTGGGGCACGACGCACGCAGACTATTTCTACGGAGCGATCCCCTGCACGCGGCTGATGACCACGGCAGAAATTGCCGGGGAATACGAATACCAGACGGGCGAAGTGATCATTAAAACCTTCGAGGAGCGCGATCTCAGCCCAATGCAGGTCCCGGCGGTACTGGTTCACTCCCACGGCCCGTTCGCCTGGGGCAAAGACGCTGCCGATGCGGTCCACAATGCCGTCGTGCTGGAAGAGTGCGCCTATATGGGCCTGTTCTCACGCCAGCTCGCACCACAGTTACCGGCTATGCAGCAGGCGCTGCTGGACAAGCATTATCTGCGCAAGCACGGGGCGAACGCCTATTACGGGCAGTAATCAACCGGAATTAATATGCTCTTTACAGTACCGCCGTTTCCAGACGGCGGGGGTTAACCCGGTATGCTTCGAAAATATCTGTCGGAAATATCCCACGTCGTTAAAGCCGCAGCGCGCTGCGACCTCGGTTAATGACGCAGCGTCGTTGAGCAGGAGTTTTTCCGCCGCCCTGACGCGCTGGCGATGTATCGCCTCCGTCAGGGTTAAATGGAAAGTCCGGCGAAAGACGCGCCCGAGATAATCTGCATTACAGTGCAACGCTTTTGCCAGCTGCGAGGTGGATATCGGTAAATGAAACTGCGTGCGAATAAGCTGTTTTGCCTTCCATGCCATCGCCGCGCCGGCCTGATCTGCGCTGTCTTCATATCCTGAAGAGTTTGACACCTGCTGTAAAATCAATAATAAAATCATCTCCAGCGCCAGGCTTCGCCGTAATTTCTCCTGCTCGCTGAGGAATTGACGAAAGAGCGCAATCACATATTCCGCATCCCTTACGCGGCAGTGTTGTTCTATTGCCAGAGGAGCAGCGTTGGGTAACGTTAGATCTTGCGGCTCCACCTCAAAATGCAGCCAGTAAAAGCGCAGGTCCGCCGGGAAATCCTCCACGCCCACATGCCGACGCTGCGGCCAGAGCAACAAACTCTCTCCCGCATTAACATCAAAAACATGATTTTCTTCCTGGATCGTTAAAGTCCCTTTTTCGACAAAAATAACCTCCCACGATGTTAATTTTCGCGCAGGGTGGCGGCCCACTCCGCGGGAGATAAATAGCCCGCCATTTTGAACCTTAACCGGAAGCGCTATGGATAATTCGAGCATGGATATTCACCATTCCGCTTTTATTGTCGTTAATATTCGACTTACCCGTTGATTATTAATCAATATTAAAATATCTGTCCGATCGGAATCACATTTTTATCATCAGGTCGGAATCGTCACCTTTTTATACTTTTCCCTTCCCTTGTTGGCCTTCCCGTTCGATGCAGAATAAAGAGGTACCCAGCATAAATACGATAATAAATTCGATCTCCGAGGAGTTACTTCATGACTTCCACACCGATTACAGACGCAGACGCTGCAAAACAGAAAGTCGATGACCGGCTGTCCGTCCGCGAGAAAATGGGCTACGGCCTGGGCGATGCGGGCGGCACGGTGATTACCTGCCTGATCATGAACTTTCTGACCTTTTTCTATACCGATGTATTTGGTCTCACCCCTGCGCTGGTGGGCACGCTGTTTATTGCCCTTCGCGTGTTTGACGCCATTTCCGATCCGGTGATGGGCGTCATTGCTGACCGCACGCAGAGCCGCTGGGGCCGATTTCGTCCCTGGCAGCTGTGGGTCGCCGTCCCAATAGGCATTATCGGCGTAATGACCTTCACCGTTCCGGAAGCCAGCATGGGCGTGAAAATCGCCTGGGCGTTCGGCACCTATTTGCTATTGTCCGTGGGCTATACCGCCATCAACGTGCCCTACTGCGCGCTGATCAACACCATGACCACCCGCCACAACGAGGTGATCGCCTGCCAGTCCTGGCGCTTTGTGCTGTGCGGCGTGGCGGGCTTTCTGGTCTCCGTTGGCCTGCCGTGGCTGGTAGCGGAGCTGGGTCAGGGCGATGCCGCGAAGGGTTATCAACTGGGCGTTGGCGTGCTGTGCGCTATCGCCGTGGTGATGTTCTTGTGCTGCTTCTTCTGGGTTCGCGAACGCGTTCCGCTGGCGCTGATGGGCAAATTCACCCTGCGCGAGCACCTGGCGGGCCTGCGTAAAAACGATCAGCTGCTGCTGATGTTGTTGATGTCGTTTCTGCTGATCAACGTCTTCAACATTCGCGGCGGTGGATATATGTACTTTATCACTTACGTGCTTCAGGGCAGCACGGCGTACACCTCGCTGTTTTTCACCATGGTGACCTTTGCCGCTATTCTGGGCGCAGTGATCGTCAGCCCGCTGTCGCGCCGTATTGATACCGTCAAACTCTACTACTACACCAACCTGGTGCTCGCTGCGCTTGCGGTGGGCATGTGGTTTCTGCCGGGTGGCCCGGCGCACCAGACGCTATGGCTGATCGTCATTTTAAGCAACGGCGTGATCCTGGGCTTCACCCTGCCGCTGCACTTCTCGCTAATGGCTTTTGCCGATGACTACGGCGAGTGGAAAACCGGCGTGCGTTCGTCGGGCATGAACTTCGCCTTCAACCTGTTTTTCATCAAGCTTGCGTGGGCATCCAGCGCCGGGATTATCAGCCTGGTGTTTATTGCCGTGGCCTATCAGCCAGGCGCGGGCAACCAGACGCCAGCCTCACTGCAGGGCATCACCGCCATGGAGACGCTGCTGCCTGCCCTTTTCCACCTGCTGCTGGCGGTCGCTATCCGCTGGTGCAGGCTTAATAACCCAATGATGTCGCGCATTTCCACCGACCTGCGCCAGCGTCACGTACCGTCCTGAGGAGAACGCTATGTTCATAATGGAACCCGACCTGCACCAGCTGAAAATCAACGATCCGTTTCTCGGGCAATATCAACGGCTGGTCCGTGACGTGGTGATCCCTTACCAGTGGGATGCGCTAAACGACCGCGTGGCGGAGGCCGAACCCAGCCACGCCATCGCCAACTTCCGCATCGCGGCCGGGCTGGAACAGGGGGAATTTTACGGGATGGTGTTTCAGGACAGCGACGTGGCGAAATGGCTCGAAGCCGTGGCGTGGTCGCTGTGCCAGAAGCCGGATGCAGCACTGGAAAAAACCGCCGACGAGGTGATTGAGCTGGTCGCGGCAGCGCAGTGTGAAGATGGCTACCTCAACACCTACTTTACGGTAAAAGCCCCCGAGGAACGCTGGACGAATCTGGCCGAATGCCACGAGCTGTACTGCGCCGGGCATATGATTGAAGCGGGCGTGGCGTATTTCCAGGGAACCGGAAAACGTCGCCTGCTGGACGTGGTGTGCAGGCTGGCGGACCATATCGACAGCGTGTTTGGCCCGGGAGAAACACAGCTACACGGTTACCCTGGTCACCCGGAAATCGAGCTGGCGCTGATGCGGCTGTACGACGTCACGCAGGAGCCGCGTTATCTCAATCTGGTGAAATACTTTATTGAAGAACGCGGCGCGCAGCCTCACTTCTACGATAGCGAATACGAGAAGCGCGGCAAAACATCTTACTGGAACACCTATGGTCCGGCGTGGATGGTCAAGGACAAAGCCTACAGCCAGGCGCATCTGCCCCTTGCGGAACAACAAACGGCCATCGGCCATGCCGTGCGTTTCGTCTATCTGATGGCGGGCATGGCGCATCTGGCGCGCCTGAGCAACGACGAGGGGAAACGCCGGGACTGTCTGCGGCTGTGGAACAACATGGCGCAGCGCCAGCTGTACATTACCGGCGGGATTGGCTCGCAGAGCAGCGGCGAGGCGTTCAGCAGCGATTACGATCTGCCCAACGATACGGTTTACGCCGAAAGCTGCGCCTCAATCGGCCTGATGATGTTCGCCCGCCGGATGCTGGAGATGGAGGCAGACGGCCACTACGCCGACGTGATGGAGCGCGCGCTGTACAACACGGTGCTGGGCGGGATGGCGCTGGACGGTAAGCATTTCTTTTATGTCAATCCACTGGAAGTGCATCCGAAAACGCTGGCCTTTAACCATATCTATGACCACGTGAAGCCGGTGCGTCAGCGCTGGTTCGGCTGCGCCTGCTGCCCGCCGAATATCGCCCGCGTGCTGACCTCGCTGGGGCACTACATTTATACCGTTCGCCCGGATGCGCTGCTGATAAACCTGTACGTGGGGAACGACGTCGCCATTCCGGTGGGCGATAACGCCCTACAGCTGCGCATTAGCGGTAACTATCCGTGGCAGGAGCAGGTGAAGATTGAAATCACCTCGCCGGTTACGGTCACCCACACGCTGGCACTCAGGCTGCCGGACTGGTGCGCGGAGCCTGCCGTTTCGCTGAATGGCGAAGCCATTACCGGTGAAGTGTCACGCGGATACCTCTACCTCAACCGCCGCTGGCAGGAAGGCGACACCCTGACCCTGACGCTACCGATGCCGGTCCGCCGCGTGTACGGTAACCCCCAGGTGCGCCAGCAGGCGGGTAAAGTCGCGCTACAGCGCGGGCCGCTGGTTTACTGCCTGGAAGAAGCTGATAACGGCGCCAACCTGCATAACCTCTCCTTGCCCCGAGATAGCGAGTTCCGGGTGTATGAAGGCAAAGGCATTTTCGCGCATAAGATGCTGATACAGACAGAGGGAATTGGGTGTCACATGAAGGAAACGGATGCGCTGTGGCAGTACGACCGCTCGCCGGTACAGCGCCAGCCCCGGACGTTGACCTTTATTCCGTGGTTTAGCTGGGCTAACCGGGGAGAAGGGGAAATGCGGATATGGGTGGATGAAGGCTGAATAGCGGCGGTCTGTTGCCCTCACCCACGGGAGAGGTTGAACGCTATGGCAGCACGCGACGTGCTGCCTCAGCAAGAAATGCGCTTCGATTACCGAACTGAGGATGCTCGCTGACAAAGGAATCAATCTTTACCAGCAAACGTCGAGGCATCGTGATGTTGATACGCTCGGCTCTGCCGTCAAACTGCCTCATATTAATATCCACCAGCAACCATTGCCCGCCCGTGAAGTCGTCAGGGTGATTTTCAAGGTGCACTTCGACATTCCCCGGAAGAGGCAATGCTTCATCCATTTCAAACAGCGCTTCGAAGTGCGCGGTGAGCGCCTCACGTGCATCCTGAAAAGCGTCGTCCAGGGAATCACCTGCAAAAAAACAGCCTGGAACGTCAGGAAAAAAGCCGCTGGCGCTACCGTCGGTGTCAGAATGAATGTAAGCCGGATAAAACATAACTACTCCTGATATCAGTGTTTAATTCCCGCCTGCCGCCATATCTGCGCGAGCGTGCCCGGTTTAATATCCTTCTTAGGATGTGGGACAGTAACCAGCCCTTTCTGTTCGGGATGGCGAAACTGATGATGGCTTCCTTTCGTTCTGACACATTTCCAGCCGTGGCCGATCAGAACGGTAATGACATCCGCACTTTTCACATCCCAGTCCTTCCATGATTATACACATGATACACACCATTGCTATCGGGTCGAATCACATTAGCGCATAAGGAACATTAGTGCAGCCGTGTTTTGGCGGAACAGGAAGAAGCATCGAGAAATGAAAAAGGAATACGTTGTATTGCAGATAAAAATGCAGGCAAGATCGTAGGCCGGGCAAGGCAACGCCGTCGCCCGGCTTTACCGCATCAGAAGCGCCAGGTCAGGCCGGTCATTAGCGCGAAGCTATCATCGCGGTCGATCATCGGGCTGTTCTTCACGTCATCAGGCAACACGGTGTAGACCGCGCTGGCGTTGAGGTACAGCTTCTGGGTTAACTGATATTTAGCTACCAGACCAACGTAGGGCGTCCAGCTGTCACCGGCGGTGTATTGATCCAGCCCTGAGCGGCGTGACTCGCTGCCGGATACGCCGTAGTAGTAGTCGTTATAGCTCTCGTCGCTGTAAAAAACACCGACAGAAGGCGTCAGGGTCAAACGCTCCATCCTGATTGGACGGAAGTAGGATACCTCGCCCACCACGCCGCCGCTTTCATCCGTGGCATCGCCTGAGACCGCCACTTTCAGAGAACCCCAGCTTTCGTGGCGGTAGTACGCACCGCCGAGGAACGCAGAGGCTTTACGCTCATCAAGCTGCTTCATCTGGTGGTCGTCGTTATCATCCGGATCAAAATGCAGCGGCATCCAGGATGCGGTCAGGCTGAGTTCATTTTTTGCGTCTTTCCACAGGATCCATCCGCCCGTGGTCTGACGAACATAGAAGCGATCGCCCTCATAGCTAATTAACGGCACCGCGGTGGTATTTTCGTTATAGCCTTTATAAGGAGACTCATTAAATACGGCCCCCGCGCCAAGTGAAAAATCACCGGCCATTGCAGAAGAGGTTGCAAATAACGTGGAAGCAATCAGTAAATTGTATTTAATAGTCATGTGAAGTAATCCATTTATACGCCAAATAAGCGGGGCGAATAATAATGGTTACAAATTTGCCTGTGCAACGCTGCAGTTTATATAATATTATATATAAAACCATATAGATGGGTGCGCATGATGAATAAATTACAGCTAAAGCCACGCGAGTTAAAAATAATCTCCGTCATCGCAGCCACCCACAGCATTGGTGATGCCGCCGCCCTGCTGGGCATGGCGCAGGCCAACGTCAGTAAATATCTCTCGGATTTTGAAACGCGGGTTGGGCTTAAGGTTTTTGAGCGCACGACCCGCCAGCTCGCTCTGACGCAGTTCGGTGAAGCATTACTCCCCTATGTCGACGCCACGCTGGACAAAAACACGCAACTTATTAATTTCATTGCCGATTATAAGCATGAAAAGCGTGGAAAAGTCACGATTTACGCCCCAACGGGCATTGTGACCTATCTCGCGCGCCACGTGATCCACCAGATAAAGGACATCGGGGACATTCGCATTTCCCTGAAAACCTACAACCTGGACCGCAACGAATATTCAGAAGGTGTGTCCTTCCCGGATGACTGTGATATTTTAATTACCTATGCTCAGCCAAAAGATGAAAGTCTGGTCGCCAGCGTGTTAGCAAAATATTCCGTCACTGCATTCGCAACCCAGGAATATTTAAATAAACATCCTTTAACCGGACCTGAAGATTTAATTAATCACTCCTGTATTCTGATCGACTCCATGCTGGTCGATGACGCCAACATCTGGCGTTTTCGCATGCATGGCAGTGATGATGTGCATGATTATCGGGTAACCGGAAACTATATTTGCGACAATACCCAGACGGCCCTGGAGCTGGCAAGAAATAATCTTGGCATTGTGTTCGCGCCGAAAGAAAGCCTGAAGAAGGAATTAACGCAAGGCACGCTGGTCCCCTGTTTCCCGCATCAGGAAGAGTGGTGGCTCGATCTGACCGCCATCTTCCGCAAGCGCGAATATCAGCCCTGGCGCGTACAATATGTTCTGGATGGTGTCCTCAACTGTCTGCGCCAGCAAATTGCTCAGGCCGTCCATGGACGGCCTGAACTGGGCGATTAGAATAGCCCCAGCGGTTTATCGGAGTAGCTGACAAGCAGACATTTCGTCTGCTGGTAATGCTCCAGCATCATCTTGTGCGTTTCACGCCCGATGCCCGACTGCTTATACCCGCCAAATGCCGCGTGAGCCGGATAGGCGTGGTAGCAGTTGGTCCATACGCGCCCGGCCTGTATACCCCTGCCCATTTTATAGGCCAGATTACCGTTACGGCTCCAGACTCCCGCCCCCAGGCCATACGGCGTGTCGTTGGCAATCTCCAGCGCCTCCTCCATCGTTTTGAAGGTAGTCACCGCCAGCACCGGTCCGAAAATCTCCTCCTGGAAGACGCGCATGTTGTTCTGCCCGAACAGGATCGTCGGCTCAAGGTAATACCCTTCCTGCAGATCCCCGCCGAGCACCTTACGGCGACCGCCGGTCAGGATATCCGCCCCTTCCTTCTTGCCGATATCGATGTAGTTGAGGATAGTTTCAAGCTGGCCATGCGAGACCTGCGCCCCCATCTGCGTAACGTTATCGAGCGGGTTACCGCTGCGGATAGACTCGACGCGGCGAATGGCCCGCTCCATAAAGCGCTCGTAGATGGACTCCTGCACCAGCGCGCGGCTTGGGCAGGTGCAGACTTCGCCCTGGTTAAAGGCAAACAGCGCAAACCCTTCCAGCGCCTTGTCGAAGAAAGCGTCCTCTTCCTCCATCACGTCCGCGAAGAAGATGTTCGGGGACTTCCCGCCCAGCTCCAGGGTCACCGGAATGATGTTTTGCGTGGCGTACTGCATAATCTGCTGGCCCACTTCCGTCGACCCGGTAAAAGCCACTTTAGCGATCCGTTTTGAGGTGGCCAGATATTCCCCTATCTCACCGCCCGCGCCGTTCACCACGTTAATCACCCCCGGCGGCAGAAGATCGGCAACAATTTCCATCAGCAGCAGGACAGAGAGCGGGGTTAAACGCGCCGGTTTAAGCACAATGCAGTTCCCGGCGGCCAGCGCGGGCGCCATTTTCCAGCTCGCCATCAGCAGCGGGAAGTTCCACGGAATAATTTGCCCGACGACCCCCAGCGGCTCGTGGAAGTGGTACGCCACGGTGTCGCTATCTACCTCGCTTATTCCGCCCTCCTGCGCGCGAATACAGGAGGCAAAATAGCGGAAGTGGTCGATAGCCAGCGGCACGTCTGCCGCCATCGTTTCCCGGATCGGCTTGCCGTTATCCCAGGTTTCCGCCGTCGCCAGCAGCTCCAGGTTCTGCTCCATCCGGTCGGCGATTTTGAACAAAATGGCCGCGCGCTCCTGAACGGAGGTATGGCCCCATTTATCTTTCGCTTTGTGCGCCGCATCCAGCGCCAGATCGATATCCCGCTTGCCGGAGCTGGCAATCTCGCACAGCGGCTGGCCGGTAACGGGCGTCAGGTTGGAATAGTATTCGCCGTCGACGGGGGCCACCCAGTCGCCGCCGATAAAATTGTCATAACGGGGCTTCAGCTTGAGGGGAAAACCATACTCGCCGGGCTGGATACGCGAAGAGGGAGGATTGTTTGTCATGACCGTCTCCTTGCTGTTGGTGTACAACAAGGGTAGTCCCGGCTGGCGGTTTTCTCGCCAGTGGGTGACGGGTTTACGAGCCGTATCACGGATTACCGTACTTTACGTTTCGTTTCTGCCACTGAGCCATACTTAACAGCTCAAGGGCTCATGAGGAACGATGCGATGCAGCTGTTTATCGGTTTTGATGTAGGCGGAACCCACATCAAACACGGCGTGATTGATGAAAATGGCAAGGAGCTGACGACGGACGAGTACGATACTCCTGAGGATAAAAACACCTTCAAAAAGAAGTGGAAAGCGGTAGTTGAAGCGTATCAGGACGAACACGACATTGTCGGTATCGGCGTGAGCTTTCCCGGCCATATTAACCACCACAGCGGCGAAGCGGCAAAAGCGGGCGCGCTCGACTATCTCGACGGCGAAAACCTGTGCGAACTCTTCGCCGGGCTGACCGACCTTCCCGTCACCGTGGAAAACGACGCCAACTGTGCGGCGCTGGGCGAGCGCTGGCAGGGCGCGGGTAAGGACTACGAGCATTTCGTCTGCATCACCATCGGCACGGGCATCGGTGGCGGGATTGTGATGGAAGGCGATCTTTATCGCGGGTCGCATTACCGCGCTGGCGAATTTGGCGTGCTGCCCGTCGGTAATAACGGCGAACCCATGCATGACGTGGCGTCGGCCAGCGGCCTGATGAAAGCCTGCCGCCGCGCGCTGGCCGTATCAGAAGAAGAGATGCCTGACGGCGAGGAGCTGTTTAAACGCATGGAGAGCGACGTGCATCTGCGTGAGGCCATTGAGGAGTGGGCCCATTGCCTCTCGCGCGGCGTTTACAGCGTAATCTCGATGTTCGATCCACAGGCAGTGCTGATTGGCGGCGGGGTAAGCGAGCAGGAGAAAATCTATCTCCTGCTCGATAAGTACCTGCAGCGATTCGAGGAGTGGGAGGCGCTCAAGGTGCCCATTCTGCCCTGCGAGCTGGGTAACCAGGCGGGAAGGCTGGGCGCGGTATGGCTGGCAAAACAAAAACTCTCCCGCCGCACGTAGCGCTCAGGGGAACAACTGCGCGTCGCGAAGCAGATGGTCATTACCCCGGCGACGCGTAAAACCGATGCGGTTGAAATATTCCAGGATCTGGATCGCCAGCTTGCGCCCAACGTTCAGCCGGTCGCGGAAATCGGCTGCGCAGGTGGAGCCGCGCGCCTGATCCAGTTCGCGGATCAGGTTAGCAAACGCCACAATGCGATCGTTACGGTAATAACGATCTTTCACGATCGCGACTATCAGCCCCTGCTGCGCCGCATGGCGCAATACCTGGCGCATCACCTGCTCGTCGGTGTTCGTTTCACGCGCCAGATCGCGAACCCACCACGGTTCATCGCCAAACAGTGAGGCCACTTTTTGCCAGATTGCCTCCTGCTCTGCGGTGAACCCGGCTTTGTGATCCGGCAGGTGCAGCCAGCCGTGATGGCTTTTAATCACCCCGCTTTCGCGCATGTTTTCAATCAGCAGCAGCACCAGCGCATCGTCTTCCATCGGCAGCGCCATGCGTCGCAGGCGCTCACGACCAGGACCGGGTTCATCCTGATGCTGTTCATGGTAAGTGGCGAGCGTGTTCAGGATCTTACGCTGCCAGTTTGCCGCAACCGGCGCATCGAGCAGGCTGTTGCCGGCCTGAATAAAGCCCGGCTGTTGGGTCAGCTGATGCAACCCTTCGCCGCTCAGCTGGCGTGCCCATGCAAAATCACTCAGGCTCACGGCCCCGCGCTCAAGATGCACCCGCAGCGCGGCGTTATCATCCTGAGCCTGTGCAAGCGCAGCCAGCCATTGCAGGTATTCAGGCTTACGCTTGCCGCGTCGCGGCGGGTTCAGCGTCACTACCCGCGCCCCGGCCAGCGTTTCCCGTGCGGAAATGTCCCGCAGTACCAGACGGTCGTTATCCGCCAGCCAGAGCGGCGAATCAAAAACCAGTTCGGCAAGATCGTTTTCCAGCAGGGACACGCGCCCGGTAATATGGCTGGCCGCGTGGTGAATATGCAGCGGCTGCCATTGGGTCAGCGGGACGTTTGTCTGCAGGGAGACAATCACGCGTTCAGACGGTTCCGGCGGGGCATCGGCCAGCAGCCAGTCGCCGCGATTAAGCTGCTCTTTTTCCGCATCCCCGGCAATGTTGAGCGCGATCCGCTGCCCGGCGTGGGCGTGCTCCGCAGGCTGATTTTGCGCATGTAAGCCGCGCACGCGCATCGGTTTATTAACGCCCGTCAGCCAGAGGCTATCGCCCACCTTCACTTCACCGCTTAACGCCGTACCGGTGACCACCAGCCCCGCGCCTTTGACGGTAAACGCCCGGTCAATCGCCAGACGGAAGCGGTGATGGCTGGCGTGCTCACGCGACGAAAGCTGCTGTAAATGGTGGCGAAGTTCGCCGATACCGCGCTCTTCTGTCGCTACGGTGACAAAAAGCGGTGCATCGGCAAAACCATATTCCCGTAAGGTCGCCTGCACCGCTTCGCGCACCTCGCTGACGCGCGCGTCGTCAACGCGATCGGCTTTAGTCAGCGCCACGGTCAACTGCGGGTTGCCTGTCAGCTGGAGGATCGCCAGATGCTCACGGGTTTGCGCCATCACGCCGTCATCGCAGGCCACCACAAGCAGGGCATGATCGATGCCCCCCACGCCCGCCAGCATGTTGGAAAGAAATTTTTCATGCCCCGGAACATCAATAAAGCCCAGCACGCGGCCATCGGGCTGGGGCCAGTAGGCATAGCCAAGATCGATGGTCATGCCGCGCTTTTTCTCTTCCGGCAGACGATCGGCGTTTATGCCGGTAATTGCCTGCAGTAACGTGGTTTTTCCGTGGTCGACGTGACCGGCGGTGGCAATAATCATTTCAACAACATCTCCAGAAATCGCTCTTCATCTTCAAGGCAGCGCAGATCCAGCCACATGCGGCCGTCGTAAATCCGTCCGATAACCGGCGTCGGCAGGCCACGCCAGCGCAACGACAGGGCCTCAAGGCGGCTACCGCGCCCGTCACGCGGGGTGAAGGTGAGCGCTTGACTCGGCAGCCTGTCCACCGGCAGCGAACCGCTGCCAATTTGCGACTGGCAGGGCTCAATGCGAACGTCAAAATCGGGGTAGTGCGGGGCAACGCGCGGCAGCAGCCGTTCGGCCTGGGCGCGAATCGAGGCGGCATCCCGGCTTAACAGGCGCAGCGTGGGCAGGCGGTCAGCCAGTTTCTCCGGGTGGAGATAGAGGCGCAGCGTCGCGTCCAGCGCGGAAAGGGTCATTTTATCGGCGCGCAGGGCGCGCTTGAGCGGGTGCTGCTGCAGCTGCGCAATCAGCTCGCGCTTGCCGACGATAATTCCGGCCTGCGGCCCGCCCAGCAGTTTGTCGCCGGAAAAGCTGACCAGGCTCACGCCCGCCGCAATCATCTGTTGCGGCATCGGCTCTTCAGGCAGCCCGTACTGGCTGAGATCCACCAGCGAACCGCTGCCGAGATCGGCAATCACCGGAATATTCAGCTCACGCCCAATCGCCGCCAGCTCGGCCTCTTCAACCGTTTTGGTGAAGCCTTCAATATGATAATTGCTGGCGTGGACCTTCATCAGCAGGGCGGTGTTTTCATTCACCGCCGCGCGATAATCTTTCGCATGGGTACGGTTAGTCGTACCCACTTCATGCAGCGTGCAGCCCGCCTGGCGCATCACGTCCGGGATGCGAAACGCCCCGCCAATCTCCACCAGCTCGCCGCGGGACACCACCACCTCTCTGCCGCTCGCGGTCGCCGCCAGCATCAGCAGCACCGCCGCCGCGTTGTTATTCACAATGCAGGCATCTTCCGCACCGGTTAGCTGGCAGAGCAGATCCGCCAGCGCGCGATCGCGATGCCCGCGCCCGGCGCCATCCAGATCGTACTCCAGCGTCACCGGCGAGCGCATGGCCTGCACGACCGCAGCCACCGCCTCTTCCGCCTGCTGGGCGCGTCCCAGGTTGGTGTGCAGCACGGTCCCCGTCAGGTTGACCACCGGGCGTAACGCGCTTTGCGCCTTCTCACCCAGCCGATGCTCAACTTCCTGCTCCCACGCTGCACACCAGTCAGGCAAGGCGTTTTCGGCCTGGATATGGCCTCGGGCTTCATCCTGAAGCAGACGTAACATCTCCACCGTCGCGGTATGGCCGAAGCGCTCAACGGCAGCGTGAATGCGGGGCTCGCGAAGAAGTCGGTCGGTCGCGGGGATCTGGCTGTACAGCGAATGATGAGTAGTCATGAAAGCGCCTGGCGAGTAAATATCTTCCCCCCTCCCGACGGGAGAGGGAGTTAACATATGGAGGGATTGTACCGCCTCCGACGCCGAAGTGTTATAACCCGCGTCAAGCCTTTGGCGGTTCGGTGCGGGCAAAGCTCTCGCGGCTAAAGAGCGATTCTGCGAGTTTCACCAGCAGCGGACGGTCAACGCACCAGCCAGGGGACACCCGGCGGAAGTTGAGATAGCCGATGGCGCAGGCGATGGCGATGGTTGCCAGGTCCAGGCTGTCGGTGTGGATCTTGCCCTCCCGGATAAGCTTTTCGCACATATCCAGACTGCGGCTGATTTTTTCCCGCTGGCGCAGCAGCTCGTTTTCTGACTGCTGGGCGGCGGGCCTTGCCTGCTCGCGAACGGAGGTGAGTGCTGCATCCATAATGCCGTCGGCCAGGGCTTCAATTTGCTTCACCGCCAGCGCCGCTTTAGGGTCAGACGGCAGCATTGACGGGGCAATGCCCAGCTGTTCGATATACTCCGCAATAATGGGGGAATCGAACCAGTATTCGCCCTCGTCCGTCACCAGCGCCGGAACTTTCCCCAGCGGGTTATACTGCGCGACGCCGTTTTCGGCGTTGTAGGGCTGTTCATTAACGAATTCAAATTCAATCCCTTTCTCCAGCAGGAGAATCGAGATTTTTCGCACGAAGGGACTGGTGTAGCTACCGATGAGTTTCATTGCCTGATCCTTGATGCCGGGAAAAAGTCAGTATGGATCAAGCGATGAAAAAAGGGCAGATATGCGTGTCGCATTCCCGCCCCGGAAGGATTAGTGATCGAGATAGAGGTAGTGCATCCAGCTGGTCATACGCAGCAGCACTTTACGCATCACCGAGACGTGGGCGAAATGATCCGAATAGACCGCCACCTGGGCATAAATACCGTCCGGCAAAGCATCGACGTCGGCGTTAGGCTCCAGTTCAATCAGCGCCTGTACGCCATCCGTACCCGGCGCAACGGTCAGTGCCTGCAATGCGCCCTGCGCCTGATACGACCCGCCCGGCACTACCGGCAGAACGCTGGTGAGCTTACCGGTGAAAACCTGGCCCGGCAGCGCGTTAAATACCACTTCCGCTTCATCGCCCGGCTTCAGACGCAGCAGCGAGTTCTGACGGAACTGGGCCACAATCTGGCGCTTCTGTTCAGGAATGAAGACCATCACCGGGCGCAGCGGCAGCGCGGCGGCATAGGTTCCCGGACGAATCAGCACCTGGGTGATATAGCCATTGCTCGGCGCGCGCACCACGGTCTGATCGAGGTTGTATTTTGCTTCAGCAAGCTGGGCGCGTAACGAGGCAATCTGCGACTGCTCGCCGTTCACCATGCTGTCCAGCTGGCTTTGAATCTGCGTCTGCTCAGCAACGGAGCCTTTCACCATGGCATCCTGCGCCAGATAGTTCTGCCGCGCGTTATCAATATCGCTTTCAGAGAACGGATTCACCTTCGCCTGGCTGCCTTTGAGGTAGCGCTGATAATCTTTATATAGTCGATCGCGCTCAGCGGAGACGCGTGTCGTATTGGCAACCGCTTCCGAAAGCTGCGCTTTCAGAGTGTCGATATTGTGCGTCGCGGTCACCAGGTCCGCCTTCAGTCTGTCGACGCGCGCCTGATAGCGGCCCGGATCCAGTTTAAATAACACTTCGCCTTTTTTAATGAGCTGGTTATTTTTATCGGTCACTTCAGTAACCACCCCCGTGACCTGCGGCGTAATCGGAATGGAAATTACCGCTTTTTGCGCCGTAAAGGTATACGGATGGTTATAGTTCATTAGTAGAATGAGTCCGGCAACAATAAACACCCCGCCTAACGTCGCGGTAGCAAGCGTCCACTGATTTACCGGAATACGGAATATTTTAAAGATTGCCCAGGCAAATGCCACATAGGTCAGAATAATCAACAGATCCATGATTAGCGCTCCAGCATGTTTTTATCATCAGAGGGCTGAACCGCTGCCAGCTTGTGTTCTAACTCGGCCACGCGTTTGGCCAGCGCATCCATCCCCGGAACTTCATCAGGCTTAGTGATGTGGTTCTGCATGCCCCAGCCGCGATCTTCGCGGTACAGCGTGGCCCAAATCCACAGGAACGGCCAGATGGCATGGAGCGTAAACAGGCTGATCCAGCCTGCCGTATGAATAGCATCGGCATGGGGATGATTACGTTTTTTAGCCATATTATAGGGGATGTCATGGATGGCGATGATTCCGTAAAAAAGAACCAGAAATACAAAAATCAACACACCCAGCGCGAAATAGTTGAGAAACATAGTCTCCTCACTTAAACAACGTCAACTCATTACATTAATAAAACAGCACGCAGCCTAATTAATTTATTTTTAAATTTAAAAGGCACACTGATTATTTCAGAGCCGGGGAGTATCGGTTTTTATAATATCTCCACGCAAGTTTATAAGCGTGTCAAAATATATCCTGAATAATAATATACTCAACCTTACATTATGAGCGTAATTCAGGTTTCAACTTTCCGCCATACTACATATGAAAACTGTTTTATTAGCTTTCCGTGTTACTCGAGGCCGTCCTGACGCCGATCGCAGTCGGAGAAATCTGCATAAAAATATTTTGTGAAACCAGTCACAATCCAGAAACAAACACGCAAAAACAAAATGTGATATCAATCACATAAAGAGGTGGTTTTTGCTCTATTTTTCGCCATCGTATTTTTTTACTCGCCTATTTTGTGACTCAGATCACTTCATTCAACGCCACACCCCCTACATTTACGTGACATACATCACACAAAATTCCGCTATCTGGACAGTTGAACGATTCAGTGCCAGATTTCACAGCATCAGAACAGGGTCCGGCTACCTCTGCCGCCTCATTAACAATAAACCTCGGGCCGCAAGCCTAAGCGTAAACAGAAGAAGGGGTGTTTTATGTCATCCGATTTCAAGATCAAAGTTCAAAGCTTTGGTCGTTTCCTCAGCAACATGGTGATGCCAAATATCGGCGCGTTTATCGCGTGGGGTATTATCACCGCATTGTTCATTCCGACAGGGTGGTTGCCTAACGAAACGCTGGCGAAACTTGTTGGCCCAATGATTACCTATCTCCTGCCGCTGCTCATCGGTTATACCGGTGGTCGTCTGGTGGGCGGTGACCGTGGTGGCGTCGTGGGTGCCATCACAACCATGGGCGTGATCGTCGGTGCGGATATGCCGATGTTCCTCGGTGCGATGATTGCCGGTCCTCTGGGCGGCTGGGCGATTAAGAAATTCGACGTCTGGGTTGATGGCAAGATCAAGTCCGGCTTCGAAATGCTGGTGAACAACTTCTCTGCGGGCATCATCGGGATGATCCTCGCGATTCTGGCGTTCCTCGGCATTGGTCCGGCTGTTGAAGTGCTGTCCAAACTGCTGGCAGCGGGCGTTAACTTCATGGTGGCGCACGACATGCTGCCACTGGCGTCTATCTTCGTTGAACCGGCGAAAATCCTGTTCCTGAACAACGCCATTAACCACGGTATCTTCTCGCCGCTGGGTATTCAGCAGTCTCACGATCTCGGCAAGTCCATCTTCTTCCTGATTGAAGCGAACCCGGGTCCGGGTATGGGCGTTCTGCTGGCGTACATGTTCTTTGGTCGCGGCAGCGCGAAGCAGTCTGCTGGCGGCGCGGCTATCATCCACTTCCTGGGCGGTATCCACGAAATTTACTTCCCGTACGTGCTGATGAACCCACGTCTGATCCTGGCCGTTATCCTCGGCGGTATGACTGGTGTGTTCACCCTGAGCGTGCTGGGCGGCGGTCTGGTCTCCCCTGCTTCTCCAGGCTCTATCCTGGCGGTGCTGGCGATGACGCCGAAAGGCGCGTACTTCGCGAACATCGCGGCGATCTGTGCGGCGATGGCAGTCTCCTTCGTGGTCTCTTCTATCCTGCTGAAAACCAGCAAGGTGAAAGAAGACGACGATATCGAAGCGGCAACCCGTCGTATGCACGACATGAAAGCCGAATCCAAAGGTGCGACCCCGCTGGCGGCTGGCGATGTTTCTAACGACCTGAGCCACGTGCGTAAAATCATCGTTGCCTGCGACGCCGGTATGGGTTCCAGCGCAATGGGTGCAGGCGTGCTGCGTAAGAAAGTGCAGGATGCGGGTTTGACCAATATCTCTGTGACCAACAGCGCGATTAACAACCTGCCGCCGGACGTTGACCTGGTCATCACGCACCGCGATCTGACCGAGCGCGCTATGCGTCAGGTACCGCAGGCACAGCACATCTCGCTGACCAACTTCCTGGACAGCGGCCTGTACACCAGCCTGACCGAACGTCTGGTTGCCGCGCAGCGCCACGAAGACAACGAAGTGAAAGTGCGCACCAGCCTGCAGGACAGCTTTGACGAGAGCAACGCTCACCTGTTTAAGCTGGGCGCGGAGAACATCTTCCTCGGCCGTACCGCGAGCACCAAAGAAGAGGCGATTCGCTTTGCCGGTGAACAGTTGGTGAAGGGCGGCTACGTTCAGCCAGAATACGTTGACGCGATGCTGGAACGTGAAAAACTGACGCCAACCTACCTGGGTGAATCCATCGCGGTTCCGCACGGTACGGTTGAAGCGAAAGACCGCGTGCTGAAAACCGGCGTGGTGTTCTGTCAGTATCCTGACGGCGTGCGCTTCGGTGAAGAAGAGGACGACATCGCCCGTCTGGTGATTGGTATCGCCGCTCGCAACAACGAGCATATTCAGGTGATTACCAGCCTGACCAACGCGCTGGATGATGAGTCCGTCATCGAGCGCCTGGCACAAACTGAAAGCGTTGAAGAAGTTCTGGCCCTGCTCAACAAATAGCAGCGCCTCTTCCCTCTCCCCTTCGGGGAGAGGGCTAGGGTGAGGGGGAAACGTTCCTCACCCCAGCCCTCTCGGGTAAAAACATTGATGAAGGTTAACACTATGAAAGCATTACATTTTGGCGCAGGTAATATCGGTCGTGGCTTTATCGGTAAACTGCTGGCAGACGCGGGCATTACCCTGACATTCGCCGATGTGAATCAGGTGGTTCTGGATGCCCTGAATGCCCGTCATAGCTATCAGGTTCATGTGGTGGGTGAAAAGGAACAGGTTGAAACCGTCTCTGGCGTTAACGCGGTCAGCAGCATCGGCGACGACGTGATTGACCTGATCGCCAGCGTTGATCTGGTGACCACCGCCGTGGGTCCGGTGGTGCTTGAACGTATTGCTCCTGCGGTCGCGAAAGGCCTGACGAAGCGTAAAGCACAGGGCATTGAAACACCGCTGAACATCATCGCCTGTGAAAACATGGTGCGCGGCACCACGCAGCTGAAAGGCCACGTTATGGCGGCCGTGGCTGAGGAAGATAAAGCCTGGGTTGAAGCGCACGTCGGGTTTGTGGATTCCGCTGTAGACCGTATCGTTCCGCCGTCCGAATCCGCCACCAACGATCCGCTGGAAGTCACTGTTGAAACCTTCAGCGAGTGGATCGTCGATAAAACTCAGTTCAAGGGCGCGCTGCCGACCATTCCGGGAATGGAACTCACTGATAACCTGATGGCATTTGTCGAACGCAAACTCTTCACGCTGAACACCGGGCATGCTATAACCGCGTACCTCGGAAAGTTGGCCGGTCATCAGACCATTCGCGACGCGATCCTCGATGAGCAGATCCGCGCGGTGGTAAAAGGGGCAATGAAAGAGAGCGGCGCGGTGCTGATCAAACGCTACGGTTTTGATGCTGATAAACACGCAGCATACATCCAGAAAATCCTCGGTCGTTTTGAAAACCCGTATCTGAAAGATGACGTTGAGCGCGTGGGCCGTCAGCCGCTGCGTAAGCTGAGCGCGGGCGACCGCCTGATTAAGCCGCTGCTGGGCACGCTGGAATACGGTCTGCCGCACGCCAACCTGGTGAAAGGGATTGCTGCCGCGATGCACTACCGCAGCGAGCAGGACCCGCAGGCGATTGAGCTGGCTCAGCTGATTGATGACAAAGGCGCGCAGGGTGCGCTGGCGCAGATTTCCGGTCTGGACGCCAGCAGCGACGTGGTTGCGGAGGCGGTTAACGCATACAACGCAACCAAATGATGCAGAATCCGGCGCAGGTAAGCCTGCGCCCGAATAACAGATTGTCAGATATGCAGGCAATAATGGAACAAACCCAGGCCTTTGAAAATCGTGTGCTTGAGCGTCTGAATGCTGGCAAAACCGTACGAAGTTTCCTGATTGCCGCCGTCGAGCTGTTAACCGAGGCGGTGAATATCCTGGTGCTTCAGGTGTTTCGCAAAGACGACTACGCGGTAAAGTACGCTGTAGAACCGTTACTGGACGGAGACGGACCGCTGGGCGATCTGTCGGTGCGTCTGAAGCTGATTTATGGTCTTGGCGTGCTCAACCGCCAGGAGTATGAAGACGCTGAACTGTTAATGGCGCTGCGCGAAGAACTCAATCATGACGGTAATGAGTACACTTTTACCGATGATGAAATCCTGGGACCGTTCGGCGAGCTGCACTGCGTCACCGCCCTGCCTCCTGCTCCCCATTTTGATAACAGCGACCCTGAACTGTACGCGATGCAAAAGCTGCGCTATCAACAGGTTGTCCGTTCCACGATGGTCCTCTCCCTGACTGAGCTGATTTCTAAAATCAGCTTAAAAAAAGCGTTTCAGAAGTAAGCCCGTTCACATTGGTGTATCCTTCCCTGTAATTCCCCCGATTTAGAGTCAATTGTCATGAAAGAAGTCGAAAAGAACGAAATTAAACGCCTGAGCGACCGTCTGGATCTGATCCGTCACCAGATGGCTGGCCTGTCTCTGGTTGATTCCGCCGAGAAATATGCCGAGCTGGAAAAAGAGTCCGTGAAGCTGGAAGCGGAGATTGAGCGCCTGCGCGAAGTGAAAGGCCAGAAGCTGAGCAAAGAAGCGCAGAAGCTGATGAACATGCCGCACCGCCGCGCGATCACCAAAAAAGAGCAGGCCGACATGGGCAAGCTGAAGAAAAGCGTCCGTGGTCTGGTGGTGGTACACCCGATGACTGAGCTTGGCCGCGAAATGGGCCTGAAAGAGATGACGGGTTTTTGTAAGACCGCATTCTGATTTCATGCCGGGTGGCGCTGCGCTTACCCGGCCTACTCTTTTCCCCTTCGCGTGAATTGGTCCAACCAATAGCGCAATCAATCCTCCCCCGGTTCACAATTCCATTATTTGCGCTCACAAAACCATTGCCACTCCATAACATCTGGTTAACCATTCATTGTCATTAACCCTACAACACAATATTGGCAGGACCACTTTTACACAGCTTGTGACGCAGAGTTGAGCGGAGACTCACCCGCAGCACAGGCTGTCTGGTCCCCAGGAGACCAGCATGAGCCTCTGGCAACAAAACTACGACCCGGCCGGCAATATCTGGCTGTCGAGCCTGATCGCATCGTTACCGATCCTGTTCTTCTTCTTTGCGCTGATTAAGCTCAAGCTGAAGGGCTACCTCGCCGCGACGTACACCGTTGCCATCGCCCTGCTGGTGGCGCTGTTCTTTTACAAGATGCCGGTCGACCGCGCGCTGGCCTCCGTTGTCTACGGTTTCTTCTACGGCCTGTGGCCGATTGCGTGGATCATCATCGCCGCGGTCTTTGTCTATAAAATCTCGGTAAAGACCGGGCAGTTCGACATCATTCGTTCGTCGATTCTCTCCATCACCCCGGACCAGCGCTTGCAGATGCTGATTGTCGGCTTCTCCTTCGGGGCGTTCCTTGAAGGCGCGGCAGGATTCGGCGCACCGGTGGCGATCACCGCCGCGCTGCTGGTCGGGTTGGGCTTTAACCCGCTGTACGCCGCTGGCCTGTGCCTGATTGTGAACACCGCACCGGTGGCGTTTGGCGCGATGGGGATTCCGATTCTGGTGGCCGGACAGGTGACCGGGCTGGACAGCTTTGAGATCGGCCAGATGGTTGGCCGCCAGCTGCCGTTCCTGACCATTATCGTGCTGTTCTGGATCATGGCGATTATGGACGGCTGGCGCGGCGTGAAGGAGACCTGGCCTGCGGTGATGGTGGCAGGCGGTTCGTTCGCGATTGCCCAGTATCTCAGCTCAAACTTCCTCGGCCCGGAACTGCCGGATATTATCTCTTCCCTGGTGTCGCTGGTCTGTCTGACGCTGTTCCTGAAACGCTGGCAGCCGGTACGTATCTTCCGCTTTGCCGACATGGGTGCGTCGCATGTGGATCAGACCCTAGCCCGCACGGGCTATACCGCAGGACAGATCGTCCGCGCGTGGTCGCCGTTCCTGTTCCTGACCGCTACCGTGACGCTGTGGAGCATACCGCCGTTTAAAGCGCTGTTCGCTCCCGGCGGCGCGCTGTACGACATGGTGATTAACATCTCCGTGCCGTTCCTCGACAAGATGGTTGCCCGTATGCCGCCGGTGGTGCACGACGCCACGCCGTATGCGGCAGTGTTTAAGTTTGACTGGTTCTCCGCCACCGGTACGGCCATCCTGTTTGCGGCACTCCTTTCCGTGGTGTGGCTGCGCATGAAGCCTGCCGCCGCGGTACAGACTTTTGCGGCAACGATTAAAGAGCTGATGCTGCCGATCTACTCCATCGGCATGGTGCTGGCGTTCGCGTTTATCTCGAACTACTCCGGCCTGTCGTCGACGCTGGCGTTAGCGCTGGCCCACACCGGACACGCGTTCACCTTCTTCTCGCCGTTCCTCGGCTGGCTGGGGGTGTTCCTGACGGGTTCAGATACCTCGTCTAACGCCCTGTTTGCCGCCCTGCAGGCGACGGCTGCGCAGCAGATTGGCGTGTCGGACGTGCTGCTGGTCGCCGCGAACACCACCGGCGGCGTGACCGGCAAAATGATCTCCCCGCAGTCCATCGCCATTGCCTGTGCGGCGGTGGGACTGGTGGGCAAAGAGTCGGACCTGTTCCGCTTTACCGTGAAACACAGCCTGATATTCACCTGCATGGTGGGCGTGATCACCACCCTGCAGGCCTATGTCTTAACCTGGATGATCCCATGATAGTGATGCCCAGACGCCTGTCCGACGAGATTGCCTCTCGCGTGCGGGCGCTGATTGAAGAACAACAGCTGGAAGCGGGCATGAAATTGCCCGCCGAGCGCCAGCTTGCCGCCCAGCTTGGCGTATCGCGTAACTCACTTCGCGAGGCGCTGGCGACGCTGGTCAGCGAAGGCGTACTGGTGAGCCGTCGCGGCGGCGGCACCTTTGTGCGCTGGCAGCATGACGACTGGTCCGAGCAAAACATCGTTCAGCCGCTGAAGACGCTGCTGGAAAACGACCCGGACTACAGCTTCGACATTCTTGAAGCGCGTCACGCCATCGAAACCAGTACCGCATGGCACGCAGCGATGCGGGCAACCGAAGCCGACAAAGAGAAGCTCAAAGCCTGCTTCGAAGCCACGCTAAGCAGCGACCCGGACATCGCCTCCCAGGCGGACGTGCGTTTCCATCTGGCAATCGCCGAGGCGTCGCACAACGTGGTGCTGCTCCAGACCATGCGCGGGTTCTTCGACCTGCTGCAATCCTCCGTGAAGCAGAGCCGCCAGCGCATGTATCTGGTCCCGCCGGTCTTTGCCCAACTGACCGAACAGCACGAGGCGGTGCTCAACGCCATTCTGGCTGGCGATGCCGAAGCCGCGCGCAAGGCGATGATGGCGCATCTCGGCTTCGTGCACACCACCATTAAACGATTTGATGAAGACCAGGCCCGACAGGCGCGTATTACCCGTCTGCCTGGCGACAGTGATATTTCCAGGGAGAACAAAGCATGATTATTTCAGCAGCCAGTGACTACCGCGCCGCGGCGCAGCGCATTTTGCCGCCGTTCCTGTTCCACTACATCGACGGTGGGGCGTATGCCGAATACACCCTGCGCCGCAACGTGGAGGATCTGTCAGAAGTGGCCCTGCGCCAGCGCGTGCTGAAGAATATGTCTGACCTGAGCCTTGAGACGAAACTGTTTAACGAAACGCTCTCCATGCCGGTGGCGCTCGCACCTGTCGGCTTATGCGGCATGTACGCCCGTCGCGGTGAAGTGCAGGCCGCCGCCGCGGCAGATGCTAAAGGCATTCCGTTTACCCTCTCTACCGTCTCGGTCTGTCCGATTGAAGAGGTCGCCCCGACCATCAAGCGGCCGATGTGGTTCCAGCTGTACGTCCTGCGCGATCGCGGCTTTATGCGTAACGCGCTGGAGCGCGCTAAAGCGGCGGGCTGCTCCACGCTGGTCTTTACAGTCGATATGCCCACGCCCGGCGCGCGCTACCGTGATGCCCACTCCGGCATGAGCGGCCCGAATGCCGCCCTGCGCCGCTACTGGCAGGCGGTAACGCATCCACAGTGGGCGTGGGATGTGGGTCTGAACGGCCGTCCGCACGATCTGGGGAACATCTCGGCCTACCTTGGCAAACCGACCGGGCTGGAGGATTACATCGGCTGGCTGGCGAACAACTTCGATCCGTCGATCTCGTGGAAAGACCTGGATTGGATCCGCGAGTTCTGGGATGGACCGATGGTGATCAAAGGGATCCTCGATCCGGAAGATGCCCGCGATGCGGTACGCTTTGGTGCAGACGGGATTGTGGTCTCTAACCACGGCGGACGCCAGCTCGACGGCGTGCTCTCTTCCGCCCGCGCCCTGCCGGCCATTGCCGATGCGGTGAAAGGCGATATTGCCATTCTGGCCGACAGCGGCATCCGCAACGGGCTGGACGTGGTGCGCATGATTGCGCTGGGTGCCGAAAGCGTGCTGCTGGGCCGCGCGTACCTGTACGCGCTGGCCACCAGCGGCCAGGCGGGCGTGGCAAATCTGCTGAACCTGATCGAGAAAGAGATGAAGGTGGCGATGACCCTGACCGGCGCGAAGTCGATCAGTGAAATCAGCAAGGATTCGCTGGTGCAGGAGTTGAGCAAACTACCGGCGGCGCTGGCTCCGCTGTCACGTGGCGACGCGGCCTGATCCTCTCCCGTTCCCCCACCTTTCCCATGCGTCCGATTTCCCCCTCGGGCGCTTTTTTTGTCGAAAATAACACCTGCGTAACATTCTGGATAAGAAAATTTGACACATCCCTCCCGTTCGCAATTGTATAGACAAGCAAATACAAGAACACAAAAACAACATCACATCGGAGGGGAGCGTATGACCTATTCAGGTAAGGTGGATATTCAGCAGGTGATCGACGAGAGTCCTTTTTCAGGGTTTCACTGGCTTCTTATCGTGCTGGGCTTTCTGGTTCTGGCGATCGATGGTTTTGATACGGCAGCGATGGGCTACATCGCGCCTACGCTGTCGGCGGAGTGGGGAATACATAAACAGGATTTGGGGCCGGTGCTGAGTGCGGCGCTGCTGGGGCTGTCGCTGGGAGCCCTTATTGCAGGTCCGGTATCGGACCGGATGGGACGCAAACGCGTGCTGGTCTTTTCGTGCCTGTTCTTCGGCCTGGCGAGCCTGGGGACGGCCTGGGCGCAAAGCCTGAATACCCTGACGCTCTGGCGCTTTCTGACGGGTCTCGGGCTCGGCGCCGCCATGCCTAACGCCATCACGCTGATCTCAGAGTTCGCCCCCCAGCGCTGCCGCGCCATGGCGATTAATACCATGTACTGCGGCTTCCCTCTGGGCGCAGCGGGCGGCGGGGCGATCTCTTCCTGGCTAATTCCCCACCACGGCTGGCGAAGCGTGCTGCTGACCGGCGCGATTGCGCCGCTGATTTTAACCGTGCTGCTGGCGCTGCTGCTGCCGGAATCGGTGAAGTTTCTGGTGCAGCGTGGGAAAGACGTCGCGCAGGTTCGCCGCATTGCCAGCCGGTTCAGCCGCAGTACGCTGGAGAGCGTTACGGGCTTTTTCCTGGCGGAAGAGAAAGCCGCGTCTAAAAAAGGGAGCGTGGGGCAGCTGTTTTCCATGCCCTGGCTACCCGGCACCCTGATGCTGTGGGTGACTTATTTTATGGGGCTGGTGATTTACTACGTCCTGCTTAGCTGGATGCCGACGCTGATGCAGGGGATGGGTTATGCCCTGGCGGAATCCGCCTGGCTCACCTCGCTGTTTACCTTTGGCGGCACCGCAGGCATTCTGCTCGCGGGCTGGATGATGGACCGCTGGGAAGCGCACAAGGTGGTCGCAGGTGGTTTTGTGCTGACGATGGGCCTGATTCTTTTGCTTGGCCTTGAGCATAACCATATCGCCCTGTTTGGCGGGCTGATTTTCCTGATGGGGATCGCGATGAACGGCGCGCAGTCGGGCATGCAAACCCTGGCCGCCACCTTTTACCCTACCGAGTGCCGCGCGACGGGTATCGCCTGGATGCAGGGCATCGGCCGCTTTGGCGGCGTGGCGGGCACCATGACCAGCGCCCAGCTTCTTTCCATGCAGTGGCAGGCAGACAGTATTTTAATGATCCTCAGCGTGCCCGCTCTGGTGGCCGCTGCGGCAACCGTCTACAAAATGCTGTACAGCCGCTCGCAGGAACCCGGCGTCGCGTAGTTCCTCTCTTTTCTGCTATTCTGCCCCCGCAATTAAGGGGGCAGCATGCTTAACATCGTTTTATTCGAACCAGAAATTCCGCCGAACACCGGCAATATCATCCGCCTGTGCGCCAACACCGGTTTTCGTCTGCACATCATCGAGCCGATGGGCTTTACGTGGGACGACAAACGCCTGCGCCGCGCGGGGCTGGATTACCATGAATTTACCGCCGTGGTTCGCCATCACGATTACGCCGCGTTTCTGGAAGCAGAGAAGCCGCAGCGCATGTTCGCCCTGACCACCAAAGGCACGCCAGCGCACAGCGCCGTGAGCTATCAGGAGAGTGACTATCTGATGTTTGGCCCGGAAACCCGCGGCCTGCCGGCCACGATCCTCGATGCCCTGCCCGCTGAGCAGAAAATCCGAATTCCGATGATGCCGGACAGCCGCAGCATGAACCTGTCGAACGCGGTGTCGGTGGTGGTGTATGAAGCCTGGCGCCAGCTGGGTTACCCGGGCGCCATTCTCAGAAGTTAAATGCCGTCACCATACTCGAAGGTATGGTGAATGCCGTTGAAGTGCTGATCCATATCCATGGACGGCTTGTCGCTGTCTGGCTTACCAACGATGCGCGCCGGTACGCCAGCGGCGGTGGTGTGCGGTGGCACGGGCTGGAGCACAACCGACCCCGCGCCAATCTTCGCGCCGCGCCCGACTTCGATATTGCCGAGGATTTTGGCGCCTGCGCCAATCATCACCCCTTCACGAATTTTCGGGTGGCGATCGCCGCTGGTTTTCCCGGTACCGCCCAGGGTAACCGACTGCAGGATCGAGACGTCGTCTTCAATCACCGCCGTTTCCCCGACAACGATCCCGGTGGCGTGGTCGAGCATGATCCCGCGGCCAATCTTTGCCGCCGGGTGAATATCAACCTGAAACGTCACGGAAACCTGGTTTTGCAGGAAGATCGCCAGCGCGCGGCGGCCTTCATTCCACAGCCAGTGGCCAATGCGGTACGCCTGCAGCGCGTGGAAGCCTTTCAGGTACAGCAGCGGCGTGGAGTATTTATCGACCGCCGGGTCACGGGTGCGCACGGCCTGAATGTCGCAGGCGGCAGAGGCGATCATTTCCGGGTCGGCGGCGTAGGCCTCTTCCACTACCTCACGAATGGCGATAGCAGGCATGATGGAGGAAGCCAGCTTATTGGCGAGCATATAGCTCAGGGCGCTGCCGAGGTTTTCGTGCTTGAGTAGCGTCGCGTGATAGAAACTGGCCAGCATAGGCTCACAGTCGGCCAAAGCGCGGGCTTCGGCTTTAATATTATTCCAGACGATATCCAGTTCTTCACACGGCATTGCTTGCTCCAGACGATAGTTAATGACCAGCCAGTTCTGCGCTGGCTGGGTCATTCAGGTGACAACGGTTCCGACTAGTTACTGCTGCGCTCGTCCTTGCGCGCACGACCTAATAGGGTCAATGCTGCCTCGCGCGCATTTTTTCCGCAATACAATACCTGATAAATTTCCTCGGTTATTGGCATTTCGACACCGAAACGGTGCGCCAACTCGCGGACTTCTTTGGTATTGCGGTAGCCTTCCACCACCTGTCCAATCTTCTCTTGCGCGCTTTTTACATCGCTGCCCTGTCCGAGCATCATGCCAAAGCGGCGGTTACGAGACTGGTTATCGGTACAGGTCAGCACCAGATCCCCCAGACCCGCCATCCCCATAAAGGTGGCCGGATCGGCACCCAGCGCTTCGCCCAGACGGGACATCTCGGTTAAGCCGCGGGTAATCAACGCCGTACGCGCGTTGGCGCCAAAGCCAATACCGTCAGACATCCCGGCCCCGATGGCAATCACGTTCTTCACCGCGCCACCCAACTGCACGCCGATAAAATCGGGGTTGCTGTAGACGCGGAAGCTCTTGCCGCAGTGCAGCAATTGCTGGAGATCGTCGGAGAAAGCCTGATCGGTGGATGCCAGCGAGATCGCCGTCGGCAGGCCCGCAGCCAGCTCTTTGGCAAAGGTCGGCCCGGAGATGACCGCCAGCGGGATCTCATCCCCCAGCGCTTCGCGGGCAACGTCCTGCAGCAGACGTCCGGTTTCCGCTTCCAGCCCTTTGGTCGCCCAGACGATACGCGCATCCGGGCGCATCAGCGGCTTGATCTGATTCAGCACGTCGCCAAAGACATGGCTTGGTACCACAATCAAAATGTTGCGGCTGGCCGCCAGCGCGGTTGCAAGATCGCTTTCCAGGTGCAGGGTGTCAGGGAACGGAACGTCCGGAAGAAACGCCACATTGCAACGGTCGCGCTGCAGCGTGGCGATATGTTTTGGATCGTGGCCCCACAGGACCACGTCGTGACCATTTCTTGCCAGCGTGATGGCAAGAGCGGTGCCGTATGAGCCGGCACCGATCACAGTCATTGACGCATTAACAGTGCTCATCAGGCATCCTGATGTTGTTCGGCACCTTCGCCAGCCTGCTGCTGCAGATAGTTCATGAACAGCGCATCAAAGTTCACTGGCGCAAGGTTCAGTTGCGGGAATGTACCGCGAGAAACCAAGCTGGTGATGCATTCACGGGCATACGGGAACAGGATGTTCGGGCAGTATGCACCCAGGCAATGCGCCATCTGGTTGCCTTCGATGCCGCCGATGGAGAAGATACCGCCCTGCTGTACTTCGCACAGGAATGCAGTTTCTTCGCCCAGAGAGGCGGTCACGGTCACACGCAGTACGACTTCATACACGTCATCCGCCAGTTGGGTGGATGCGGTATCCAGATCAAGTTTAACCTCTGGCTGCCAGTCTTTCTGGAAAACGTGCGGCGCATTTGGCGCTTCGAAAGAGACATCCTTGGTGTAGATACGCTGGATCTGGAAAGTCATTTCGGTGTTGTTTTGTTCTGACATGGAAATACCCTTTTTAATTGTCCTAAAGTCTCTTAGCTCAGCAGCGGATCGAGTCCACCACGGGCGTCGAGCGCATACAAGTCATCACAGCCGCCAATGTGCTGCGCATCAATAAAAATCTGCGGAACCGTCGTACGACCACTACGTTGGATCATCTCTTCGCGTTTGATCGCGTCACCGTCGATCGGCAGTTCCTGGAACGTGACGCCTTTGCTGCTCAGCAGCGCTTTCGCACGGTGGCAGAACGGGCACGTCGCTTTGGTGTAGATCTCAATATTGGCCATGACTGAACTCCTTATTTACCGCGAACCAAAGGAAGATTTTCCCCGCTCCAGCCGGAAATCCCTTCTTTCAGTACCGTTACGTTTTCGAAGCCCGCTTTGTAAAGCGCGCTGGCAGATTCCTGCGCCTGCATACCGGTCGCATCCACAACGATAATGGGCTGGGCTTTGTGTTTCTCAAGCTCACCAACGTTGTTGGCTTTGATTTCAGCTGGCAACAGGTTGATTGCGCCGGCAATGTGACCTTTACGGAAATCGTCACGCTGACGCAGATCGACAACGACGGCATCTTCTTTGTTAATCAGACGCGTCGCTTCACCACGGGTGATAACCTTAATCTTAGACGTCAGGCTCTTAAATGTGGTGAACAGCACAGCAGCCAGCAGGCCAATCCACGCGATGCTCAGTACCGGATGGCGGCTAACGAATTGCATAATTTCTTGCATGGAGGGTAACTACTCCCGACTAAGTGATAAAAAACCAGGACAGGAGTATACCTGTGCGTTCTGGCAAATACAGCCAGCGACCATAACCTAATCCATTTTCTGCGGCATGCCACCTAAAAAAATGCCTCAAAATGGTCCGGTCAGCATCTTGCCCCCGCGTTTTCTTTGATCTTCTGCGGCTATTTGATCGATTCAGCTGTAGTAAAATTACGCAAATTTTGACTCTTGAGCATGAGGTTGTTGCAATGTCGGTTTCTAAAAAACCTATGGTACTGGTGATTCTGGATGGCTATGGCTACCGTGAAGATAGCCAGGATAACGCTATTTTCAACGCAAAAACCCCGGTCATGGATGCACTGTGGGCAAAACGTCCGCATACCCTGATTGACGCATCCGGTCTGGAAGTGGGCCTGCCGGATCGCCAGATGGGCAACTCCGAAGTTGGCCATGTTAACCTCGGCGCGGGTCGTATCGTGTATCAGGATCTGACCCGTCTGGACGTCGAAATCAAAGAACGCACCTTCTTCGCTAACCCGGTTCTCTGCGGTGCGGTAGATAAAGCCGTTGCGGCAGGTAAAGCGGTGCACATCATGGGTCTGCTCTCCGCAGGCGGCGTGCACAGCCACGAAGATCACATCATGGCGATGGTTGAACTGGCCGCTGAACGCGGTGCGGAAAAAATCTACCTGCACGCCTTCCTGGACGGTCGCGATACGCCACCGCGCAGCGCAGAAGGGTCCCTGAAAGCCTTCGAAGACAAATTCGCTGCGCTGGGCAAAGGCCGCGTGGCCTCCATCATTGGCCGTTACTACGCTATGGACCGCGACAACCGCTGGGATCGCGTTGAACAGGCCTATGACCTGATGACTCTGGCAAAAGGGGAATTCCAGTTCCCGACTGCGGTTGAAGCACTTGAAGCCGCTTACGCGCGTGATGAAAACGACGAATTCGTGAAAGCGAGCGTGATCCGCGCTGAAGGCCAGGCCGATGCCGCAATGGAAGATGGCGACGCGCTGATCTTTATGAACTTCCGCGCTGACCGCGCGCGCGAAATCACCCGTGCGTTCGTCAACAGCGACTTCGACGGTTTTGCCCGTAAGAAAGTGGTTAACATCGACTTCATCCAGCTGACCGAATACGCGGCAGATATCAACGCCCCTTGCGCTTACCCACCAGCCTCGCTGGCTAACACCTTCGGTGAGTGGATGGCGAAGAACGACAAAACGCAGCTGCGTATTTCCGAAACGGAAAAATACGCGCACGTGACCTTCTTCTTTAACGGCGGCGTTGAAGAGCCGTTCAAAGGCGAAGAGCGCATTCTGATCAACTCGCCGAAAGTCGCGACTTACGATCTGCAGCCAGAGATGAGCTCTGCGGAATTGACTGAAAAACTGGTCGCGGCCATCGAAAGCGGCAAGTACGACACCATCATCTGTAACTACCCGAACGGCGACATGGTCGGCCATACCGGCGTAATGGAAGCGGCAGTGAAGGCGGTTGAAGCGCTGGACCACTGCGTTGAGCAGGTTGCGAAAGCGGTTGAGTCCGTTGGCGGCCAGCTGCTGATCACCGCTGACCACGGTAACGCCGAGCAGATGCGTGACCCGGCAACCGGTCAGGCGCACACCGCCCATACCAACCTGCCTGTTCCGCTGATTTATGTGGGTGATAAATCAGTGAAAGCAGTAGAAGGCGGTAAGCTTTCCGACATCGCGCCAACCATGTTGTCGCTGATGGGTATGCCGATCCCTGAAGAGATGACTGGTAAGCCGCTGTTCATCGTGGAATAATCGCTCCCCATGAGGGGAAAGGCGATTTTTTCAATCACATGGGTCGTGAAGCCGCTTAGGCTATCAGTCAGACCTCTGCTTTGCGCCAGCGCACTCAGCGCTGGCGTATTGCTGTGCGCCGCATCCGCCCACGCGGATGACCGCGACCAGTTGAAATCCATTCAGGCCGATATCGCCACCAAAGAGCGTGCGGTACGCCAGCAGCAACAGCAGCGCGCCACCCTGCTCGCCCAGCTTAAGCAGCAGGAAGAGGCCATCTCCGCTGCCGCACGTAAACTCCGTGAAACGCAAAACACCCTCACCCAGTTGAATAAACAGATCGACGAGATGAATGCGTCGATTGCCAAACTGGAGCGCCAGCGTGATGCGCAGGAGCGCAACCTCGCAGCACAGCTGGATGCCGCATTCCGCCAGGGTGAACATACCGGACTCCAGCTGATCCTCAGCGGTGAAGAGAGCCAGCGCGGCCAGCGTCTGCAGGCCTATTTCGGCTATCTGAACCAGGCGCGTCAGGAGACCATTGCACAGCTGAAGCAGACGCGTGAAGAGGTTTCCACCCAAAAAGCGGAGCTGGAAGAGAAGCAGAGCCAGCAGCAGACGTTGCTCTACGAACAAAAAGCGCAGCAGGCGAAACTTGAGCAGGCCCGTAACGAACGCAAGAAAACGCTGTCGGGTCTTGAGTCCTCCATTCAGGCAGGACAGAGCCAGCTGAGCGAAATGCGCGCCAACGAATCAAAACTGCGTAACAGCATTGCCCGTGCGGAAGCCGCAGCGAAGGCGCGCGCCGAAAAAGAGGCCCGCGAGGCGCAGGCGGTTCGCGACAAGCAGCAGGAAGCCTCCCGCAAAGGGACCACCTACAAGCCAAGCGAAAGCGAACGCTCCCTGATGTCGCGTACCGGCGGTCTGGGTTCCCCGCGCGGTCAGGCCTACTGGCCCGTTCGCGGCACTATTCTGCATCGCTATGGCGAACAGCTGCAGGGTGAGCTACGTTGGAAAGGGATCGTTATCGGTGCGTCTGAAGGTAGCGAAGTGAAAGCCATCGCCGATGGCCGCGTGATTCTGGCCGACTGGCTGCAGGGTTACGGGCTGGTGGTGGTGGTCGAGCATGGTAAAGGCGACATGAGTCTTTACGGCTACAACCAGAGCGCGCTGGTCAGCGTCGGCACCCAGGTGCGCGCCGGCCAACCCATCGCCCTTGTGGGCAGCAGTGGCGGTCAGGGCCGCCCGTCACTCTATTTCGAAATTCGTCGTCAGGGTCAGGCGGTCAATCCACAGCCGTGGTTGGGAAGATAAGTTTTGCTTCAATTTCGTCGAATGGTTCTCTCCGTCGTCAGCGCACTGGCGCTGGCTGCACCGGTATATGCAGGTAAACTCGCCATCGTGATTGATGACTTCGGTTATCGACCACACTATGAAAATCAGGTGCTGGCGATGCCATCAGCCATCTCCGTCGCCGTCCTGCCGAATGCGCCTCACGCGCATGAAATGGCGACCAAAGCGCACAATAGCGGCCACCAGGTCCTCATCCATCTTCCGATGGCACCGCTCAGCAAGCAGCCGCTGGAAAAAGACACCCTGCGCCCGGATATGAGCAGCGATGAGATCGAACGCATCATCCGCGACGCCTACAACAAGGTGCCGTATGCCGTGGGTCTGAACAACCATATGGGTAGCGCGATGACCTCCAGCCTGTACGGTATGCTGAAGGTGATGCAGGCGCTGGAGCGTTACAATCTCTATTTCCTCGACAGCATGACCATTGGCAACAGCCAGGCGATGCGTGCCGCTCAGGGTACGGGGGTGAAGGTCATCAAGCGCAAAGTCTTCCTGGACGACTCCCAGAACGAAGCGGATATCCGCGTGCAGTTCAACCGCGCGGTACAGCTGGCGCGCCGTAACGGTTCGGCGATTGCCATCGGGCACCCGCATCCGTCTACCGTTCGCGTTTTGCAGCAAATGCTGCCGACCTTACCCGCCGATATCACGCTGGTACGCCCGAGCGATCTGCTGAACGAGCCGCAGGTGGATACCTCTACGCCGAATTCTGCGCAGCCCGTCCCGACGGCACCGCGTAACCCGTTCCGCGGCGTGAAGCGCTGTGTACCGAAGCAGCCGCTAGAACCGGTCTACGCGACCCGCGTCTTCTCTGTCATCGGAGACAGCATCAGTAACAGTACGCTGGTGAAATACGTCCAGCAGCAGTGGCAGGGATGGGGCAAGAAAGCCTGACGCTTATTTCGCAATCTGAGAGCCCGTCTGCTCATTCGCAACGGGCTTTTTTTTCTCCTGATGCAAATACCAGGATTTGAAATACTTCAAAAAGCTGTAGGCTGTGGCATACAGTCCTGTCGCCACTCCCACTTTACCCTGACGCCAGGCGCCGCTAAACAAATACCATTTAAAAAAAGCCCCGATGGCACTGATGATGCCGCGCCCGATAGAGGGGCGTATTTTATGATATTGTACCAGACGGGTTGTATAACAATTTAATTTGTTAAAAAGCTCATGCAGAGTGGGAAACGTATCATGTTTTACATAGCCCGGAATACATTCACAACGGAGAAAACCTTCCACCTGATCGTCTACCGGTCTGTTATTAAATCGGGACTGTTTCCGGTTAAAAAGACGTACAGGGTAATCAGGGGATGAAACAGGATAGATCGTCCGGACTTCTTTACCCAGAACAAACCAGTGGCGGCATATTCGCCATGCCGTTCCGGGGTCAGGCTCATCACCTGCTTTTAACGCTGAAATAGCATCAACTGTTTCCTGGTCAAGAATTTCATCACAGTCGATGCACAGGACCCAGTCATTGCTGGCTAAGGATATGGCATGATTCATCTGCTCGCCATGCCAGCCAAATTTTTTATAGACAGGGAGCAGTCCATAGCTCTCACAAATAAAACGTGTTTTGTCCGTACTGCCTGAATCTACAACGACGATCTCATCCGCTATTTTTAAAAGAGGCGGAATAACATCGTGCAATAATCTTTCAGAATTAAACGTTAATAAGCAGATCGTTATTTTAAACATGTTTCCACTCTCAACAGCAGCATAAATGAATATGATTAATACTATATAAATGAGTAGAGATGATTAAAGTCCTGAATCACACTTTTCAAATAAGCACGTATGACGTTTTGTCTAATTCTGAAGCGCAATAAAATAGAAAAATCTATTTTATTTCAACAAATTCTTTATAATGCAGTCAGATGAAGGGTAGCACACGGATTCAGACATGCCGCACAAAAGTAAAATTCTCCTCCTGGATACGGGTAAAGAATGGGGGGGAGGCACCAACAGTATGCTTGAGCTCCTGAAGCGGATCAATCGCGATAAATTCGATATTACGTGTTGTTTTTACAGTGATTATAGCCGCGCTGAAGGTGAGGCGATTGGTCAGGTGCTCAACAGCATCGGGATCCCGCTCATCGTGATCCCTCAGCGTCAGCAGCCGCTCTGGGCCAAATTACTGAAGGAAGCGGGACGTAGCCTGCTATTTTTCTCACGCAGCGCCCGTAAGGCATTGACTCGTTACGTGGATATCCTGTGGCGAATCAGGCCTAACGTCAGCAAAATCGAGACGCTTTTCATGGAGGGCGGTTTCGATACGCTCTATATGAATAACCAACCCGGCTCAAATGAGGAAGGCTATCTCGCGGCAGCGAAACTGCAGGCGCGGTTGATTCAGCACTGTCGCATTGAACCTGTATTGACCCCACCGCTGGTGAAGCTGGTCAACGCACATGCCACAAAAATCATCGCGGTTTCGCACGGCGTTGAACGCGTGTTGCTTCAGCATGGCGTCCGGCCCGAACTGTGTACGACAGTCAATAATGCCATCGACATCCACCAGCCTTTACCTGACCGACGCGCGATGCGCCAGCGTCTGAACATTGATGATGAGACGTTTGTGTTCGGCAGCATTGGGTCGCTTATCCCTCGCAAGTCCAATCACCACACGCTGGAGGCGCTGGCCCAGTTCAACCAGAAGCACCCGCAAGCAAAATGGAAGATGGTGCTGGTCGGTGAAGGGGCTGAACGCGGCGCGCTGACGGCGCAGGCTGACGCGCTGGGGATTGCTGAGCACATCATTTTTACCGGTTTCCAGAATACGCCTTTTGACTATCTCGCCACCTTTGACGCGTTTATTCTGGCTTCGAAGAGCGAAGGTTTGCCCCGAGTCGTGCTGGAGGCAATGCTGCTGAATATTCCGGTGATTGGCTCCAAGGTAACCGGCACGGCAGAATTGATCGACCATGAGTCGACCGGGCTGCTGTTCCCGTGGAGCGATGTGTCGCAACTTGCTCAACATCTGGATAATATCTGGCAGGATCCTGCTCTGCGCGCCCGGCTCGCCGCAGCCGCGCACCAGAATGTCTGCAACGTGTATGCCATTGAAAGCTATGTTAACGGTGTCGAGGCCGTTCTTGGCGCGCAATAACCAAACGAGAAGAACATGTTTAAATTCCTGAATGCTCGCTACCGCCACATTACCGGGCGTCATAACATTCCTTACGCTTCCCTTCCGGTCACGCGCGATCTCGTTGCGGTTGATTCCATCGTGATCCCTTGTACGGGCGCGGATTTCGTCGAAGAGGCGTTATTATCAGCGACCTTTGCAGAGCGTTACGCCACCGACGTCAGCGAGATTGTTATCGTCAGCGATCAGCCTGAATCCGCTTTCGGCGAGCTGCCGCCAAAAACCCGCGTTGTGACCCTCACGCTGCCAAAACGTGAAGAGGGGTACCGCTACAAGCAAATCTACCTCAGCCGTCTGGTGAAGCTTAACGCTCCGCTTCAGGCGCGCGGAGAAGGCGTATTGATGATCGACTCCGATCTCAACCTGCTGAAGATGCCCCAGATCAACATGGCCGATATGCACATCTACTCCAGCTTCCGTCAGGGCAAAATGATCGCCAAGCTGGACGGCGCCCCCGCAGAAAAAGTGCCGGCATATTACAAAGAAACGGTGCGCCCGTATCTGGTCGATCACGTTAACGGCGCGTTTCTTGCCGCAACCAAAAAGACCTGGCGTCGCATTTGCCCGCTGTGGCTGACGCTGTTCCAGGATACCTGGGAGCTGATGGACGACACGCAGCCGCCGACCGATCAGCTGCCGCTCGCCGCGCTGCTGGACATGCTGGATGTTAAAACGGTTAACCTGGGCGACTGGATGAACTGGCCGGTCTCCAAGAAGATCGGCGGTCAGGAAGCCGTTGTGCCGAAAGAGGTGATTGGCGCGCACGGGGGTTTCCCGCTTTCCGAATGGCAGAAGTATCTGGAATCGCCGGATAACAAATTGCTGTTCAAAGGGCAGGACTATACCCGCAAGGTGCGCTACCTGACGGATGAAGAGAAAAAGAATCAGTAAAAAAGGGGCCTGAGGCCCCTTTTTGTTTACTTATCCCAGCTCAGGATCACTTTCCCTGACTGGCCGGAACGCATCGCGTCGAAGCCCTGCTGGAACTCATCGATGGAGAAACGGTGAGTGATAATCGGGGACAGATCCAGGCCGGACTGGATCAGCGCAGCCATCTTGTACCAGGTTTCGAACATCTCGCGGCCATAGATGCCTTTGATGAACAGCCCTTTGAAGATGACTTTGTTCCAGTCGATGGACATTTCTGACGGCGGAATGCCCAGCATCGCGATACGGCCACCGTGGTTCATGGTGTCCAGCATGGTGCGGAACGCCGGTGGCGCGCCGGACATCTCCAGACCCACGTCAAAGCCTTCGGTCATGCCCAACTCTTCCATCACGTCGGTCAGGCTCTCTTTCGAGACATCCACCGCGCGGGTGACGCCCATTTTGCGCGCCAGCGACAGGCGGTATTCATTCACGTCGGTGATCACCACGTTGCGCGCGCCCACGTGCTTCGCCACGGCTGCCGCCATAATGCCGATTGGGCCGGCGCCGGAAACCAGCACGTCTTCACCGACCAGGTCGAAGGAGAGCGCGGTGTGTACCGCATTGCCGAACGGGTCGAAGATGGAGGCCAAATCGTCAGAGATATTGTCCGGGATTTTGAAGGCGTTAAACGCCGGGATCACCAGGTATTCCGCGAAGCAGCCCGGACGGTTTACGCCCACGCCGACGGTGTTGCGGCACAGGTGGGTGCGACCGCCACGGCAGTTGCGGCAGTGACCGCAGGTAATATGGCCTTCACCAGAGACGCGATCGCCAATGCTAAAGCCTTTGACTTCCTGGCCGATGCCGACCACTTCACCAACATATTCGTGACCGACAACCATTGGGACAGGAATGGTTTTTTGCGACCACTGATCCCAGTTGTAGATGTGAACGTCAGTACCGCAGATGGCGGTTTTACGAATTTTGATCAGCAGATCGTTATGACCGACTTCCGGCTCCGGCACGTCGGTCATCCAAATCCCTTCTTCCGCTTTCAGTTTGGATAACGCTTTCATCACACGTCCTCAGGCAATTACGCCCAGCTGTTTGCCGATGCGGGTAAAGGCTTCCACCGCACGCTCAATTTGTTCAGGCGAATGCGCCGCAGACATCTGGGTGCGGATACGCGCCTGACCTTTTGGTACCACCGGGAAGAAGAACCCGGTGACGTAAATCCCTTCTTTCTGCAGCTCGCGGGCAAACTGCTGCGCCACAACTGCGTCGCCCAGCATCACCGGAATGATCGCGTGGTCAGCGCCGGCCAGGGTGAACCCTGCGGCGCTCATTTTTTCGCGGAACAGACGGGCGTTTGCCCACAGGCGGTCGCGCAGCTCGGCGCCGGACTCAACCATCTCCAGCACTTTGATGGAGGCGGCCACAATGGCTGGCGCCAGGGAGTTGGAGAACAGGTACGGACGGGAGCGCTGACGCAGCCACTCAACCACCTCTTTACGCGCAGCGGTATAACCGCCGGACGCGCCGCCGAGCGCTTTGCCCAGCGTACCGGTGATGATGTCCACCCGGCCCATCACGTCACAGTATTCATGGGAGCCGCGGCCGTTTTCACCGACAAAACCGACCGCGTGGGAGTCATCGACCATCACCAGCGCGTCGTATTTATCCGCCAGGTCGCACACGCCCTTCAGGTTGGCGATCACGCCGTCCATGGAGAACACGCCGTCGGTCGCGATCAGTACGTGGCGGGCACCCGCTTCGCGTGCCTCTTTGAGCCGCGCTTCCAGCTCAACCATGTCGTTGTTGGCGTAGCGGAAACGCTTCGCTTTACACAGGCGGACACCGTCGATGATGGAGGCGTGGTTCAGGGCGTCGGAGATAATCGCATCTTCTGCGCCGAGCAGGGTTTCAAACAGACCGCCGTTGGCGTCGAAGCAGGAGGAGTACAGAATCGCGTCTTCCATTCCGAGGAAGTTTGCCAGCTTTTGCTCAAGCTGCTTGTGGCTATCCTGGGTGCCGCAGATGAAGCGCACGGAGGCCATGCCAAAGCCGTGGGTGTCCATGCCGTTTTTCGCGGCGGCAATCAGCTCAGGGTGATTCGCAAGACCTAAGTAGTTGTTCGCGCAAAAGTTGATCACATGGCTGCCGTCGGCAACGGTGATATCCGCCTGCTGGGCAGACGTGATAATACGCTCTTCTTTGAACAACCCTTCCGCACGTGCGGTGTCGAGGTCGCTGTTTAACTGTTTGTAAAAATCACCACGCATTGCAATTCTCCAGACTCGGCAAATTTTGGCACATATTACCCAAACCTATAGTTCATGACGAGATGACACCGTATCTCTTCTCGTTTTTGCAGCATAAATCACGTGTACCCCTGCTGCATATCGGTGAATGGCTGAAGACCGGGCATTGTGATGATATGATATGAATATTAGCGTCCGGGATTGTCCCCGGGCTCAACACTTCAAAGGTTACAGTTATGATCATCGTTACCGGCGGCGCGGGCTTTATCGGCAGCAACATTATTAAGGCCCTCAATGATAAGGGCATCACCGACATTCTGGTGGTGGACAACCTGAAAGACGGCACCAAGTTCGTTAACCTGGTGGATCTGAACATCGCTGACTACATGGATAAAGAAGACTTCCTTATCCAGATTATGGCGGGTGAAGAGTTCGGCGAGATCGAAGCCATCTTCCACGAAGGTGCGTGCTCTTCCACCACCGAGTGGGACGGCAAGTACATGATGGATAACAACTATCAGTACTCTAAAGAGATCCTGCACTACTGCCTGGAGCGTGAAATTCCGTTCCTGTACGCCTCTTCCGCGGCAACCTACGGCGGGCGCACCTCGGACTTTATCGAATCCCGCGAATACGAGCAGCCGCTGAACGTCTACGGCTACTCCAAGTTCCTGTTTGACGAGTACGTGCGTCAGATCCTGCCGGAAGCGAACTCGCAGATTGTCGGCTTCCGCTACTTCAACGTTTACGGGCCGCGCGAAGGGCACAAGGGCAGCATGGCGAGCGTGGCGTTCCACCTGAACACCCAGTTGAATAACGGTGAAAGCCCGAAACTGTTCGAAGGCAGCGACGGCTTCAAGCGTGACTTCGTCTACGTAGGCGACGTTGCAGCCGTAAACCTGTGGTTCCTGGAAAACGGCGTCTCCGGCATTTTCAACCTGGGCACGGGCCGCGCGGAATCCTTCCAGGCGGTGGCAGACGCAACGCTGGCATACCATAAGAAAGGCAGCATCGAGTACATTCCGTTCCCGGACAAGCTGAAGGGCCGTTACCAGGCGTTCACGCAGGCCGACCTGACCAACCTGCGCGCAGCAGGTTATGACAAGCCGTTCAAGACCGTTGCCGAAGGCGTAACGGAATATATGGCCTGGCTGAACCGCGACGCGTAAGTATGAAGATTCTGGTGATCGGCCCGTCATGGGTGGGCGACATGATGATGTCGCAAAGTCTCTATCGCACGCTCAAGGCGCGTTATCCCCAGGCGATAATCGACGTGATGGCACCCGCATGGTGCCGTCCGCTGTTATCGCGTATGACGGAAGTAAACGAGGCGATCCCGATGCCGCTCGGCCACGGGGCGCTGGAAATCGGTGAACGCCGCAAACTCGGTCATAGCCTGCGCGAGAAGCGCTATGACCGTGCGTACGTGCTGCCTAACTCCTTCAAATCCGCCCTTGTGCCCTTCTTTGCAGGCATCCCGCACCGTACCGGCTGGCGCGGCGAAATGCGCTACGGCCTGCTGAACGATGCCAGGGTGCTGGATAAAGAAGCCTGGCCGCTGATGGTGGAGCGCTACGTGGCGCTGGCCTACGACAAAGGCGTCATGCGCAGCGCGAAAGATCTGCCGCAGCCGCTACTGTGGCCGCAGCTTCAGGTGAACGAAGGGGAGAAATCCCACACCTGCAACGCGTTTGGCCTTTCGTCCGAACGCCCAATGATTGGCTTCTGCCCCGGCGCAGAATTTGGCCCGGCAAAACGCTGGCCGCACTACCACTATGCAGAGCTGGCGAAACAGCTGATCGACGAAGGCTACCAGATTGTGCTGTTTGGCTCGGCGAAGGATCACGAGGCGGGCAACGAAATTCTCGCCACGCTGAGCACCGAGCAACAGGCCTGGTGCCGCAACCTGGCTGGAGAAACGCAGCTTGAGCAGGCCGTTATCCTGATTGCCGCCTGTAAGGCCGTGGTCAGCAATGACTCTGGCCTGATGCACGTCGCCGCCGCGCTGGATCGTCCGCTGGTTGCGCTGTATGGCCCAAGCAGCCCGGACTTCACGCCGCCGCTGTCGCACAAAGCGCGCGTAATCCGTTTGATCACCGGCTACCACAAGGTACGCAAAGGCGATGCCGCTGAAGGTTACCATCAGAGCCTGATCGACATTACCCCAGAGCGCGTTCTCGAAGAGCTCAACGAACTGCTGTTGAGCGAAGAAGGATAACGGATGCGGGTATTGATCGTTAAAACCTCCTCAATGGGTGATGTGCTGCATACGCTACCGTCGCTGACGGACGCCATGCGGGCCATTCCCGGCATCCGTTTTGACTGGGTGGTTGAAGAAGGCTTCGCGCAGATCCCCACCTGGCATGAAGCGGTTGACCGCGTGATCCCGGTCGCGATTCGCCGCTGGCGCAAAGCGTGGTTCTCCGCGCCGATTAAAGCTGAGCGTAAAGCCTTCCGTGAAACGGTGCAGGCGCAGCGTTACGACGCGATTATCGACGCGCAGGGGCTGGTGAAAAGCGCGGCGCTGGTCACGCGTCTGGCGCACGGCGTAAAGCACGGCATGGACTGGCACACCGCCCGCGAACCGCTGGCGAGTCTGTTCTATAACCGCCGCCACCACATCGCAAAGCAGCAGCACGCCGTAGAACGCACCCGCGAGCTGTTTGCGAAAAGCCTCGGCTATGCGAAACCGGAAGCGCAGGGCGACTACGCCATTGCGCAGCACTTTTTGCGCAATACAGATCCCTGTGCTCAGCCTTATCTTGTCTTTCTGCATGCCACAACGCGCGACGATAAGCACTGGCCGGAAACACACTGGCGAAGGCTGATTGAACTAATGCAACCCTCCGGTATCCATATTAAACTCCCGTGGGGCGCTGAGCATGAGCGGCAGCGTGCGGCGCGTCTGGCAGCAGGCTTTTCCCACGTCGAGGTGTTACCCAAACTCACGCTGGCGCAGGTTGCCGCAGAGCTGGCAGGCGCTAACGCCGTTGTTTCCGTGGATACGGGTTTAAGCCATTTAACCGCGGCGCTGGATCGCCCAAATATCACCCTTTTTGGCCCGACCGATCCCGGCCTGATCGGGGGCTATGGCAAAAACCAGCATCAGATGGTCAGCCCGACTCAGCAAACGAAGGATATCAGCGCAGATGCGATTTTTTCATTTTTACAGGGCAGCCGTTGGCTTTCCAACAGGGATATTTAACCCATGAGTTACGTATTTCTGCTGATTTTACTCTTTCCGGTGAAGCTTATCCGCAAGCTGTTGCGCAAAGAGACAGGGAAAAACCTGGTCATTCAGACAGCCAAAATCGGTGATTTTGTTAATGCAACGCCTCTTCTGGCCTGGCTACAAAAAAGCGACGTGCTCATCAGCCGCAGCGTGGGTGCGCTGGCGAAGCACGACGAGACGGTCGAAGAGATTTATTTTATTGAGCAGCATAAGCGTAACCTGTGGCGTAAGCTCTGTTTCGCCTGCAGGATCATGAACCGCTATGACAACGTCTACCTTCTGCAGCCTAACAGCGTGAATCTTTTTTTCGCCTCCGTTTGTAACGCCAAAAACAAGCAATTCTTAAGCACTTACACGCGCAGGTGGTATCACGGGATTTTCTATTCAACGGCCGATGGTACGGTTGACCACGGTAGAAAAACGTTAACAGTCACTGACTATCTTAAGCTGGCCGACCGCGCTCTGACCTGGCAAGACTCTCCAAAGCACGCCACAAAGCCACTGTTTAAACCCGCGACTTATCCGGCGATCCTTGATAAACCCGGCGCGGTCCGCATTGGCATCAGTATCGCCGCCGGGAATAAAGCCAAAACCGTTCCGCCTGTCATCTGGAAGCAAATTGCCGATCGTCTCGCCGACCTGCCCTGCGAGTTTTATGTCTTTGGCGCCCCAAATGAACAGTCCTGGATGGATGACATCACCCGCGCTTACGGTGAACTGCCCAACTTTATTAATCTGATTGGCAAGATCTCGCTTGAAGAGCTTCCGTGGGCAATTTCTAAAATGGATTGTTATATCGCCTCCGACTCGGGGAATGTCTACATCGCCGATGCGGTTGGCGTGCCGGTCGTCTTACTGTTCGGTCCGTGCTGTCACTACGAGCAGCGCCCGCTTGGCAACGTGTTGCTGATTGGCAACGATGATAATATTTGCTCGTATGTTTTTGAAACTCGTTATTATTTCCCGCAAGGCCGGGAAGAACTCTTCGCGGTAACAGATGAATCGCTGGACGAACTCAAACATTTCATTTGCGGGCTACCAACAGCAAAATCTGCCTTTGATGCTCAGGGGAACTAATTACTATGGCTTTTCTCAGCATCATTATTGCCGCACATAATGCCGAAAACACGCTTCACGCCACGCTGGAAAGTCTGCAAAACGCGATTGAGAATGCAGGCGATGATGTAGAAGTTATTATCATTAATGACAGTTCCAACGATTCCACACAGGATATTATTGAGGCGTGGTTGCCAAAGCTTCCGCATGCGCAATGCCAATACGTTGAGTACCGTAACGTAGGGCATGTTCGAAACAGCGCAGTCTCGCTGGCGTCAGGCGATTACATCACGATGCTTGATAGCGACGATCTGTTAAAGCCGGGTAGCATCCGGGATGCCGTCGCCTTCCTGAAAGCAGAGCGTCCTGATATGTTGCTGACGCGCCTGCTGGAAATTCGCGATATGCGGAAAATCACCTCCGCCTGGCAGGGATTCACGCCCGTCTCATTATCGCAACATGATGCAATAAAGCGTTTCCTGCAGCACAAAGATTTTCAGGCGCATCTCATCGGGCAATTCATCCACCGTAAGCTGTATGCAAGCAACCCGATCCCGTCTATGGTCTGCTATGAAGATTTCGCGGTATTTCCCGGCATGCTGATGCAATCGCACAAAATATTCTATCAGCGCCAGGGACACTACTATTACATCAAACGCAGCGACAGCTTGTCGAGCCGTCTTGACGCCAGCAAAATCGCTACGCTGGTTGAATGCACCTTACAGATGGAAAACACCTTACCGCAATCATTCAGGCATCTGGTTAATTGCCACTGGTTTGATATTTACAGTAACCATCGAAAACATTTGACCGACCAGCAACTCAAACAGGTTAAGGCGCGGGTAAACGCACTTTATTCTTTCTCTTTTTTCTTCTCCAGAGATGTACGTTTCAGCTACAAAAAAAGGGTCATTGAGGCATTATGGAAAAAGTAAAACTGCGGCTCTATCAGCTGACGCTGATTTTGAGCCTCATTTCGTTTGCATTGGTGCTGCTGAGCTCAGGTAAACAACGCGAATTTTTCTATATTGCGGTTTATGCCAGCATTATCGGCTTAGCTTGCGAATATAAAAAAATCACCCTGCGCCCCTTTTCAATCGCGCTCCCCATATTGCTGATTGGGCTACTCAATCTTGTCTGGTATATGGTGTACGAATACCATAGCGAAGGTTTAAACGCTTACAGCGATTATCTGGGTGCCAGTAAGAAACTGATATTAGCGAGCATTCTCGTTTTTTATCTTGATCGGTTCAAATCGTATATTGATAAAGAATCATTTCAGAAATACTTCTTATACGCCTCTGGCGCGGGACTCATCCTTGCCACGGTCTATGGCTTATGGCAGGCCTGCCAGGGAATGGGGCGTATCGAGATGGCCATAAATCGTGCGACCGTGTCAGCCTATGTATACTCTGTACTGTCGCTGGCGCTCATATACAGTCTTTATCTTAAGAAAAACAGAAAATTGTATGTTGTAGCGGGTCTCACCGTATTAATTTCCTGGTTCGTTATTCTTTTGACAGGGACGCGTGCTGCCATGGGGCTGTATTTGCTTATGGCGATTGTGCTGACCCTTTACCATTTCAGAAGAATTCACCTTAAATCAATGCTGATTTTCTTATGTGTTGTGGCGGGCATTATTATCGTTAGCTACAAGCCTTTGATCTCGCCAAAGATAGATCAAACGCAGAGGGAATTTGCAATCTACCAACAAGGCATTGACGCCACGTCACTCGGGGCGCGTTTTTCCATGTGGATAGTGGGTCTTCAGAACGGTCTGGCCCACCCACTGGGACAGTCAATCGAAGATCGCGAGGTATGGTCACAGCATTATGTTCAAGAGGGGCACCCGCACCTCGTATCCGCACTCGAGTATATCAGGATACATCTGCACAATGAATTTATCGAAAAATACTCTCTGCAGGGGCTTCCGGGTCTGGCGATATTACTCTTTTTCTTCGTTTCGATGATCGCTTACGCGCTTAAAAACCGAAATGGCCTGCTGCTGACAACGATGCTTCTTTTATTACTCTATGGCCTGACGGACGTCATTTTATTGAGCTCAGAAGCCCTAATATTCTTTGTTACTCTGTTTGCATTGAGTACTCCCTTCTCGCAAACCAGACAACATCAATAAGAGATAATGCCCGCCAGCCGGGCATTATTTTTTCTTGTATTGATAAAACTCCGCCAGCGTCATCCCCACCGTCTTATCGGATAGCCAGCTAAAAAGCGCTTCTAAATCCTGATACAACCCTTCGATCGCCGCCTCATCTTTAAACGTGGGGCTTCCGCCGGGCATAAATTCTGACGAATGAAGCATAAACTCCACATAGTCATTTCCCCGCGACAGGCATTGCTGCGCGACCTGAATCATCTGCGACGCATTGCCACCGGTCGGTCGTAGCCAGTTCACGGAAGGCGAGCGATATTTACCGCGAAGCCGATCGTATCCCTGTTTGATCGTATTCAACCAGGCCGGATGTTTATACTGAATGCTCATCGGCACTTCGAGTAAGGGGCTATTTCCCGCCCGGGAAATAGTATCTAAATCCATAAAATAGGCGTGGTCGGGGAAATGCTGATAATCCGTTCCACCACAGCCCTGCGGAGCACCTTTCGCATTGCGCCAGTTCACGCGTGGCGTCACGGAGCAATCAACCTGGTAGCCCAGTTCAACGAGCAATTTTGCATAGCGGCTATCAAATGCCCAACGCCCGGCGCGGTGGCTCAGCATTTTGGTCTGGAATGTCTCTTCCAGCAGACGGGTCATGAACAGCACTTTCTCACGCATCACCTCGTCTGAAAATTCAATCAGATACGGTTGCCAGCGCCAGTCATCTCCCGTGAGATCGTGCTCAGGTGGGCTATTCCATGCATGAAGGTGCATACCCACCTCCCCCTGACCACGAGCGATCGCGTCCCTGGCGAATTCAATGAAAACGGGCTCGATTGCCATCTCATAGTTTGTCAGCCATACGGGCTTAAAACCAAAACGCTCACAAAGGGCCTGGAACCGGGCCAGATAGCGCGCATTTTCCGTTTTAATGACGCGGTGATTCTCCCAGAGATTATCGCCCTCAGTATCAATCGTGATGATAAACGCTGGTTTTTTCATAATGAGTCCGCATGACAGGGAAGTTAGCGCTATGTTACGCACTCTCCAAAGCCTGAGTAAACCCTTCCTGGGAAATTCCTGAGATTATGGAGAAAGAGTGCAAGTCGCTACCAGGTCTATTAGAATTGCCAACAGTACAACGCCGATAAGATGATGATGAATAACTTACCTGACACGCCTGATTTGCGCATTCTACTGATCAAACTCCGCCATCATGGCGATATGTTATTGACCACCCCCGTCATTGATTCATTACGTCAAAAATGGCCACAAGCGCAAATTGACGTGCTGTTGTATGAAGAAACGCGCGATATGCTCGCCGCGCATCCGACGATTGGCACTATTTATGGAATCGATCGTAAATGGAAGCAGCTGGGCACGCTAAAGCACCTTCAAAAGGAGTGGCAGTTACTCTGCGCGTTACGAAAGCAACATTATCATCTGGTGATAAATCTTGCCGATCAGTGGCGTAGCGCTATCGTTACCCGTTTCACTGGTGCGCCGGTTCGCCTCGGATTCGCCTTTAACAAACGCAACAATCCATTCTGGCGTTTCTGTCATAGCGATTTAGTCTCTGTTGCAAATCACAAATCCCTGCACACTGTCGAACAAAATCTCTCCATTCTGTCACCATTACAGGTCGCACCTGAGCCAGCTGTTACCATGGCCTACAGCGCAGAAGACTGGCACCACGCCCACCAGCAGCTGGTGCAAAAAGGAGTGGGCGATAACTACATCGTCATTCAGCCGACATCACGCTGGTTCTTCAAATGCTGGGATGAAAGCAAAATGGCGCAAACCATCACCGCGCTGCAGCAGGATGGGCATACCGTTGTACTCACGGCCGGGCCGGATAAAAAAGAGCTGGCGATGATAGATCGCATACTCGCCGCCTCACCGAAAACGGGGGTCGTCTCGCTGGCGGGACAGCTAACGTTGCGCCAGCTGGCCTCACTCATCGACCACGCGTGTCTTTTTATTGGCGTTGACTCCGTTCCGATGCATATGGCCGCCGCGCTGCAGACGCCCTGCGTGGCGCTGTTTGGCCCTTCCAAACTGACGTTTTGGTCTCCATGGCAAGTCAACGGTGAAGTCATCTGGGCTGGCGACTACGGTCCCCTTCCCGATCCCGACGCTATTGATACCAAAACGAAAGAACGCTATCTCGACGCCATTCCTGTTGATGCTGTCGTCTCCGCTGCAAGGAGATATTTGTCATGAAACACCATCGTCTGGCGATTGTTCGCCAAAAGTATCGCCCTGATGGCGGAGCAGAGCGCTTCGTTTCACGTGCGCTCACCGCACTGAGCAATCAGAATCTTGAACTCAACGTCATTACGCGTGAATGGCAGGGCGAGAGACAGGACGACTGGCATATCCATATTTGCGACCCGCGCAAATGGGGCCGAATTAGCCGCGAACGCGGGTTTGCCCATGCTGCCCGCGCGCTGTGGCAGCAACAGCAGTTTGATATTGTGCAAAGCCACGAGCGGATTCCGGGCTGTGATATCTACCGCGCTGGCGATGGCGTTCATCGCCGCTGGCTGCTACAGCGTGCGCGCATCCTGCCCGCCTGGCGCGCGAAAATGCTGATGGTCGACCGCTATCACCGCTACGTGATGCACGCCGAGCGTGAAATGTACCAGGCGCCAGAGCTGAAAGCGGTTATCTGTAATGCGGAGATGATCAAACGCGAAATCGTCGAAGACTTTGATATTGACGCAAAAAAGATCCATGTGATTTATAATTCAATTGATTCCAGCCGCTTCGTTCCGGCCCAGGAAGCACAGCGTGCCGCGCTGCGTCAGCAATTTGGTTTGCCAGCCGATGCCGTGGTGTTCTGTTTTGTAGGATCGGGATTTGAACGAAAAGGATTGGCCAGCGCCATACGCGCTATCGCAGGAACTTCAGCCTGGCTGATTGTGGTTGGACAGGATAAAGCAGAACATCGTTATCGTGACCTCGCCCGTTCATTGGGCTGCGAAGGGCAAATCCGTTTCCTGGGGATGCAGAAAGAAACGCTGCCTTTTTATCAGCTATCCGATGGTTTACTGTTGCCAACGCTGTATGATCCCTTTCCAAACGTCATTCTTGAAGCGATGGCCTGCGGCTTGCCCGTCATTACTTCAGAGAGTTGCGGAGGCGCTGAATTTATTCAGCAAGGCCAGAACGGATTTTATTGTGACGCCCTGGATATCAACACATTGAAGGAGGCAATTGCAGCCACTCCTTCTCTGGGAAAAAATAACACGATGGGGCAAGCGGCACGTGAACGGGTAAAAGACGCCACCCCCGAAAAACTGTCAAGTCAGCTTATTTCGCTTTATCAAAAATTACTGGATTAAAAATGCGCATCCTAATGATTATTGATGGTTTACCCGGTGGGGGAGCTGAAAAAACAGTTCTTACACTTTCCAGCGGATTAACGGAAATGGGGCATCAGGTCTCCCTTTTCTCTCTGCGGAAAGTGTGTGATTACGCCATCCCGGAAGGCATTGATTATCAGGTGGTTCAGGATACCTGCAAAAAACCGTGGCGCAAGTTGACGGAGATCCCACGCCGAGCCCGCCTGCTGGATCAGGCAATTGAGCGGGCTGAGCGCAGCGGAAAATTTGACGTTGTGTTCTCTCATCTGCACAAAACTGACCGCATTGTGGCGCACTGCCGCGCGCTGGAGCGTGAAAAAGTCTGGTTCTGCGTGCATGGCATGTTCTCTTTCTCCTATCTTCGCCATCGCAGCGGGCTTTCGCGCTGGTTTAAGCATCTTAAAATTCGTCATACCTACGAAAACCGAAACGTTGTCGCCGTCTCAGGCGCCGTGCTGAAAGACCTTTCCGAGACCCTGTCTCTGAAACTCCGGCGTAAAGCGGTTATCCACAATCCTTTTGATATCCCTGAAATTCAGCGTCTGGCGGATGCCCCCTTCGAGATGCAAGGGAAGGATTACATCATCCATGTCGGCCGCTTCCATGAACACAAACGCCACGACCGTCTTTTACGCGCGTTCGCACAGAGCCAGCTCGACACTACGCTTGTCATGATGGGCAATGGTTCCGAAGCCAAAATTCAAAAGCTCAAACAGCTTGCCCGCGGCCTGGGTATTGAAGACAAGACGGTTTTCCGTCCCTTCGACTCCAATCCCTACCCCTGGATTAAAGGGGCACGCCTCTTAGTGTTAAGTTCTGACTGCGAAGGTTTTGGTAATGTGCTGGTGGAATCCATTATCTGCCAGACGCCACCGGTCAGTACCAATTGTCCGGGTGGCCCCGCAGAAATCCTCACCGGCGCCTTAGCGCGCGGGCTGGCAGAGCTAAATGACGCGTCACTGGCAAAAACCCTGGTAGATATTTATACCGCCCCGCCGGTCGTTGGCGATGCAACGATTGCGTCGTTCGGTATCAATGCCATTTGCCAGCAGTACATTGCTTTGGTCGACAATCAAAAATAATCAGGTTTCTTATGCAAAATTCAGCGCCATTGTTAAGCGTGGTGGTTGCCGTTTATAACGGCGAAGCTTTTCTGGATCAGTTCTTTACCTGCCTTGTGAATCAACGCATCGACAGCATGGAAGTCATTATTGTCAATGATGGCTCAACTGACCGCTCGATGCAGATCGTCGAAAGCTGGCGTGAAAAACTGCCGCAGATGCAGGTGATTGAACAGCAAAACCAGGGCGTTTCCATTGCGCGAAATACCGGCCTGGCCGTTGCAACCGGTCAGTATCTCTCTTTCCCGGATATTGATGACGTCTTCAAACCTGGCATGTACCAGCGTCTGCTGGATATGGCCGTCACGCAGGATCTGGATGTCGCCACCTGCAACGGCAACTACGTCTGGGAAAATGATAAGAAACCGTCTCGACCTATCTTCCCCGAGGATAAACTCGCCTCAACGGGCGTTATGACGGGCCCGGCATGGTTAAAGATGGCGCTGGATTCACGTAAGTTCCTGCACGTGACCTGGCTTAATATCTATCGCCACGATTTTATTCGTAAACACAGTTTCCATTTCGAACCCGGGCTGCGCCATCAGGATATCCCGTGGACCACCGAGGTGCTGCTTGCCGCAGAGCGCGTTCAGTACACCAGTGAACGCTTTTATGACTACTACATTCACTCTGCCTCGGTATCGCATACGCCGGATAATGACGACACGCTGATCCGCTCCGCGCGCCACTACATGAAAATCCTGCAGATGCTTGATGCCATTAACCAGCGTTACCCGGATAAAGTGAAAAATATCCCCGCCTGCCACTGGCAAATCGCCAAAGAGGGGCTGGGGATCATTCATACCTTCGACAACATGAAGGATGAGACAAAGAAAACAATGATTATCAAAGAGTTCTTCGACACCGGGATCTGGAAGCTTATCTGGAAAAGTGCCAAAAGCCCGCGTTTGCGCTGGCGCCTGGGCCGACGCTACTTCCGTTTAAAACGGTATCTGGCATAAGAGATAGCTTTACCTGGCTTAAATGCTTAGAATTTGCCCGCCGAAACTAAAAAGACGGATAATCGCTTGGAATTGTTGTATACCGCCCTGCTCTATATCATTCAGCCACTGGTGTGGCTGAGACTGTTGCTTCGTAGCCGTAAAGCGCCTGCGTATCGTAAACGCTGGGCTGAACGCTATGGCTTTTGCCGCAATAAAGTCGCCCCGGACGGTATTTTGCTGCATTCCGTTTCTGTCGGTGAAACGCTGGCGGCGATCCCGCTGGTTCGCGCTCTGCGCCACCGCTACCCGTCTCTGCCGATTACCGTCACCACCATGACGCCAACCGGCTCAGAGCGCGCGTTATCCGCGTTTGGCAAAGACGTTCATCACGTCTACCTCCCTTACGATCTGCCCTGCGCTATGAATCGTTTCCTGAATACCGTTCGCCCGAAGCTGGTGATCGTGATGGAAACCGAGCTGTGGCCGAACATGATTTCCGCTCTGCATGCCCGTAAAATTCCGCTGGTGATTGCCAACGCGCGCCTTTCAGAGCGCTCGGCGAAAGGCTACGGCAAGCTGGGCAAATTTATGCGCCGCCTGCTAAGCAAAATCACGCTGATTGCCGCGCAGAACGAAGAAGACGCGGCGCGCTTTATCTCCCTGGGCCTGAAGCGCAACCAGCTTGCCGTGACCGGCAGCCTGAAATTCGATATTTCCGTTACCCCTGAACTGGCCGCCCGCGCCATCACGCTGCGCCGCCAGTGGGCTCCGCGTCGCCAGGTCTGGATAGCGACCAGTACTCATGAGGGCGAAGAGGCGATCATCCTGCAGGCGCACCGTAAGCTGCTGGAAACCTTCCCGGACCTACTGCTGATTCTGGTGCCTCGTCACCCCGAACGTTTTAAAGATGCCCGCGAAATGGTGCAGAAAGGCGGCTTCAGCTTCACCCTGCGCAGCAGCGGAGAGATCCCTTCCGGCAGTACCCAGGTGGTGATTGGCGATACGATGGGCGAACTGATGCTGCTCTACGGCATTGCTGACCTCGCCTTTGTTGGCGGCAGCCTGGTGGAGCGCGGAGGCCATAACCCGCTCGAGCCGGCAGCCCACGCCATTCCTGTGTTGATGGGTCCACACACGTTTAACTTCAAAGATATCTGCGCTAAATTGCAGCAGGCCGATGGTTTAATTACCGTGACCGATGCGGACTCGGTCGTCAAAGAAGTATCGACCCTTCTGACGGATGAAGATTACCGCCTGTGGTACGGTCGCCACGCCGTCGAAGTGCTGCACCAGAACCAGGGCGCACTCACCCGTCTGCTGCAGCTTCTGCAACCTTATCTGCCTCAGCGGAGCCACTAATGTCTACGCGTCTGTCGGTCGTCATGATCGCCAAAAACGCCGCCGACCTGCTTCCGGACTGCCTGGCCTCCGTCGCCTGGGCTGACGAAATTGTTATCCTCGACTCCGGAAGCACGGACAACACGGTGGACATCGCCCGGACCGCGGGTGCAAAAGTCTTTACCGATACCGACTGGCAGGGCTACGGCATTCAGCGCCAGCGCGCGCAGGGTCAGGCCACGGGCGATTATGTGCTGATGATCGACACCGACGAGCGCGTCACCCCGGAACTCCAGCAGGCCATTCAGGCGGTGCTTTCCTCACCCCAGCCTGGCGCCGTATACAGCATCGCGCGTCGCAACTACTTCCTTGGCCGCTTCATGCGCCACAGCGGCTGGTATCCGGATCGCGTAATGCGCCTCTACGAGCGCGGGCGCTTTCAGTACAACGACAATCTTGTCCATGAGTCACTGGCCTGCGACGGCGCCCAGGTCATCCCCCTGACGGGTGATTTGCTGCATCTGACCTGCCGTGATTTCGCCAGCTTCCAGCAAAAGCAGCTCAACTATGCCACCGCATGGGCGCAGGAACGCCACCAGCGCGGCAAGAAGGCCTCGCTGACAGGAATCTTCACCCACACGCTGGGCGCGTTTCTGAAAACGCTGCTGCTGCGCGGCGGCGTGCTGGATGGTAAGCAGGGCTGGTTACTGGCGGTAGTGAATGCCCAGTATACTTTCAACAAATACACCGAGCTGTGGGCGCTCTGCCGCGGCTACTCAGAGAAAACGTGAGCCATGAGCACAAAAGCGATTTATCCGGGTACCTTCGATCCGATCACTAACGGTCATCTTGACATCATTACCCGTGCAGCGTGCATGTTCGACAAGGTGATCCTGGCGATTGCCGCCAGCCCCAGCAAAAAGCCGATGTTTGATCTCAACGAGCGCGTGCAACTTGCCACCGACGCCATTTCGCACCTGCCGAATGTTGAAGTTGTCGGGTTCAGCGATCTGATGGCGAACTTCGCCCGCACCCAGCAGGCCAATATTCTGATTCGTGGCCTGCGCGCGGTGGCAGACTTCGAGTATGAGATGCAGCTGGCGCACATGAACCGCCACCTGATGCCGGAGCTGGAAAGCGTATTCCTGATGCCGTCAAAAGAGTGGTCGTTTATCTCGTCCACGCTGGTAAAAGAGGTGGCGCGCCATCACGGGGACGTTACCCATTTCCTGCCGGATAACGTCCACCTGGCACTGATGGAAAAGCTAAAGTAGTTCTATTTCTGACACTGGCGGCAGTAGAACGTGGCGCGCTGGGCGTGCTTCGTGGCAATAATCGGCGTCCCGCATGCCCTGCATGGCTCGCCCTTACGGCCATACACCTGCAGCTCCTGGGCAAAATAGCCTGGTTTACCGTCGCTTTGCAGAAAATCCTTCAGGGTGGTCCCGCCTTGCTCAATCGAGCGCAGCAGCACTGCTTTAATGACCCGAACCAGCAGCTCACACTCCTGCGCGGACAGCGACGAGGCCAGCCGATCGGGATGGATCCCGGCCGCGAACAGCGATTCGCTGGCGTAAATATTCCCCACGCCGACCACCAGCTTGTTATCCATCAGCCAGGGCTTGATCGGGGTCTTTTTCTTCGCGCACTTCTCTTTCAGGTAGTCCGCATTAAACGCGTCTGAAAGCGGCTCAGGGCCCAAATGCGCCAGCACGTTGTGTCCTTCCAGCTCCTTCGTCCACAGCCACGCGCCAAAGCGCCGCGGATCGGTGTAGCGGAGCACTTTGCCGTTGCTCATTACCAGGTCGACGTGATCGTGTTTTTCCGCAGGCAATTCTTCGGTCAGGATGCGCAGGCTCCCGGACATCCCAAGATGGATAATGATCCAGCCGTCAGGCAGCTCCAGCAGCAGGTATTTCGCGCGGCGCTGCACGCTAAGGACGGGTTTGTCGCTTAACGCGTGGATCTCATCGGACACCGGCCAGCGCAGTCGTCCATTGCGAACGACGGCATGAAGAATAGTCGCGCCGACCAGATGGGGCTCAATGCCGCGACGGCTGGTCTCTACCTCAGGTAATTCAGGCATGGTTCCTCCGTTGAGATGCAGAATGCAAAAAACCCCGCAGTTGCGGGGTTTTTCAATACAAGGAGGCTAAAATTATTTGATTTTAGCTTCTTTGTACAGTACGTGCTGGCGTACAACTGGGTCGAATTTTTTCAGTTCCAGTTTTTCCGGCTTAGTACGTTTGTTCTTCGTGGTGGTGTAGAAGTGACCTGTACCAGCAGAAGAAACCAGCTTGATTTTCTCGCGAATACCTTTAGCCATGATTTATTTCCTCTTTAAGTACTTAGTACTTTTCGCCACGGGCACGCAGTTCAGACAGAACTGTATCGATGCCTTTCTTATCGATTACACGCATACCTTTAGCAGATACACGCAGGGTGACAAAACGCTTCTCGCTCTCAACCCAGAAACGGTGAGAGTGCAGGTTCGGCAGGAAACGGCGTTTAGTCGCGTTCAGTGCGTGGGAACGGTTGTTACCGGTCACCGGACGCTTGCCAGTAACTTGGCAGACTCGGGACATGTCTATTCTCCAAAAATCAAATTAGCTCGAGCTTCGTATGGGGTATCGGCGCCTCGTCAGGCTTTACAGCCCGGTCATCGCGTAGTTCTAAGTGAACTCTCGATTGCCAGGCCCAAATGCCAAACCCGAGATTCTCAAAGGTGGCGTAGTATACGCTGACTCGGCGGTGTGCTCAAGTCCCGAACAGACAAAGATCCCGATGGATCGCGAGAAATAGCCTAAATCCAGCCATGTTCTGCAAAAGAAATGTACTCGCCGCGGCCAATTATCAGATGGTCCAGAACACGAATGTCCATGAATTGACAGCATTTGATAATGCGTTCGGTGATTTCTTTGTCAGCTCTGCTCGGTTCTGCACAGCCAGAGGGGTGATTATGCGCGAGGATCACCCCCGCTGCATTCACTTTTATCGCTTCACGCACAATTTCACGCGGATGTACCTCAACGTGGCTCAGTGTACCCGAAAACAGGCGGCTGTGCTTCAGTACCCGGTTCCTGTTGTCGAGAAAGATCACCATAAAGATCTCCCGCTCCAGACCAGATAGCTGGCTTTGCAAAAATTCGCGGGTCATGTCAGGGGTAAGGATCGGATCTTGCTCCTCCATCTGTACGTTATAAAATCGCCGGGCAAGTTCAGCAATACCCCGTAACTGGGCATACTTCGCGACGCCAATGCCTTCTACGTGCGTAAACGCCTCCAGTTCGGCTGTCAGCAAACCATGTAGTGAACCAAAATGGTCTATCAGATTTTTCGCCAGCGTAAATACCGTTTTTCCCTTCGTACCTGTACGTAAAAAGAGCGCCAGCAGCTCCTCGTCTTTTAATAACGCGACGCCATGACGCAGCATTTTTTCGCGCGGTAGCAGCAGTTCAGTCTCTTCCATGCCCGGCCTCCTTCTGTTTGCCATTATGCTGCCACAGGCAAATCCGGGGCTCGACGCTGAGGTTTCGTTCTTGCGTAGCGCCTCGCAAAGTGCATAAAGGACTTCATCACCCCCTATTTGGGATTGTGGTAAAATGCCCGCTCTCTGGTGAAACCCAACAGGAAAGAATCATGATGAGCCTGGCCGGTAAAAAAATCGTTCTTGGCGTGAGCGGCGGCATTGCTGCTTATAAAGCGCCGGAGCTGGTGCGTCGTCTGCGCGAGCGCGGGGCGGACGTGCGGGTCGCGATAACCGAAGGCGGTAAAGCCTTTATCACCCCTCTGAGCCTGCAGGCGGTTTCAGGATACCCGGTATCTGACAGCCTGCTCGATCCGGCCGCCGAAGCCGCGATGGGGCATATTGAGCTCGGGAAATGGGCCGATCTGGTGATTCTTGCCCCTGCCACGGCAGATTTAATTGCCCGCGTGGCGGCCGGTATGGCGAACGATCTGGTTTCGACCATTTGCCTCGCGACGCCTGCGCCCGTCGCCGTTGTGCCCGCCATGAACCAGCAGATGTACCGCAATGCCGCCACCCAGCATAATCTGGAGACGCTGGCTTCGCGCGGCCTGCTTGTCTGGGGCCCGGACAGCGGCAGCCAGGCCTGCGGCGACGTTGGCCCGGGGCGTATGCTCGACCCGTTGACGATTGTGGATATGGCCGCCGCCCATTTTTCACCTGTCAACGACCTGCAACATCTCAACATCATGATTACCGCGGGCCCGACGCGCGAGCCGCTGGACCCGGTGCGTTACATCACCAACCACAGCTCCGGCAAAATGGGCTTTGCAATTGCTGCCGCAGCGGCAAAACGCGGTGCTAACGTCACGCTGGTCAGCGGCCCGGTCTCGTTACCTACGCCACCTTTTGTACAGCGTATTAATGTTACCACTGCGCTGGAGATGGAAGCCGCCGTGCAGGCTCATGCGCAACGCCAGCAGATTTTTATCGGCTGTGCGGCCGTGGCAGACTATCGCGCCGAGACCATCGCCGAGTCTAAAATCAAAAAGCAAGGCGATGAATTAACACTGAAAATGGTGAAAAACCCGGACATTGTTGCCGGTGTCGCCGCATTAAAAAGCCATCGTCCTTACGTTGTTGGATTTGCCGCAGAAACGAATAATGTGGAAGAATATGCCCGGCAAAAACGTACCCGCAAAAACCTCGATTTAATTTGCGCGAACGACGTATCGCTGGCCACGCAAGGATTTAATAGCGACAGCAACGCACTGCACCTTTTCTGGCAGGATGGAGATAAAATCTTACCGCTTGAGCGCAAGGAACTCCTGGGCCAACAATTACTGGACGAGATCGTTACCCGTTATGATGAAAAAAATCGACGTTAAGATTCTGGACCCGCGTGTTGGCGAGCAATTCCCGCTGCCAACCTATGCCACCTCCGGCTCTGCCGGACTTGACCTGCGCGCCTGTCTCGATGACGCCGTAGAACTGGCTCCCGGTGCCACTACCCTGATCCCGACTGGCCTGGCGATCCACATTGCAGACCCGTCTCTGGCGGCAGTGATCCTGCCGCGCTCGGGTCTGGGCCATAAGCACGGCGTAGTGCTGGGTAACCTGGTCGGCCTGATCGACTCCGACTACCAGGGTCAGCTGATGGTGTCCGTCTGGAACCGTGGTCAGGACAGCTTCACCATTGAACCGGGCGAGCGTATCGCGCAGATGGTTTTTGTACCGGTGGTACAGGCAGAATTTAACCTGGTGGCAGATTTTGATGCCACCGACCGTGGCGAAGGCGGCTTCGGCCATTCCGGGCGCAAATAACCGCCCGACACACGTATCTCGCAGCGCCATAACGCAATAACAAACCGCAAACGTCAGTTTGCGGTCGCTGTGTGGATGCCAGCCTGGCAAGTGCTTATTTTCAGGGGTATTTTGTAACATGGCAGAAAAACAAACCGCGAAAAGGAATCGTCGCGAAGAAATACTTCAATCTCTGGCTCTGATGCTTGAATCCAGCGATGGCAGTCAACGCATCACCACCGCCAAACTGGCCGCCTCTGTGGGCGTGTCTGAGGCGGCGCTGTATCGTCATTTCCCCAGCAAAACAAAAATGTTCGACAGCCTGATCGAGTTTATTGAAGACAGTCTGATCACGCGCATTAACCTGATTCTGAAAGATGAAAAAGATACCACCGCGCGTCTTCGTCTGATTGTGCTGTTAATTCTGGGCTTTGGGGAGCGCAATCCGGGTTTAACCCGTATCCTGACCGGCCACGCGCTGATGTTTGAGCAGGACAGGCTGCAGGGCCGCATCAATCAGCTTTTTGAGCGTATTGAAGCGCAGCTGCGCCAGGTGCTGCGCGAGAAGAAAATGCGTGAAGGCGAAGGATACAATACGGATGAGACATTGCTGGCAAGCCAGATTCTGGCGTTTTGTGAAGGCATGCTCTCCCGCTTTGTGCGCAGCGAATTCAAATACCGACCAACGGACGATTTTGACGCCCGCTGGCCGTTAGTGGCAGCGCAGCTGCAGTAGCACCGCAGGCCCGGTAAGCGTAGCGCCGCCGGGCATTTTAATTACACGCCAAACTCTTCGCGATACGCCCGCACCGCCGCCAGGTGATCCGCCATCTCTGGCTTCTCTTCCAGATACGCAATCAGGTCTTTCAGGGTGATGATAGAGGTCACTTTGCAGCTGTAATCACGCTCTACTTCCTGGATAGCAGAGATATCGCCGCGACCACGCTCCTGACGATCAAGAGAAATCAGCACGCCAGCCAGCGTCGCACCGTTGGCCTGGATAATCTCCATAGATTCACGGATCGCGGTGCCTGCGGTAATCACGTCGTCGACCAGCATCACGCGGCCCTGCAGCGCGCTGCCCACAAGATTACCGCCTTCACCGTGGGTTTTGGCCTCTTTGCGGTTAAAGCAGTACGGCACATCACGGTCATGGTGCTCCGCCAGCGCCACCGCCGTGGTAGTTGCAATCGGAATGCCCTTGTACGCAGGGCCAAACAGCAGGTCGAAATCAATCCCGGAATCCACCAGCGCTTCGGCATAGAAGCGGCCTAACAGTGCCAGATCGCGCCCGGTATTAAACAGCCCGGCGTTGAAGAAATACGGGCTCTTACGCCCGGATTTCAGCGTAAATTCGCCAAACTTAAGTACCTGTTTATTAATCGCAAACTCAATAAACTGGCGCTGATACGATTTCATGGATTCGCTCCTTTGGTTTTTTCTGTCTTACAGGCAAAAAAAAGGCGACTCATTGGTCGCCTTTAAAATCAATTTTCTAACGCCGCTTTTTGCGTCGTTACAATGGATTCGATTCCCCCTCGGGCCAACGCCAGCAGGGAGAGAAGTTCTTCATGGGTGAACGGCTCACCTTCCGCCGTCCCCTGCACCTCAATGATGCGACCATCTTCGGTCATCACCACGTTCATGTCGGTCTCGGCGGCAGAATCTTCAACATATTCCAGATCGCAAAGCGCTTCACCGTTAACGATCCCCACGGAAACCGCCGCGACCATCCCTTTCATAGGGTTGGTTTTCAGCTTACCGGCTGCAACCAGCTTGTTCAGGGCATCGGCCAGCGCCACACAGGCACCGGTAATGGACGCGGTACGCGTGCCGCCATCTGCCTGAATCACGTCGCAGTCCAGGGTAATAGTGAATTCACCGAGGATTTTCAGATCAACGGCGGCGCGCAGCGCACGTGCGATCAGGCGCTGGATTTCCATGGTACGTCCACCCTGCTTACCCTTTGCCGCTTCACGGGCGTTACGGGTATGGGTCGCGCGCGGCAGCATGCCGTACTCGGCGGTGATCCAGCCCTGGCCCTGACCTTTCAGAAAGCGCGGAACGCCCTCTTCGATGGACGCGGTGCAAAGCACTTTGGTGTCACCAAACTCAACCAGCACGGAGCCTTCAGCGTGTTTTGTATAGTTACGGGTCAGGGTGACGGGACGCACCTGATTGGCGCTACGACCTGATGGACGCATGATGGATTCTCCGGCTTGAAACGAATGTGGCTGCGCATTATACGGATAAAGGACGCTTATTCCTATCCTGAGAAGCCCCCGAAAGCTATAATCCCCCCATCTCTCCTTTAAAAACGGGAATGTCTATGATCCGCAGTATGACCGCCTACGCCCGGCGTGAAATCAAGGGTAGCTGGGGTAGCGCTACCTGGGAAATGCGTTCGGTAAACCAGCGCTATCTGGAAACATATTTCCGTATGCCGGAACAGTTCCGCAGCCTTGAACCTGTGGTGCGCGAGCGTATCCGTACGCGTCTGACCCGCGGGAAAGTGGAATGCAACCTGCGCTTTGAGCCCGATGCCAGCGCACAGGGCGAGCTGATCCTCAACGAAAAACTGGCGAAACAGCTCGTGAATGCGGCGAACTGGGTCAAAATGCAGAGCGATGAAGGCGAAATCAACCCGGTTGATATTCTGCGCTGGCCTGGCGTCATGGCCGCCGGTGAGCAGGATCTGGACGCGATTGCCGCTGAAATTCTGGCAGCCCTCGACGGCACGCTGGATGACTTTATCGTTGCCCGCGAAACCGAAGGCCAGGCACTGAAAGCGATGATTGAGCAGCGCCTTGAAGGCGTCAGCGCTGAAGTAGCCAAAGTCCGCACCCACATGCCGGAAGTGCTGCAATGGCAACGCGAGCGTCTGGTCGCCAAGCTGGAAGAAGCGGAAGTTCAGCTGGAAAACACCCGTCTGGAACAAGAGCTGGTGCTGATGGCGCAGCGTATCGATGTTGCTGAAGAGCTGGACCGTCTGGAAGCGCACGTTAAAGAGACCTACAACATCCTGAAGAAGAAGGAAGCTGTAGGCCGCCGCCTGGACTTTATGATGCAGGAGTTCAACCGCGAGTCGAACACTTTGGCGTCTAAGTCTATCAACGCTGAAGTGACCAACTCAGCGATTGAACTCAAGGTTCTGATTGAGCAGATGCGCGAGCAGATCCAGAATATTGAGTAATCGCTTTTTGGGTGGCGTCGGCTGACGCCATCCATTATTATTTCTAATCCGAATTCCCGCCTCTTTTCAAATTCAGCAGCCAAAAATCAAAGGTATTCAACATGTATTGATTAAATTTTATAGGTGAAACCCAATCGCCTTAGAAAATCTCAATCGTGATCTTGCGCACAAATCGCTAACCTTTCCGCGTTCACACCGGAGGGTATATGCTGCTTCACATTCTTTATCTTATTGGTATCACCGCCGAAGCCATGACTGGCGCTCTCGCCGCCGGGCGTCGCCGGATGGACACCTTCGGTGTGATCATTATTGCCACTGCAACCGCGCTGGGCGGCGGTTCCGTGCGCGATATCCTGCTTGGCCATTACCCGCTCGGCTGGGTGAAACATCCTGAGTATGTGATTATCGTCGCAACGGCTGCCGTATTAACCACCATCGTGGCACCCGTTATGCCGCACCTTCGCCGCCTGTTCCTGGTGCTTGACGCGCTGGGGCTGATCGTCTTTTCTATCATCGGTGCACAAATCGCGCTCGATATGGGGGAAGGCCCGGTTATCGCCACCATTGCTGCCGTGGTCACGGGCGTATTCGGCGGCGTGCTGCGCGATATGTTCTGCAAACGCATTCCTCTGGTCTTCCAAAAAGAGCTGTATGCCGGCATCTCCTTCGCCGCAGCGGTGCTCTACATTGCCCTGCAGCATTACGTTTCAAACCACGACGTGGTGGTCATCTCCACGCTGCTGTTTGGCTTTACGGCCCGCATGCTGGCGCTGCGTCTGAAACTCGGATTGCCCGTGTTTCACTATAAGCACAGCGCCCACTGATCTCAGAACCCATTGATGTGCTGCTGAGCAAGCCACCTGACCAGCACATCGATCTCTGGCGCGTGCAGCCAGGCAACGATTTGCCGCGCCTTCTCCGCTCCCGTACCCGGCAAGGCCTGCCAGGCCTTTTCACTGCGTTCGCTCATCTTCTGCCACGACACATCTTCCAACGCCTTCAGCGAGGCCTGTGGCAGCGGAACACCCAGCGCCATAATCCAGCGGATAAAAGGCTGCTCATGCACCTGATTAAAGCGATGCCAGAGCGCCAGCCCGCGTGCGGCAGAGAATCCCGGCGTCGACTGCAGCTGCTCCTGCGTTAATAGCAGCCACGAAAAGAGATGTTCAAAATGATGCGCCTGCCAGAGTGTCCGCCAGCCTGACTCACCTAATCCTTCAATGTTGAATACCTGCTTTGAACTGAGCCACGTCAGCCGGGCAAAGAACTGTTCCATACACTCCGGCGAGGCATAAAAGCAACTCAGGGAGTGATAACGCGAGGCCGGAGGCTCTGGTTTTTGTCTGTCCGCCCCTCGCCAGACCACCTTATCAAACCGGGGGATACCCTGCCCTGCCAGGCTGACCTGGATCTGATCGCCCGGGGCAATATCCAGCCTCTGCCAACGCCCAACCGAACCGAGACTCACTCGCTGCACCCGTTTATCGTCCAACTGCGCAGGCTCAAGTGCCGCCACGACAGAAATTTTGCCCGTGCGCCCCACGGAAAAAAGAATATTCCTGACCTCTGCGACCTGTGCCGCAGGCGAATATTTCCACGCGATAATCCAGTTGCCTTCGCCGGGCAGCCAACTTTCCCCTGTAGGTGACTCCGCAGACCGAACCACTATGCCATCCGTGGCAAAGGGCAATGCCGTGTTTTGCCAGGCCAAACGCTGTTTTTCAACAGCATCAACCGCTTGTACGGGCAACGTATAGCGCGCCGTCAGGGAAAAGCCTGCGCTGGACAGCTCAGAAAGCCTGTTTTCCATTCCCTTCGGTCCATCCGGCCAGGCCCAGATAAATATTCCTGTCTGGCTCAGAAGCGCGTTGTCCTTTTGTCGCATCATCGCGCCCGCCACTTTTGCGCGAGCATTCATTCCGCCCATCTGCCGCTGGACGTGGTTTTCGCGTAGCCAGAAAAGCTCCCCCTGTAAGACGCTGTTTGCAAGCGCGCCGGATACCTCCTTGGGCACGGACGGGATCAAACGCACGCGGGCCGTCCAGTCCTCGCCTTTTAGCCCATTACCACGGCTGATGGCCCGCGCTAGCTTTCCGTTGCGATACACCAGCGTCACCGCCACGCCATCGACTTTTGGCTGCATCCAGAGATTTTTCCGGCCGTGCATCCAGTGACCCAGCGCTTCTTTGCTGGCTGCTTTACGTACCCCCGTATGGGCAACAGGATGTTTTACGTTTCCCTCCAGCGCAGGTAGGGCGCTCTCAGCAAAATCGTTGCCGAAACAGCGCTGCCACTGGGTTAAACGGCCGTTGAGCTGGTCATACACTTCGTCACTGACCTCGCTCACCCCCAGCTTCCAGTAAGCCTCATCCCAGCGTTTGATTTGTGCACTTAATGACGCAATCTCTTTTTCGGCTTTTGCCTGTGACCACACCGGGCACACCGCCGCCCCGTAACCACACCACAACAGCATTAACCCGCTTATCCACCGCCACATCGCTATCTCTCCTTTGCAATGCAGGAGGTATAACCTGACGTGAGAAACGACGCTAATAGCAACCTTTCACGTTGCGAGGCGCTATCCAGCGTTAATTTTTATTGCTGCAAACCGCAGATAAAACCTGAAAACGGTACGCAAAATTCAATAATCCAGGGGAAAAAGTGTGACAAAGGCTACGTCACACAGCGGCGACGTGTATAATAAGCCCGTATGTAGGACTTCTTCGTTAACACATACAAAAGACTCTCATGGCTCAAGGCACGCTTTATATTGTTTCTGCCCCTAGCGGCGCGGGTAAATCCAGCCTTATTCAGGCACTGTTAAAAACCCAACCGTTGTACGACACACAGGTTTCTGTTTCTCACACCACGCGAGCGCCGCGTCCGGGTGAAGTGCACGGTGAACACTATTTCTTTGTGGATCACGACGAGTTCAGAGCGATGATCGGCAGAGATGCGTTTCTTGAACACGCAGAAGTGTTCGGTAACTACTACGGCACCTCGCGTGAAACCATTGAGCAGGTTCTGGCGACGGGCGTGAATGTGTTCCTCGACATCGACTGGCAGGGCGCACAGCAAATTCGCAAGAAAATGCCTGATTCGCGCAGTATCTTTATTTTACCGCCGTCGAAGGATGAGCTGGATCGCCGCCTGCGTGGCCGCGGTCAGGACAGTGAAGAAGTCATCGCAAAGCGTATGGAACAGGCAGTTGCAGAAATGAGCCATTACGCGGAATATGATTACCTTATTGTGAATGATGATTTTGATGCCGCGCTGAGCGATCTCAAAACCATTCTTCGCGCAGAACGACTGCGTATGAGCCGCCAGAAGCAGCGACATGACGCATTAATCACCAAACTGTTGGCAGACTGAACCCACTTTCAGTATCATGCCCAGTCATTTCTTCACCTGTGGAGCATTTTAAGTATGGCACGCGTAACTGTTCAGGACGCTGTAGAGAAAATTGGTAACCGTTTTGACCTGGTGCTGGTCGCCGCGCGTCGCGCTCGTCAGATGCAGGTGGGCGGTAAAGATCCGCTGGTACCGGAAGAAAACGATAAAACCACCGTTATTGCACTTCGCGAAATCGAAGAAGGTCTGATCAACAACCAGATCCTCGACGTGCGTGAGCGCCAGGAGCAGCAAGAGCAGGAAGCCGCAGAACTGCAGGCCGTAACCGCCATTGCTGAAGGTCGTCGTTAATTAAACCTGCGGGTCGCCCTTGTATCTGTTTGAAAGCCTGAATCAACTGATTCAAATCTACCTGCCTGAAGACCAGATTAAGCGTCTTCAGCAGGCGTATCTCGTTGCACGTGACGCTCACGAGGGCCAGACACGTTCAAGCGGTGAACCCTACATCACGCACCCGGTTGCGGTAGCCTGTATTCTGGCCGAGATGAAACTCGACTACGAAACGCTGATGGCTGCCCTGCTGCACGACGTGATCGAAGATACCCCTGCCACCTACCAGGATATGGAACAGCTGTTTGGCAAAAGCGTTGCCGAGCTGGTGGAAGGGGTCTCTAAGCTTGATAAGCTGAAATTCCGCGACAAGAAAGAGGCTCAAGCCGAAAACTTCCGCAAGATGATTATGGCGATGGTGCAGGATATCCGCGTCATTCTCATCAAACTCGCTGACCGTACCCACAACATGCGCACGCTGGGCTCACTTCGCCCGGACAAACGCCGCCGCATTGCCCGTGAAACCCTTGAAATTTACAGCCCGCTGGCGCACCGTTTAGGTATCCACCACATCAAAACCGAGCTGGAAGAGCTGGGCTTTGAAGCGTTGTACCCGAACCGCTATCGCGTGATTAAAGAGGTGGTGAAAGCCGCACGCGGTAACCGTAAAGAGATGATTCAAAAGATCCTCTCTGAAATTGAAGGGCGTTTGCAGGAAGCGGGAATCCCGTGCCGCGTCAGCGGTCGCGAAAAACATCTTTACTCCATCTACTGCAAAATGGTGCTCAAAGAGCAGCGTTTTCACTCGATCATGGATATCTACGCGTTCCGCGTAATCGTCCACGACTCTGACACCTGCTACCGCGTGCTGGGGCAGATGCACAGCCTCTATAAACCGCGCCCGGGGCGCATGAAAGATTACATCGCCATTCCGAAAGCGAACGGCTATCAATCTTTGCATACCTCGATGATCGGTCCGCACGGCGTGCCTGTTGAAGTGCAGATCCGCACCGAAGACATGGACCAGATGGCAGAGATGGGTGTAGCCGCACACTGGGCTTACAAAGAGCACGGTGGCGAAAGCAGCACCACCGCGCAAATCCGCGCCCAGCGCTGGATGCAGAGCCTGCTGGAGCTTCAGCAGAGTGCGGGTAGCTCGTTCGAATTTATCGAGAGCGTTAAATCCGATCTCTTCCCGGATGAGATTTACGTTTTCACCCCAGAAGGCCGCATTGTCGAACTGCCTGCGGGCGCAACGCCGGTCGACTTCGCCTACGCCGTGCATACCGATATCGGGCACGCCTGCGTGGGCGCGCGCGTCGACAGACAGCCTTACCCGCTGTCTCAGCCGCTCTCCAGCGGACAGACGGTCGAAATTATTACCGCGCCGGGCGCACGTCCGAACGCGGCCTGGCTGAACTTTGTCGTGAGTTCCAAAGCGCGCGCCAAAATTCGTCAGCTGTTGAAAAACCTCAAGCGCGATGACTCCGTCAGCCTGGGGCGTCGCCTGCTCAACCACGCGTTGGGCGGCAGCCGCAAGCTGGCTGAGATCCCACCGGAGCATATTCAGCGTGAACTCGACCGTATGAAGCTCACGTCTCTGGACGATCTGCTGGCGGAAATTGGTCTGGGTAACGCGATGAGCGTCGTGGTGGCGAAAAACCTGCAGCAGGGCGAAGCGACGCCATCTGCTCCAGGCGCATCCGGCCATGCTCATCTGCCGATCAAAGGCGCGGACGGGGTGCTGATCACCTTCGCAAAATGTTGCCGTCCAATCCCTGGCGACCCGATTATTGCGCACGTCAGTCCGGGCAAAGGGCTGGTTATCCACCATGAATCCTGTCGTAACATTCGCGGCTACCAGAAAGAAGCCGAGAAGTTTATGGCGGTCGAGTGGGATAAAGAGACGGCGCAGGAATTTATCACCGAAATTAAGGTGGATATGTTCAACCACCAGGGTGCCCTGGCGAACCTGACGGCAGCCATCAACACGGCCTCGTCCAACATTCAGAGCCTGAATACGGAAGAAAAAGACGGCCGCGTCTATAGCGCCTTTATTCGTCTGACCGCTCGCGACCGCGTGCATCTGGCGAACATTATGCGCAAGATCCGCGTCATGCCGGACGTGATTAAAGTCACCCGAAACCGAAACTAGGTTTATGAATTCACAACGTTATGCCCGTATCTGCGAAATGCTCGCCAGACGCCAGCCTGACCTGACGGTCTGCATGGAGCAGGTGCATAAACCTCATAACGTCTCTGCCATCGTCCGTACCGCAGATGCCGTCGGCGTGCATGAAGTGCACGCCGTCTGGCCGGGTCACCGGATGCGAACCATGGTCTCTGCTGCGGCAGGCAGTAACAGCTGGGTATCCGTCAAATCTCACCAGACGATTGGCGATGCCGTATCGCATCTGAAAGGACGCGGGATGCAGATCCTGGCGACAAACCTGTCCGATAAGGCCGTGGATTTCCGCGAGATCGACTATACCCGCCCGACCTGCATTTTGATGGGTCAGGAGAAAACCGGGATCTCCCAGGAAGCGCTGGATCTGGCGGATCGGGACATCATCATTCCGATGATCGGCATGGTCCAGTCCCTTAACGTCTCCGTGGCATCCGCGCTCATTCTGTATGAAGCGCAGCGCCAGCGTCAGAACGCCGGGATGTACGAGCGCAGCAACAGCATGCTGCCGGAAGAAGAACAGCAGCGCCTGCTGTTTGAAGGTGGCTATCCGGTGCTGGCACGCGTTGCGAAGCAGAAAAAATTGCCTTACCCCCACGTCAACGCGCAGGGCGAAATTGAAGCCGATGCCGAGTGGTGGGCCACCATGCAGTACGCCGGGTAACCGATGAAAGGCCGCCTGCTGGATGCTATCCCGCTCAACAGCCTGACGGGCGTGGGCGCGGCGCAAAGCAATAAGCTGGCAAAAATTGGCCTGCACACCGTGCAGGATCTCCTGCTTCACCTCCCCCTGCGTTACGAAGACCGCACTCAACTCTACAAGATTGGCGATCTGCTTCCCGCCATTTACGCCACCGTTGAAGGCGAAGTCCTGAACTGCAACATCACTTTCGGCGGACGCCGGATGATGACCTGCCAGATCAGCGACGGCACCGGCATCCTCACCATGCGTTTCTTCAACTTCAGCGCGGCGATGAAGAACAGCCTGGCGACCGGCCGCAGAGTGCTGGCCTATGGCGAAGCCAAACGCGGGAAATACGGCGCAGAGATGATCCACCCGGAGTACCGCGTGCAGGGCGATCTCAGCACGCCGGAACTGCAGGAGACGCTCACTCCGGTTTACCCGACGACCGAAGGCATTAAGCAGGCGACGCTGCGTAAGCTCACCGATCAGGCCCTGGAACTGCTCGATACCTGCGCCATTACCGAGCTGCTGCCGCCAGAACTGGCTCAGGGGATGATGAGCCTGCCCGAGGCGCTGCGCACCCTGCACCGCCCGCCGCCAACGCTGCAGCTCAGCGATTTAGAAAGCGGTAAACACCCCGCCCAACGGCGTCTTATCCTTGAGGAATTACTGGCGCATAACCTGAGTATGCTGGCGCTGCGCGCTGGCGCGCAGCGTTTCCACGCTCAGCCGTTAAGCCCGAATGATGTGCTCAAAGATAAGCTGCTGGCCTCGCTACCCTTTAAGCCCACCGGCGCGCAGGCGCGCGTCACCGCCGAGATTGAGCGCGATATGGCGCTCGACGTGCCGATGATGCGCCTGGTGCAGGGCGACGTAGGTTCAGGTAAAACGCTGGTTGCCGCCCTGGCCGCCTTGCGCGCCATCGCCCACGGCAAACAGGTCGCCCTGATGGCGCCGACAGAGCTGCTGGCCGAGCAGCACGCCAATAATTTCCGCGCCTGGTTCGCACCGCTCGGGATTGAGGTGGGCTGGCTCGCCGGAAAGCAAAAAGGCAAAGCGCGTCTTGCGCAGCAGGAAGCCATCGCCAGCGGCCAAGTGCAGATGATTGTCGGCACACACGCTATCTTTCAGGAGCAGGTGCAGTTTAACGGCCTCGCGCTGGTGATTATCGATGAACAGCACCGCTTCGGCGTGCATCAGCGTCTGGCGCTGTGGGAAAAAGGGCTGCAGCAGGGCTTCCACCCGCATCAGCTGATCATGACCGCCACGCCGATCCCGCGTACCCTGGCGATGACCGCCTACGCCGATCTGGATACCTCTACCATCGACGAACTGCCGCCGGGCCGAACGCCGGTGACGACGGTCGCCATACCGGATACGCGCCGCAGCGACATCATTGACCGCGTGCGCAACGCCTGCACCCATGAAGGGCGCCAGGCCTACTGGGTCTGTACCCTGATTGAAGAGTCTGAACTGCTGGAAGCCCAGGCCGCCGAAGCGACGTGGGAAGAGCTCAAGCTGGCACTGCCCGAGCTGAACGTTGGCCTGGTTCACGGCCGCATGAAGCCTGCCGAGAAGCAGGCGGTGATGCAATCCTTCAAACAGGGGGAACTGCATTTGCTGGTCGCGACGACGGTCATCGAAGTGGGCGTTGACGTACCCAACTCCAGTTTGATGATCATCGAAAACCCGGAGCGTCTGGGGCTTGCCCAGCTCCACCAGCTGCGCGGGCGCGTTGGCCGCGGCGCGGTAGCGTCTCACTGCGTGCTGCTTTACAAAGCACCGCTTTCAAAAACCGCCCAGATGCGACTGCAGGTGCTGCGCGACAGCAACGACGGCTTCGTGATTGCGCAAAAAGATCTGGAGATACGCGGCCCGGGCGAACTACTGGGCACGCGCCAGACGGGAAATGCTGAATTCAAAGTGGCGGATTTACTGCGCGATCAGGCCATGATCCCGGAAGTTCAGCGCCTTGCGCGCCATATTCATGAACGCTACCCCGAACAGGCGGCAGCGTTAATTGAACGCTGGATGCCGGAAACCGAACGGTATTCCAACGCCTGATCTCAGGCAAATATCGGCAGCATCAGGTACAGCTTGATCACCAGCGCGTTGACGATATCAATGAAGAATGCGCCGACCATCGGGACCACCAGAAACGCCATATGCGATGGCCCGAACCGTTCAGTGATCGCCTGCATGTTGGCGATAGCCGTAGGGGTAGCCCCCAGACCAAACCCGCAGTGACCGGCCGCCAGCACCGCCGCATCATAGTTTTTCCCCATCATGCGCCAGGTCACGAACATGGCATACAGCGCCATAAACAGCGCCTGCACCGCCAGAATCGCCACCATCGGCAGCGCCAGCGAGGCCAGCTCCCACAGCTTCAGGCTCATCAGCGCCATCGCCAGGAACAGCGACAGGCAGACGTTGCCGAGCACCGATACCGCCCGTTCAAACACGCGGTAGAAGCCCATCAGCGCCAGACCGTTGCTCAGGATCACCCCGATAAACAGCACGCAGACAAACGTCGGCAGTTCAAACGCGGTACCCGCCAGCCATTGCGCAACCACTTTGCCCACGGTCAGGCAGATGGCAATCATCGCGATGGTTTCAATCATCACCAGCGAGGTGATGCTGCGTCCAACGTCCGGTTTTTCAAACGCGGTCGGCACCATTTCATCGTCCGGTCTGCCATTCGGCGTGGTGGAGTGCTTCACCAGATAACGCGCTACCGGGCCGCCAATCAGGCCACCCAGTACCAGGCCAAAGGTCGCGCAGGCCATCGCCACTTCCGTCGCGTTTTCAAAACCGTAGCGTTCGATGAACAGCTTGCTCCACGCCGCGCCGGTGCCGTGACCGCCCGAAAGGGTAATCGACCCCGCCAGCAGCCCCATCAGCGGATCCAGCCCCAGCAGCGTTGCCATACCGATGCCAATCGCATTTTGCATCAGCAGCAGCCCCACCACCACAATCAGAAACACGCCGAGCACCTTACCGCCCGAGCGCAGGCTCGCCAGGTTGGCGTTCAGGCCGATGGTGGCAAAGAAAGCCAGCATCAGCGGGTCTTTCAGGGACATATCAAAATCAATTTCCCAGCCCATGCTTTTTTTCAGTATCAGCAAGGCCAGCGCCACCAGCAGACCGCCAGCGACAGGTTCAGGAATAGTGTATTTTTTCAGAAAGGAAACGCTGTGGACCAGCTTGCGACCAAGCAGAAGAACCAGCGTTGCGGCAACAAGGGTCGACAACGTATCGAGATGAATCATAAAAGGCTCCTGTTATGCGCGTATTCCATACACACGCGGCGTTATCCTGGGCCGGTTTGCGCTCGTCATGAGCCCCCGGCGCAAAAAGTGTAATTTTTTTTTCCGATAGGTTGTAAAAAACCTGCTCACAGCGGCAGATTTTCTTCCTTTTTTTTGCTGGCAATCGTTTGCTTTTACCAGGTGGTCAGATAAAATGCCCGCTTTTCCACCGTGGGATTGCCGCCGATGTCCGTTAACACCATAGAATCGCCAGATGCGCAACCGATTGCGCAGAAGCAAAATAGCGAACTGATTTACCGCCTTGAAGACCGACCGCCGCTGCCGCAGACGCTTTTTGCCGCCTGCCAGCATCTTCTGGCGATGTTTGTTGCGGTGATCACCCCGGCGCTGCTGATTTGCCAGGCACTCGGTTTACCGGCGCAGGACACGCAGCACATTATCAGTATGTCTCTGTTCGCCTCCGGCGTGGCCTCCATTATTCAAATTAAAGCCTGGGGCCCGGTGGGGTCTGGGCTACTGTCGATTCAGGGCACCAGCTTTAACTTCGTGGCGCCGCTGATCATGGGCGGTACGGCGCTGAAAACCGGCGGTGCGGATGTTCCGACCATGATGGCGGCGCTGTTCGGCACCCTAATGCTGGCAAGCTGCACGGAGATGGTCATCTCCCGCGTGCTGCACCTGGCTCGCCGTGTAATCACCCCGCTGGTTTCCGGCGTGGTGGTGATGATTATCGGCCTGTCGCTGATTCAGGTGGGCCTCACCTCCATCGGTGGCGGCTACGCGGCAATGAGCGACCACACCTTCGGCGCGCCGAAAAACCTGCTGCTGGCGGGCGTGGTGCTGGCGATCATCATTCTGCTTAACCGTCAGCGTAACCCTTACCTGCGCGTGGCCTCGCTGGTGATCGCCATGGCAGCGGGCTATCTGCTGGCGTGGGCGCTGGGGATGCTGCCGGAGAACACCGCGCCGACCAACAGCGCGCTGATCACCGTCCCAACGCCGCTTTATTACGGCCTGGGCATAGACTGGGGTCTGCTCCTGCCGCTGATGCTGGTGTTTATGATTACTTCTCTGGAGACCATCGGTGATATCACCGCTACCTCCGACGTCTCTGAGCAGCCGGTTTCCGGCCCGCTGTACATGAAGCGTCTGAAAGGCGGCGTACTGGCGAACGGCCTGAACTCGTTTGTCTCTGCGGTATTTAATACCTTCCCGAACTCCTGCTTCGGCCAGAACAACGGTGTGATCCAGCTGACCGGCGTGGCCAGCCGCTACGTTGGTTTCGTGGTGGCGCTGATGCTGATCGTCCTCGGCCTGTTCCCGGCGGTGAGCGGCTTTGTGCAGCACATTCCTGAGCCGGTGCTGGGCGGCGCAACGCTGGTGATGTTTGGGACTATCGCGGCCTCCGGCGTGCGTATCGTCTCCCGCGAGCCGCTGAACCGTCGCGCGATCATGATTATCGCGCTGTCGCTGGCCGTTGGTCTGGGTGTTTCCCAGCAGCCGCTGATCCTGCAGTTTGCGCCGGACTGGGTTAAAAACCTGCTCTCTTCCGGCATTGCCGCGGGCGGTATCACCGCTATCGTGCTGAACCTCGTTTTCCCGCCTGAGAAGAACTGATCTCCCTCACGGCAGGCGGTCAATGCCTGCCGTGACATCTAATTACACCATTCCCGCCTTGAGCATTGCGCATAAATCGTGCATAACTCCCTTATGTTCGTTTCGCGGGATGGAAGACCATGAAATTTATTGGAAAGCTACTCGTCTATCTTCTGGTAGCCCTGCTTATTGTGCTGCTGGCGCTCTATATTTTGCTGCAGACCCGTTGGGGCGCGGCGCAAGTCAGCAGCTGGATTACGGTGAATACCGACTACGAACTCAGTTTCGACAAGATGAATCACCGCTTTTCATCGCCTTCCCACCTCATTCTGGAAAATGTCACCTTTGGGCGGGACGGTAAACCCGCCACATTAGTTGCCAAAAAAGTCGATATTGGCCTGAGCAGCCGTCAGATCACTGCTCCGCTGCACATGGGCACTATCACCCTGTTCGACGGCACGCTGAATCTCTCGCCTCAAACAGCGCCGCTGCCCTTCCAGGCCGATCGTCTGCAGCTGAACAACATGGCCTTTAATAGCCCGAATACTGAATGGGATCTGAGCGCACAGAAGGTCACGGGCGGCGTCAGCCCATGGCAGCCAGAAGCCGGGAACGTGCTGGGTAAAAACGCGAAGATCCAGATGAGCGCCGGCTCGCTGACCCTGAACGGCGTACCAGCCACCAACGTGCTAATCGACGGCCAGTTGAACGGCAAGGAGGTGGTGCTGAACACCATTGGTGCCGATATGGCCCGTGGCTCGCTCACCGGCTCCGCCCTGCGTAATGCTGACGGAAGCTGGATAATCGACACCATGCGCCTGAACGAGATCCGCCTGCAGAGCGACAAAACGCTGAAGGCGTTCTTCGCGCCGCTGGCTACCATCCACTCCCTGCAAATTGGCCGTCTGGAGGTCACCGATGCCCGCCTGCAAGGCCCGGACTGGGCGGTGACCGATCTCGACTTAAGCCTGCGCAACCTGACTCTCAGCAAAGGCGACTGGCAGAGCCAGGAAGGTCGCCTGTCCATGAACGCCAGCGAGTTTATCTTCGGCTCGCTGCATCTGTTTGACCCGATCCTGAATGCGGAGTTTTCCCCGCAGGGCATAGCGCTGCGTCAGTTCACCTCCCGCTGGGAAGGCGGTATGGTGCGCACGTCCGGCAACTGGCTGCGCGACGGTAAAGCGCTGGTTCTGGACGATGTTGCCATCGCCGGGCTGGAGTACACCCTTCCTGAAAACTGGAAAACGCTGTGGATGGAGCCGCTGCCGGAATGGCTGAACAGCGTCACGCTGCAAAAATTTGGCCTGAGCCGCAACCTGGTGATCGACATCGATCCCGCCTTCCCGTGGCAGATCACCTCCCTGGACGGCTACGGCGCAAACCTGCAGCTGGCGAAAGATCGCCAGTGGGGCGTCTGGGGCGGCAGCGCAACATTAAACGGCGCGGCGGCGACCTTTAACCGCGTCGACGTGCGCCGTCCGTCGCTGGCGCTGAATGCCAACGCCGCCACGGTGAACATTAGCGACCTGAGCGCCTTTACCGAGAAAGGGATCCTGGAGGCGACCGCCACCGTGTCACAGCTGCCACAGCGGCAAACCACCGTGAGCCTGAACGGGCGCGGCGTACCGCTCAACGTGCTGCAGCAGTGGGGCTGGCCTGCGTTACCGATTACGGGCGACGGCAATATTCAGATGACCGCCAGCGGCAGCGTGCAGGCGAATGCCCCACTGAAGCCGACGGTGAATGGGAAGCTGAGCGCGGTGAATATGGATAAGCAGCAGGTTGAGCAGACGATGACGGGCGGCGTGGTTTCAACGCCTGTGCAATAAAGTTTTTGATGTTTGTTCCCTCTCCCACAGGGAGAGGGTCAGGGTGAGGGCATCAGAGCGCATAATTACCTTAGGCCCGGTAAGCGAAGCGCCACCGGGCATTTTCCACCTCAGAGCTGAACCACCACCTCATCCCCCTCCGCTTTCACCACCACACCCCACTCGCTGCCCGCGTACGAGCCGCCTTTCACGCCACTCACCTTCTGCACGTTGCGCAAGCACACCGACCAGTTTTTCGCGTCACCCGCGCCGTTAAAGGTCACAATGTCGCCCCGACGCGATGCCTTCAGCGTAAATGCCACGGAACCGTCCGCCGCAGGCACTTCGCTCACCGCCGCTGCGCCATCCTCCAGGTTAAACAGCTGGAAGGCCGTCCCCTCGTTCCACGCGTAGTCCGGCTTCTGGTTATTGTTACCCAGCGCCAGCAGCGTGTTGTCGCGCACGTAGACCGGCAGACTCATAAAATCGTGCTGCTGCTTATGCCAGCGGCTGCCATGGATTTCGTCGTTGTGCCACAGGTGGGTCCAGCGGCCTTCCGGCAGGTAGAACTGCACGTCCCCCGCCTCGGAGAACACCGGCGCCACCATCATGGAATCCCCCAGCATGTACTGACGGTCGAGGTAATCGCACGCCGGATCGTCCGGGAACTCCAGCATCATCGCACGCAGCATCGGCGTGCCGAACTCGCGGGCCAGCGCCGCCTGACGGTACAGGTACGGCATCAGCTGACACTTCAGCTGCGTGAAGTGACGCACCACGTCGCAGGACTCGTCATCGTACGCCCACGGCACGCGGTAGGATTTGCTGCCGTGCAGGCGGCTGTGGCTGGAGAACAGCCCGAACGCGCACCAGCGTTTATAGACGTGCGCCGGAGCGGTGTTTTCGAACCCGCCGATATCGTGGCTCCAGAACCCGAAGCCGGACAGGCCAATCGACAGCCCACCGCGCAGGCTTTCCGCCATCGACTCGTAGTTGGCGTAGCAGTCGCCGCCCCAGTGTACCGGGAACTGTTGCGCTCCGACGGACGCCGAGCGGGCAAACAGCACCGCCTCCTCTTCGCCGACGGTCTCTTTCAGCACGTTCCACACCAGTTCGTTATAAATGTAGGCGTAGTGGTTGTGCATCTTCTGCGGATCGGAACCGTCGAACCACTGCACGTCGGTCGGGATACGCTCGCCGAAGTCGGTCTTAAAGCAGTCAACGCCGATATCCACCAGGCCTTTCAGCTTGTCGGCATACCACCGGCATGCGTCCGGATTGGTGAAGTCGTAAATCGCCAGCCCCGGCTGCCATTTGTCCCACTGCCACAGGGAGCCGTCCGGACGCTTGAGCAGATAGCCCTTCTCTTTCAGCTCGCGGAAAATCGGGGATTTCTGGCCGATATACGGGTTGATCCACACGCAGACCTTCAGCCCTTTCTCTTTCAGGCGGCGGATCATCCCTTCCGGGTCCGGGAAGGTCACCGGGTCCCACTCGAAGTCGCACCACTGGAAAGCCTTCATCCAGAAGCAGTCGAAGTGGAAGACGTGCAGAGGCAGGTCGCGCTCGGCCATGCCGTCGATAAAGCTGTTCACCGTGGCTTCGTCGTAGTTGGTGGTGAACGACGTGGTCAGCCACAGGCCGAACGACCACGCCGGCGGCAGCGCCGGGCGCCCGGTGAACTGCGTATAGCGGTTCAGCACCTCTTTTGATGTCGGGCCGTCGATCACGAAATACTCGAGATATTCCCCTTCCACGCTGAACTGCACTTTAGAGACCTTCTCGGAGCCGACTTCAAACGAGACGTTTTCCGGGTGATTCACCAGCACGCCGTAGCCGCGGTTGGTCAGGTAGAACGGGATATTTTTGTAGGACTGCTCGGTGCTGGTGCCGCCGTCACGGTTCCAGGTTTCGACCGTCTGGCCGTTGCGCACCAGCGCGGTAAAGCGCTCGCCCAGGCCGTAGACTGTTTCCCCTACGCCCAGATCCAGACGCTCGAACACGTAATTACGGTCGGTGTTACTGTCCTGCACGTAGCCGTTGTTTTTCAGCTGGCTGCCGGTAATGCGCTGGCCGTTGCGCAGGAAATCCAGCGCCCAGAACTCGCCTTTGGTGACGCGCACGCTGACGCTGCCGCTTTTCAGCTCGGCAAATTCGGCGTTGTTTTCAATCTCGACCTTCACGTCTTTCAGAACGTTCAGCGGATAGTGCGGGCCGCTGTTCAGCGCGCCCTGGAAGTGCTCGATGCGCACCCCGACAATCCCTTCCTGTGGAGCAAACAGGCGGACCGTGAACATCAACGTGTCGAGCTGCCAGGTGCGCTCACGCACGTCGCGCGGCGCAACATACACCACCATGTCATTGCCCTGCTGCTCCACGTCGAACACCTGAACCGGATAGGTCACGTTCAGGCCCGGTTGAATAAGCCAGTTTCCATCACTGATTTTCATGCTTTCGTCCTCTTAGTTCTGCAATTCTTTACTGACCGGCAGGTTTTCAAAATCCTGCTGATTGCGGCGCGCGCCCTGCGCCAGCTCACCCAGGATTTTGGTCAGGAAGGGGGTTTTCAGCGTGTAGTAGCGTTTGGCGATAATGGCGCTCAGCACGTAGCAGATCGCCGGCGCCAGCGTAAACAGGCCGATAATGATACTGATGGTCGCGCTGTTCTGGGTTTTGGCCGCCGCGTCGTAGCCGCCGCCTGCCAGCATCCAGCCGATCATCGCCCCGCCCAGCGCCAGGCCGAGCTTCAGCACGAACAGCGTGCCCGCAAAGCTGATGCCGGTCAGGCGTTTGCCGTTGGTCCATTCCCCGTAGTCGACGGTATCGGACATCATCACCCACTGGATTGGCGTCACCAGTTGGTGCAGCACGCCGATAACGAAGATAAAGACGAACATCAGCACGGTGGCGTGCATCGGGACGAAGAACATCGCCACGCTGACCACCGCCAGCGCGGCGTTGGTCCACCAGAAGATGCTGACCTTGCACTTCCAGTCGGTGAGCGGTTTCGCCAGCGCGGAGCCAATCAGGTTGCCGACGCAGTAGGTGGTGAGGAACGCAACGAATACTTCCGGCGAGCCCATGATCCAGGTGCAGTAGTACATCATCGCGCCGCCGCGCACGCAGACGGCGAGGATATTGAGGATGGTGAGCACGCCGACGATGCGCCACTGGTCGTTTTGCCAGATATCGCGCAGATCTTCCCGCATGGAGGTGGTGCTCGGCGGCACCTGGATGCGCTCTTTGGTGGTGAAGAAGCAGAACGCCAGCATCAGGAACGCGACCACCGACAGCACGGCGATCCCGCCCTGGAAGCCGAACGCCTTATCTTCTCCGCCAATCAGCTTCACCAGCGGCATCATCAGCACCGTGGAGAGCATGCCACCCGCCGTCGCCAGCACGAAGCGCCAGGACTGAAGGGAGATACGCTGCGTCGGGTCGCTGGTGATTACCCCGCCCAGCGCACAGTACGGGATGTTGACCACGGTATAGAGCAGGGTCAGCAGGGTGTAGGTAACGGCGGCGTAAACCATTTTGCCGTTGAGGCTGAGGTCCGGCGTGGTGTAGGCCAGCACGCAGACGATGCCGAACGGGATGGCACCGAATAAAATCCACGGGCGGAACTTGCCCCAGCGGCTGCGGGTGCGGTCGGCAATCAGCCCCATACACGGGTCGGAGATCGCATCCAGCGCGCGCGCCAGCAGGAACATGGTGCCGACAAACCCGGCGGGAATGCCGAAAATATCGGTGTAGAAAAACATCATATAAAGCATGACGTTATCAAAAATGATGTGGCTGGCGGCGTCACCCATGCCGTAGCCAATCTTCTCTTTTACTGACAATACTTCGCTCATCTTTTTTATCCTTCACGCTGTAGGGGGCGCTGAGACCGGTTGCATTGGTTTTAAACCATTGTTTCAACGGCGGGTATTGCGTTTTCTGGTTAGCAGATTACGTTTCTTGTTTTTTGTGATCGCGATAAATGTTGGAGAGCACAAAAGGCTAACCTGAGGATTTTCTTAGGAATTAGCTGAAACAGGGGGGTACAGGTCAAAAGAGAGGTGAAAAAAGTGGTGTGGGGTATGTGGTAAATGCCTGAAAGTAGCTATAATGCGCCCCGCCTCCATGTAGCAATGCAGGCGCGGAAGATCGTCATCTCCGGTGAGGTGGCTGGACTTCAAATCCAGTTGGGGGCGCCAGCGTTCCCGGGCAGGTTCGACTCCTGTGATCTTCCGCCAAAAGTCTTACTCTATACGCTTTCATTATTCGACAGCAGTTAACATCATTTTTTTCTAACTAAAGGAATGGAATGTTGGATACTCAGAGAAATAAAAAAATAGGAATAATGCTTGGAAATGGTTTCACTATTGATTTAATACATAGAATAAATAGTTCTTCCAACATTGATCCATCAGATCTTTTCAAATATGGTGACCTTGTCAAATGGCCCGCAACTGGAGAGCCGGGATTTCTGTCTGCAAGGTATTGTCCAAACCTTTGGCGTTTAGGTGCAAGGCCGGGATTAAATCAAAAAGCTTCATACGAAATAATAGAGGAATTGATTACAGTAATCAATTTATATGCAACTCTTCCGTCAGAAACTTTAAAAAAGAAAAATCAATCAAATCCCAGCCCATTATCTAATATATACATATATGCCTACCAAGAATTGGTAGCATATTTAAGGGAGTTGTTTATATATTATAATTCGTTGATTAATGACGAGACACTCCGAAACATCCCATGGGGATGGCGTGATTATCTTACAAAACTCGATAAAGACCCAACCATAGAATCAGTCGAGATCATAACTTATAATTATGATATTTTTCTCGAAAGAATTTTAGATCAACTTAACATCCGATTCTCAATACCTGGAATTCAAGAAAATGATGCGAAGTTTAAAATTTATAAACCACATGGTTCAATTAGCTTTATCTATGAAGGCTACATGCCTAAAGATAACTATAATATTCAGACAGAACTTTCATTGAACAACGGTGATATATCAAAGTTTCAAATTAAATATGATAACTTAAGCTTATACATGCCTCTAATCCCGATAATACCCCCAGCAGGTGAAGCCCATCGATATGCTCAAAACTGGGCTAACTCAATAAAATCCCACTTAAAAGGCTCCATAAGCAAATTTAAAGAAAAAGATGATTTCTTCATATGCGGGATATCATACTGGCATGTTGATCGGGCTGAAATTGATGAAATAATCCGAGAGTTAAATAGCGATGTAAATGTAAGAATGATTAACCCGGGTAATGTTGAAGGGTTAAGCGCTATTTTAGGTATGGTTTTTAATAGTTATATACATCACTCATCCTCCGATATTTTGAAGGAGTTAGTCTAATGGATATTTTGAAGCGAGATTCCAATAGCATAAATATTGCCTCTTTCTGGGAAGGTTATTCTCTTAATAAGTTCAACTTTGACCCTCCATATCAAAGAGATAGCGTTTGGGATGAAGAGAAACAATCTTTCTTCATTGATTCAATTCTTAGAAATTATCCTATACCACCCATATTTTTGCATCAGAAAATTGATGATGATACTGGAAGAATAACATTCGAAGTTGTAGATGGTAAACAGCGTTTAACTGCAATTGTTAACTTTATCAAAGGAATTATTATTTCTGCAAGTGAGGAAAATGATGATGAGTTAACTGGAGTATCATTTGAAGATCTTGGCAATGAAAAATATGCTGAAATCAAGAAACTATTTTGGCGCTATCAAATGCCGATAGAATATATTGATACTGAAGATGAAAAAATAATTGACAGCATTTTTGATCGTTTAAATCGAAATGGAGAACGTTTAAATGGTCAAGAACTTAGAAACGCCAAATATCACCAAACAAATTTCTATCAAAGCGTTGTCGAATTGTCTCAAATACCTTTTTGGCAGAAAACATTAAACCATGTAGATAAAAAAAGGATGGAAGATAAAGAATTTATCTCTGAACTTGTTTTTACCCTTCTTGAAAACCAGGTATTTGGAGCAACACAAGATATCATAGATGAACTGTATGAGAAATATTGCCCTCAGGATCAGGATTTATATATTCCGGCCTTACAGGAATTTATAAATGTTACTTCCTATTTGCAAGAAATGAATATCGACTTCAAGGCTTATAAAGCTAATGGCGTAAGCCATCTTTATGGGTTCTTTAATTACGTAATTCACTGTCATCAAAATGGTATACCTGTTGAATACGCTTCAGATGTTCTTAAAAGATTTCTTGATAGTCTGTGGGACAAAGGTAATAATGATAATGAAGAATTGCGAAAAGAATACCGCAAAACAATGAGTTCAAGTACAAAAAGCAAATCACAAAGGAACAAACGAATAGAGGTGCTAATCAGTCTTTTAGATAATTAGTTTACCCCTGAGGTTCAATGTTTTTTGCTCTTAACGCCTCCCTCGCCAGTTCCTTCAACCAACTGGCGAGGCTCACCCCTTCTTCAGCCGCCACAGCATCCAACTGCTCCTTCAGTGCCGGATCAATACGCATCTTAAACTGCGGAGACTGCCCGCCGCCTTTTGGTTTTTTTTCGCGCGATATGATTGACATGAGGCCACCTATCCATCTACTCTGACTCACATAGGAGGCCACCTAATCCTCCTGTATTAGCAACGCTCCGAAGTGCGGGAACACAACCGGAGCGTCTAACCACACCAACTATCAAGGAGTTGATTATGGCTGATGCGCATTCTACCCCAGACACAGACCAATCCGGAACCGAGCGTTCATTAATTGTGGGATACCGCCCGAATGTTTTCGACAAATCCACGCCGAAAATCATCCTTTCCGGCAAGTGGCTGCGCACAGCAGGTTTTGATACCGGACAACAGGTCACGGTAAAGGTCATGAAAGGGTGCATCGTTCTGGTGGCGTATAACGAGCAGGAGCAGCGGTTGCAGGACGATTATAAACGGACGAAGGCAAAGCTGATTGAGATAGAGGACGCGCTTGCGGCGATCCAAACTCAGCATCATGGAAAGCGCCTCGCAAAATCAAATACAAACCACCTGGCTTAGCGGCTGTTTCTGGCATACTACGAGCTTACCGGCATCAACCTTATAACGCGGAGGCAGCATGACATATGAAGAATTAATGAATTCACCAGCCGGTGAGTTCGTCATGTTTGCCAGCAAGGATGGAAAAGTTCGCATTGAATGCCGCTTCGAAAGCGATACGTTGTGGCTCTCACAGGCCACGATCTGTGAGTTATACGGCAAAGCCAAAGCTACGATCAGCGGGCATATCAAGAATATTTTTGATGAGGGTGAGCTGGTCGAAAATTCAGTTGTTCGATTTTACCGAACAACTGCCAGCGATGGTAAAGTATATAACGTTCAATACTTTAGCCTGCCCGTCATTCTTGCCATCGGCTATCGCGTCCGCTCCGCACGAGGTACACAGTTCCGCCAGTGGGCCACCCAAACGCTGCAGGAATATCTGGTTAAAGGCTTCGTTATGGACGACGAGCGTCTGGAAAACCCGCCTGTGGGTTCCTCCGCCGTGCCTGACTATTTCGATGAAATGCTGGAACGCATTCGCGACATACGGGCCAGTGAACGCCGGGTCTATCTTCGCGTGAGGGAGATTTTTGCGCTAGCCGCTGACTATCAGCCATCACTCAAAGAAACCACGCAATTCTTCCAGACAATCCAAAATAAACTGCATTTTGCCTGCACGGGTCTTACCGCTGCTGAGTTGATTCACCAACGTGCGGACGCCACTCAACCGCATATGGGGTTGACCAGCTATAAGGGCGAAGAAGTCCGTAAAAGCGATGTCACCACGGCAAAAAATTATCTGTCTCAGGATGAGGTCAGCGAGCTTAATCGCGTCGTTAATATGTGGCTCGATTTTGCCGAAGATCAGGCCAAACGTCGCAAGCAGGTATTTTTACGAGACTGGCAAACCAAACTCGATCAGTTCCTGCAATTTAATGACCGGGACGTTTTAGAAGGAGCTGGCAAAATCAGTAAGAAAGCAGCTGATGAGAAGGCGTGCTCAGAATACATTGAGTTTGAAAAAAAGCAGCGCCTGCTGAAAGAAGCCGAAGGTGAGAAAGATATCGTCGGCTTATTAAAATGGGATAAACAGGCTAAGCGCTAATCCCGGTATCTCTGCTCAGCTTCATATGCAACAACGGAAACGGATTCCCCTGCCCGTCCAGTTCCGAGCGTCCGAGCTGCTCAAACCCCATATGTCGATAAAATGCGACACCCTGCGGGTTCTGCTCATTCACGTCCACTTCGTTTACGCCAAACTCGGCGATGGCGTGTTGCAGCAGCAATTTTCCAACGCCCTTCCCGCGGCTCGCGTCGTCAACAAACAACATTTCAATGCGGTTTTCATCCACGCCCAAAAAGCCGTGAATAACGCCTGCGTCATCGCGAGCTATCACGACCTTTAGGTTAGGCAGATAGGCGTTAAGCAATAACGGGCGCAGCGCCGCAATATCGCTTTCTTGTAAAAAGTGATGGGTGGCGCGAACGGAAGATTCCCAGATCGCGACCAGACGTTCAAAGTGTCTTGGGAGTGCGGTTTCTATTTTCATGGGGAGATCATGATTAGAAAACCGAACTATTTCAATCCACTCTTTGCGATCTGTTCCCCATCACCCCATCCCTCGGTACCACCACGGTGACGTTTTCCATCGGCACGCCTGCCGCAAGGTGAATATCCTGTAGCTGCTGTAACGCTCCCCACCGGGATGGCAGCTCCGCTCGCCCGTTCATGTCGTCTTTCTCCGTTGGGCTTTTAACGGAAGTCTATCCAGGCGAGCCAGTAATGCCCCCTGGAAGAAAGCACGATTTTTACTGCTTCACCCATACCAGCTGATCAACCTGGAAGCCCAGACTGCGCGCGGTGTTCAGGTAATCCTGCTTCACCGCATCCGGGATGGTCGGCGTGCGTGACAGGATCCACAGATAGTCGCGGTTCGGGCCGCTCACCAGCGCGTACTGGTACTTATCGTCCAGCCTGATCACGTTATACCCGCCGTAGAACGGGCCGAAGAACGATACCTTCAGCGCGGCGGTGGTCGGCTCGCCGGTAAAGTAAGCTTTCCCCTCGCTCTCGCTCCACTTGTTCTTCACCGGATCAAAACCCCGGTTAAGCACGCTGATGCCGCCGTCGCTGCGCTCGCCGTAGGTCGCCGTCACCTGTTCCAGACCGCGTTCAAAGCGGTTTTCCAGACGGGCGACTTCGTACCATTTGCCGAGATAGCGGCTGGCTTCAAAGTTGGTAATAGGCTGCACGCCTTTCGGCGGCGTGGGGGATTTACAGGCGACCAGCGTCAGGGCAATCGCAACACCGGTCACAACAGGCCATAGCTTCATGAGAATTCCTTTCATTTGCACGGTTGGAAGTTAAGTGTAGTGCACCGTTTCGGCGCTTCATCCCGTTCGGGAAAATTCGTAGTATATTGAGAGTATTCCTCCACCCTGGACACGGACATGGCTTACTCCATCGGCGAATTCGCCAGACTCAGCGGCATCACCGCCACCACCCTGCGGGCGTGGCAGCGTCGCTACGGTTTACTCAAGCCACAGCGCACGGAAGGCGGACACCGCCAGTACAGCGATGAGGACGTCCAGCAGGCGCTCAAAATCCTCGACTGGGTAAAAAAAGGCGTCCCGATTGGCCAGGTCAAACCGCTGCTGGAGCGCCCGACGCCGGGGCGGACCAACAACTGGCAAACGCTGCAGCAGAGCATGCTGCAACGCCTGCAGGACGGCAAAGTCGAGTCCCTGCGCCAGATGATTTACGACGCCGGACGCGAGTACCCAAGGCCGGAACTGGTCGCGAACGTACTGCGTCCGCTGCGCAGCCAGGTCTCGGCTAACGTCGCCGCTGCCATGACCCTGCGCGCGATCCTCGACGGCATCATCATCGCCTACACCTCGTTTTGCCTCGAAGGCGATAAAAAAGCGCCGGGCGACAATATTCTGCTCAGCGGCTGGCACCTGAACGACCCATGCGAGATCTGGCTCGAAGCCCTAACGCGCACCGGGCAGGGCCACCGCATCGACATCCTGCCGGTTCCCCCTGACGCGCTGGCACCGGAGATTTTCCCGGAGCGGAAATGGCTGCTGGTCACCAGCGGCAAGCTCACCGCCGGGCGGAAAAAGCAGGTGGAGCAGTGGCAGCAGCAGGTATCGCTTGAAGTGATTATCCTCTGATAATTTTCTCCTGCGGGAATCTTCACGAAAAGTTGAATATTTTCCCGCGCCGCAGATGCTAACGTTTTCCTGTGACGAATAACTCAACAGGAAAACACCATGAAAAAAACTGCCCCTCTGCTGATCCTGGCCTCGATGGCCTTCGCCCCTGCCGCCTTTAGCGCCCCTGCCGGCACGCTAAGCGTCCACATTCTTGACCAGCAAACCGGAATGCCGCCATCAGACGTTACCGTTACGCTGGAGAAGCAGCAGCAGGACAAATGGACCCCGATTGCCAGCGGCAAAACCGACCACGATGGCCGTATCAAATCGCTCTATCCGCAGGATCAGGACATGCAGCCTGGCGTGTACAAAGTAACCTTTAAAACCGCAGAGTATTTCCACGGCAAAAAGCTGGATACCTTCTTCCCGGAGATCCCGGTGCTGTTTACCGTGACCCGCACCAACGAGAAGCTGCACATCCCACTTCTGCTTAGCCAGTACGGCTACTCGACCTACAAGGGCAGTTAAGAGGCATTGATTTTAAAGGATTATAAAAAATAGTTCCGCGAATACTTGGACAAATTAGTCATGTTGTGTAAGTTTTAGTTATATGAACGGGAGGACTACACCATGACAACGAAACCTGTGCTCGGTATTAGCGGATGTTTGACTGGATCCGCCGTTCGCTTTGACGGCGGACATAAGCGCATGGGCTTCATCATGGATGAGCTGGCCCAGTGGGTGAATTTCAGGCCCGTCTGCCCGGAGATGGCCATCGGCCTGCCGACGCCTCGCCCGGCGCTGCGTCTGATCGTCACGACAGACGGTGAAACGCAGATGCGCTTCAGCCACGCGCCTCACGAAGACGTTACGCAGAAAATGGCCGACTTTGCGGCAGATTATTTGCCGAAAATCGGCGACCTCGCAGGCTTTGTTGTCTGTGCAAAATCCCCAAGCTGCGGCATGGAACGCGTGCGGCTGTACGATGAAAACGGCAACCGGGGCCGCAAGGAGGGGGTCGGGCTGTTCACCGCCGCCCTCCTTGAAACCTTGCCGTGGCTGCCCGTTGAAGAGGATGGACGCCTGCACGACCCGGTGCTGCGGGAAAACTTCGTCGAGCGCGTTTTTGCGCTGCACGAACTCAACACGCTACGTAAAAATGGCCTGACCCGCCGCGCGCTGCTGGACTTCCACAGCCGCTATAAGCTTCAACTGCTGGCGCACCACCAGGCGGGCTACCGTGAAATCGGCCCGTTCGTTGCCTCGCTGCACGAGTGGGAAGACCTGGACGCCTTCTTCGTGGCGTACCGGGAAAAGCTGATGACCATCCTGAAAAAACCCGCCTCGCGGAAGAATCACACCAACGTGCTGATGCATATTCAGGGCTATTTCCGTAACCAACTCAACACCCGCCAGCGCGGCGAGCTGCGCGATGTGATCCTGCACTATCGCAACGGACAGTTGCCTATCCTCGCCCCGATCACGCTGCTGAAGCACTACCTGGCCGAATACCCCGACCGGTATCTGATGACGCAAAACTACTTTGATCCCTATCCTGATGATTTGGGTCTGCGTCTGGCAGTCAAGTGATGAAAAAAATGCGAAGGCCCCATTGACCCATAGAGGCCCAAAGCAGTACCCCGTTTAGACGACATCCTCACTGTCGTCTCTTTTTTGCGCTTAACCCATACGATCGGCAAAAAAAAGCGCCGTAAAACGGCGCTCTGAGGATTATGCGACAAAATTCTTTTTCAACGCTTCCAGCCCATCCTGGTAAATCCCGCTGAACAGGGCCTGGGCCTCTGCGTCAGAAACATTTACCGGCGTGAATTCACCGTACCACTCTACGCGTGAGACGTTGCTGTCGGCCGTTTCATGTACCGTAATGGTGGAAAGATAATCCACCACCGGGAAGGGCGCTTTCATAATCGAGTAGCTGTAGCTGCGCTGGCGGTTATCAAACGCTTCCAGACGTTCAATCACGGTGCCACCATCAGCCGTGGTCAGCGAACGTACGCGCCCGCCTTCAGAGGAGACGCTTTCTGGAATGAACGGTAGCCAGTCTGGCAGGGCATCAAAGCCCCCCATCAGTTGCCACACCGTTTCGGCAGATGCCGGAATTTCAATAGATACTGTTGTATTAGCCATGATTATTCTCTCTTAATATCAGTAATGTAGGATTACATTGCGAGGGTGTCGACAACACCGCCATCCACACGCAGGGCAGCACCCGTGGTCGCGGAAGAGAGCGGTGATGCCAGATAAACGGCGAGGTTTGCCACCTCTTCCACATCCGCGGCGCGCTGAATAATCGAGCTGGGGCGCGCGCTGCGGACAAACTCATCGGCCTGTTCACGTGCGTTACGGCCTGATTTTTCGGCAGCCTCGGCCAGCATCGTTTTCAGGCCATCAGTAAATGTCGGACCGGGCAGAATCGCATTCACGGTGACGCCTGTGCCCGCCAGCCGTTTTGCCAGTCCATGCGAAACCGCCAGGTTAGCGGCTTTGGTGACGCCGTAGTTGATCATGTCACCGGGAATGGCCACGCCAGATTCGGACGACACGAAAATAATGCGTCCCCATCCCTGCTCTGCCATGGCTGTCGCATAGTGCCGCGCCAGGCGGACGCCGGACAGAACGTTGACGTTGTAGAAATGCATCCACTCGTCGTCCGGCACGGTGAAGAAGTCTTTGTCGTTAAATATGCCAAGGTTATTTACCAGCACATCGGCGACAGACACGGCGGCGATCAGTGCGGCAACACCCTGTTCGGTGCTAAGGTCAGCCACCACACCACGCAGCAGCGCGGCTGGATTTTTTGCTTTAATGCTGGCAATCGCTGTGGCCACGCTGGTTTCCTGACGGCCAACCACCACGACGGTGGCTCCCGCTTGTGCCAGCCCGTCGGCAATGCCGAGCCCGATGCCGGACGTAGAGCCGCTCACCACCGCAATTTTGTCGGTAAGATCCAGTTTCATCATATTTCTCATGTAATTATTGGGGGCCTGACGACCCCGCGGTGATTAACGAACGGGCAGCGGTGCATTCTCAGCAACCAGACCCTGACGGCGCATCTCTTCCCAGAATGCCGCTGGAATGGTGGTTTTTAGCGCAGCCAAATCCTCAGCCATACGGCCAGGGCGGCTGGAGCCAGGGATCACGGCGGCGACGGCCGGATTCGCCAGCGCAAACTGCAGTGCCGCAGCTTTTACATCCACGTTGAACTGCGCGGCAACAGCCTGAATACGTGCCACCTGCTCATGAATAGCCGGAGAGGCTTTTTGATATTCGAAGTGCTCCCCTCCGGCCAGCACGCCTGAGCTGTAGGGACCGCCGATCACGATATCGACATTGTGCTCCAGCGCCTCTGGCATCAGACGCTGTAAGGCGCGTTTATGGTCGAGCAGAGAGTAACGGCCCGCCAGAAGGAAGGCATCGGGCTTAGGCTCATCCAGCGCCAGCGTCAGCTCGCACGGCTCGACGCGGTTTACGCCCAGACCCCATGCTTTAATGACGCCCTCTTCTCGCAGGCGAGTCAGGGCACGGAACGCACCGGTACGCGCCACATTAAACTGTTCCAGCCAGCTGTCACCGTAGAAATCCTGCGCTGGATCGTGGATCCAGACGATATCCAGACGGTCAGTTTTCAGTCGTTTCAGGCTATCCTCAATAGAGCGCAGCGTGGCATCAGCGGAGTAATCATTGAGAATTTTGTTTTTCAGACCGTGTTCAAACAGACCGCCTTTCTCACCAAAATCACGGGTCGCGGGATCTTCCATCTCGTCGAGCATGATGCGGCCTACTTTGGTGCTCAGCACATACTCGTCGCGAGGATACTGAGACAGCGCTTCACCCATGCGCAGTTCGGAAAGGCCAGAGCCATAAAGCGGTGCGGTGTCGAAGTAACGCACGCCCAGTTTCCAGGCGTCGTGTACGGTGGCCAATGCTTCATCCTCAGGAATGTTGCGGAACATGTTGCCCAGCGGTGCGCCGCCCAGGCCGATGTTTGCAGGTAACAGATTTTTGATACTCATAAGATGTCCTCAGTTTTTGGGTTCAGGTCGGGCGATTTCGCTGTCGCCCTGTGACGCTGATCACAATACCTTGCGAGGTTATGACTTGATAGGACATAATTCGTCTAACTTGAGTCCTTTGAGGTCTGACATGATTGATTTACGACAGCTGAAATATTTCGTGGTGGTGGCAGAAGAGGAGCACGTTGGCCGTGCCGCCGAGCGTTTGCATATCTCTCAGTCTCCGCTGAGCCGCCAGATTGCCCAGCTTGAAGAACGCCTCGGTTTGATGCTTTTTGAACGCAACCAGCAGCGCATACGTTTAACCGCCGACGGGCAAACTTTCCTCGCTGAGACCCGCTCCCTGCTGACCCACGCGAACCGTCTGGAGTCCCTCGGAAAGCGCTTAGGCCGCGGTGAGGATGGGGGGTTGTGTATCGGCTATATTGAAAACGCGATGCACTCCGGTGTGCTCTCTACCGCCTTACGCACACTGCGCCAGTCCCGCCCGGACGTTCATATAGCCCTTTACAGCCAACCACCCGCCACGCAGATCGAAGGGTTGCGTCAGCGCAGCCTCGACTTTTCACTGGTCGACACGCCACCTGCGGAAAGCGAGCAAGACCTGGAATATATTCAGGTGCTGGATGACAAAATGCTGCTGGCATTGCCGCAACATCACCCTCTGGCTCAGGAAGAAGTCCTTTTGCCCGCGCAACTGGCGGATCAGGAGTGGATTGCCGTCATTCACAACGATGATGCTCACTCCCGCGACGAGTTTGTTGCCGCCTGCGTGAAGGCTGGATTTAACCCGACCATTCGTCTGGAGGCGGGTGAACCGCTAACGGCACTGGGGCTTGTGGCCGCCGGGCTTGGACTGGCGCTCATCCAGCACAGCCTGCGTCATAACGCACCGGAAGGGGTGATACTGCGCGAACTAACGTGGATGCCTTACTCAACTCAACTGTGGGCGGCGTGGCATAAGGCCAACCAGCGTCCACTGGTCACGCATTTCAGGGAAATTTTGCGTGGGAACAAAAATGATTAACACCCTGCACATTCAAAACTACCGCTCCATCCGCGAGATGTCGCTGGAGCTGGAGCAGCTCAATATAGTCTTCGGGCCGAACGGTACCGGTAAATCCAATATTTACAAGGCGATATACCTGATGCACAGCGCCGCGCAAGGGCAGTTTTCCCAGGCGCTGGCGAACGAGGGCGGCATTCTGAAGGTGTTCTGGGCAGGCAAAACCCGCAGCGACCAGCTGCGGCGGATGAATCTGGCGGTAGAAACTGAGACCTACGAATACGAGCTGCAGGTCGGGTTTGTGGAGAAGCTGCCGTATCCCTCACAGTTTCAGCTCGACCCGGTGATCAAAGAGGAGTCCATCTGGCTGAGCGGCCAGCACCGTCGACCGTCGTCACAGCTGATGAAGCGCAGGAATCAGGCCGTGTTTCTGAACAACGTGCATCACGAGAAGGTGACCCACAGCGGCACGCTGTACGAGAACGAATCGGTATTCGGGCAGCTTGGCGAACCGCACCTTTACCCGGAAGTGTCGCAGATGCGCGAGTCCCTGCGTAACTGGCGCTTTTATCATGAGTTTTCTGTATCAATCGGCTCGGCGATGCGCGCTCCGCAGGTCGGTTTCCGCTCCCCGGTGCTGGCCAGCGACGGTGCCAACCTGGCTGCGGCGTTTCAGACTATCGTGGAGATTGGCGACGAGCTGCTGCTGATGCGCATCCTTGACCAGGCCTTCCCCGGCTGCGTGTTTTACAGCGACAACAGCGGTGGACGTTTTCGCATGATGATGCAGCGCGAGGGGCTGAGCAGGCCGCTGGAACCGGCGGAGTTCTCCGACGGCACCCTGCGCTTTCTGTGCCTGGCGGTGGCGCTGTTAAGCCCGCGCCCGCCAGCATTTATCGCATTGAACGAACCGGAAAACAGCCTGCACCCACAGATGCTGCCCGCCCTGGCGAGCTTAATCGCCGAGGCCAGTCGCTACTCGCAGATCTGGCTCACCAGCCACTCGCCGGAGCTGGCGACGTTGATTGAGAAGCACAGATCGTTTTCGCTGTATCAGCTATCGATGGCGGAGGGGGAGACGAGGGTGGAGAGGCTGGGGTAGTCTCCAGGAGTACGGAGACTGTTTTTCCGCATCTCGCTTCAGCGAATCATGCCAATAAAGAACCCCAGATATCCGGCCCGGCTTAACCATAAAAAAGGGCTGATGAGGCCGGACCGCCGGAGATTAATCAACTCTCTCATGGGAGCCAGGCCATCATTTCTGATAACGACATTTTTTGCACAATAGCGACAATGCATAATCAGAAATAAAATCCCGGCGATCGCAAAACCAAAATAACTTTCGCGACTGCCCCAAAAATGAGTGCTTAATTTTAAATAAGTTAATCCCCAGATACTGACTAGAAAGACGATAAATGAACATGCCGCGATGTTCATGTCTCGCTTACTACCCAGACCAAAAAATAGCGCGTCAAAGAAAAACATCGGGGTAAACGGTGACTGGACGCTTCTTCCTGTCACTTTACTAAAACGAAAAAACACGACCGTTCCAACGAAAAATGCGAACAGCGCAATTCCTAAGAGCAGATAAATCATTTAATTAATCCTTTTTGAAGGGCCAGGATACGAGTTCGGTACTGCCAGCGCCGTCGATCTCCGGCAGGTTGTTATGATTTTCACTTTGTCGGATACTAGCACCAATACCTCCGCCAATTCTGAAAGCACCACCAACGCCATCTTTACCTACAGATCCTTCAATTGAAAAAATACCAGCGGATATGGAACCGGAATAATCATAAGCCGGATTGAAATCCTTAATTGGATAAGGCCCGAAAGTTAATCCAGCCGACGCATCCGCGCGCCAGCCAAACACCTTTGTTATCCCGCCATTAATTGCGAATTTATCTTCTGAAAGGACCCCTCCAGATAGCCCCCGCCGACATAACCAACAGCCACCTGACCTTTTACATCACCATGGATTTTTGCCGTATCCCCTACTGATGGACCAATATGAGAGTCTTTAATAGCCTTGTTAATTTTGTCGGGAGATACACCTTTACCGCCGAGATCGAAAGCCAGTGAAGCATCCTGTTGTGTTGCTGGAGGCACTAATCCACCCCAGTTTGAGGTAGCATTATTCTCTGCCGCGTTCTTCCCACCTTGCGCCCCAGCAGCTGCCGAAGCCGTACTCCCTCCCGCCAATCCACCCGCCATCCCCGCCGATACTGAAGCCAGCGTAATGACCGTCTGCATTTGATCTTCGCTCAGTTTCGACAGGTCTTTCACTTCCGGATAGAGCACGCTGGCTATAGCATGCGCAGCCAGCTCCCCTGACGCGGCCCCCGCAGCTCCCGCAGCACCAGCGAGTCCAGACTATGCGGTTCGGTGATGTGCTGCTGCAGGTAGTCGATCAGGCAGTTAATACGTGCGTCACGGGTATCTTTCGGAACCGGCTGGGCGATGAACTGCGCCTGCCCGCCCTCGCGATGGGGCGGGACAATCATCCGACGGGCAATCTGGTTGGCGACGACGCTGCCAAAACGCTGGCGAATGATGTACAGGCAGCAGTCCAGCGCAGCCGCGGTACCGGCAGAGGTGATGATATTGCCGTCATCCACGTAGAGGGCATTGATATCCAGCTGGACGTTCGGAAAGAGCGACTGGAAATGATGTTCAAACTCCCAGTGGGTGGCGGCCCGTTTACCGTCGAGGATCCCCGCCCAGGCCAGCACAAACGACCCCAGACACAGGCCGACAATTTCCGCGCCGTTGTCTCTCGCCAACACCAGGCTGTCGAGCAGCGCCTGAGGCGGCCGTTCAAGGACGTGCTGCCAGTAGGGAACGACAACAATGTCTGCCTGCCCGATGGCGGTGTAATCCTGCGTGGCGTTGAGGGCAAACCCGTCTTTTGAGGTAAGCAACCCCGGCGTTTCGGCGCAGATCGTCACGTTAAAGCGCTTTTCGCCGGAGACCGAATCACCAAACAGAATGCAGGGAACGGAGTAGTGGAACGGGCTGAACCCGTCTACCGCGACAATCGCGACGTTGATTAGCGACATCTGTCTCTCCTTTCCCGTTAACGCACTCAGAATATAACGGTTTCGCCATCCTGGGGAATGCTCACCACATCGCTCACCTGGTTGGCTTCGACGTACTCACGCAGCGCGCTGCGGGTCAACAGGCAGTGGTTAATCGCCTCCATGTGGCTCGCGACGATTTTAGCCTGCGGCAGCAGGAAATGGACGTTAAGCACATCTTCCTGTCCCATAATAATGGGCCCAAAGCCGATGACGTGGGCATTACCGGCGTTCAGTACCACCACATCTGGCTGGTGTTTTTGCAGATCGGCTGCCACCTCTTCGCGCCAGATGGTATCCCCGGCAAGATAGAGCGTCTTCTCATCAGGATGACGCAGCACCACGCCACAGGCCTCGCCCAGCCGCTCCGCCAGTTCTGGCACGGCGTAAGCGCGGTCGGTCCCGTGCTGGCCGCCGTACGTTTTCGCAATCCGAACCTCCCCGAAGGTGGTCTCGTCGGTCATGATCGTCAGGTTGCTAAACCCCTGGCTGCGCAGCAGCGCGGCGTCACGATCGTTTTGCACGTAGATCGGTTTGTCTTTGGCGATCCGCTCTGCCGCGGTGCGATCCCAGTGATCGTCATGCGCCGTACCGGGAAAGCCCGGATAAGCGCCTTTCGGGGCCAGCATCGGGTCGATTAAAAGGCGTTTTCCGGCGTAGGTAATCAGCAGGGTGGCATTGCGAATTTGGGTAATGTTCATGGGCTATCCTCCGGTTGGTGTGATAAGGAGGATAGCCAGCCGTCACAATTGGTGCTGTGGGCTAAAGGGCGATTACCGATGGTATCGGGCCATTTTCATCACCGCGTTTTCTGCCGGCACCTTTACCAGCCCGGCACCGCCCCGCCGTTAAAGATCGTCTCTGCCGCTTTCGCCACTTCCGGTGACTGATAGGACTGGATAAACGCCTTCACGTTCTCCGCGTCTTTGTTGTCTTCGCGCGTCACCACGATGTTCACGTACGGCGAGTTTTTATCTTCAATAAAGACGCTGTCATGCACCGGCGACAGCCCGGTTTGCTGAATATAGGTGGTGCTGATGATGGCGACATCCACTTTCGGGTCATCCAGCACGCGCGGCAGCTGTGCCCCTTCCAGTTCCATGATTTTCAGCTGCTTAGGGTTGGCGATAATATCCAGCGCCGTCGGCAGCAGCCCGGTATCCGGCTTCAGGGTGATGAGCTTCTCTTTTTGCAGCAGCAGCAGCGCGCGGCCAAGGTTGGTCGGATCGTTTGGAATGGCGATAGTCGCCCCGTCCTTCAGGTCAGAGACGGATTTGATTTTGCGGGAATAGCCGGCCATCGGGAAAACAAAGGTGTTCGCCACGGCCACCAGCTTGTAGCCATGCGCCTTGTTATCTTCTGCAAGGAACGGGCGATGCTGGAAGACGTTGGCATCCAGCTCTCCCTGGTTAGTGGCATCGTTGGGCAATAGCGAGCCGCTGAAGCCGACCAGCTCCACGTCCAGGCCATATTTCTCTTTTGCCACCTTTTTAGCGACTTCCGCCACGTCCTGTTCAGCGCCGTTGATGACGCCCACTTTTATGTGTTTGGCATCGCTGCCACTTTGATCGCACCCTGCCAGCAGCAGGCCAGCGAGAACCAGAGCACCCAATCGACGTTTCACGAGAAAGTTCCTTTTGCTGAATGTTGTAGTGACTATATCGACAACGAGGCGGTGAAATAAAAAACGAAAAAGAATCAATAAGAAGGATAAGTTATATGCGGGTATGGCCGGGTGATGCTGCGCTTACCCGGCCTACGGATTCAGAGCTTAAAGGACTTTCGCCAAGTAATGTCGCTGCATGCCCGGGTACGGATAATCCTGCAAAGACATCTGCAACTGGTACCCCTGTTTTTCATAGAACGGACGCGCCTGGAAGCTGACGGTATCCACCAGCGCATGCTTGCAGCCTTTGCGTCTGGCTTCATCTTCCGCCGTTTTGATAAGCTGGCTGCCCACGCCGGTACCCCGCACGGTGTCGCTGACCCAGAGAAAATCGATATTCAGCCAGTCACCTTTACGCACCCCAATGAGCCCGCCGAGCATGACGCCTTTATCGTCTCGTACATAAACACCAATGTCGCCGCTAAAGTTTGTCAGATCGATAAACTGTCCGTTATAGGCTCTTAACCCCACAAATAGCTCTTCTTTTTCTGCGGGTGTTACATTATAAGTAATGCTCAGGTGCATATTTCTCTCCTTATTTTCCGCGCAATTTGAATATCTCACAGCTTAACCTTCATAAAAACTCCTAATTTCCTCCATTTTTTTAATACAGAAACATTCACTCAATAACTAAATAAAAAAAGCCTTTCCAATACGCACCCAAAACGTATACTGAGAACGATCATTCTCACTTTTACACGGTAGACGACGATGAGCACAAAGCTGGAAGAACGACAAAAACAACGTCAGGACGAAATCATCACCGCCGCGCGTCGCTGCTTTCGCGCCAGCGGATTTCACGCCGCCAGCATGTCGCAAATTGCCAGTGAGGCGAAGCTTAGCGTCGGGCAAATTTACCGTTATTTCAGTAACAAAGACGCGATTATTGAAGAGATGATCCGCCGCATTATCGACTCACGCATCGAAGGGATGCAGGACAAAACGGTGGTGGAAGGGATGCCGCAGGCGCTCGCCTGGCGTCAGACGCTCAACGAAGACGACGATGCGTTGATGCTCGAAATGTCTGCCGAGGCGACCCGTAACCCGCAGGTGGCGGCCATGCTGATCGCAGCCGATGCCCGGATGTTTACCAACGCCTGTGCGCACCTGAAAAAACAATTTCCCCATCTGAGCGATGAACATATTCGCTGCTGCGTGGAAATTACCGCGGTGATGATCGAAGGCACGATTTACCGTCGACTCACGCCTTTAAAAGTACCGTCAGAACAATTAGAGCCTATCTATCAGAATATTTTAAATATGCTTTTCTCTGCGAAGTAATCGCATGTGAATAATTAGCGGGAATAAGTAATTTCCCAACTTTACATTTCCGGCCTTGCCGGAGATGCGGTATCGCTGTGCCTTTAAATAGCCCCCCTCCCTGTTGATCCTTTAACAGGGCAGGCATCGTTCACCCTGGAAAAAGATTATGAAAACCATAACAACCTCCATCGCGGCATTACTCCTCCTGACCGGGTGCGATAATGCGCAAACATCTGCTCCCCAGCATCCTCTTCCGGATGTGGGGATTGTCACCCTCATGAGCCAGCCGGTCTCCGTCGTCAGCGAGCTCACGGGCCGCACCACCGCCGCCATGAGCGCCGAAGTGCGCCCGCAGGTGGGCGGCATTATTCAGAAGAGGTTGTTCACCGAAGGCGATACCGTGAAGGCCGGACAGGCGCTGTATCAAATTGACCCTTCCAGCTACCGCGCGGCGTTTGATGAAGCCGCCGCGGCGCTGAAACAGGCCCAGGCGCTGGTGCAGGCCGACTGCCAGAAAGCCCAGCGCTATGCGCAGCTGGTGAAAGACGACGGCGTGTCGCGTCAGGACGCAGAAGACGCGAAGTCCACCTGCGCGCAGGACAAGGCCAGCGTTGAATCAAAGAAGGCCGCGCAGGAGAGCGCGCGCATTAACCTCAACTGGACCACAGTCACCGCGCCGATTGCCGGACGCATCGGCATCTCCTCCGTCACCCCCGGCGCGCTGGTCACCGCCCAGCAGGATACCGCGCTCGCCACCATTCGCGGGCTGGACAGCATGTACGTCGACTTAACCCGTTCCAGCGCCGATCTGCTGCGTTTACGCAAGCAAACCCTTGCCACCAATAGCGATACGCTAAGCGTGTCGTTAATCCTCGAAGACGGCAGCACCTACAGCGAGAAAGGCCGCCTGGCGTTAACCGAAGTGGCGGTGGATGAATCAACCGGCTCGGTCACGCTGCGCGCCGTCTTCCCGAACCCGCAGCATCAGCTCCTGCCGGGCATGTTTGTCCGCGCCAGGGTAGATGAAGGCGTCATGAGCGACGCGATCCTCGCGCCGCAGCAGGGCATCACCCGTGACGCCAAAGGCACCGCCACCGCTCTGGTGGTCAATGCCAGCAACAAGGTCGAGCAGCGTCAGCTGGAAACGGGTGACACCTACGGCGACAAATGGCTGGTGCTGAGCGGGCTGAAGGCGGGCGACAGGCTGATTGTGGAAGGTACTGACAAAGTCACCGCCGGGCAGGAAGTGAAGGCCGAAGAGATGAAAGCCAACGGAGGAAACGCCTGATGTTTTCCCGTTTCTTCGTGCGTCGCCCGGTCTTTGCCTGGGTTATCGCTATTCTTATCATGCTCGCCGGGATGCTGGCCATCCGCACGCTGCCAGTCGCGCAGTACCCGGACGTTGCGCCGCCGTCGATCAAAATCTCCGCCACCTATACCGGTGCCTCCGCGCAGACGCTGGAAAACAGCGTGACGCAGGTGATCGAGCAGCAGCTGACCGGGCTGGATAACCTGCTCTACTTCACCTCCACCAGCAGCTCGGACGGATCGGTGAGCATTACCGTCACCTTCGAGCAGGGCACTGACCCGGACACCGCTCAGGTGCAGGTGCAGAATAAAGTCCAGCAGGCCGAATCACGCCTGCCCACCGAGGTGCAGCAGTCCGGGATCACCGTCGAAAAATCCCAGAGCAACTTCCTGCTGATCATGGGCGTGTACGATAAAACCGACACCGCCAGCAGCTCGGATATTGCCGACTGGCTGGTGAGTAATATGCAGGATCCGCTGGCGCGCGTGGAAGGCGTCGGGAGCCTGCAGGTGTTCGGGGCGGAATACGCGATGCGCATCTGGCTCGACCCGGCAAAGCTGGCGTCCTACTCGCTGATGCCGTCCGACGTGCAGAGCGCGATTGAAGCGCAGAACGTGCAGGTCTCCGCCGGTAAAATCGGCGCGCTGCCCTCGTCGAACGCCCAGCAGCTGACCGCCACCGTCCGCGCCCAGTCGCGCCTGCAGACGGTGGATCAGTTTAAAAACATCATTGTGAAGAGCCAATCCAACGGCGCGGTGGTGCGCATCAGCGATGTCGCCCGCGTGGAGATGGGCAGCGAAGATTATACCGCCACCGCGAAGCTCAACGGCCACCCGGCGGCGGGTATGGCAGTCATGCTCTCACCGGGTGCGAACGCGCTCAACACTGCGACGGCGGTGAAAGACAAGATTGCCGAGTTCAAAAAGTCGATGCCGGAAGGCTACGACGTGGCCTACCCGAAGGACAGCACCGAGTTCATCAAGATCTCCGTTGAGGACGTGATTCAGACCCTGTTCGAAGCCATTGTCCTCGTGGTGGTGGTGATGTACCTGTTCCTGCAAAACATCCGCGCGACGCTGATCCCCGCGTTGGCGGTACCTGTCGTTCTGCTGGGTACCTTCGGCGTGCTGGCGCTGTTCGGCTACTCCATCAATACCCTGACGCTGTTTGCCATGGTGCTGGCGATTGGGCTTTTGGTGGATGACGCCATCGTGGTGGTGGAAAACGTCGAGCGTATTATGCGCGACGAGGGGCTGCCCGCCCGGGAAGCCACCGAGAAATCGATGGGCGAAATCTCCGGCGCGCTGGTCGCCATTGCGCTGGTACTCTCTGCGGTATTCCTGCCGATGGCCTTCTTCGGCGGCTCCACCGGGGTGATTTACCGTCAGTTCTCGGTCACCATTATTTCGGCGATGTTCCTCTCCGTGGTGGTGGCGCTGACCCTGACGCCCGCGCTCTGCGGCTCGATTCTGAGCCACACGACGCCGCACAAAAAGGGCTTCTTCGGCGCGTTTAACCGCTTCTACAGCAGGACCGAGCGCGGTTATCAGAACAAGGTGCTGCGCGCTCTGCGCCGTTCCGGCGGCATGCTGGTCATCTACGCCCTGCTCTGCGGCGCGATGGGCTTCGCCATGCTTAAGCTGCCGGGCAGCTTCCTGCCGACGGAAGACCAGGGCGAAATCATGGTGCAGTACACCCTGCCAGCCGGCGCGACGACGGTACGTACCGCCGAAGTCAGCCGCCAGGTGCGCGAGTGGTTCCTCACCAAAGAGAAAGCCAACACCAACGTGATCTTCACCATTGAAGGCTTCAGCTTCAGCGGCAGCGGCCAGAACGCCGGGATGGCGTTTGTCTCCCTGAAGAACTGGTCAGAGCGTAAAGGGGATGCAAACACGGCTCAGGCCATCGCCCTGCGTGCCACGCAGGAACTGAGCACCATCCGCGATGCGACCATCTTTGCGATGACGCCGCCTGCGGTAGACGGCCTGGGCCAGAGCAACGGCTTTACCTTTGAGCTGATGGCCAGCGGCGGCACCGACCGCGATGCGCTGCTGAAACTGCGTAACCAGCTGATTGGCGAAGCCAACCAGGACAGCTCGCTGCACGCCGTGCGCGCCAACGATCTGCCGCAGATGCCGCAGCTTCAGGTGGATATCGACAACAACAAGGCCGTGTCGCTGGGGCTGTCCCTCAGCGACGTCACCAACACCCTCTCCAGCGCCTGGGGCGGGACCTACGTGAACGACTTTATCGATCGCGGCCGTGTGAAAAAGGTCTACATCCAGGGTGACAGCGACTATCGCGCCGTGCCGTCCGATCTCAACAAATGGTATGTGCGCGGCAGCGACAGCACCATGACCCCGTTCTCCGCCTTCGCCACCACCCGCTGGGAGTATGGCCCGGAAAGCCTGGTGCGCTACAACGGCTCGGCGGCGTATGAGATACAGGGCGAAAACGCCAGCGGCGCGAGCTCCGGCACGGCGATGAGCAAAATGGAGCAGCTGGCAAACAGCCTGCCATCCGGCAGCACCTGGGCGTGGAGCGGTTTATCGTTGCAGGAAAAACTGGCGAGCGGTCAGGCAATGAGCCTTTATGCCCTTTCCATTCTCGTGGTGTTCCTGTGCCTGGCGGCGCTGTATGAGAGCTGGTCGGTGCCGATTTCGGTCATCCTGGTGATCCCGCTTGGGGTGCTGGGTGCGGCGCTTGCCGCCTCCCTGCGCGGCCTGAGTAATGACGTCTACTTCCAGGTGGCGCTGCTCACCACTATCGGCCTGTCGTCGAAGAACGCCATCCTGATTGTCGAGTTTGCCGAAGCCAAAGTTGCAGAAGGTTACTCCCTGACGCGCGCCGCCCTGCGTGCCGCCCAGACGCGTCTGCGTCCCATCATCATGACGTCGCTGGCGTTTATCGCAGGGGTGACGCCGCTGGCCGTTGCAACCGGTGCCGGTGCCAACAGCCGCGTGGCAATTGGTACCGGCATTATCGGCGGAACGCTGGCCGCGACGCTGCTGGCGATCTTCTTCGTCCCTTTATTCTTTGTACTGGTGAAACGTCTGTTCTCCGGTAAACACGCGAACCGGAGGTCATAATGTTTCGTGTCACTGTTTTAGCGTTAGCCCTGCTGAGCGCAGGGTGTGTGTCGTTAGACCCTACCTATCAACGCCCGGACGCTCCCGTCCCGGCGACCTTGCCCGGCGCGCACGGCGAAGCCACCGCCGTGGTGAGCCAGTGGCAGCAGGTGATGAACGACGCGAGGCTGAAAAGCGTGGTGACGATGGCGCTGAACAGCAACCGCGACGTGCAAAAAGCGATCGCGGATATCGACGCCGCCCGCGCACAGTACGGTGAAACGCGCTCGTCCCTGTTTCCGACGGTGGACGCCGAGCTGAGCCACACCCGCAGCCGCACGCTGGCAAGCGGTGTTGCGACAAGCGACGAAGCCAACGGCGCGGTCTCCAGCTTCGAGCTGGATCTGTTTGGTCGCAACCAGAGCCTCTCCCGCGCCGCGCGTGAAACCTGGCTTGCCAGCGAGTTCACCGCGCAGAACACGCGCCTGACGATGGTTAGCGAGCTGACCACGGCCTGGGTGACGCTGGCGGCGGATAACAGCAACCTGGCGCTGGCGAAATCCACAATGGAGAGCGCGGCAAACTCGCTGAAGATTGTGAAGCGCCAGCAGGAAGTGGGCGTCGCGGCGGCTACGGACGTCAGTGAAGCGATGGCGGTTTACCAGCAGGCGCGCGCCAGCGTAGCAAGCTACCGGACGCTGGTGATGCAGGATAAAAATGCCCTCAATCTGCTGGCGGGCGATACGGTGCCGGAGAACCTGCTGCCCGGTACGCTGGAGAGCCTGAGCAACAACGCCATCACGCTGATCCCGGCGGGCGTCAGCTCCAGCGCGCTGCTGCGCCGCCCGGACATTCAGGAAGCGGAGCATAACCTGCTGAGCGCCAACGCCAATATCGGCGCGGCGCGCGCCAACTTCTTCCCGACCATTTCACTGACCGCCAGCGCGGGCGTCGGCAGCGACTCGCTCTCCTCCCTGTTCAGCCACGGGATGAAGGTCTGGTCATTCGCGCCGTCCATCACCCTGCCGCTGTTCAGCGGTGGCAACAATCTGGCGCAGCTGCGTTATGCAGAAGCCGAGAAAAAAGGGTTAATTGCGACCTATGAAAAAGCCATCCAGAGCGCGTTTAAAGACGTGGCCGACGCGCTGGCGCGCCGTGAAACGCTCAGCGAGCAGCTTGATGCCCAGCGAGAATACGTGGCGGCCGAGCAAAAAACGCTGGATGTGGCAACGCGCAGCTATAAGGCGGGCGCGGGGGATTATCTGACGGTACTGACTGCGCAGCGGTCGCTGTGGTCGGCGCAGGAATCGCTGATTGCGCTGCAGCAAACCGACCTGGAGAACCGCATCACGCTGTGGCAGTCGCTGGGCGGGGGGATCCAGTAACCTTATCGGTGGGCGATTCTCATGCGCAGAAAAGAGAAAATCATACTTTCGACTGGAATCGCTACACTGAATGTAACGATATATTTCATGGGAAGCCTGTGACGTCTAAAGGGGGTTGTTGATGAAAGCTGCGCACCTGGTCTGCCTGCTGGTTTGTCTGCTCTTCGCCGCGTTTGTCCATGCTCAGGAAAAGGACGATCCGGCGAAAGAGGCGCAGATTAAGCAACAGGTCCTGAAAGATATTAAGAAAACCTGTACGCCACAGAAAAAGCAGAGCGATAAGGCCTGGCAGGAGATGATTTTGTCGTCCGAGGCCAATCAGCTGCTGATCAAAAACGCCATCACCGCCGTGAAGCGCGACAACCTGGACGCCTACTGGGCTGCGGTTGGTCAGGTGGATTGTCTGGAAGATTATTGAGTTCTCGCCGGGTGGCGCTGCGCTTACCCGGCCTGGAAAATGTTTTAACGCTTCCGCACGTCCGGAATGATGAGATCCCCGCGCAGAACATAGGACCCGAGCATCTGCGTTTTCTCCGTCAGCCAGCTTACGATACGCGCCGCCATGGCATCCATGGAATATTCAATCGCCGGGATCACCGGAATACCCGGCAGGTGCAGCGATCCGGCCAGGCTAAAGACCATAATGTCGTCCGGTACGGATTTATTAAACGCCTGCAGCTGCGGGATCACCCGCTGGGCTTCCTGCTCGTCCGCCACCAGTAACGCGTTGAAGTTTAGCGTGGACGCGTTGTTGAGTAATTCCTGAAGCGCAACGGACGAGGAGGTCGCGTCCATAAAGACGAGGTTGCGATTAAAAGGCAGGAAATTTTTCTCCAGCGCGTGCTTATAGCCAAGCAGCACCTGGTCGGCAAACCCGCTGCCGTGGGGATGGATCAGCGCAATCTGGCGACGCCCCTGGCTGGTCAGATAGTTACAGGCGGTTTCGGCGGCAAAGGCGTGATCGAACTGAATGCTGTTGGAGTTATCAGCCTCCATGCAGTCCACCAGAATGACGTTTTCCATATCCACGTCCAGCGGGAAACGGGCGCCAATCACCAGAATGTCGTCACACAGGCCGCAGGAGAGTTCTTCAAGAGCATTCATCACTTCCGCTTTGCTATGGGCGAAGCGCAGCAGCAGGTGTTTTTGGTGCTGGCTGAGCTGTTTTTCCAGCGCGTAAAGATACCCGGTGGTCTGGTTAATGTTTTCCTGCGCGCAAATCACCCCAATGCAGCCCGTCGACTGGCTCAGCAGCGACTGGGCAATCACGTTAGGCCGGTAGTTCAGCTCATCCACCGCCTTCAGCACGGCCTGACGGCTGGCTTCCTTAACGCCACGTGACCCACTCAACACTCGCGATACCGTGGCTTTAGACACCCCGGCCAGACGTGATACATCATTGATTGTCGACATCTCTTTCCCCTGGCAGGCTAACCTCGCGCCTGCAAATTCCATAACCGCTACGGCTCACATTATAGCCAGAACGGAGTATATCCGTTTCCGTTTTTCATGGAAACCGATTTTCCGTTTCCACTCAAAATGATGTCAGAACAGCCAAATTATGTGACCCACATCCGGTTAATTAGCCTCATAAGCATTGGATCTTGATGGTTATCACAGTTCTGCTTTTTATAAATGGAAACCGGTTTCCGTATCATGTCCAATCATTCTCGCAATAACTATTTACATTTAGAGGATGGTTGTCGATGTTCAAGATTATGCTGTGTTGTTCTGCCGGGATGTCCACCAGCCTGCTGGTTAGCAAAATGGTCGATGTCGCGAAAGAACGTGGTTTGCCGGTGAAGATTGATGCGTACGGTGTTTCCGAATTTGATACGCAGTTTCCGCAATACCAGGTGGTACTTCTCGGACCGCAAGTGAAATACATGTTACAGACACTCTCAGACAAGGCGGCTACGAAAGGCATTCCGGTGCAGCCCATCGACATGATGGACTACGGCATGCAGCGTGGCGATAAAGTACTGGACTATGCTCTGTCGCTCATCGAAGCGGCACACTAAAAGGTGTTCACATGAGTTCGTTATATCAATCCATGGTCGCGGTGATTGAGCAGTCAATTACCCCGCTGGCCGCGAAGCTCGGCCAGCAAAAGTATGTGATTGCCATCCGCGACGGCTTTACCGCCGCGCTGCCGTTTATGATCATCGGCTCGTTTATGCTGGTGTTCATCTTCCCGCCGTTCTCGGCGGATACCACCAACAGCTTCGCCCGCGGCTGGCTGGATTTCTCCCAGACCTACCGCGAACAGCTGATGCTGCCGTTTAACCTCAGCATGGGCGTGATGACCTTCTTCATTTCGGTGGGGATTGGGGCGAGCCTGGGGCGTCAGTTTAACCTCGACCCAGTGATGTCCGGCCTGCTGGCCTTTATGGCCTTCCTGCTGGTCGCCGCGCCGTATGCCGACGGTAAAATCTCGACCCAGTATCTCTCCGGTCAGGGCATCTTTACCGCGCTTATCACCGCGATTTACGCCACCCGCGTCTATGCGTGGCTGAAGCAGAACAACGTGACCATCCGCCTGCCGAAGGAAGTGCCCACCGGCGTGGCGCGTTCGTTTGAGATCCTGATCCCGGTGATGGTGGTGATCGGTACGCTGCACCCGCTGAACCTGTTCATTGAAGCGCAGACCGGAATGATCATCCCGCAGGCGATCATGCACCTGCTGGAGCCGCTGGTATCCGCATCCGACTCCCTGCCCGCGATACTGCTCTCCGTGCTGCTGTGCCAGATCTTCTGGTTTGCCGGTATTCACGGCTCGCTGATTGTCACCGGCATCATGAACCCATTCTGGATGGCGAACCTCTCCGCAAACCAGGCGGCGCTCGCCGCAGGCGCGGCGCTGCCGCACGTTTACCTGCAGGGCTTCTGGGATCACTACCTGCTGATTGGCGGCGTAGGCTCCACGCTGCCGCTGGCGTTCCTGCTGCTGCGCAGCCGCGCCACGCACCTGCGCACCATCGGTAAAATGGGCATTGTGCCGAGCTTCTTTAACATCAATGAGCCGATTCTGTTCGGCGCGCCGATCATCATGAACCCGATGCTGTTTATCCCGTTCGTGTTTGTTCCGCTGGTCAATGCCTGCCTGGCGTACGGCGCAACGAAGCTCGGCTGGCTGGCTCAGGTGGTGTCATTAACCCCGTGGACCACCCCCGCGCCGATTGGTGCCTCATGGGCGGCAAACTGGGCGCTGAGCCCGGTGGTGATGTGCCTGGTCTGCATGGTGATGTCCGCGCTGATGTACCTGCCGTTCCTGCGCGCCTATGAGCGTACGCTGATTAAAAACGAAGAGCAAAAAGCCCAGGCTGCAACCGTCGGTACCGCTGAAGCCGCAAGCAATTAAGTCAAAGAGGAAAGGACATGAAATACGCATTTCCCGATAACTTCTGGTGGGGCAGCGCAAGCTCCGCTCTCCAGACCGAAGGGGCAAGAGAGGGGGAAACCACATGGGATTACTGGTTTGCCCGCGAGCCGAACCGTTTTCACAACGGCGTGGGGCCGCAGCATACCTCCACGTTTTATCAAAACTGGAAAACGGACATTCAGCTGTTAAAGCAGCTGAACCACAACAGCTTTCGTACCTCGATTAGCTGGGCACGCCTGATCCCCGACGGTATCGGTGAAGTGAACCCGGAAGCGGTCGATTTTTACAATCAGGTCATTGATGAGCTGAATGAACAGGGCATCACGCCGTTTATCACCCTGTTCCATTTCGACATGCCGATGGCGATGCAGGAGATCGGCGGCTGGGAAAACCGTGACGTGGTGGACGCTTACGCCCGCTATGCGCAGATCTGCTTCGAGCTGTTCGGCGACCGCGTACTGCACTGGTTTACCTTCAACGAGCCCATCGTCCCGGTGGAGGGCGGTTATCTGTACGACTTCCACTATCCCAACGTGGTGGATTTTCGTCGGGCCGCCACCGTGGCGTATCACACCGTGCTGGCCCACGCGAAGGCCGTTCAGGCTTACCGCGCCGGACATTACGCGGGTGAGATCGGCATCGTGCTGAACCTGACGCCGTCCTACCCGCGCTCGCAGAACCCGGCGGACGTGAAGGCGGCTCACATCGCGGACCTGATGTTTAACCGCAGCTTCCTTGACCCGGTACTGCGCGGGGAGTATCCGGCCGACCTGGTGGCGTTGCTGAAATCCTACGATCAGTTGCCCGCCTGCAAGCCGGAAGACGGCTTCCTGATTGCGGAAGGGAAAATCGACCTGCTCGGCGTGAACTACTATCAGCCGCGCCGCGTGAAGTGTCGCGACAGCGCGGTGAACCCGCAGGCGCCGTTTATGCCGGAGTGGTTCTTTGATAACTACGAGATGCCGGGCCGCAAGATGAATCCGTACCGCGGCTGGGAAATCTACGAGCCGGGTATTTACGATATTCTGGTTAACCTGCGCGACAATTACGGCAACCCTCGCTGCTTTATTTCTGAAAACGGCATGGGCGTCGAAAATGAACAGCGCTTTATTGAAAATGGCCAGATTAACGATCAATACCGCATAGAGTTTATTTCTGAGCATTTAACGTGGCTGCACAAAGGGATTAGCGAAGGGTGCAATTGCCTTGGCTACCATATGTGGACATTTATTGATAACTGGTCGTGGTGTAATGCCTATAAAAATCGCTACGGATTTATTCAGCTCGATTTAGAGACGCAGCAGCGCACCATTAAGAAAAGCGGAGAGTGGTTTGCCGCCACCGCCTTAAATAATAGTTTTGAAAAAGAGTAATAATGATGATCGCACTAGAAGAAGCCGTAATGGAAATTATCGTCAACGCCGGACAGTCCCGCAGCCTGTGCTTTGAAGCGCTGCACGCGGCGCGTCAGGGCAACTTTGACGAGGCCAAAAGCCTGCTGCACGAAGCCGACGGCTACGCGCGCCAGGCGCACAAGATGCAGACCAAACTGATCGAGCAGGATGCGGGCGAAGGCCGCCAGCCGATGACGTTAATCATGGTGCACGCGCAGGATCATTTAATGAATTCCTTATTAGCGCGTGAATTGTCTGAAGAAATTATTCATTTATATCAGAGATAGTCTATGGCGAAATAAAGTTAATGTAATACCTCTGTACCCTAAATAGAGATCCACTTGTTCTGATGATAGCGACATACTCTGTCAGATCGGAGCGGGATGGTTATTGTCTGAATAAAATTAAACTATATTGAGATAACCATGAATACGATTAAAAAACTTCCATTAACCATGGCGGTTATCGCCGCGCTTTGCCCAATTTCCGTACTCGCACAAGAATTTACCCAGGAGCAAATCGACGCCATTGTGGCGAAAGCGGTAGATAAAGCTCTGGCCGAGCGTCAGGCCAAAATGGATGCGGCGGTTGCGAAAAAAGCGGACGTGGTGACCGAGCCGCAAAGCGCGGCACAATCCCCGGATATGGCGATCCCGTTCGGGATTAAATTCACCGGCTACGCCCGCTACGGCGCGCACTTCCAGGCCGCCGATCAGAAATACGTGGCGGTGGACGGCTCCTACAACGGCGCGTCCGCGATTGGTCGTCTGGGTAACGAAGGTAACGGCGGGGAATTCCAGCTCTCCAAGGCCTTCAAAGGGGACAACGGCGCCATCTGGGACATCAACGTGATGATCGACCACTGGGGCGACGAGGTTAACCTGAAAAAAGCCTACGCGGGGGTGAGCAACATTATGGCCTCCAACCCAAATGCCTACTTCTGGGCCGGTCGTGACTTCCACCAGCGTCCGCAGCAGGGCATCAACGATTACTTCTGGATGAACCACGACGGCCAGGGCGCCGGCGTGAAGAACTTCGACATCGGCGGCGTGCAGTTTGACGTGGCTGCCGTGGCGGCAGTCGAATCCTGTAGTCCGGAAGTGATGGAAGACGAAGCGAACCCGTCGCGCATCACCTGTACCGGCGGTTCCGGCACGGGCGACAAGGGCAACTACGCCGCGACCTCCAAAATCCACGGCATGAAGCTCGGCCCGATCGACATGGAGCTGTACGCCAACTACGGCTTTGATTCGAAAGCGGTTGAAAGCGACGAACGCCTGAACGCCTGGCAGGGCGGCGTGGTGCTGAGCCACACCAACGACAGCGGCGTGAACAAGGTGATAGCCCGCTACTCCGATAACGCGGACAACAGCGTGTTCAACAAAACCGAAGATCTGACCACGGTCTACGCCAGCTTCGAAGGGCTGTATAAATTCACCCAGGCCACGCAGGTGGAGTACATCCTCGCCTTCCACGACTACGACAACAGCCGCGATAAGACCGACAACCGCAAGAACTACAACGCCATCGTGCGCCCAATGCACTGGTGGAACGACGTTCACTCCACCTGGCTGGAAGCAGGCTGGCAGCACGTTGACTACGATAACGGCGGCGACAACAAGGGCTGGAAGCTGACCCTGTCGCAGAACATGTCTATCGCCATGGGGCCTGAGTTCCGTCCGATGCTGCGCTTCTACGTCACCGGCGGCAAGGTGGATAATGAACGCACCGCGCGCGTGAACAATACCAAAGACGAGACGCTCGACGACTTCAACGTCGGCGCGATGTGGGAGGCGTGGTTCTAAGGTCAACAACATGCCGGGTGGCGCTACGCTTACCCGGCCTACGGTTTTCCCCCTCTCCCCGTGGGAGAGGGCCGGGGTGAGGGCATCAGGCCGCACACAACCATGCTATGCTGTTGGCCAATTAACGACAACATAGCAGGGGAGAAAATGGGTTCCACACGTAAAGGGATGCTGAACGTCCTGATCGCCGCCGTTTTATGGGGCAGTTCCGGAGTTTGCGCGCAGTACATCATGGAGAAAAGCCACATTTCTTCGCCTTACCTGACCATGGTTCGCCTGCTGTTTACCGGCGTGATCCTGCTGACGCTCTCCTTCGTTCACGGCGACAAGATTTTCTCGATCATCAAGCATCGTAAAGACGCCCTCAGTCTGCTGTTTTTCTCGCTGGTCGGCGCGCTCACCGTGCAGCTCACCTTCCTGCTGACGATTGAAAAATCCAACGCCGCTACGGCGACCGTGCTCCAGTTCCTGTCGCCGACCATCATTGTGGCGTGGTTCGCCCTGGCGCGGAAAACGCGTCCCGGCGTGTTTGTCCTGTCAGCGATTTTTACGTCGTTGATCGGCACTTTCCTGCTGGTGACCCACGGCGACCCAACCTCGCTCTCCATCTCCCCTGCCGCGCTGTTCTTCGGCATCGCCTCGGCGTTTGCCGCCGCGTTTTACACCACCTATCCGTCAGCGCTGATTGCCCGCTACGGCACGCTGCCGATTGTCGGCTGGAGCATGTTGATTGCCGGGTTAATGCTGACGCCGTTCTACGCCGGGCGCGGCACCACTTTCGTGATTGACGGCGGCCTGCTGCTGGCGTTTTTCTACCTGGTGGTGATCGGCACGGCGCTGACGTTCAGCCTGTACCTGAAGGGCGCGCAGATGATCGGCGGGCCGAAGGCGAGCATTCTGAGCTGCGCCGAGCCGCTGAGCAGCGCGTTGCTGTCGGTGATATTGCTGGGCGTGGCGTTCACCCTGCCGGACTGGCTGGGGACGCTGCTGATTGTGTCGTCGGTGGTGCTGATTTCGATGGATTCGCGTAGAAGGGTTAAGGCATCGGCGTAGCCTGATGCCCTTACCCCAACCCTCTCCCACGGGAGAGGGAGAAAAACACTACTTCGCCTTAACCTTCCCCGCCACCAGCAGCGCGGTCAGCAGCATCAGCGTGCCGGAAATCACCAGCGGTGACGTCAGCCCCAGATGGTCGAGCGCCACGCCGCCAATGGCCGCACCGCAGGTGTTCGCCAGCTGGATCACCGCCACCTGAATCGACCCGGCTTTTTCCGCCTGATCGGCAAGCGTTCGGGTGATCCACGTCGACCAGCCCACCGGCACCAGCGCAAAGGCAAAGCCCCAGATAATCGCAATCGCCGAGGCAACCCACTTGTCGCTACCCCACAGAATCAGCACCGTGGCACTCACCGCCAGCAGCAACGGCGCACCCGCCAGCGCCACCTTCAGGGAGCGCTTCAGGAACTGGGACGACAGCGACGTGCCGATAAAGCTGGCGATACCGAAGCTCAGCAGCACCAGCGTCAGGCCGTCCACGTCAAAGCCCGCCATGGTCATAAACACCGGGCGGATGTAGGTGAAAAAGGCAAACTGCCCGGCAAAGGCCATAAAGATGGCGGTCATCCCCGCCAGCACGCCCGGACGCTTGAGCAGCGCGAACATGTTCTGTTTGTGGTGCGCCGCTTCGCCCGGCAGGGACGGCAGCGCCTTCCACACCCAGATAATGCAGAGCACACCCATCACTGCCGCCGCGTTAAAGACGTTACGCCAGCCGATAATCCCACCAAGGAAGCTGCCCAGCGGCGCGGCAATCACCAGCGCAATAGAGACCGCGCCGAAGATAACGGACAGCGCTTTTGGCACGGTGCGCGCGGGCACCAGGCGCATGGTCAGCGAGGCCGACATCGCCCAGAAGCCGCCTAATCCCAGCCCCAAACAGGCGCGACCGAGCAGCAGCAGAGTGAAGCTTTCCGCGAAAGAGACCAGCAGGCAGGAGAGCGTCAGCAGCACGCTGAACAGAATGACCACTTTGCGGCGATCAATCGCGCCAATCACCTGAGTGATAAACAGGCTGGCGAACATCGCCACAAAGGCGGTGACGGTAACGGACTGCCCCGCCACGCCTTCGGAAATGCCCAGATCCTGCGCCATCGGCGTCAGCAGGCTCACCGGCAGAAACTCAACGGTAATCAGGCAGGCGACGCAGAACGCCACGGAGAAAACCGCCGACCAGTTGGGGCGCGACACCTCTTTGGTCTGCGGTCTGATTGTGGGCTGGATATGTTCTGTCATAGCGTCACCTGAAGATAAAAACGTGCGGAAAAGTCGCGCAGTTTATCATCAAAAGTGTGACGAATTTAACGTTTAGACAACTTTTGTCGTTTTTAATAATTCGGAAGGCAGATCGGCGGTGACTGATACCTTTTCAGCATAACGAAAATGAAAATTCAGTAACCACAATTGAGGTGAAACAATCATAGCGTCTGAAAAGGAGAAACTATGAAAACACGTACTTTATCTCAAAATCTTACCGTCAGTGCCGTCGGCTACGGTGCCATGGGTCTGAGTGAATTTTATGGCCAGACTGATGACAAAGGTTCACTGCAGGTATTGCATAACCTCATCGATCTGAACGTGACGTTTATTGATACCGCAAATTTATATGGCCGTGGCCATAATGAAAGGCTAATCGGTCACTTTCTTGCCGGGCTGGATAAAAACACTCGCGACCAGTTCAAAATCGCCACGAAGTGCGGCATCGATCGCTCTCCTGACGAGTCCTACGCCCGCACCATCAACAATACGCCGGACTATATCATCCGCTGCTGTAACGAATCCCTTAAGCGGCTTGGCGTGGAGCGAATCGACCTCTTTTATCTTCACAGAGTGAGCAACGCAACCCCGATCGAAGAGAGTATGGATTGTCTGCGCACCCTTGTTAAAGAGGGCAAGATCAACCACATCGGCCTTTGCGAAGTGTCGGCTTCAACGCTGCAACGGGCGCATGCGGTGCATCCGGTCACCGCATTGCAAACAGAATATTCTCTGTGGACACGAGACATCGAGGAAAACATTTTGCCGGTCGTGAAAGCGCTAGGTATCGGCCTGGTGCCCTACTCACCTCTTGGCAGAGGCTTCCTGACGGGAAAATACCTGAACAACAACGATTTTGCAGAAGGTGATTTCCGCAAGAATAACGAACGATTTGTTCAGTCCAGCCTCGATCATAATCGCCAGTTGCTCGATATCATTACCCCGCTGGCGACAAAATACGGCTGTACCGCAGGTCAGATTGCGCTTGCCTGGCTGTTAGCACAATACGATCGGCTGGTTCCCATTCCGGGTACTAAGCACGTCAGCTATCTGGCCGAGAACGCGCGCGCTGCCGATATTGTGCTTGAGAAGAGCGATATCGAATCGTTGAACAACCTTCATCGCCGGGTAGCGATTAAAGGCGATCGTTATTCTGCCGAGGGTATGAAGGGCGTGAATGCCTGATACGGCATCTTGGAAATAAAAAAACCGGGTTTCCCCGGTTTTTTTATTTCTACGGAAACGCCGTTAGCGATAAACGCTCAACGCGACGCCTTCCCCGCCGCCAACGCACAGTGCGGCAACGCCACGCCTGGCATCATTACGGATCAGGGAATGAACCAGCGTCACCAAAATTCGGCAGCCGGATGCACCTACCGCATGCCCAAGCGCGATTGCCCCGCCGTATGGATTGATACGATCCGGGGAAATCCCGGCCCGCTGAATCACGGCCAGCGCCTGGGCGGCAAACGCTTCGTTGGATTCGAGATGATCCACATCCTCAGGCTTCCATCCCGAGCGGGAAAGACAGTCGGCAATGGCCTGAATCGGGGCTGCACCCATTAATGCCGGCTGGATACCGGAATTGGAAAATACGCCCAGCGATGCCAGAACTGGCAAACCACGTGCTTCGGCAGTCTCACGCGTACAAAGCAGGACCGCCGCGGCACCGTCATTCAACGATGAAGCATTTCCCGCCGTCACCGTACCCTCTTTTCGGAAGACAGGCTTCAGTTTCGTCAATTTTTCGATACTGGTTGCACGGGGTCCTTCATCCCTCTCCACGCTTATCGTTTCACCTTTTCGCGTCTGCCATTCAACCGGGACAATTTCACGCTCAAAAATGCCACGCGCCTGCGCTTCAAGCGCTTTGTGGTGAGAGACAAGGGCATATTCATCCTGCATTTCGCGGCTGATACCAAACTCCGTCGCAACATTCTCTGCAGTGATACCCATGTGATAATCGTTGAAGGCATCCCAGAGCCCGTCAGAAACCAGGCTATCTTTGAGAGTAATATTACCCAGCCGCGTTCCGCTACGCGACGTCGTGGCGATATGCGGCGCGTTGGACATACTCTCCTGACCACCGGCGATAACAAACTCAGCCTCCCCCGTCTGCAGCGCCTGCATGCCAAGATGGACCGCCTTAAGCCCGGACCCGCACACTTTGTTTACCGTCAGACATTGCGTATCTACGGGCAATCCAGCATTCAGTGCCGACTGTCGGGCCGGGTTCTGGCCGCACCCCGCAGTAAGAACCTGTCCCATAATGACCTGAGAGATATCACTGGCTTCTACGCCAGATTCTTTCAGGAGCGCCTGAATAACGCGGCTTCCCAGATCAGAGGCTGAATGCTCCGCAAGCGCGCCCTGAAATGCGCCCGTCGCCGTGCGGCGGGCTGCAATAATAACAATCTCGCTCATGCGTCACTTCCCTTCAGTCCTGGCAAAGTATGGCCCGTCGCGGCCATTGCCGCGCGGTATGCAGTAAGACCATTCATGCAGGCGGGAACGCCAGCATATACCGCCATCTGTATCACAATTTCAAGCAGCTCTTCCGGCGTCACGCCGGTATTCAGCGCGCCTCGCATATGCAGTTCTAGCTGCGGCATGGCATTACCCAGCGTCACAAGCGAGGCGACGGTCAACATTTCGCGCGTTTTGAGATCCAGTCCCGGACGACCCACCACATCCCCGAACGCATAGTCGGTAATCAGGGCGGGCAGCCCCGGGTCCAGCTCGCTCAGGCGGCGGGTGACTTTATCCGCGAGCCCCGCTTCAAGACGGTCCATAATCTCTCTGCCATAGCGCGTGCGGTCATTAATTTGACTCATAAGATTTCTCCATACGGGATTGTTTTGCGGTCAACGTTGCCGGAATAACCGCGACAAGCAGAACGGACAGACCGATGGCCGTACCGGCGACGATATACAGGAGCGGCATTGAAAATGATGAAACCATCCAGGCACCGACTGACGCACCGATACCAATGGCGGTATTGAAAAATGAAACGTAGATTGCGGAGGCCGGGAAGGCTTTATCCTCTGCCATACGTAAAACCCACGTCTGGAAACCGACAAATATTCCTGATACGGCGACACCCCAGACAACCATACTGGTAAATATCAACGCAGCAGAGAGCGAGGAACCAGACAGGCCCAGGAACAGCAGCACTGCACAGATCAGCAGTACAGACAAAGAGACCGTCAGCTTGAGATACTTATCAATCAACACGCCGGTCAGGAAATTACCTGCCAGACCCGCGATGCCGTAAACAAAAAGCACAGCAGGAATAATGGTGGTGGACAGTAAACTCTGCGTGTGTAGCCAGGGTTCAATGTACGTAAAGGCAGCAAAGTGAGCCGTCACAGCCAGCAAGGTTGCTGAGTAAATTTTCCATAATGTTGACGATTTCAGCACGCCTTTAAGCGCATCCAGCCCGAGCGCACTTTTGCTGGTAATCCTGGGAACAAGAACGCTAATACCCACAAAGGCAATTACGCTCAGCGCGGCCATCAGCCAAAATGCCTGCCGCCAGCCGAAGTGAATACCAATATAGTTGGATACCGGTACGCCAAAAACGCTTGCTGCGGAAACACCACCAAATACGATTGACGTCGCCGCCCCTATATATCTGGCAGGGACCATAGCCACCGCCGTTGCGCCGATCATCGCCCAGAATGCGCCGTGAGCGAGCGCTCCCAGTACGCGGGCGCTAAGCAGCATGCTATAGACGTTTACCGTTGCAGCCATAACGTTAGAGATCAGAAGTACCACAGTGAGCACAAGTAAAAGCCGCTTCTTGGCCACATTCCCTAAAAAGACGGAGGCAAACAGCGCACTCAACGCCCCCACCCAGGCATAAAGCGACACGGTCATGCCCACCGCAGATTCCGAAGACTGTAGCCCCTCTGCGATTGGCGTTAATAATCCGACTGGCGCCAGTTCGGTGGTGACAATAGTAAAGGTTGAAATAGCCAGAATGAATAAAGCAAGCCATGACCTTAACGTCATATTCTGCGGAGTGAGTTCTGAAGTCATACTACTTACCTCAATAAGGATTTAAATAATGTGCCAATTTTTTTCAGTTGCATATCTGGTAAGCGCGGAATGCTCTCCCACACAGACGGGATGGCCAGTGACTTCCAGCATTGGAATATCCGAAAGATCGTCGCCGTAGGCATAACAATCCACGGGGTTAATCTCTTTATCATCGCAAAAGGCGATAAGCGCGTCTTTTTTACCTGTTCCAATTGTTTGAGGCAGGCCGATTTCACCCGTCAACTCACCTGCGTCATTTATTATCACCGGCGCACAGAGTACTTCCGTTACTCCAAGATATTTTGCAATGGGTGAAAGAATAGGAAGCATAGAGCCCGATATAAATACGGTATACATGTTCTGGTTCTGATGTTTTTTAAGGGCTGAAACAGCACTCTCAATAAAAAACTCGCTTTCCAGCTTACGCCTGAACCACTTCTCACCCATTTCTTCCAGATAACGACAAGACACACCTTTAAACTGACGATAATAATCTCTGTTCAGGGCTTCCCTTGGCACGCCGTTTTTCACGTCGGTGCGAAAACGAGACATATAGCGTTGAAGACGATCGTTTTGATTATTTTCCCTGCACCAGAAATCATAGAAATCAAACATGCTTTTAATATTTATAAGCGTTTCATCAACATCAAAAAAAGCGGCATGTTTACGCAAACTTTATTCCTCGTAGTTTTTTCTTCGACTCTTAACCGGAAAATCTCTATCCGTACCAGACACGCCTGCATCCGCCCAGCGGGAAGGCGCAATTTCAGAAACCACCACGGAAATTTTATCCAGCGGCGCACCCGTGTTTTTGTGAACGGCAAATGTAATATCTTCCTGGAGTCTGATGATTTGATTTTCATCTTTCGCAGGCCAGGTCATAACATGAACAAATGGCATATTTTTCTCACTCTATAGTTGTAAATTCATCGAAGGAACGGCCTTTGAGTTTTAAATGGGCATGGATATCGCCTCCAAGACCATAAAAGCCAATTGCCCCGCCGTAGCTCTGACGCGAGCTCATATAAAGTACGACTACGTTAATAATTCTGTTTCCTTTCCTCGCCGGAGCCGGGAAAGGATCGGTTAACTCTGCCCAATATTCGGCATTACCTTCGCTATCGGTTATAAATACGTTGGGTATTCCCAGCGGACCTGGCCTGCTCGGATCCTCCGAGGCTAGATCGTTTTCCCTGAGACTCATCACGGTGTAAACGCTATCCGGAACAAGGCTCCGGAACGAAAACGTGAACCGGGCTCGTTTCTTATCTTCGGACAATGTGACCTCAAAGGAGCCCTCTGCCTCGAGCCAGGCAGCGAGGGTCACTGGCTCGATCTCTCGCTTTCCATCGCTGCTGCGATAATCCGCGATATAGCCTTCATGAAGTGGCAGGCCAGGCCTTATTTCATTATTGGCCTGTGGCCGCTGTTCTGGTGCGAAAATCATCCGATAGTTGTTCATCGGAATGGGTAAAGGAAGAGTATGAAGAATGATGTCCTTCAACGCGTCCTGAGGCATCTTTTCCAGATCGCACAGAATGTTATAGGGTGCGACTTCCCCAAATGCCGGAAGCGGGCTGTCCGGAGAGACAATGACGCTTCGCCACTGCAGTCCGTTATCCCCTGGCACCATGCCAACCACGACAAAATTACCCTTCCCGTCCATGACCTCCGCAGGGGGGTAAAGCGGCCCCTGCGTGGTCGCAGCCAGACGGTATTTCTGGCTACGTAATTCAGGCATGCGTTACCCCCTGAGTCACCCCTTGCTGCTCAATAAGGGTCGCCTGCATGGCAACCTCAGCCAGAGATTTCTCTTTCTCTGTAATCAGGGCGGAAGGATAGACGGTGAACGAGACATCCATTGTCGCGCAAAGCGTTTGGTGCTGAGTGACGCGAACCTGAGCCTTGAAACGTCCCCGGCGGTCGTTAATATCTTTTTCAAGAAATTCAAAGTGGACCAGCGCCGGTAAAGGGAACAGGAAACTGGCGAAATTGATTGCCATGCTATTAATGACGTAATAGCGTCCACTTTCCTGTGGGTAAATAAATTCTTCGGTGACACCGATAAAGGCCTGTCGGCTGGCTTCAACCAGGAGCATTCCCTGAATATGCTGCCCCGTCTGATGATCCGCCATCAATTCGCAACGCTCATCGATTAACAGCGGCATCGCATAAAGATCGTGGTTATGCTCAGCTTGTTCCGCAGGTCCTATAAGTACATTCTGTTCCAGTCTTTTATGGCAATAAGCATTTTTTTTGTCGCTAACCAGTTTTTCCAGAGAGCACATTTTTAACTTATTACCATGAATCGCATTTCTTGCCTGGTTTGAAATTACCTTTCCGGCAAAATCCTTGCGCACGCCCTGCCCAACAATAATTTCATGTTCTTTATCAATGATATTCGCAGGGATTTGAGTCAATAATTCTAGCTGAGATATAGTCAGTACATCTTTACCATTGGCAAATTCATTAAATTTATCGCCAACAACTACCAACTTTTTACAGTTCATTCATTGTCCCTCAACAACAGCAAGCACGATAGATACGTGTATAAAGGCCGTCATTACCGCCAGTAATAAAGTTATCGCCGGCCTGTTGAATGATTTCCTGATAACGCGCATTGGTAAATGCTTCTTTATATGCTGCTTTATCACCGTTGAATGAGGAGATAAACATTACACCCGGAACGCCGCTGATCAGTGAATGAAATGCTTCGAAACTTTCAATCTTATCTTTGTTATCTCTTACAACATTAAAAATGGTTTCATCGCGCCACTGACGGTACTGCTGATAGTTATGCGCAGGCACTTCGACGTGTCGGAGTTGAATATAATTTGATTGTGGCAAGCTATTTTTATTATCAATTGGGGATTCAACAAACTTAAGCAGTTCGCGACGGATATCGGCAGAAAGAACTTCAGAGAAACGATGGAACATGGATTCCATTTCACTTTCAACCCATGCAATTTCTTTAATATCGTTGAATGCGCGTAATTCCAGCAATTCATTAACGCCGTTTTCTTCACAGGTATAGTAGCGAACGTTTTCATTGCTTTTTAAGGAAGTAAATTCTTTTTCAGAAAAAGTGTTTTTTAATGGGAAGCGTGATACCAGTACATATTTGGACGACATAATTACTCCGAGTATTGATTAAGTGAGGATTCGGATAGAAATTTATCAATACAGGAAACTATTGGAATTGTTAAATTTGTAATATATTTTTTGTATTACTGTTAAAACGGGTTTTGCTGCCAGCATTTAGCGTGTAATATCGAAATGGAAAAAAGACGAAATACCTTTTCGCATTTAGGACCCACGTATGGCTACAGCAGAACATTTAATCAGCAATAACCTGCCCAGTATCAAACAATTACAATGCTTTCTCGCTGTTGCACATGAACTGAACTTTCGTAAGGCTGCCGAACGTCTGCGCATGACTCAACCGCCTCTGACGCGTCAGATAAAATGCCTTGAAGCGGTGTTGAAACGTCAGTTGTTCAGTCGCAGTACGCATGACGTTAGCCTCACTGAAGCAGGCCGAGCGCTGGTCGTTCAGGCAGAAAAAATACTCAAAGACATCAGCATCTTAAAAGAAGATCCTCACTCTTCAGAAACGAATCTGCGCATCGGTCTCACGCGCACGCTTAATTTTGAATATATTGAACCTGTAAATACCCAGCTTCAAAAAATGAACGCCGGAGATGACGTTGAAACGCCCGACCTGACGTCAGCACAGCTGCTGCAAAGCTTGTCTAAAAATATGCTGGATCTGGTGCTGACCGGGGAAAAAGGAACGGGTCATGAAGACATTGTTCAATACCGCTGGGTCTGCCAGGAACCGTTGCTCATCGCAATGCCTTCTTTACATCCTGCCAGTCTGAAAGAGAAAGTCTCGCTGGAAGACATTAGCGATCTTCCACTTTTTTGGTTTTCGAGAAGCGCTAATCCGTCATTCTATGATAAATGCGAAAGCTACTTTGACACGCTGAAAACGCCGCTGAAGCGTATTAAAGAGCCGGATGATTCCCTCGTGATGCTAAGCCGTATCGCAAGAGGGAAAGGGTTTGCGCTGCTGCCTCAGTCAAAATGCACCTTCAATCAGGAGGGGCTATGCTATCGCGAACTAACGGACGATGAGGCAAAGAGATTAAATATTGATATCTATGCCGCAACTCGCCTCAATGAAAACAGAGAGGAGATCCTGAACGCTCAGAATATCTTGTGCGGCAAAAAGGCTTAATGCAGATAAAACACACCTTCTTCCGGCAGAAATAGCTGGTTATAGCGCAGCTGGAAGGCGTTCAGCTCCTGCGGATCGGGCTCCATTTCGCGCATAAAGCCAAGTGCCAGACGAATTTGCGCATCGGTAATGGGTGCGGCAAGGCGGGCTTTACGCAGCATACGGTGCCAGGTATGCAGATTCTCTTCGCTACCGTCGACAATGCAGACCTGCCAGATGAGCAGCACCTGCGCGGCGTTTTGCAGATGCGCCTCGTCAGGCCGCTCAAGGTAGCGGATAAATTCATTGCCCGGTGTTTTACCGAACTGGTCAATCATCGACTCGATTGGCATCGGGGTAATCCCCAGCCGTTCGCTTAAACGTTTGATGGCGCGGCGGGAATCTGAGGTCAGGACACGAAATCCCACCACAAACACCACGGCAAGCGTTGCCAGCATTATCCAGACCATGCGTTCTCCTTAGACTAGCCGCTCATCATAGCGGGAAACGCAGCGTGTCGACAGCGGGTACGGCCAGAATAGTGAACCGAAAAAAGCTGGATAAATGCGATGAAAGCAATCCCGCGCAGGCGTGGCTGCGCGGGCTGTTGCTGGAGACCCGTCAGCGCGCCTGAAGCCCCTTCAACAGCGCCTCGTGAAAGCGTGCGGGATCCTGCATCTGCGGCGCGTGGCCCATGTCGTTAAACTCCACCAGCGTCGCGTGCGGGATGCGCTTCGCCGTCTCTTTGCCCAGCACCGCATAGTTGCCAAGCGTCTTGCGGACCTCCGGCGGGGCGAGGTCTTTCCCGATGGCGGTGTTGTCCTTCGTGCCGATCATCAATAATACCGGCATCTTCAGGTCGCTAAATTCATAGATGACCGGCTGGGTGTAGATCATGTCGTAGAGCAGCGCCGAGTTCCACGCCACGCGCGCCTTACCCGGCCCGTTGTTCAGCCCGGCAAGCATCGTGACCCAGCGTTCGTACTCCGGCTTCCACTCCCCGGCGTAGTAGGTATTTTTCTCGTACTGACGAATGCCGTCGGCGCTGACTTTCAGCTCGCGCTGGTACCACTGGTCAACCGTGATATGCGGCACGCCGCGCGCTTTCCAGTCTTCAAGCCCTATCGGGTTGACCATCACCAGCTGCTCTACCTGCTGCGGCCACATTAGCGCGTAGCGGGTTGCCAGCATGCCGCCGGTCGAGTGGCCGATAACCGTCGCGCGATCGACGCCAAGCGATGTGAGCAGCGCGTGGGTGTTGTCCGCCAGCTGCTGGAAGGTGTACTGATAATGGTCCGGCTTGGTGGATTTACAGAAGCCGATCTGGTCGGGTGCGATCACGCGATAGCCGCTGGCCGACAGCGCACTGATCGTGCCGTCCCAGGTGCCGGCGCAAAAGTTTTTGCCGTGCATCAGCACCACGGTACGTCCGTTGGGTTTTTCCGGCTTCACGTCCAGGTAAGCCATATCCAGAGACTGGTTTTGCGAGGTAAAGGTAAAGTGTTTTACCGGCCAGCCGTAGTCGAAACCTTCCAGCTTCTCGCCGTAGGTGGGGGCATCCGCAGCCATTGCGGGGGACGCCAGCGCCATCAGCAGCGCCAGGCAGGACAATCGTCGGGTTAACATGCAAGCTCTCCGTTAGCAAAAGGGGCTAAGGCTGCACGAAAGGCGGCAGCAAAAAACACTGTAGAGCATGGAGAGGAGTGGGTGTGTAAAGCGGGGTAAAGGTAGGACGAGCAAATAAAAAAAGCCCGGCGGTCAGCCGGGCAAAGACGTTACCTGCACACTCAGGCCGCTTTTAATTTCTGCGCGCGGTTCTCGCGGCGAATTTTACGTTCTTCCAGCACCGCGACCATCGCCATCAGGACGATACAGCCAATCGCTGCCGCATCCAGCGCCGCGAAGGTGCCCGCCCAGCCGGTGAGGCCGAAAATCGGCGTACCGTCGGCGATCATCCCCAGGCCAAGCTTGGCGAAGCTGTCGCCGATCAGGTAGGCGAAGGTGCCTTTAATCCCATCGGCGGCGCCGATCGCTTTTTTCGGCACGAACCCTACGGCCGCCACGCCAATCAGCAGTTGCGGGCCAAACACCAGGAAGCCGAGCGCGAACAGGGACGCCAGGTAAACGTACTGGTTGCTGGCGTGCTGGTAGATGCCGAGCGTGGCGATAATCAGCGCCAGCGCGACGCAGGCCACCAGCGCGCGACGGCCGTTGGCGAGGTCGGAGAGCCAGCCCCACAGCAGCGTGCCGACCAGCGCACCCACTTCGAACAGGGTGAAGCCCTGAATCGCCACCTCTTTCGACAGCTTCAACTCCTGGAAGGCATACACCGTAGACCACTGGTCGATGCCGATGCGCACCACGTACAGGAAAATGTTTGAGAAGCACAGCAGCCAGATCACTTTGTTTTTCAGCACGTACTCAACAAAGATCTGCCATTTGGACATCTCGTTCTCTTCGGTCTCTTTGTCCTCTTCGCTGATCTCCTCCCCGAACAGCTCTTCGGCTTTGCCGAGGCCGTACGATTCCGGGGAGTCGCTGCCGAAGCGCAGGCCGATAAAGCCGACGATCAGGGCGATAATCGACGGGAAGATAAACATGCCGATCACGTGGCCGTCGAACAGATAGTTCGCGCCAAACAGCGCCACGCCTGCCGCACCCGCCCCGCCGAGGTTGTGGGAGATGTTCCACATGCCGAGGTACGAACCCCGCTTGCGGCGCGGCGTCCATTTGGTGATGGTGGAGTAGCTGCACGACCCGCCGGTGCTCTGGAAGAAACCGCTCAGGGCGTAGAAGGCGATCATCAGGAACAGGCTGACGGAGCCCGCGCCCATGCTGGCGCTGAAGCCGAGCATACAGATGGCGGAGAGGATCAGCATAAACGGCAGGAACTGCTTGGTGTTTTTGCCGTCCGCGTAGTAGGACACAACCGTTTTCCCCACTCCGTAGGTGATGGAGAAGCCCAGGCCAATCATCCCCAGCTGCGTCATGCTCAGCCCGTAGGTTGAGATCATGTCGTTCTGCGCGATGTTAAAGTTTTTGCGGATCAGGTACATGGTCAGGTAGCCGATGAAGACCACCAGATAAGACTGCATGAACGGTTTGAACCACATCTTGCGCCGCACGTCGAGCGGCAGATCCAGGGTCGGCTTGCGCACCTGGTTTAAGAAGGCCAGCATGGTTGGTTTACTCCTGAGCTGATTTTTGCAGCATTGTAAAAATCAGCCGGGAGAGATGCCTGAGACAGCGTCCAGGTGAAACCGGGAAAATTTCTTAGTTTTGCGCCATTCGGCAACAAAAGGTGAGGCACGTCACGCTTCGCGCGGCGCCTGGGCGTGCAAAAACGGCAGCAGCAGCAAGGCGGAAATGCCCGCCGCGATGGCGATCGCCGCGAAGAACCCGCTCCAGTGCCAGACGTCGATCACCCGTGCCAGCGGCCAGCCGGAGAGCGACGCGCCGAGGTAGGCAAACAGCCCGACAAAGCCCGTCGCCGCGCCTGCCGCCTCCTTGTGCGAGCACTCCGCCGCCGCCATGCCGATCAGCATCTGCGGACCAAAGACAAAAAAGCCGATGGTGAAGAAGCACGCCGCCTGCATCACGTAGCTGGCAAACGGCATCAGCCACAGCGAGCCGACGGAGAGTAAAATCCCGGCGGCAAAAATCAGGTTCATCGGGCCGCGGTTGCCGTTGAACAGCTTGTCCGAGCCCCAGCCCGCCACCAGCGCGCCGATAAACCCGCCCAGCTCGAACATTGTGACCGCCGAATTAGCGGTGACCAGATCCACACCCAGCGTCTCGGACATGTACAGGTTACCCCAGTCGTTGATCGCCGCGCGCACCACGTAGACCAGCACGTAGCAGAGGGACAGCAGCCAGATGTACGGATTTTTCAGCACGTACTTGGTGAGGATTTGCTGGCGGGACAGCCCGGCGCCCTCCTGCTGCTGGGCGATCTCCATCTCGTCGTGCCGCCAGTCGCCCACCGCCGGAAGGCCGACGGTTTGCGGCCTGTCGCGCAGGCGCCAGCAGAGGAACAGCCCGGCGACAATCGCGAGGGCACCGGCAATCATCATCCCCGTGCGCCAGCCGTAGTGCAGCGCGGCAGCCCCCACCACCATCGGGATCAGTGCCCCGCCAACGTTATGCGCGGTGTTCCAGATCGCCCACCATCCGCCGCGCTCGTTGCGCGAGTACCAGGCGGTGAGCAGGCGGGCGCAGACCGGCGCGCCCCAGCCCTGGAAAAAGGCGTTCAGCGCCCACAGCAGGGCAAAGGCCCACAGCGAAGTGGAAAAGCCAAACAGGATGTTCACCACGCCGGTGGCGATCAGCCCAACGCCCATGAAATAGCGCGCGTTCGAGCGGTCGCTGACGATGCCGGAGAAGAACTTCGACAGCCCGTAGCTGATGTAAAACAGCGTCGCCAGCAGGCCGATATCGGTGCGCGTCATCACGCCGCTGGCGAGGATTTCCGGCGCGGCGGCGTTGAAGCTTTTGCGGGTGAAGTAGAACAGCGCGTAGCCGAGCCAGATGGTAATCAGGATATGGCGACGCCAGTAGCGGTAGCGGGCGTCGATTTCCGCCTTGTCGCGCAACGGAGCCGCGCTGGTTGGGGTTTTAAACATGGTACGTCCTTAACGGCAAACTGACGCTGACGCGCGTCCCGTGGGTGCAGGAGAGGGTCAGCGTGCCGCCCAGCGCCTTGACGCGCTCGCGCATGCCCGCCAGGCCAAAGCCCTGCTGGCCGGAGCCCGGCGGCAGGCCGCAGCCGTCGTCTTCAATCACCAGCATCAGGCGCTCGTCCTGCTGCCAGCCCTGGATCGTGACCGCGCTGGCATTGGCATGTTTAACGATATTGTTCAGCCCTTCCTGGCAGACGCGGAACAGCGTCACGCGCTGGCCTTCGCTGAGCAATGATTCATCAATGCGCCAGTCGAGATGGCTGACAATGCCGCGGCTTTCCAGCTCCATCTCGCGCATCAGGGAGCGTATCGCCTGCTCCAGCGACAGGTCATCAAGCTGGCGCGGACGCAGCCGTCCCAGCAAGCGGCGAACGGCGTCATAGACACCCAGCGAAAGCTGTTCGATATGCGCCCCGCCCTGCTTCACCACCGCGTTTTCCGCCGCCAGACGCTGGACGATGCCCGCCTGCGTGCGGATGGCGGTAATGGTCTGGCCGATATCATCGTGCAGCTCGCGAGCCACCTCCTGACGCACGCTCTCCTCGGTCTCCAGCAGACGCTCCGCCAGACGACGGTTGCGCGCCAGCTCGGCTTGCAGGGACTGGTTCAGCTCGCGAAGACGCTGAATGCCCGCGCCGAGCAGCAGCCCGGTCAGGCTCTGGGCCAGCAGCGAGAGCAGCAGATCCACCGGATGATCGTGCCAGGTCTGGCTGGCGATCAGCGCGATGGCGTTCATCAGCGTGGCGATCAGCGCCCCCTGCCAGCCGTAGTGCCAGGCCAGAGCGATGATCGGCAGCGCCAGGCAAAACGGCGTGAAGCGCGAAAGCTCGGCGGGCAGACCAAGCTGCAGCCACAGGCTCACCATAAACAGCAGCAAATACCAGATGAGGTGTCGGGCGCGCCAGTTCACCGGTTGGGAGACCAGCGCGGGGCCGAGCGGCTGCCAGACGGTGCTGGTGAGGTAGTGCCAGAAAACCAGACAGGTCGGCGCGAGGGTCAGACCACCGGTAAGGGTCAGAAGCAGGGCGTTAAGCATCTCCTTCTCGCCTAACCACGGCAGTGACTGCAACAGCGCGGCGGCAATCAGCGCCGCCCCCTGACGCAGTAGCGTGCGCCAGTCGCGCTGGTGGCGGTAGCGGGAAATCAGGGCAACGGGGAGAAGCGTAAGCAGGCTTCCGGTCATCAATAAGGGAAGATGCGCGAGGGCCACCTCCTGCGCCAGCCAGACCAGCATCAGCCACTCCGCGCCGAGCAAAACGGGCCAATAGCCGCGCGGGCACTGGAGCATTAACCCCAGACGCAGGCCGAAGGGAAACAGCAGCACCGCCAGCTCCGGGCGTTCCACCAGATGCAGGCTGATGCTCCACAGGCAAAACCACGCGGCGGAGAAGATAAAAAAGCTGGCGACGACGGCGATCAGCCGCGAAAACACGGGACTCATTGCCAGCTGTCGAACATGCGGCGCGCCAGCTCGACGTCGTTGCTGACGTTGAGTTTTTCCATCAGGTTGGCGCGGTGGACGTGCACGGTTTTCGGCGACAGATCCAGCTCGGCGGCAATCTCTTTCACCGACATGCCCTGGGCAAGCTTCTCCGCCACCTGGCGCTCGCGTCTGGTGAGCGGATCCTGACGTCCGGCCGCCAGCTTGATGGCGATATCCGGCGTCAGGTAGCAGCCGCCGGTGGAGACGGTGCGCACGGCAGCGATCAGCTCGTCCGGGCTACAGCGTTTGGAGAGGAAGCCGCGCGCCCCCGCGTTGAGCGCCTGCTCGACCAGCGCCGGGCTGTCGTGAACCGAGAGCATGATCGTCGCCATCCCTTTCGGCAGCTGGCTCAACAGCTCCAGCCCGGAGAGATCCGGCATCGAGATGTCACAGATACAGACCTGCACCCCGCGCCCCGGCAGGCCCGCCAGCGCCTCGTGACCGGAGCCAAACTCGGCCACGACCTGAAAATCCGGTTCGAGGTTAAGAAGCTGGGCAAAGCCGGAGCGGACGATAAGGTGGTCGTCGATGAGAGCGATGGTGGTCATGTGTGTTCCTGCGATCTGAAAAAGCCGGATGACGCTGCGCTTATCCGGCCTACAAGAGCGAAAGACGCTTACCTTAAGCGATTTACTCGAAAAACACCGCAATTTTGTTAAACATGGTGGGATCGGACTGGTTGCGCGCCACTTTGGTGACGTCTTCCAGCTTGTCGATCTGTGCCATCATCTGCTCCAGACGCTGATCGTCGTTGACCAGTAGCCAGATGCGGCTGTGCTCGCTGCCCTGAATCGGCAGGCAGAGAATGCCTTCCACGTTAAACGCCCGGCGGGCAAACAGCCCACAGACGTGGGTCATAACGCCAGGGTGGTTGCGGACGGTGAGTTCCAGAATGACGTTATCATGTTGTTTCTGCATGGCTTATTCCCCCACCATCTCAGTATTGGCCGCACCCGGCGGCACCATCGGATACACTTTTTGTTCAGGGTCGATACGCACGTGGATCAGCGCCGGTCCGGGACGAGAAATCGCCGCCTGCAGCGCCGCGTGGGCGTCTTCTTCCGCGTTCAGATCGCAGGTGTGCAGGCCAAAGCCGGCGGCAATCTGCATAAAGTTAATCATCCCTGGATAGGTCGCCGCAAACACGCCCTGCTTGTAGAACAGGCTCTGCTGCTGGTGTACCAGGCCCAGCGCCTCATTGTTCATCAGGATGATTTTCACGTCTAACTGGTTTTCGGCCGCGGTCGCCATCTCCTGAATGTTCATCATCAGGCTGCCGTCGCCGGAGAAGCAGATAACCTTGCGGTCCGGGTTGGCGAGCGCCGCGCCTACTGCCGCCGGCAGGCCGAAGCCCATGGTGCCGAGGCCGCCGGAGGTCAGCCACTGGCGCGGACGATTCAGCGGATACGCCTGCGCGGTCCACATCTGGTGTTGGCCCACGTCAGTGGTGATAATCGCGCTGTCGTCCACGCAGGCGGCCACGGCGTTGATCAGCCCGTAGTGGCTCAGCGGGTCGCCCTCAGCTGGGATGGCGCCCGGGAACTCGCGCTGCAGATCGGCCACCAGCTGACGCCAGTCGGCCCGGTCAGTTGCGTCCGTCTGCGGGATCAGCTGCGCCAGCACTTCGGCTACGTCGCCCTGAATCGCCACGTGCGGCTGTTTGATTTTACCCAGCTCGGCGCGGTCGATATCCACGTGAATAATTTTGGCGTTCGGGCAGAACTGCTCGGTTTTGCCAATCGCCCGGTCATCAAAACGTGCCCCCATAACAATCAGCAAATCCGCCTCTTGCAGGATGTAGTTGGTGCTGCGCGCACCGTGCATGCCCAGCATGCCTAATGACAACGGATGCGCTTTAGGCAGCATACCCAGCGCCATCAGGGTCATGGTGGTCGGCAGGTTGGCCTTTTCCGCAAACTGGCGGATTTCATCCGCAGCGTTAATCGCCCCGCCGCCCAGATAGAGCACCGGGCGTTTAGCGGCGTTAATCATGGCGGCGGCGTCGCGAACGCTTTCAGCGCTGAATTCCGGCGCGGGGGCGCGCTCGCCCGGCTCCGGCAACACGTCGATCTCGATCTCTGCGGTCTGGACATCCTTAGGAATGTCTATCCACACCGGGCCCGGGCGGCCAGACTGCGCAATGCGGAACGCATCGCTGATAACCTGAGGCAGCTCGCTGATATCGCGAACTAAATAGTTATGTTTGGTGATGGGGATAGAGATGCCGTAGGTGTCCACTTCCTGGAACGCATCGGTGCCGATCATCGAGGACGGCACCTGGCCGGTAATGCAGATCAGCGGAATGGAGTCGAGGCGCGCGTCGGCGATGGCGGTCACCAGGTTGGTTGCGCCGGGGCCGCTGCAGGCCATACAGACCGCCGGTTTGCCCTGCGTACGCGCCATGCCCTGAGCGATAAATCCTGCCCCCTGCTCGTGACGCGCCAGCACGTGGCGGATCTGCGTGCTTTGGCTCAACGCATCGTACAGCGGCAACACGGTTCCACCCGGGATACCCGCAACCGTGGTGATGCCCTGTCGTTCCAGTAAATGAACAATCAGCTGCGCGCCTGTAAAACGCGTCTTTGTGGATGTTATGCCCGAACTTGCCATGCTCCAGTCCTTTTCTTCTGGGCCGACTTTCCGGGGAGGGTCCTAAACGAAAAACCCCGCCCGGTTTGCGCCGGCGGGGTTTTGGATTCGTGTGTTGATCCAGTCCCTACGGCGCATTGCCGACGACCACCACCACACGCACGACGACCACTGCGGCAGGTTGCGCAGTTTTTAGTAGGGTCGAAGTGAAGATGGATGAAGTCATTGGGGACCTGTGTTTGGAATCATTGATTGAATTTATACAAACACAGGTTTTCGGGCGTGACAATGGAAATATTTTCATCTGCGCAAAAATGCGTCAGGGATCACGTTTCGTTTGTTGAGTGATAAAGGGCTGTCGACCGTTTTATTTCATTCAATAAACAGTGCAGGCGATACCCCAAAGCGCACCGCCAGTTTTTTTATATGGTTTAACGTCAGCTGACGCTGTCCATTCAATACCCTTGAAACCATTGATTTACTGCCAATTTCATCCTGAAAATCTGAAATGGTCAGTTTGTACTGATCCATAAGGGTTCTTAAAACCGCAATTCCCACTGGAACAGATTCCATCTCCTGACGCAAGGCGACAATCTCGGGTCGATTCGCTTCATAACGACTTATTCTTGCACATACGATATCCAGCAAAGGACTACCAGGTTCATTCATGAGCAGATACTCAACCAACTCAAGTGCATCCTGGTAATCTTTCTCATTCGGATGTTCACCCAGTAAAGGGACAGCCTCGACTAGGGCATGCGTTGCTTTCATTGCATCAGCGACGATCATCATTTCTTCCCCTTAGTGCGATGTTTCTCCGTAAAACGGTCATATTCCTTATGAGTAAAAACATGGCGCACATAGAACTTTTGGCTTTCAAAGAATATGAGAGCCACTACTCTGAGATTGTTATTTGCAATATCAATCACATAATGCTTATCCAGATATTTAAAGTTATCCAGCGTCGGAAAAATTTGTTTCAGCGCAGCAGGTGTCGGGCAATGGATCTTTTCGATAGTGCGACCTAAAAAAAGGAACTCTTCCTTGTGCTGCGGGAACAGTTTTACCGCATCAATAATTGCCTTCATAGAAATTAAATGCATACTGCATGCCTGCTGCGTCCGTTGCCATTATGGCAACAATATCATGCATTGCCAATGTGTCAACACGTATCGTTTTTCTGACTAACATCTGAAAACAAAAAACCCCGCCGGAGCGAGGTTTTTATCAGGGTTTTGCGGTTGGTCGCCGCAGAACACACTGTGTTACGTCAACGCGAAAAGTATACGCGATAGAACTCGAACGCGCAATTCCGGCACGGATTTTAACGTTTTTGAGTATGGATCACCTTCCAAATTTTGTCCAAAAAATACTGTTCATGCATACAGTATTTATCTATACTGAGGGTGTTCGCAGTGAGCGAGGGGGCCGCAGTTTACCGGCGCAACGAAGTCCTGGCTGAAACGGGTGGTGCCGTCAGTGCCTTAACCCCTGAAGTGAGCACACTGTGTTACGTCAATCCAGGTGCTGGCAACAGGCGGCGGAAAGGTACGCCAGCATCGTGCTCCTTTTAACCAAAAGGAGACGCGTATGAGCGTAGTGGATATGGTGATACTTATCCTCAAACTCATTGTTGCAGTACTGCAACTGCTTGATGCTGTCCTGAAATACGTTCGGTAATTCAGGTTCAAGTCGCACCTGAGAGGGGCGGGCAACCGCCCCTCTTTAATAACGAGGGAATGCTATGTCGCGTCTGTTAATTGAGCCTGTCACACCGGATGAGCCGGGGTATATCGCCCTGAAGGCGGAAAGTATCGCGCTGAATTTCAACATGCTGCGCAGGCTGGAAGAGAACTGGCTGCGGGGTGAGAACCGCTTTAACGCGCCGGGTGAAAAGCTGCTGGGTGCGTTTCTTAACGGCAAGCTGGTGGGCGTGTGTGGACTCAACCGCGATCCGTTCAGCCAGCAGCCGCGTGCCGGACGCATTCGCCATCTTTACGTCAGCGAGAAGTGCCGCGGGCTGGGCATTGGAAAACAGCTTTTAACCGTAGTGATGGCGGATGCCAGCATCTGGTTTGATTTTCTGAATACTCACGCGCCGGACAGCGCGTACGGATTTTACAATCGAGCCGGTTTTACGCTGGTCTCAGACGAACCGCGGGTGACGCACCGCCTTTTTTGTGCGGTGTAACCGGCTGGCGGCATCAGGATGTGAATGTTACAGTTGAGTGACAATTCATCACCCAATACGCCATGACCATCACCGTTTTCTGCATTTTGCTTTTCGCCGCACTGCTGCATGCCAGCTGGAACGCTATCGTTAAAGCCGGAACGGATAAACTCTACTCTGCAATCGGCGTTAGCGGCTCAGCCGCGATTATTGCCCTGATTTTACTGCCCTTCTCACCACAGCCTTCTGCGGCAAGCTGGCCGTTTTTGATCGTCTCCTGCGCCTTACAGGTGGTCTACACCGTGCTGGTGGCGAAGACCTATCAGGTCTCGGACATGAGCCAGACCTATCCGCTGATGCGCGGCACCGCCCCGCTGCTGGTGGCGCTGATCAGCGTGCTGGCGCTCGGCGACCATCTCTCCTGGCTCGCCTGGTCCGGTATCGGAGTCATTTGCCTGTCGATTCTGGCGATGGCGATGAATGGCCGCATGCAGTCACGCAGGGGGATCTGGCTGGCGCTGCTGAACGCCTGTTTTATCGCCGGGTATACGCTGGTGGACGGCACCGGCGTGCGGCTGTCGGACACCGCGCTGGGCTACACGCTCTGGACCTTCTTTATGAACGGCTTCTGCCTGCTGGGCTGGGCGATGGTGGCGCGTCGGCGCGAGGCGTCCAGCTACCTGCGCCTGCACTGGAAAAAAGGGCTGCTCGGCGGCGTGGGGACCATGGGCTCTTACGGTCTGGCCCTCTGGGCGATGACGCAGGCACCACTGGCGGTGGTCGCCGCGCTGCGTGAAACCTCAATTCTTTTCGGGGCGCTGATCGCCTTTGTCCTTTTAAAAGAGAAGGTTGCGGGCCTGCGCATCGCGGCAGCGCTGGGTATTGCTGTCGGCGCTATTCTGCTGCGTCTGGCGTAAATCGCTGGCAACATTAGTTGCCGTTCTTGTTTACAAATCCTGCCTTTCCCGGTTTTTTCATTCACCGCAACAATGCTTAAATTGTCATCTGTCTGTGGTAGATTCCTCGCGCATTTATGGGAATGCGTAGTCACTTATTCTTTATTTCTCTCTTTTGGCAAAAGTATTCAGCGACATGAAAAAGCAAAGGAACGTTAACTTATTGTTGATGCTGGTGTTACTGGTGGCCGTCGGTCAGATGGCGCAAACCATCTACATTCCGGCGATTGCCGACATGGCAAAGGAACTGAACGTCCGCGAAGGCGCGGTGCAGAGCGTGATGGCAGCCTACCTGCTGACCTATGGCGTTTCACAGCTCTTCTACGGCCCGCTCTCCGACCGCGTCGGGCGTCGCCCGGTGATCCTGGTGGGCATGAGCATTTTCATGGTAGCGACGGTGATTGCCATTACCACCCACAGCCTGACCGTACTGATTGCCGCCAGCGCCCTGCAGGGCGTTGGGACGGGTGTCGGCGGGGTGATGGCGCGAACCTTACCGCGCGATATGTATCAGGGCACCCAGCTCCGCCACGCCAACAGCCTGTTAAATATGGGCATTCTGGTCAGCCCGCTTCTCGCTCCGCTGATTGGCGGCCTGCTGGACACAATGTGGTCCTGGCGCGCCTGTTACGCCTTTCTGCTGGTGCTCTGCGTAATTGTCACCTTCAGCATGGCGCGCTGGATGCCGGAAACCCGTCCAAAAGACGCGCCGCGCACGAAGCTTCTCACAAGCTATAAGACGCTGTTCGGCAACGGCGCGTTTACCTGCTACCTGCTGATGCTGATCGGCGGCCTGGCGGGTATTGCAGTGTTCGAAGCCTGCTCCGGCGTGCTGCTGGGCGCGGGCCTTGGCCTGAGCAGCATGGTGGTGAGCATTCTGTTTATTCTGCCGATCCCGGCGGCGTTCTTTGGCGCCTGGTTTGCCGGGCGTCAGAACAAGCGCTTTTCAACCCTGATGTGGCAGGCCGTGATCAGCTGCCTGCTGGCGGGTCTGATGATGTGGATCCCGGGGCTGTTTGGCGTGATGACCGTCTGGACGCTGCTGATTCCGGCGGCGCTGTTCTTCTTCGGCGCGGGAATGCTGTTCCCGCTCGCCACCAGCGGCGCGATGGAGCCGTTCCCGTTCCTCGCCGGCACGGCGGGCGCGCTGGTGGGCGGTTTGCAGAACATCGGTTCCGGCGCGCTGGCCTGGCTCTCGGCCATGATGCCGCAGACCGGGCAGGCTAGTTTGGGCCTGCTGATGACGCTAATGGGGCTGCTGATTTTACTGTGCTGGCTGCCGCTGTCGTCGCGTGTCCCGCATCACGAGCAGCCGGTTTAACCGCATGATGGCCCGGCTTCTCGCCGGGCTTTTCACAGACGGGCGCAATCATCGCCTGCAGTAACGGCTCCGGCGCAGGCCGCCAGGCCCCCTCTTCCCCGTCGTAAAACTGGAAATCCGCGTTAAGCGCATACGGGATTTTCGCCTTTTGCAGCTCGCAGGCCATAAAGGTGGCGAAGGCCATTTGCGAAGCGGTTGGCGTGAGGTGGTTTGACTCCCCCACGCCCCAGCCCCCGACCCAACTGACGTGCCCGGTTTTTTGCTGCCAGCGCAGCGCGGTGCTGATGCGGTTACGGATAGCCGCCTTCTCCGCCGCCGTGCCGGACGTCCACGGGTATTTACCGCTATTTTTCAGCGGCCCCCACGGGAAAATATGCCACTCCGCCAGCAGGTAGTTTTGACTGTGCGCAGGCAGCTTCAGGCCGGATAAATCCTCCGGCGCAGCGCGCAGGCGCGGCGCAATGAAAATCATGCGCTGCGGGTCGATGTCGTGGATCGCTTTAATGGTTTTTTCATACACGCGGTTTAACGACGCGAGGTTGTGGTTAAGCTTGTCGGCTGGCTCATAAATGAGATCAAAACCCAGCAGCGGATAGCTCTGGCCGAAATAGTGCGCCACGGCAATCCACCAGTTGATCGTCTCTTTCTCGTTATCGGCTTTGGGGTCGTTTTTATATTCATCGGCCTGATAAGCGATAATCGGGATCACGCCATATTGCTCGCAGGCTTCCACCAGCTTGCGCAGGTGGATCAGCCGTGCTTCCGTCGGCTCATCGGCCACGCGAATGCGCACGTGGGTAATGCCTTTTGCGCGAAAATCGCGTACCACCAGCGGGTCGAACTCGCGAATGCCGCGCTCGGTGCGCGCCCAGTCCACATCCATCCCGACGCCCAGCTGCTGCGCATAACGGGCAGCCGTCAGCGGCGGCTCAGCGGCAATGGCCCAGCCGGAAGAGATCAGTAACGCGGTCGCTATAAGAGGCTTTAACACGGTTTACCCTGGATAAATCGAAAGCATTACCTGTATTTAGCATGCTTTTTCACATTTGGTGTAGCGCGAAAGCGTAATAATTCTTCAACCTGCCAGTTCTCTCAGCCAGCCGATAAAGGCGTCTATTTTCGGCCACTGTCGGCCCGAAAGCGTCGAAACATAGTAGTGCTGATGGCATTTCAGGGTCTTGTCACCAAACGGGGCGATCAGTTCGCCCCGTTCAAGCCGTTTTTGCACCAGCCGCTTTCTCCCCATCGCGACGCCGACGTGGTTGATGGCCGCAATAATCGCTAAGTCGGAACGATCGAAACCAATACCCGACGATGGCGGCATATTCACCGCAAAGTGCTGCGCCCAGCTCAGCCACTCATCCGTACCGGAATCATTGCTCCAGGCCTGACGGTCGTGCAGCAGCGTGCAGTGGCTAAGGTTATCGGGGTTTTTCAACAGCTCATGCTCGCGGGCATACTGCGGCGAGCAGACGGGCAAAATCTCTTCGTCCATCAGGAAGTGATGAGAAAGATGGTTTGGCGGCGTATCGTCGAAATAGAGCGCCAGATCGACCCCCGTTCGCTGCATATTGATGTAATCATTGCCGGTCAGGACGGTGAGCGAAATCGACGGATAGCGGCGGGTAAAGTCGCCCAGCATGGGTACCAGCCAGCACTGAGCGATCGACGGCCGGGAGTAGACCGTCAGCGTGCCGGACAGCGCCTGGTTTTTGATGTCCAGGATTTCCTGATTCAGGGTGTCGAGGGACGATTTTAGCGTCCAGTAAACGCGCTTTCCCTCCTGCGTCAGCTCGACTTTACGGTGCGAACGGACAAACAGCTGAATACCGAGCTCTTCTTCGAGCAGGTTGATGCGGTGGCTCACCGCGCTGGGGCTGAGCGACAGCTCCTCCGCCGCCAGCGCGAAGGATTCATGTCGAGCCGCCACTTCAAAGGTGTACATTTTCGACAGCTGCCAGCCGTTGAGCAGCCGGTTTCTGGCTTCATTTGCATCGGTCATCACAATTCTCACGCGTGGTTTCTGCGCTCAGCATACTGTTTAAGGGTGAATATATGTGAACCTAATGCGGTTTAAGTGCGTTTTTTAGAGCGCAGTCACTCAGTTGATTCAATCTGGCTCACCTGAACGCCAATTTATATCGTTTGTCAGCCCACGCCGCTTTTCGTCCAATACCCCCAGATGACATAAGGGTGAGGTGAGATATGGGATCTCAGGTCTGGGTTGTGGCAACGCTGCTGGTCAGCATTGTGTTGATTGTTTTAACCATCGTTAAGCTAAAGTTTCACCCGTTCCTCGCGCTGCTGCTGGCGAGCTTTTTCGTCGGCGCAATGATGGGAATGAGCCCGCTGGATATGGTAAACGCCATTGAGAGTGGGATTGGCGGCACGCTGGGCTTCCTGGCGGCCGTGATTGGTCTTGGGACCATTCTCGGCAAGATGATGGAGGTTTCCGGCGCGGCAGAGCGCATCGGGATTACGTTGCAGCGCTGCCGCTGGCTGTCAGCAGACGTGATTATGGTGCTGGTGGGCCTGATCTGCGGCATTACGCTGTTCGTGGAAGTGGGCGTGGTCCTGCTGATACCGCTGGCGTTTTCCATCGCCAAAAAGACCCACACGTCGCTGCTCAAGCTGGCCATTCCGCTCTGTACCGCGCTGATGGCGGTGCACTGCGTGGTGCCGCCGCATCCGGCCGCGCTGTTTGTGACCAATAAATTAGGGGCGGACGTTGGAACGGTCATTGTCTACGGTTTGATGGTCGGCCTGATGGCCTCTCTGGTCGGCGGCCCGCTGTTCCTGAAGCTGCTCGGCAATCGTCTGCCATTTAAACCGGTTCCGGCGGAATTTTCAGACCTGAAGGTGCGGGAGGAGCATACCCTGCCGTCGCTGGGCGCCACGCTGTTTACGGTGCTGCTGCCGATTGCCCTGATGCTGGTGAAGACCATCGCTGAACTGAATATGGCAAAAGACGGCACGCTGTATACGCTGCTGGAGTTTATCGGCAACCCGATCACCGCCATGTTTATCGCCGTGTTTGTCGCCTACTACCTGCTGGGCATCCGCCAGCACATGGGCATGGGCGCGATGCTGACGCACACCGAGCACGGCTTTGGCTCTATCGCCAACATTTTGCTGATTATCGGCGCGGGCGGCGCGTTCAACGCCATCCTGAAAACCAGCGGACTGGCGGACTCGCTGGCGCAAATTCTCTCGAACCTGCACATGCACCCTATCCTGCTCGCCTGGCTGGTGGCGCTGGTGCTGCATGCCGCCGTAGGCTCCGCCACGGTCGCGATGATGGGCGCCACGGCCATCGTCGCGCCGATGCTGCCGCTCTACCCGAACGTCAGCCCGGAGATCATCACCATTGCCATCGGTTCCGGCGCCATTGGCTGCACGATCGTGACCGATTCTCTCTTCTGGCTGGTGAAGCAATACTGCGGCGCGACCCTGAATGAGACCTTCAAATACTATACGACGGCGACGTTTATCGCCTCGGTGCTTGCACTTGGCGGCACATTCCTGCTTTCTTTCATTATCTGAGCGCGAAGAGACATATTATGGAAAACGCAACTATCACCACTTTAACCGCACAGTTTCCTCTGGTTGAGGATCTGATTGCCCTGAAAGAAACCACCTGGCTTAACCCGAACACCACCACGCTTGAAGAAGGGCTGCCCTATGTCGGGCTGACCAAAGCCGACGTGGACGACGCCCACGCGCGCCTCAACCGCTTCGCGCCGTATCTGGCGAAAGCCTTCCCGGAGACGGCGGCAACGGGTGGGATTATTGAATCTGAACTGGTCGCCATTCCGGCAATGCAGGCGCGGCTGGAGAGAGAATCTGGCAAATCCATTCCCGGCACGCTGCTGCTGAAAAAAGACAGCCACCTGCCGATTTCCGGCTCGATTAAAGCGCGCGGCGGCATCTATGAAGTGCTGACCCATGCGGAAAAACTGGCGCTGGAAGCCGGGTTGCTGACCACCGAAGACGACTACAGCATTCTGCTGGAGCCACGCTTTAAGGCCTTCTTCAGCCAGTACAGCATTGCCGTGGGCTCCACCGGCAACCTGGGGTTATCCATTGGCATAATGAGCGCACGCATCGGCTTTAAAGTGACGGTCCATATGTCCGCCGACGCTCGCGAGTGGAAGAAAGCCAGGCTGCGCAGCCACGGCGTCATCGTCGTGGAATATGAGCAGGATTACGGCGTGGCGGTGGAGCAAGGGCGCAAAGCGGCGGAAAGCGATCCGAACTGCTTCTTCATTGACGATGAGAATTCCCGCACCCTGTTCCTGGGCTATGCGGTGGCGGGCGAGCGCCTGAAAGCGCAGTTCACCGAACAGGGCCGCGTGGTGGATGCGGATCATCCCCTGTACGTCTATCTGCCGTGCGGCGTAGGCGGCGGGCCTGGCGGCGTGGCGTTTGGCCTGAAGCTGGCCTTTGGTGATAACGTGCACTGCTTCTTCGCGGAGCCAACGCACTCGCCGTGCATGCTGCTGGGCGTTTACACCGGCCTGCATGATGCGATTGCAGTGCAGGATCTGGGCATTGATAACGTGACGGCGGCGGACGGTCTGGCGGTTGGGCGCGCGTCCGGCTTCGTGGGCCGCGCGATGGAGCGCCTGCTCGACGGGTTCTATACGCTTACCGATCGGAGCATGTACGATATGCTCGGCTGGCTGGCGCAGGAGGAAGGGATCCGCCTTGAGCCTTCAGCGCTGGCGGGGATGGCCGGGCCGGTGCGCGTTCATTCGCATACCAACGTTACCCACCTGGTGTGGGCAACCGGCGGCGGCATGGTGCCGGAAGACGAGATGGCGAAGTATCTGGCTAAAGGGAAGTAATTAAGCCGCCACCCGGCTTACAAACTCAAAATTTGCTGAATATGGGTCACCGCAAACAGCAGCGACAGCGAGAGAACAGCCAGCGCAATCAGGAATTTATCCCGCACCGCTTTCGGCTGTACAAAATCGTTCTGCGCCACGTCCATCAGGTTACGGCTGCGGGTATAGCGCCATAAAATAATGGCCACCAGCGCCAGCACAATAATAGAGATCCAGAATGGCACCCCGGTTCGGTGCCAGTTGTGCTTAATCGCCAGGGCAATCAGCGCGCCATACCCCAGCAGCGTGCGCAGCCAGGCCAACGACGTCCGCTCCGGCTGCAGGCCAGGGTCCGCTTCGCGTCGCGCTTTGCGACTATCCGCCATAGAACACCAGCCCCATCACCACGCCCGCCACCGCCAGCAGAATTACGCTGATGATGAGTAACCCGCGCGTATAGGGCAGATCCTGCTTCAGGCGCATCGCCTTCTCATTGCGCAGCCATCGCAGGTAGCCGTAAATCGACAGCACGCCCGCGAACAGGCACAGCAGCAGCGCCAGCACTTCACGAATCAGCGGCGTGGCAAAATCGGGGGCGAGCTGGTCAAGGCCGACACCTGCGGCCAGAAAGCCCAGTGCGGTGCGGATCCACGCTAAAAACGTGCGTTCATTAGCCAGAGAGAAGCGGTAGTCCGGCGCTTCGCCGAGGCGGGAAATTTTCATGGAGATTCCTTGTCGTGCTACGGGCAGGCTTCAGCATAGCTTAAATCGACAAGGACAAGGAGACCGGCATCGGGCGATGCCGGTCAGGACGATTAATGCAGCTCTGGCCAGTACTCTTTGTTGGCCTCGATCAGGTCATCCAGAATCGCTTTCGCGACGGAGGCGCTCGGCACGGTTTTCGACAGGGTAATGGCCTGCCAGAGCTTCTGGTACGAGCGCTGCTCCCAGGCATCCACCACCAGTTTTTCCACCGCCACCTGCTGGCTCATCAGCCCTTTCTGGAAGTGCGGAATATCGCCCACCGTAAGCGGCTCCGGTCCGTTATGGCCCACCAGGCACGGGATCTCCACCATCGCGTCGGCGTCAAAGTTATGGATGGCACCGTTGTTTGGCACTATCAGCAGCATCCGCTCCTGAGTGTTAAAGGCAATCGCAGTCGCCAGATCGACGATGTACGACGCATGTTCGTCGATTTCCAGCTCACCGGCGGCGGAGTTGCCGGCTTCGATAATCGCCCGACAGGAACTGAACACATGCTTCTCACGGTGATCCATAACTTCATTGGCGCGGGTCCGTTCTGGGTTGGAATGCGCGACCACGTAGTCCGGGAACAGGTAATACTTCAGGTAGGTGTTCGGCATGGTGTCCGGATCCAGCGCCTGCACGTCTTTAGCTTTGGCAAAGGTATCGTTCCAGCTCGCTTCGGTATGCGCATCTTCCGAAGGCGGAACATAGCCGTTTTTCGCCACGTATTCGCGCAGCTTCGGCATCAGATCGTTGCCGTTCAGGTCTTCAATCGACGTCCACCAGCCGAAGTGGTTCAGGCCGTAGTAGCGCACGCGCATCTCTTTGCGGTCTTTCAGGCCGACAATCTGCGCCATGCGCCCTTCAATGCCGATCGGCATATCGCAGATGTTGAGGATTTTAGCGTTCGGACGCAGGCGGCGCGTGGCTTCTGCGACAATCGCCGCCGGGTTGGAGTAGTTCAGCATCCACGCGTTCGGGGAGTACTGCTCCATATAATCCACCAGCTCCAGCACGCCGCCGATAGAGCGCATGCCGTAAGAGATACCGCCCGGCCCGCAGGTTTCCTGGCCCAGCACGCCGTGGCGCAGCGGGATTTTTTCATCTTTTTCGCGCATCGGGTATTTGCCCACGCGGATGTGCGCCATCACGAAATCGACATCGGTAAACGCCGCTTTTGGATCGGTGGTGTAGCTGAATTCAATCTCCGGGGCCTGCTCCTTAAGGATGATTCTGCACGCTTCGGCGATGGTCTCCTGACGCGCGCCGTCGTTGTCATAGAACTTCAGGGCGCGCAGCGGGAAACGGTCACGGTTGGCTAACAGCATCAGGACGATACCAGGCGTAAAGGTGCTGCCGCCGCCTGCAATGACAACTGAGAATTTTTTCATGATATAGCCTCTGTCAGGGTGGTTTGTTCATTTGTTAAAGGGGTTTTCATCAGCGATTCCAGCTGGTCGCGCACCTGAGGAACGTGCAGGCCGACAATTACCTGGATGCCGTTGCCGCGTCGCACTACGCCATGTGCGCCCAGGGCTTTGAAGACGTCGTCGCTTTGGGTTTTCGCCATATCCACCAGCGCGATACGCAGGCGGGTGGCGCAGTTGTTGATGCTTTCGATATTTGTTGCACCGCCGAGCGCCTGCAGGAATCCGGCGGCTTGCCCAACCTGCTGGCTGGCCGCCGCCGGGGCGGTGGTTTGCCCGCGCGCCGCCTTATAGTCGGCCTTGCTGTAGAGTTTGATTTCGCTCTCTTCCCGGCCCGGCGTTTTCAGGTTCAGACGCTCAATCAGCGTTTTGAAGATCACGAAGTAGATGCCGGTGAAGCAGACGCCAATACCGATCTGGGTGAACACCGTCGAGGCGTGGTTATGGAACATCGGGATCCAGTTTTGCGGCAGGAACTGGTCCAGCAGGCCGCCGCCCATATTCCCCACGACGCCGAAGGCGTACATCACCGTCGCCATGGTGGCCGCCAGCACGGCGTGCACGGCGAACAGCAGCGGCGAGATAAACAGGAAGGTGAACTCAAGCGGTTCAGTAATGCCCACCAGCACGGCGGTGAGCGTGGCCGGAACCAGCAGGCCCGCCACCTTGACGCGATTTTCTGGCGACGCGGTGTACCAGATAGCGAAGGCAATCCCGACCGAGCCAAACACTTTTGAGTTGCCGTGCAGTGCAAAGCCACCTTCCGGGAAGAGGGTCTTCAGCGGCAGGGTGCTCTGGCTGAATTCCTGCAGATGCTGCGCCCAGTAGACCTGAATACCGCCCTCCACCGCCGCCGGGCCGAAGATGAACGGACCGTAGACGAAGTGATGCAGGCCAGTTGGGATCAGAATGCGTTCCAGGAAGGTATACACCCACACGCCCAGCGCACCGGCAGAGCGCAGGAACGCCTGCAGGGATTCGATGCCCATCTGCACTTTCGGCCAGCCCAGCAGCGTCAGCCAGGCGCAGGGGATCATCACGAAGAACGCGAGGATAACGACAAACGAGCTGCCCTGGAAAATCCCCAGAAAGACCGGCAGCGGCTTGTCGAAATAGCGGTTGTGGATGGCGGTGACGATGCCTGAGATCACGATGGCGCCGATGATGCTGGTATCGAGTGTTTTGATCCCGGCAATCATCGCCAGCCCGCTTCCCGCCGTCGGTTCGGCGGAGAAGTCGACGCCAAAGAAGTGGCCCCAGGTCATCCCCATCGCGTTAATGAAGTAGTTCCAGGTCAGGAAGCTAATCAGCACGGCCAGACAGGCGCGGCCCTGCGCCTGCTTCGCCAGCCCAATCGGCAGGCCGACGGCAAAAATCAGCGGCATATTGCGAAACACCGCCCAGCCGCCCTCTTCAATGATGTGAACGATCTGCGCGAAAAGATGATCGGGGGCGGTTAAGGCTTCGCCGACAAACAGCGGGTTGCGAAGCATGATGGCGATTCCCACCACGATCCCGGCAAACGGAAACAGCAACACCGGGGTAAACATGGCACCGCCAAAACGTTGTATTTGACTGAGCATTTTTAAATCCTCACGTAACAACCTGTAGGGGTAGAGGCCTTTATGGTTTTGTGCTGGCCTGAGGTGAGCATAAGAACTTACTGATGCGCGAACATGGCGTGCCGCTGCGATTCGTGATCGCATTCATGGTTTTATTTTGACCAGTCAGGTCTACTTTTTGAGTTAAATATGGACATGTCAGGACGCATTCCACGCCCTGATAAGGGCAGAGAGGTCTACTGGTGATCTACAAATCAATTGCTGACAGGTTGCGGCTGCGGCTGAATTCATCGGACTACAACATCGGCAGCCCGCTGCCTGGTGAAAAAGCGCTGGCGCAGGAGTTTGGCGTGGCGCGCATGACCATCCGCAAGGCGCTGGATCTGCTGGTGAGCTGGGGGCTGGTTGAGCGCCGGCACGGCAGCGGAACGTTTGTCTCGCGCAAAGACGTTCACCACGAAACCACTAACCTGACCGGGCTGGTGGAGGTACTGCGTCAGCAGGGAAAAGAGGTGCAGAGCAAGGTGCTGCAGTTCGAAGTGATGCCCGCCCCGCCTGCCATCGCCAGCCAGCTGCGGATCCAGGTGGATGAGCGGATCTACTTTTCACGGCGGGTGCGCTACGTGGACGGAAAGCCGCTGATGCTGGAGGACAGCTTTATGCCGGTGAAGCTGTTCCGCAACCTGTCACTGGCGCATCTTGAGGGGTCTAAGTTTGATTACATTGAGAAGGAGTGCGGGATCACCATCAGCGGCAACTACGAGAGCCTGACGCCGGTGCTGGCAGATAAACAGCTGGCCGGTTATATGAATCTGCCGGAACAGACGCCGCTGCTGCGAATTACCTCTCTCTCCTACAGCGACAGCGGCGAGTTCCTCAATTATTCCGTGATGTTCCGAAATACCAGCGATTACCAGGTGGACTACCATCTGCGGCGCATCCACCCGGAAGAGCTGTTAGCCCATCCCCCAGAACAGCACCGCCAGTAGCTGCGGGGTGATGATGCGCAGGAACATCACCAGCGGGTAGACGGTGGCATAGGAGAGCGCGGCCGCGCCGCTGGTGGCGTGCAGGTTGTTGGCAAAAGCGAGCGCTGGCGGGTCGGTCATGGAGCCCGCCAGCATGCCGCACAGCGTCAGGTAGTTCATTTTGGCGAACATCCGCGCCAGGATTGCCACCGTCAGCAGCGGGATCGCCGTGATAAAGATGCCGTAGCCGACCCAGCTCATCCCTTCGCCCTTGACCAGGGTATCGACAAAATCCCCGCCGGACTTCAGCCCGACAACCGCCAGGAATAGCACGATGCCCAGCTCGCGCAGCGCCAGGTTAGCGCTCGGCGGCATAAACCAGTAGAGCTTCCCGATACAGCCGATACGCCCGAGGATCAGCGCCATAATCAGCGGCCCGCCCGCCAGGCCGAGCTTGAGCGCCACCGGGAAGCCCGGCACGTACAGCGGAATAGAGCCGAGCAGCACGCCAAGCCCGATGCCGATAAACACCGGCAGCATCTGCACCTGCTGCAGTTTTTGCTGGGCGTTGCCTACCATATCCGCCACGGCGTCGATGGACGACGGGCGTCCGACCAGGTTGAGGATATCCCCGAACTGCAGGCTGGCCTCCGGGCTGGCAACCAGTTCAACGCCCGCACGGTTGAGGCGGGAGATGACCACGTCGTAGCGCTCTTTTACCTGCAGATCGCGTATTTTCTTGCCCAGAACGTGCTCGTTAGTCACTACAACACGCTCCACGCGCATATCGGTGCCGCGCGTTGAAAGCGAGGTATCCACTTCCTGACCAATCACCAGCCGCGCATTGTTCAAATCCCCCGGCTGGCCGACCAGGTGCAGCAGGTCGCCCTGCTGGATCATCGTGCCGGGCGCAGGCACCATCAGCACGTCGTCGCGCTTAAGGCGGGAGCAGATAATATTGGCGCTGTTCAGGATCGGTACGTCCTGAATCGCCATATTGTTCAGGTTGGGGTTATCGACGCGAATGTTGATGGTTTTGATCGGCATATGGCCATTGGTGAGCGTGGTTTCGTGATCTTTCGCCTCTTTGTCGACATTAACGCGAAACAGGACGCGGACCAGCCACATGGAGAGCAGAATGCCGCAAATCCCAAACGGATAGGCCATGGCGTAGCTCATCCCCATCTGGTCAACAATGCCGGGTTCAATGCCCAAATCGCGCAGGATTTGCTGCCCGGCACCGAGCGCCGGCGTGTTGGTGACCGCCCCGGAGAAAATGCCCAGCACCACGGGCAGCGGGATAGCAAAGATTTTGTGCAGGATCGCGGTGACCAGCCCGCCCATCACCACAATGCCGAGGGCAAACAGATTGAGCCGTAGCCCGGAGACGCGCAGGGAAGCGAAAAAGCCCGGCCCTACCTGAATCCCGATGGTGTAGACGAAGAGGATCAGGCCGAACTCCTGAATAAAGTGGAGCATATCGGCGCTGAGAACCAGCCCGAGCTTGTCAGCAAAATGCCCGACAAAAATGCCGCCAAACAGCACCCCGCCAATCCCAAACCCGACGCCACGGATTTTGATATTGCCAATCCATAGCCCTACAACCGCGGCCAGGGCCAACACGCTGACGGTTAACGCGATATCACTCATGATCCACATCCTGTGTATAACCTTAGTTATGCTATGGATTCTCTCAGAGCCGGATGCGATTGTATGGGCGATGGCGCACAAAAAAGCCCTGCCGGAGCAGGGCTTTGTGCAGTCTGTGAGTAAAGCGGATTAGCTGTTCAACGCCGGCCGCTCGCTAATGGCGATACGCTGCGGCGCGATGGCTTCCGGCACGTTACGGATAAGGTCGATATGCAGCAGCCCGTTGGTAAACGTCGCACCGGACACTTCCATATGGTCTGCCAGGGTAAAGCTCAGGCTAAACGGCTGATTAACCAGACCCTGATGCAGCCACCGGGTTTCGGTCTCTTGTTTTTCCGGCGTACCCTTCACGGTCAGGCGCGCGCCTTCAAGCTGGATATCCAGATCTTCCTGGCGGAACCCGGCCAGCGCAAGGGTGATGCGATAGTGGTTATCGTCGCTTTTTTCAATGTTGTACGGCGGAAATGTCTGTTGCTCGGTGGTGCTTTGCAGGGCATTAGCCAGTTTGTCAAAACCAATCCACTGACGCATCAGGGGGGAAAAATCGTAGTTACGCATACTAAATCTCCTTCTGAGAAGCGAGTTCGGCACAGTTTAATTTTGTGCACAGTTGTTCCTGCAAATCCTGATGGATTCGCATATGCTCCCGTTACGGCAAGCAAGTCCGGGTGGGCCGCTCGCGCGACCCGCGTAATTAGTTAATTTCGATACGGCGCGGTTTTTTCTCTTCCGGAATCACGCGTTCCAGTTCGATAAACAGCAGGCCGTTAACCAGGTTCGCGCCTTTAACGTGAATGTTCTCGGCTAACTGGAACTTGCGTTCAAAGTTGCGCTCGGCGATGCCCTGGTAAAGGTAGGTACGTTCTTTCTGCTCGGCCGTATGGGAACCTTTCACCACCAGCAGGTTGTCCTGCGCGGTGATTTCCAGCTCGTTTTCTGCAAAACCGGCGACGGCAATGGCGATGCGGTAGTGGTTTTCGTCAACCAGCTCAACATTGTATGGAGGGTAGCCGTTGCTCTGGCTTTGGTTATTTTCTAAATGGTTAAACAGGCGGTCAAAACCAATTGCAGAACGGTATAGCGGAGAAAGATCGAAGTTACGCATAGATAATACTCCTGAAATCAGCGAGAAATTGTAGCCTTCCACCATGGACAGGCCTTTGCGCCCCCGAGCACCCATCAGGCGTGTTCGTTATCGGGTCACATTCTTAAAATGGGTCTGGAACCGGGCTTTTCAAGACTATTTAGGCGAGATTTTTTTGCACTTTGCTGGTTGTCGCATAGACTCTGGGACAACAGCACAAAGGGTTAAATTGCGATGGCTGCCACAGTGCGGGGTTATCGGGCTATTCATTTCGGATAAGGCTCGCTATAACCCTGAGTTGCAGGTCTATGCAGTGCCATTAACGATGACTGAGTGATGATGAAAAATGTTCTGATAAAGCTGACGACGTTCAGCGGGGTGGTTTTACTTTGCGGGTGTTCGAGCGTGATGTCTCACACCGGCGGTAAAGAAGGAACATATCCGGGGACGCGCGCCAGCGCGGCGATGATCTCCGATGACGATACGAACTGGGGCACCAAATCCCTGGTTATCCTGGATATGCCCTTTACAGCAGTGGCGGATACGCTTTTGCTGCCGTGGGATGTATTCCGTAAGGACGATTCCGTGCGCTCACGGGTAGAGAAAAGCGAGCAGGAAAATCTGGCGACAAACGCCGTTATCCCGCCCGCCGAGATGCCGCCGCGCTAGTCCTTCGCGGTTTCCGTTACCCAAAGCTGACGGAAACCGCCCGTCTCTTGCATCCACGCAATAAAGCGCCCGTCCGGGGAAAACACGACCGCATCAGCAGACGGCGGATTGCCGTGATCGGACGTCAAAAACGTCACTTCTCCAGTCTTCGCGTCACAGCAGGCGATTCGGTTTTCAAGCACAAATCCCAGCATGTTCCCGGAAGGGTGCCAGTTAAACGCAGACTGAATACCGCTCCCGGTGCGCGTCAACTGGCGCGGCTCGCCGCCCTCAGGAGAGATCAGCCACAGCTGCACAATGCCGTTATCATCCCGCATCAGAAACGCGATTTGCGTCCCCTGGGGGTTACTGCGCACCCAGTGACGCGGCACGTTCACCAGACCCGGGTAGGCCCTCTGGTGGGTAAAGGTCAGACGACGCTGCTTTACCCCGGCAGGCGGCGCTGGCAGGGTGTCTGGGGTGCCCTGCAGCGGCGCATCGCCCGCTCGTTTCCAGCCCTGCTCGTCTTCTGGCAGGTTAACAATAAACAGTTCAGGCACTTTTTCGCCCTGCGCGGAGAGGGTATCGCCGATAAACGCCAGCCTGTTGTTGCCCACCCAGCCCTCTTCGTAGGCGCGGTTGATTTCATCGCTGCCCGGCTGCGGGTTGGGTGTTGTGCGGCTGACCAGCACGCTCCAGAACGTGCCTGAATATTCACGTGGATGATTCCCCTGCGGGTTCACCGGGCCAAACGGTGCCGCCACGCCGACGTTGCGTAAATCGAGCTTCGGATCGCGCTCATGTAAAACATGGTCGTTATAGGTAAAGCTGACGAACTGCCCGTTCGGGCTAAAGACGTGCACGTGGCTGCCGCCGCGCAGCGCGCCTGCGGTATAAGGCGCGGTGATATCCATCGCGTCCAGGTTGCTCACCTGACCGTGATGCACAATCACACCCTGACGATGATGAAAATCGTAGTGCCAGTCAGCATCCGGGTTTTTCGGACCGTGGATAAAGACGTATTTGTCCTGTGCCGGATGAACGGTCACCACGCCAACATGCGCGCCGTCAGTAGCGCGATAAACCACCTCCACCTCACCCGTAACGACGTTGACCTGCTCAATGGTTTCGCCGGTAAATGACGCGCCTGACGGGCGCACGTCGTAGACCAGCCACTGGCTGTCCGGCGTCCAGGTATTGATGTTGGTCAGCTGGTGGTTGCGGGAGGCGAAGGTAATTTGTTTCATGAGGATACCCTGATGCACGGTGAATGCATCAGGGTAAAACATCCGCAGGGATTAGCCTACTCGTTTCACATCGCCCACCAGCAGGATGTAGGAGAGTGCCCCGATCAGCGCCACGGCAGAGATGTAGACCAGCGCCGGGCCGAAGCCGTAGTCCTGCGCCAGGTAACCGATGACCAGCGGTACGGTGATCCCGCCCAGTCCGCCGACAAAGTTGAACACACCGCCGGTCAGGCCAATCAGCCGCATCGGCGCGAGGGACGACACCAGCGACCAGGTGATAGAGGCGAAACCGTTACCAAAGAACGCCACCGCCATCAGGGCCATAATCCACACCGGATCGTTGGTGTAGTTCGCCCCCATGATGCAGGTAGAGATCAGCAGCCCGCAGATAATCGGTGTTTTACGCGCCACGCCCAGCGAGAAGCCTTTTTTCACCAGCTTATCGGCCAGCCAGCCGGAGAGCAGCACGCCGAAAAATGCGGCGAGGAACGGCACGGTGGTCATAAAGCCCGCCTTTAGCGCCGCGATCCCCTTTTCCTGGGTCAGGTAGTTCGGGAACCAGGTGAGGAAGAACCACAGCGTAGAAGTAACCGCGAACTGACCCAGATAAACGCCCACCAGCTTACGGTGGAAGACCAGCTTCCAGTCCGCTTTGGTCAGCGGCTGGCGCACCTCTTTTTTCACCGGCGCATCACCATCCACCAGACCGCCACCGTCGCGGATGTAGTCCAGCTCGGCCCTGGTGATACTTTTGGTCAGACGCGGCGGCTGGTAGACCTTGAACCAGATTAGCGACCAGATAATGCCAATCCCGCCGGTGACGATGAACACCCAGTGCCAGCTCAGCAGCTCCTGGATCCAGATCAGCAGCGGCGTCAGGAACGCCAGGCCGACAAACTGGCCAGAGGTGTAAAAACCAACGGCGGACGCGCGCTCATGTTCCGGGAACCAGCTGGTCACCATACGGTTGTTGGTCGGAAACGCGGGCGCTTCGAAAACCCCGGTGATGGCACGCAGGCCAATCAGCGATATCAGCCCGGTGGCGAAGCCCTGGAATAGGGTCGCCACGGACCAGCCTAATATGGCGATAAAGTAGGTCAGACGTGAACCCACGCGGTCAAGAAACCAGCCGCCGGGGATCTGGCATAAGGTATACAACCAGGCAAACGCCGAGAAGACGTAGCCCATTTCCGCTTTGGTGATGCCAAACTCTTCCTGAATATGGGCCGATGCCACGGCAAGGTTGGCGCGGTCGACATAGCAAATGACCACGGTAATAAAGATCATCATCAGCGTCAGGTAGCGGCGACGCCCGATTTTTGTAGCGGTAACTGGAATATCCATCGCAATCTGTCTCCAGATTTTGGGCATAGCGAAGCCGCTCACCATGCCCTGTAATTTACAGAGGGTTATATTTTTGTATGTATGATTTTTGCCCGGAGGCTTACCGGGTCTACAGGATGGCGATTACCATTCCGCTACGCTGCCGTCCTCATGACGCCACAGCGGGTTTCGCCAGTCCGGCGCATTCTTACTCAGCTCAATGACTTTAGCTTCGTCAATTTCCACGCCAAGGCCCGGCTTCGTAAGCGGTTTAAAGAAACCGCCTTCCATGCAGAAGTCTTCTTTATTTTTCACAAAATCGAGCAGTTCCGCGCCCTTGTTATAGTGAATCCCCATGCTCTGTTCCTGGAACACCGCATTGCGGGAGACGAAGTCAACGTGCAGGCAGGCCGCCAGCGCGATTGGGCCGAGCGGGCAGTGCGGCGCCAGCGCCACATCGTAAGCTTCTGCCATCCCGGCAATTTTGTAGCATTCGGTGATGCCGCCCGCATGAGAAAGGTCCGGCTGTAGGATCGCTATGCCGCCCGCTTCAAGTACGCGTTTAAACTCGAAGCGCGAGAACATACGTTCACCCGCCGCGATAGGAATGTGGGTCTGTTCAGCCAGCTTCGGATAGTACTCCGCCTGCTCGGCCAGCACCGGCTCTTCGATAAACAGCGGGCGATACGGCTCCAGCTCTTTAATCAGCACTTTGGCCATCGGCGCGCTGACGCGGCCGTGGAAATCCAGGCCAAACTCAATCTCGTTGCCGAAGGCTTCACGAATTTGCGCCACGGTATTGACCGCCCGGTCTACCGCACGCGAATTGTCGATAACGCCCATCTCTTCGCAGCCGTTGAGCTTGAAGGTGTCAAAGCCGATATTGCGCAACTGCGTGATACCGTCGATCACTTCCGCAGGACGGTCGCCGCCTACCCAGCTGTAGGCTTTGATTTTGTCGCGCACCAGGCCGCCCATAAGCTGCCATACCGGCGCGTTAAGCACTTTACCTTTGATATCCCACAGCGCCTGGTCTATACCGGCGATGGCGCTCATCAGGATCGGACCACCTCGGTAGAAGCCCGCGCGGTACATCACCTGCCACAGGTCGTTAATGCGCGCCGGATCCTGACCAATCAGGTATTCGCCCAGCTCGTGTACTGCCGCTTCAACGGTGCGCGCGCGCCCTTCAATCACCGGTTCGCCCCAGCCTACAACCCCTTCATCGGTTTCGATTTTCAGGAACATCCAGCGCGGGGGTAAACGGTACGTGGTGAGTTTGGTTATTTTCATTTCACTGCCTCTCGATACGCTTTCACAAATGCTGCCGCCTGCTGTGCGGTACGTTCCACGGACTGTCCGGCACGATAAAGATCGCTACCCAACCCTGCGCCCACACAGCCAGCGCTCATCCACTGGCCCAGGTTTTCTGGCGTTACGCCGCCCACGGCAAAGACCGGTACGCTGGCGGGCAATACCGCTTTCAACGCCTTGATGTAGTCCGGTCCAAAAGCCGATGACGGGAAAATTTTGAGCGACTGCGCGCCCGCATCAAGGGCAGTAAAGGCTTCCGTGGCGGTGGCGCAGCCCGGGCAGACTGTCATGCCGTAACCCACCGCGCGGCGGATCACCTCAGGCTGAATATTGGGCGTGACGATAAGCCTGCAGCCCATCTTTGCCAGCCGATCGACCTGCTCAGGCTGTAACACGGTGCCTGCGCCAATCAGCGCCTTATCGCCGAAAACCTCCACCACGGCCGGAATGCTTTTTTCCCAGTCGGGCGAGTTGAGCGGGATTTCTACCGCGTCGAATCCGGCGTCGATAACCGCGCCGACGTGGTCTAACGCCTCATCGGGCGTGATGCCGCGCAAAATCGCGATAAGGGGAAGATCAGTTTGCCACTGCATGAGCGATGCTCCTTATTCCTGCCTGAAATGCCGTGTCGCCGGATACCGTCGAAACATCACGCCCAACGGCGCGAAATGCCTGTTCGTAGCGCGACGTTAGCGATGCGCCTGCGACAATCGTAATGGCCTGCTCGTGCGCGATGAACTCACGCATGCTGGCGACCTCTGCGCCAATCAGCAGGCCGGAGAGAAACTCGCTGACCTGCTCGCGCGGGAGAAGTCCCAGCACGTGCGAGGCGCGAACCTCAAAAAGCTGCGGCAAAACATCAGGGGAGGCGATCCCACGTTCAAGCCCGGCGGCAAACGCCTCTGACGAGGATTCCTGCTCAGGTAAACCGGCCCCGACCAGCGAATGGTTGAGCAGCAAATGGTGCAGCTCGCCGGTCATTACAGTGCGAAAATCGTGGATTTGCTCAGCGTCAGCCTGGACCCACTTACAGTGCGTGCCGGGCATGACGTAGACAGAAGAAGGAGAGAGAGCGCGCGCGCCAAGCAGCTGCGTCTCTTCGCCGCGCATCACGTTGTGGTTATCGTCGCGAGAGACGCTCAAACCGGGAATAATCCAGATATTGTCGCCAACGGACGTTAACTGCTCGCCAATAGCGGAGAAATGGGCGGGAACCGGCAGGTAAGGTGCAATTTTCCAGCCTACGTTACTGCCCACCATTCCCGCCATTACCACCGGCGTGGCGCTGTCGCGCCAGTTTTGTGTGACCTCTGCTAACACCGCCTCGGGAGATTTACCGTTCAGGCGCGTCACGCCTGCTTCTGATTGCCTGCTCTCCAGGCACTGCTCGCCCTGATAAAGCCAGGCGCGCAGATTGGTCGATCCCCAGTCAATTGCGATGTAGCGAGATGTCATGTGATTTCCTTCAGCCTTCGTGTCGAGCTGGCAATCATGGTAAGCGCCGCCTGCTCTGCCGCATCGCCGTCCTGATGCCGTATCGCATCGAACAGCGCTTTATGTTCCTGGAGCGTTTTTGGCATATTGGCCTCATCACCCATCCAGGTACGTTCAAATACCGCTCGCTGTAGCGAGCTGATCGCCACGCTAAGCTGCTGTAATACCGGGTTATGCACCGACTGCAGCACCGCTTCGTGGTAGCGAATGTCCGCCTCGTTGAACGCCTCCCGGTTCTGGTTATTGGCGATCATGTCGTTTAAAGCCGATTCAATCTGGGCCAAATCACCGGAGGTCGCGCGTTCCGCCGCCCAGCGCGCAATTGCCGGCTCCACCAGGTTTCGAACTTCACTCATCGCGCCGATAAGCCGCGGGTCGTAGTCGTTTTCCAGCACCCACTGCAGCACGTCGGTATCGAGGTAGTTCCACTGGTTGCGCGGAGCAACAAACGCGCCGCGATAGCGCTTCATTTCAATCAGCCGCTTCGCCATCAGCGAGCGGAACACTTCCCGGATGATGTTGCGCGAGGTTTCAAACTCCTCGCACAGTTCAGCCTCTGCGGGGAGCGGCGAACCGGGAACGTATTTACCGCCCACAATCTGGGTGCCCAGCGTAATAACGATGCGATCGGTTTTATTGAGAGTCATGGAGAGTCCTTGTGCTCTGTATGTCCATCACTACTTTACCGCGACCGCTGAATTTCGCCTCACTTTTGCAGTACAAACGTGAGGCCATTCGTCTTTTCCGTGGTGACAATGTAGTACAATCAGTTTATGTTGTACTACAATCAAGATCACAAAAAGAACAATTCGATAAATACAGGGCAAAAAAAAGCCCCGGTTAATAACCGGGGCTGATGATTGAAAATAAGCGTTACTGCAGCACAAACTTCTCGATCGCGTAGGCAACGCCGTCTTCGAGGTTAGATTTTGTGACGAAATCAGCCACCTCTTTCACCGACGGAATGGCGTTATCCATTGCCACGCCAACGCCCGCGAATTCAATCATCGCGATGTCGTTCTCCTGGTCGCCGAGCGCCATGATTTCTTCCTGCTTAATCCCTAACGCATCAGCAAGTGATTTCACGCCGGTGCCCTTATTGACGCGTTTATCGAGGATTTCGAGGAAGTACGGCGCACTTTTCAGCACGGTGTACTTCTCTTTTACCTCCGCCGGAATGCGCGCGATGGCTTTATCCAGGATCTCCGGCTCGTCGATCATCATCACCTTCAGGAACTGCGTCGCCGGGTCCATTTTCTCGGCTTCACAGAACACCAGCGGAATGGTCGCAACGTAGGATTCATGCACCGTGTAGTAGCTGATATCGCGGTTGGCGGTGTAGAGCGTATTGCGATCGAGCGCGTGGAAGTGGGAGCCCACTTCACGGGACAGTTTTTCGAGGAACAGGTAGTCATCATAGCTCAGCGCAGTTTGCGCAACCGTGCTGCCGTCTGCGGCTTTCTGCACCAGCGCGCCGTTATAGGTGATGCAGTAATCGCCCGGCTGATTCATGTGCAGCTCTTTCAGGTAGCTGTGTACGCCCGCATACGGACGCCCCGTGGTCAGAACCACATTCACGCCCTTCGCACGTGCGGCGGCGATCGCGTTTTTAACGGCAGGAGAGATAGTGTGGTCTGGCAGCAGCAGCGTGCCGTCCATATCGATTGCAATGAGTTTGATAGCCATGAGTTCCCCGGGATAAATGAGTGCTACCTCATGCTAACGCGATTAAGCACACAAAAATAGAGCTACATTGCGCAACAGAAACACCCCTTTTACGCTTACCCGAGGAACGACGACTTACTCGCGGGTGAGAACGATTTTACCGAATGCGCCGCGATCCAGATGTTCAAGGGCCTGTTCAAGCTCGTTAAAACGGTAGCGATGCTCAATCACCGGCTTCAGTCCCGTGACGTCAACAGCGCGGACCAAATCCTCCAGCGCCCGGCGGTGCCCCACGCCAATCCCCTGGATGACGGGGGATTTCAGCAGCAGCTCGCCAGCAGGCAGCGAAATGTCAGTCCCGGCCAGCACGCCAATGACGGAGATACGCCCGTGAACGGCAACGGCATGCAGGGAATGCTTCAGGTTTTCCCCTCCTACGGTTTCGATAATATGGTCGATGCCGCGATCCTGAGTCAGCGCCAATGCTTCTTCAGCCCAGTCACTTTTCAGGCGGTTAACGCCCTGGCTGGCACCCAGTTTTTTGGCGAGCGCCAGCTTTTCATCGCTCCCGGACGTGACAATAACCTCTGCGCCGTGCGATTTTGCAATTTGCAGGGCGAAAATCGCCACGCCGCCCGTCCCCTGTACCAGCACCGATTGCCCGGCGCGGAGCTGACCCCGCTCCACCAGCGCGAACCAGGCGGTAAGCCCTGCGCAGGGTAACGTGCTGGCCTCTGCGTCATTCAGAGTTTCCGGAGAGGCTACCAGCGCGTTTTCATTTACAACCACATATTCGGCCAGCATTCCCTGGAAATAGCCGCCGGACGTTTTGTAGGGCAAATCACGCGCGTCTGCCTGCGGCTTGCCGTCGATCCACTCCGGGAAGAAGGTTGAAATGACGCGAGCGCCGGGTTTGAAACGCGTGACACCTTCACCTACGCTGTCCACCACGCCCGCCATGTCAGACGCCGGGGTGAACGGGAAGGAAAGCGGAATCGGCATCGTGCCTTCGATGACCATTTTATCGCGATAGTTGAGCGCAACGGCATTTACCCGTACGCGAACCTCACCGGGGCCTGGCTGTGGAACCGATTCATGAATGAGTTTGAGATTCTCGCGCCCGAGGGCGTTCATTGACCAGCGCTGCATTGTCTCTGTCATTTTTTCCTCCTGCCATCAGATAAGCTTCAGTAATGACAGTCTACCGTTGACTCCTCGTCACCAGTGGCGATAAGTTTTCTCTTCATTGATGCCTGAATGGATACAAACCGTGACCGATACGCTGAAAGATATTCCTGTTTTTGTCGCTGCCGTGGAGGCAGGAAGCTTTGCGCAGGCCGCAGTTCGCCTGCACCTGTCGCGCTCTGCGGTGGGTAAAAGCATTGCTCGACTTGAGGAACGTCTGGGAGTGCGGCTGTTTCAGCGCACCACCCGCAGCCAGCGGCTCACCGATAACGGTGCTCTGTTCTACGAGCGCTGCCTGCGCGCGCTGGAGGAGATCAGGAGCGCGGAATCCCTGCTGGAAACGGGGAAACATCAGATCAACGGTCGGCTTCGTGTTGCCATGCCGGTGCTGTTTGGACGCCAGTGCGTCGCGCCGCTGCTGATTGAACTGGCGCAGGAACACCCTGGGCTTGAGCTTGAAATGTCGTTCAGCGACCGCGTGGTGGATCTGGTCGAGGAAGGCTTCGATATGGCGGTACGTAACGGCACGCTGCAGGACAGCAGCGTGCTGGTGGCCAGAAAGCTGGGAGAACACCGCATGGTCCTGTGCGCCTCGCCCGACTATCTGCAAAAAAGAGGTCATCCAGACGCTGTGGATGATTTATCCCTGCACGCGGCCATTAACTATCTGCGCGCAGGCCGCGTGCTATCCTGGCAGCTTATGGACAGCGACGGAACGCCGCGCACGTTTATGCCGCGGTCATCACTCAATATGGATGATTTGCAGGCCATCTGCGACGCGGCGGTGACCGGGCACGGCATTGCCTGGCTCCCCTGCTGGATGGCCATCAAAGAAATTCATCAGGGAAAGCTTGTCCCGCTCTTTAAGCAGGCGCCGGATGTCCATTTTGACGTCCACGCCGTCTGGCAACAGACGCCGTACCTGCCCCTGAGGGTAAGAATGGCCATAGATGCGCTGGCGAGCCGTTTACCGGCGGCGATGTCGCTGGACATTCCTGCGCCCATAAAAAAGCCGCGCTAAAAGCGCGGCCAGTTTTCATGCGGGATAGCGACTGTTAAATATCGATATTCGCCGCTTTCAGTGCGTTCTCTTCAATGAACGCACGACGTGGTTCTACCGCATCGCCCATCAGGGTGGTGAACAGCTGATCCGCTGCAATCGCGTCTTTAACGGTGACGCGCAGCATGCGGCGGCTTTCCGGATCCATGGTGGTCTCCCACAGCTGATCCGGGTTCATTTCGCCCAGACCTTTATAACGCTGGATAGACAGACCGCGACGGGATTCTTTCACCAGCCAGTCCAGCGCCTGCTCGAAGCTTGCTACCGGCTGACGACGCTCGCCACGTTCGATGAAGGCATCGTCTTCGATCAGGCCGCGCAGCTTCTCGCCGAGGGTGCAGATGCGGCGGTATTCCGGGCCGGTCACGAATTCGTGCTCCAGCGGGTAGTCGGTGTCGACGCCGTGAGTACGCACGCGAACAATCGGCTCAAACTGCTGTGCCGCATTCTGCTGAACGTCGAACTTCCACTGGCTGCCGTGCTGCTCTTTCTCGTTCAGCTCGCTCACCAGGGTATTCACCCAGCGGGTCACGGCCTGCTCGTTGCTCAGATCGGCTTCGGTCAGGGTTGGCTGATAGACCAGCTCCTTCAGCAGCGCTTTTGGATAGCGGCGTTCCATACGGCCAATCATTTTCTGCGTGGCGTTGAACTCGGAGACCAGACGCTCCAGCGGCTCGCCTGCCAGTGCCGGCGCGCTGGAGTTCGCGTGCAGGGTCGCGCCATCAAGGGCGATCGCGATTTGGTATTGATCCATCGCGTCGTCATCTTTGATGTACTGTTCCTGCTTGCCTTTCTTCACCTTGTACAGCGGCGGCTGGGCAATGTAGACGTGGCCGCGCTCAACGATTTCAGGCATCTGACGATAGAAGAAGGTCAACAGCAGCGTACGGATGTGCGAGCCGTCGACGTCCGCATCGGTCATGATGATGATGCTGTGATAGCGCAGCTTGTCCGGGTTGTACTCGTCGCGGCCAATGCCGCAGCCGAGCGCGGTGATGAGCGTCGCCACTTCCTGAGAAGAGAGCATCTTGTCGAAGCGCGCTTTCTCAACGTTGAGGATTTTACCCTTCAGCGGCAGGATCGCCTGGTTCTTACGGTTACGGCCCTGCTTCGCAGAACCGCCCGCGGAGTCCCCTTCCACGAGGTACAGTTCGGACAGCGCCGGGTCACGTTCCTGACAGTCAGCCAGCTTGCCCGGCAGGCCTGCCAGGTCCAGCGCGCCTTTACGACGGGTCATTTCACGAGCTTTACGCGCCGCTTCACGGGCACGTGCCGCATCGATAATTTTGCCCACCACGATTTTCGCATCGTTCGGGTTTTCCAGCAGGTATTCGCTCAGCAGTTCGTTCATCTGCTGCTCAACCGCAGATTTCACCTCAGAAGAAACCAGCTTGTCTTTGGTCTGTGAGGAGAACTTCGGATCCGGCACCTTCACGGAAACCACGGCAATCAGGCCTTCACGGGCATCGTCACCGGTGGCGCTGACTTTCGCTTTTTTGCTGTAGCCTTCTTTGTCCATGTAGGCGTTCAGGGTACGGGTCATCGCCGCGCGGAAGCCCGCAAGGTGAGTACCGCCGTCGCGCTGTGGAATGTTGTTGGTGAAGCAGTAGATGTTTTCCTGGAAACCGTCGTTCCACTGCAGCGCCACTTCCACGCCAATACCGTCTTTTTCGGTGGAGAAATAGAAGATATTTGGGTGAATTGGCGTTTTGTTCTTGTTCAGATACTCAACAAACGCCTTGATACCGCCTTCGTAGTGGAAGTGGTCTTCTTTATTGTCGCGTTTGTCGCGCAGGCGAATAGAGACGCCGGAGTTCAGGAACGACAGTTCACGCAGGCGCTTCGCCAGGATGTCGTACTCGAATTCAGTGACGTTGGTGAAGGTTTCAAGGCTCGGCCAGAAACGCACCATGGTACCGGTTTTATCGGTATCACCGGTAACGGCCAGCGGGGCTTCAGGCACGCCGTGCTGATAGATCTGACGGTGAATTTTGCCTTCGCGCTGAATAACCAGCTCCAGCTTTTGCGACAGGGCGTTTACTACGGAAACGCCTACGCCGTGCAGGCCGCCGGAAACCTTATAGGAGTTATCGTCGAACTTACCGCCTGCGTGCAGTACGGTCATGATCACTTCCGCAGCAGAGACGCCCTCTTCCGGGTGAATACCGGTTGGGATGCCACGACCGTCATCGGTAACGGAGACGGAGTTGTCCGCATGGATGGTGACCACGATGTCTTTACAGTGACCCGCGAGCGCTTCGTCGATAGCGTTATCTACCACCTCGAATACCATGTGGTGCAGACCGGTGCCGTCATCCGTGTCGCCGATATACATACCCGGGCGCTTACGCACCGCATCCAGCCCTTTCAGGACTTTGATACTGGAGGAGTCATAAGAATTCGACATCAACGTTTCTCGCTCATTTCAACTTGGGTTAATCCGTTATTTTACCCTTTTCCACGGTAAACATCTTCGAATTTTCGTCCGACATGTCCATAACGTGTTCAGCGCTAATGGCGCTGACGAAAACCTGTGACTGCGTGGCTTTTAAGCGGCTGGCAAGCAGCCCGCGCCGCGCGTCGTCAAGTTCCGAGGCAAAATCATCTATCAGGTACAGGCAGCGTCGTCCGCTCTCGCGGGTGAGGAACTCCCCCTGCGCCAGGCGTAGCGCGCACATCAGGAGCTTGAGCTGCCCGCGCGACAGCGTGTCTTCCACCGGCGCACCGTCGGCACGAATACGGAAATCCGCCTTGTGCGGGCCGTGCGCGGTGTAGGTCAACATCCGGTCGCGCTCGAAGCTTCTCTCTAACACCTCGGCATAATCCGTCTCTTTCTCCCAGCCACGCTGGAAGGAGAAGGTGAGAGAGAACTCGGGTAAAAACTGTTTGCAGGTGTCGGCCATATCTTCGGCGATACCCGCGCTGTATTCGGCACGCCAGCGGCTGATCTGTTCCGCAAGAGGGATGAGTTCCATGTCCCACGGACGCAGCTGGGCGTAGCGCGTGACCTGGCGCAACGCGGCGTTACGCTGTTTAAGCAAACGCTTCAGGTTGCTCCAGGCGTTAAAGAAACCGGCTTCATTGTGAAAGCATCCCCAGTCGAGGAACGCTCTTCTGTATTTGGGGCCGCCGTTGAGTAAAGTAAACCCCTCGGGCGTAATCAGCTGCATTGGCATCAGCAGCGCCAGCTCCGCCACCTTGTGGCCATCGGTGCCGTCGATGCGCACCTTGCTGTCGCCCAGCTTGTCTTTGGTCAGGCCGATGGCGGTTTCCCGCTCTGCGCCCTGCAAACGCCCGTGCAGAACAAAGGATTCTTGCTCGTGGCGAATGACGCGACCAATCTGCAAACTGCGAAACGCCCGGCCATGGCCGAGCGTATAGATGGCTTCCAGCACGCTGGTTTTGCCGCTGCCGTTCGCGCCAACCAGGAAGTTAAAGCCGGGGGATAAAGCGAGATCCGCGCTTTCGATATTGCGAAAGTCGCGGATCAACAGACGGGTGAGCGACATTACAGTCTCATTGGCATGACAACATAAGCCGCGCTTTGGCTGGCCGCATCTTCAATCTGTACGCTCGAAACGGAGTCGGTCAGCAGAATGCGCACATTCTCGCATTTCAGTGCATTGAGCACATCTAGCACGTAGCTGACGTTGAAGCCGATTTCCATCTCAGCCCCGGCGTAGGTGACGTCCAGAATCTCTTCTGCCTCTTCCTGCTCCGGGTTGTTGGCGGTGATTTTGATCTGGTTTTCACTCACGTACAGGCGCACGCCGCGGAATTTCTCGTTCGAGAGAATGGCCGCGCGGGCAAACGCCTGCTTGAGGCTATCGCAGCCCGCTTCCAGCGTTTTGTCCGGGTTCTTCGGCAATACGCGGCGATAATCCGGGAAACGGCCATCAACCAGCTTCGAAGTGAAGACAAAATCGCCCACGTGGGCACGGATGTTATTGCTGCCAATCTGCACCCGCAGCGGCGTGTCACCGCCGTCGAGCATACGCATCAGTTCAATCACGCCTTTACGCGGCACGATCACCGAATGGTTCGGCAGCGAGTCGCCAATCGGCATGGAACAGACCGCCAGACGGTGGCCGTCTGTGGCGACGGTACGCAACTCTTCACCTTCGGTTTCGAACAGCATGCCGTTTAAGTAGTAACGAACGTCCTGATGCGCCATGGAGAACTGCGTGGCTTCAATCAGACGCTTCATCGTCGCCTGCGGAAGAGTGAATTCAACTTCACTCTGCCAGTCGTCCAGGTTCGGGAAGTCCGCAGCGGGCAACGTGGAGAGCGAGAAACGGCTGCGGCCAGAGCGCACCAGCATGCGGTCGCCCTCCAGCTGCACGGCGATTTCAGCGCCTTCCGGCAACCCGCGGCAGATATCAAAGAATTTACGTGCCGGAACCGTGGTCGCGCCCGCGTCGTGCGGCTGCGTCAACGTAACGCGCGCGATCATTTCCATTTCCAGATCTGTACCGGTCAGCGACAGCGTACCGTCCGCGACCTGAAGCAGCAGGTTTCCGAGAATAGGCAGCGTTGGGCGGCCGCCTAATGGGCCACTCACCTGTTGCAGCGGTTTTAATAAATGTTCACGTTCAACGGTAAATTTCATAGCGTCACGATGATAATGTTCTGATTAGATTGGAAAAATCTTCTTTTATGTCGTGGCTTTCTTCGCGTAACTGCTCAATCTTGCGACACGCGTGCAGCACGGTCGTATGGTCACGGCCACCAAACGCATCGCCGATTTCCGGCAGACTGTGGTTGGTTAACTCCTTTGCCAGCGCCATCGCCATCTGACGCGGACGCGCCACCGAGCGGGAACGACGTTTAGACAGTAAATCTGCCACTTTGATCTTGTAGTACTCAGCCACCGTCTTTTGAATATTGTCGATGGTGACCAGTTTTTCCTGCAATGCCAACAAATCGCGCAGTGCTTCACGCACAAAATCGATGGTGATCGCACGACCGGTGAAGTTGGCATTGGCGATAACGCGGTTCAGCGCCCCTTCCAGCTCACGCACGTTGGAGCGCAGGCGCTTGGCGATGAAGAACGCCACTTCACCCGGCAGGCGGATGTCGTTCTCATCGGCTTTCTTCATCAGGATCGCGACGCGGGTTTCCAGCTCCGGTGGCTCGATCGCCACGGTGAGGCCCCAGCCGAAGCGGGATTTCAGACGATCTTCAACGCCGTTGATCTCTTTAGGATAACGATCCGAGGTCAAAATGATCTGCTGATTACCTTCCAGCAGGGCGTTGAAGGTGTGGAAAAATTCTTCCTGCGATCGTTCTTTATTGGCAAAGAACTGGATGTCATCGATCAGCAGCGCGTCAACGGAACGGTAGTAGCGTTTAAACTCTTCGATCGCATTGTTTTGCAGGGCTTTTACCATGTCCTGAACGAAGCGCTCGGAGTGCATATACACCACTTTCGCGTTGGGCTTGCGCGCCATAATGCCGTTACCTACCGCATGCAGCAGGTGGGTTTTACCGAGACCCGTGCCGCCATACAGGAACAGCGGGTTGTAAGCACCGCCGGGGTTATCGGCAACCTGACGGGCTGCCGCGCGCGCCAGCTGGTTGGACTTACCTTCAACGAAGTTATCGAACGTGTGTTTCACGTTAACGTTAGAGCGGTAGGTTGGCTCTGCGGGGGCAGGGACGTTATCCCAGCCCTGACGAGCAGGTGCAACGCGAGGCGCCGGAGCCGGAACAGCCTGAGCGGGCGCAGCCACATTCACGGTTTCACGTACGGTTTGGGTGACCGGCTTTGTGCCCACTTCAAAACGCAGCTGTGGGACATCTGACCCGCAAAAATCGTTCAGCAGGCCATTGATGTTATTAAGGTACTTGTCTCTTACCCAATCGAGCACAAAACGGTTTGGCGCATACAAAGCCAGCGTGTTATCGCTCAGCTCCGCCTGCAACGGGCGGATCCACATACTGAATTCTGTGGCTGGTAACTCATCCTGCAATCGGGCAAGACACTGCTGCCAAAGCGAAAGTGACACGGCGGACTCCACTCGAACAATAAAAGAAAACTATTGAATATTCATGATTGTTGGCGCACATCGACATGACCCTGCGTAAAGGGGGACGTGCGAATTGCTATCTGCAATTTATCCTGACCAGGATCCTAGGATCCCGATCGGGACCGCGGATCATAGCGTAAACTGAGCCAGAGATCTTCTGTTTCTCACAGATTCTTCCCGATTTATCCACAGGAAGATCCGAAACCGGGTAAGTGTAAACGATCCTGGCGCGAGTGCCCCGCGATTTAGCCCGCATATTGGAAAATTTAATGAGCAGCGACAATTTATTGCTTAAATGATCTAACGAAGATCCGGGACGATCCTTGCGCTTTGTTGGCGAGGCCGTATAATCCTCGACCCGGCGCGTGATGCTCATCTTCCTGCGTCGTCCGTTGCTCATTTTCCACGCGAAATCGTGCGGAAATACGCGGGAAATAAGGAAAGAGAATTGACTCCGGAGTGTACAATTATTACAATCCGGCCTCTTTAATCACCCACGGCTTCGGCGTCCGTCATTCGAAACTCGGTCGGGCATCCGCAAAAGTCATGAATTTTTTCAAGTTTAGGTAGAAATCGCCATGAAACGCACTTTTCAACCGTCTGTACTGAAGCGCAACCGTTCTCACGGCTTCCGTGCTCGTATGGCTACTAAAAATGGTCGTCAGGTTCTGGCACGTCGTCGTGCTAAAGGCCGCGCTCGTCTGACCGTTTCCAAGTAATAAAGCTAACCCCTGAGTGGTTAAGCTAGCATTTCCCAGGGAGTTACGTTTGTTAACTCCCACTCATTTCACTTTCGTCTTCCAGCAGCCACAACGGGCTGGCACGCCGCAAATCACCATCCTCGGCCGCCAAAATTCGCTGGGGCATCCCCGCATCGGTCTCACAGTCGCTAAGAAAAACGTTAAGCGTGCGCATGAACGCAACCGGATTAAACGTCTGACGCGTGAAAGCTTCCGTTTACGTCAGCACGAACTGCCTTCTATGGATTTCGTGGTGGTGGCTAAAAAGGGGGTTGCCGACCTCGATAACCGTGCTCTCTCGGAAGCGTTGGAAAAATTATGGCGCCGCCACTGTCGCCTGGCTCACGGGTCCTGATAGCCCTCATTCGGGTCTATCAACGCCTGATTAGTCCGCTACTCGGGCCGCACTGCCGTTTCACACCAACATGCTCAAGCTACGGAATTGAGGCATTGCGCAGGTTTGGAGTGATAAAAGGCAGTTGGTTGACGGTGAAACGCGTATTAAAATGCCACCCTTTACACCCCGGTGGAGACGACCCCGTCCCCCCAGGACCTTTTGATACCAGAGAACACTAACGATGGATTCGCAACGCAATCTTCTTATCATCGCTTTGTTGTTCGTGTCTTTCATGATCTGGCAGGCATGGGAGCAGGATAAAAATCCTCAACCCCAGCAGCAGACCACGCAGACCACGACCACCGCAGCGGGTAGCGCCGCCGACCAGGGCGTACCGGCCAGTGGCCAGGGGAAACAGATTACGGTTAAGACCGATGTGCTTGAGCTGACTATCAACACCCGTGGTGGTGATGTTGAGCAGGCGCTGCTGTTGACCTACCCGAAAGAGCTGAAGTCTAACGAACCGTTCCAGTTACTGGAAACCACACCGGAGTTTCTGTATCAGGCGCAGAGCGGCCTGACCGGTCGTGATGGCCCGGACAATCCGGCTAACGGTGCGCGTCCACTGTATAACGTCGAGAACGACACCTTTGTACTGGCCGATGGCCAGAACGAACTCGTTATCCCGATGACCTACACCGACGCGGCAGGCAACACCTTCACCAAAACCTTCACCCTGAAACGCGGTGAGTATGCGGTGAACGTGGGCTACAGCGTACAGAACGCCGGTGCGAAACCGCTGGAACTGTCTACCTTCGGTCAGCTGAAGCAGTCCATCAATCTGCCGTCACACCGTGACACCGGAAGCAGCAACTTTGCGCTGCATACCTTCCGTGGCGCGGCGTACTCCACGCCTGATGCGAAGTACGAGAAATACAAATTCGACACCATTGCCGATAACGAAAACCTGAACGTCAGCTCCAAAGGCGGTTGGGTCGCAATGCTGCAGCAGTATTTCGCGACCGCGTGGATCCCGAATAACGACGGTACGAATAACTTCTACACCGCGAACCTGGGCAACGGTATTGCAGCCATCGGCTACAAATCACAGCCTGTTCTGGTTCAGCCGGGTCAAACCGGTAAGCTGGCAAGCACCCTGTGGGTCGGCCCGGAAATTCAGGACAAAATGGCTGCCGTCGCGCCGCACCTGGATCTGACCGTGGATTACGGCTGGTTGTGGTTCATCTCTCAGCCGCTGTTTAAGCTGCTGAAGTTCATCCACAGCTTCCTGGGTAACTGGGGCTTCTCCATCATCGTTATCACCTTCATCGTGCGTGGCATCATGTACCCGCTGACCAAAGCGCAGTACACCTCCATGGCGAAGATGCGCATGCTGCAGCCGAAGATTCAGGCGATGCGTGAGCGTCTGGGCGATGATAAACAGCGTCAGAGCCAGGAAATGATGGCCCTGTATAAGGCAGAGAAAGTGAACCCACTGGGTGGTTGCTTCCCGCTGCTGATTCAGATGCCAATCTTCCTTGCGCTGTACTACATGCTGATGGGTTCCGTTGAGCTGCGCCACGCGCCGTTCGCCCTGTGGATCCATGACCTGTCCGCACAGGACCCGTACTACATCCTGCCGATCCTGATGGGCGTGACGATGTTCTTCATCCAGAAGATGTCGCCAACCACCGTGACCGACCCGATGCAGCAGAAGATCATGACCTTTATGCCGGTTATCTTCACCGTGTTCTTCCTGTGGTTCCCGTCAGGTCTGGTGCTGTACTATATCGTCAGCAACCTGGTGACCATCATCCAGCAGCAGCTGATTTACCGTGGTCTGGAAAAACGTGGCCTGCATAGCCGCGAAAAGAAAAAGTCCTGATTCGGTAAGATAACGCTAAAATAAGGGCGGTCGATTGACCGCCTTTTTTATTTGTATTGAACGAGAGCAACCATGAGCCATAACGACACTATCGTCGCCCAGGCAACCCCACCGGGACGCGGTGGTGTAGGCATTCTGCGCATCTCCGGCCTGAAGGCGCGCGAGGTGGCTGAAGCGGTGCTGGGTAAATTGCCAAAGCCGCGCTACGCTGATTACCTGCCGTTTAAAGATGCCGACGGCACGCCGCTGGACCAGGGCATTGCGCTGTGGTTCCCCGGCCCGAACTCCTTTACCGGCGAAGACGTGCTGGAACTTCAGGGCCACGGCGGCCCGGTTATCCTCGACCTGCTGTTAAAACGTATCCTGACCCTGCCGGGCCTGCGCATTGCGAAGCCGGGCGAATTCTCCGAGCGTGCCTTCCTGAACGACAAGCTCGACCTGGCGCAGGCCGAGGCGATTGCAGACCTGATCGACGCCAGCTCTGAACAGGCGGCCCGCTCCGCCCTGAACTCGCTGCAGGGCGCGTTTTCCGCACGTGTGAATCACCTTGTGGAAGCACTTACTCACCTGCGAATCTATGTCGAAGCGGCTATCGACTTCCCGGACGAGGAAATCGACTTCCTCTCTGACGGCAAAATCGAAGCCCAGCTGAACCAGGTGATGAGCGATCTGGATGCCGTCCGCGCCGAAGCGCGTCAGGGCAGCCTGCTGCGTGAAGGGATGAAGGTCGTCATTGCTGGTCGCCCTAACGCCGGGAAATCGAGCCTGCTGAACGCCCTGGCGGGCCGTGAAGCGGCGATCGTCACCGACATAGCCGGGACCACCCGCGACGTGCTGCGCGAGCACATCCATATCGACGGGATGCCGCTGCACATTATCGACACCGCGGGCCTGCGCGATGCGAGCGATGAAGTCGAGCGTATCGGTATCGAGCGCGCCTGGCAGGAGATTGAGCAGGCCGACCGCGTGCTGTTTATGGTGGACGGCACAACGACCGACGCCGTTGACCCGGCGGAGATCTGGCCGGACTTTATCGCCCGTCTGCCGGCCAAACTGCCGATCACCGTAGTGCGCAACAAGGCGGACGTGACCGGCGAAACGCTGGGCATCAGCGATGTGAATGGTCACTCACTTATTCGCCTTTCGGCACGTACAGGGGAAGGCGTGGAAGCCCTGCGTAACCATCTCAAGCAGAGCATGGGCTTTGATACCAGCATGGAAGGCGGCTTCCTGGCGCGTCGCCGTCACCTGCAGGCGCTGGAAGAGGCGGCACGCCATCTTGACCAGGGCAAAGCGCAGCTGATTGGTGCGTGGGCGGGTGAACTGCTGGCGGAAGAGTTGCGTCTGGCGCAGCAGAATCTGAGCGAGATCACCGGGGAGTTTACGTCGGACGATCTGTTGGGCAGGATTTTCTCGAGCTTCTGTATTGGTAAATAGTTTCCGCTAATTGATGGTGATTTCCTCTCAGGAAATCACCATTGTCCAAATGGCAACTCGCTTTAACCCTTTTCACCCCCTATTCTGCATGCCTGCATTTATGGGGGGTTTATGGCGCGTTTTCTGTTTTGTAGTTTCGCATTAGTTCTGCTTTATCCGTCGGGTATTGATATGTATCTGGTGGGATTACCGCACATCGCCCGCGATCTGGGTGCCAGCGAAGCGCAGCTGCATATCGCGTTTTCGGCCTACCTCGCAGGAATGGCGTCGTCGATGGTCTTTGCCGGGAAGATCGCGGATAAGGCTGGCCGTCAACCCGTCGCAATAACCGGAGCCATCATCTTTGCCCTGGCCTCTCTTCTCTGCTCACAGGCACAGAACAGCACCTTGTTCCTGGCAGGACGGTTCATCCAGGGCATTGGTGCCGGCGGCTGTTACGTGGTGGCGTTTGCTATTTTGCGCGACACCTTAAGCGCCCAGCGCCGTGCTAAGGTGCTCTCCATGCTGAACGGGATAACCTGCATCATTCCGGTGCTGGCACCGGTTGTAGGCTATCTGATCATGCTGAAATTCCCGTGGCAGAGCCTGTTCTGGACCATGGCTGCAATGGGCGCCCTGGTCTTTGTGCTGTCGATCGCCGTACTGAAAGAGACCCACCCGGGCTCGCAGAATCCCAGCCATACCGCGACCATTCATCCGGCAGAGAAACTTCTCAATCGCTTTTTCCTCAGCCGTCTGGCCGTAACCACGTTAAGCGTGGCGGTGATCCTGACGTATGTAAACGTTTCCCCGGTTTTGCTGATGGAGACTATGGGTTTCGATCGCGGTGAGTATTCCACGGTAATGGCATTAACCGCTATGGTCAGTATGGCCGTCTCATTTTCTACCCCCTTCGCGCTGAATATCTTCCGCCAGCGCACGCTGATGCTGACCTCTCAAGTACTGTTTCTCGCCGCAGGTGTGGTTCTGGCAACCACCAGCTCGCATGCGCTGATGCTGGTGGGCATTACGCTCATCTGTGCCGGGTTCTCGGTTGGCTTTGGCGTGGCGATGAGTCAGGCGCTTGGCCCGTTCTCGCTGCGGGCAGGCGTGGCAAGCTCGGTGTTGGGGATCGCGCAGGTCTGCGGCTCGTCTCTGTGGATATGGCTGGCGGCGGTCATCGGACTTAACGCGCTCAATATGCTGATCGGGATTCTGATTGGCTGTAGCATAGTCTGCATCACCTTACTTATGGTCATCCAGCCCGCGGCACAGTATGAAGAAGCCCATCAGCAGTCTCGATCTTAACCTGTTGCTTTGCCTGCAGCTTTTGCTGCAGGAGCGCAGCGTCACCAAAGCCGCAAAGCGGATGAACGTGACGCCGTCGGCGGTGAGTAAATCGCTGGCCAGGCTGCGCGACTGGTTTGACGACCCGCTGTTTGTCAAAACGCCGTTAGGGCTGCTGCCCACGCCGCTGACGGTCAGCCTGGAGCAGGATTTGGCCGACTGGATGCAGATTGGCAACCAGATCCTCGATAAATCTCACCATGATTCGCCTGGCGGGCTGACGTTTGTGCTGGCCGCCGAAACGCCGCTGATGCTCATCCGCTTTAACGCCCTGCTTGAGCTGGTGAACCAGCGTTATCCGCAGGCGACGGTGAAGATGCGTCACTGGGATTACGACTCGCTGGACGCCATTACGCGCGGGGAAGTGGACGTTGGCTTCACCGGTCGCGAAACCCACCCGCGCTCGCGTGAACTGCTGAAGCTGATGCCGTGGTTTATCGACTACGAAATCCTGTTTAGCGACCGTCCATACGTCTATTTGCGTGAGGACCACCCCGCTCTGCAGGAGGAGTGGAATCTGGAGACCTTCCTGCGCTATCCCCATATCAGTATCTTCTGGGAACGGAGCGACACCTGGGCGCTGGATGAGGTGCTAAAAGAGATGGGGCGGGAGAGAAACATTGCCATGTGTTTGCCGGGCTTTGAGCAGTCGATGTTTATGGCGGCGCAGCCCGGTCATAACTATATCGCCACGGCTCCCCACTACTGTCGCCACTACAATGAACTCCACCAGCGGAAGCTGATGGCGCTTCCTATTCCCATTGACGAAGCGCAGGCTGAAAAGCTGACCGTTCCCTTCACGCTGATCTGGCATAAACGGAACAGCCATAATCCGAAAATCCTCTGGCTGCGGGAGACCATCAAGGCGTTGTACGGTGGCAGCGATCCAATTTTTGCCTAAGAAAATGTAAAGTTCGGCCTTCAGGCTTCTCTTACTCCGATTTACTGATTAAAACAGGAGCCAAGTTAAGCGATAATCATGTAACCGTTTAACCGATTACGACCATTATCAAGGAGCGAAAAATGGCAACGCACTTTGCAAGAGGGATACTTACAGAAGGACGTCTCGTATCGGCCAGACTCTCTTCAGCCTGTCACAGTGAGGCGCTCAAACTCCCCGAACACCGCAGGACGCGGTTTTTAGCCTCGAGAGCACTTCTCGCAGAACTGCTGTTTATGCTGTACGGCACCAGCGAACTGCCGGAGATCGTCACGCAACCAGAAGGCCGCCCGGTCTTTGCTGACCCGGAACTCCCCCGTTTTTCCATTGCCTATACGGGCAATATCATTGGCGTGGCGCTGACCACCGAAGGGGATTGCGGGCTGGATATGGAGCTTCAGCGTGCGACGCGGAGCTTCCACGGCGCAAGCCCGCACGATGACTACCCGCTCTCCAGTAATGAGAAGCTGTGGGTACGCAACCAGAACGACTCCGTCGAGGCCAGAGCCCAGCTCATCACCCTGCGCCAGAGTATTCGCAAGCTCTGCGGATGCGCTTCAGACGACGCCAGTCTGTTGCAATTGTTGCCCGGCTCCGGACGCCTGCGTGCCGCTAAAGCTACGCTTGTAGAGGCGCTCAGCGATGCAGAAGATGTGTTGATATGGTCTGTTGCAGTTAGCCCAGCCATCGAACGGCTAAAGATTTGGGAATTTGACAGTAAAGAGGGATGGAGTAGCCTTCCGGATGTGCCCGAGCGCGCCAACGAGCCCGCCGCACGCCTGATGCGTTTAACCAGTTTACCGGCAGAAAAAGCATTTACCCATAGCTGATCCAATCAGGGTCATCATGATGAAACAGGAGTAATCATGTCTGATACGTTGAAAGTAGTTACGTTACTGGGAAGCCTGCGCAAAGGTTCATTTAACGGAATGGTTGCCCGCACGCTGCCGCAGCTGGCCCCGGCAGGTATGGAAATTAGCGCCCTGCCATCTATTGGCGATATCCCGCTGTATGATGCAGATGTCCAGCAGGAAGAGGGGTTCCCGCAGAGCGTGGAGGCGATAGCCGAGCAGATCCGCCAGGCCGACGGTGTGGTCATTGTTACGCCGGAGTATAACTACTCGGTTCCGGGTGGCCTGAAGAACGCGATTGACTGGTTATCCCGTTTACCGGAGCAGCCGCTGTCTGGCAAACCGGTGCTGATCCAGACCAGCTCAATGGGCGCGATTGGTGGCGCACGCTGCCAGTATCACCTGCGTCAGATCCTGGTGTTCCTGGATGCGATGGTGATGAACAAGCCGGAATTTATGGGCGGTGTGATTCAAAACAAGGTCGACCCGCAGACGGGTGAAGTGGTGGATCAGAGCACGCGTGACCATCTCTCTGGCCAGCTGACCGCGTTTGGGGATTATATTAAGCGGGTGAAGGCGTAAGCCGGAGCGGCCTGATGCCCTCACCCTGGCCCTCTCCCACGTGGAGAGGGAACAAACCTGTTTATTTCGCGTCAATAAACACAATCTTCAACACAAACAGCAGCGCAACGATAATCACGCACGGGCTGAGTTCGCGGAAGCGGCCGGTACCGATCTTCATCACACAGTAAGAGATAAAGCCCAGCGCGATACCTTCGGTGATCGAGAAGCTGAACGGCATCATCACGGCGGTAATAAAGGCCGGCACCGCTTCGGTTAAATCTTCCCACTTCACGCGCGCCAGGCTCGAGGTCATCAGCACGCCCACGTAAATCAGCGCGCCGGCAGCCGCATACGGTGGAACCATACCCGCCAGCGGAGAGAGGAAGATCACCAGCAGGAACAGGATACCCACCACCACCGCCGTCAGGCCGGTACGGCCACCCACGGACACGCCGGAAGAGGATTCAATGTAAGCGGTAACAGATGAGGTGCCGATGAAAGAACCCGCCACGGAAGAGATGCTGTCCACATACAGCGCCTGCTTCATGCGCGGGAATTTGCCTTTCTCGTCAGCCAGACCCGCTTTGTCCGTCACGCCAATCAGCGTACCGGAGGAGTCAAACAGGTTGACCAGCATGAAGGAGAAGATCACGCCCGCCAGGCCCAGGTTCAGGGAACCCGCCAGGTCAACGTGACCAATCACGGTAGAGACGCTCGGCGGCGCAGAGACAATACCGCTGTAATGCACGTCACCCAGCATCCAGCCCAGCAGCGTGGTCACGATGATAGAGACCAGCACCGCAGCGTGGATGTTGCGCGACGCCAGGATCGCGATGATGAAGAAGCCCAGCACGCCCAGCAGCACGCTGTGCGAGGTCAGGTTACCGATGCTCACCAGCGTTTCCGGGTTCGCCACGATCACACCGGCGTTTTTCAGCCCCATCATGCCGATGAACAGACCGATACCGCTGGTGATACCCACGCGCAGGCTCACCGGGATATTGGCAATCATCCAGTAGCGGACGCGGAAGATGGTCAGCAGCAGCAGGCCGACCGCACCCCAGAAGATAGCGCCCATACCAACCTGCCACGGCAGGCCCATCGCCTGAACCACCACGAACGCGAAGAACGCATTCAGGCCCATAGCGGGTGCCAGCGCCACGGGCAGGTTAGCGAAAACGCCCATCAGGATGCTGCCAAGGGCCGCGATCAGACAGGTGGTAACAAAGACGGCGCTGGTGTCCATGCCAGCCACGCCCAGAATTTGCGGGTTCACAAAAACGATATAGACCATCGTCAGGAAGGTGGTGAAACCGGCGATCACTTCGGTGCGTGCCGTTGTGCCGTGCTCGCGCAGTTTGAATACGCGCTCAAGCAGACCCTGACCAGATGTCTGGGTTGTGTGTTGTTGACTCATCATCAATTTCCGAACAAGGAGGGAAAATTCGTCGCTATCCTATACCAAAATGCGACAATAGTGGCGGTTACGGGATACTTTTTTCATTGATTATGCTTATACGGCAACGATTGCGTCTCGTAAATCTGTCGTACGTAAACGTTAAACTTGTTAAAAGGGAAGGGCATGTCCGGAATTGAAGCGGTATTTTTCGACTGTGACGGTACGCTGGTAGACAGTGAGGTCATTTGTTCCCGCGCGTATGTCGCCATGTTCCAGGAATTTGGCATTACGCTCGATCTCGAAGAGGTGTTCAAACGCTTTAAGGGCGTGAAGCTGTACGAGATCATCGACATCATTAACGAAGAGCACGGGGTGGATCTGGCGAAAGCGGAGCTGGAACCGGTGTACCGCGCCGAGGTCGCACGCCTCTTTGACTCAGAACTGGAAGTTATTGCCGGGGCTAACGCGCTGCTGGATGCGATGACGGTGCCTATCTGCGTAGTTTCCAACGGTCCGGTCAGCAAAATGCAGCATTCACTGGGCAAGCTTGAAATGCTGCACCACTTTCCGGAAAAACTGTTCAGCGGCTACGATATCCAGCGCTGGAAGCCCGATCCGGCCCTGATGTTCCACGCGGCGAAAGCGATGAACGTCAACGTGGAGAACTGCATTCTGGTGGATGACTCGCCTGCGGGCGCCCAGTCGGGGATTGATGCGGGGATGGAGGTGTTTTACTTCTGTGCCGATCCGCACAACAAGCCGATCGATCATCCAAAAGTGACGACCTTTACCGATCTGGCGCAATTGCCAGAGTTGTGGAAGGCACGCGGGTGGGATATTACGCGTTAAGCTAACGTAGGGCGGGTAAGCGCCAGCGCCACCCGCCACAAACATCACTCTTTCGGATCTTTACCCGCCAGCAGCTTGTCCAGCTCGTCGCCGCCCACGTGACGGAAGTCCTGTCCCTTCACGAAGTAGAAAATATATTCGCAAATGTTCTGGCAGCGGTCGCCGATACGCTCGATTGAGCGCGCGCAGAACAGGGCCGTCAGCACGCTTGGGATGGTACGGGAATCTTCCATCATGTAGGTCATCAGCTGACGCACAATGCCTTCATACTCCTGGTCGACTTTCTTGTCTTCACGGTAGATACGCACCGCTTCGTCCAGATCCATACGCGCAAAGGCATCCAGCACGTCGTGCAGCATCTGCACGGTGTGGCGGCCCAGCGACTCCAGGCTCACCAGCAGCGGCTGATGCTGCTGGGAAAACTTCTCCAGCGCGGTGCGGCAGATTTTATCCGCCACGTCACCAATACGTTCCAGCTCGGCGATAGTTTTAATGATCGCCATTACCAGACGCAGGTCGCTCGCGGTCGGCTGACGCTTGGCGATAATACGCACGCAGGCTTCGTCGATCGCCACTTCCATCATGTTGACGTTATGGTCGCCTTCGATGACGCGCTTCGCCAGCTCGCTGTCCTGGTTATGCATTGCCGTAATCGCATCAGAAAGCTGCTGCTCGACCATGCCACCCATGGTCATCACCTGCGTGCGAATACTTTCCAGCTCTGCGTTGAACTGGCCTGAAATGTGTTTATTAAGATTGAGGTTGTCCATGGTTTCTCCACATGCACTAAGGCAAATCAACCGTAGCGGCCAGTAATATAATCTTCGGTTTGTTTCTTCGCGGGCCGGGTGAACAGCGCGTCCGTATCGCTGAACTCAATCAACTCGCCCAGGTACATAAACGCCGTGTGATCTGAGCAACGCGCAGCCTGCTGCATGTTGTGGGTCACGATAACCACGGTGTAATCCTGCTTCAGCTCGGTGATCAGCTCTTCAATACGGCCGGTTGAGATCGGGTCCAGCGCTGAGCACGGCTCATCCAGCAGCAACACTTCCGGGCGAATGGCGATACCGCGCGCAATGCACAGACGCTGCTGTTGACCACCGGAGAGAGAGTACCCGCTCTGATGAAGTTTATCTTTGGTTTCGTTCCATAATGCGGCCTTGGTCAATGCCCACTGCACGCGCTCGTCCATGTCCGCACGGGAGAGCTTCTCAAACAGGCGAACGCCAAACGCGATGTTGTCATAGATGGACATCGGGAACGGCGTCGGTTTCTGGAACACCATGCCCACTTTGGCACGCAGCAGGGCGATATCCTGGGCCTGGGTCAGAATGTTTTCGCCATCCAGGATAATTTCACCTTCAGCGCGCTGCTCCGGATAGAGCGAATACATTTTGTTAAAGGTACGCAGCAGCGTGGACTTGCCACAGCCAGACGGACCGATGAATGCCGTGACCTGGTTCTTCGCGATATCCAGGTTGATGTTCTTCAGGGCATGGAATTTGCCGTAGTAGAAGTTCAAATCACGAACCTGAATCTTACCCGGGGCAGTATCAACCATACTCATTGACTCATTTCCTCATTCGACGCCGCGAGCTGCCGCGCCGTAAAAAATTAACCGTGTTTCTTCTTCGCGAAAATGACGCGCGCCAGAATGTTCAGCAACAGTACGCAAAGGGTGATGATCAGCACCCCGGCCCAGGCCAGCTGCTGCCATTCCGCGAATGGGCTCATCGCAAATTTAAAGATCGTCACCGGCAGGTTGGCGATCGGCTGCATCATGTCCGTGCTCCAGAACTGGTTGGAGAGGGCAGTAAACAGCAGCGGTGCCGTTTCACCGGCAATACGGGCGATAGCCAGCAGGATACCGGTCATGATCCCGGAGACCGACGCTTTGAGGGTGATCGCAGAAATCATTTTCCATTTCGGCGTACCCAGCGCGTAAGCTGCTTCACGCAGGCTATCCGGCACCAGTTTCAGCATGTTTTCGGTGGTACGAATGACGATAGGCACCTGCAGCAGCGCCAGCGCAATTACGCCCGCCCAGCCAGAGAAGTGTTCCATTTGCGCGACTACGATGGTGTAAACAAACAGGCCCACGACAATCGACGGAGCGGAAAGCAGGATGTCGTTAATGAAGCGAATCACCTCTGCCAGCCAGGATTTACGCCCGTACTCGGCCAGGTAGATGCCGGCCATGATGCCCAACGGCGTACCGAAAACGGTCGCCCACAGGATCAGCAGGCCGCTGCCCGCCAGGGCGTTCGCCAGACCACCACCCGCCGTATTTGGCGGCGGCGTCATCTCGGTGAACAGCGCCAGAGACATTCCATCAATACCACGGGTGATGGTGGACATCAGGATCCAGATCAGCCAGAACAGGCCGAATGCCATCGTTGCCATGGAAAGCGTCAGCGCAATGCGGTTTTTAAAACGACGCTTCGCCTGCATTTTGCGGCGGGATTCGGCAAGCTGAGCGGTGCTTTGCATTTCGAGAGTTGCCATCAGCGTGCCCCCTCATTTTTCGCGAGACGCAGGATCATCAGCTTGGAAATCGCCAGAACAATGAAGGTGATAACGAACAGAATCAGACCCAGTTCCATCAGCGCTGCGACGTGAAGCCCGGATTCCGCTTCGGCAAATTCGTTTGCCAGCGCGGAGGTAATACTGTTACCCGGCATATAGAGTGAAGCGCTGTCGAGCTGGTAGGTGTTACCGATGATAAAGGTGACCGCCATAGTTTCACCCAGCGCGCGACCTAAGCCCAGCATTACGCCGCCGATCACCCCATTTTTGGTGAACGGAAGGACAATGCGCCAGATAACTTCCCAGGTGGTACAGCCGATGCCGTAGGCCGACTCTTTCATCATCACCGGGGTTTGTTCGAAGACATCGCGCATTACCGCCGCAATGTACGGAATAATCATGATGGCGAGGATCACACCTGCCGCCAGAATACCGATACCGAATGCCGGGCCAGAGAACAGGGCTCCCACAAACGGAACAGCGGAGAGAACATTACCTACCGGCTCCTGGAAGTACGTGGCAAACAGCGGCGCAAAGATAAACAGGCCCCACATGCCGTATACGATACTTGGGATGGCCGCCAGCAGTTCGATGGCAATACCCAGCGGGCGACGCAGCCAGCCCGGCGCCAGTTCCGTCAGGAACAGTGCAATACCGAAGCTTACCGGAACCGCAATCAGCAGGGCGATGAACGAGGTCACCAGCGTACCGTAAATCGGCACCAGCGCACCGTAGATATCGTTCGGCGCGTCCCACTCTTTGGTCCACAGGAAGGAGAAACCGAATTTCTGAATGCTCGGCCAGGAGGAGAAAATCAGAGACACGATAATGCCGCCCAGCAGCAATAGCACAATCAGCGCAGCCAGTTTGACCAGCGCGCCGAAAATCATGTCACCTTTTTTACCCGGAGGGTTAAATGCAGGCTTGGTTGCAGCCATAAATCACTCTTCTGTTAAACGCGTTTACGAAATCGGCGGGTAAGCGCAAGCGCCACCCGCCATTTTCGTCAGAATGCTAAATTAATACAATGCTTTACCGCTGCTGTCTTTCACGTTGGTTTTCCATGCAGCACGAATCTGCTCAACCACGCTGTCTGGCAGGCTGGCGTAATCCAGGTCGTTAGCCTGTTTGCCGCCGTTTTTGTATGCCCAGTCAAAGAACTTCAGCACTTCAGTACCTTGTTCTGGTTTCTTCTGATCTTTGTGAATCAGAATGAACGTTGTAGAAGTGATTGGCCACGCGTTGTCGCCTTTCTGGTTAGTCAGATCCTGTGCGAAGGATTTGCTCCAGTCAGCGCCTTTCGCTGCGTTAGCGAAGTTCTCTTCAGTTGGGCTAACCGGTTTGCCGTCAGCAGAAACCAGTTTGGTGTAAGCCAGGTTGTTCTGCTTCGCGTAAGCGTATTCTACGTAACCGATAGAGCCAGGCAGACGCTGTACGAAGGCAGCGATGCCGTCGTTACCTTTACCGCCCAGACCGGTTGGCCAGTTAACGGTAGAGCCGGAGCCGACTTTCGATTTCCACTCTTCGTTCACTTTTGCCAGGTAGCTGGTGAACACGAAGGAGGTACCAGAGCCGTCAGCACGGCGAACCACAGCGATGTTCTGCGAAGGCAGCTTAACGCCCGGGTTCAGCTTAGTGATGGCTTCGTCATCCCATTTTTTGATTTTGCCCAGGTAGATATCGCCCAGGGTTTTGCCGTCCAGCACCAGCTCGCCTGATTTCAGGCCAGGGATGTTAACGGCCAGCACAACGCCGCCGATCACGGTCGGGAACTGGAACAGGCCTTCCTGATTCAGTTTTTCATCAGACAGCGGAGCGTCGGATGCGCCGAAATCAACGGTATTCGCGGTAATTTGTTTTACGCCACCGGAGGAGCCGATACCCTGATAGTTCACCTTGTTACCGGTTTCTTTCTGGTAGGTATCCGCCCATTTGGCATACACCGGCGCAGGGAAGGTTGCACCAGCGCCAGTCAGGCTTGCTGCTGCAAAAGCAGAGAAAGCGCTCAGAGATAAGGTCGCGGCGACAACAGTTGCGACAGTGGTACGCATAACTTTCATAATGTCTCCTGCAAGGATTTCGTAAATCATTGTTTAAGTGGCTACGATGAGCAAAATAGGACAAACAGGTGACAGATAAATGTACGAAATATGACAGTTTTATGACAATCAACGCGTTTGTGTTAAGGTAATGATTTTAATACAAATAAAATCATATCCCTGTCATGATAATGTCACACTGAGATGCGTTAAGCCTGGTTCAAAGATGTGAATATGACAACGGCTGTCATAAACAGCCGTTGTTATTAATTTTGAATTTCGAAGGTCACGGTTGCCCAGGCTTCAAAGGCGCCGGGCTTCGGAATACTCCCCGTCGCGCTGGCCGGGGCAGCAGAGAAGGTGAGCGAGTTAACTTCGGCGCCCCCCTGGTTGGCTCCCATATCCATCTCCATGCTCCCCCCATTGACGTTGACGACGCGGTCCCATTTATCATAAATAACGATCCCTACGTCATCATTGCCGTTCACTTTCATCATCGTGGCGTCAGCGTCAACGGGATCGGCATGGAAAGCGGATCGGACGATGTTCTCATCCAGCATGCCGGTACATTTCACCTGTATCATCTTGCGGATTTTGCGGCTACCGACCGCCTCGCCTTTGGTGGCGGAAAACGCGCTGGCGGGAATTTTTCCAAAATCAATTTCCAGCGACTGACCCGGCGCAATCTCGCAGTTTTGCGGTACCACGATGTCTCCGGCAATTTTTATTTCGGCGAGCTTCTCGGTACTTGCCAGAGAGGACGCTTCATCGATACCGCCATAGAGCGTGGCAATCGTCGTACCCGGAACGGTAATTTTTCCAATAAAGGGCTTGTCGATCAAAAACGATATTTTTACCTGAGAGCCGGTATCAAGCGTTGCCTCTGAGCCCTCTACACTGGAGGTATAACAGTAGATACCGGACGTCACCCGATTGGGCTCCGCCTCAAAGGGAACGGCGAGATAGTCACGTCCCAGCACGTGAATAGAGGACGCAATACTGAGGTGATCGTTCAACCTGTAGTAGGTATATCCGTTTTTAACGGTATTAACGCTTAAGGGCGAACGCGCGGTGAAGTAGACGCTACGAAACGTGGTGGTGAAATGGGTCAGGCAGTTACATCCCAGTTTATACTGGGAAGGCGATTGCAGGGTCGTCAGATCGCGCACCTCGGTTCCCGCCTGGTTTTTATCTGCCGGTATTTCTGCCCCGTTAAGATTCAGATTGAAAATATAGGTGCCGCCGATGGCGAAACACACCCCGCCTTCTGTCGTCGCAGCGTGGGAAAAAGGGGTAAAAAGCAGCATGGCAACTGCTATAAAAGTGATACGTCGTTTCATCTCATTTCCCTATTGGCACACGACCGCTGTTTGAACCAGTTCAACACCCGTTGGTTTGGGGAACTGATAATGGACCTTGCAAGGTTTTGTCTTTTCACTCCCCCACTTCAGCGTGAACGTTCCCTCTTCCGGCATGCCCGAAAGATACAGTTCGCCATTCTCGCCGGTAATGCCCGACACGCTGCCCGTCGCCAGTTCGGCAGACGCCACTGCGCCAAAGGGAACCGGTTTGCCGTTGGCCTGTGTGACCTCAAAGAGCACGCGATAGCCAACGTGGGTGATAAATTCCGCCCGCACCACCGCACCTCGCGTGGGGATGACGTTAAGCACACTGTTCTCCAGCTCGACGTTCGCTTTTTCAAAATAGCCGCTCTCAATTTCCACACGGTTTTCATCGTAAGCGTTAAGCTGCGTTTGAACGGTGTAGCCTCGCCAGTCGGTTGCCGTACCGGTGCCGTTTTCCATTGCCAGACCGGCTGCACCGGGTGCTTTAATCAGCGCCACGGTTTCGCCCATCTCCTGCGAGAACGTCACTCCATCGCCATGCAGCAGGATCCCGCCGCGCGCGCCGTAGTTGAGCCGCTGGCTGTCCTGGTTGTAGTCATAGCTGCCGTTAACCGAACCATAGGTTCCGTCATATCCCACCCCCGCGCTGCTGCTGTACACACTGTCATCCGCATCCCAGGACTGCTGGAGGTTCCAGGAGAGATTACGGTTATCAAGTGCCGTACCGTTCAGGCCAAGCTGGTGCATTCCTTTTCCGCTGTTGTTCTGTGTGAGGCCGTAGCTCACATAGCTGTCCGGCAGCAATGCTGACAGCGGCACGGAGAACGACAGCATAAAAACCTGTTCGCTTTCTCGATCGTCGCTATCTGTATACTCCGCGCTCTGCGCCGTGGTGATGGAATCGCTGTAGTTCCAGGAGAGGTTCCAGGAAAGCGACCGCCAGACATTGCTGTAGCCAAGCTGAACCAGGCGTTCAACTTCGTCGGTTTTCCAGTACTGCTGGCGGCTCAGCGTGAGATAAATGTTCCCCATGCCATCGCCGAAATTCTGCGTCCAGGACCCTTCAAGCCGGCTGCGTCGGTTGCCCGTTACCCAGAAATCGCGCTGACTGTTCTGGCGTGACGCCCATTCATTGAGGGTGTAGTAGCCCTGCGTTGAGTAGCGATACCCCACCAGCCTCAGCGTGGTATCCGTCTCATCAAACCGTTTCGAATAGAGAAAACGCCAGGACTGGCCGGACTCCTCTGAGTCCTCGTCCGTAAACTGCGCACGTGCCTGGGTGATATCGACGGAAAACGCGCCAACTGCCCCCATATCTTTGCCGACCCCCACCGCTACCGAGCGATACGCTTCCGCGGCCTGCACGCCACCGTATACCGTTATCCCGGCAGGAAAGCCGTGCAGAATCTGCGCCTGAAAAACGTTGGGCTGGAATTCGCTTTGATCGCGCAGTTCACCCGCGCTGATATCGACGTCGGTCTGATCTTCACGCTTGAGGATGGCCAGCGAGGCGTAGGGCTGCGTGAAGTGTTGCTCACTACCGTCTTCTTCTTTGATGGTCACGTCCAGGTCGCCGCCGGAACTGGTGGTGTTTAAATCCTTTAGCGCAAACGGTCCCTGCGGCACGGCAGATTGGTAAATGATGTAGCCGTTCTGCCGAATAATCACCGTCGCATTGCTTTTCGCTACGCCCCGAACGACCGGCGCAAAGCCCGTCAGGCTGGAAGGAAGCATTTCATCATCGGTATACAGGCGCACGCCGCGCACCTGGGTACTGTCGAAGACATCGCTCGCGGTCCAGGTATCACCCAGCATGATCTGGCTGCGTAACGTCGCGAGGTTTCGCTGCACATAGGTGCTGATGGAATGGTAATCCGAATGACCGTCAATGATGTTTAGCGTGCTGTAATTGCGTAAACGCCACGCGCCAATGTTCGCCCCGTTTCGCAGGTTCAGATAGTAGAAATCGCTATTGTCGTCATCATCAGACTGCAACGTGCTGGAGCCGGAAAAGTCATAGTTCATCATCAACGCATTAATACCTTCATCCCAGCGGGCAGGATTGATGGTGCCGCGGGCGGTGGTATCAATGTAAATCTGCGGCAGCGTGACGTTGAGCAGCAGCTTATCGGTATCGAACGTCCATGTGGCGCCAGGGATCAGCGGGGTAGGGTCCACACAGGCGTTTTCGTCCAGGCGATCCAGCGAACCGATCGCCGCCACCTTAGCCCCGAGCTCCGCAAGCACCGTCCTGACGTGCTTAAAACAGGGATGCAGCCTATCGCCAGCCTTATCTTCAATAAAGGTGACCTCCCGGCTATCGATAAACTCATCGTTAACATGAATATCAACCTTATAAGAGCCCGCAGGTAACGTATTGGCGCGGTTAAACTGGTGGATATCAACATCCACCGGATGGTCAATTTCAAGAAGCGCAGGGTTAAAGATATCTTTTGCCAGCGTCACGCCTGAAAAGCCGAGAGATACCCCCGAGGCCAGCGCAATGAAAAAACGGAAACACCCCATATCAAACATCCCTATGTTTACAGCGTGACGTGAATTTCCTGACTGATTGCCCCAAAATCGTTAACGAAACGCCAGACCAGCGCGTGGCCGTTAATCCCTTCCGGAAGCGACAAACGCACGGTGTCAAAAGGGGGAATGATGTTTAAGGGAACGTCTTTTTTATCGACGGTGACATTCATAACGTTAATATGTAGCGGGCTCGGATTTTCAATCACGAGCTGCCGGTTTTGAACACGCCATTTAACCTTCGCCACAGCCCGTTCAGGCGTGATATTCAGGGTCGCCGGACGCCAAAAAAGTTTTATCCGCGTCTTAATCGCAATTTCGAGCGAATTGGGTTTTGAACTGGACGGCGGAATATTTTTGATGTTGAGCCAGAACAGCGATTCCCGATCGTGAGGCAGTTCGCCCTTCACTTTCATGATGCGCAATACTTTCTCCTGCCCAGCCTCCAGCCTTGAAACCGGCGGAATAACGGTAAAAGGAGGTTTATTCGACGCTGTATCGCCTTTAAAAGGATCGACCCACGTCTGTATGAGATAAGGCGTGGTCGCTTCGTTATTTTTTATGCTGATTGTCGCATCGGATTTATCGCTACTATAAACAACGCGGGTTCCGCCAATAATGACGCCAGCCGTCGACAAGGGTGTTAAAAATGAAAAAGAGAGCATGATGAACAGAGTCAACAAACGCCGTAAATACATCAGTTATCCTCACATCCTGTGGAGGAGCCTGCAAAAGGATAAAACAGGCTCCTGGCGAACAGCTGAAGATTATTTCAGGTATTCAATGGTGAACTGGGAATCCGCGTTCGCTGTACCCGGCGTAACCGTAGCCAGCGTCTGCACAAACTTCGCTTTGAAGCCCATGTCCGCTTTGCCGTCGGTGATAGCAACATAATTTGAATTGTTATACAGCGGGATCGCCGTATCATCGTTCAGGTTGAAGAGCTTGATTGCAACGCCGGTAGCCTTAACGGCTTCACCTTCGCCGGTGTAAATACCGTCAGTATCCGCTTCACCGTTAACAGGCGTGCCAATAGACAAATATCCTTTGCCGATGGTGTCTTTATCTTCTGTTCCGTCAAAACGAACTGCTGCCTGAGTATAGGTTGCAGGGCATTTCTCCAGTTTAATATGGAAATCTTTTACTGACGCCGTTGAATCAATGCCGGAGAACGTCGTTTTGGCAACGCGGCCGATATTCACTGTCTGATCGGCGGTATCAGGCGTCACTTCACACGTTGAATCAATAACCTCTCCGCGGAAATGAACCGTACCATCCGCAGCAAATGATTGTCCTGCCATTAACGCCGATGCGAGTGCAATCGCCACCGTAATTCCATTATTTTTCATGATAACTCCATTAATTAAATCAATATTGCGTTTATCATAAAGACAACGCCATCCCAAATGCGATGAAATAATATTCTTCGGGAAGAATGATCTTCAAGGGGGGAGTTTAAATTAATGGAATAATGACGAACCAGAGCTGGAATAATAATAGAGAAAAACAAATATAATATTATTTTTGCTTTATCATTAAAATTCCTTTTCAGTATACACATAAAAAGGACACATATTTTATAAACAAACCATTTTTAGGATTCCGTTAATAAAAGCTGATCGTTTAGTGATCAAAATAGAAAATACTAATGCCTGGAAGCAATCTCGTTCATTATTCACACAATTAAGTAACGAAATGCGTCAGAATAAGATGATTGATAGCAAAGAGAAAGCTGATGAGAAAAAGTAAGGAAAAAATGGCTACACGTCGTGTAGCCATTAACAGAAGGGATTATTCTACGGTGACCGATTTCGCCAGGTTACGCGGCTGGTCAACGTCGGTGCCTTTGATCAGCGCCACGTGGTAAGCCAGCAGCTGCAGCGGAACGGTGTAGAAGATCGGTGCAATCACCTCTTCAACGTGCGGCATCTCGATGATATGCATGTTGTCGCTGCTGGCGAAACCGGCATCTTTATCAGCGAAGACGTACAGCACGCCGCCGCGGGCGCGCACCTCTTCGATATTAGACTTCAGTTTTTCCAGCAGTTCGTTGTTCGGTGCGACAACAATGACCGGCATATCCGCGTCAATCAGCGCCAGCGGGCCATGCTTCAGCTCGCCTGCCGCGTAGGCTTCCGCGTGGATGTAGGAGATCTCTTTCAGCTTCAGTGCGCCTTCCAGCGCAATCGGGTACTGATCGCCACGACCCAGGAACAGGGCGTGATGTTTGTCAGAGAAATCTTCCGCCAGCGCCTCAATGCGTTTGTCCTGAGACAGCATCTGCTCAATACGGCTCGGCAGCGCCTGGAGACCGTGAACGATGTCGTGCTCAACGGAAGCATCTTCGCCTTTCAGACGCGCCAGCTTCGCCACCAGCATCAGCAGAACGGTCAGCTGAGTGGTAAACGCTTTGGTGGAGGCCACGCCGATTTCGGTACCCGCTTTGGTCATCAGCGCCAGATCGGACTCACGCACCAGGGATGAGCCCGGGACGTTACAGATGGCCAGCGAGCCCAGATAACCCAATTCCTTAGACAGACGCAGCGCTGCCAGCGTATCCGCTGTTTCGCCGGACTGGGAAAGGGTGATCATCAGGCTGTTACGACGCACCGCAGACTTGCGATAGCGGAACTCAGACGCGATTTCCACGTCGCATGGCACGCCCGCCAGGGATTCAAACCAGTAGCGAGAGACCATACCGGAGTTATATGAGGTACCGCAGGCTACGATCTGAATATGTTCAACCTTGCCGAGCAGTTCGTTGGCGTTTGCCCCCAGCTCGCTCAGATCCACCTCGCCGTGGCTGATGCGCCCGGTCAGAGTGTTTTTGATAGCGTTCGGCTGCTCGTAGATCTCTTTCTGCATGTAGTGACGGTAAGCGCCTTTGTCGCCCGCGTCGTACTGCAGGTTAGATTCGATCTCCTGACGCTTCACCTGCTCGCCTTTGGTGTCGAAGACGGTCACGCTGCGGCGCGTCACTTCCGCGATATCGCCCTCTTCCAGGAAGATAAAGCGACGGGTGACCGGCAGGAGCGCCAGCTGATCGGAGGCGATAAAGTTTTCACCCATGCCCAGACCGATAACCATCGGGCTACCGGAACGCGCGGCCAGCAGGGTAGATGGATCGCGGGAGTCCATGATCACCGTACCATACGCACCGCGCAGCTGAGGGATAGCGCGCAGCACCGCATCACGCAGCGTACCGCCCTTTGCCAGCTCCCAGTGAACCAGGTGAGCAATCACTTCGGTGTCGGTTTCAGAGACGAAGGTATAGCCGCGCGCTTTCAGTTCTTCGCGCAGCGGTTCGTGGTTTTCGATAATGCCGTTATGCACCACCACGATGTGTTCAGACACATGCGGGTGCGCGTTACCTTCAGACGGTTCGCCATGCGTCGCCCAGCGGGTGTGCGCGATACCGGTACCACCGTGCAGCGGATGTTCTTCCGCGGCCTGGGCCAGCATCTGCACTTTACCGAGACGACGCAGACGGGTCATATGCCCTTCTGCATCCACGACAGCCAGACCGGCAGAGTCGTAACCACGGTATTCCAGACGACGTAAACCTTCGAGAAGGATTTCAGCAATATCACGCTGCGCAACTGCGCCAACAATTCCACACATATTTTAGATTCCGAATTTAGGCATTATGCCTGCGTTGTCGCTGACCTGTATTTACCCTTTCCGGGCGCCCCGAGCCTTGTAGAGAGTGGGGTTATTTTTATGGGTACTGCTTGTGGGGGGAGATATATATTTATCTCCTCTCCCGGGTTTGCCTGATGACGGCTACGCCTTATCAGGCCTACTCAATCGTAGGGCGGGTAAGCGTAGCGCCAACCCGCCTTGTTGTTACTTTTTCTTCACCGGGCGTTTCCAGCCCTGCTTGTGTACCTGCGGCACGCGGCTTAACACCAGCTCGTTATCCGCTACGTCGCGCGTGACGGTCGTGCCGGCGGCAATGGTTACGCCGTTACCCACGGTAACCGGTGCCACCAGCTGCGTGTCCGAGCCCACGAACACGTCATCGCCGATGATGGTTTTAAACTTATTGGCGCCGTCATAGTTACAGGTAATGGTTCCTGCACCAATGTTCACGTTATCGCCAATCTCCGCGTCGCCCAGATAGGTTAAATGACCCGCTTTGGAGCCTTTACCCAGACGCGCTTTTTTCATTTCCACGAAGTTGCCCACGTGCGCGCCTTCCAGCAGTTCAGCACCCGGGCGCAGACGCGCAAACGGGCCGATAGTACACGCTGCTTCAAGATGAGCATCTTCCACCACGCTGTACGGGCTGATTTCGCAGTCGTCACCGATGACGCTGTTTTTAATCACGCAGCCGGCGCCAATTTTGACGCGGTTGCCCAGCGTGACGTTGCCTTCAAGAATAACGTTAGTATCGATCTCAACGTCGCGCCCGTGAGACACGGTGCCGCGCAAATCGAAACGCGCCGGATCGCGCAGCATCACGCCCGCGAGCAGCAGTTTTTCGGCCTGCTCGGACTGATAAATACGCTCAAGACGGGAAAGCTGCAGGCGGTTATTCACGCCGTCCGTTTCGCTGATGCGCGCCGGATGAACGGCGGCGATCTCACGCCCTTCGTGATACGCCATCGCAATGATGTCGGTGATGTAGTACTCACCTTGCGCGTTATTGTTGTCGAGCTGAGAGAGCCAGCGCTTCATGTCCGCGCCATTGGCAATCAGGATGCCGGTGTTGATCTCCTGAATCTTGCGCTGTTCATCACTGGCATCTTTATGTTCAACGATACCCGTTACGTTGCCGTTTTCACGCGTGATACGGCCATAGCCCGTTGGATCGTCCAGCACAACGGTCAATAAACCGATGCCGCCCTGCGGCTTGGCTGCACGCAGGCGAGTCAGCGTTTCAACGGAAATCAGCGGAACGTCGCCGTAAAGCATCAGAATATCTTCGTCATCGGCAAAGAACGGCGCAGCCTGCTGCATCGCATGACCGGTACCCAGCTGTTCAGCCTGAAGCACCCAGTTGAGCGCATCATCGCTCAGCGTCTTTTTAAGCAGATCGCCGCCGTGGCCGTAGACCAGGTGAACCTGACGGGCACCTAGTTCATTCGCTGCATCAATGACATGCTGCACCATTGGCTTTCCTGCCAGCGTGTGGAGCACTTTAGGCAGATCGGAATACATGCGGGTACCTTTGCCAGCGGCAAGGATCACCACGCTCATCGCACTGTTTGACATACGCATCCTGACGGTAGTTTGAGTGAGAAGTAAAAACGTTTGATGCCTAAAATTCTACATCTTTTTCATCATGAATTAAGGATGAAAAAAAAAGCCAGTCTGGTATCCAGACTGGCTTTTGTGCTTTTCAAGCCGGTGTTACATCGCTTTTTTGGTCAACTCGATAACGCGCAGTTTCGCGATCGCTTTGGCCAGCTCCGCAGACGCCTGAGCGTAATCCACGTCACCATGAGAGCTACTAATGTGCTCTTCAGCCTTACGCTTCGATTCCAGGGCTCGCGCTTCGTCGAGATCCTGGCCACGAATAGCGGTATCGGCCAGAACGGTCACACTGCCAGGCTGCACTTCAAGAATGCCGCCGGACAGATAGATAAACTCTTCGTGACCGAACTGTTTAACGATGCGGATCATACCAGGCTTAATGGCGGTGAGCAGCGGTGCGTGACCCGGGAAAATACCCAGTTCACCTTCACTGCCCGTTACCTGGATTTTCTCGACCAGACCAGAGAACATTTGTTGCTCTGCGCTGACGACGTCCAGGTGGTAAGTCATTGCCATATCACCCTCCGATTAAGGCGTTAAAGTTTTTTGGCTTTTTCCACGGCTTCTTCGATGGAACCAACCATGTAGAACGCCTGCTCTGGCAGGTGATCGTATTCGCCTTCCATGATGCCTTTAAAGCCACGGATGGTGTCTTTCAGGGAAACGTATTTACCCGGAGAACCGGTGAATACTTCCGCAACGAAGAACGGCTGGGACAGGAAGCGCTGGATCTTACGCGCACGTGCTACCACCAGTTTGTCTTCTTCAGACAGTTCATCCATACCCAGGATGGCGATGATGTCTTTCAGCTCCTGGTAACGCTGCAGCAGGGACTGTACGCCACGCGCGGTGTCGTAGTGTTCCTGACCAACAACCAGTGGATCCAGCTGACGGCTGGTGGAGTCCAGCGGGTCAACGGCCGGGTAGATACCCAGAGACGCGATCTGACGGCTCAGTACCACGGTTGCGTCTAAGTGCGCAAAGGTGGTTGCTGGAGATGGGTCAGTCAAGTCATCCGCAGGTACGTATACCGCCTGAACGGAGGTGATAGAACCGGTTTTGGTAGAGGTGATACGTTCCTGAAGAACACCCATCTCTTCCGCAAGCGTAGGCTGATAACCTACCGCTGAAGGCATACGACCCAGCAGTGCAGATACTTCGGTACCGGCCAGGGTGTAACGATAGATGTTATCAACGAACAGCAGAACGTCACGGCCTTCGTCACGGAATTTCTCAGCCATCGTCAGACCAGTCAGCGCAACGCGCAGACGGTTTCCTGGTGGCTCGTTCATCTGGCCGTAAACCAGGGATACTTTGTCCAGAACGTTGGAGTCGGTCATTTCGTGGTAGAAGTCGTTACCCTCACGAGTACGTTCACCTACACCCGCAAACACGGAGTAACCGGAGTGCTCGATCGCGATGTTACGGATCAGCTCCATCATGTTTACGGTTTTACCTACACCCGCACCACCGAACAGACCAACTTTACCGCCCTTCGCAAACGGACACATCAGGTCGATAACTTTGATGCCGGTTTCCAGCAGTTCCTGAGAGCTGGACAGCTCTTCGTAGGAAGGTGCCGCGCGGTGGATAGCCCAACGCTCTTCTTCGCCGATGTCGCCTTTCATGTCGATTGGCTGACCCAATACGTTCATGATACGACCCAGCGTTGCTTTACCTACCGGGACTTCGATCGGGTGCTCAAGGTCTTTAACTTCCAGACCACGACGCAGACCGTCGGAAGAACCCATGGCGATGGTACGCACGATACCGCCGCCGAGCTGCTGCTGAACTTCCAGCACCAGGCTCTCGTTACCATTCTGTACCTCAAGCGCGTCGTACACGCGTGGTACGGCGTCCTGAGGGAACTCGACGTCCACCACGGCGCCGATTACCTGGACAATCTTTCCAGTAGCCATCTTGAATCCTCTACGTAATTCGTAAACCTGGTTAAACCGCGGCGGCCCCCGAGACGATCTCGGTGAGTTCCTGAGTAATGCTGGCCTGACGAGCTTTGTTGTAAACCAACTGCAGCTCTTTAATCAGGCTGCCGCCATTATCGGTCGCGGCTTTCATCGCCACCATTCGTGCGGCCTGCTCGCTGGCCAGGTTTTCTACAACGCCCTGATAAACCTGAGATTCAACGTAACGACGCAGCAGGGTATCCAGCAGCGGTTTCGGATCGGGTTCATACAGGTAATCCCAGGCTTTCTGCTTCAGCTCGTCATCTTCTGATGCCGGTAACGGCAGCATCTGAGTGAGCGTTGGAACCTGAGACATGGTGTTAATGAATTTGTTGCTGACAACGTACAGTCTGTCCAGACGGCCTTCATCGTAGGCCTGCAACATCACTTTAACCGGGCCGATCAGTTCGGACAGGGACGGGTTATCACCCATACCGGTCACCTGAGCGACAATGTTGCCACCAACGGAGTTAAAGAAAGAGACGCCTTTAGAGCCAATCAGTGCCAGATCGCACTGAACGCCTTTATCAGACCAGCCTTTCATATCCGCCAGCAGTTTTTTGAACAGGTTAATGTTCAAGCCGCCACACAGACCACGGTCAGTCGACACCACCAGGTAGCCCACGCGCTTAACGTCGCGTTCTTCCAGGTAAGGGTGCTTATATTCCAGATTACCGTTTGCAAGGTGACCAATCACTTTGCGCATGGTCTCTGCATAAGGACGGCTGGCCGCCATGCGATCCTGCGATTTACGCATTTTGGAAGCGGCGACCATCTCCATCGCTTTAGTGATCTTTTGCGTGTTCTGGACGCTTGCGATCTTACTACGTATCTCTTTTGCGCCGGCCATGAGCTTCTCCTCAATGCCAGGCGGCTTGCCCTGAGACAAGCCGCCGGACGATTACCAGGATTGGGTTGCTTTGAAGGAATCGAGGATAGCTTTCAGCTTGCCTTCGATTTCGTCGTTATAGCCACCGGTCTGGTTGATCTCTTGCATCAGCGGAGCGTGATCACGGTCAACGTAAGCCAGCAGAGCGGCTTCAAAGCTACCGATTTTCGCCAGTTCCACATCTTCGAGGTAACCGCGTTCAGCCGCGAACAGTACCAGGCCCTGCTGAGCAACAGACATTGGAGCGTACTGTTTCTGCTTCAGCAGCTCGGTCACTTTCTGACCGTGGCTCAGCTGTTTACGGGTTGCTTCGTCCAGATCGGATGCGAACTGAGAGAACGCAGCCAGTTCACGATACTGTGCCAGCGCGGTACGGATACCACCGGACAGTTTCTTGATGATCTTGGTCTGAGCAGCACCACCCACACGGGATACGGAGATACCCGGGTTAACCGCCGGACGAATACCGGAGTTAAACAGGTTGGTTTCCAGGAAGATCTGACCATCGGTAATGGAGATTACGTTGGTCGGAACGAACGCAGAAACGTCACCCGCCTGGGTTTCAATGATCGGCAGCGCGGTCAGAGAACCTGTTTTGCCCTTCACTTCACCTTTGGTGAAGTTCTCGACGTATTCCGCGTTAACGCGGGAAGCACGCTCCAGCAGACGAGAGTGGAGGTAGAATACGTCGCCCGGGAATGCTTCACGTCCTGGTGGACGACGGAGCAGCAGGGAAACCTGACGATAAGCAACAGCCTGTTTAGACAGGTCATCGTACACGATCAGCGCATCTTCACCGCGGTCACGGAAGTATTCGCCCATTGCGCAACCGGCGTATGGCGCCAGGTATTGCAGTGCAGCAGATTCAGACGCGGTTGCTACCACAACGATGGTGTTAGACAGTGCGCCGTGCTCTTCCAGTTTACGAACCACGTTAGAAATGGTGGACGCTTTCTGGCCGATAGCCACGTACACACATTTGATGCCGGAGTCACGCTGGTTGATGATGGCGTCGATTGCCATCGCGGTTTTACCGGTCTGACGGTCACCGATGATCAGTTCACGCTGACCACGACCGATTGGGATCATGGCGTCAACGGACTTATAACCAGTCTGCACTGGCTGATCAACGGACTGACGGTCGATAACGCCTGGTGCGATAACTTCGATTGGGGAGAAGCCATCGTGCTCAACCGGACCTTTACCGTCGATTGGCGCACCCAGGGTGTTAACAACGCGACCCAGCAGGCCACGGCCAACCGGCACTTCCAGAATACGGCCAGTACACTTAACCTTCATGCCTTCGGCGAGGTCAGCGTATGGACCCATCACAACTGCACCTACGGAGTCGCGCTCCAGGTTCAGTGCGATAGCGTAACGGTTACCCGGCAGGGAAATCATCTCACCCTGCATACAATCGGCCAGGCCGTGGATGCGGATAACACCGTCACTTACAGAAACAATAGTACCTTCGTTGTGAGCTTCACTCACAACATTGAACTGAGCAATGCGCTGCTTGATCAGTTCGCTGATTTCGGTGGAATTCAGTTGCATGCTCCAGTCCCCTTAAGACTGCAAGACGTCTGCAAGGCGCTCAAGACGGCCGCGTACGCTGCCATCAATGACCATATCACCCGAGCGGATGATTACGCCTGCCATTACAGACTTATCGATTTTGCAATTCAGCTTAACTTTGCGTGACAGACGTTTTTCCATCGCGGCGGTGATTTTCGCAAGCTGTTCGTCACTCAGTTCAGTCGCGGAAGTCACTTCGACTTCTGCAGTTGCTTCACTAAGGGCACGTAAGTGCTCAAACTGCTCGAGAACATCCGGGAGCACACGGAGACGACCATTTTCTGCCATCACCTTAATCAGGTTCTGGCCGTTGGCATCCAGTTGCTCTCCGCACACGGCGATAAACGACGCGGCGAGGGTTTCAGGCGCTAACGCACCGGAAAGCAACTCGGCCATTTGTTCGTTTTTCGTCACCTCAGCGGCAAACGCCAGCATATTCTGCCAGCGATCGACATTTTGGTGTTCGACAGCAAAGTCAAAAGCTGCTTTGGCGTAGGGGCGAGCTACCGTAACAAATTCAGACATCAGCCCCTCCCTCCTTACAGTTCAGCGACAAGTTTGTCCACGATGTCGCTGTTAGCAGCTTCATCCACGGAACGTTCGATGATCTTCTCGGCGCCAGCAACAGCCAGAATCGCAACCTGCTTACGCAGTTCTTCACGAGCACGTTTACGCTCAGCTTCAATTTCAGCCTGAGCCTGTGTCACGATCTTAGTACGTTCCTGTTCTGCTTCAGCTTTGGCTTCGTCCAGGATCTGAGAACGGCGCTTGTTAGCCTGTTCAATGATTACCTGAGCTTCAGCTTTCGCTTTTTTCAGCTGGTCTGTCGCGTTGGCCTGTGCAAGGTCCAAATCTTTCTTAGCGCGTTCTGCGGAAGCCAGACCGTCAGCAATTTCTTTCTGACGTTTTTCGATGGCAGCCATTAAAGGCGGCCATACATACTTCATGCAGAACCAGACAAAGAGAATAAACGCGATGGCCTGGCCGAGGATTGTTGCGTTCATGTTCACAGCACAATACCTCTTAAATTTCTGTGGCTTGGGGTTTTAAAACAACTACTACGCGACAGCAAACATCACGTACAGACCCAGACCTACAGCGATCATTGGGATAGCATCCACCAGACCCATAACGATAAAGAACTGAGTACGCAGCAGAGGAATCAGATCAGGTTGACGCGCTGCGCCTTCCAGGAATTTACCTCCGAGGATGCCGATACCGATCGCAGCACCGATAGCCGCCAGACCCATCATCACAGCGGCAGCCATGTACAGCAGATCCATATTCAGGTTTTCCATGACAGTCTCCAGTTTGTTTCAATTAAAACGTAGTAGTGTTGGTAAAAAATCAGTGCTCTTCAGACGCCATCGACAGATAGACGATCGTCAGAACCATGAAGATAAAGGCTTGCAGCGTAATGATCAGGATGTGGAAAATGGCCCATGGCACATTCAGAACCCACTGTGACCACCACGGCAGAAGACCCGCGATCAGAATGAAAATCAGCTCACCCGCATACATGTTGCCGAACAGTCGCAGACCCAGTGAAACAGGTTTGGACAGCAGGCTAACGCCTTCCAGGATCAGGTTGACCGGAATAAACGCCCAGTGGTTGAACGGCTGCAAGGTAAGCTCTTTCACAAAGCCGCTTACGCCTTTCATTTTGATGCTGTAGAAAAGAATCAGGATAAACACGCCCAGCGCCATAGACAGGGTGATGTTCACGTCCGCAGACGGTACAACACGCAGCGCAGGCAGGCCGAAGATGTGCTCGCCGATGAACGGCAGCAGGTCAATTGGCAGCAGGTCCATCAGGTTCATCAGGAAGACCCAAACGAACACGGTCAGGGCCAGCGGAGCAATCAGCTTGCTCTTACCATGGTACATGTCTTTCACGCTGCCATGGACGAAGCCGATGATCATCTCAACGAACGTCTGGAATTTCCCTGGAACACCGCTGGTCGCTTTTTTAGCAACGCTGCGGAACATGGCCAGGAACAGAAGACCCAAAACCACCGAGAAGAACATGGAGTCGATGTTGATCGTCCAGAAGGTGGCCGGGGGGTTATGTGGATCCACCAGCGAGAATGTACGCAGGTCCAGCTGAAGGTTATTCAGATGGTGACCTATGTAATCCTGCGGCGTCATATTTTCTGAAGCCATGATGCCTTTTACCCTTTGTTATTGATTACAGCTGGAGCCAGAACTTGTACCACCAGCACCAAAACCCACGTTGCTATCAGCGGCATGAATACCACTTTCAAAACCGCCAGCGCCATCACCAGTAGAGCAAAGGTCAGCAACACCTTACACACTTCGCCGAGAGCGAAGGACCAGGCCACGCGGCCTTTGGCGGGTGTATGCGCCTGATGACGCCAGGCAAAAATCATAAACAACACGTTTGGCAGCACGACCGCCAAACCCCCGCACACGGCGGAGATGCCCCAGAAGGGGTCTTTGAGGCTAAACAGCAGTCCACTTGCTATCACAGCCAGAAACTGAATGAACAGAAGCTTACGAGCAACGTTTCTACTCAAGAGCGACACAGACATCACGTTTTTACTCCTGCTCCCTTCGAGGTATGCCGCGTGTCGTATAAAACGTCCTTTAAGGCTCAGAGTCAAGCATCAAAAAGCGGACAAATTATACGGTGCGTACCCGTGATTTCAAACATTAAGTAGCGAAAAGGTGAATAAATGTTTAAATATTTTTCCCCAGCGCTATTTTTTAACTTTCGTAGAAAGCACCGACCTTCGAGCAAAACTGCAAACAGCGCGAAAACGTTGACTACAAAGCGTGCACGAGATCACAAAACACACATTTGCGATAAGGTTGTATTTATCAAAGCCGTAAATCGTCCAGGATTATCTTTCTGAAATTAAACACAAAATATCGCAACTATTTTCAAAACAGCCCCGTACACAATAAAAACCTTTTATTGACATTCTTAATAAATAATTAACATTGCGTTCTGGTTACAGCCTTCCACTTTTAGCAGGCTGATATTTTCATAGTTGACTATCTTCGCGATGAATAATCGACTTGAGGTTAACCGCAAGAAAATCCCTGGTAAAAAAGCGGTTAAACGCTCTCTGGTTAATCCCGGTTAGTTGTGCTGTTTTTTAACATACTCAGAACAGCACAAATTCCACATTTTTTATTATTTTTTTAAAAATTGTTTGGCTTAATTATCACCAGATGACGTTCACCGTCGAGCTGCGGAACGTTTAATTTCTCGATGGTTTCAACGCTAAAACCGTCCGGAAGCTGTTCAATTTCATCACCGGGCAGCTGCCCTTTCAGCGCATAAAAACGGCCATCTTCTGCCGGCAGATGCTTACACCAGCTCACCATGTCATTGAGCGAAGCAAACGCACGGCTGATAACGCCGTCAAACGGCGGCTCTGCCGGAAACTCCTCTACCCTGCTCTGTACGGGCGTGATGTTATCGAGCTTCAGTTCATGCTGAACCTGGCGTAAAAAGCGCACGCGCTTGCCCAGGCTGTCCAGCAGCGTGAAATGGCTCTCAGGTCGGACAATCGACAGCGGAACGCCCGGCAAACCCGGCCCCGTCCCCACGTCGATAAAACGTCCACCTTTCAGGTACGGCGCCACCACGATACTATCGAGAATATGGCGAACCAGCATCTCGTTGGGATCGCGCACAGACGTCAGGTTGTACGCTTTATTCCATTTGTTCAGCATATCGACATACGCCACCAGCTGGTTTTTCTGGTGATCGGTGAGCGAAATACCTGCCTGATCCAGCAGACGAGAGAGTTTGTTGAGCACGGTGAATACCTGTTGAGAGTTTTTTTGCCCGGTGGCGCTGCCGCTTACCGGGCCTACGAATAAGTAGGGCGGGTCAGCGAAGCGCCACCCGCCAAAAGCAATGTCAATTACGCGCTACGGCGCAGCATGCCCTGCTTTTTCAGCCACACCAGCAGGATCGAAATCGCCGCCGGCGTAACGCCCGAGATACGGGAGGCCTGGCCAATCGATACCGGTTTGTGATCGTTCAGCTTAGCGATCACTTCGTTGGAAAGGCCCGTCACCTGACGGTAGTCCAGCATTTCCGGCAGCAGCGTGTTTTCGTTGCGCTGCTGTTTTTCGATCTCATCCTGCTGACGCGCGATGTAGCCTTCGTACTTCACCTGAATTTCGACCTGCTCGGCAGCTTCAGCGTCTTCAAGGCCCGGTGCGAACGCGGTCAGTTTGACCAGATTCTCGTAGGTGACTTCAGGACGACGCAGCAGATCTTCGCCGCTGGCTTCACGCGACAGCGGCGCTGTTAAGTGAGCGTTCACTTCGGCAGCGGTTTCCGCCTGTGGGTTTACCCACGTGGTTTTCAGGCGCTGACGCTCCTGTTCAATACGTTCCAGCTTCTCGTTGAAGCGCGCCCAGCGTTCGTCATCCACCAGACCCAGCTCGCGGCCTATCTCGGTCAGACGCAGGTCGGCGTTGTCCTCGCGCAGCATCAGACGATATTCCGCGCGAGAGGTAAACATACGGTACGGTTCTTTGGTGCCCAGCGTGCAGAGATCGTCGACCAAAACGCCCAGATAGGCCTGAGAACGCGCCGGCGCCCAGCCCTCTTTCTCGGCAGAGAAGCGGGCAGCGTTCAGACCGGCAAGCAACCCCTGCGCTGCGGCTTCTTCGTAGCCGGTGGTGCCGTTGATCTGCCCCGCGAAGAACAGACCGTGGATGAATTTGCTCTCCAGCGTCGGCTTCAGGTCACGCGGGTCGAAGAAATCGTACTCAATAGCGTAGCCAGGGCGAACGATTTTCGCATTCTCCATCCCCTGCATTGAGCGAACAATTTGCATCTGCACGTCGAATGGCAGGCTGGTGGAGATGCCGTTCGGGTAAATTTCGTTCGAGGTCAGCCCTTCCGGCTCTAGGAAGATCTGGTGCTGGTTACGATCGGCAAAGCGCATCACTTTGTCTTCGATCGACGGGCAGTAACGTGGGCCGATCCCTTCGATCACGCCAGCGTACATTGGGCTGCGATCGAGGTTATTGCGGATCACGTCATGGGTTTTTTCGTTGGTATGCGTGATGTAGCACGGTACCTGCTGCGGGTGTTGCGCCGCGTTGCCCATGAACGAGAAAACCGGCATCGGGTTATCGCCGTGCTGTTGGGCCAGTACGCTGAAATCAATGGTGCGCGCATCGATACGCGGCGGCGTGCCGGTTTTCAGACGGCTGACGCGCAGCGGCAGTTCACGCAGACGACGAGACAGCGGAATGGACGGCGGATCGCCAGCACGGCCACCGCTGTAGTTGTCCAGACCAATATGGATTTTGCCGTCCAGGAATGTCCCGACCGTTAGCACCACGGCTTTGGCGCGGAACTTGAGGCCCATCTGGGTCACGGCGCCCACGACGCGATCGTTCTCAACGATAAGATCTTCTACCGCCTGCTGGAAGATCATCAGGTTCGGCTGGTTCTCCAGCGCGGTGCGCACGGCCTGACGATAAAGCACGCGGTCTGCCTGCGCACGAGTGGCGCGAACAGCAGGGCCTTTACTCGCGTTTAGTATCCTAAACTGAATGCCCGCATGATCGATCGCTTTCGCCATCAGGCCGCCAAGTGCATCCACTTCTTTTACCAGGTGTCCTTTCCCAATGCCGCCAATCGCCGGATTACAGGACATTTGTCCCAGCGTGTCGATATTGTGTGTCAAAAGCAGGGTCTGCTGACCCATTCGCGCTGCGGCCATTGCGGCCTCAGTGCCTGCATGACCCCCGCCAATGATGATGACGTCAAAAGGATCCTGATAAAACATGGTGGTCTGCCTCGCGTAAAGCGGTATGAAAATGGATTGAAGCCCGGGCCGTGGATTCTACTCAACTTTAGTCTTTCGAGAAAGCATTGGGATCCTGGGCTATTAAAAAGAAGATCTTTTTATTTAGAGATCTGTTCTATTGTGATCTCTTATTAGGATCGCGGACACGTGTGGATAAGTCCGATCCTGCAAATAAGATCATGCAGTTAGGAAGGATCGTTTGCTGTGAATGATCGGTGATCCAGGACCGTATAAGCTGGGATCAGATCGCGACTTTATACACAGGCCAAAAACGACGCTAGGGTTGTTCTTTGGATAACTACGGGTTAATACGAGCTTTTAACCAGAGTTATCCACATCTGTTCGCGCGATCTTTAATCGTTTTTGAGTAAATTTTTCCATTCCGCGAGCCAGATCTCGGCTGGATCTTCCGGAATGTCATGATCGAGGATGTTGATCTTGAGCGTTTCACCCAGCTGTTTTGCTCCGCAAGCGGTAACAGCGGCTTCGACCTTCTCTATTGCCCCGCAAAAGGTGTCATATTCACGACTGCCGATCCCCACTGCGCCAAAACGGACGTTTGACAGGTCGGGCTGCTGTTCCAGCAGTTCGTCATATAAAGGTTGCAGGTTATCCGGCAGATCGCCCGCGCCGTGCGTGGAGGTGATCAGCAGCCAGACCCCGTCAGCCGGGAGATCTTCAAGCAGCGGCCCGTGCAGCGTTTGTGTAGAAAAGCCTGCATCTTCCAGCTTCTCAGCCAGATGTTCCGCTACGTATTCCGCACCGCCAAGAGTGCTGCCGCTGATAAGGGTAATGTCCGCCATTGATCGCTCGCTCAGATAAAGAGGGGATCATTGTACGCTGTGAACGAGCTGGGATCTACCTGTGGAAAATGTGGGAATGAATTTGCCCGATCACGGGCGGATGGTACGCATGATCGGGTTTTGCAGGGAGATCAGTGTCTCGGTGGACTGAATTTCATCGATTGTTTGGATCTTGTTGATAAGTACCTGCTGGAGGGCATCGATGGAGCGGCACATCACCTTAATAAAGATGCTGTAGTGCCCGGTGGTGTAGTACGCCTCGGTGACTTCATCGAGCGCGTTCAGCTTTGCCAGCGCGGAGGGGTAATCTTTTGCGCTTTTAAGAATAATGCCGATGAAGCAGCAGACGTCGTAACCCAGCTGCTTCGGGCTGACGTCGATGCGCGCGCCGGTAATAATCCCTGCCTGCTTCATCTTCTCTACGCGAACGTGAATGGTTCCCGGGCTGACGCCAAACTGTTTCGCCAGTTCGGCGTAGGCTGTACGGGCATTGGCCATTAAGGCCTCAAGGATGCCGCGGTCCAGATTGTCGATCTGATAATTTTCCATAGCTTTTTCTTATGAAGATTAATGAATACGTCTATTCTAGCGTCTTATTTTAACGAATCAAAAGTGAAGGTGGCTTTTTGTTGATGGGTTATTGAATTAAGTGTCGATTCTGTTGCTTAATCATTATCAACAGGACGCAGGAGTATAAATAATGAAAACCGCTTACATCGCAAAACAACGCCAGATCAGTTTCGTAAAATCCCATTTTTCCCGCCAGCTGGAAGAGAAGCTTGGTCTTATTGAAGTTCAGGCGCCGATTCTGAGCCGCGTGGGTGACGGGACGCAGGATAACCTGTCTGGATGCGAAAAAGCGGTACAGGTAAAAGTGAAAACACTGCCAGACGCCCAGTTCGAAGTGGTGCATTCCCTGGCGAAGTGGAAGCGTCAAACCCTGGGACAACACGACTTCAGCGCGGGCGAAGGGCTCTACACGCACATGAAAGCCCTTCGCCCCGATGAAGACCGCCTCTCCCCTATTCACTCTGTCTACGTTGACCAGTGGGACTGGGAGCGAGTAATGGGAGATGGTGAACGCCACGTCGGCACGCTGAAATCCACCGTTGAGGCGATCTACGCGGGGATCAAAGCGACCGAAGCGGCCGTGAGCAAAGAGTTTGGTCTGGTACCGTTCCTGCCGGATACGATCCACTTTGTCCACAGCCAGGAACTGCTGAGCCGCTTCCCGGATCTTGATGCCAAAGGCCGCGAGCGGGCGATCGCCAAAGAACTGGGCGCGGTATTTCTGATTGGCATCGGCGGCAAACTGTCTGATGGCAAACGTCACGACGTTCGTGCGCCGGATTATGATGACTGGAGCACCGCGGGCGAAAGCGAATATGCCGGTCTGAACGGCGATATTCTGGTCTGGAACCCGGTTCTGGAAGATGCGTTTGAGCTCTCTTCGATGGGGATCCGCGTGGATGCAGAGGCGCTGAAGCGCCAGCTGGCGGTGACCGGTGATGAAGATCGCCTTAAATTAGAGTGGCATCAGGCGCTGCTGCGCGGTGAAATGCCGCAGACCATCGGCGGCGGTATCGGGCAGTCCCGTCTGACCATGCTGCTGCTGCAACTGTCTCACATTGGTCAGGTGCAATGTGGAGTCTGGCCGCAGCAGGTACGTGAAAGCGTCGATTCTCTTCTTTAATTAACGCCGCCAGCGTCTGAGCAGACGGCTACGCAACCCGGTATCAAAGCGCCAGATATGATCGAAGATGCGCATGATGCCGGGTTTTCCATGTGCGGACATCGCCACGGCATGAAAACGATGCTGGTGCACGCGCTGCAGCTCCTTCACTTTATTTACCACATCTTCCGGCAGCCGCTGGGCAATGAAATCGGAAATCACCACCGCGTCAGCGTCGTACCAGTCGCCGCCCTGCATCCGTTCTACAATGCTGCGAAAACAGCTGGCCAGATCGGTGCCGCCGCGAAAACGCTGGCTTAAAAAGCGGATGGCCTGCTCAATGCCCTGCTGGTTCGTCAGCTCGTAGCCCACGACTTCGCTGGAGAAGAGCATGATAAAGCAGCGACGGCGGTCAGCGAGCGCCACGCGCATCAGCGCCAGACAGAACGCCTTCGCACACTGCTCGTTAAAGCCGCCCATTGAGCCGGACGTATCCACGCAGACAATAAACGGCCCGCGCGGCTGCTCATCAAAGTCCTGATGCACGACCGGGCGCTGGCTGAGCTTCTCTCGCCAGGCTTCGCCGTGCAGCCGATAGGTGAGAAGCTGTTTTTCCACCAGCCGACGGTAAAACTCATACTCCAGTTCGGTCATTCCCAGCGTGCTTAGCTCGGTCGGCAGCAGGCGCAGGATGTCATCGCTTTGCTGGAGTCCGTCGACCTGCTCCGGCACGGTAGCCGGTTCGCGTACAAGGGTGCGGAAGGTTTCCATCGGGGCATCCTTCTTTGGGACCGATTTGGCCTCTCGCGAGCGGCCGAGCTGTTCCGCGAGCTTCATCAGCTCCGGCTGCTGGGTAAGAAAGTCGCCGTACTTCACGATCAGCTGATAATCCCCGCGCCGCAGCTGCCCGGCGCTCATATCCCAGAGGCGACCAGCGGCGTTTTCATTTTCTACCAGCACCTCTTCGAGCTGGCCACTCAGCGTCATGCGTTCCTGGACTTCGCTGAGCAGCTGTTCCCGCTCTTCATCCAGAAGCTGTTGGTTCAACGTGGTAGCCTGGACGACCAGGCTCAGGCGCCAGCGCTGTAAAAAGAGCGTGTGCAGCGCCGGGGTAAAGGTGACGTTTTCTGTGACCAGCGTTCTGGCCTGGCTGGCAAACGGAGAGTGGACTTTATCGAGCAGGGTAAGGGTTTGCGGGATCTGGACGATAAACTGTGGCGTCGATAGCCGCTGACACTGCTGATAGGCCGCGACTTCCTCCGTCAGTTCGGGCGGGACTTCTGTCTCCTTAAACCGCTGCCGCAGATTGTCGCGCCAGCGCGGGAGATCGTCCGTCATCGCTTTTTTGAGCTTCGGGAATTTTTCAAAGAAGGCCGCCAGCTGCGGCGATGCCAGAAGGGTAATCACCACTTCCTCGATCAACCCTTCCTCGCTGACGGCCAGCATCATATTGAGTGTGTCCAGCGTTAGCATTGACGCGCCTGTTTGATCTGCGCGCTGACGTCCTGCAGGCTGGCTTCAATGCGACCTAGCCAATCGCTATGAATAAAGAGGCATTTTTGCTGCTCGCTGAAGCGGGTGTGCTGCTGATGCCATTCGGTATCCAGCGCTTCCAGCTGCTGTTTAATCTCTTCCGGCACGCTGTCCGAGGCGGTGCCGGGAAGCGCAAGACGCGATCCCTGAAGGCTCACGTCGCGGATCACCAGGTGCTGACTGCTGTCCACTTCCATATTCAGCGGCTGCGCGAAACCGATGCCGTTGAGCTTTCCGCGGATCTCCCCGCCCTTATCCAGCCACTGCGCCAGCGGCTCGCGTTCAATCGTAATGTGCACCACCTGCATATCATGCAGCTTGAGGGGCTGCTGGAGCAGCAGTGTCAGCGTCGTGCCGGTCAGATCGGCGGGTAGCTCGTAATGCGGTTTGCGGGCGAACATGCCGCCCAGTCGGTTCACTTTTAGCGCGGTTTTATCGCTTTGCTGCTGCTGGAGCTGAATGCGCCGTTGGGCAATCGCCCCCAGCTGGTTGAGCATCGCCTGCTGCCCCCAGGCGTGCCCGGTCATCAAAACGTCCAGCTGCTGCTGCATCAGGTTCATGCCTTCTGCGTCGTGCCAGAGGCAGTCTTTTAGCAGGATCAGATCGATAGGGGCGACCGCGTCGCGACCGCTGAACAGCGCGCTGGCCTGGAGCAGACGGATCGCTTTTTTCCAGCGACGATCCGAGACGTACGGGGCGGAAGGCAGGGAATCAAGCTGCTGGCGCAGCATGAAGATCAGCTCAAAGACGGCGTCGGGCAGCTTAATTTTACCGATCTCGTCCTGCCACTGATGGTACTCCTCGTCCGTCACCTGCAGTGAAGGCGCGACCGGGTTTTCGTTTTCGTCCTGCTGGCTCACCAGCATTGAACGGAAGTTTGATTTATCCTGGACTTTATCCAGCCACAGGCGGATCAGCATACGGTCATACAGCGCTTCCAGGCTGCTGTCGGCTTCGGGCAGTTCGTTTGACGCGGCCACCAGCAGGCGCATGGGGATCTTCTCTTCGCTCGCGCCGTTGCGGAAGCGGCGTTCGTTGATTGCCGTCAGCAGGGTATTCAGAATGGCCGGGCCGGCTTTCCAGATCTCATCAAGAAAGACGATTTCCGCTTCCGGGAGATAGCCCGCCGTCAGACGCTCATAGCGCCCTTCATCTTTCAGCGCCTGAATAGAAAGCGGGCCGAAAACTTCTTCTGGCGTGGAGAAGCGCGTCATCAAATACTCGAATGCGCGAGCGTTCTGGAAAGCGAACTTTAGGCGGCGTGCAATCAAACTTTTGGCAATGCCCGGCGGTCCCAGCAGAAATACGCTTTCACCGCTCAATGCCGCCAGCAGGCAAAGGCGAATGGCGTGGCTACGCTCGTAAAGGCCTTTCTCCAGCGCGCTGCTGAGGCGGGAAATTCTTTCTGCTAATAAATGTGAGTGAGCCATAATAGTTTTGCATCCTTTCGCCGTTGTGGCGGCCAATTGAAGCGAGTATAGACGTTTCAGTCAGGGCTGGTAATAGGCTGAAGTGCGGCGCAATTTTCTTTGCGCTACATTAATGCGGTTGCATTTAGGGGTACGATTTTGCAATGAATCGTGCATACTGTGCGCTTTTTGTGGACCAAGGGACAGGAACACATTTGTTATTTAAACGAAAAGACTAGTCTATGAGCACTGATAATAAGCAATCATTACCCGCAATAACGCTTGCGGCGATCGGGGTTGTCTACGGTGATATCGGCACCAGCCCACTTTATACGCTTCGTGAATGTTTGTCCGGCCAGTTTGGCTTTGGTGTTGAGCGCGATGCCGTGTTTGGCTTCCTGTCCCTCATCTTCTGGCTGCTGATTCTGGTCGTTTCCGTTAAATATCTCTCCTTCGTTATGCGTGCAGATAATGCGGGCGAAGGCGGGATCCTGACCCTGATGTCCCTTGCCGGTCGCAATACCTCGGCCAGAATGACGTCTGTGCTGGTGATTATCGGCCTGATAGGTGGCAGCTTCTTCTACGGGGAAGTGGTGATAACACCGGCTATCTCGGTGCTCTCGGCGATTGAAGGGCTGGAGATTATTGCCCCGCAGCTTGATGCCTGGGTTGTCCCGCTGGCAATCATCGTGTTGACGCTGCTGTTCATGATCCAGAAACACGGTACCGGGCTGGTGGGCAAACTGTTTGCGCCGATTATGCTGGCCTGGTTCCTGATCCTGGCGGCGCTCGGTTTGCGCAGCATTATTGCGAACCCGGAAGTGCTGCATGCGCTGAACCCTTACTGGGCGGTGCATTTCTTCCTTGAATACAAAGTGGTTTCCTTCGTGGCGCTGGGTGCGGTCGTGCTCTCCATCACCGGTGTGGAGGCGCTCTATGCTGACATGGGGCATTTCGGGAAGCTGCCTATCCGCGTGGCATGGTTTATTGTGGTGCTCCCGTCGCTGGTGCTGAACTACTTCGGTCAGGGCGCGCTGTTGCTCAAGAACCCGGAAGCGATTAAGAACCCATTCTTCCTGCTGGCACCTGACTGGGCGCTGGTGCCTATGCTGATCCTCGCAACGCTGGCGACCGTGATTGCCTCTCAGGCGGTGATTTCCGGGGTGTTCTCTCTGACCCGTCAGGCCGTTCGTCTGGGATATCTCTCGCCAATGCGCATCATCCATACCTCAGAGATGGAGTCGGGCCAGATCTACATCCCGTTCGTTAACTGGCTGCTCTATTTTGCTGTTGTGATCGTGATTGTTAGCTTCGAACACTCCAGTAATCTGGCGGCGGCCTACGGTATTGCCGTGACCGGTACGATGGTGCTGACGTCGCTTCTCTCCACCACGGTGGCGTACCGCAACTGGCACTGGAATAAGTTCCTCGTGGGGATGATTCTGGTGGGCTTCCTGTGCATTGACGTGCCGCTGTTCTCTGCGAACCTCGACAAAATTGTCTCCGGTGGCTGGCTGCCGCTGACGCTGGGCCTGTTGATGTTCATTGTCATGACCACATGGAAAAGCGAGCGCTTCCGCCTGCTGCGCCGCATGCATGAACACGGTAATTCTCTGGAGGCGATGATCGCGTCGCTTGAGAAATCCCCGCCGGTGCGCGTGCCGGGTACCGCGGTTTACATGTCTCGTGCCCTGAATGTGATCCCGTTTGCGCTGATGCATAACCTTAAGCACAACAAAGTGCTGCACGAGCGCGTGATCCTGCTGACGCTGCGCACCGAAGATGCGCCGTACGTTCACAACGTGCGCCGCGTACAGATTGAGCAGCTGTCCCCGACCTTCTGGCGCGTGGTGGCGAGCTACGGCTGGCGCGAAACGCCGAACGTGGAAGAGGTGTTCCACCGCTGCGGTCTGGAAGGGTTAAGCTGCCGGATGATGGAGACGTCGTTCTTTATGTCCCACGAGTCGCTGATCATCGGCAAGCGCCCATGGTACCTGCGTCTGCGCGGCAAGCTGTATCTGATCCTGCAGCGTAACGCCCTGCGCGCGCCTGACCAGTTTGAGATCCCGCCTAACCGCGTCATTGAGCTGGGGACGCAGGTCGAGATTTAAGTCTCCGTGCGGCCTGATGCCCTCACCCCGGCCCTCTCCCACAGGGAGAGGGCGCAAACATCTAAAACGGTAACCTGACGGTTACCGTTTTGCATTTACCTCCCCCTCCATTTCACTTAGCGAAACGTTTCGACGTTGATCACAAATCCGTTACGTCATGATGGTTTTCTGAACATTTATGCGGCTACACTATTTTTAGCGAAACGTTTCGCTAGTGGAGCAAGAAAATGAAGAAAGGCACGGTTCTCAACTCAGAAATCTCATCGGTTATTTCCCGTCTTGGGCATACCGATACGCTGGTGGTTTGCGATGCAGGCTTACCGGTTCCGCGCAGCACAACCCGTATCGATATGGCGTTAACGCAGGGCGTGCCCTCGTTTATGCAGGTACTGGAGGTGGTGACGACGGAGATGCAGGTTGAGGCGGCCATTCTCGCGGCGGAAATCAAACAACATAATCCGCAACTCCACGAAACGTTGCTCAGCCACATTGAGCAACTGCAACAACACCAGGGAAACACCATAGAAATTCGTTACACAACGCACGAACAGTTCAAACAACAAACCGCAGACAGTCAGGCGGTGATTCGCAGCGGGGAGTGTTCCCCGTATGCGAATATCATTCTCTGTGCTGGCGTCACCTTCTGAGGCCATCATGGACGCATTACTGCAACTCAAAGGGATCGATAAGTCGTTCCCGGGCGTAAAAGCCCTCTCCGGTGCGGCGCTTAACGTCTACCCAGGACGCGTGATGGCGCTGGTGGGCGAAAACGGTGCCGGCAAATCCACCATGATGAAAGTGCTGACCGGGATCTACCAGCGCGATGCCGGTTCACTCGTTTGGCTGGGTAAAGAAACCACCTTTAACGGCCCGAAATCCTCTCAGGAAGCGGGCATCGGCATTATTCACCAGGAGCTGAACCTGATCCCGCAGCTGACCATTGCGGAGAACATCTTCCTGGGCCGCGAGTTCGTGAACCGGTTCGGCAAAATCGACTGGAAAACCATGTACGCCGAAGCGGACAAGCTGCTGGCGAAGCTGAACCTGCGCTTTAAGAGCGACCGCCTGGTGGGCGACCTCTCCATCGGCGATCAGCAGATGGTGGAAATCGCGAAGGTGCTGAGCTTCGAGTCGAAGGTCATCATTATGGATGAACCGACCGATGCCCTGACCGATACCGAAACCGAATCCCTGTTCCGCGTGATCCGCGAGCTCAAAGCGCAGGGACGCGGCATTGTCTATATCTCTCACCGCATGAAAGAGATCTTCGAAATTTGCGACGACGTTACCGTCTTCCGCGACGGCCAGTTTATCGCCGAGCGCGAAGTGGCGACGCTGACCGAAGATACGCTGATCGAAATGATGGTGGGACGTAAGCTCGAAGACCAATATCCGCATCTGGACAAAGCGCCGGGCGAGATCCGCCTGAAGGTAGATAACCTCTGCGGCCCAGGCGTAAACGATGTGACCTTTACCCTGCGTCAGGGCGAGATCCTGGGCGTGGCGGGCCTGATGGGCGCGGGCCGTACCGAGCTGATGAAAGTGCTGTACGGTGCACTGCCGCGCACCAGCGGTTACGTTACTCTTGACGGCCATGAAGTGGTGACCCGCTCGCCGCAGGACGGGCTGGCGAACGGCATCGTCTATATCTCCGAAGACCGCAAGCGCGACGGCTTAGTGCTGGGCATGTCGGTGAAAGAGAATATGTCCCTCACCGCGCTGCGCTATTTCAGCCATAGCGGCGGCAGCCTGAAGCATAAAGATGAGCAGCAGGCGGTCAGTGATTTTATCCGTCTCTTCAACGTTAAAACCCCGTCGATGGAGCAGGCTATTGGCCTGCTGTCCGGCGGGAATCAGCAGAAAGTGGCGATTGCCCGCGGGCTGATGACGCGCCCGAAGGTGCTGATTCTCGACGAGCCAACCCGCGGCGTGGACGTGGGCGCGAAAAAAGAGATCTATCAGCTGATTAACCAGTTCAAGGCCGACGGTCTGAGCATCATTCTGGTCTCTTCCGAGATGCCAGAAGTATTAGGCATGAGCGATCGCATTATCGTCATGCATGAAGGGCATCTCGGCGGTGAATTCACTCGCGAGCAGGCCACCCAGGAAGTTCTGATGGCTGCCGCTGTGGGCAAGCTTAATCGCGTGAATCAGGAGTAAGAAGATGACTACCCAGGCTGTTTCTGGTCGCCGCTATTTCACAAAGGCATGGCTGATGGAACAAAAATCGCTGATTGCCCTGCTGGTGCTGATCGCGATTGTCTCGACCATGAGCCCGAACTTTTTTACCGTCAATAACCTGTTCAACATTCTGCAGCAGACGTCGGTGAACGCCATTATGGCGGTCGGCATGACGCTGGTGATTTTGACCTCGGGTATCGATCTGTCCGTCGGTTCCCTGCTGGCGCTCACCGGTGCGATCGCCGCTTCAATTGTGGGAATTGAGGTCAACGCGCTGGTGGCCGTTGCGGCTGCACTGGCGGCTGGCGCGGCGATTGGTGCCGTAACTGGCGTGATTGTGGCAAAAGGCCGCGTTCAGGCGTTTATCGCCACGCTGGTGATGATGCTGCTGCTGCGCGGTGTGACCATGGTTTACACCAACGGTAGCCCGGTGAATACCGGGTTTACGGATAACGCGGATCTGTTTGGCTGGTTCGGTATCGGTCGCCCGCTGGGTGTCCCGACCCCGGTCTGGATCATGGCTATCGTCTTCCTGGCGGCGTGGTACATGCTGCACCATACCCGCCTGGGCCGTTATATCTATGCGCTGGGTGGTAACGAAGCGGCCACGCGCCTGTCCGGTATCAGCGTTAATAAAGTCAAAATTATCGTGTACTCCCTGTGCGGCCTGCTGGCCTCTCTGGCGGGCATCATCGAAGTGGCGCGCCTCTCTTCCGCACAGCCGACGGCGGGGACGGGGTACGAGCTGGATGCCATCGCGGCGGTGGTTCTGGGCGGTACGAGCCTTGCGGGCGGTAAAGGTCGCATTGTTGGGACATTGATCGGCGCACTGATCCTCGGTTTCCTGAATAATGGTTTGAATTTGTTAGGTGTTTCCTCCTATTACCAGATGATCGTTAAGGCAGTGGTGATTTTGCTGGCGGTACTGGTAGACAACAAAAAACAGTAACTGACGACACTACAGGACATCTTAGATATGAACATGAAAAAAAAACTGGCTACCCTGGTTTCCGCTGTCGCGCTGAGCGCAACCGTAAGTGCTAACGCCATGGCGAAAGATACCATCGCGCTGGTTGTCTCTACCCTGAACAACCCGTTCTTCGTCTCCCTGAAGGACGGTGCGCAGAAAGAAGCGGACAAACTGGGCTACAACCTGGTGGTGCTGGATTCACAGAACAACCCGGCGAAAGAGCTGGCTAACGTTCAGGACTTAACCGTTCGTGGCACCAAAATTCTGCTGATCAACCCAACCGATTCTGATGCCGTAGGCAACGCCGTGAAGATGGCAAACCAGGCGAAAATTCCGGTGATCACTCTGGACCGTCAGGCAACGAAAGGCGAAGTTGTGAGCCACATTGCGTCTGATAACGTGCTGGGCGGTAAAATTGCTGGTGACTACATCGCGAAGAAAGCCGGTGAAGGCGCGAAAGTTATCGAACTGCAGGGTATCGCCGGTACTTCCGCGGCCCGTGAACGTGGTGAAGGCTTCCAGCAGGCCGTGGCTGCACACAAATTCAACGTGCTGGCCAGCCAGCCGGCAGACTTCGACCGTACTAAGGGTCTGAACGTCATGCAGAACCTGCTGACCGCGCATCCAGATGTGCAGGCGGTATTTGCACAGAACGATGAAATGGCGCTGGGCGCGCTGCGTGCCCTGCAGACCGCAGGTAAATCAGATGTGATGGTTGTCGGATTTGACGGCACGCCGGATGGTGAAAAAGCAGTAAATGATGGCAAACTGGCTGCGACCATCGCTCAGCTGCCTGAGCAGATTGGCGCGACTGGCGTTGAAACTGCCGACAAAGTGCTGAAGGGCGAAAAAGTTCAGGCCAAATATCCTGTTGACCTGAAGCTGGTCATTAAGCAGTAAAGGCGATTCAGGCAGTCGCTGGCTGCCTGAGGGACACCAAATAAAAGAAAAGTGTGGCATACGCCACCGGGTAATACCGGTGGCGCTCTCAGATGGACACCTCAATACATGAAAACCGCAGGCAACCTCGTCGTCCTTGGCAGTATCAATGCCGATCACATTCTTAACCTTGAAACGTTCCCCACTCCGGGCGAAACCGTCACCGGCAATCAGTATCAGGTCGCATTCGGCGGTAAGGGCGCAAACCAGGCAGTTGCCGCCGGGCGCAGCGGGGCGAATATCGCGTTTATCGCCTGTACGGGTGATGACGATACCGGCGAGCGCGTACGCAAGCAGCTGGCGAGCGACAACATCGATATCGCACCGGTCAGCGTTGTCGCGGGAGAGTCTACCGGCGTGGCGCTGATTTTCGTTAACGCTGAAGGTGAGAATGTCATCGGTATTCATGCTGGCGCTAACGCAGCGCTAACAACGGAGCGCGTAGAAGCGCAACGTGCAATCATTGGCGGGGCCGAGGCCCTGCTGATGCAGCTGGAGTCCCCGGTTGAAAGCGTGCTGACCGCCGCGAAAATTGCGCATGAAAATCATACCACTGTCGTACTTAACCCTGCGCCTGCCCGTGTATTATCAGATGAACTGCTGGCACTGGTGGACATCATTACGCCGAACGAAACCGAAGCGGAAAAGCTGACGGGCATTCGCGTTGAAAATGACAATGATGCCGCGCGTGCGGCGAAAGTGCTGCATGCAAAAGGCATCGGGACCGTTATCATTACTCTTGGTAGCCGCGGGGTGTGGGCTAGCGTCAATGGCGAAGGCCGTCGCGTGCCGGGCTTTAAGGTCAAAGCCATCGATACCATCGCCGCTGGAGACACCTTCAACGGTGCGCTGGTGACGGCATTGCTGGAAGGAAAAGCGATGGATGACGCGATCCGCTTTGCGCATGCCGCCGCCGCGATTGCGGTGACGCGCAAAGGCGCACAGCCTTCCGTTCCGTGGCGTAAAGAGATCGACGAATTCTTAAGTCAGCAGGGGTAACGCTTGGCTACGATGAAAGATGTCGCCCGCATGGCGGGCGTTTCTACTTCGACCGTCTCTCACGTTATTAATAACGACCGCTTCGTCAGCGAGGCGATTCGGGAGAAAGTCGAAGCCGCAGTAAAAGACCTCAACTATGCGCCGTCGGCGCTGGCGCGCAGTCTGAAGCTTAACCAGACGCGCACCATCGGCATGCTGATCACGGCCAGTACCAATCCTTTCTATTCTGAACTTGTTCGTGGCGTAGAGCGCAGCTGCTTCGAGCGTGGCTACAGTCTGGTGCTGTGCAATACCGAAGGCGACGAGCAGCGCATGAACCGCAACCTGGAAACGCTGATGCAAAAACGCGTCGACGGGCTGCTGCTGCTCTGTACCGAAACGCATCAACCTTCAAAAGAGATCATTCAGCGCTATCCTTCTATTCCCACGGTAATGATGGACTGGGCGCCGTTCGACGGGACCAGCGATCTGATTCAGGATAACTCGCTGCTGGGTGGCGATATGGCGACGCAGCACCTGATTGATAAAGGCCATACCCGCATTGCCTGCATTACCGGCCCGCTGGATAAAACCCCGGCGCGCTTGCGTCTGGAAGGCTATCTTTCGGCAATGGAGCGGGCAGGGCTTGCCATTCCTGATGGCTATCGCATCACCGGCGATTTCGAGTTTAACGGCGGTTTCGAGGCAATGCAGACGCTGCTGGCGCAAGAGCCTCGCCCGCAGGCGGTGTTTATCGGCAACGATGCGATGGCGTTTGGTGCCTATCAGGCGCTGTATCAGGCGGGACTGCGCGTTCCGGACGATATGGCGATCGTGGGTTACGATGATATCGAACTGGCGCGCTACATGACGCCGCCGCTGACCACGATCCATCAGCCGAAGGATGAACTGGGTGAGCTGGCCATCGACGTGTTGATCCACCGTATGGCGCAGCCCACGCTGCAACAGCAACGTTTGCAGCTTACTCCTGTTCTGATGGAACGCGGTTCGGTTTAGCTTTCTCTTTGTGACGTTCTTTAATCAGGTTCCGGCCATCTTTCGGTTTTAACAACATAAAGACCAGCGCCGACACCACGGTAAGCGCGCCCATGGTGATAAAGGTATAGTGGAACTGCTCAACGGTATTCGTGCCGTCAAACCCTTCATAAAACCGCAGCACCGCCGCGCTCACGGCTACCCCGAGGCTGATCGACAGCTGTTGGGTCACCGCCAGTACACTGTTGCCGCTGCTCGCGTTCTCGTCGGTCAGGTCCGCAAGGGTGATGGTGTTCATCGACGTGAACTGCGTTGACATCGCCATTCCCAGCACAAACAGCGGCAGGATCAACATCCAGACCGGTAACGCCGCGGATTGCAGCGAGAACTGCGTAATCATCAGACCGATAAAGACCGTCACGCCAACCAGCGTTTTACGATAGCCAAACCAGCGCAGTACCTGTGTGACCGTCGATTTCGCCAGAATGGAACCCATTGCCGTGGGCGCCATCATGCAGCCGGCAATCAGCGCCGGGTAGCCGAACCCCACCTGCAGCATCAATGGCATCAGGAACGGTACGCAGCCTGTGCCCAGACGTGAGGCAATATTTCCCGCGATCCCGACGGAAAAGGTTCGGGTGTTAAAGAGAGATAAAGAGATAAGCGGTGTCGGGTGACGACGCGCATGGCGTATATAAAGAAGGAACAGCAGAATACCACTGAGGATGACGGCGAGCGCCAGCCACGTTTCAACGAGCTTCTCGCCAATGAGCTCCATGCCACTGGAGAACAGCACCAGGCTCAGTCCAAACAGGAAAAAGCCGCCCATATCGAAGCTGCGCCTTGGCGTGGTGAAGTTCGGCATATATTTGCGGGCATAGATCAGCCCTGCCACGCCAATCGGAATATTAATCAGGAAAATCCAGTGCCAGCTTGCCCAGGTAACCAGCACACCCCCGAGGACCGGGCCAAGTATTGGGCCGACCAGCCCCGGCATGGTGACAAAGTTGAGTACGGGGAGCAGTTCGCTGCGTGGGTAGGCACGCAGCAAAGCGAGGCGCGCCACCGGCATCATCATCGCGCCGCCTATTCCCTGCAGTACGCGAAAGATAACCAGCTCCGTTAATGAAGTGGAGAGCGCGCAGGCCAGTGAACCGAGCGTAAAGAGCGTTACGGCCAGCATGAAAACTCTGCGGGTACCGAAGCGATCGGCCAGCCAGCCACTTACCGGGATCAACATCGCCACCGTGAGGGTGTAGCTGATGATGGCGGACTGCATTGCCAGCGGGGAGCGGTTAAGGCTTTGCGCAATGGCGGGAAGCGCCGTATTGAGGATGGTGGCATCCAGTGCCTGCATAAAGAACGCCATGGCTGCAATCCACGGCAATCCGGCCATGCTGCGCGCTTTTTTCTCTGTCATTTATTTACCTGCTGGTGGGTTGGTGCGGTCAGCAATGCCTGACATGCAGTCAGGGCTCGCTGCCCGTCGCTCTCCTGAATGGCATCTACTATCGCCTGATGCAAATCCAGCTTTACCACTTCGTCTTGTGTAATAGAGGTAAAGTAGGTGTGGTACACCGAATGGAATAACGAAGCAAAGGAAGTGAGGAACGGATTGGCGCTCATCATATAGATATGTTCATGCCAGGCCATATCGACCTCAATCCATCGTTCCCGGTTGAAGTGTTTTTTCAGGAACACCATCTCTTCCATGAGTGCGTTAAGCTGCGCTTTCTGCTCTGCTGTCCCGAGCGTGGCGGCAAGCAGGCATGCCTGAGGTTCAAGGCTGCTGCGCATTACAAGAAAGTGATCGACGACCTGATGAAAGTTGTCTTCGGTCATCCACCAGGAGAGCAGCTCCTGATCGAGAAAATTCCAGTTATTCTGTGGCATCACGCGCGTGCCAATACGAGGGCGTGGAAGCACCATACCTTTTGCCGTCAGGGTTTTCACCGCCTCGCGAACCGCGGTACGGCTTACTCCAAACTGCTCACCCAGCTCCATTTCACCCGGCAGGATGCTCCCCGGGGCATATTTACCCGCTAAAATCCGCTGCGCCAGCTTTTCTGCCAGCACATAGGACAGATTTTTTTGGGCGGCCAGCTGTTGTGCGCTTAATGGCATCGCTTTTATTCCTTAATGTTTCATGCTGTTAATTATGCCACCTCGAATGTGATTGTGGTTGCAGATACATCAAATAGAACAATTTGTAGCTTGATATCACCTCTGTTGGTGAAAAAAAACACGGTCAGAAACTTTTTTTGAATTTCCTCTTGTCACTTAAGAATAACGCCCTATAATGCGCCTCCACTGACACGGAGCAACGGCACACACGCCGCCGGGTCAGCAGAGAACAGCGAAAATAAACGCTTGACTCTGAAGCGGGAAAGCGTAATATGCACACCCCGCGCCGCAGCAAAAACGAAGCGGCACTGCTCTTTAACAATTTATCAGACAATCTGTGTGGGCACTCAAAGTGACATGGATTCTTAACGTCCTCGGACGAAAAATGAATACCAAGTCTCTGAGTGAACATACGTAATTCAT
>NZ_JBQENR010000006.1:0-274909 GCF_052044815.1 Enterobacter sp. 22499 | reverse complement strand
ATGGTATCTCTCGCATCCCAGGGCATAAGCGACTCCATAAACGGGTTCTTATGCCTCAGTTGTAAGTGTCTACCATGTCCCCGAACAAGTGTTCACTATGTCCCCGGACCGTACACCCACAGGGAGAGGGAGAAAAGCACGTTACGGCGCCGGATTCACCAGCATCTGCCCTACCGAGCCCCTGTCCATCATCTCCAGCGTCTGGCTGTGGAACAGGAATGGGAAGTGCGGCCACGAAGGCTGACCGTAGTAGACGAGCAGTTCAACCTGGCCGTCCACCCACACGGTATCTTTCCAGCCACGATCTTCCGGGAACGGCATCGCGCCATTAACATTGCGGATCAGGAATGACACACCTTCAATATGGAACGACTGCGGCATGTCTGACCGGACCGTCCAGCGCTCCCACGTTCCCTGCTGAGCGGTGATGTCGATGCGATTTACATCCCACAGCGCGCCGTTGATGCCCGGATCGTCGCCCAGGCTGATATCACGGCTGCGCACCGGCGAGCCACTCATGATCTCCTGCGGCAGCAGGCGCATCGGCAGGCTATCGGTGACCAACGGCAGCAGGCCGGTTGGACGCAGAGTAAGCACCAGCGTGGAAACCAGAATGCTCGACGGCTCAAAGAACCCGCGAATACGGTCAACGATGCTCGCGGCTTCACCACAGGTGACGGAGACTTCGTCCCCGTTGGTCATATCCACCAGAATTTCACGACGTTCACCCGGCGCCAGCGCCAGCTGTTTAACGGAGACCGGCGCGGGTAAAAAGCCCTGGTCACCGGAGATCACGTGCAGCGGGCGGCCATCGCTCATCTGCAGCTGATAGCGACGCGAGTTAGAGGCGTTGAGCAGGCGCAGGCGCACCCAGCCGCGGGACACTTCCACGTACGGGCTCTGCGCGCCGTTAACCAGCAAGGTATCGCCGACAAAGCCACCGCTGCCCGGCTCGCTGTACTCCGGCGTGCCGAAGTTATCCAGACGTTTGTCCTGAATAATGACCGGGAAATCGTCCACGCCGTAGTGGTTCGGGATCGGCAGAGATTTACTGACCTCATCTTCCACCAGCCACATGCCGGCCAGACCGTTATAGACCTGCTGCGCCGTACGGTTAGGGGTATTGGCGTGATACCACAGGGTTGCCGCACTCTGGCGAATCGGCAGGACGGGCGCCCAGTCAGCGTTGGGGGACATCATTCGCGCCGCGCCGCCAATCAAAGGGCCAGGAACCTGTAAGCCGCTGATGGTCATGGCGACATTTTCAGCCGTACGGTTGCTGTAAATGAGCTTAACGTCATCGCCGTTCCACACGCGGATGGTCGGCCCGAGGTAGCGCCCGTTAATGCCCCACACCGGCGCGCGCGTGCCCTGGGTAAAGGACCAGTGGCTGCGCTGAAGCGTGAGGAAAAGCGGCTGCCCGCGACGGGATTCAATCAACGGCGGAATGGGCAGCGGCTGCTGCTGCCCGGCGGCGCTGGCTGTCAGCGGCATCGCACCCGCACAAAGGGCAATCCCCGAAGCCTGAATAAACTGACGCCGACTGAGTGACATATAAGCTCCATCTGAAACGACTAACAACGCGGGAATTCTTTTTCCCTTTAACGCCGAATTAAACCTTACCGGCGGCTTCTCTTTCTGCGACTTCTTTATCCAGCAGCGCAATATGCTGAGCCATTAGCTCGCGGCAGTGTGCTGCCAGTTCGCGCACCTGGTCTTTACCGTATTTGCTGGTATCGACGGGTGGCAGCATTTCGACAATCACCAGACCATTATTCAGGCGGTTAAGATTAATCTTATTAGAAGTATTGGAAACGCACACGGGAATAATTGGAACACCTGCCGCAATTGCGGCATGAAACGCGCCGGTTTTAAACGGCAGCAGGCCGCGCCCGCGGCTACGCGTCCCTTCCGGGAACATCCAGATTGAGATCCGGCGCTTTTTAAAATGATTCACCACTTCTGCAATCGTGCCGTGCGCTTTTGCACGGTTGTTACGGTCGATCAGCAGGTTACCGGTCAGCCAGTACAGCTGGCCAAAAAACGGGATCCACAGCAGGCTTTTTTTCCCCACCGTCACGGTCGGAGGCAGAACAATATTGGAGGCCGTCACCATATCGTAGTTGTTCTGATGGTTGGCGATATAGATGGCGTTACCGAAGTTCTCCGCTCCTTCAGGCAGGCGTTTTTCAACCTTCAGACCAAACAGCGGCGCAAGGCGACCGAACATATGGCCAAAGGTGGCAACATGCTTCGGATTACGCGGGCTGAACAGGCAGTAAATAGAGCCGAAAATACAGACCAGAATGCAGTAAATAACGGTAAGAATGAGACGAACAATGTATAGCATAGCGACCTCTGAAGCCCTGACAGCTGACAATTATACTTCACCTGTGGCCAGGTAAGGACTTTATTACGAGCGCGTATTGTTAATCGCAACGCACGAATTAACAACGATTTTACGGGAAATTTTATTGAAATACCCCCTCCGGACAGAGGGGGTGTCATGACATTACTCTTCGCTATCGCCCGCGCTGCTGCGCGCAGGCGAATCAATCTCCACGCGGTCGATACGCTGCAGGCCGCGCATCAGCGAACCGCGGCGACCGCGCTCGCCCACCACTTTCTGCAGCTCTTCCGGGCGAAGCTTGATTTTACGCTTGCCAACGTGGATGGTCAGCGTGCTCTGCGGCGGCAGCAGGAAGAGGTGCGCCAGGCCATCTTCACCTTTCGCGGCTTCCGCCGACGGGATGTTGATGATCTTGTTGCCCTTACCTTTAGACAGCTCCGGCAGGTCGCTGACCGGGAACATCAGCATGCGTCCGGCAGAGGTGATCGCCAGCAGCATGTCGCTCTCGTTCTCAATCACCAGCGGTGTCATCACGCGGGCATTGTCCGGCAGGCTGATCAGCGCTTTACCGGCACGGTTACGCGACACGAGGTCGTTAAAGGTACAGATAAAGCCGTAGCCCGCATCGGACGCCATCAGCAGCTTCTGGTCGTCGGCCTCCATCAGCATGTGGTCAACCGTTGCGCCCGGCGGCAGCGTCAGCTTACCGGTGAGCGGTTCGCCCTGGCCGCGCGCGGAAGGCAGCGTGATCGGGTCGATAGCGTAGCTGCGGCCCGTGGAGTCGATAAACGCCACCGGCTGGTTGCTCTTGCCTTTCACCGCCGCTTTAAAGCTGTCGCCCGCTTTATAGCTTAGGCCCGGCGCGTCGATATCGTGGCCTTTGGCGCTGCGCACCCAGCCGCTCTGCGACAGCACAATGGTCACCGGCTCGGACGGCTGCATGTCGTGCTCGTTCATCGCCTTCGCTTCTTCGCGCTCGTGCAGCGGAGAACGACGGTCGTCACCGAAGGCATCGGCATCCGCCTGCAGCTCTTTCTTCAACAGGGTGTTCATCTTGCGTTCGGAGGCGAGGATCGCCTGCAGCTGATCGCGCTCTTTTTCCAGCTCGCTTTGCTCGCCGCGGATCTTCATCTCTTCCAGCTTAGCGAGATGGCGCAGCTTCAGTTCGAGGATCGCTTCGGCCTGGGTTTCGCTGATGCCAAAGCGCGACATCAGCGCGGGCTTCGGCTCGTCCTCGGTACGGATGATCTCAATCACTTCATCGATATTGAGGAACGCCACCAGCAAACCTTCGAGGATATGCAGGCGCTTAAGCACTTTCTCCAGACGATGGTTCAGACGACGGCGCACCGTATCGCGGCGGAACGTCAGCCACTCGCTGAGGATCTCCAGCAGGTTTTTCACCGCCGGACGACCGTCCAGACCAATCATATTCAGGTTGATGCGGTAGCTTTTTTCCAGATCGGTAGTGGCGAACAGGTGGTTCATCACCTGCTCCATGTCCACGCGGTTAGAGCGCGGCACGATCACCAGACGAGTCGGGTTCTCGTGGTCGGATTCGTCGCGCAGATCATCCACCATCGGCAGCTTTTTATTGCGCATCTGGGCGGCGATCTGCTCCAGCACCTTCGCACCGGACACCTGGTGCGGCAGCGCGGTGATCACCACGGCGCCGTCCTCTTTATTCCACACCGCGCGCATGCGCACGGAGCCGCGACCGTTCTGGTAGATTTTGCGGATTTCTGCACGCGAGGTGATGATCTCGGCTTCGGTCGGGAAATCCGGACCCTGCACGATATCCAGCAGGTCGTCGAGCGTGGCTTTCGGCTGCTCAATCAGGGTGATGGCGGCTTTCGCCACTTCACGCAGGTTGTGCGGCGGAATGTCCGTCGCCATACCGACCGCAATCCCGGTGGTGCCGTTCAGCAGGATGTTCGGCAGACGCGCAGGCAGCATCTTCGGCTCCTGCAGCGTACCGTCGAAGTTTGGCACCCAGTCAACGGTTCCCTGACCCAGCTCGCGCAGCAGCACTTCGGCGTATTTGGACAGGCGGGATTCGGTATAACGCATCGCTGCGAAGGATTTCGGATCGTCCGGCGCACCCCAGTTCCCCTGCCCGTCCACCAGCGGATATCGGTAAGAGAACGGCTGGGCCATCAGCACCATCGCTTCATAGCAGGCGCTGTCGCCGTGCGGATGGTATTTACCCAGTACGTCACCGACGGTACGGGCGGATTTCTTGAACTTGGCGGTGGCGTTCAGCCCCAGTTCGGACATCGCATAGACGATGCGGCGCTGAACGGGCTTCAGGCCATCCCCGATAAACGGCAACGCCCTGTCCATGATGACGTACATGGAGTAGTTCAGGTAGGCGTTTTCCGTGAATTCATGTAGCGCGAGGCGCTCTGCCATATCGCTCATTACGTGTGATTCCTCAACTCAGAAACCGAAGGGTTTCAGGCAATATTGCCGCAGATACTACCTCATCTGACGAATTGAGTCACAAAGAAAAAGGGCCGCATAAGCGGCCCTTTTCGGGTTATTTGTTCAGCTTGATAACCTGCTTCACGTCGATTTCAAACTCGTTCCAGTCTTTGTCGACTTTACCCTGCAGTTCTACTTTATCCTGCGGGGTGACGGTCACGCCGTTCCAGCGCTTGTGGTCAATCTCAACCACCACCGTGCCCGACTCGTCGCGGAAGGTGTAGCGGTCATCGGACAGGCGCTCGGTAATGTTCCCGCGCAGCTTCACCCAGGCATCGTCCTTCAGATCTTTCACTTTAGCCGCGGTGGTGAGGTTGGCGTTGTTATCGACAAAACCGCCCTGCTGGGTTTGCGTCTGGGTCTGTGTCGCAGATGGGCCAGTAAAACCGCCCTGTGCAGCAAAGACCGGCGCGGTGGTCATCATCATGATGGCAGCAATTGCAGCGAATTTTTTCATCTTCATCTCTCCCTTTAATGTCGTTTCGCAGTCCATTAAACAGGGTAAACCTTAACAACTTCTTAAGGGGAAAATTTATTTATTTTTACTGTACAGCAGGCGCTTGCAGAGGGTTTACTGACGGCATCAAGGAGGGAACATGCGCATTTTACTGGTAGAAGACGACAGGTTAATCGGCGATGGCATCAAAGCAGGCTTAAGCAAACTGGGCTTTAGCGTGGACTGGTTTACCGAGGGGAAAACCGGGCAGGCCGCGCTTGCCTCTGCGCCCTATGATGCCGTGGTGCTTGACCTGACCCTACCGGGAATTGACGGTCTGGAGATCCTGCGCGCCTGGCGCGAAAGCGGGCGCAGCGAGCCGGTACTGATCCTGACCGCGCGGGATGCGCTGAACCAGCGCGTTGAAGGGCTGCGCCTCGGTGCGGACGATTATCTCTGTAAGCCGTTCGCGCTGATAGAAGTGGCCGCCCGTCTGGAAGCGCTGGTGCGCCGCAGCCACGGTCAGACCCGCAGCGAGCTGCGCCACGGCAAGGTGACGCTCGATCCGGCAAGCCTCGTCGCCACGCTGGAGGGCGAAACGCTGACGCTTAAACCGAAAGAGTTCGCCCTGCTGGAGCTGCTGATGCGCAACGCGGGCCGGGTGCTGCCGCGCAAGCTGATCGAGGAAAAGCTTTATACCTGGGACGATGACGTCTCCAGCAACGCCGTCGAAGTCCATGTCCATCATTTACGCCGCAAGCTCGGGAGCGAGTTTATCCGCACCGTGCACGGCATCGGCTACACCCTGGGTGACGCATGAAGCTGAGCCTTAAGCTGCGCCTGACGCTCCTCTTTTTAGCGCTGTCTCTGACGGCCTGGTTTGCCGCCAGCCTGGTGGCGTGGCAGCAGACCACCCACAAGCTCGATAAGCTGTTCGACACCCAGCAGATGCTGTTTGCCAAACGGCTGCTGACGATGGATCTGGACGAGATCCGCGCGCCGGAGCGCATGCGCGAGGTGCCGAAAAAGGCCAAACACGGGCATCTGGACGATGACGCGCTGGCCTTCGCTATTTACGCTTCAGACGGCACGATGATCCTTAACGACGGCGAAAACGGGCGCGATATCCCGTATCACTATCGTCGTGACGGCTTTGATGACGGACGGCTTCAGGATGACAACGATGAATGGCGCTTTTTATGGCTGACGTCGCCAGACGGAAAATACCGCGTGGTGGTCGGCCAGGAGTGGGAATACCGGCAGGATATGGCGCTGGACGTGGTCAGCTCGCAGCTGACGCCGTGGCTGGTGGCGCTGCCGGTGATGCTGCTGTTGCTGATCGTCCTGCTGAGCCGGGAGCTGAAGCCCCTTAAAAAGCTGGCCCAGACCCTGCGTTCCCGCTCGCCGGACGCCACCGACGCCCTGCCCACTCAGGGCGTGCCGGCGGAAGTGCGCCCCCTGCTCGACTCGCTGAACCATCTTTTTACCCGTACCCAGGAGATGATGACCCGCGAGCGCCGCTTTACCTCCGACGCCGCCCACGAGCTGCGCAGCCCCCTGGCGGCGCTGAAGGTGCAAACCGACGTGGCGCAGCTTTCTCAGGACGATTCGCAGGCGCAGGAAAAAGCGCTGGCGCAGCTGCACGCGGGTATCGACCGTGCCTCCCGGCTGGTGGATCAGCTCCTCACCCTGTCGCGCCTGGACTCGCTGGACAGCCTGGACGGCGTAGAACAGATAGCGATGGGCGACCTGCTGCAGTCTGCGGTAATGGATATTTATCCTTCTGCACAGCAGGCGGGTATTGATATTCGCCTGCACATCAACGCGCCGGAGGTGACCCGCACGGGTCAGCAGCTGCTTCTGAGCCTGCTGGCGCGCAACCTGCTGGATAACGCCACCCGCTACAGCCCGCGCGGCAGCGTGGTAGACGTGACGCTGAACACCCGTAGCGTTACCGTGCGCGACAATGGCCCGGGCATTTCGCCCGATGCGCTGGCGCGTCTCGGCGAGCGCTTTTATCGTCCACCGGGTCAGGACGCCACGGGCAGCGGGCTGGGGCTATCCATTGTGAAACGCATTGCCGCGCTGCACGGCATGCGCGTCTCGCTGGGCAATGCGCCAGAAGGCGGCTTTGAAGTGAAGGTTAACTGGTAAGGGATTATTGCATTTAGCGCAAAAGACTTTGCACATTTTGCTTATTTTTCCGCTCCGTCCTCGCGCGTAGAATACCCGGCATACTCTCATCACCGAGGACAAATAATGAGCAACATTCTGATTATCAACGGCGCGAAAGAGTTCGCGCACTCTAAAGGCCAGCTGAATGACACCCTGACCGAGGTCGCGGACGGTTTCCTGCGCGACGCCGGGCATGATGTTAAGGTCGTGCGCGCGGACAGCAACTATGACGTGAAGGCCGAAGTACAGAACTTCCTGTGGGCCGATGTGGTTGTCTGGCAGATGCCGGGCTGGTGGATGGGCGCGCCGTGGACCGTGAAAAAGTACATGGACGACGTCTTCACCGAAGGTCACGGTTCGCTGTATGCCAGCGACGGACGCACCCGCTCAGACGCCTCTAAAAAATACGGCTCCGGCGGTCTGATTCAGGGCAAAAAATATATGCTCTCCCTGACCTGGAACGCCCCTCTGGAGGCCTTCACCGAAAAAGATCAGTTCTTCGAAGGCGTGGGCGTAGACGGCGCGTATCTGCCGTTCCACAAGGCGAACCAGTTCCTGGGGATGGATCCGCTGCCGACCTTTATCGTCAACGACGTGATTAAAATGCCTGACGTCCCGAGCTATATCGCAGAATATCGCAAGCATCTCGCGAAAATTTTTGCTTAACTGGTAGCCTGGAATTAAAGGAGTAGTAACCATGCTTACAGTAATCGCAGAAATCCGTACTCGTCCAGGTCAACATCACCGCCAGGCGGTGCTGGATCAGTTCGCGAAAATCATCCCAACCGTACTGAAAGAAGAAGGCTGCCACGGCTACGCGCCGATGGTGGATGCCGCTACCGACGCAAGCTTCCAGGCCACTGCGCCAGACTCCATTATCATGGTTGAGCAGTGGGAAACCGTCGCGCACCTTGAAGCACACCTGCAGACCGCGCACATGAAAGCGTGGAGCGATGCGGTGAAGGGTGACGTGCTGGAGACCCACATCCGTATTCTGGAGCAAGGGGTTTAAAACCTGCCTTCCCTCTCCTTCCGGGGAGGGAATTCTCTCTGACCTGCTATGCTTATTCTGACTTCATGATTAACAGGAGGATGGAATGGGTCTTTTTAACTTCGTGAAAGAAGCAGGCGAAAAGCTATGGGATAACCTGACCGACCACAAAGGTCAGAGCGACAAAATCACCGAGCACCTCAAGAAACTCAACATTCCCGGTTCAGACAAAGTTCAGGTTAACGTTACCGACGGCAAGGCCAGCGTGACGGGTGACGGGCTGACCCAGGAGCAGAAAGAAAAAATCCAGGTCGCCGTCGGCAACATCGCGGGCGTCAGCGAGGTGGAGAACAACATCACCACGACCGATGCCAAAGATGAAGCCACCTACTACACGGTAAAATCCGGCGACACCCTGAGCGCTATCTCCAAAACCGTGTACGGCGATGCCAACCAGTACAACAAGATTTTTGAGGCTAACCGCCCGATGCTCTCCAGCCCGGATAAAATCTATCCCGGCCAGACGCTGCGTATTCCTAAAGCGTGATCCGCGAGTCGGGGGTCGCCCCCCGACCGTTTTTACCAGTACAGTTTCCAGCTCTGCGTAAAGCGCACCAGCGCCTCCACGTAGAAGTAATCTCCCCAGCTCGCACACTCGTCCACCCCTTTGTTGCTCGCCAGGTGATAGACCGAGTGCTTCAGCAGCCCGGTGCCCTTCTCCTCTTTGCCCATCAGGTAGTGCTTCGTCAGTGACGACATAATGCCTTTGGCCCACTCCAGATACCGCTCCCGGTCCGGATCCGTCACGGGCAGGTGCTTCACCAGCTCCAGCAGCCCGCACACCGCAATCGCCGCCGAGGACGAATCGCGCAGCGCGTCGGTCCCCACCAGCGCCAGATCCCAGTGGCAGACGTAGTCTTCCGGGAGGCGGTTGAGGAAGTAGTTCGCCAGCCGCTTCGACAGGGCGATCATCGTCTCGTCGCCGGTATAGATATAGCTCAGCAGGAAGCCGTAAATCCCCCACGCCTGCCCGCGCGACCAGCAGGAGTCATCGGCATAGCCCTGCTGGGTATTGCCGTAGCGCGGCGCGCCGGTTACCACGTCCATATAATAGGTGTGGAACGTGGAGGCATCGTCGCGGATGAGATAGTTTGCCGCCTGCATGACGTGCGCTTTTGCGGCGTCAGCAAAGCGCGGATCCCCCGTCTGCTCCGTCGCCCAGTAGAGCAGCGGCAGATTCATGTTGCAGTCGATGATCATCCGTCCGGCCAGCTCCGGGTCTGAAAGATCGCCCCACGCCTGAATGATTTTCGCCTTCTCATGAAAGCGCTCCAGCAGGGCTTCAGCCGCCAGCAGGGAGAAACCGCGCGCCTCGCGGCTGCCGGTGAGTCGCCAGGCCGCCACGCAGGAGAGCGTGTACAGGAAGCCCAGATCGTGAGTGTTGGTGTCGCTGCGCCCGGCGATGCGCAGGCCGAAGGAGCGCACGTGTTTTTCCGCCATCGAGCGGAATTTCTTCTCGCCGCTCATCTCCCACGCCAGCCACAGCTGGCCGGTCCAGAAGCTGGTTGTCCACTCTACGTTGTTGGTCAGCGGGTAATAACCGTTCCGGCAGGTTTCCGCCGGGAACTGCTCTCCGAATGCCGTTAAATGACGGCTAATCAGCTCGAGGACGTGGCTACGCGCAGAGATCAGTTCATCGCTAAACAGGCGCGAGTCTACTGGAGCAGGAATGGCAGACAGGCGTTCCTCTCTGATACGACTTAACATATTTCGGTTCCTTGTGGTCAGCGTGATGAAGGTTCTGCTACGTTCAGCGGGCGGGGGCCGCGCCATTTGCTCTGGCAGGCGGATAACGTAAAGGCAGAAATAAAGGTAAAGATCAGCGCCGTCGCCCCCATGATGATATAGGTCTGTTCAAAGCCGATGCGGTCATACATATATCCGGCAGGCGAGGAAACCACCACGTTCCCCACGTACAGCATCGCCTGATAGCCCAGTAAATACATGGTGGCGTTCACGCGCTTGTCGAAATGCTCCGCAATATATTTAAAGACCGACACCAGCAGCAGGCAAATTTCTATACCGTATAGCGGCTTGAGCACGGAAATTAACAGATGCGAGTCGCACATCCCGGAAATAATCAAACGCGCCCCGACGATCAGCCCGACAATTAATAGCCCGCGTCTGGCGCCAATAAAGTTAACGAACAGCGGGACAACCATATACATGACGAATTCTATGCCCGACTGCACGGTGCCGAGATAGCCAAACACCGCGTTGCCCTCATGAATATCGTCAAAGAAGGTGACGAAATAGCGCGAGAACTGCTGCTCGGCGATAAACATCATCCACGCCACGCCCGCCACGTACAGGCAAAAAGCCCAGAATTTACGGTTACGCAGCAGGGCATACACATCTGCGGGGGCAATTTTCTCTTTGGTCAATACCGCATCGGCATGAACGGAGTTAGTGTTCACTTTCAGGCTGAGCAGGACAACCAGCATCACGATCGACGTCACGCTGCCCATAATGAAGTTATAGGTCGGTGAGAGGTTGAACAGCAGGCCGGAGAAGGACGATGCCACCGCCCAGCCGAGCGAGCCCCACATACGAATTTGCCCGAACTCCATGCCGTTTAAGCGGCTGAAGCGGTCGGAATAGGATTCACACGCCGCCACGCCTGCATACCAGGCAAAGCTTAAATAGAGCGCGCCGATAATAATCCTCAGCAAGGTGCTGGACATTAACAGCGGCTGATAGACGTAAATAAAAAACGGCGCCATCAGGGCCGACATGGCGACCACAAAATAGAGCAGGTATTTGCTCATGCCGATTTTATCGAGAATATAGCCGTAGATGGGTTTGAGAATAACGGAAAATATTCCGTTCACCGCGAACACGGTTCCAATTACCGTCCCGCTGAGATTCGCTTTTTGACCCAGCCAGATCGCCAGCAGGCCAATACTCGCGGACCAGGTAAAGAAATAGAGAAAAATAAAGCTGCTGATTTTGTAATATTCGGTTCTGTTGGTTGTCGATGTATTTTTCATACCATCCTCGCCGAGGTGTAGGGTTAGAATTTTTATAACGTGAACGACAGCAGACGTTCGCCTCCAGGGTCGCGGATTACGACCCGGTTATGGTTCATATCCAGATGCGGCGCGGCCGCAACGTTCTGTTTTTCACTGGCAATGACGGCGCAGCAGAGCCAGCGCTCTCCCGGTTGGAGATCGGTTTTTAACAGCGGAATGGAGGCGCACTCCGGGAACATGATGCTGCTGTTCGGCGGCGTGACGATGCTGTCCGGGGTGCGTTCAATGAAAGGCGACAGATCGACAATCGCACTGCTGCCGTTCTCTGCCGCCAGATAGCTGCCGCGCTCGCGGATTTGGTGCTCCGTTTTCATCACGGCGAAACCGCCCTCCGCCGTTTGCAGCGTGCGCGCGCTGTTGATGCGGTGCAGGCGCAAATGCCACTCGCCGAAGGGGATTTGCCAGGTCTCGATGTGAACGTCGTGCCACGGCGACCAGCGTGAATAGATGTAGTTTTCATCCACCCGCACCGCGTCGCACTCGCGACGTCCGCGGAAATAGTTATCCCCGTCCGCCAGCAGCAGCATGGAATCACAGGCCGCATGCTTCAGGCCAAAGCGTCCGCGCTCAATGGTGAAGCCAAAGCGGCTGGAGTAGGCAAATTTGGTGTATTTCGCTTCGGTGTTGACGTAGTTATTCAGCTCCAGCTGACCGCCGGTGAGCATGGTGACGTGCTGAGAGTTCGTCGAATGCATCAGGATCTGCTGCGCGTGCGGGATGACGTGCTTCTCCGCCAGCGTGGGCAGCGGCTGTTCTTCTGCCTGCCAGAACGGATGCGTCTCCGGCAGCGCCAGAATCAGGTAGCTTTTAAGCGCCCAGTAGGGCGAGCCGGGAGAGTTATAGTCCTCACACATGGCGAGGTTCGGACAGGCAAAACCGAGGGTCAGAATGCCGTCCCGATCGGTAATCGTCTGCTGCTGCCACCAGCGGAGATGGCGCAGGATAATGCCCTTCACAATACCCGGCGTGAACACGTCAAGTTCAGAGAAGGCAACCGCGCTCCAGAAGGCGACCATCGCAAAGCGGTAGGTCAGGCTGCGGCCAAACGGTACCGACGCGCCGTCCGCGGCGGACCAGTAGATAAAGTCCTCCGCAAACAGACGCGAGCGCTCGCGCAGCACTTCTGCCCTCGCCTCATCGCCGCTTAAAGTGGCGTAAATCAGGCCGTAGAAGTGGAACGCCATGGAGATGTAGTAATCTTTCGGGCGATCCGCGCCGTCGGAATACCAGCCGTCACCCAGGTAATAGACCTCCATCAGCGCAAACCGATGGTCGATGGCGGCCTGGTCGTACGGCAGCCCGGCGCGTTTGAAGCCCAGCTGGACCATAATGGCAAAGTAGTTCCAGTTGCTGTCGGGCATCTGCGCGTCGGCAATCTGATTCAGCCACGCGCGCAGGTTCATCACCTCGCGCTCGCTGAAGCAATCGGTGAGTTTATTCCCCAGCAGGGAAAGCCCCAGACCGTAGGATGCCATCTCGACCAGACGCTGATCGTACGGATCGGTTTCGCCCCAGTAGCCCGGGCTTTGCGGATCGGTGCCGATCCTGATGGCCTGCATGTACTTCTCGCTAAACGGCGAAGCATCGCCCGAAGCCAACAGCGGAAACAGCCCCCATAGCGCGCGGGAGAGCCCCTCCATCTGCGCGATATCCGTCGCGTAGTGCGCGCAGGTATCACCCAGCGAGAACCGCGAATGATTTACCGGAAACTGCTTATCCAGCGCGCCAAGTAAGGTATTCAGAGACGCCACGACGTCCTGGCGTGAAGACAACAGATTTGATTTTTCTTCGCTTTCCGCCCGCATAGTTCCACCCTCGTCATCAACTGCGGCCAAGCATAGTGAATGCTTAAGGTGGAGAAATGTTAGCCACGTCACAGGTGAGAACGTTCGATAAACCTGCGGTTGATAAAATTTAAAAAGGTGGTTTATAAATCTCTTCTGACGGGGAAAAGTTGAGTTTTATTGCACTATGCATGACGCGCCCATAACCGATCGTCTTGAGCTCATTACCTTAAACGACACCGTAGCGTCGTTCAGCCGCCTGTTTGCTAACACGGTGCGTTACCACCACTGGCATCAGTGTCTTGAAATTCTCTATGTGGAAGAAGGGTTTGGCGTCGCGATTGTCGATAACCGTCACTACACCATGCGCCCCGGACGCCTGTTTTTCTTTCCGCCGTTTACCCTGCATAAAGTCAGGGTAGACGAACAGGCGGAAGCAATTTACCGGCGCACGATTATTCACCTCGACCACCATGCGGTGCTGAAGTGCCTGCGTGATTTTCCGCACACGCAGCAGCGGCTGGAGAAACTCTCGCGTCGCGGCTCAGAGGCGTGGGTGGTTGACCTGGCACACTGCCACAGCCATGTCGATCATCTGTTCAGCTGTTATCCGCCGCCGATGAGCAGCGAAAGCATCGCCGGGCTGCTGATTAGCCTGTTTGCTATGTTGCCTGACGATCGTACCGGCGCACCGGGCAGCAGCACGGGGATCGCCAGCCAGGTGATGTTCTGGCTGGACGAGCATTATCAGGAGAAATTCCGCCTCGACGCGCTGGCAGCGGAACTGGGCAGATCGCGCAGCTACGTGTCGCGAAAATTTCATGTGGAGACGGGGGAGAAAATCCACCACTACCTGAACACGCTCCGCCTGCGTAAGGCGTGCGAATGCCTGCTGCACAGTGACGCGAGCGTGCGGGAGATTGCCGCGCGGGTGGGATTTTCTGACGTGACCTGGTTTATCAGCGCATTTAAGAAGGGGATTGGCGAGACGCCGCTGCAGTACCGGAAGAACCATCGTGCGGTATGACACCCTCACCCGCCCCTCTCCTTCAAAGGAGAGGGAGACAATCAACTGCTTTTCTTGCCCGGCTTTAGCCCACGGTGAAGCTCGTTGATGCGCTTCATTGACTTGATGGTGCGCTGCGGCTCGGTGGAAGCGACGGATAAAACAATCATCTCCAGGCACAGCAGCACCGTGCCGTGGAGCGGGATTTTGCCCTTCTCGCCGCCGCGCGGAACGTGGATCACCACGCTGGCCTCTTTGCTGAATCGGGAGTCGGTGGCATTGGTGAGCAAAATGGTGGGGATCCCCAGCCGTTTCGCTTCGCGCAGCGTGGTCTGTCCTTCCCGATGCGCGGATTTTTGCGCCATCATGATCAGCACATCCCCGCGCTGGAGACCTATCAACTGCTCGGCCAGCCCTATTCCGGTGCGGTTAAGCGGCGTGGCGGGTAGCCCCATCCGGCTGAACAGCCTGGCGGTGTAGTCGGCCAAAATCCCGGATGCGCCAATCCCAAATATGGCAACCTGCCTCGCCTGCGCCAGCAGCGAGACCGCCTGCGCCATCGCGAAGCGGTTGTGGGGTTCAGACAACACCTCACAGGTGTGCTGATGCCCCTCCAGCACGAAATCAATGCTCGCATTGACGTCGCTGGTCAGCGTATTCACCGTGGTGGAGATCTTTTCGCTGGAGGTCACGACCGGGCCAAACCACTGCTCCAGCGTCTGCTTGAGATCGCGCAGCCCGGCGAAACCCAGCGCCTGGATGGCGCGAACGACGGTAGCGTCCGACGTTTTCAGCAGCGTCGCGATCTCCATTGCCGTCTGCTCCATCACCGCTTCACGATTTTCATTGATATAGCGCGCCACCTGCAGCAGGCGCGGCGTGAGCTGGTGCGACCGGGAGCGGAGGCGGTCGCCGAAGAGATCAACTTTACGGCTCATCGTGACGCCTCCGGCAGCGGACGTCCGGCAATCTGCGACTGGACCTGCGCGGCCATCAGCCCTAACGAGGCGAACGAGTTCGAGATGGCCTCTTCACGCGAGATAAGCACGTAATGTCCGGTCCGACAGGCATTCAGGAACTGACACCAGCCCGGCATAACCGCATCCATCGCCGCCAGCTCATCCTGCGGTTTGCCGCCCGTATCCCCGCGCCAGGTGGCGAAAACGAAATCCGCATCCAGCTCCGGCAGCCGCTCGGCGCTGACGTCAATGCGTCCCCCTTCCGGGATGGCCTCAATCAGCGGCGGGAAGGTGAACCCGGCATCACGCAGCACGCGGCCCAGCGAGTGATAGCTGTGCATGGCGTTGATTTTCCCCTGATTGGCCTGAATCACCGACACGCTCACTTTGCGGGTATCAATAGTCGTTTTCAGCGCCTTAATCTGCTCCTGATAGCGCCGCTCCAGAACCTTGAGCCGCGCCTGCGTGCCCGTCAGCTGCGCCAGCTTGCGGTAGATCTCCGGCGCGCCGCCATCGAGATGATCGATACTCACCGTCGGGGCAATTTTCTCCAGCTGTTCCACCGGGGTATTTCGCGTCGGCTCGGTAATGATCAGGTCAGGCTTTGCGGCGGCGATGGCTTCAATGTCGATATCCGCAGTGCCGATAAACTTGATGTCGGAATTATCGAAGTCGACGCCGGTCAACATGCCGCTGGAGCGCAGAAAATGGCTGCCGTCCGGCCGGGTGCGGCCATGGCTCGCCACCGGCGGCACGCCAAGCTCAATCAGCGGAATAGTAATGTCCAGGTCGTGTAGCGAGACGATCCGTTTCGGATGCACCGGCACCACCACCTTACGGTTCAGATCGTCAGTAAACGTCTGCGTCGGCTTGGTCGCGCTCGCCGCAAACCCCACCAGCAACAGCAATGAAAACAGTATGCGCATGTTAATCCCCTAAAATCTGTCCCGACGCTGCCAGAGCAGCAGCAGGAAAAACGGTCCGCCAATCAGTGAAATCACAATTCCCGCCGGCAGCTGCAGCGGGAGGAATGCCAGCCGCCCGACGTTATCCGCCAGTAGCACCAGCAGCGCCCCCAGCACGGCGCTACCCGTCAGGAGCGCCGTTTGCCCGCCGCGGAGCAGCAGGCGCGCCATGTGCGGCGCAATCAGCCCGACAAAACCAATGGTGCCCACGCAGGAGACGCAGGCCGCCGTCAGCACTACCGGGGCGAGAACCCTTAGAAGCGCCAGCCGGTTTGTGCGCACGCCAAGGCCCGCTGCGGTGTGGTTACCAAGCAGCGCCACGTCCGCAGCGCGGGCGGTAAACAGCAGCAGCGCAAACGCCGGAAGCGCCCAGGCAGCGGCAATGCAGACCAGCGTCCAGTTTGCCGCATGGAGGCTGCCCGCCAGCCACAGCATCGCCGTCTGCACGTCGCGCACGTCCGCCGTGGTCATAAAAACGCCCATTACGGCGGCAAAGACCCACGACACGCCGATGCCGATCAGGATGAATCGCGGACGTGAGATATCGCGCGCCAGGGCCACCACCAGCAGCGCGGTGAGCAGCCCCCCGGCCATGCCAACCAGCGGCCGCCAGGCCAGGCCCAGCGCCGGGAACTGAAATATCAGCAGCAGTACCGCCGCGCTACAGCCCTCTTTCACCCCGATAAGCCCCGGATCGGCCAGGCCATTGCGGGTAATGGACTGCATTGCCGCCCCCGCCATGCCGAGCATCCCACCGCACAGCGCCGCCATCAGCAGGCGCGGCAGGCGGATATCCATCACGATGTAGCGCGTCTCTGACGTCAGGGTTTCTGGATAAAACAGCGCGCGCCCGATGGCGGAAGTGGGGATGGGCAGAGAGCCGTGCGTCAGGCCAAACCCCGTCAGCAGGCAGGCGGCCAGCGTCAGGATGACCAGACATACCAGTGCCTTTGGGCGGACCAGCGCCGAGAAGGTGCCAACGCGTAGCGCACGCAGTCCGGCGCGGTTCATTTAAACATCCTCGAGGCCATGAAGATAAAGACCGGGGCGCCAACCAGCGCGGTCATGATGCCGGTTGCCAGCTCCCAGGGCGAAAACAGCGTGCGGGCAGCGATATCCGCCAGCAGCAGAACCAGCGCCCCGCACAGGGCAGACAGCGGCACCATCACGCGCAGATCGACCGACACCAGACGGCGAACGAGCTGAGGCACCACGAGCCCGATAAAACCGATCGGCCCGGCGAGGGAGACTGCCGCACCGCAGAGCAGCGCGATAGCCATCAGGGCAAGCAGCCGCGTTTTCAGCAGCGATACGCCAAGCCCCTGCGCCATTCTGTCGCCCAGCGCCAGCATGTTGAGCGAGGGCGACAGCCAGAGCGCCAGCGCAAAGCCCACGCCAGCCACCCACAGGGCAGCGGCAATCGTTTCACCGCTGACCCCCGCTAAATCCCCCGCCAGCCAGGTGCGCATGGCGAGCAGCGTCTGTTCATCGAGGATGAGCACCGTGGCGGTAATCGACGAGGCAAACGCCGACATCGCCACGCCGCACAGCGTGACCTTCATCGGCGTAAGCCCGGTGCGTCCGGACGAGGAGAACGTGAGCACCAGCAGAAACAGCGCCGCGGCTCCGGCGGCGGCAATCAACGGGCGCCCAAACGGCAGCGTCATCCCCAGCGCGCTCGTCAGCACCACCGCCAGCGCCGCCCCGGCGTTGAGCCCCAGAATATGCGGTTCGCCGAGCGGGTTGCGGATCGTGGATTGCAGCAGCACGCCCGCCACGCCGAGCGCGGCGCCCGTCACCATCGCGGCGCAGAGGCGCAGCAGTCTGAGCTTGATGATGATGTTATGGTCGAAATTGCGCGGATCGAAGTGAAGGATGGCCTCCACCACCGTATGCGGGGCGATAAAGCGGGCGCCGATCCCCAGATGGGCAATCGCACCCGTTGCCAGCAGCACGGCGAACATCAGGAAAGCCAGAGAGGTGCGCATCATGGCTGTTTTGCGACCTGGCGAAACGGCATAAAGAACGGTTTACCGGTCAGCGGATTGATGGACATATGCACGTCGACATCAAACACCGCTTTAATCAGCTCCGGCGTGCAGGCGTCCCCTTCATGCAGTACGCCCTCGACTTTTCCCTGGCGTAAAAAGACCAGCGAATCGCCGTAGCTCACGGCGAAGTTGAGATCGTGCAGCACCACCACCACGGTACGTCCGTGCTCGCGCGTCAGCGTATGCAGCAGTTCGAGGATCTCCACCTGATACCGGAGATCGAGGAACGTGGTGGGTTCATCCAGCAGGATATAGGGCGTTTGCTGCGCCAGCGCCATGGCGATCCAGCAGCGCTGACGCTGGCCGCCGGACAGGCTTTCGACGGGCATGTGGGCAAACTCGGCCGTGCCGGTCAGGCGCAGGGCCTCCTCTACCGCCTGCTCGTCCTCGTCGCTCCACTGGCGCATAACGTTCTGCCAGGGAAAACGCCCGCGTGAGACCAGCTCAAAGACGGTTAACCCTTCCGGCAGCAGCGGAGACTGCGGCAGGATGCCAAGCTGGCGGGCGACGGCTTTCGTCGGCTGCGCGTGGATCGCCTTGCCGTCGAGAACCGCCGCGCCGCCAAGCGGCTGAAGCAAACGCGCGATGGTACTCAGCAGCGTGGATTTTCCGCAGCCGTTCGCCCCCACCAGAACGGTGATTTTCTGCTGGGGGATCGCAAGGGAAATATCATCAACGATGATTTTTTTCTGATAACCGGCAGAAAGATTCTCCAGAACCAGACCCGGTTTTGTCGTGTTGTGAGCCACGTGCATGCCAACGTAATAAAAAAGGGAAACAAATATAAATAAAAATCATTCTCTTTTGAGAGTTTGAGGCCGCGCCATGTAGTAGTCAAGGGAAGAAACACCCTGAAAAAACCAGGGATAACGGTGCGTTACTACACTGACCGGCAAAACAATAAAGACTTAATTTTCAATTAACTAACAGGCTACCACTGCGCTTTTCCGTTACGTTTCAGAGATGTAGTCGATTTTTGGCTTTTTTCATTTACTACTACATTTCCGCATGATTGAATGATTCTCAATTACATGTTCGATGCCAGTTCTGGCTAACGGGCAGACCATAAAGGGCAATGACTCACAGGTTCTTCCGTAAAGCACCTTCACGGATATTTTGGGATAACAGTTGTAATGGCTACGTTCACACCTTCACTCTCTGGGATAAAAGGGCGCGCGCTCTTTTCACTGCTGTTTATGGCGCCGCTGTCGCAGGCAGCAGACACCACGGCTAAAGACGGCGAAACGCTTACCGTCACCGCCGATCCAAATGCTACGGCGGAGGCCACCAACGGCTACCAGCCGCTGAATACCTCCACCGCCACGCTGACCAACATGCCGATGCTGGATATCCCGCAGGTGGTGAATACCGTTAGCGATAAGGTGCTGGTGGATCAGCACGCCACCACGCTGGATGAAGCGCTCTATAACGTCAGCAACGTGGTGCAGACCAACACTCTGGGCGGTACGCAGGATGCCTTCGTACGCCGCGGGTTTGGCGCAAACCGCGACGGCTCGATCATGACCAACGGCCTGCGCACCGTGCTGCCGCGCAGCTTTAACGCCGCAACCGAACGCGTGGAGGTGCTGAAAGGCCCGGCCTCAACGCTGTACGGCATTCTCGATCCGGGCGGCCTGATTAACGTCGTCACGAAGCGCCCGGAGAAAATCTTCGGTGGCTCGATTTCTGCCACCTCTTCCAGCTTTGGCGGCGGCACCGGACAGGTCGATGTCACCGGTCCGATTGAGGGCACGCGCCTGGCGTATCGCCTCACGGGCGAGTATCAGGACGAGGATTACTGGCGCAACTTCGGCAACGAACGCAGCACGTTTATCGCCCCGTCGCTGACCTGGTTCGGTGACGATGCCACCGTGACCGTGCTCTATTCGCATCGCGACTATAAGACGCCGTTCGATCGCGGAACGATCTTCGATCTCAACACTAAAAAGGCCGTCGACGTCGATCGCAAAACCCGCTTTGACGAGCCGTTTAACGTGACCGACGGGCAGTCCGATCTCGCTCAGCTTAACGCGGAATACCGCCTCAACAGCCAGTGGACCGCGAAGTTCGACTACAGCTACAGCCAGGATAAATACAGTGACAACCAGGCCCGCGTCATGGCCTACGATTCAAAAACCGGCACCCTGACCCGCCGGGTGGATGCAACCCAGGGCTCGACCCAGCGCATGCACAGCACCCGTGCGGATCTGCAGGGCAACGTGGATATCGCGGGCTTTTATAATGAGATCCTCACCGGCGTGTCGTATGAAAATTACGATCTGCTGCGCACGGACATGATGCGCTGTAAGAACGTCAAAGGTTTCAATATCTATAATCCGGTTTACGGCAAACTCGACGAGTGTACAACCGTCTCCGCCGCTGACAGTGACCAGACGCTCAAGCAGGAGAGCTACTCGGCCTACGCCCAGGATGCCCTGTACCTGACGGATAAATGGATCGCCGTCGCCGGGCTGCGCTACCAGTATTACACCCAGTACGCGGGCAAAGGTCGTCCGTTTAACGTCAATACCGATAGCCGCGACGAGCAGTGGACGCCGAAGCTGGGGCTGGTTTACAAACTGACGCCCGCAGTCTCGCTGTTTGCCAACTATTCGCAGACGTTTATGCCGCAGTCGTCCATTGCGAGCTATATTGGCGACCTGCCGCCGGAAACCTCAAACGCGTACGAAGTAGGCGCAAAGTTCGATCTGTTCGACGGCATAACCGCCAATATCGCGCTGTTTGATATTCACAAGCGCAACGTGCTGTACACCGAAAGCATCGGGGGCGAAACCATCGCCAAAACCGCGGGCCGCGTGCGCTCTCAGGGCGTGGAGGTGGATCTCGCAGGATCGCTGACGGAGAACACTAACATTATCGCCAGCTACGGCTATACCGACGCGAAGGTACTGGAGGATCCGGATTACGCGGGTAAACCGCTGCCGAACGTGCCGCGCCACACCGGCTCCCTGTTCCTGACGTACGACATTCATAATGCGTTTGCCGGGAATACCCTGACGCTCGGCGGCGGCGGGCACGGCGTAAGCCGCCGCTCGGCGACCAACGGTGCGGATTATTATCTGCCGGGCTATTTCGTGGCGGATGCGTTTGCGGCGTATAAGATGAAGCTGCAGTATCCGGTGACGCTGCAGGTGAACGTGAAGAACCTGTTTGATAAGACCTACTACACGTCGTCGATTGCGACCAACAACCTGGGCAACCAGATTGGCGACCCGCGCGAAGTGCAGTTTACGGTGAAGATGGAGTTTTGATGTAAAAAAGCCCGGTGGCGCTAATGCTTACCGGGCCTACGATCCATTCCCTCTCCCTGTGGGAGAGGGTTAGGGTGAGGGCATCAGGCCTCAATATCCGCCATATCCCCTTTCTCCTGCAGCCAGTTACGTCGGTCTTCCGAACGTTTCTTGGCGAGGAGCATATCCATCACGGCGTTGGTTTGCTGTTCGTCTTCGTCGCTGATCGTCAGCTGCACCAGGCGGCGCGTGTTCGGGTCCAGCGTCGTTTCGCGCAGCTGCATCGGGTTCATTTCGCCCAGCCCTTTAAAGCGCTGCACATTTGGTTTGCCCTTCTTACGCTTAAGCTGCTCCAGCACGCCCGCCTTCTCTTCTTCCGTCAGCGCGTAGTACACCTCTTTGCCGAGGTCGATACGGTAGAGCGGCGGCAGCGCCACGTGGACGTGACCGTTTTTCACCAGCGTGCGGAAGTGCTTTACAAACAGCGCGCACAGCAGCGTGGCGATGTGCAGACCATCGGAGTCCGCATCCGCGAGAATGCAGATCTTGCCGTAGCGCAGCTGGCTCAGATCCTCACTGTCGGGATCGATGCCGATCGCAACGGAGATGTCGTGTACTTCCTGCGAGGCCAGCACTTCGTCTGAAGAGACTTCCCAGGTGTTCAGGATCTTACCCTTGAGTGGCATGATCGCCTGATATTCACGATCGCGCGCCTGTTTGGCCGACCCACCCGCCGAATCCCCTTCCACGAGGAACAGCTCGGTGCGGTTGAGATCCTGCGCGGTGCAGTCCGCCAGCTTGCCCGGCAGCGCAGGGCCGCTGGTCAGCTTTTTACGCACCACTTTCTTCGCGGCACGCAGACGACGCTGGGCGCTGGAGATGGCCATTTCAGCCAGCATCTCAGCCGCCTGAACGTTCTGGTTCAGCCACAGGGTAAACGCATCTTTCACCACGCCGGAGACGAACGCCGCGCACTGGCGCGATGACAGACGTTCTTTGGTCTGACCGGCAAACTGCGGATCCTGCATCTTCACGGAGAGCACGTAGGCGCAGCGGTCCCAGATATCTTCCGCCGAGAGCTTCACGCCGCGCGGCAGAATGTTGCGGTATTCGCAGAACTCACGCATCGCGTCCAGCAGTCCCTGACGCAGGCCGTTCACGTGGGTACCGCCGAGCATGGTTGGGATCAGGTTGACGTAGCTTTCGGTCAGCAGCTCACCGCCTTCCGGCAGCCACAGCAGCGCCCAGTCCACCGCTTCGGTATCACCGCTAAAGTTACCGACGAACGGTTTTTCCGGCAGCGTTGGCAGGCCGTTTACCGCTTCGCACAGGTAGTCGTTCAGGCCATCGGCGTAGCACCAGGTCTGCTCGGTGTTGTTGACGTGATCTTTAAAGGTAATTTCCACGCCCGGGCACAGTACCGCTTTGGCTTTCAGCAGGTGCGTCAGGCGAGAAACGGAAAAGCGCGGGCTGTCGAAGAAGCTTTCGTCAGGCCAGAAGTGGACGCTTGTGCCGGTGTTGCGTTTAGCGCACGTGCCGACAACCTGCAGATCCTGCACCTTCTCGCCGTTTTCAAACGCGATGTTGTACACCTGGCCGTCGCGACGGACGTTCACTTCCACGCGTTTGGACAGGGCGTTCACCACGGAAATCCCCACGCCATGCAGACCACCGGAGAACTGATAGTTCTTGTTGGAGAACTTACCGCCCGCGTGCAGTCGGCAGAGAATCAGCTCAACGGCAGGCACGCCCTCTTCCGGGTGGATGTCCACCGGCATGCCGCGACCGTCGTCGATGACCTCCAGCGACTGATCGGCGTGTAGGATGACGTCAACGCGTTTGGCATGGCCCGCCAGCGCTTCGTCCACACTGTTATCAATAACTTCCTGGCCCAGATGGTTCGGGCGCGTCGTATCGGTATACATCCCCGGGCGGCGGCGAACCGGCTCAAGCCCGGTGAGTACCTCAATGGCATCAGCGTTATAGGTTTGCGTCATGATTTAAACTAGCAATTCGCATTGATTGTCAGTGGCTGTGCAGTCCAAGAAAATCGACAATCTGGGTGAAATGATCCTCAAAGCCCGTGAAAGCATGGTTTCCGCCCTCTTCTATAGTCTGGCGGCAGGAGGCGTAATACGCCACTGCCTGGCGGTAATCCAGCACTTCATCACCCGTCTGCTGCAGCAGCCAGATGAGATCCGGCGCTTCAAGCGGGTCGACCTGCATAACTTTGAGATCGTAAATATGGCGTGACTCTAGCACATATTGCTGCCCGGTGTAGGGGTTCTCGTTTTCGCCAAGAAAGTCCCTCAGCAGCTCAAATGGCCGTACCGCCGGATTAACCACAACGGCGGGCAGCATAAAGCATTGTGAGAGCCAGGTGGCATAGTACCCGCCCAGCGATGAGCCGACTACGCCAAAGGATTCACCGCCGTGCTCAAGCACGATCGATTCGAGCATTTCCGCCGCCTCCGCCGGGTACGGCGGCAGCTGCGGGATAATCATCTCAACGTGGGGGTGATGCTCGCTCAGCCACTGGCGAAACTGCGTCGCTTTTGCGGAGCGCGGCGAGCTGTTGAATCCGTGCAGATAAAGGAGCGTAGACATCAGTAGCCTTCTGAAGCGGTATCCGGGCGGAACTCTGCGCCTGCCAGACGGCAGACTTCCGTGGTCAGCGTGCCGTCGGCATGCAGTTCCAGCCAGCGCCAGCCTGGCGCGATGGTATCCAGCGTAAAGTTGGCGCAGTGCGGCTTAAACTGCACACAGGTTGACGGCGTCGCCAGCATGCGGCGTCCGTTCCAGTCGAGATCCTGTTCCTGATGGATGTGTCCGCACAGCAGGTGTTTCACGCGCGGGTATTTCGCCAGCACGCTATCCAGCGCCGCGGAGTTACGCAGGCTGTGCTGATCCAGCCAGCTGCAGCCCGCCGGCAGCGGATGATGATGGAGCAACAGCAGCGTATGACGTTCAGGTTCGGCAGCCAGTTTGGTCTCCAGCCAGTCGAGTTGAAACTCGCTTAATTCACCGTGCGGGACGCCAAATACCTGGCTGTCCAGCAGCAGGATCTGCCACTGTTCACCCGCAAATACGCACTTCGCCGGAGAAATCCCCGCATCCTGAAGGGAGCTGTACATTGCGGGCTGGAAATCGTGGTTTCCGGGCAGCCAGACGCAAGGCACGCTAAAGCTCGCGATGCCTTCAGCAAAATGCTGGTAGGCCGCGGAGGACTGGTCCTGCGCCAGATCGCCCGTTGCGACAATCAGGTCGCAGTCGCGATGTTCAGCGTGAATGGCGCTCAGTACCGCCTGATAACTCTCCCAGGTATTAACCCCCAGCAAAGTTTCATGCTTTTCGGCAAAAAGGTGGGTATCGGTGATTTGTAATATCCTGACTGGCGCCCCACCAGCAACAGTCAGGTTCAACAGGCTTTCCAAATGGTGTCCTTAGGTAGGTTTATGACGCTAACAAACCGGAATCGCCATTGCTCCATGTGCTAAACAATATCTTAGCCAGTCGGCTAAAAACTGGTTAATTTGATGCTTTTCGTCGCGTTGATGCAACTTTTTATTCGGATAATCATACCGCGCCTTGAAGCGAAAGATCTGCTGACTTGAACACACTTCAGCGACCATCGCGTCATGATAGAGACGCACCGTCATCGACGGCAGGCTCCAGTAGCTGATGCTGGGCGCTGTTTGTTCTATTTCCACCAGCGTAGTGTAGCGCGTTGATTCTGTTATCGTTAACCGATACTGCGCGTTGCTCACCTGATAGCTTACCGTTTCGCCGGGTGCGTCGTTTCTCGGCAGCAGGCGGCGCAGCTGTGCGAAATTGGTTTCGCACAGGCGCATCATTTCTGGGAAGTCAGGCGTATAGCGCTTCATTTTTTCCACTCGTTTCGTAATGTCTGATAATGCAGCTGCAGCCATTGCAGGGCGATGACAGACGCTGCGTTGTCGATTTTCCCCTCTTCTACCCACTGATAAGCCTGTTCCCGGCTCACCACATGAACCCGAATATCTTCGTTTTCATCAGCCAGACCGTGAATACCTTCTGCGGTCGTGGCGTCCACTTCGCCCACCATAATGGATAAGCGTTCGCTGGTGCCACCCGGACTCGCCAGATAGCTCAACACCGGTTTTGTGCGGCCTACCACCAGCCCGGCCTCTTCCAGCGCCTCGCGACGGGCGACGTCTTCAACCGACTCGCCCTCTTCGATCATCCCTGCCACCATCTCCAGCAGCCACGGGCTTTCACTGGTGTCATACGCGGCAATGCGGATCTGCTCCACCAGCACGACTTCGTCACGCACTGGGTCAAAGGGTAGCAAGACAGCCGCATGCCCGCGCTCAAAAATTTCACGTCTGATTTCGCCGCTCATTTCACCGTTGAACAGGCGATGCCTGAAACGGTAAAGATCCATCGAAAAAAAACCGCTATAAAGCGTTTCTCGTGCAATAATTTCTACATCGTTTTTGGCGAATGTCACGGGCAACTTTTCTGGTTTTTGCATGAGTCGAGTCCTGGTAGCAATGGTGATGAAATTGTGAATTTCAAGGCTGTTTGGCTGCCGTTTGTAAGGCTATATGGTAGATTGGTGCAAATTACCGCCAGATGGCACGTAACGCCAACCTTTTGGTGTGGATGATTCTGTTAGAATCGGCAATTATTTTTTAATTAGATCAGCGCTAATACTGCTTCACAACAAGGAATGCAAATGAAGAAATTGCTCCCCATCCTTATCGGCCTGAGCCTGACGGGCTTCAGTGCAATGAGCCAGGCGGAAAACCTGTTACAGGTCTACCAGCAGGCACGTCTGGGCAACCCTGATTTACGTAAATCAGCGGCCGATCGTGATGCTGCGTTTGAAAAGATTAACGAAGCGCGTAGCCCACTGCTGCCGCAGTTAGGTTTAGGTGCAGATTATACCTACAGCAACGGTTTCCGCGACGCTAACGGCGTTAACTCCAATGCTACCAGCGCCTCACTGCAATTAACACAGACGCTGTTTGATATGTCCAAATGGCGCGCCCTGACCCTGCAGGAAAAGAGCGCGGGCATCCAGGATGTGACCTATCAGACCGACCAGCAAACGCTGATCCTGAATACTGCCACCGCGTACTTCAACGTGCTGAGCGCCATTGACGCGCTCTCCTACACCGAAGCGCAGAAACAGGCGATCTACCGCCAGTTAGATCAAACCACCCAGCGCTTCAATGTGGGTCTGGTGGCAATCACCGACGTGCAGAACGCCCGTTCACAGTACGACACCGTGCTGGCCAACGAAGTGACCGCGCGTAATAACCTCGACAACGCGCTGGAATCCCTGCGCCAGGTGACCGGGAATTACTATCCTGAGCTGGCTTCCCTGAACGTCGACAGCTTCAAAACGGATAAGCCGCAGGCCGTTAACGCCCTGCTGAAAGAGGCGGAAAACCGCAACCTGACGTTGCTGCAGGCGCGTCTGAGCCAGGACCTGGCCCGCGAGCAAATTCGTCAGGCGCAGGACGGCCATCTGCCAACCCTGAGCCTGAGCGCGTCCACCGGCGTTTCTGACACGACCTACAGCGGCTCTAAAACCAATTCTGCCCAGTATGACGACAGCAATATGGGTCAGAACAAAGTGGGCCTGAGCTTCTCCCTGCCGCTGTACCAGGGCGGTCAGGTAAACTCTCAGGTGAAACAGGCGCAGTACAACTTTGTTGGCGCGAGCGAGCAGCTGGAAAGCGCGCACCGCAACGTGGTGCAGACCGTGCGTTCGTCCTTCAACAACGTGAACGCTTCCATCAGCAGCATCAACGCCTATAAACAGGCCGTTGTGTCTGCACAGAGCTCCCTGGACGCGATGGAAGCGGGTTACTCGGTCGGTACACGTACTATCGTTGACGTGCTGGACGCGACCACCACGCTGTACAACGCGAAACAGCAGCTCTCCAGCGCGCGTTATCAGTACCTGATTAACCAGCTGAACATTAAGCAGGCTCTGGGTACGCTGAACGAGCAAGACCTGCAGATGCTGAACAGCGCGCTGGGCAAACCGGTCTCTACCTCGCCGGACAGCGTTGCGCCGGAGAACCCGGAGCAGGTTGCCGCCGTTGATAACTTCAACGCTAACGGCAGCGCCCCTGCCGCACAGCCAGCGGCCGCGCGTAGCACGGCACCTGCAAGCAGCGGTTCTAACCCGTTCCGTAACTAAGAGTGTTATCACGCCCTCTCTCACCGGGAGAGGGCGCAGCTGAATCACACCCGAACGTAAGCCAACGTAAAGATCCCCCTGATTCCGCCCCTCTTCGCTTCATTTTCAACCACTCATCCACTATCCTGAGCGTTATTACCACTGGGTCCTGGAAGACAAACATGAAACGGACAAAAACGATCAATCACGCGTCGTTCCGCAAAAGCTGGAACGCACGTCATCTCACCCCTGTTGCGCTGGCAGTAACCGCGGTCTTTATGCTGGCAGGCTGTGAGAAAAACGACGAAACGGTTTCGCTGTATCAAAACGCGGACGACTGCTCCGCCGCAACCGGCCAGGCAGCAGAATGTAAAACCGCCTACACCAACGCCCTGAAAGAAGCGGAACGCACCGCGCCGAAATACGCCTCACGCGAAGACTGCGTGGCGGAATTTGGTGAAGGACAGTGTCAGCAGACGCCAGCTCAGGCAGGTACTGCGCCGGAAAATCAGGCGCAGGCGCAGTCCAGCGGCAGCTTCTGGATGCCATTAATGGCAGGCTACATGATGGGCCGCCTGATGGGCGGCGGTGCGGGCTATCAGCAGCAACCGCTGTTTAGCTCGAAAAACCCGGCCAGCCCGGCTTATGGTCAATATACCGATGCCAGCGGCAAAGGCTATGGCGCAGCGACCCCGGGCCGCACCGTGACCGTCCCGAAAACCGCGATGGCGCCGAAGCCTGCGACCACCAGCACCATCACCCGCGGTGGGTTCGGTGAGTCTGTGGCGAAACAGACCAGCATGCAGCGTAGTGCAACAGGCACTTCCACTCGCTCAATGGGCGGCTGATCATGGAACGAGTCGGTATTACCGAGCGCCCGGACTGGCGCGAAAAAGCCACTGAATACGGTTTTAACTTCCACACCATGTACGGCGAGCCGTACTGGTGTGAAGATGCTTACTACAAACTGACGCTCGACCAGGTGGAAAAACTGGAAGAGGTGACGGCCGAGCTGCACCAGATGTGCCTGAAGGTGGTGGATAAAGTCATCGACAGCGACGAGCTGATGACTAAATTCCGTATTCCGAAGCACACCTGGAGTTTCGTTCGTCAGTCGTGGAAAACGAATCAGCCTTCGCTTTACTCTCGCCTCGATCTGGCGTGGGATGGCGTGGGTGAGCCGAAGCTTTTAGAAAACAACGCGGATACGCCGACCTCTCTTTACGAAGCGGCATTCTTCCAGTGGATTTGGCTGGAAGATCAGATGAACGCCGGAAACCTGCCGGAAGGTAGCGACCAGTTCAACAGCCTGCAGGAAAAGCTGATTGAGCGTTTCGCCGAACTGCGGGAGCAGTTTGGCTTCAATCTGCTGCATCTTGCCTGCTGTCGCGACACGGAAGAAGACAGGGGCACGGTTCAGTATCTGCAGGACTGCGCGGCCGAAGCGGAAGTGGCGACTGAATTCCTCTATATCGAGGATATCGGCCTGGGTGAAAAAGGTCAGTTTACGGATATGCAGGATCAGGTGATCAGCAACCTGTTCAAGCTCTATCCGTGGGAATACATGCTGCGTGAAATGTTCTCCACCAAGCTGGAAGACGCGGGCGTGCGCTGGCTGGAACCGGCGTGGAAGAGCATTATCTCCAACAAAGCCCTGCTGCCGATGCTGTGGGAGATGTTCCCGAACCACCCGAACCTGTTGCCAGCTTACTTTGCCGAAGATGAGTTCCCGCCGATGGAGAAATACGTCGTTAAGCCTATCTTTTCCCGCGAAGGCGCGAACGTCTCCATTATCGAAAACGGTAAAACGCTGGAAGCGGTTGAAGGGCCATACGGTGAAGAAGGGATGATCGTCCAGGAGTTTTATCAACTGCCGAAATTTGGCGACAGTTATACGCTGATCGGCAGCTGGCTTATTAACGATCAACCTGCCGGGATTGGTATTCGCGAAGATCGCGCGTTGATTACGCAGGATCTGTCACGGTTCTATCCGCATATTTTTGTTGAATAAAACTTGCCCGGTGGCGCTACGCTTACCGGGCATGTTTTTACCCCACCTGCACCGACAGCATACTCAAACTGCCCATCTCAATGCCGTCAACCGGAATGGTAACCGGCTCCTGACCGTCCCATGCACCTAACACATACAGCAGCGGCATGAAGTGTTCCGGCGTCGGGTTAGAGAGCGAACCGCCTTCGTGATCCAGATAGTTCACTAACGGATGCTTCTCAACCGGGCCTTGCCAGGTCAGGTTCGCTTTGACGTAGGCGTTAAAAGCGCTCGCCCACGGGTATGGCGTGTTCTCACCGTGCCAGCGCGCCGTACGCAGGTTATGCACCACGTTGCCGCTTGCCACCAGCATGATGCCCTCATCACGCAGGGTCGCCAGTTTGCGGCCCATTTCCAGGTGCCAGGCCGCCGGTTTAGTGCTGTCGATACTTAACTGCACCATCGGAATATCTGCATCAGGGTACATCTTAATCAGCACGCCCCACGAGCCGTGGTCAAAGCCCCAGGCTTCTTTATCCAGCGCCACTGGAACAGGTGCGAGCAACTCTACCAGCCGCTGTGCCAGCGCAGGCGAGCCGGGAGCCGGATAATGCGTATCATACAGCGCCTGCGGGAAGCCGCCGAAATCATGAATGGTTTTAGGCGCTTCCATGGCCGTCACGCCGGTACCACGGGTAAACCAGTGCGCAGACACCACCACAATCGCCTTCGGACGCGGCAATGTCTCCCCCAGATGACGCCAGGCGCGGGTATAAACGTTGTCTTCCAGAACGTTCATTGGGCTGCCGTGGCCTAAAAACAGTGCAGGCATACGAGAAGAAGACATGGTGGTATCCTTAGAGAAGGTGTCAATTTGATGGTGCAACATTACGCGCATTCAGGTGAAGATAAACGCAGATAACCGTGAAGATCATCATCAGGAAATTTGAACATAAGATATCGCTTAAGGAGAGTGCATGTCAGTACCCTTAATTTTGACCGTGCTTGCGGGTGCCGCGACCTTTATCGGTGCGTTCCTCGGCGTGCTCGGGCAAAAACCGTCTAATCGTCTTCTGGCATTCTCGCTGGGCTTCGCCGCTGGCATCATGCTGCTTATCTCGCTGATGGAGATGCTGCCAGCAGCGCTTCACACCGAGGGCATGTCTCCGGTTCTGGGCTACGGCATGTTCATCGTCGGCCTGCTGGGCTATTTTGCGCTCGACCGTATGCTGCCCCACGCCCACCCTCAGGATTTGATGCAAAAAAGCGTTACTCCAATCCCCGGCAACATCAAGCGCACGGCGATCCTGCTGACGCTGGGTATCAGCCTGCACAACTTCCCGGAAGGTGTCGCCACGTATGTCACGGCCAGCAGCAATCTGGAAATGGGATTTGGTGTCGCGCTGGCGGTAGCCTTACACAATATTCCTGAAGGACTTGCCGTGGCCGGGCCGGTTTATGCCGCAACGGGTTCAAAACGTACAGCCGTCTTCTGGGCGGGGATTTCCGGGATGGCCGAAATTCTCGGCGGCGTGCTGGCGTGGCTGATCCTTGGAAGCCTCGTCTCCCCTGTCGTGATGGCGGCGATTATGGCTGCCGTGGCCGGGATTATGGTTGCGCTCTCCGTAGATGAGCTGATGCCGCTGGCGAAAGAGATCGATCCTAACAATAATCCCAGCTACGGCGTGCTGTGCGGCATGTCGGTGATGGGGCTAAGCCTGGTTCTGCTGCAAACGGCAGGTATAGGCTGACACGGATGCCCTCATCGATGAGGGCAATTCTATGATGCGCCCCAGCGCAGCCGTTGCATTTTACACTGTCTGCGGCTCTGTATTTACAATTGGAAAATCAAGAGTTTTTATGGATATTTTTAAGCGCAATATTTCCCAATTAAATTGCGCTTAAAAAGCCGCTGCCGCATGAAATATTAACCGGTTACGATAGTAATAAATTATATATTAACCTCCTCTAAAAATATCTTTAAGCCTCATTAATCGCAAACACCACCCTCAACCCATTATACTTTACGAGTATTCTGAAAATTAATATTCAGATTATGAATTCAATTGAAAAAGGATATTTTCATGTATATGGGTAAAAAAGTACTGTTAGCGGTTGCGATGGCTGCCATCGTTTCGGGTTCTGCTTTTGCTGATGACCAGGGTTCCGGCAAAATCAAATTCAAAGGCGTGGTCATTGATGCACCGTGCAGCATTGCACCAGACAGCGTTGATAAAGAAGTGGACCTCGGTGAAGTTACCACTGCCGTGATCAACGCTAACAAAAAGTCTACCGCTGTTCCGGTTGATATCAATCTGGAGAACTGCCAGCTTGACGATCCGGCGGACGAAACGGATACGCCAGTGACCAAAGTTGACGTGACCTTCACCAGCGCAGCAACTGACGCTACTGACACCAGCCTGATGAGCAACACCTATGCTAGCGGTGCTCAGAACGTCGGTGTTCGTCTGCTGGACAACAACGAAGCCAACATCACCCTGGGTTCGGCTCAAACGGTCGATCTACTGTCGGGTTCCACCACTCAGACTCTGCACTTCAAAGCATTAATGGAAGTTGCTCAGGGTAAAACTGCCACAGCGGGTCAGGTTGAAGCTACTGCCAACTATGTGCTGATGTACAAATAAGGTAATGCATCACGATAAAACCGGCTGGCATTATTTGCCAGCCGGTATGTGATATTATTTTGGTAACAGGATGATGACATATAAATTACAATCTAAAATCATCATTGCGTCCCTGTTAATGACGAAGATTGCCTCTGCCACCGAGTTTAATATCAATGCCATTGATAAAGACCAGCGGAGCAGCGTTGATCTCTCCCTTTTTAAAAATGAAATAGCGGTTACCCCTGGCAGCTATTTTGTTACCGTATCCATTAACGACACACCGCTGGCTAACGGCTGGCAGCTTAGCTGGAAAGAGGTAAATAACACGGTACAGGTGTGTATTCCTCCTGAACTGGCGGATACGTTTGCCCTGAAAGAGGAAGTCCGCGACGCCTTACCCGAAAAAGAGGGATGCGTCGACTTTTCCTCCAGACCGGATATCACCTTTAATTTTGAACAAGCGACCCAGACGCTGAAGGTCACCGTACCCCAGGCATGGTTGCAGTACCGCGCCGCCGACTGGATGCCACCCGCAACGTGGGACAATGGCGTACCGGGCGTGATTCTGGATTACAACCTGTTCGCCAGCCACTATCAGCCCAGCGACGGCAGCAGCACCAACAACGCCAACACCTATGGCACGGCGGGCGCGAATATGGGCGCATGGCGCCTGCGCAGTGATTATCAGTACAGCCAAACACATACCGATGCAGGTTCGGATCATGACGGACGCTTTTCGCGCGTCTACATGTTCCGCCCTCTTCCTTCACTTGGTGCTAAGCTGACGCTGGGTGAAACGGACTTCCAGTCCTCAATCTTTGACGCTTTTACCTATACCGGCGCCTCCCTGATCAGCGATGAGCGCATGCTCCCCTGGTCGCTGCGTGGCTATGCGCCACAAATTACCGGTATCGCGCAAACCAACGCGACCGTCACCGTCAGCCTGGCCGATCGCGTAATTTATCAAAGCAAAGTTCCGCCTGGCCCCTTTGTTATTCAGGATCTTAACCAGTCCGTTCAGGGGACGCTGGACGTAAAAGTGACGGAGGAAGACGGGCGCGTCAGCACCTTCCAGGTCTCGGCGGAATCGGTGCCTTTTTTAACGCGTAAAGGGCAGGTTCGCTACAAGCTGGCGGCGGGTAAAGCGCGTAAAGACGCCTCTCATGACGTCGAAGACACCGGTTTTATGAGCGGTGAATTCTCATGGGGAATGCTGTCAAACACCTCGCTCTATGGCGGGACGCTTGCCGACGGGGATCATTACCGTTCCGTTGCCGCCGGGATCGGGCAAAATATGGCGCATCTGGGTGCCCTCTCTTTTGACGTCACGCAGGCCACCAGCCAGCTCCCCTTCCAGGATAGCCAGACGGGTTACAGCTATCGTTTTAACTACAGTAAGCGTTTCGATACCACCGGCAGCCAGCTTACGCTTGCCAGCTACCGCTACTCCGATCGGAAGTTCCTGAGCTATGCCCGCTTCCTTGATTATGACGACAACGATCGTCAGACAGAAAAGCAGACGTTGAGCGTAACGGCCAGCCAGTACATCAGCCCGTTATCGCTCAACCTCTACGTCAACGTACTGCGTCAGACCTGGTGGAATGAAGCCCCGTCCACGACGGGAAGCATTACCGCAGGCTATAACTTTGATCTGGGACGCTGGAAAAACCTCGGCGTCACCCTCTCCTGGAGCAAAACGCATTACGAAGATGAAGACGACGATACGCAGTTTTATCTTTCCCTGAGCGTACCGATCGATCCGGATCATCGTCTCAGCTACGATCTGCACAACAGCGATAGCCTGAGCCAAAATGTCTCCTGGTACGACACGTCCGATCGCAATAATACCTGGGGCGTCTCCGCGGGGACGGAGAGTGAACACGCGGACGCGGGCGCACAGATGAGCGGTAACTATCAGCATTATTCACCGTTTGGCGATCTGAATATCTCCGGAAGTTATAAAGCTGATGAATATAACTCCCTGAGCGCCAGCTGGAATGGCTCGTTTACCTCAACGGCCAAAGGCGCGGCGCTGCACCGTCGCAGCTACGGAAACGAACCGCGCGTGATGGTCAGTACCGACGGCGTCGGCAACATTCCGCTGAACATGTCACGGGATGAAACCAACCGCTTTGGTATCGGCGTTTTACCGTCGGTTTCCAGTTACTCTCCCGCCAGCGTACAGGTCAATCTGGATAACCTGCCTGACGGCGTCGATGTGGACAACCGCATTACGACCACCACCTGGACCGAGGGGGCGATTGGCTATCGCCAGATTGCGACGCGCGCAGGCAACGATATTGCCGGCATTCTACGTACGCCAGCCGGCACCCCGCCGCTGGGCGCGATTGTTCATCTACTGGAAAGTGACCAGCAAATCGGCATGGTCGCCGACGAAGGCCACGTCTGGCTGGGTGCGGTAGAGCCTGAACAACAATTCCGGGTAACGTGGGGTGACAATCAGCAGTGTCGCTTCTCGCTGCCTTCACACCTTGAAAACAGTATGCAGTTGATACTGCCATGTCAGTAAGAAACCATGATGAAACTCACCTCTTTTACCAGCCTGTGCCTGATGTTAATCGGCACCGCATTTACCACTCACGCTGCCGTTAACCTGGACCGCACCCGCATTGTGTTTCCGGAAAGCGATAAGGCCAGCAGCCTCAAGATTGATAATCAGAGCAAAACGTTGCCTTATCTGGCGCTCTCCTGGATAGAAGATGAAAACGGACGCAAGGAGGACAGCCATTTTATGGCGCTTCCGCCGATCCAACGTCTTGAAGCGGGCGCCTCGTCTCAGGTCCGGATTGTGAAGCAGGCCGCGACCGCCCGGTTGCCGAAAGACCGGGAATCACTGTTTTATTTCAACCTGCGCGAGGTGCCGCCGAAAAGTTCCAGCGCGAGCGAGGAACGCAGCGTAATGCAGGTCGCGATGCAGAGCAGGATCAAACTGTTCTGGCGTCCCAAAGCGATCTCCAAAAAGGCAGGCGATCAGGCAGAAATGCGTATGGAAGTCACCGCAAACGCGAAAGGGCTCACCGTGCATAACCCTACGCCTTATTACATCACGCTGGCGTGGCTGAGCAAAAATGCGAAAACCATGCTGCCCGGTTTTGACAGCCTGATGATCGCCCCGTTTGCGACGGCGACAACCTCTACCGGTGACTATCACGGCAACTACTACAGCATTGGCTACATCGATGATTACGGTGCGCTGAAAAAGGTCGACGCGCAATGTTCAGGTACGGCGAAATGTACGCTCAGCGAGCATAAGGTCGATAAAGATGCGCAAGCTCGCTAATCTGCTGTTCCTGCTGCTGATATCCGCTCTGCCCGTAAGAGAAGCGCTGGCGCTGGACTGCTATCTTGGTGCTTCAGGCGGGCCGGTTGAAGAGACAAAAACCATCTCGCCCTTTGCTATCCCCAGCAACGCGCAGGTGGGGCAGAAAATCTGGGAATCAGATGACATTAAAATCCCGGTTACCTGCGATCACAACGTCACCAGCGGCTTTCAGCCGGAAGACGTTTACGCCTGGGTCAACCCTTACCCGGCCGCAACGGACCCTTACTATGAGCTTGGCGTAACCTACGAAGGTGTGGACTACGATGCCACGGGCCAGCCGAATGGCGTGGATACCCGCCAGTGTCTCGATAACAAGAACATCCTCATCTATACCCCGGCTCAGATCCGGCAGATGGGCTGGGAAAACCTGATCTGCTCCGGTAACCCGGATGACGTCCATACGACACGCACGTTTATTGCCCGCTTTCGCCTGTTTGTAAAAATTAAGGCGATTCCGCCTCACGGCTACGTGAGTTCGCTCGGCGATTACATCGTGGTGCAGTTTGACGGTAAAGGCGGGGTCAACCAGATGGCCGACGCGAAAAACCTGAAGTATCACATCAACGGCTTGCAAAACATTACCGTTCTGGACTGCGGGGCAACCTTCAGCATCTACCCTGAAAACCAGGAGATCGATTTTGGCACCTTCAGCGCTCGCGACATTGTGAACCAGAAAACGCGCGTTCGTGAATTTACGGTCAAAACCACCAAGGTGCAGGACGCGCAGTGCTCTGATGGATTCAAAATGGATTCGTCATTCTACACGAACGAAAAACTCAGCGCTGACGATACGGCGCTGTTGATTGGCAACGGGCTAAAACTGCGTATTCTGAACGGAACGGATCCGTTTACCTTCAACCACTATCAGGAGTATGCCGACTTCACCGGGAGTACGTTGCAGTATGAGCAAAAGTACACGGCAGAGCTGTCGTGGGATGAGGGAAAAGCGATCCAGTCCGGACCGTTTGAAACCGTGGTGCTGTTTAAAATTAACTACCACTAAAAAACAAAAAAGCCGGGTTTCCCCGGCTTTTTCACATCAGCTGTCTCAGCTGGCCTTGCGCTCGTGCGCCTGGCGGTATTCTACCAGATCTTCAATTGTGACAACCGGCATGTTGTGCAGACGCGCAAAGGTGATGCACTCTGGCGCGCGGGCCATGGTGCCGTCATCGTTGGTCAGTTCACACAGCACGCCCGCAGGCTTAAAGCCCGCCAGTGTCACCAGGTCGATCGTCGCTTCGGTGTGACCACCGCGGGTCAGCACACCGCCCGCCTGCGCGCGCAGCGGGAAGACGTGGCCTGGACGATGCAGATCGGAGGGTTTCGCATCATCAGCAATGGCGGCACGCACGGTGGTCAGGCGGTCAGCCGCCGATACACCGGTAGTCACGCCATGCGCCGCTTCAATGGTCACGGTAAAGCCGGTACCAAAGGCGCTGGTGTTGTTCTCAACCATCATCGGCAGCTCAAGCTGCTTACGACGATCTTCGGTAATACACAGGCATACGATGCCGCTGCCGTGACGGATGGTCAGCGCCATCTGTTCAACGGTCATGTTTTCGGCGGCGAAAATCATGTCGCCTTCGTTTTCACGATTTTCATCGTCAAGCACCATCACACCGCGGCCTTCGCGCAGTGCATCCAGTGCATGTTCAACACGTTGAGTTGAAGTGCCAAAAGAGGAAAGTAGCGTCTGATTCATGGTAAAAAAACCTCATTAACATTATGGTTACCAGAATCAGGGCAGTCTTAGGAGCGCCGTATAAGCGGCAAAAAGATAACGTGAGCGGGCCCATGCCCGACTGGATCGTTACTCTCTCCCATCCGGACTTTAACCGTCGGCCCCGGAATTACACCGGATCTGCTGACCTTTGAGAATTCACCCAAAGCGCTCGCGGGCTTTCAGCGTTAAGCTGATTTACCGCCGGTGGGGAATTTCGCCCCGCCCTGAGAATAAGCGAGATAACTATAACGCTATTGATTAACCTGGGCAATGCATAAGCTTCAAACAAATCTGCTTTATCCTGGGTCATGACGCGCTACAATGTTCATCAACACCGACTTATCAAGGGAAGCCATTATGATTGACCCGAAAAAAATTGAGCAGATCGCGCGTCAGGTTCATGAGTCCATGCCGAAAGGCATTCGTGAATTTGGTGATGACGTTGAGAAGAAAATCCGCCAGACGCTGCAGGCGCAGTTGGTTCGCCTTGATTTAGTCAGCCGCGAAGAGTTTGACGTGCAGACCCAGGTTCTGCTGCGCACCCGCGAGAAGCTGGCGCTGCTGGAACAGCGTCTGAGCGAGCTGGAAAACCGTAATGCGCCGGAAGAAGTGAAGCCGGCACCGGCCATTCCGCCGGTGGACGATCAGGAGTAAGTGCGGCCTGATGCCCTCTCCCACAGGGAGACGGTGAAAAAAAACGGGCCAATTGGCCCGTTTTTTACTGACTGTCTTTCTGGATCTTCTTGATGATGTTGGTGGTGGAACACCCGTCCTCAAAGTTGAGCACCATCACTTCACCGCCATTCGCCCAGACCTCTTCGCTACCCGCGATTTGCTCTGGCTTGTAATCGCCGCCCTTCACCAGCAGGTCAGGCAGGATCCCGGCAATCAGGCGCTGCGGGGTATCTTCTTCAAACGACACCACCCAGTCCACCGCTTCCAGCGCGCCAAGCACAATCATACGTTGCTCGAGCGGGTTCACCGGGCGCGTTTCGCCCTTCAGGCGTTTGGTCGACGCATCGCTGTTCACTGCCACAATGAGGCGATCGCCCAGCTTGCGCGCATTCGCCAGATACGACACGTGGCCCGCGTGCAGGATGTCAAACACGCCGTTGGTCATCACCACTTTTTCACCGCGCTTGCGCGCGGCGGCGACGGCCACCTTCAGCTCGTCTTCGGTCATGACGCCAAAACCGGTATCCGCACGACCGCGCACCGCGTTTTCCAGCTCGATGGGCGAAACGGTTGAAGTACCCAATTTACCGACGACCACGCCCGCCGCGGCGTTCGCGAAGTAGCACGCCTCTTCCAGGGAGTTACCCGCGGCCAGCGTTGCCGCCAGCACGCCGATCACCGTATCACCGGCACCGGTCACGTCGTACACTTCCTGCGCCTGGGTTGGCATATGCAGCGGCGCCTTGCCCGGCTGCAGCAGCGTCATCCCCTGCTCGGAGCGGGTGACCAGCAGCGCGGACAGCTCGAAGTCAGCAATGATCTTCATGCCGCGCTCAACCAGTTCTTCTTCCGTTTTGCACTTGCCCGCCACCGCTTCGAACTCAGAAAGGTTTGGCGTCAGCAGGGTTGCGCCGCGATAGCGCTCAAAATCGGTGCCTTTCGGGTCGATCAGCACCGGTACGCTGGCTTTACGCGCCAGCTGAATCATCGTTTGCACGCTCGCCAGCGCGCCTTTGGCGTAGTCAGACAGCACCAGCGCGCCGATGTTGCCCAGCGCCTGGTTAATGCGCTCGTGCAGCGGCTCGGGATCAACGCCTTCGAACCCTTCTTCAAAATCGAGGCGGATCAGCTGCTGGTTACGCGACAGCACGCGCAGCTTGGTGATGGTTGGGTGTGTCGGAACAGAAACGAAGTCGCACTTCACGTTCACGTCCGCCAGCGACTTGCTCAGCGCACGCGCCGCATCGTCAATGCCGGTCAGGCCCACCAGACGCGAGTGCGCGCCCAGCGAGGCTATGTTCATCGCCACGTTTGCCGCGCCGCCGGGACGCTCTTCAATGGTATCGACCTTAACCACCGGTACCGGCGCTTCAGGAGAGATGCGGCTGGTCGGCCCATACCAGTAGCGATCCAGCATCACATCCCCGACAACCATTACTCCAGCACGTTCAAACTCTGGCAGTGTTACTTTCATTCCTGACTCCAGAAAGATTCACAATTTGCGCGCGATAATATCACACTTGTTTTGTTACGCACGGCTCCACCAGCCATTTCTGCCAGCTTGCCGTCACCTGGGCGCGCTCTGCGGTAAAACAGTCCAGCGCCACGTGGCCCGGCTGTTCCTGCAATGCCAGGTGATGAAGCTCATCGCGCAGCGTGGTGTAGGCGCGGGTTAAGGCCTGCGCCTCCTGCTCGTCCATGATGTCGTTTTGCGCAAGCAGTTCCAGAATGCGCACGTTATCGGACCAGCGGGTTAACTTCGGCTTGTCGTGGGCATGCAGTAGCACCAGGTACTGAGTGATGAACTCAATATCGGTAATCCCGCCCTCATCGGCTTTGATATCAAAGCGATCGCGATGTTTATTACCCAAATGCGCGCGCATTTTCTCACGCATTTCGCGCACTTCAGTTTGCAGGGTGCTGCCCTCGCGCGGGGTCGTCATGACTGACTTGCGGATCGCATCGAACTGCGTTTTGAGCTGCGGATCGCCGTACACCACGCGGGCACGCACCAGCGCCTGATGTTCCCACGTCCAGGCTTCGTTCTTCTGATAGTCAGCAAAAGCGTCCGTCGAGGTGACCAGCATGCCTGCCGCGCCGGACGGGCGCAGACGCGCGTCCACCTCGTACAGAATGCCCGACGAAGTGCGGGTGCTGAACAGGTGCATGATGCGCTGGGCCAGGCGCAGGTAGAACTGCCGCCCGTCAATCTCACGTTCGCCGTCGGTCATGACGTCCGCCGGACAGTCGTGCAGGAAAATCAGATCCAGATCGGAGCTGTAGCCCAGCTCCCAGCCGCCCAGCTTGCCGTAACCGACCACGGCAAACCCTCGCCCCTCGCGGTCAGCAAGGTGCTTCGGCTGGCCGTAGCGGGCCACCATCTGCACCCACGCCTGGTGGACTACCGCGTCGATGATCGCCTCCGCCAGCCAAGTTAAGTGATCGCTCACTTTCATTACCGGCAGCGTACCGGCGATATCCGCCGCCGCCACGCGCAGCATCTGCGCCTGCTTAAACTGACGCAGCGCCTCGAGCTGTTGCTCTTCGTCCTCTTCCGGCACGCGCAGCAGATACTGGCGCAGCTCGTCGCGGTAGGCGTCCGTCGCCGTCGGCTGATAGAGCGTGTTCGGGTCGAGCAGTTCGTCCAGCAGCAGCGGGTATCGCGCCAGCTTGTTGGCCACCATCGGCGACGCGGCGCAGAGGGAAATCAGGTGTTTCAGCGCGCCGGGAAACTCGCTCAGCAGTTCAAGATAGGTGGTACGCGTGATAATCCCGCTCAGCAGCGGCATCATGCGCGACAGCGGCACCGGCGCATCCTCGCGGGAGCAGACCTCGCTCAGCAGGTGCGGCATCAGATGATCCAGCACCTGACGACCGCGCGGCCCAATGGCGCGCTTGTTCAGCTCAAGGCGGAAATCGGCAATCAAGGCCACCACGCGATGGCGGGCGTCGTCGCTTAAGTGCGCCAGCACCGGCGTGGTGTCATCTTCCTGGAGCGCGTCCTGCCACAGTTCGCGCCAGTGCTCGGAGAGCGCATCGTCCGGCGATTCACTTTCGTCGTCACCAATAAGATCGTTAAAGATGCGGCGAACGCCTGCCATATGGGCATCCAGCCGTTCGGTCAACGTTGACCAGTCATCCACCCGCATGCCCCAGGCCAGGCGCGCCCGGTTAAGGTCATCGCCCGGCAGGGTCTGGGTCTGTTCGTCGTTAATGCTTTGCAGCAGGTTTTCCAGACGGCGCAGGAACAGATAGGCCTCGCGCAGGGTTTGCGCGTCGCCGTCCGGCAGCAAATGCAGTTGCTCAATGGCGCTCAGCGTCGGCAGCAGCGAGCGGGACTGCAGCGACGGCTCGCGCCCGCCGCGGATCAGCTGGAAGACCTGAACGATAAATTCGATTTCGCGGATGCCGCCCGCGCCAAGCTTGATGTTGTCCTTCAGGCCGCGACGGCGCACCTCGCGGGCGATCATCCCTTTCATATTGCGCAGGGACTGGATCACGCTAAAGTCGATGTAACGGCGGAACACGAACGGGCGTAGCATGGCGCGCAGCTCATTGGCGTAAGCGTCGTCGCTGTCGCCCATGATCCGCGCTTTGACCATCGCGTAACGCTCCCAGTCGCGCCCCTGCTCCTGGTAATAATCTTCCAGCGCGGCGAAGCTCAGCACCAGCGGGCCGCTGTCGCCAAACGGGCGCAGGCGCATGTCCACGCGGTAAACAAAGCCGTCCTGCGTAGGCTGATCCAGCGCCTTAATCAGACGCTGCCCGAGTCGGGTAAAGAACTGGGCGTTATCCAGCTCGCGACGACCGCCTCGCGTGGCGCCATTCTCCGGCCAGGCAAAGATCAGGTCGATATCCGAGGAGAAGTTCAGCTCGCAGCCGCCCAGCTTGCCCATCCCCAGAATCAACAGCGGCTGCGGAACCCCTTCTTCGCTGCACGGCGTGCCCCACTCTTTACAGCAGGCGGCGTAGAGCCAGTCCCGCGCGGCGACAATCAGCGTCTGCGCCAGCTCGCTCAGCTGCTGCAAGGTGCTCTCTTCACTCACCAGCTCCAGCGCCTGCGCCCAGGCAATGCGCACCATCACCCGGCGGCGGAACTGACGCAGAACGCGCATCAGCGTGGCTTCATCCGCCACCTCTGCCAGCGCGGTTTGCAGCCAGCCAGCATAGTGCCGCCACTCGTCAGCCTGCGGCGGCGCGCTTTCCAGCTCTGCCAGCCAGTCAGGATTGGCGCTGACGCTCTCCTGCACAAAATCACTGAACGTGAGCACGCTTTTCGCCTGCTCGCTTAACGATGACGCGGGTAACGACTCGGGCAGACGTTCGCAAACGGTTTGCCAGTGCTGCTGTAACTGCGAAGAAAGCGGCATATCAGGGGTTCCTTGCCAGAATTAACGTTTTCCGCTGTGCAGCCAGTATGGATCCTGCGAAATGGCTTCGTTGCGGAAATGCTCGATCTCAATCTGCTGACGGGTCTCAATGGCATGCTTAAGCCCCTGCCAGTTCTCCAGCCAGGCCTGCGCCTTCACGCCCTCGTACGCTCCCGACAGAAGCAACATGCTGTCGATATTACGCGCCAGGCGGGGAAGCTGGTCGCCATACTGGTCGCCCAGCGGATGCGCGAAGGTGGTTCTCAGCTCGGCGGCGTGGCGGGAAAGATGGATATCCGCGAAGCGTTTAAAGTTGTCCGCGATTTTGGTCTGCGCTTTTGCATCGAGGAAGACGCGCCAGCCGCGCGTCACCAGAAACTCGGTCAGCGCCAGTTTTGCCGCGGCATTTTGCGGGCTATATAGCGCGGTTTGCGCCGACACGTCGGAAAGCAGCAGCGTTTCGGTCTGGGTCAGCAGATCGCGTAAGTGAGCGCTAGCTTTACGCGGTACGATACCGCCAAACAGCGTCAGGGTATGACGCACCAGTCCGATAGCGGCCAGCACCTGTTTTTTGGCATTTTTGACGTTACGCGCCCACAGTTCTTCATGGTACTGCCATTGGGAGAGCGCCAGCTCCAGCGCCGCTTCCATGCCCTGTTCAATGCTGGCTTTCGGGACGACGCGCAAAATCGGAGTCTCTCTCAGCACGCGTGGCGCATTTCCGGCAGCCAGGTGGTAGCCCCGCGCCGCTTTGCTCAAGCTGCCCTGACGTAAACCCGGCTGGCTTACCAGCTTGCGCGCCAGCTTCAGCACGTCGCTCGCATCCCCTTCCAGAAGTTCCAGCTCCAGCTCGCAGATCGGTTCCTGGAACTCACCCGCCTTCACCTCGCCTAAATCCAGCGCGATTTCAATGCGGCTCTTGCCTTCCGTCACCAGCCATTTCTCGCGAGCGAAATCAGTGCTGAACAGCGGCTGCACCTGCCCAGCCAGCGTGGCGGGCAGTTCGCCTTCCGGCCAGACTTCCGCCGGGAAACGTTCCAGCTCAAGTTCTGGCTTACTGATGTCGATATTGTATTCCGGGCGCTGATGCAAACCGCCGACCACGCGGCCGGCGATTTTCATCGTCATCTCGTAGCGTCCGTTCGCGCCGCGGATACGCAGCCCCATATCGTGGTTGCGCAGCCAGTTGTCCGGCGTTTCATAGTAGATGTTGAGCAACGGTACGGGTTCATGGTGCTCGCCGGAGAGCGTATTCAGATGCTGACGGAGCGCGTCAACGCTGTCTTTTTCGACGATAAATTTTAATTCGATTTCCTGAGCCATAGCCTTGTACTTTTGCGGGCGTCACAGACGCGTCAATGAGGGCGAACTTCCTCGCCATTTATTTGTCAGTACATAGTATTTTGCGCCAAATTGCCATGCAATGAGCAATTTGTCGGGCGTAAATGTGTAGAGTCGTGACACAGATGATTCTGATTGCTGATGAATGCTTTGCGTAGAGACACTGTTGCCACTACTATCGTTCCACTTTTTATGAAAATAACGACTAATGATGCTTAAATTACGCCTGATTGGACTTACTTTACTCGCTTTTAGCGCCGCAACCGCAGTGCACGCTGAAGAGAAGCGTTACGTTTCTGACGAACTTAACACCTGGGTGCGCAGTGGCCCCGGAGACAATTATCGCCTCGTGGGCACGGTGAATGCCGGCGAGGAAGTCACCCTGTTGCAGACCAACGCGGAGACCAATTACGGTCAGGTTCGCGACAGTTCCGGCCGTACCTCCTGGATCCCAATGAAAGAGCTGAGCACCGTGCCAAGCCTGCGCACCCGCGTGCCGGATCTGGAAAACCAGGTGAAGACCCTCACCGACAAGCTGAACAACATCGACGGGACCTGGAACCAGCGCACCGCTGAAATGCAGCAGAAAGTGGCGCAGAGCGACGGCGTGATCAACGGTCTGAAAGAAGAGAATCAAAAGCTCAAAAACGAGCTGATCGTCGCGCAGAAAAAAGTGAACGCCGCAAACCTGCAGCTTGATGACAAACAGCGCACCATTATCATGCAGTGGTTTATGTATGGCGGCGGCGTGCTGGGCGTTGGTCTGGTGCTGGGTCTGGTTCTGCCACATCTGATCCCAAGCCGTAAGCGTAAAGATCGCTGGATGAACTAATTCGTCTTCTCTGCCAGACTTACGTATCATTCTGGAAAAGAGAAAACGGGAGAGTTGGGCGTGAAGAGTTATCTGGTCGGTGGTGCGGTACGTGATGCGTTATTAGGTCTGCCGGTCAAAGATAAAGACTGGGTGGTGGTGGGCGCCACCCCGGAAGAGATGCTCGACGCGGGCTACCAGCAGGTAGGCCGCGATTTTCCCGTGTTCCTGCATCCGAAAAGCCGGGAAGAGTACGCCCTGGCGCGTACCGAACGGAAATCCGGTTCCGGTTATACGGGCTTCACCTGCTACGCCGCGACGGATGTGACGCTGGAGCAGGATCTGCTGCGCCGCGATCTCACCATTAACGCCCTGGCCCAGGACGAAAACGGCCATATCATCGACGCCTACGGCGGGCAGGACGACCTGCGCGATCGTCTTTTGCGTCACGTCTCCCCGGCATTTTCTGAAGATCCGCTCCGCGTGCTGCGCGTGGCGCGTTTTGCCGCGCGTTACGCGCATCTGAGCTTCCGTATTGCGGATGAGACGATGGCGTTGATGACGACCATGACCGAGGCGGGCGAGCTGGAACACCTGACGCCGGAGCGCGTCTGGAAAGAGACGGAAAATGCCCTCACCACCCGCAACCCGCAGGTCTTTTTCCAGGTTCTTCGCGACTGCGGCGCGCTGAAGGTGCTGTTCCCGGAAATCGACGCGCTGTTTGGCGTGCCCGCACCGGCGAAATGGCATCCCGAAATTGATACCGGCGTACACACGCTGATGACGCTGAGCATGGCCGCCATGCTCAGCCCTGAGGTGGACGTACGTTTTTCCACCCTGTGCCACGATCTCGGCAAAGGCTTAACGCCGAAAGAGTTCTGGCCGCGCCATCACGGGCACGGTCCGGCGGGGGTAAAGCTGGTTGACGGGCTCTGCCAGCGTCTGCGCGTGCCGAATGACATCCGCGATCTGGCAAAGCTGGTCGCCGAGTTCCACGACCTGATCCATACCTTCCCGATCCTGAAGCCCGCCACCATCGTGAAGCTGTTCGATAATATTGACGCCTGGCGCAAGCCGCAGCGCGTGGAGCAGATTGCGCTCACCAGCGAAGCGGACGTGCGCGGTCGCACCGGGTTTGAAGCGTCCGATTATCCCCAGGGGCGTTTGCTGCGCGAAGCGTGGGAAGTCGCAAAAGCGGTGCCAACGAAAGACGTGGTTGAGGCAGGATTTAAAGGCCCGGAGATTCGCGAGGAGCTAACCAAACGGCGGATTGACGCGGTTACCGCGTGGAAGGAAAAGCGTTGCCCTCAGCCGAAAGAGTGAGGGCAATCGGTTATCAGAAGAAGACCACGTACACCGCAGCCGCGACGATAAAGCGGTAGATCGCGAACGGAATAAACGAGATACGCTTAATCAGCTGCAGGAAGGTTTTGATGGCAATCAGCGCCACGATAAAGGCGGTGATAAAGCCCACGGCAAACATCGGAATATCGCCTGTGGTCAGGAAGCCAATGCTTTTGTAAAGGTCCAGCGCGGTGGCGCCCATCATCATCGGCACCGCCAGCAGGAACGAGAACTCGGACGCCGCATAGCGGCTCACGCCCATCAGCATCCCGCCTGAAATGGTCGCACCTGAACGGGAGAAGCCCGGCCACAGCGCCAGACACTGGAAGCAGCCAATGATAAACGCCTGACGATAGGTCATATCGTCCAGGCCTTCCGCACGCGGGACTTTTGGCTTCAGCACTTCCGCGGCAATCAGCAGGAAACCGCCCACCACCAGCGCGTACATGACGTTAATCGGGTTAAACAGCGATTTAATGGTGTCGTGGAATACCAGCCCCAATACCACCGCCGGGATCATCCCGAGCAGGATGTGAATCAGCGTCAGGCGGCCTTTGCCCTCTCCTTCACGCTGCGGCAGACGGCCAAAATGGATGCCGATCAGGCCAAACAGGCGACGCCAGAACATCACCACCACCGCCAGAATCGAGCCCAGCTGAATTACCACCTCAAACGTCTTTGCGGTATCGCCTTCGAAGCCCAGCAGATGGCCAACGATAATCATATGGCCCGTACTGGAAACCGGCAAAAACTCCGTCAATCCTTCGACCACACCCAGAATTGCCGCCACCAGCAGCGAGTGCATATCGCTCATCTATAAACCCCTAAAAAAGATATAAAAAAACGGTCGCCCCTAACGGCTACCGTGAAAGATACAGCCTTAAGACCGATATAACCTAAAATGGTTTAGCAATTATGACGTTAAATCTTTCCTTTCAGATTTGTGCCACGCTCGATAATCACGCCTACGTTGGCCGCGCGCGCCACTGCCCCCGGCTTGCTCAGCTTAATGCGTACCCACGGTGAGTTGAATTTGGTCAGCAGCAGATCCGCCACCTCTTCCGCCACCCGTTCCACCAACGCAAAACGCTGTCCTTCCACGTGGCCGATCACCGCTTCGCTGATGTCGGCATAGCTCAGACAGTCATTCACGTCATCGCTTTTTGCCGATTTGCGGTTATCCCATCCCATTTCGATATCGAACACCAGTTTCTGCTCGATGGTCTGTTCCCAGTCGTAAACACCAATTGTGGTGATTACCGAAAGTTGCTCTATAAATACAATATCCATCACGACCTGCCTGCTTTTTGGCTAAACCGGATACCACTTCCGGCGAATTATGCGTATTATCCACAGATGCTGAGAATACAGATACATTTTCAAAACGGAACAGCGTTATGAGTGCAATCGCGCCTGGAATGATCCTCCTCGCCTATCTTTGCGGCTCAATCTCCAGCGCCATTCTGGTCTGCCGCATTGCCGGGTTACCTGACCCGCGTGAAAGTGGTTCCGGGAATCCGGGAGCGACCAACGTGCTTCGAATTGGCGGCAAGGGAGCAGCCGTAGCGGTTTTGATTTTTGATGTTCTGAAGGGGATGCTACCCGTCTGGGGCGCCTATGCGCTGGGCGTCACGCCATTCTGGCTGGGGCTCATCGCCATCGCCGCCTGCGTCGGCCATATCTGGCCCGTATTCTTCGGCTTTAAAGGCGGCAAAGGGGTGGCGACCGCCTTTGGTGCCATCGCGCCCATCGGATGGGACTTAACCGGCGTCATGGCCGGGACCTGGCTGCTGACCATTCTGCTGAGCGGCTATTCGTCGCTGGGTGCCATCGTCAGCGCGCTGATCGCCCCGTTTTACGTCTGGTGGTTTAAACCCCAATTCACCTTCCCGGTATCGATGCTCTCCTGCTTGATCCTGCTGCGTCATCACGACAATATCCAGCGCCTGTGGCGACGCCAGGAAACGAAGATCTGGACGAAGCTCAAGCGAAAGAAAAAAGATCCCGAGTAGGCGGTTAGTTATGCCTTATAACCAAATGTGATTTTTGTCACCTTCTGCCTGTGGTAACTGTTAGAGACACAACACAACCACACAAAAAGAAAATGGCAGAAATCACAGACACAACTCCCCTTTCAACGGCAGGAATTCCCCCTGATGGCGACATTCAGTGGGTGCGCAGTGCATCGGACGTTTCACGTCTCGTTAATGACGGCTCACAGGGCCGGGCTAACGCCCGGATCGTGGTGGGTATCGCTCTGGGCGGGATTTTCCTCGATGCCTACGATCTGGGCGCGCTGGCGTTCGGCATTAAAGACATCACACGCGAATTTAACCTGACGCCTGCCGGTACCGGCATGGTGGCCTCGGCGATTACCTTTGGTGCGATTGTCGGGGCGCTGCTCGGCGGTTACCTCACGGATAAAATCGGGCGCTACCGCGTCTTTATGGCCGACATGGTATTCTTTGTCGTCGCCGCTATCGCCTGCGCGCTGGCCCCGAATGAATATGTGCTGGCGGGCGCGCGCTTTGTGATGGGCCTTGGCGTGGGGATCGACCTTCCCGTGGCGATGGCGTTCCTGAGCGAGTTTGCCAGGCTGAAAGGGCCGGGCAATAAGGCCTCCAGCGTCGCGATGTGGTGCCCTACCTGGTATGCGGCGATCAGCATCTCTTACCTTCTGGTTCTCTTTTTCTACGCCGTGCTGCCGGAAAGCCACAGCGACTGGCTCTGGCGTTTGATTCTCGGCTTTGGTGCAGTACCCGCGCTGGTGATTATCGCCATCCGCAGCCGCTATATGAGCGAATCGCCGGTCTGGGCGGCGAATCAGGGCAACCTGAAAGAGGCGGCGTCCATTTTACGCCAGTCGTACAATATTAACGCCCACGTCCCGCAGGATGCGCTCACCCAGCCTGCGCCTGTCGTGAATAAAGCCAAATGGTCGAACTATCTGAACCTGTTCCGCGGCATCTATCTGCGGCGTACCACGCTCGCCACGCTGCTGTCCGTCGTCTCCTCGTTCGCCTATAACGCCGTGGCCTTTGGCCTGCCGGTGATTATTTCAAGCTTCTTCGTGCAGTCTATGCTGACCACTATTGTGATCTCGCTGGCGCTGAACCTGCTTTTTGCGTTTATCGGCGGATTACTGGCGGTGCGCTATGTGCCGCGCTTCGGCGCGTGGCGGATGTCGCTGGCGGGTTACGCCTGTCAGCTTGTGGCGCTGCTGGGGCTGGCGCTGATTGGTCGACCGGACGGTGCTTTTGAAGGGGTGCTTGCCGTGGCGATGCTGGCGCTTTTCCTGTTCGGTCAGGGATTTGGCCCGGGCGCGCATACCATGACGTTCGCCTCGCTGAGCTACCCGACCTCGCTGCGCGGCGTGGGCGTGGGTCTCAACCAGACGCTGATGCGCAGCAGCTCCACGCTGTCGCTGTTCCTGTTCCCGCTGCTGGTCGCGTCTCTCGACACCGCCGTGTTCTGGGTGATTGCGCTGGCGCCGTTTATCGGTCTGGCGTCATTGCTGGCGATCCGCTGGGAGCCGTCCGGGTATGATGTGGATGCGGAGGACTACAGGTAACGACACATCGCTTCGGTGGGTTCAGCCCCACCGAAGTGCGCTTACAAATCTTCCAGCAGCGTTCGGGAGAGTTTTTTTAGCATTTCCAGCTCATCATCATTCATTCGCATGCTGCAGCGAATCTGGTCCGGCAGCGCCATCACCTGCTTTTTCAGTTCTTTCGCCTTATCGGTCAATACGACATTTTTCATCCTTTCATCCCCCACAACCGCGATACGGTTGAGAAAACCTTTTGCCTCAAGCTTCTGAACCAGCGGGGTCAATGTGCCTGAATCAAAATAGGTTTTATCGCTGAGATCGCGAAGCGGGATGTTGTCTTTTTCATAAAGCGCCATCAAAACAACAAATTGCGGATAGGTCAGATCCATCTCCTGCAGCAGGGGGCGATACTGGCGCACGAACGCATTGGTGACCGAGTACAGCGAGAAGCACAATAAATCATCTAGTGTTTTGTTTTCTTTCATTTTTCTATCAACCCTGAATCTGTTGTCTAAAAAAAATTATAAATAATGTTTGACTAAAAGTATCTTGCGCGCAAGCATTATACCAACAACTAAGTAGCGCACTATTTAGTTATCCAATCAAATACGTTAAAAGGGGTACCACCATGAAAACATTAACCGCCATCCTGATTTCTTCCGTCTTCGCGTCAGCCGCGGCATCCGCTCAAACCACCAATACTCCAGCCCCGACCGCAGGCGTACAGGCATTTCTTGATGTCCTGAATGCTGGCAAAGGGAAACCGATGGAACAGATGACCCCGCAGGAGGCCCGCCAGGTACTGATCGGCGCACAGCAAGGAGCAAAATTGCCGCCCGCTCAGGTGACTGAAAAAACGATCCAGGTCAATGGCCAGACGATCGCCCTAAAAATTGTGAAGCCTGAACATGCTGCCGGTACGCTCCCGGTATTTATGTTCTTCCACGGTGGCGGTTGGGTGCTGGGTGATTTTCCAACCCACGAACGTTTAATCCGCGATCTGGTTCGTGCATCAGGCGCCGCAGCGGTTTACGTTGATTACACACCGTCACCTGAAGCCCATTTCCCGGTGGCAATCAATCAGGCCTATGAAGCGACAAAATGGGTAGCCGAGCACGGCCATGTAATTGGCGTGGACGGCAGCCGTCTGGGCCTGGTTGGTAACAGCGTGGGCGGCAACATGGTGGCTTCAGTGGCGTTGCAGGCCAAACAGTTTAATGGGCCAAAAATTCGCTACAACGTGATGCTCTGGCCAGTGACGGACGCCAGCTTTGATACGGCTTCCTATCACCAGTTCGAAAATGGCTACTTCCTGTCAAAAAACATGATGAAATGGTTCTGGGATAACTACACCACCAGCGCTGCCGATCGTAACAATATCCTTGCCTCTCCGCTTCGCGCCAGCACTGCACAGTTGAAAGGCTTCCCGGAGACGCTGATTCAGACAGCTGAGCTGGACGTTCTGCGGGATGAAGGTGAAGCATTCGGGCGTAAACTGGATGCGGCTGGCGTCCCGGTGACCGTCACGCGCTATAACGGCATGATCCACGATTACGGCCTGCTTAACCCGCTGAGCCAGGAGCCAACGGTTAAAGTCGCCCTTGAGCAGGCAGGTGCAGCATTGCATGACCACCTGAAATAGGATCGTCATGCTTCATACAGAGCACGGCCCCGGGCCGTGCTTTTTAATTTCCTCTATCCATAAGCGACTCATATGACAGCCTTCATTTCCGCCAGGGCATACTGAAACGACCCCGATGATGCGCAGATGGAAGCAGCATGTTAGCAGCTCAGGTCACTGATAATACGTATAAAGGCTGGCAGGCGTCGCTTGCCCTGCAGTTTTGTCACGCCCCTGAGAAAACCCTCCTGCGTTCCGCGCGCCACGTCGGGCCGCTCACCGTACAACGTCCGTTTTACCCCGAAGGAAAAACCTGCCACCTCTATCTGCTGCACCCGCCCGGCGGCGTTGTGGGCGGCGATTCGCTGGATATTTCCGTTCGGCTCGATGCCAAAAGCCACGCGCTTATCACCATGCCCGGCGCCAGCAAGTTCTACCGCAGCAGCGGCCCGCAGGCGCGTCTGAGCCAGCACTTTTATCTTGATGAAAACGCCACGCTGGAGTGGCTGCCGCAGGACACCATTATCTTTCCCGGCGCGAACGCCGCGCTGCGTTCCGTCTTCCACCTTAAGGCTTCCAGCACGCTGCTGGCGTGGGAGCTGTACTGCCTGGGCCGCCCGGTAATCGGTGAGACCTTCAGCCACGGCACGCTGGAGAGCCGCCTTGAGGTGTGGGTGGATGACGAACCGCGCCTGATAGAACGCCAGCACCTCGGCGACGGCGATCTCACGCCCGTTGCCGGACACCCGTGGATCGGCACCCTGCTGTTCTATCCGGCCCGGGAAGATCATCTCGACACGGTGCGCGCGCTGCTCGCGCCTCTGGGCCATTTTGCGGGGGCAACGCTCACCGACGCTCTGCTGTCGGTGCGTTTTCTCTCCCACGACAACCTGATTTGCCAGCGGGCGATGCGCGACATCTGGCAGTCGCTTCGCCCGCTTCTTACTACCAAAACCGCCTGTTCGCCGCGCATCTGGCAGACATAAGAGAAACGTTATGGAACTGACCCCCAGAGAAAAAGACAAGCTGTTGCTGTTTACCGCCGCGCTGGTTGCCGAACGCCGCCTTGCGCGCGGGGTAAAGCTCAACTACCCGGAATCGGTCGCGCTGATCAGCGCCTTCATCATGGAAGGCGCGCGCGATGGCGAAACCGTCGCCGCGCTGATGGAGGCGGGCCGACACGTCCTGACGCGCGATCAGGTGATGGAGGGCGTGCCGGAGATGATCCCGGATATACAGGTGGAAGCCACCTTCCCGGACGGCTCCAAGCTCGTCACCGTCCACAACCCGATCGTGTAAGGAGCACGTGATGATCCCAGGTGAATACCAGATCCAGCCCGGCACTATTGCGATCAACGTCGGGCGAGACACTCAAAGCGTGATTGTGGAAAACCACGGCGACAGGCCGATCCAGGTCGGATCGCACTACCACTTTTACGAGGTCAACCCGGCGCTGAAGTTTGATCGCGAAGCCACCAGGGGCTACCGGCTGAACATTCCGGCGGGCACCGCCGTGCGCTTCGAGCCAGGCCAGAAGCGAGAGGTGACGCTGGTGCAGGTGACGGGCGCGCAGCGCATTTTTGGCTTTCGCGGCGAAGTCATGGGCGAGGTGAAACATGGCTGAAATTTCACGTCAGGCGTATGCCGACATGTTCGGCCCCACCACCGGGGATAAGGTGCGGCTGGCGGACAGCGAGCTGTGGATCGAAGTGGAAGACGATCTCACGGTCTACGGCGAAGAGGTCAAGTTCGGCGGCGGGAAGGTGATCCGCGACGGCATGGGTCAGGGGCAGATGACCGCTGACGGCTGCGTGGATCTGGTTCTCACCAACGCGCTGATCGTCGACCACTGGGGGATCGTGAAGGCCGATATCGGCGTGAAGAACGGGCGGATCTTCGCCGTCGGCAAAGCCGGGAACCCGGACATTCAGCCCGGCGTGACGATCCCGATCGGCGCCGCGACGGAAGTGATTGCCGCCGAGGGGAAGATCGTCACCGCTGGCGGGATCGACACCCACATCCACTGGATCTGCCCTCAGCAGGCGGAAGAGGCGCTGGTCTCCGGCATCACCACCATGATTGGCGGCGGCACCGGTCCGGCGGCGGGCACCAACGCCACCACCTGCACGCCGGGGCCGTGGTATATCGCGCGCATGCTGCAGGCCGCCGATACGCTGCCGGTGAATATTGGCCTGCTCGGCAAAGGTAACGGCTCCAACCCGGATGCCCTGCGCGAGCAGATCGCCGCCGGCGCCATCGGGCTGAAGATCCACGAAGACTGGGGCGCGACGCCCGCTGCGATTAACTGCTCGCTGGAGGTGGCCGAAGAGATGGATATTCAGGTGGCGCTGCACAGCGACACGCTGAACGAGTCCGGGTTTGTCGAAGACACGCTGGCGGCCATCGGCGGGCGCACGATCCACACCTTCCACACCGAAGGCGCGGGCGGCGGCCACGCGCCGGATATCATCACCGCCTGCGCGCACCCGAATATTCTGCCCTCTTCCACCAACCCGACCTTGCCCTACACGGTGAACACCATCGACGAGCACCTCGACATGCTGATGGTTTGCCATCACCTTGACCCGGATATCGCCGAGGACGTGGCGTTTGCCGAATCCCGCATTCGCCGTGAGACCATCGCTGCGGAAGACGTGCTGCACGATATCGGCGCGTTCTCGCTCACCTCGTCAGATTCGCAGGCCATGGGCCGCGTCGGGGAAGTGATTATCCGCACCTGGCAGGTGGCGCACCGCATGAAGGTCCAACGCGGCGCGCTGCCGGAAGAGACGGGCGATAACGACAACTTCCGCGTGAAGCGCTATGTCGCCAAATACACCATCAACCCGGCGCTGACCCACGGCATCGCCCATGAAGTCGGTTCGATTGAGGTGGGTAAGCTGGCGGATCTGGTGGTCTGGTCCCCCGCCTTCTTTGGCGTAAAACCGGCCACCATCGTCAAAGGCGGGATGATCGCCTGCGCGCCGATGGGCGACATCAACGCCTCGATCCCCACGCCGCAGCCAGTGCATTACCGCCCGATGTTTGGCGCGCTGGGCGCCGCACGTCACGCCACGCGGCTGACGTTTGTTTCTCAGGCGGCCCACGCGAACGGCATCCCGCAGCAGCTTAGCCTGCAGAGCGCCACGGCGGTGGTAAAAGGCTGCCGGACGGTGAAAAAGGCCGACATGATCCATAACGCTCTGCAACCGAACATCACCGTCGATTCGCAAACCTACGAGGTGCGCGTCGACGGTGAACTGATTACCAGCGAACCGGCCGACGTTCTGCCGATGGCGCAACGCTATTTCCTGTTTTGAGGAGTGAAGATGATCTACTTAACACAACGTCTGGACCACGCGCATCCGACTACCGCCAGCGTCACGCTGCCGATTGACGTGCGGGTGAAAAGCCGCGCTCGTGTGGCGCTTAACGACGGGCGCGAAGCCGGACTGATGCTGCCGCGCGGCCTGCTGCTGCGCGGGGGCGACCTGTTGACCACCGACGACGGCAGCGAAGTGATCGAAGTGATCGCCGCCCCGGAGTCGGTTTCCGTGGTGCGCTGCGCCGATCCGTTCCTGCTCGCCCGCGCCTGCTACCACCTGGGCAACCGCCACGTGCCGCTGCAGGTCATGCCCGGCGAGCTGCGTTATCACCACGATCACGTTCTCGACGACATGCTGCGCCAGTTCGGGCTGGAGGTAACCTTCGCCAGCCTGCCGTTTGAACCGGAAGCGGGCGCTTACGCCAGCGATGCCCACAGCCATAGCCATTCTCACGCCCATTCACATTAAGGATCAATCATGCGTAAGTATTTACCGCTGTTACTGCTGGCTTTTTCCGTTCCCGCGCTCGCGCATCCCGGCCACGGCGCCGACAGCTTTCAGGCCGGTTTTCTCCACCCGCTGACCGGGCTGGATCACCTGCTGATGCTGACCGGGGCTGGCGTGCTGTCTGCCCTGAGCGGCCGCAAGCTCCTGCTGCCGTTTGCCACCCTCGGCATGATGCTTGTTGGCGCCGTTGCGGGCAGCCTGCTCGGCGGCTTTAGCGGCATGGAGATGCTGATTATCGCCTCGCTGGCGGTCTGCGGCGTGATGATGTTTAAAACCGAAAACCGCCTGCTGCTGGCGGTGCCTGCCCTGGCGATGTTCCACGGCTGGGCGCATGGCGTGGAGATGTCTGGCCACAGCTTCTGGCTGTTCACCAGCGGTTTTATGCTGGCCAGCGCGACGGTGCTGTGCGCCAGTTTCGCCGCAGGCTTGCTGCTGCGCCGTCACGACGGGCTGCGTAAAACCTTCGGCGGCGGGCTGATCGTCTCCGCCCTGCTGGCGCTGATGAGCTGATGGAGCACGCTCGCCAGCGGCTGCGCCTGATGCAGCTCTCCAGCAGTAGCCTGCCGGTCGGATCGTTTACCTGGTCGCAGGGGCTGGAGTGGGCCGTTGAGGCGGGCTGGGTTACGAGCACCGACGCCTTCAGGCGCTGGCAGATCCAGCAGATGGAGCAGAGCTTTTTCGGCGTCGATCTGCCGATGTTTATCCGGCTGTTCCGGGCCTGCGAACAGCAGGACGTCGCGGCAGCAAAACGCTGGACGGCATATTTGCTCGCCTGCCGGGAAACGCGCGAGCTGCGCGAAGAGGAGCGCAACCGTGGTGCGGCCTTTACGCGCCTGATTAAAAGCTGGGAGCCGAACTGCCCGCCAGAGTGGCAGCCGCTGTTTGCGCAGAGCCAGCTCTGCGGCATGGCGTGGCTCGGCGTGCGCTGGGGCATTGGCGCGCACGAGCTGGCGCTGAGCCTCGGCTACAGCTGGATAGAGAGCGCGGTGATGGCGGGCGTCAAGCTCGTCCCCTTCGGACAGCAGGCGGCGCAGCAGCTGATTATCGAGCTGAGCGACCATTTTGCCGCCGGGTTTGAACAGGCATTTTTACGTGGCGACGACGCGCTGGGGGCAGCTACGCCACTGTCGGCCATCGCCTCCGCGCGCCACGAAACACAATATTCACGACTATTCCGTTCCTGAGGAGTCAACATGGCTGATTACAAACATCCCCTGCGCGTGGGCGTGGGCGGTCCGGTAGGATCGGGCAAAACCGCGCTGCTGGAAGCGCTCTGCAAGGCGATGCGCGACACGTACCATCTGGCGGTGGTGACCAATGATATCTACACCAAAGAGGATCAGCGCATCCTCACCGAGGCGGGCGCGCTTGAGCCGGAGCGCATCGTGGGCGTGGAGACGGGCGGCTGCCCGCATACCGCCATCCGCGAAGATGCCTCAATGAACCTCGCGGCGGTAGAAGCACTCAGCGAGAAGTTCGGTAATCTGGATCTGATCTTCGTTGAAAGCGGCGGGGACAACCTGAGCGCGACCTTCAGCCCGGAGCTGGCGGACCTGACCATTTACGTGATCGACGTGGCCGAAGGGGAAAAAATTCCGCGCAAGGGCGGACCGGGGATCACCAAATCCGATTTTCTGGTGATCAACAAAACCGATCTTGCGCCATACGTGGGGGCGTCGCTGGAGGTGATGGAGCGTGATACTAACCGCATGCGCGGCGAGCGCCCGTGGACGTTTACCAACCTGAAGGCGGGTGACGGTCTGGGGACGATTATTGCGTTTCTGGAAGAGAAAGGGATGCTGCGGGTGTAGTCGTAAATTTCCCTCTCCCCTGTGGGGAGAGGGTTAGGGTGAGGGGGTTACGCCTCAGGCAGTTCCGCCAGCGGCCAGCGCGGACGCACGGACACGCTCAGGTCGGACGTTGCCCCCGCATTCAGGCGCACCATACCGGCGTAAGCGATCATCGCCCCGTTATCGGTACAGAATTCCGGACGCGCGTAGAACACTTCCCCGCGACGCTTTTGCATCATCTCCGCAAGCTTCGCACGCAGCGTGCGGTTGGCGCTGACGCCGCCCGCCATCACCAGGCGCTTAAACCCGGTCTGATCCAGCGCACGCTTGCACTTGATCATCAGCGTATCCACCACCGCATCTTCGAACGCGCGGGCGATATCGGCGCGGGTCTGCTCGTCGTTGTCGTTATTACGGATAGTATTCGCCGCGAAGGTTTTCAGCCCGGAGAAGCTGAAATCCAGCCCCGGACGGTCGGTCATCGGACGCGGGAAGACGAAGCGCCCTTCCGTTCCCTGCGACGCCATTTTTGACAGCATCGGGCCGCCCGGGTAATCCAGGCCCAGCAGCTTGGCGGTTTTATCGAACGCCTCGCCGGCGGCGTCGTCGATCGACTCGCCCAGCAGCTCGTACTTGCCAATACCCGTTACGCTAATCAGCTGGGTATGCCCGCCGGAAACCAGCAGCGCCACGAACGGGAACTCAGGCGGATTGTCTTCCAGCATCGGCGCCAGAAGATGCCCTTCCATGTGGTGAACCGGAATGGCGGGAACGTCCCACGCGAAGGCCAGCGAACGCCCTACCGTCGCGCCGACCAGCAGCGCACCGACCAGACCCGGCCCTGCGGTATAGGCTACGGCGTCAATATCGGTTGAGCTTAATCCGGCCTCTTTCAGCGCCGCCTGAATCAGGGGAACCGTTTTACGCACGTGGTCACGAGAGGCCAGTTCAGGTACGACGCCGCCGTAGTCAGCGTGCAATTTCACCTGACTATACAGCTGGTTGGCCAGAAGCCCTTTTTCGTCGTCGTAAATGGCGATGCCGGTTTCATCGCAGGATGTTTCAATACCCAGTACACGCATGACTTGTTTTACCTCGTTTCAATACCGCGCAGTGTAGAGCCTGGGCGGGTTGATGTAAAACTTTGTTCGCCCCAGGAAGAAGGCTCGTGTATACTCCTCACCCTTATTAAAGTCCCTTTCAAAATCGCATCGGTGCTTTACAAAGCAGCAGCATTTGCAGTAAAATTCCGCACCATTTTGAAATAAGCTGGCGTTGATGCCAGCGGCAAACCGAATTTATTAAAGGTGAGAGTTACATGCCGGTAATTAAAGTACGTGAAAACGAGCCGTTCGACGTAGCACTGCGTCGCTTCAAACGTTCATGCGAGAAAGCAGGTGTTCTGGCTGAAGTTCGTCGTCGTGAGTTTTATGAAAAACCAACGACCGAACGTAAGCGCGCTAAAGCTTCCGCTGTGAAACGTCACGCGAAGAAACTGGCTCGCGAAAACGCACGCCGTACTCGTCTGTACTAATCTGTTGAGGGCCAACGCCCTCAATTGACAGACAGAGTAGTAGTCGTAAGGCCGTGCTTCCGGAAGGAATGCGCGGCTTGTTTTCGTTTATAAGTCGCTTAAATTTTTGGGGCATATGGCCGGAAGAATCCCACGCGTTTTCATCAATGACCTGCTCGCCAGAACCGACATCGTCGATCTCATCGACGCGCGGGTAAAGCTGAAAAAGCAGGGCAAGAACTACCATGCGTGCTGTCCGTTCCATAACGAAAAAACCCCCTCCTTCACCGTAAACGGTGAAAAGCAGTTTTACCATTGCTTCGGCTGTGGCGCACACGGTAATGCCGTCGATTTTTTAATGAACTACGACAAGCTCGAGTTCGTTGAAACCGTCGAAGAACTGGCGGCGATGCATAATCTTGAAGTGCCGTATGAAGCAGGCAGTGGGCCAAGTCAGATCGAGCGCCATCAGCGGCAAACGCTGTATCAACTGATGGATGGCCTGAATTCGTTTTACCAACAGTCTCTTAAGCACTCTGCGGCTGAGCCTGCGCGTCAGTATCTGAACAAGCGCGGACTGAGCGACGATGTGATTGCGCGTTTCGCTATTGGTTACGCCCCGCCCGGCTGGGACAACGTGTTAAAGCGTTTTGGCGGCAATAGCGAAGATCGTAAATCCCTCATCGACGCAGGCATGCTGGTCACTAACGACCAGGGACGAAGCTACGACCGCTTCCGTGAACGGGTGATGTTCCCGATCCGCGACAAGCGTGGCCGGGTAATTGGTTTTGGTGGTCGCGTGCTGGGTGATGCCCTGCCGAAATACCTCAACTCTCCGGAAACCGATATTTTCCATAAGGGCCGCCAGTTGTACGGTCTTTATGAGGCGCAGCAGGACAATGCGGAACCTCCGCGTCTGCTGGTCGTCGAAGGCTATATGGACGTCGTTGCGCTGGCGCAGTACGACATTAACTACGCGGTTGCGTCGTTAGGTACGTCCACCACTGCCGATCATATTCAACTGCTGTTCAGGGTGACCAACAACGTCATCTGCTGTTACGACGGTGACCGAGCCGGACGCGACGCCGCCTGGCGAGCGCTGGAAACCGCGCTGCCGTATATGACCGACGGACGTCAGCTACGCTTTATGTTCCTGCCCGACGGTGAAGACCCGGATACGCTGGTGCGTAAAGAGGGCAAAGCGGCATTCGAAGCGCGGATGGAGCAGGCACAGCCGCTCTCGACGTTTCTGTTTAACAGCCTGATGCCGCAGGTGGATTTGAGTACCCCTGACGGGCGCGCGCAGCTCAGTACTCTGGCGCTGCCGTTAATCAGCCAAGTGCCCGGCGAAACGCTGCGCATCTATCTGCGTCAGGAGTTAGGCAACAAGCTCGGTATCCTGGATGACAGCCAGCTTGAACGTTTAATGCCTAAACAGGCTGAAAACGGCACGGTTCGCCCCGCGCCTCAGCTAAAACGCACAACCATGCGTATACTGATAGGGTTACTGGTGCAAAACCCCGAACTTGCTCCGCAAGTGCCGTCGCTGGCGGGTTTGAACCACGAAAAGTTGCCCGGACTTGGCTTATTTTCAGAACTGGTCAACACTTGTTTGTCTCAGCCAGGTCTGACCACAGGACAACTTTTAGAGCATTATCGCGGCACAAAAGAGGCCGCTACCCTTGAAAAACTGTCGATGTGGGACGATATAGCAGATAAGGAAATTGCAGAAAAAACGTTCACCGACTCGCTCAACCATATGTTTGATTCGATGCTTGAGTTGCGCCAGGAAGAGTTGATAGCTCGCGAGCGCACCCATGGCTTAAGCAGCGAAGAACGCCGGGAGCTCTGGATGATTAACCAGGAGCTGGCGAAGAAATAAAAAATTTAACGGCTTAAGTGCCGAATATCGATCGGGAAGCCCCCGGCAGCCGCACTGAGAGGCAGCGGCAAAAATATAAGTACGCCCTCGCTTTAAAGGTTGGCAGCACCATCGCCGACACCAATCAAACGAATTAAGTGTGGATACCGTCTTATGGAGCAAAACCCGCAGTCACAGCTGAAACTTCTTGTCCAACGCGGTAAGGAGCAAGGCTATCTGACCTATGCCGAGGTCAATGACCATCTGCCGGAAGATATCGTCGATTCAGACCAGATCGAAGACATCATCCAAATGATCAATGACATGGGCATTCAGGTGATGGAAGAAGCACCGGATGCCGATGATCTGTTGCTGGCTGAAACCTCCAACAACACTGACGAAGATGCGGAAGAAGCTGCTGCACAGGTCCTGTCCAGCGTGGAATCTGAAATCGGGCGTACCACTGACCCGGTCCGCATGTACATGCGCGAAATGGGTACCGTTGAACTGTTGACCCGCGAAGGCGAAATTGACATCGCAAAACGCATCGAAGACGGGATCAACCAGGTTCAGTGCTCTGTTGCCGAATACCCGGAAGCGATTACCTATCTGCTGGAGCAGTACGATCGCGTTGAAGCGGAAGAAGCGCGCCTGTCTGACCTGATCACCGGTTTTGTTGACCCGAACGCTGAAGAAGATATGGCGCCTACCGCCACTCACGTCGGTTCTGAGCTGTCTCAGGAAGAGATGGATGACGACGAAGATGAAGATGAGGAAGAAGACGACGACAGCGCGGACGATGACAACAGCATCGACCCGGAACTGGCGCGCGAGAAGTTTGCCGAGCTGCGTACCCAGTATGAAGTAACGCGTGACACCATCAAAGCGAAAGGCCGCAGCCATGCCGCCGCTCAGGAAGAGATCCTGAAGCTGTCTGAAGTATTCAAACAGTTCCGCCTGGTGCCAAAACAGTTCGACTACCTGGTAAACAGCATGCGCGTGATGATGGATCGCGTACGCACCCAGGAACGCATCATCATGAAGCTGTGCGTTGAGCAGTGCAAAATGCCGAAGAAGAACTTCATCACCCTCTTCACCGGCAACGAAACCAGCGAAACCTGGTTCAACGCGGCTATCGCGATGAACAAGCCGTGGTCTGAAAAACTGCACGACGTGAAGGACGATGTCTATCGCGGTCTGCAGAAGCTGCAGCAAATTGAAGAAGAGACCGGCCTGACCATCGAGCAGGTCAAAGACATCAACCGTCGTATGTCCATCGGTGAAGCGAAAGCCCGCCGTGCGAAGAAAGAGATGGTTGAGGCGAACTTGCGTCTGGTTATCTCTATCGCCAAGAAATACACCAACCGCGGTCTGCAGTTCCTGGATCTGATTCAGGAAGGCAACATCGGTCTGATGAAAGCGGTAGATAAGTTTGAATACCGTCGTGGTTACAAGTTCTCTACTTACGCGACATGGTGGATCCGTCAGGCGATCACCCGCTCTATCGCGGACCAGGCTCGCACCATCCGTATTCCGGTTCATATGATTGAGACCATCAACAAGCTCAACCGTATCTCCCGCCAGATGCTGCAGGAGATGGGCCGCGAGCCGACGCCGGAAGAGCTGGCCGAGCGCATGCTGATGCCGGAAGACAAGATCCGTAAAGTGCTGAAGATCGCCAAAGAGCCAATCTCCATGGAAACACCGATCGGTGATGATGAAGATTCGCATCTGGGGGATTTCATCGAGGATACCACCCTCGAGCTGCCGCTGGACTCGGCTACTACCGAGAGCCTGCGTGCCGCCACGCACGACGTTCTGGCTGGCCTGACCGCCCGTGAAGCGAAAGTGCTGCGTATGCGTTTCGGTATCGATATGAACACCGACCACACGCTGGAAGAAGTGGGTAAACAGTTCGACGTGACCCGCGAACGTATCCGTCAGATCGAAGCGAAGGCGCTGCGTAAGCTGCGTCATCCAAGCCGCTCTGAAGTGCTGCGTAGCTTCCTGGACGACTAAACTGTCGTGACCGTGAAAAAGCTCCCTTCGGGGAGCTTTTTTATTGCCTCTTGCTGTGGGAGAGGACCAGGGTGAGGACATCAGGCCGCAGAGGCTCCTAAAGCCCCCGCACCATCAGCGCCTCATCCAGCTCCCGATACGCCTCTACCAGCTTATCCAGCGTTGCCCTGTTGAGCCCGCTCGGATTCGGCAACACCCACACCTGCGTAACGCCGATGGTGATGTTCTGCTTACCCCACTTAGCCCCGCGCTGGCTAAACGCCTGCTCGTAGGCCTGCTTACCGAGGATCGCCAGCGCGGCGGGCTGATAGTCTTCAATCTTCTTTACCAGTTCCCGCCCGCCGCTGCGCAGCTCATGCAGGTTGACCTCGCTTGCCTGTACCGTCGGCCTCTCGACCAACATGGTAATTCCGCAGCCCGTGTCCAGCAGGTGCTGCTCCTCTTCCGGCTTGAGTAACCTGTCGGTAAACCCGGCCTGATAGATCACCTTCCAGAAGCGATTGCCCGGATGGGCGAAGTGAAAGCCGGTGTGCGCCGAGGACTTTCCTGGATTGATTCCGCAAAACACCACCCGCAGGCCAGGGGCCAGAATGTCGTTGATCATCTTTACTCCCGCTGATACGTCGTAATGGAAGTATAAAGGATTGATAATGCGTTGTTTATAAAAACAGCAGGCAGGTGTGAATGGCTGGATTGCTGCGGGGAGTTACTTTATAATTCACCGCCACGGCCCCTTAGCTCAGTGGTTAGAGCAGGCGACTCATAATCGCTTGGTCGCTGGTTCAAGTCCAGCAGGGGCCACCAAATTTTAGCTATAGAATCATATAATTAAGTCACTCGCAAGAGTGGCTTTTTTGTTTTCTAATTCTGGAGTAGCAATAAAATGGCGGTAGGTATTGCAGCGCAGTGTGATTGGTTCAACCTTTTGACTAACGGTTCACTCATTCCTTTGTCCGCATTAGTTGCGATTTGTCTTTTCATTATAAGAGAATTGTTGGATTGTTATCGTAAGTCACAATCCAAGAAAAATGAGATCAGGGCTCTAAAAAAGATTTTTGCTAGAGAGTGTCAACTCGCCTGGAGTGTATGTGTAACAATTAAAGAACTATGTGAGCAGTTTGCGCCCTACGAAGCACGTCCTATGAACGAGTGTCCGCTCAACTTCAGCATCACGAGAACGACAGCTGGTAAAACGCGTTATGCCGTCAAAGAAAATGATAATTTGAGTTCAGGAGGAGTTCTTAACAAGCCATCTGTAGAAACTTTCAAAAAACACCTCTACGATATCCTGAAACTTGATTCTTCCTTCTATAAAGAGGCAAACTCAGCCTTTTCAGCTGTGATAGAGCTGCAACATTTTTACGAATCTTTAGTCGATAATGATGATACTGCTCAGCTATTGGGACTTAATAGCGTAATGTATGGCTTTTCAGGGTATGCCATTGAAGAAATCGTGTGGATTGAAAGAGATATTAAGGGGCTCTATCAATACTGTACTGATGAAGAACTGACTGAAGGCCTTTTACGTTAAAACCCGCCGAAGCGGGTTTTATCAGAGCCACAATGACCGCTGACCACCAATAGTCGGGTGAGGTGGGGCTGGAGTTATAGTTCCGGGTGTAACAATAAAACGCTCTACCGACTCCATCGTCACAAACGTACAACTGCAATTTATATTTTTGCATTGATGGTAGCGCTCTTTGGTATTCTCACTTAGATATCTACTGGTTCGAGCATGCGCCCCGTGCTGGCATTTCGGACATAGGAAAATTATTACGCTCTCAATTCACAATTTGTGAATAAATGATACGCCACATCTCACAAACTGAGAATGGTTTATATTTATTCACCTCTTCGGTAAAATACCCCACATCCGAAACCTTAAGCTCTAAGCCCGTCGTGTAGCTGTTTCCGTTAAGGTTATGCACCACCCGGCTGATTATCCAAGTCTGTTCGTCTATAACGCGCTTAAAGTCTAAATAGACCCGTTTTAGTTCCAAGAGTTTTTTGAGATCCTGGCCAGATAATGGTGCTGTCGGTATTCCTCCGGTGTCATATTGTTCAGCGATTCATGCGGGCGTTCACAGTAGTATTCTGATAACCATTTATCTGTGATTTCCTGCACCCCATTCAGCGTTCTGAGCAGATAAAAATCGAGTATTTCTGTAAGGTATATCCGGTTAAAAAGCTCAATGAAAGCGTTCTGCGTTGGCTTACCCGGCTGGATAAACTCCAATTTTACTGCATGTTTATCTGCTCATTCAGCCAGTTAAGGTTGCGGATCGCGCAAGCGATATCCTTCAGAGAAGTTAGATTGTTCATGGAGGGCAGGATGCCGTCGGGGTAGAGATAGGGCAATAAAGCGGGGTTTTATGAAGGATGAAACAACAATCATACCCTAAGTTTTAACCAACGAATTTGGCGAACTCAGTTTGACAAAAGTGGTGACTAGAATGGTAAGTTGTGATGAGGTTACTAGCATGACCTACGCTATTGATTCTAAATTCAATTAGACTTACATTAAAGTTATCTGAGTAGAAACAAGGGACGTAAAATGAATGGTCTGCAAAAAATAGAATTATTAGAAGAAATCGGCACAAAATTACAATCACGGATGACATTTTCGGATATTGATATTTATTTCCGCGGACATGGAGTACCAACTCAGGATAATTACCCAAATAATAGCAAAAGATCCTATGCAAAAGATATGCTGGCTAATGCAAATGAAAATCTATTATTGGTCATTGCGAGCGAATTGGGGCTTCTGGAGCAAGTAAATGATCATGAAACAAAGGATGTCGAAGTTAGTTTTTGGCAGCCAGGCTATTTCAGGTTGTTTTTAAGTCATTTAGCTTCATTCAAAGTTCAAACCTCACACCTCCAGTCCGCATTACGAAAGTTTGCAATATCAAGTTTTGTAGCACATGAAGATATTGAGCCAACTAAAGAATGGCAAAATGAAATTGAAGCTGGCCTTAAAACCATGGATGCTTTAGTGGCAATTTTAATGCCTGGATTCCCTGAGAGCAAGTGGTGTGATCAAGAGGTTGGAGTTGCAGTGGGGCGTGATATTTTAATAATACCTGTTCGCAGAGGACTTGACCCATACGGTTTCATTGGAAAATATCAAGGCATTCAGGCTCAGGGAAAGAAAACGGGAGAAGTTGCAGAAGCTATCTTCAACACCCTTGTGAAATCACCTAAGACGAGGAATAAAATCCTTCTCGCCCTCTCTGGTTCACTCTCAAATGCAATCACAGTAAAGGATGCAATCGAGAAAATAGAAATTTTCAATTCTCTTACATTGGTACCTCCTGACATTTTGGAAAGTCTTAAACAACAAATCATAAAGAATAAAAGACTAGTCGATTCAAAAGAACTCCTAAATAAGTTAAATTTAATGTTAGAAAAATTCAATGTTGAAAAACTTAAAACAGGAAATATCGAACAAGAAACTCATTGGGACGACATTCCTTTTTAACAAAACCTTATCGAATCACATTTTTGATATTATATAGCAAATAAAAAACTCCAGCGAGGATTAAATATGAGTTCAATGGATTATGATTCCTACATGAAAAAATTAATGGCCGAATCTGGGGTCAAAAGCACATTGGAAATATTGACGATGAAATCTCTGTTTATCGAAATGTTCTTCGATGAACAAAAACTTAGCTCGGGAACCGCTTTTTTAGCAGCAAATGATACGACTTCCCATTGTGCCTTGATAACTAACAGGCATAACGTTACAGGCAGAAATCAAGAAACAGATGAATGCCTTAGCAGGCTAGGCGCCATTCCTAATAACATTGTTATCCATTTTCATAAAAAAGGTTCAATAGGAGAATGGCATAAAGTTAACTTGCCATTATATAGAGAGAATGGCGAACCATATTGGATAGAAGATCCACTTCATGGAAAAAAGGCAGATGTAATAGCTTTAAATCTAAATTGGGGAAGTGATGTAAACAAATTACCTTACTACATGAAAACCACCTTAGACCGAGACAACTTATATGTTGGCCCGTCTGACACTGTAAGTGTGATAGGGTTTCCTTTTGGGATAAGTAGTTCTGGGAAATTCCCTGTATGGGCTACGGGTTTTATGGCTCAAGAATTACTTCTGATAACAAAGGAAAATCCAGTTTTTTTAATTGATTGCAGAGCAAGGCAAGGTCAATCAGGTTCACCTGTAGTTGCATATCGGTCAGGCGGATTTAGAAAAATCGATGGGGATAAAATAACCTCGATTCTATCCGCCGCACCGAAATGGGAGTTTTTAGGGATTTACAGCGGGCGAATTAATAACGAATCAGATTTAGGGAGGGTATGGCATGCATCTGTTATTGAGAGGATTTTAAATGCAGCAGAAAAAGACTTTCAAGATAGAATGACCAAATCAAAAGAAAAGAATTAAACCCATTTCATAGACCTACGAGCCTTTATCACAGAAAATGATTAAGGCTTCTATTCCTGAAAGCATTTCCACCACACAAATTATCAAAAAAAACCAACACCTTTTAAATTAACCCGGCACCTCTTCAAGGCCAATCCATTATATCTAACGTGCAATTTAGTATTTTTAATATCTCAATTGGAATATTTCATAATTACCTCCTCAATAAGCTGCGGCCGTCATCGAACGTGCAGATATCCGGCTGATTTTCCCTGAGCCATACGGCCACCGGCACTAAAATCAAGTCAGGGTCGCCCACGCAGTCACACACGAGCACATTCAGGATGTAAATTTTCTCATGCGACAGCGAGGCCGTGAGCCGCGCATCGATATTCCCCTCATCGGCAAAGATGCGCATCATTTCGGGATTTGTTTCAAGCTGCGGGACGGCTTTAATCAGCGCTTCGCTCAGGCTGCGTGCTTTCTTCATCGAGTACCTGACAGTCTTTGACGGTTTCAACCTGCAGCGCGCAGGCGGCGAGCGCGTGCTCAAGCCTGCGAATATCGGCGCTGAGGTCGTTATTAGTGGCTGGGTCACTTGTCGGCATCGGGCAATAGCTCACCTTCGGGCAGGCGCTGTAAACAATGACCGGCGCGGGTGTGCAGCCTGCGCACAACATCAGGCAGCTCAGCGCTATACCAGCGGCGTAACGTTTCATTCCAATTTATCAGCCTCGTAATGGTTTCTTCACTCCGCACGACCATCGCACCAGCGGCCAGCAGTTCGCCGCATAAACTGACCTGCGCGGTTTCATTTCGCTTGGCAATTCCCTGCGAAACGGAAAGCTGATTTTTCAGTATCCCGATCACGTTTTCCTGTTCACCTGCGATCTTGTTTGCCCGTTCAAAAGAACGCGTCAGGTTCCCACGTTGAATGAGAAGCAGACCAGCGCGTCGTAAACGTACTGCGGCATTTTAACCGGCGCGCATACCCAAACGGTGCAAAAGGCAAACGTATCAGAAAGAAATTCGCTACAAAGGGCGAGGCTCTGGCGTTTGAACAGTACACCGTTCAAAACCCGTGGCTGAAGAAAAGTAAGACAGGCGCACGTTAAAAGAACTCGTTGATTCATGGTATAGGGCTCATGGTATTACATTGAAAGACGGCTTGAAGTGCCAGCTAACCATGCACCATGCTTTTGAGTGTATGGGCGAACCACTTGCACGCGATTTCGATGCCCAGATGTTTTCCCGCTACCGAGAAAAACGGTTAAAAGGTGAATACGTCCGTTCAAACAGAGTGAAAGACGTTTCGCCTCGCACGCTTAATCTTGAACTGGCCTACTTCCGGTCTGTATTCAATGAGCTAAACCGCCTCGGAGAATGGAAGGGTGAAAACCCACTGAAAAACATGCGCCCATTCCGCATATAAGAAATGGAAATGGCCTGGCTAACTCACTACCAGATATCGCTACTGCCAGGAGAGTGTAAACGGCATGACTACCCTGATTTAGAAACTGTGGTAAGAATTTGTCTCGCCACTGGCGCACGGTGGTCTGAGACCGAGAGCCTGAGAAAAAGCCAGCTTGCGAAATACAAAATCACATACATCAACACGAAAGGCAAAAAAAAACCGCACCGTTCCAATTAGCAAAGAGCTCTATGAGTCTCTGCCTGATGATAAAAAAGGGAAATTGTTTAGTGATTATTATGGCGCGTTCCGGTCTGCGCAGGAAAGAACAGACATCGAATTACCGGCAGGGCAACTTCCCCATGTTTTACGCCACACCTTCGCCAGTCACTTTATGATGAATGGAGGTAATATTCTGGTCTTGCAGCGCGTGCTCGGTCATACCGACATCAAAATGACAATGCGTTACGCACATTTCGCACCAGACCATCTGGAGGATGCTGTGAGGCTAAACCCACTGAACAACAACAGAGATTAGCTCCATTAAGTCATTTGCCGAGCATCTCTCTTAAATCTTGAGCCCAATGCGTATCGTCAGATTTGATCGTTCCTTCAACATCAGTAAGCAGTTTTTGCTCAAGAATTGTCTCGGCATTTCGACTCTGGCTAAAGTATCTTACTGTTTCGGCAAAGTCCCAATTCTCATCTGCAAGCAGGCGCGGCTGGAAAGAATGACAGTAGATTGCAGCTATATCTTTACCCATAAAGTTAAAATCAGAAATCAATTCGCAAATTTTCATATCACGTGCAAATTCGACCTCAGGGCCATGCAAGGTTTCATATCCAATATGAATTATTGTTGATTCTCCAATCGGTGCCTGCTTTACAGCCTGAACAAGTACCCTTTTTATATCTTTTGCTTTTTTATCGACAGACTCATCAGCGAGACAAATCCATTTTGCGCAGAAAGGCATTTCTATCTCATCAATGAATACGTTTATTGTACTAAGTTCATCATTGCTAAAAGTGCATAACTTGGCGTTGCAAACCATTGTATAACTTCCAAACGGGTCATACTGGTCATCTAATAAGGAATTTAACTGAGGAGAAGGATATTTCACATGCCACTTTCTTAAATGATTATCCACCCGTTCCATATCAATTAAGTTAGCCTGGACCAAAATAACATCGCTCTCACATACTGCAACCTTACCTTTCACAAGATGATCAGAGCCGTAAATTTTTGCTACAGCACCGAGAAGCACATCGATACGTGTTTGTACTATTTCAGTTTTAAAAATCACATCAAAAAAAACTGGCTTATGGTATCGAGTAATCAATGGTCGAGCCATTTCCCACCGCTTCAACCACTCCGCCCTTTCTTCTTCTGAATACTGAGTCACCTTTGCTAATCGCTTGCACTCAACATAAAAAATATCAGCGCCTTTAACAACTTTGAGGTCTGGTGTTTTATGAGCACCTGTTTCTGGAATGAACTCAACTTGCCAGCCATTTTTCAAATAGCAGATAGCCACAATCAACTCAAACAAAATGGAATCAGGTTGATTAATTGTCTTAACAAGCAAGTCATTTAATTTGGATTCAATACCTTTGACCTGCTTCAACTTTTCGCTATGTTCACCGATAACTGCGAAAAAATGCCAAATTCTTGACGATTGAGCTGGCTCATCTACTGTTGGGCGATCAGCCAAAGATTCAACTAAGTACAAATACCATGCAATCCAGTCATCATAGAATGCCAGCCGTGCATCTTTCTCATGGAAAGAAACGTCAGATTTTCCTGTGAAAAGGCGCTCCGACATTTCGCGGAAGTAAGCCAAAACAGCCCCACGACGCTCAACCCATTTATCTTCACCCATTACATCAATAAACCAACGGTATGCTGTTTTTATCTCTTTGACTAATGGTGCATCATGTCTATGATTGAAGCGTTCAAAAAATGCAGCATACTCATCTTCAACATTTTGATTTTTAATATTTTTTTCACCCACCGTGATTCCACCTAGCTTATGCGGTTTATGCATTCAAGATTAACTAACTTGCATGTTATCATTTTTGATATCAGGCAAGTGTTAGTCACGCTATAAAGGCTAGGTTGTCGCTTAAAGGCAATTTGATAAGTGGCGATAAAGTGGCGGTAGAAATAGCTGATAATGTCTAATCACTGGCAAACGCTGGCAATTTATGTCAATAATAAATAACGCAAACTATTGATTTTCTATTGTTCAGGTAGGAACTCATAATCGCTTGGTCGCTGGTTCAAGTCCAGCAGGGGCCACCAAATTTTAGTTTTAGAATCATATGATTAAGCCACTCTAGCGAGTGGCTTTTTTGTTGGCTGAATAACGGGTACCATCTTGTTGTCCCCTGAGTTTTCCCCCAAGCATTCGCCAGGCTGTATCCCTCCTTTGATTTTGCTGCCCCCTATGCAAGCACATACGGAATCAATCACACGTAGCCCGGCCTGCAGCTCACCCTCACAAACTGCAAATCTAAAGAAATCCCCCATCGCGCCGATCATCATCCGTGTGTATTATTTCCTGTAGCTTTTACAACAACTACCCTTAACTCAAATACTTAAGCGCCAAAGCGAAAGGCATCATGAGCACACCGATCAAACGGCTAGAAATCATTAAAAATGCCATTGAACTGGAAGATGACGACATCATCCAGAGCCAGCTGACACGCCTGAAAAATGAAGCGTTTGACGATGAGCTACAGGCAATCGTCGTGGCGCTTGAGGAAAAGAACTATACCTCGGCCATGGCGGCCATAACCGCCTGGCTGCAGGGCCAACGCGCCGTGACCCAGTGGCGTGACCCACAGGTAGCCGCCAGCAAGCTGGAGCTGAAGGCGCTGGAAGAGCGTCTGCGCGATCTGATTGACCGCCGCAACGCGCGCGTGCAGCAGCTTGATGAGTTCAACGATCTCTATTTCTCCCGCCTCGGACCGCTGATGCAGCAGATCCTCGCCCTGCGTAAAACGCTGGCGGAGCTGAACCTGCGTCGTCAGCAGGCGGAGGCACGTCGTCGCGAGGAGGATTACCGCCGCTGTCAGCGCTATATGGCGCAGGCGGTGGAGGTGCTGGCGACGCTTACCCAGCGCTGGCGCGATCTCCCGGCTGACTCCGTCCAGGCCGCTCAGGCGCGTAAGCATCTGGAGCAGCAAAGCAATCTGATTGCCAACCTGCTGGCCGAAGCGCTCGAACTGGAAAGCGGCTTAACGCGCGAAGAAGAGCCCGCGCGTCAGGCGCGCGACGAGGCCAACGAAGAGTACGAGAAGTATCGCGAACAGCATCACGATGCCGAAGTGCGGCTGCGCAAGGGCAAACATCTCTCGGAAGAAGATCAGAACGAACTCAAGCGCCTCTGGCGGCAGGCGAGCAAGCTCTGCCATCCGGATTTAGTCGCAGACGATCTGAAAGAGGAAGCCAACGCGATGATGGTGCAGCTCAACCAGGCCAAACAGCGCGGCGACGTCAAAACCATTCGCTCGCTGGTGGCCCGCCTGCAGCAGGGGTTCGAGCCATTGATGGCGAGCGACAGGCTGAACGATCTGGAGCGTATCCGCAAAAAAATGGCGCAGGTCCGCGAGCAAATCGACACCTTAGTGAACGAGCTGGCGGAGCTGGAAAAAGAGGAGTCCTGGCTGCTGGTATCGTCGCTGAGCAATATGGAAGCGTACTTTGCTCAGCAGGAGAAAGCGCTAAAAGAGGTATGCGCCTCGCTCGAACACCAGGTTAACGAAGCGCAGATGGATTCGGCAGCCTGATTATTTAGCGTGCCAGTATGCGCTGGCACGCACCAGATGCTGGTCAATCGCGTTGGTTTCAAACTGGCGGCTCAGGCTTTTTACCACCTTCCCTTCTCCGGTCAGCCAGATAAAGTAATCCTCCGCCGGCACGGCCAGCGCCGCCAGACGGTCAGCCACTGCCTGCTCGCTGTGGCCCACCACCCAGGTGATGTTGAAATCACTCAGGTGCGCCAGATAGTCCTTATAAGATTCGTCACCTACGGTCACCACCGCGTGAATCTCCGGACAAACCGGCAGTTTAGCAATGCTCTCTAAACGTCGACGCAGCGCCGGCATGCCGGACTCGTCGCACACGTACAGCTGCCAGGCGTAATCCTCCGGCACTACCAGCGAACCGCGCGGGCCGCCGATCGTCAACCTGTCGCCCACCTTCGCCTCGACTGCCCAGCCGCTGGCAATCCCGCCGTCATGAATGAAGAAATCGAGCGCCAGTTCATGATTTGCCTCATCGTACAGCGGCGTATAGTCGCGCGCCTGTGGACGTACGCCGTCGCCCCAGTCGATGCCTTCATCGGTGACCTTCGGCGGGACAAACGTGGTGCCAGGTGCAGGGAAAAAGACTTTGGTGTGGTCGTCGAAGCCGCGGGAGCTAAAGCCCTCCAGCGCCTCGCCGCCTAAAACAATGCGCTGAAAGCCTGCGCTAACGCGTTCAACGCGGCGCACCGTCAACTCGCGAAAGCGCAGGTCATTACGCACGCGCTGTGGGTAACGGGTAGATGCCATTTTTAGCCTCTTCTCTGGTAAATACGATATATCGGAATTGATTTTTAAATGATAATGATTACTAATCAGTAAAAAAGCAAGATTTTTTAGATTGCATCTGAATATATCTTAGATATAGTTTAGATATATCAAATTAAGAGACACAACATGCGACATGAACACGACGGCGGCGGACGCCGACCGCGCTTTTTCGGCCACGGCGACCTGCGACTGGTGATTCTGGATATCCTGACCCGCAGCGCCAGCCACGGCTATGAGCTGATCAAAGAGATCGAGAACCTGACCCAGGGGAACTACACGCCGAGCCCCGGTGTGATCTACCCGACGCTGGAATATCTGCAGGATCAAACCTTTATCACCATTACGGAAGAAGAGAGCGGTCGTAAGAAGATTGCGATTACCGCTGAAGGACAGCGCTGGCTGGACGAAAACCTGGAACAGCTGGAACAGATCCAGGTGCGTATTAAGGCGCGCAGCGTCGGCTTTGAGCTGCGCAAAAACCCGCAGATGAAGCGGGCGCTGGATAACTTTAAAGCGGTGTTAGACCTGAAGGTAAATCAGGGAGAGCTCAGCGACGCGCAGCTCAAGCAGATTATCGGCATAATCGACCGCGCGGCGCTGGAGATCTCCCAGCTGGATTAAGCTGGCGCGTGCTCGCTCACTCGGAATACGCGTACCAACTCTTTCAGGTGCATCGCCTGCTCGTTAAGGGATGCCGCCGCCGCGACGGACTCCTCCACCAGCGCAGAGTTCTGCTGGGTGGTGGCATCAATCAGGCCAATCGCGCTGTTGATCTGCGAGATCCCCTCCGTCTGTTCGTGGCTGGCCTGGCGGATCTCGCGCAGGATCGTGTCCATCTCCTCCACGTTGCCGACCATGCCGTTGATCAACGCGCTCGCTTTTTCCACCAGATTCATCCCGTCCTGGGTCTGGCTAGTGGAGCTCTCGATCAGCTCGCGAATTTCACTGGCAGACGACGCGCTCTTCTGGGCAAGCTGGCGAACCTCACCGGCAACCACCGCGAAGCCGCGGCCGTGCTCGCCCGCACGCGCCGCTTCCACCGCCGCGTTCAGCGCCAGAATGTTGGTCTGGAACGCAATAGCGTCGATCAGGTCGATAATGTCGGACATCCGGTTCGACGTCTCGTTAATCAGGCGCATTTTGCTGGTCACCTGCTTCATCATCTCCCCGTTGTTTTTGACCACCGTGGCGGCATCTGCCGAGAGATTAGTCGCTTCCCCGGTGTGCGAGGCGGTGTTTTTCACCGTCGCGGTGATCTGCTCCATCGAGGCGGCGGTCTGCTCAACGGAACTTGCCTGCTCCTCGGTGCGCGCGGCAAGGTCCTGGTTACCAGCGACAATCTGCGCGGCTGCGCTGGAGATATTCTCCGAGCCCGTTTGCACCTGCTGCACAATATCCAGCAGGCGGTTTTTCATCTCCATCAGCGCGTGCAGCAATAGGCCCGTTTCGTCTTTGCCGTGCGGCGTGATGCTGCCCGTCAGGTCGCCCTCTGAAATGGCATTGGCAAAATTCACCGCCTCGCCGAGTGGGCGGGTAATAGCGCGCACGATAAACCAGCCAATCAGGCTGCCAGCGGCGACGCTAAAGAGGGTGATCAGGATCAGTAGCAGTCGGCTGGACCTGAAGTCTCCTTCCACCTGCGCCCCCGCGCTCTGCATCTCATGGTTCTGAATCGCAATCAGCTCCTGCACTTTAGCTTTATAGGCCTGCTGCACGGTGAGGGTATGGGTCATCATCTCCTGGATAGCACCCGCACGGTCATTATTCTGCACCGCCTGCAAAATGCGATAGCGCGAGTCCAGATACTGCTGACGAACGTCGCGGATCTCGGCAAGGACCTGCTGCGATTTCGGGTCCTGCAACACCGTATTCAGCTCGCCCAAAATCACCGTGATATGCTCGCTGATCTCTTTAAGATGCTGCTGCGACTGTGCCGTGTACGTCCCCTGTTCATCCAGCAGCATGAGCTGCTGAGTGCTAATAAATTCCTGGAAGTTGTCGATTAACTGGTTCGCTTTAACCGTGGTGGGATAATCATGGGTAATGATGGATTGCATCCCGTTGTTTGCCCGGTTCAGGCTCAGTAAGGACATACTGGCGCTGATCACCATCAGGACAATAAAGAATCCAAACGCCAGAAATAATTTCGTGCCGATCTTTACGTCATGTAAGAACATATTTACTCCATCGATGTGATTATTTCTCAGACGATCGCTGTTATCGGTAACGAATCCGCTAACTTTATGACTTTGATCGTTTTTTTATTTCATAACCATCACAATGGATAGGTAAAGGCTATTAATTCCGCCCCATCGATCGTTACCAGACCACCAGAACAGTGTTTTGCAAAATAGCATCGGGGAAAACTGACTTAGGCAGGGATAAATAACTGAGACATTTTCTTTAGTTATTTAATATCTCATTAACAATAAAAAACATTAATAGTCACAACCACAAATAAAAAAGCCGTTTATTCCTTACGGTATAAACGACTTTTCCGGAACATTACTGGCTCAATGGAGCACCGTCACCGCATCCTTAAGACGCCCGGCGCGGTGTTTCACCATGGCAGAGATATGCGCGCTCTCCTCGACCAGGTCGGCATTTTTTTGCGTAATGCTGTCCAGTTCCGCCACCGCGCGGGTTAGCTCTGACAGCCCGGTCGCCTGTTCGGACGTCGAGTGGCTGATCTGCGCGATGAGCTGCGTGACGTTTTTCACCTGCTCGACAATGTCATCCATCGTGCGGCCTGCGGCGTGCACCTGCTCCGAGCCGGACTGTACCCTGCTGGCGCTGGCATCAATCAGCTTGCGGATATCGTTAGCCGCATTCGCGCTGCGGCTGGCAAGGTGGCGCACTTCCCCCGCGACCACGGCAAAGCCTTTCCCCTGCTCGCCGGCTCTTGCCGCTTCAACGGCCGCATTCAGCGCCAGGATATTGGTCTGGAAAGCGATGTCGTTAATCAGGGAGGTAATCGAGCCGATGCGCTGCGTGCTATCGGCGATGTCATCCATCGTTTTCACCACGGTCTGCATCGCGTTGCCGCCTTTCGTCGCCGCGCTGCTCGCGGCGACGGAGAGTTTGTCCACTTCGGCGGCGGTTTCTGAGTTGCTCTGAACGGAAGCGGCCATCTGGTTCATCGTTGCGACGGTCTGCTGCACGTTCGCCACGGTCTGACGCGTACGATCGTTCAGCGCTTCGTTCCCCTGCGCCAGCCTGTCGCTGCCGTCACGGACGCTCATCACCTGGCTTGAGACGTCATTGATGAGCCAGCGGCACATCAGCCCCAGCTGTCCTACCGCGCGCAGGGTCAGCCCCAGCTCGTCGCTGCGGTTCAGATGCTGCACGCTGTTGCGCTCGCCGGTCGCCACCTTCAGCGCCTGATGCGCGACGTTTTCGATCGGGCGGACAATCTGTTGCTCAAACAGCAGCGTTCCCAGCAGCGTTACCACGGCGGCCGCGGCGAGCGGCACCCAGCCTGCGGAGGTGGTCACCAGGGTAGCGGCAAGCGCGGCAAAGAGCGCCGCCATCACGCTGCGTACGCGCCAGCGTAGCGGCATGGAAGGAAGTTTACCCAACCAGCCCTTACGCACCACCAGTCCTTTTTGGATGCGTTTTTTACAGCTCCCGTTATTCAGCGCCCGGTAGAGCGGCTCTACGGCAGCGATCTCTTCCTCCGTGGCTTTGGTGCGGATCGACATATACCCCGTCACATGCCCATTCCGCACCATCGGTACCGCATTCGCGCGCACCCAGTAATGATCGCCATTTTTACGCCGGTTTTTGACAATGCCGCTCCACGGCTCACCCTGCTGCAGGGTGTACCACATATCGGCAAACGCCGCTTTTGGCATGTCGGGATGGCGCACCAGATTGTGCGGCTGGCCCATCAGCTCATCAAGCTGATAGCCGCTCACCTGCACAAAGGTGTCGTTTGCATGGGTCATATAGCTGTGGACGTCGGTGGTCGACATTAAGGTGGTGTCATCGTCCAGAGGATAATTATTCTGGGTGACACAGGAAGGAGAAGACATGACGGGCATTCCTTGCAGGTTATTCGAATGTTAATTTTGTGGTTTATTGTTTTTTCGGCGGTAAACAATTTATCTTTAGTTGTTAAACTTGATGGAGATCGCAGATTTCACTTAAACCGCACTTTTTGTGAGATTTTATAATTCATTGATTCCAAATACTTTCGTAAAGAAATTATCTATAAAGCATGACCTGTTAACGCCCACTTAAGCCGCAAGCCATGCACTCCTTTAGTGCAATTGCCTTTTTGTGCACCTGAGAATGCGGGTTGCCCTGTACCCCTAAATCCCGTTTCGATTGCTCCGGCATGATTAAATATTGCGCAACATAATTTTAACCTGGCGTTTATCCCGATTTTCGTTAAGTCATCTGAAGTGGCGTAATCCCTGCAATACTTAACTCAGTATCATGTGATACGCGATCCCCGGGAGCATATTTTGAACAGGTTACCTTCCAGCGCCTCGGCTCTTGCCTGTACCGCGCACGCACTGAATCTCATTGAGAAGCGAACGCTCGATCATGAGGAGATGAAACAACTTAACCGAGAGGTCATCGATTATTTTAAAGAGCATGTGAATCCTGGTTTTCTGGAGTATCGCAAATCTGTTACCGCCGGCGGGGATTACGGAGCCGTAGAGTGGCAAGCGGGAAGTCTCAACACGCTTGTCGACACCCAGGGACAGGAGTTTATAGATTGCCTGGGTGGTTTCGGTATCTTTAACGTGGGGCACCGTAATCCAGTAGTGGTTTCCGCCGTACAGAATCAACTTGCGAAACAACCTCTCCATAGTCAGGAACTGCTCGACCCGCTTCGCGCCATGCTCGCGAAAACGCTGGCGGCCTTAACGCCCGGCAAGCTGAAATACAGCTTCTTCAGCAACAGCGGCACCGAGTCGGTCGAGGCGGCGATCAAGCTCGCCAAGGCGTACCAGTCGCCACGCGGGAAATTCACCTTTATCGCCACCAGCGGCGCGTTCCACGGGAAATCCCTGGGGGCACTGTCTGCGACCGCCAAATCCACTTTCCGCAAACCGTTTATGCCGCTGCTGCCGGGCTTCCGCCACGTGCCGTTTGGCGACATTAACGCCATGCGCACCGTGCTGAGCGAATGCCGTAAAACCGGTGACGACGTGGCGGCGGTGATCCTCGAGCCGATTCAGGGTGAAGGCGGCGTGATTTTGCCTCCACAGGGCTACCTGCCCGCCGTGCGTCAGCTGTGCGATGAGTTTGGCGCGCTGCTGATCCTCGACGAAGTGCAGACCGGGATGGGGCGCACCGGCAGGATGTTTGCCTGCGAGCACGAGAACGTTCAGCCGGACATACTGTGTCTTGCGAAGGCGCTCGGCGGCGGCGTGATGCCGATTGGTGCAACGGTTGCCACCGAGGAGGTGTTCTCGGTGCTGTTCGACAATCCGTTCCTGCACACCACCACCTTTGGCGGTAACCCGCTGGCCTGTGCGGCGGCGCTGGCCACCATAAACGTGCTGCTGGAGCAAAACCTGCCTGCGCAGGCGGAGCAGAAAGGCGACATGCTGCTGGACGGCTTCCGCCAGCTGGGGCGTGAGTACCCGGATCTGGTGCAGGAGGCGCGCGGCAAAGGAATGCTGATGGCAATCGAGTTTGTCGACAATGAAATCGGCTACAGCTTCGCGAGCGAGATGTTCCGCCAGCGAGTGCTGGTAGCCGGCACGCTCAATAACTCGAAAACCATCCGCATTGAGCCACCGCTGACGCTGACCATTGATCAATGTGAGCAGGTGCTGAAGGCGGCGCGCAAGGCGCTGGCAGCGCTGCGGGTAAGAGTAGAAGAAGTATGATTTAATCCCTCCTCTTATGGAGGAGGGAGTTATATCCACTCTAATTTCATTTCAATTTGTAATTAAACATGGCATATTGAAAATCACTCTTACATTGCCCTAAAGAACAATTCCCGTTTTAAATTAATATTTAATTTTAATAAAAGGATAGCGTTCAATAACAATGCAGAAATATCACTCTCGGCGATTGCACCTTACTAAATCAGGCTAAATAGCTCATCAAACATACCCTCCCATTCTAAAAACTAATAAATTTTTAATTAAAACCCATTTAAGAATTTCTAAGCAAAAATCAACCAGCAATAGATTGATATAATATGCCTCGCCTCATAAAATACGCTTTCGGAACATCACGAGAATGTGCAAAACACAGCGTACTGTATGATTCTGTATATTCATGATTTTTAATCTGAATAGTCTTGTATTAAGTCACCTTTAATTTTGTTTCAACTTGACAGAAAACTTTTTATTTAAAAGGATTTGTATGAAAAAGCATGTTTTAGCAATGGTTGTTGCTGCATCTATGGCAAGCGGCGTGATGATGAACGCACAGGCAGACACCACCACAGTAAGCGGCGGTACCGTTAATTTCGTCGGTCAGGTTGTTAACGCTGCCTGTTCAGTTGCTGCCGATTCTGTTGACCAGACCGTTATCCTGAGCCAGGTTCGTACCGTGAAGCTGACTCAAAGCGGAATGCTGGCGAATCAGAAAGAAGATTTCAACATTAAACTGGAAGATTGCGACACCACTGTCAGCCAGAACGCAGCGGTTATTTTCAACGCGCAGCAGGATGCTACTCAGCCGGGCGCTATGGCGAATACCGCGGGTGCAGGTTCCGCACAGAACGTGGCTCTGCAGCTGTTTGGACCGGACGGTAAAAACCTGGATCTGGGTACCACCTCTTCTGCAATCGGCCTGATCAACGGTGAAAACATTATCCCACTGAGCGTTGACTACATCGCTACAGGCGCAGCAACACCAGGTAACGTAGCATCTACCGCTACCTTCCAGATGGTTTATTCCTAATCGAATTAGGATGCTGTCATCCCTCCTTCGTACGCCTGTACGAAGGAGGGATTTTTAATATAACCGACCGTTTTATATAGATTAAATACATAGGCTTAAACGGCATGTTTTATTCTATGTATTTGATTATGTATTCAATGAAGTGATATATAAATGAAACGAATTAATACTGTATCTTTGATAACGAAGCTGATTACGCATTCTTTTTTATTCGCAGCTACGGTGCTGACTACGGCTCACGCTGGGGGGATAGGCCTGGGCGCAACGCGTATTATTTACCCTCAGGGTGATAAACAGATTTCGTTACCTATTACGAACTCGTCTCAAAGCAATGCTTTCCTGGTGCAATCGTGGGTTGCGAACGCCGATCAATCGAAGTCCACAGACTTTATTGTTACGCCTCCACTTTTTGTTATGCATCCTAAAAAAGAAAACACCATCAGGATTATGTACGCTGGCCCAGATTTGCCGAAAGACAGAGAAAGCGTTTTTTATTTCAACAGCAAAGCTATCCCGGCCGTGGATAAAAGTAAGTTGCAGGGAAATACATTGCAGATTGCGACGCAGAGCGTCATTAAGCTTTTTATTCGCCCAAAAAAATTGCCTACCCCGTCAATTGACGCGCCAAAGGCGCTGCGCTGCACGGTCAGTAACGGCAAGTTGACCATCAAAAACGCGTCGCCTTATTACGTGTCGCTGGTGCAATTCAAAGCGGGAAACGCAAAGTTAACCAATAACATGGTTCCGCCAATGAACAGCCTGGTCGTTGATCTACCTGCCGGTAGCGGGAGCCAGGTGACGTTCCAGACCGTTAACGATTTCGGTGCTACCACCCCTGTTCAGACATGCCCTGGAGCATAATTTTCCCGGAAAAATACCGAACATAGCGCGTTGAAGCAGGCAGAGAAAAATGAAGTTTCGCAAGTATCAGACAAGGATAGTCAATCATCGTTTGGCCCCTCTCACGCTGGCCATGCTCGGCGCATTCGCATCCGTTAATGCGGATGCGGGCTATTATTTCAACCCTGCCTTTCTTTCAAGCGATCCTGCGGCGGTTGCTGATTTATCACGTTTTAGTAATGCTGGTCAGGCGCCAGGGGTCTATCGCGTGGACGTATGGCTGAATGACAATTTTTTAGCCACGCGCGACGTGACGTTTAACGTGCGCAAAAATTCAACACCTACGGATGACGATACGGGGCTGACGCCCTGCCTCTCGCGTAAGTCACTTGATGCGATGGGGGTAAATGTCGATGTCTTACCCGGTCTTAAGGACGAAAAAGCGGGCAACTGTGTCGATTTGCCGGCAGCCATTCCCGCTGCCACCACATTTTTTGATTTTGAACACCAGCGCCTGAATATCAGTATTCCGCAAGCGGCGCTGCGTAATAACGCGCGCGGGTACATTCCCCCTGAGCAATGGGACGAAGGCATTAACGCCCTGTTGCTGAATTATGACTTTTCGGGTTCGCATAGTCACAATAGCGGTGATTACGGTTCGACGACAGACAACTATTTTCTGGGACTTAACAGTGGATTAAACCTGGGGCCGTGGCGGCTGCGGGATTTCTCTACATGGAGCTACAACAGCAGCGGCTCAGAGACCTACACCAACTGGGAACACATTAAAACCTATGTTGAACGTGCCGTTATCCCGCTAAAAAGCAAGCTAACAATCGGCGAGAACTATACCACTTCGGATGTCTTCGACAGCCTGCCATTCCGCGGGGTGCAGATCAATTCTGATGACAACATGCTGCCTGATAGTATGAAAGGTTTTGCGCCAACCATTCATGGGATCGCTAAATCCAACGCCCAGGTCACCATCAAACAAAACGGTTACACCATTTATCAAAGCTATGTGCCGCCCGGGGCGTTTGCCATTAACGATCTGTACCCCACCTCCTCCAGCGGTGACCTGAATGTAGAGGTCAAAGAATCTGACGGAACGATCAGCAGCTACTCTGTGCCCTATTCCGCGGTTCCGGTTTTACAGCGTGAAGGCACCGTAAAATATGCCGCCACTGCCGCCCGCTATCGCAGTAACAGCGATCAGCAGGAGGACACAAACTTTGTCCAGGGAACACTTATCTGGGGGTTACCAAAAGGATTTACCGTCTACGGTGGTACGCAGCTGACGGAAAAATACTCTGCCTTTGCGTTGGGTACCGGGGTGAACCTGGGGAATTTTGGCGCCGTATCGGCCGATCTCACCTCCGCACAAAGCGAACTGAGCGACGGTAGCTCACATAACGGGCAATCAATACGTTTCTTATATGCAAAATCGTTGAACGGCATGGGCACCAATTTCCAGCTGTTAGGCTATCGCTATTCCACATCCGGTTTTTATACCCTGGATGAAACCACCTATAAGCAAATGAAGGGTTATGTCGGCCAGGACGATCCCAACGACCACACCGACGACAATCAGCCCGTGTGGACCGATTATTACAATCTGTACTACACCAAACGCGGCAAGCTGCAGGCCAATATTTCCCAACAGCTGGGCACTGCCGGGTCGATTTTCCTCAACGGCAGCCAGCAAACGTACTGGCATACCGATGAAAAAAATACGCTTATTCAGCTGGGTTATAGCGGAACGGTTGCGGGCGTAACCTATAACCTGACCTACAACTACAATAAATCCCCTGGCATGAGTGAAAGCGATCGTATTTATTCTTTAACGCTCTCCTTCCCGCTCAATCTGTGGCTTCATCCAGGTGGAGATGTGACCAAACGTTTAAACAGCATTTACGCCACATACGGCATGAGCACCGATAACGACGGCAGGGTCAATAATACTGCCGGCATCAACGGAACGCTGCTTGAAGACAATAACCTCAGCTACAGCGTTCAGCAGGGATATCAGAACCAACATACCGGTGCCAGTGGAAGCATCAGCACGGAATATGATAGCGCCTACGGTAATGCGAGCCTGGGGTACAACTACAGTAACAATGGCGATTATCAACAGATCAACTACGGCCTCAGCGGCGGTATCGTCGCGCATCGCAACGGCATCACCTTAAGCCAGCCGTTGGGGGATACCAATGTCCTGATCGCCGCGCCGGGCGCCAGTAACGTTAAGGTCGAAGACGGCCCAGGGATCCACACCGACTGGCGTGGTTATGCGGTTGTGCCGTATGCCAGCGCATACCATCGTAACCGCATGGCGCTGAACACCAACTCGCTCAGCGACGATCTGGACATTGACGAGGCTGTAACCCACGTTGTTCCAACCCAGGGCGCCCTGGTTCGCGCCACCTTTAAGGCGCGCTCAGGAACGCGCGCGATGATTGCACTCATGCATAACGGGCGCCCTGTGCCCTTTGGCGCGGTTGTTACGCGCAGCGATGAAGGTGGGGACACCATCGTAGGCGATAACGGCGAAGCGTATCTGTCTGGGCTGGGCGAAACAGGGAGTCTGACAGCGCAATGGGGCGACACAGATGATAAAAAATGTGTTGCCGTTTACAAGCTAAGTGAAACAAAGCAGTCCCTCGTGCGTTTAAAAGCGGAGTGCCGATAAGTGAAAGTACGCATTATTTTTTTATTACTCAGCCTTACGGCTTCTACGCAAAGTCTGGCAGCGGTTTGCCATAACTTTGATCACAGCATTACGAATGTGAATTACGATCTGACGGCCACGCTGACAAAAGAACAAAACCAGCTGGGGCAGGCAGTTGAACTGGTTAAATCACAGGATGTGGGCGTAAACGCCATATGTGACTATCATCCAGATGGCGATTCCCGTACCTATCGCTCATACAGGAATACCTACCCGGTGATTTTCACGGAAGACCAGTGGCAGTATATGAATCTTGACCCGATCTATATTGCAGGGGCGATGCGGATAACCGATTCCGAAATTGGTGAATATTTTCCGCCTGGAGACTATATCCATATGGGTAAAGATTACAGGGTGGATAAAGAGGATATGAACATACCTTTCCCGGTATATGACTCCAACCTGGTATTCCGGTTAAAAATTATCAAACCTTTTATCGGCACGGTCATTATCCCCAGTAAAGTGATGTTTAATGTTTATATCACCACCGAAAATACCGACCCGTTGAATGATATTGTTTATCAAATAACATACAGCGGCGCGGTCACGGTGCCGCAAAACTGCATCATTAATGCGGGGCAAATCATTACGGTTGACCTGGGAAAACTCAACAGTTCTTCATTCACGAAAGCGGGTGAGAAACCTTCTAATGCGCCGGTAAAAACCTTTAATGTTCCCATCGAGTGTAATGCGGACGTGATTTCGCCTGCGCATCTTACGCTTCGACTGGTCGCCAACGCAGACAGCAACGTCGGCCAGGCGATCGCTACGGATAATAAAGATGTCGGCGTGGTGGTAACCAACGAAAATGGCACCGTCATGATACCTAACGACGCCTCCAGCACCGCTGATTTTATTACTGATAGTTCGGGCCATGCTGATGTCACGTTAAAAACCTACCCCATCAGCACGACAGGGAAGGCCCCGGCAGAAGGTCTGTTTACTGCGTTGGCCTGTTTACGTATCGATTTTGCGTAAGGGTGAAAAATGAGAGTCTTGTATTTTGTCGCCCTGGCGACGCTGTTCTCTGGCATAGCAACAACGTACGCCGATGAGGGTTTTACAGTTAACCTCCAGATATACGGCACAATTATCGGCGAATCGTGTGAAGTTGATGTGAACAGTAAAGAACAAACGGTTGATTTAGGCGCATTCGATATATCTGAATTTCCCGCAACCGGAACAACGACACCGGAAAAAGCGTTCACGATCGATCTTAAAAATTGTTCACGCGCCATTCAGGGGACAAAAATCTGGTTCAGCGGTATGCCGGATACCAATAACTCGGACCTGCTGGCGCTCAGCGACACGGGTAAAGGAACGGCTGGCGAAATGGCGACGGGCGTTGGCGTAGAGCTTCTCAATGCCGGAATGAATCCGATTAAAATAAATAATACGGAATCCGAAATTTATCCCTTAAAGCAGGGAGATAATAGCCTGACGTTTAATTTACGGTACAAATCGACCCTGCCCGAGGTTACGACAGGGAATGCTACGGCCATCATGTATTTTGATCTGCTCTATCAGTAGGATGCGGAAATGAAAAAGTTTTTCACAATAATATTCACCGCGCTTTTTCTGGTGCCATTTTTTTCAGCGCGTACACTGGCGCACGACGGTACAATTTATATCACTGGCGTGATCCATAAAAAGACGTGCAGTATCGCGCCTGATTCTCAGAACCTGACCGTCACAATGGACAGCGTGCAAAGTAAATATTTCACCCAGTCAGGTATGGGCGCTGATTATCATCCGTTTGCTATTAATGTGGAAAACTGTGCCGGAACAGAAGGCTCAGTCAGTATTACCTTTGACGGCACACCCGATACAGCAAACCCGGATTTACTGACGCTCATCGGCGGTGAAGGCTACGCAACCGGTATCGGCGTAGGAATTTACAACCAGGACAAGTCGCTCATCTCTATGGGAAGTAAAAGCCAGAAGACGATGATTATTCCTAATCAAAGCGACGCGACTCTCCAGTTTTACGCCCGCTATGTTGCCACCGCAAACAAGGTCACCACGGGAACGGCAAATGCGACGACAACCTTTATTCTCAATTATGCGTAAGTGTGTTTATCCGGCGAAGATCCTGCTTCTCTTTTTTCTCTCCACCATCATGCTTCAGGCGCAAGCTGGCGTGGTGATCGGCGGAACGCGGTTTGTCTATCCGGAACGTGAGAAATCGATCAGCTTTTCCGTGCGTAACCCTTCTGACGAATCGTATCTGATCTACACCAAAGTCGAGCCGGGTGGCCTGTGGACTGGGGCGGATGCCCCACACGGGGTTCAATCCGCATTTGTGGCCACGCCGCAGCTGTTCTCATTGCGTCCGCAACGCGAAAACACGATTCGGCTGATATTTACGGGAGGAAAGTTACCCGAGAACCGGGAAACGCTGTTCACGTTAAACGTTGCGGCGATCCCTTCCGCTAACCCGCACACCACGGGTGTGCAAACGGCGGTACGTTCACGCTTTAAACTTTTTTATCGGCCCACCGGGCTCACCGGCAATCCCGATGATGCTTATCAGGCCTTACGCTGGTCACGAAACAAAAAAAACGTCGTTGTGAATAATCCGACGCCTTACTACATCACGCTTTATCAGCTCAGCCTCGGCGGTAAGCGCATCGCTGATGGCGGCCTTGTCGCCCCTTTTAGCGAGCGAGCGCTCGAGGGTTGTCCAGACCCAGGGGTATGCCAGGTGCGCTGGCAAGCGATTAATGACTATGGACGCATTATGCCTGTTCGTACACAGGCACTGGCGTCCTAGTCCCGTCTCTCTCTTTTACGGAATAATATCAATGGAAGTTTCAACCTCCCTTCGTCGCCTTTCGCTTCTGCTGGCTGCGACCCTGACTTTCTCAGCCGCAGCGCAGGCAGAGCAAGCAACGCCACAGCAGATTGAACAAACAGGAAAAGCCGCCGAAGCGTATTTCGCCGCCCATCCTGAAAAAATGGGTGAAATTGTCTCTACCTATCTCGCTGAACATCCTGAGTTTTTAGTTGCGGCAGGGGAAAGCCTTCGCCAGCGTCAGGAGATAGCGCAGCAACAGGCCATGGTGCAAAATGTCATCCTCCATCGCGAGCAGCTGCTTGCTGGCGGCGATCCTGTTGTCGGGCCCGCCAACGCAAAAGTCGCCGTGGTGTCTTTTGTGGATGAGCAATGCGTGAACTGCAACGTCACAGAAACGCTTATCCATGCCAACCCGGATATCCGTTTTATCTTTAAAAAATTGCCTTCGGCCGGGTCGGCAAACAAAGTGTTACAGGACAATGTGAAGCTCGTGAAGCAGATCGGTTTTGCCAACGCGCCGGCGTTTGTGGTTTTACCTCAGGAAAAAGATCCGGTCATTCAGCGCATTAGCGTCATGTCAGGAAACGTCTCTTCCGATGCATTAATCATGGCGATCCAGAAAGCCAAAGGATAAGCCAGGATGCCCGATGACGCGCATGAGTGCGTCATCGGGCATCGAATTACTCCGGCAACAGCCCCACAAAACTGCGTTTCTTACGCGGCTCCGACATCAACTCCTCAAGCTTATCCACGCACGCCAGATAGTGCGGGGTTTGCTTATGCGCCAGCACCGCCTCTTCGTCTTTGTAGGCCTCGTAGATAAAGAACCGGGTTTTCACCCTCGGGTCCTGCAACACGTCAAAGCGCAGGTTTCCCGGCTCCTTGATTGCTCCCTCGTGGTTGGCGCGAAACACCTCCAGGAACTCGTCCACCCGCTCGGGCTTGATGTTAATCTCAACCAGAGTCACGTTCATTTTGCTTCTCCCTGTTTCTCGTCCTGCCAGAACTGGAACGCATCACGGGCTTTCCAGTTCTCGTGTACCACTTTCTTCACCGCCTTCAGCATGGCGAGCGGCGCGCTGGACTGGAAGATATTGCGCCCCATGTCCACGCCGGACGCCCCCTGATCAATCGCCCGCCAGCACATCTCCAGCGCCTCGAGCTCCGGCAGCTTTTTGCCCCCGGCGATAACGATCGGCACCGGGCAGCTGGCGGTCACTTTTTCAAAGCCCTCGTCCACGTAGTAGGTTTTGACGAACTGCGCCCCCATTTCGGCGGCGATGCGGCTGGCGAGCGAGAAGTAGCGCGCGTCACGTGCCATCTCCTTGCCGACGCCCGTTACCGCCAGCGTTGGCATGCCGTAGCGTGCGCCCGCGTCCACCAGCTTAATGATGTTGTTAATCGACTGATGCTCAAACTCGCTTCCGATATACACCTGCGCCGCCACCGCGCAGACGTTCAGGCGCAGGGCATCCTCCATTGCCACCGCCACGCACTCGTTCGACAGCTCGCCCAGAATGGAGTTACCGCCGGAGGCGCGCAGCACCACCGGTTTGTTAGTCGCGGCGGGCACCTGGCTTCGCAGAATGCCACGGGTACACATCAGCACGTCAGTTTCGCCAAACAGCGGGGCGATGGAGAGATCGATACGCTCAAGGCCGGTGGTCGGCCCCTGAAAGTAGCCGTGGTCAAAGGCCAGCATCACCGTGCGGTTGCTCTTCGGGTTGAAGATACGCGCCAGGCGGGACTGCATGCCCCAGTCCAGCGAGCCGCAGCCCTTCAGCGTGAACGGCACATTCTGCTGCGGCGTGCCGATACCAAAATCCTTGCCGTCTTTGATGTCGTCTAAATCAGCCATTTGCTCCCCCGTCAGAAATCGTATTTGCTGATGTTCTCTTTGGTGAACACCACCCGCTCCGGCAGCAGCACGATGCCGTTGCCCTTCGCCTCATACTGATAGCCCTGCACGCTGTTCGGCTCCACCTTCAGCGCGCCGATACCTTTTACGTCCACGCTGTCGCCAGGGTTAAGATCGCCTTTTTTCAGCAGACGATCGGCGACATTGACCGCAATTTTGCCCTGTTGTACGACATCCCACAGGCCGAAGGCTTTCACCGTCCCGCGCTCAACGTATGGACGCATGACGTTCGGCGTGCTGAAGCCGACAATCGCCACCCCTTCCCGCTTCAGGTTTTCCGCCGCCTGCGCCGCCGCCGGCAGGGCGTTGGCGTCCGGCGCGATTATCGCGTCCAGATCCGGATACGCTTTTAAGATCCCCTCGGCGGTCTGCAGAGATTTGGTGGCGTCGTTATAGCCAAACTGGGTGGTCACGATCTGCCACTGGGGGTGATCTTTCTCGATTTTGGCCTTCGCCTCTTTCACCCACTGGTTCTGGTCGGTGACGGTGGGGCTGGAGTAGAAGAACGCCACTTTGGCATTCGGCTTGGTGACCTGCTTACCCGCCATCTCCACCAGCAGGCCGCCGAGCTGTTCCGGCGTCCCCTGGTTGATATAAATGCTGCGACACTCCGGTTTGGTGTCGGAATCCCAGGTCAGCACCTTCACGCCGCGCTGCATCGCGCGCTTCAGCGCCGGGCAGAGGCCGTCCGGCGACACGGCGGAGACGATAATGGCGTTGTAGCCCTGGTTGACGAAGTTATTGATGAGCTGCACCTGGCCGGAAACGCTCGGCTCTGTCGGGCCGTCGTAGGTCACGTCCACGCCAAGATCTTTCCCCGCCTCTTTCGCGCCGTTGCCGCCGCTGGTGAAGAAACCCACGCCCACCAGCTTGGGGATAAAGGCAATGCGGTCCGCCGCCTGCGCCGAAGCGAAGCTGAGGGCCATTGCCAGGACGAGCAGTTTTGTTTTCATCTTACGCTCCGGATAGTTTTCTGAAGAGAGATCGCACCCATTCGCGGTGCAGACTTAGCGAACGTCCCATCACCACCACAACCAGCAGCGCCCCCGACAGCGCGCTCGACACCTGGTTGGGGATGCCGACCATCTGTAATCCCTGCTGGAGATACCCCACCAGCAGCGCCGCCAGCGCCGTACCCAGCACCGACCCTGAACCCCCGTAAATATTTGCCCCGCCGAGTACGGCGGCGGTGAGTGCGGGCATCAGCAAATCACGCCCCAGATCCGAACGCGCAGAGCCGAAATAGGAGACCATCACCAGCGCTGCCACCGCCGACGCCACGCCGACCAGACCGTACAGCGCGTAGGGCATGCCGTTCACCGACAGCGCCGCATAGCGCGCCGCGCGCGGATTCTGGCCGATTAAAAATAGATGGCGGCCAAAGCGCCCGCGATGGGTAATCAGCCAGAAGAAGGCGGTAATCACCGCGAACAGCACCAGCGGGATCGGCAGCCCCAGCACCGTGAGGTTAGCGAACGCGGTAAAACCGTCCGGGAAGCCGCCGATGCCCTCGTAGCCCGTCGCCCCCGCCATGCCGGAGAGCAGCAGCGCGCCGCCGCCGTAGAGGTAGAGCGTGCCGAGGGTAATGACTAAAGGGCTAATGCCGGTGTAGTGGATCAGCGCCGCATTCACCAGCCCACACAGCAGGCCAAGCAGCAGCGTCAGCGGAACGGCGATCGTCATGGGCCACCCCGCCTGCATCATCACCCCCAGCGCGATGGCGCACAGGCCGATGGTGGAGCCCAGCGAAATGTCGATCCCGCCGCTGATAATCACCAGCGTCAGCGGCAGCGCCACGATGCCGATGCAGATGAAATCGCTGGTGCTGAACAGCAGCATATTAACGTCGAGCATGCGCGGGTTAATGGCGCCGAAGAGCAGGATCTCCAGCACCAGCAATATCAGCAGCGCGATTTCCCAGTTGAGCCTCATTTACGCCACCTCTTTGTTGCGTTTGGGAAAGGGGGTGACGTGCTTTCCCCCTCTGTTGCCAGGCTGGAACCGGCCGTACTTCAGCGCCCGCTGATGGCGTGACAGCGCCTGGCGCAGCCGCCCGTCGAGCACCAGCACGCCCAGCAGCACCAGCCCGGCGATGAAGTCGTTCCACCACGCCGGTAGCCTGAACAGCACCAGCACGGTGTCGATTTGGGTAAGGAAGAACGCGCCGAGGAACGCACCGACCAGCGTGCCGGTGCCGCCCAGCAGCGAAATGCCGCCGAGCACGCAGGCGGCAATGGCCTTCATCTCCAGCCCGCTGCCGGTCTGGTTGGGCACAAAGCCGATCTGCGCGGCAAAAACAATCCCGGCGCAGGCTGCCAGCATGCCGTTGAGGGTGAAGGCGATCATGCGCGTGCGGTTCACCGCCACGCCCAGCTGGCGCGCGGCGGCGAGATTATCCCCCACCGCGTAAAAATCACGCCCGAACGAGGTGCGCGATAGCCCCCACGCGCCAACGACAACGAGAATCAACACTCCCACGCCGAGCGGTGAAATACCGATGGCGGCAGGCTCGGAGAGAGATTTAAGCCCCGGCGGCAGCCCTTCAATCCACTTTCCGCCCGTCCAGAGCAGCATCGCTCCGCGGTACAGCCCCAGCGTACCGAGGGTGGCGACAATCGCCGGAATGCGCAGCCCCACCACCAGAAAACCGTTAAACGCCCCCGCCAGCGCGCCAATCGACAGCGCAAAAAGTATCGATACCGGCAGGCTGTAGCCACCGTTGAGCGCCACGCCGACGGCAATCGCGGACAGCCCGACGGTCGAGCCCACGGAGACGTCGATATTGCGGGTCAGCATCACCAGCGCCGCGCCGATGGCCAGCAGGATCAGGATCTGCGCGCTGGCGAAGATCATCCCCAGCGTTTGCAGGCTGAAGTAGGACGGATTCAGCGCCACCAGCACGGCGAACAGCGCCAGAATGGCAAGAAACGCGCTCAGCTCGCGGTTTTTGAGTAAGATCTTCATGATTGTCCTCCAAACGCCAGCGCCATCATCCGGTCGAGGCTGACGGCGTGGCGCGGCAGCTCGCCGCTGAGTACGCCCTGATGCATCACCAGCACGCGGTCCGCGAGGCCGGGGAATTCATCGAGATCGCTTGAGATCATCAGCACCGCAACATTCTGCGCCGCCACGCTTTTAATGAGCTGGTAGATATCGGCGCGCGCCGACACGTCCACGCCGCGCGTCGGCTCATCGACGATCAGCAATAAAGGATTGGCCTCCAGACAGCGCGCCAGCAGCACCTTCTGCTGGTTGCCGCCGGAGAGCGTGCGCACGGTTTGATCCGCATGATTGAGCTTGATCCCCAGCGCACGGTGATAGCGCTCCACCACCGCAGACTCCCGCTTTCGCTGCTGCCAGAGCGACGGCTCGTTCAGCGCCACCGTGTTCCAGCGGACAGGCGCGTCGAGAAACAGGCCGGACACCTGCCTGTCTTCCGGCAGATAAACCAGCCCTTTTTCCAGACGTAAACCCACCGGATCGGAGGTGATCTCCCGGCTCTCCAGCCACACCCGCCCGCCGCGTACGGGACGCAGGCCGTAGAGCGTTTCGGCAAACTCGGTGCGCCCGGATCCGACCAGTCCGGCAAGGCCGACGATCTCCCCGGCGTAAATCTCCAGGCTGAGATCGATAAAGCCCTCTCCGGTGAGATCTTCCACGCGCAGCACCGGAAAATCCTGCGGCTGGGTGCGGCGGTTTCCCGGCAGCGCCAGCCACAGCTTTTGCGCATCGCTTAAGCCTTTCTCGCGGCTGACCGGCGTCATGGCGGCGATCAGGGCGCTGTCGTCAAACTGGGCGGTTTCGCCGCTGAGCACCACCGCGCCGTCGCGCATCACCGAAACGTGGCTCGACAGCGTGCGGATTTCCGGCAGCTTATGCGAGATAAAGACAATCCCGACGCCGAGCGCCTGTAAGGCGCGGATCTGGCGAAACAGCCGTTCGGTTTCGCCGGGCGTCAGCGAGGCCGTGGGTTCGTCGAGGATCAGAATTCTGGCGTTGCGCATCAGCCCGCGCAGGATCTCCACCATCTGCTGGTCCGCCACTTCCAGGGTGCTGGCCGTTGCGTCGAGATTAAGCTGACATTGCAGCTGCTGGAGTTTCTCCGCCAGGCGTTTTTCCCGATCGCGCTCTCGCGGCAGGCGGAACAGGATGTTTTCCCGCACCGTCAGGTTGGGAAAAAGCAGAGGCTCCTGCGGCACCAGATAAATGCCTAACCGGTGCGCCTGCGCCGGGGTAAGCCGTGCAAAAGAGTCGCCCGCAACCGAAAGTTCACCGCTATCCGGCATTTCCACCCCAGCGACGATCTTCATTAGCGTCGATTTTCCCGCGCCGTTACCGCCCATCAGCGCATGCACCTGCCCCGCAAGCAGCGTGAAATCAATGCCTTTTAAGACCGGCACGCCTGAGAACTGCTTGCTGATATTTCGCGCGTTGAGAAGTGGTGTCATCATCGCTCCGCTATTGAACAAATGATTTTTAGATTTAATAATGTTCAAAAGCGTAGACGGTGAACTATATTTACAACCGTGCAGGGATCACAGTTTTATCGATTGAGATTCAGATTAACCAGAAACGATCTAAAAGATCCGTTTTGCCGCGTGGCTCACATTTTCACGCCGCGCCATCACGAACATATGATCTAAATTTTTATAAGAGTTCAATTATGAGCGATAAACGCACTGCGGAAGAAGGACGGTTTGCCGGGCTGGCGCTGGCGGAAGAGGAGCTGGTGGCGCGCGTCGCCTGGTGCTACTACCACGACGGGCTGACCCAGAATGATATCGGCGAACGGCTCGGTCTGCCGCGCCTGAAGATCTCCCGCCTGCTGGAGAAAGGCCGCCAGTCGGGGGTGATCCGCGTGCAGATCAACTCCCGCTACGAGGGCTGCCTGTCGCTGGAAACCGAGCTACAGCAGCGCTTTGGGCTGAAGCTGGTGCGCGTGATGCCTGCCCTAAATACCCCGCCGATGAACGTGCGGCTGGGCATTGGCGCGGCGCAGTCGCTGATGGGCGTGCTGGAGCCCGGCCAGCTGCTGGCGGTGGGGTTCGGTGAAACCACCATGAGCAGCCTGCAACACTTAAGCGGCTTTATCAGCTCGCAGCAGATCCGCCTCGTGACGCTTTCCGGCGGCGTGGGGCCGTATATGACCGGTATCGGCCAGCTGGACGCTGCCTGCAGCGTCAGCATGATCCCCGCCCCGCTTCGCGTCTCATCTGCGGAAGTCGCCGGGATCTTAAAGCGCGAAACCAGCGTTCGGGACGTGATCCTCGCCGCGACCGCCGCTGACGTGGCGGTGGTCGGCATTGGTTCCGTGAACCAGCGCCGTGACGCGACCATACTGCGCTCCGGCTATATCAGCGAAGGTGAACAGCTGATGTACGCCCGTAAAGGGGCGGTGGGCGATATCCTCGGCTATTTCCTTAACGCCGAAGGGGAATGCGTCGAGGAGCTGGAGATCCACAAAGAATTACTCGGCGTCTCGCTCGATGAACTGGCGCAACTGCCAACAATCGTCGGCGTGGCCGGAGGGGAAGAGAAAGCCGATGCGATTTATGCCGCACTGAAAGGTCGCCGTATTAATGGCCTGGTGACGGAAGAGACGACAGCCCGCGCGGTGCTGGCTCTGGCCGAATAAGAGTCGCCCTGCGCTAATAGCGAGGCAAGCTCATGAGTTACCTTTTAGCGTTAGATGCAGGGACAGGCAGCGTTCGCGCCGTGATTTTCGATTTACAGGGCAACCAGATTGCCGTCGGCCAGGCCGAATGGAAGCACCTGAGCGTGGAGAACGTGCCGGGGTCGATGGAGTTCGATCTCGACACCAACTGGCAGCTGGCCTGCCGGTGCATTCAGCAGGCGCTGGAGCGCGCGCGCCTGAGCGCGGCGGATATTCAGTCCGTCGCCTGCTGTTCGATGCGCGAAGGGATCGTGCTGTACGACCGCAGCGGCGAGGCCATCTGGGCCTGCGCCAACGTTGACGCCCGCGCCAGCCGCGAGGTGGCTGAACTCAAAGAGATCCACGACTACCGTTTTGAATCCGAAGTGTATGACGTTTCCGGCCAGACGCTTGCCCTTAGCGCCATGCCGCGCCTGCTCTGGCTGGCGCATCACCGTCCGGACATCTACCGCAAGGCCGCGACCATCACCATGATCAGCGACTGGCTGGCGGCAAAGCTCTCCGGCGAGCTGGCGGTCGATCCGTCTAATGCGGGCACCACCGGCATGCTGGATCTCTTTTCACGCGACTGGCGTCCGGCGCTGCTCGACATGGCCGGGCTGCGCGCCGATATTCTCTCGCCGGTGAAAGAGACCGGCACCGTGCTGGGGGCCATCACGAAAGAAGCCGCACAGCAGAGCGGTTTACGCGAGGGCACGCCGGTAGTGATGGGCGGCGGCGACGTGCAGCTGGGCTGCCTGGGGCTGGGCGTTGTCCGCGCCGGACAAACGGCGGTGCTGGGCGGCACCTTCTGGCAGCAGGTGGTTAACCTGCCGCAGGTGCGCACCGACCCTGAGATGAACATCCGCGTGAACCCGCACGTTATCCCCGGCATGGCGCAGGCGGAGTCGATCAGCTTCTTTACCGGGCTGACCATGCGCTGGTTCCGCGACGCCTTTTGTGCCGAAGAGAAGCTGATTGCCGAGCGGATGGGGATGGACACCTATTCCCTGCTGGAAGAGATGGCGGGCCGCGTACCCGCTGGCTCCCACGGCGTAATGCCAATCTTCTCCGACGCGATGCATTTCAAGCAGTGGTACCACGCCGCGCCGTCGTTTATTAACCTCTCTATCGACCCGGAAAAGTGCAACAAAGCGACGCTGTTCCGCGCCCTGGAGGAGAACGCGGCAATCGTCTCGGCCTGTAACCTGACGCAGATTTCGCGCTTCTCCGGCGTGACGTTTGATAGCCTGGTGTTTGCGGGCGGCGGCGCAAAGGGTGCCCTGTGGAGCCAGATTTTAAGCGACGTCACCGGCCTGCCGGTGCGCGTGCCGGAAGTCAAAGAGGCAACGGCGCTCGGCTGCGCCATTGCCGCCGGAACGGGCGCGGGGCTGTTTGCGGATATGGCCTCGACGGGCGAGCGGCTGGTGAAGTGGAGCCGCGAGTTTACGCCAAACCCGCAGCACCGGGAGCTGTACGACGGCATGATGAAGAAGTGGCAGGCGGTGTACGCGGATCAGCTCGGGCTGGTGGACAGCGGGCTGACCACGTCGATGTGGCAGGCGCCGGGGTTAGCGCGTGCAGCGACGCCGTAAATAACGCCGGATGGCGCTGCGCTTATCCTTCCTGGGGTTTTGTAGCCCCGGTAAGCGTAGCGCCACCGGGGAAGTTCTTTGAGATCTATCACAATCATTCGATCCCGCTTTTACCTTTCTGCTGCCGCTGGCTAAATTAGTAACTCATCCGACCACATAACAATAATTTTACACTGGAAGAGACTATGAGCCGCTACCCGTCGCTATTCGCCCCCCTCGATCTGGGGTTTACCACCCTCAAAAACCGCGTGCTGATGGGCTCGATGCACACCGGGCTGGAAGAGCGTCCGGACGGAGCCGAGCGCCTGGCGGCCTTCTACGCCGAACGTGCCCGCCACGGGGTGGCGCTGATTGTCACCGGCGGCGTAGCCCCTGCCCCTTCAGGCGTGACGATGGAGGGCGGCGCAGTCCTGAATGATGCGACACAGCTGCCGCATCACCGCATTGTCACGGACGCGGTGCATAACGAAGGCGGCAAAATCGCCCTGCAAATTCTGCATACCGGGCGCTACAGCTATCAGCCAAAGCTGGTTGCGCCATCGGCTATTCAGGCGCCGATTAACCGCTTTACCCCTCACGCCCTCAGCCACGACGAGATCCTGGCGCTGATCGACGATTTTGCCCGCTGCGCCGCGCTGGCGCGTGAGGCGGGCTACGACGGCGTGGAGGTGATGGGCTCTGAAGGCTATCTGATTAACGAATTCCTCGCCGCACGCACCAACCAGCGCGACGACGAATGGGGCGGTGACTATGCCCGCCGGATGCGCTTTGCCGTGGAGGTGGTGCGCGCGGTGCGCGAACGTGCGGGCGCGGACTTTATTATTATCTTCCGCCTGTCGATGCTCGACCTGGTGGAGGGCGGCGGCACGTTCGACGAAACCGTGCAGCTGGCGCAGGCGATTGAAGCCGCAGGTGCCACCATCATCAACACCGGGATTGGCTGGCACGAAGCGCGCATCCCGACCATCGCCACGCCGGTGCCGCGCGCGGCGTTCAGTTGGGTAACGCGCAAGCTGAAAGGCAAAGTCTCCGTTCCGCTGGTAACGACGAATCGCATTAACGACCCGCAGGTGGCGGACGATGTGATCTCACGCGGCGACGCCGATATGGTCTCGATGGCGCGTCCGTTCCTCGCGGATGCCGAACTGCTCTCTAAAGCGCAAAGCGGCCGTGCGGATGAGATCAACACCTGCATCGGCTGTAACCAGGCCTGTCTGGATCAAATATTCGCTGGCAAAGTTACCTCATGCCTGGTGAACCCCCGCGCCTGCCATGAAACCAAAATGACGGTGGTTGCGACGGTCAATAAAAAACGCCTGGCCGTGGTAGGCGCTGGCCCCGCTGGGCTGGCGTTTGCGGTGAATGCCGCCTCGCGCGGGCACAGCGTGACGCTGTTTGATGCCGCCGGTGAAATTGGCGGGCAGTTTAATATCGCCAAACAGATCCCCGGCAAAGAGGAGTTCTATGAAACCCTGCGCTACTACCGCCGGATGATCGATCTGACGGGTGTTGATCTGCGGCTTAACCAGCTTGTCAGCGCGGCGGATCTGATCGGTTTCGACGAGGTGATCCTCGCGAGCGGGATCGCACCGCGCACGCCTGCAATCGAGGGTATCGATCATCCGAAGGTGTTGAGCTATCTGGACGTATTGCGTGACAAAGCGCCCGTTGGCGAGAAGGTGGCGATTATCGGCTGCGGCGGGATCGGCTTTGATACCGCGATGTATTTAAGCCAGCCGGGCGAGGCCACCAGCCAGAACATCGCCGAGTTTTGCGTAGAATGGGGCATTGATACCAGCCTGAGCCAGTCCGGCGGATTACGGCCGGAAGGGCCGCAGCTGCCGAAAAGCCCGCGCCAGATCGTGATGCTCCAGCGTAAGGCCAGCAAGCCGGGTGAAGGGCTGGGCAAAACCACGGGCTGGATCCACCGCGCCACCCTGCTCTCGCGCGGAGTGAAGATGATCCCGGCGGTGAGCTACCAGAAGATCGACGACGATGGGCTGCATGTGCTGATCGGTGGTGAACCGCAGCTGCTGCGCGTGGATCATGTGATTTTGTGCGCCGGACAGGAGCCAAAGCGCGATCTGGCCGATCCGCTGCGCGAAGCGGGTAAAACGGTGCATTTGATCGGCGGGTGCGACGTGGCGATGGAGCTGGATGCGCGGCGGGCGATTGCGCAGGGCACCCAGCTTGCACTGGTTATTTAGCGACGGCGACCCAGCTTCACCGCTTTCAGCACCACAAACTTGTTATTGGTCGCAATGGTGACGCAGTTGCCGAAAATCTTCTTCAGCTTGTGGAAGTAGTCCAGGTGGCGGTTCGCCACGATATACAGCTCGCCGTTGATTTTCAGGCAGCGGCGCGCGTGGTGGAACATCTCCCACGCGACGTTATCCGTCAGGGCGTGCTTCTGGTGGAACGGCGGGTTGCAGAACACGGCGTTGAAGCGGAAAGGCTCAACGCCGGAGAGCGCGTTGTTGATCATAAATTCGCAGCGATCCACCGCTTCCGGCATGTTGGTTTCTACGTTCAGACGGCTGGAGGCCACCGCCATCGGCGACTCGTCGCTGAACACCACGCTGGCTTCCGGATTCTTCGCCAGCAGCGTCAGGCCAATCACGCCATTGCCGCAGCCCAGATCGACAATCTCCCCTTCCAGGTTTTCCGGCAGGTGCTCCATAAAGAAACGCGCCCCAATATCCAGCCCGGTGCGGGAGAAAACGTTCGCATGGTTATGGATGGTCCAGTCGGTGCCTTCCAGTTTCCAGCTCAGCGTCTCCGGCGCGTCGGCCAGCGCCGGTGCGCTGAAGGTGCAGTTGATCAGGCGCGCTTTTTTCCAGGCAAGCGTGGTAGTGGTCGGGCCGAGCACTTTCTCGAACAGCTCCAGCGTTGAGGTGTGAATATCGCGCGCTTTGGCACCCGCAATGATGCGGGTTTCCGGCGTGACGACTTTACGCAGCGCGCGCAGCTGCTGCTCCAGCAGCGCCATGGTTTTGGGCACTTTGATCAGCACCACGCCCGGCGCCTGCGGGTAGTCCGCGGTGCTGTCGAGGAACTTCACGCTGGACTCGTCGATGTCGTTATGGCGCAGGTTTTCACGCGTCGCCAGTTCGCTTAAGTAGGAATCGCCAATGCTGTACGGCGTGTGCTCTGCCAGGGCGCAGCCCAGGGCACCAAACGCGTCATTCAGGATCAGAACCGGGCCGCGGATTTCAGTCTCATCCAACTGCTGCAGCAGATATTCATCCGCCGCTTCCCACGCCTGAAGCGGGTTAACGTCGTCCGTTTCCGGGAAACGTTTAAGGTTGAGTGAACGGAAACCGTTGTCTAAGTGGCTCATCGGCCCTCCTGAATGGTAAAATTTGGCGTATCCCTGAAAAGGGTGCGTGAGTATACCCGTTTTCGCATTAATTTGGGCTTTTGATGAACCAACTTACTTATCTCCAGGGCTACCCGGAGCATTTACTGACTCAGGTTCGCAGCCTGATTGCCGAGCAGAAGCTCGGCGCGGTGCTGGAAAAACGCTACCCCGGCACGCACGATTTCGCGACCGATAAGGCCCTCTGGCAGTATACGCAGGATCTGAAAAGCCGATATCTGAAGAGCGCGCCGCCGATCAACAAGGTGATGTACGACAACAAGATCCACGTGCTGAAAAACGCGCTCGGCCTGCACACCGCCATCTCCCGCGTGCAGGGCGGCAAGCTGAAGGCTAAGGCGGAGATCCGCGTGGCGACGGTGTTTCGTAACGCGCCGGAAGCCTTTCTGCGGATGATCGTGGTGCATGAGCTGGCGCACCTGAAAGAGAAAGAGCACGACAAAGCGTTCTATTCCCTGTGCTGCCACATGGAGCCGCAGTATCACCAGCTGGAGTTTGATACCCGCCTGTGGCTTACGCATTTATCGTTAAATGGTAATGCGGAATAGCGCACTGGTTTTGCAATAATCCCGTGCTACAGTGGCTAAAGGTTCCCCGCTACGGAGTACGTAAACGTTTATGATACGTTTCGCAGTCATTGGAACGAACTGGATCACGCGCCAGTTCGTCGACGCCGCCCACGAAACCGGCAAACTTAAACTCACCGCAGTCTATTCCCGCAGCCTTGAGCAGGCGCAGAGTTTTGCTAACGACTACCTCGTCGAGCATCTCTTCACCTCCCTGGATGAAATGGCGCAAAGCGACGCCATTGACGCGGTCTATATCGCCAGCCCGAACTCCCTGCACTTCCCGCAAACGGCGCTGTTTCTCGGCCACAAAAAGCACGTGATTTGCGAGAAGCCGCTGGCCTCGAATATTGAGGAAGTGGAAGCGGCCATTGCGCTTGCCCGCGAAAACCAGGTGGTGCTGTTCGAAGCGTTCAAAACCGCCAGCCTGCCGAATTTCCTTCTGCTGCAGCAGTCCCTGCCGAAAATTGGCAAAGTGCGCAAAGCCTTTATCAACTACTGCCAGTATTCGTCGCGCTATCAGCGCTATCTGGACGGCGAGAATCCGAATACCTTTAACCCGGCCTTCTCAAACGGCTCGATTATGGATATCGGTTTTTACTGCCTGGCCTCTGCCGTAGCGCTGTGGGGCGAGCCGCACGGCGTTACGGCCACCGCCAGCCTGCTGGAGAGCGGCGTGGATGCACACGGTTTGGTGGTGCTGGACTACGGTGATTTTAGCGTCACGCTGCAGCACTCCAAGGTGAGCGATTCCGTGTTGCCGAGCGAAATTCAGGGCGAAGCCGGGTCGCTGGTCATCGAGAAGATCTCCGAATGCCAGAAGGTGAGCTTCGTGCCGCGCGGCGGCAAAGCGCAGGAACTGACGCAGCCTCAGCATATTAACACTATGCTCTATGAGGCAGAGGTCTTCGCCCGTCTGGTGGAAGACAACGAAGTGAATCACCCAGGCCTTGCGGTAAGCCGCACCACGGCGAAGCTGCAAACCGAGATCCGCCGCCAGACCGGCGTGGTGTTCCCGGCAGACGGCATAGGCGCGGAAGCGATCGCGTAAAGCTGTGTAATGAAACGGCGCAGGCCATTGACGAAACCGATGGTCTGACATATTTTGTTACCTGCAAAGGGGAGTAACTTCTTCGCCGGTGGATCGTCATTACGATGCGTTAAATATGCATCCGGTCGCCGGGCAACCTTCGTGGTTGTAAGTGAGACCTTGCCGGAAGGCGAGGTCTATGCATAAAAAGCTAACGGCTATCGTCTTCTGACCATGGCCGTTTTTGTTTTTTATGTGTAAGGAAAATAGTATGCATTCTGTCGGCACTCCAATGCTGTGGGGCGGATTCGCGGTTGTCGTGCTCATCATGCTGGCGATCGACCTCTTTTTGCAGGGTCGTCGCGGCGAGCACGGCATGAGCGTTAAGCAGGCCGCCGTCTGGTCGCTGGTCTGGGTTACCCTCTCGCTCCTCTTTTGCGCCGCCTTCTGGTGGTACCTGGCCTCAACCGAAGGCCGTGCGGTGGCCGATCCTCAGGCGCTCGCCTTCCTCACCGGTTATCTGATTGAAAAAGCCCTGGCGGTTGATAACGTCTTCGTCTGGCTGATGCTGTTCAGCTACTTTGCTGTGCCTGCAGCATTGCAGCGCCGCGTGCTGGTCTACGGCGTGCTGGGTGCCATTGTCCTGCGTACCATCATGATCTTCGCCGGCAGCTGGCTAATTACCCAGTTCGAATGGCTGCTGTACGTGTTCGGCGCGTTCCTGCTGTTTACCGGGGTCAAAATGGCGCTGGCGAAAGAAGACGATACCGGTATCGGTGATAAGCCGCTGGTGAAGTGGATCCGTGGTCATCTGCGCATGACGGACAAGATCGAGAGCGAGCACTTCTTCGTGCGTAAGAACGGCCTGCTATTCGCCACCCCGCTGCTGCTGGTGCTGATTCTGGTCGAGCTGAGCGACGTGATTTTCGCGGTAGACAGCATCCCGGCAATCTTCGCGGTGACGACTGATCCGTTCATCGTGCTGACCTCTAACCTGTTTGCGATCCTCGGTCTGCGCGCCATGTATTTCCTGCTGGCAGGTGCGGCAGAGCGCTTCTCGATGCTGAAGTACGGTCTGTCGGTGATCCTGGTGTTTATCGGTATCAAGATGCTGATCGTGGATTTCTACCACATCCCGATCGCCATTTCGCTTGGCGTGGTGTTCGGCATTCTGCTGGTGACGCTGGTTATCAATACCTGGGTTAACCGCCAGCACGATAAAAAGCAGCAGGCGGAGTAATCCCCTCACCCTAACCCTCTCCTCAAAGGGGAGAGGGTTAACACACTTTTGTGACTCAATAGTTAAAAAATATGATGTGACACGTAAAATCCAGCATTTTACTCTTCCGCCTTTACACGCTTTCCTTGATACTCAACCAGGCAAACAAATATTTACATCCTGAAATAAATGTGACTTAGAGCACATCCAGGATGGAACACAATTTCACTTAGGAATTTAGTATGAGCACACAATCTAAGGGCCTGCTTGCGCGTCTGACGCAGGGTAGCCTGGTTAAACAAATCCTGGTAGGTCTGGTTCTGGGTATTCTGCTGGCGCTGGTGTCAAAACCTGCCGCGGAAGCGACGGGGCTTCTCGGAACGCTTTTCGTGGGCGCGCTGAAGGCCGTTGCGCCGGTGCTGGTACTGATGCTGGTCATGGCTTCTATCGCCAATCACCAACACGGACAAAAAACCAACATTCGCCCGATTCTCTTTTTATATCTGCTGGGCACGTTTTCTGCTGCGCTGACCGCAGTGGTCTTTAGCTTCCTCTTCCCCTCCACGCTACATCTGACCTCTGCGGCGGGCGACGTCACGCCGCCTTCAGGCATTGTGGAAGTGCTGCGCGGCCTGCTGATGAGCATGGTTACGAACCCCATTGATGCCCTGCTGAATGCCAACTACATTGGCATCCTGGTGTGGGCGATCGGCCTGGGCTTCGCCCTGCGTCACGGCAACGAAACGACGAAAAACCTGGTCAACGACATGTCCAACGCCGTGACCTTTATCGTTAAGGTCGTGATTCGCTTTGCACCCATCGGTATCTTCGGTCTGGTGTCGTCTACCCTGGCCACAACCGGCTTTGACGCGCTGTGGGGCTACGCGCAGCTGCTAATGGTGCTGGTCGGCTGTATGCTGCTGGTGGCGCTGGTGATCAACCCGCTGCTGGTGTTCTGGCAGATCCGCCGTAACCCGTATCCGCTGGTGCTCACCTGCCTGCGCGAGAGCGGCGTATACGCCTTCTTCACCCGCAGCTCGGCGGCAAACATTCCGGTTAACATGGCGCTGGCGGAGAAGCTGAACCTGGACCGCGATACCTATTCCGTGTCGATCCCGCTGGGTGCGACAGTGAACATGGCAGGTGCGGCGATCACCATCACCGTGTTGACCCTGGCGGCCGTGCAAACGCTGGGTATTCCTGTGGATCTGCCAACGGCGCTGCTGCTGAGCGTGGTGGCGTCGCTGTGTGCCTGTGGCGCATCCGGCGTGGCGGGAGGTTCGCTGCTGCTGATCCCGCTGGCGTGCAATATGTTCGGCATCCCGAACGAGATCGCCATGCAGGTTGTGGCCGTCGGCTTCATCATCGGCGTGCTGCAGGACTCCTGCGAAACCGCGCTGAACTCCTCTACCGACGTGCTGTTCACCGCAGCGGCCTGTCAGGCGGAAGACGCGCGTTTAGCGAAGAACGCGCTGCGAGGTTAACAGCAAAACGGCAACCCTGAGGTTGCCGTTTTTAGTGTTTGTACCCTCTCCCTGTGGGAGAGGGTCAGGGTGAGGGCATCAGGCCGCACCGATTAAAGTTCAGTAGGTCGGGTAAGCGCTAGCGCCACCCGACAAAACACTTAAAGCGTCACACCACTCTTAAAGATCGCCAACTCGCGGAAGTCGTTCTTCTCGTTACAGGTCTGCCTGCCGTTAGCAAACTCCACGATAGTGTCCACGAACTCCGTCAGCAGCTGCGGCATCGCTTTGCCGTGGATCAGCTGGCCTGCGTCGAAATCGATCCAGTGCTTTTTCTTCGCCGCCAGCTCGCTGTTGGTGGCGATTTTGACCGTCGGCACAAAACCGCCGTACGGCGTACCGCGACCGGTGCTGAACAACACCATGTGACAACCCGCCCCCGCCAGCGCGCTGGTGGCGACCGCATCGTTACCCGGTGCGCTCAGCAGGTTCAGGCCGTGGGTTTTCAGGCGTTCGCCGTAGCGCAGAACGTCCACCACCTGGCTGGCCCCCGCTTTCTGGGTGCAGCCGAGGGATTTCTCCTCCAGCGTGGTGATTCCGCCCGCCTTGTTTCCCGGGGACGGATTCTCGTAAATCGGCTGATTGTGGGCAATGAAGTACTGTTTGAAGTCGTTCACCATGGTGACGGTCTTCTCAAACGTCTCTTCGTCGCGGCAGTGGCTCATCAGAATGCGCTCCGCGCCAAACATTTCCGGCACTTCGGTCAGCACCGTGGTGCCGCCGTTGGCAATCACGTAATCCGAGAAGCGGCCCAGCATTGGGTTAGCGGTAATGCCGGAAAGACCGTCAGACCCGCCGCACTCCAGGCCAAACTTCAGTTCGCTCAGCCTGCCCGGCTCGCGCCTGTCGTGGCGCATCACCTCATACAGCTGATGCAGCTGCTCAACGCCCGCTTCCACTTCGTCGTCCTGATGCTGGCACACCATGAAGTGCACGCGCTCAGGGTCGAATTCGCCCAGCGTGTCGCGGAAGGCGTCGACCTGGTTGTTCTCGCAGCCGAGGCCGATCACCAGCACCGCACCCGCATTCGGGTGGCGCACCATGTTTTGCAGCATGGTGCGGGTGTTGATGTGGTCGTCACCCAGCTGGGAGCAGCCGTAGGTGTGGCTGAACAGATGTACCCCGTCGATGCCCTCGGCATCGTGGGTCTCCTTCAGAAAGCGGGTCTGGATCTGACGCGCAATGCCGTTCACGCAGCCGACGGTCGGCAGGATCCACAGCTCGTTGCGGATCCCCACATCACCGTTTGCGCGACGGTAGATTTGCACCTCACGATCCCCCGCCTGCACGCCTGCCTCCGGTAGTTCAGGCTGATAGCTGTACTCGTCCAGATCGCTGAGATTGGTGCGGGTATTGTGGGAATGAATATATTCACCCGGCGCAATATCCGCCAGCGCATGGCCGATGGGCAAACCGTACTTCACCACGTTCTCCCCTTTTGCAATGGGGATCAGGGCAAACTTGTGTCCACGTCCAATGGCCTGGCGCAACGTGACCGACTGGTTATCGAAGGCCACTTCCGTGCCTTCGGTTAAATCTGCCAGCGCGACGGCCACGTTATCCAGCGAATGGATTTTGATGTATTGCATATCAACCTCAGACGGCCTTAGTTCAGTTCAATGGCGAAGTAGTCACGCGCATTGTTAAAGCAGATGTTTTTCACCATGTCGCCCAGCAGCTGGAGATCCGCTGGCGCTTCACCCGCGTGCACCCAGCGGCCAATCATCTGGCACAGGATGCGGCGGAAATATTCATGACGGGTATAGGACAGGAAGCTGCGGCTGTCGGTCAGCATACCCACGAAGCGGCTTAACAGACCGAGCTGCGCCAGCTGCGTCATCTGACGCTCCATGCCGTCTTTCTGATCGTTGAACCACCAGCCGGATCCGAACTGCATCTTGCCCGGCATACCTTCGCCCTGGAAGTTGCCCACCATGGTGCCCAGCACTTCGTTATCGCGCGGGTTCAGGCAGTAGAGAATGGTTTTCGGCAGCAGGTTTTGCTCGTTCTGTTTGCTCAGCAGTTTTGACAGCTCTTCCGCCAGCGGGCGGTCGTTGATGGAGTCAAAGCCCACGTCCGCGCCCAGCAGTTTGAACTGGCGCTGGTTGTTATTGCGCAGCGCGCCGATGTGGTACTGCTGTACCCAGCCGCGACGCGCGTATTCCGCACCGAGGAATACCAGTACCGCCGTTTTGAACTGCGCCACTTCGTGCTCGCTAAGCGATTCACCGGAGAGGCGACGCGCCAGGATGCTGTCCAGTTCAGCTTCGTTGGATTCCGCGAACAGCACCACGTCCAGCGCATGGTCAGAGACTTTACAGCCGTGCGCCGCGAAGTGGTCCAGACGTTTGGTCAGCGCGGTTTGCAGGTCAGCGAAACGACGGATGTCGGTATCGGACACTTCCGCCAGCTTCGCCATGTAGTCGGTGAAGGTGGCCTGTTCGATGTTGAAGGCTTTGTCCGGGCGCCAGCTTGGCAGCACTTTAATGTCAAAAGAGGTGTCTTTGGCGACAACGGCATGATGCTCCAGGGAGTCAATCGGATCGTCGGTGGTGCCCACCATCTTCACGTTCATCTGCTTCATGATGCCGCGCGCGGAGAAGTTATCCTGCGCCAGCAGCGCATTGCACTGGTCCCAGATCTCATCCGCCGTAGCGGGAGAAAGCAGCTTGCCGGTGATGCCAAACGGACGGCGTAGTTCGAGGTGCGTCCAGTGGTAAAGCGGGTTGCCGATAGTGTGCGGAACGGTCGCCGCCCAGGCGTCAAACTTCTCGCGATCGGTCGCGTCGCCGGTACACAGTCGCTCAGCCACGCCGTTGGTGCGCATTGCGCGCCATTTATAGTGGTCACCCTTCAGCCAGATATCATACAGGTTTTTGAAACGGTAATTTTCGGCAACCTGCTGCGGCGGTAAGTGGCAGTGGTAGTCGAAAATCGGCTGGTCTTTAGCGTAGTCGTGGTACAGGCGGCGGGCAAATTCGGTATCTAACAGAAAATCGTCGGTCATAAACGGCGTCATTATCGTCTTCCTCATTACGGGAGCGTCAGAAAGCGTATGTTCATATGCTGCAAAGTTATCACACCAATTTCCACCCACCGAAGCTTTTTTCGTGAGTGAGATCAATAAACGCTAACAAATAAATTACCCTCAATGGAGTAAACCCTTCTACAGGCCGCGCCGTTTCTGGCTTTGCGCGCAGCAATTAATGTCCCTACAAAGAATCATACATTTGTGATGTCACTCACCTTTTAAAGTTGTATGACAAGTTATCGTTTCGCCGTCGCAAACACTAAGCCGACGGAATGCGTTACCGGTGTGAGACACATCGGATTTAACGGTACGGATACCGACTTATGCACGCTTACTTATGGCAAGGTTCGGGCCGTTCCGGGACATTCTCCCGGCTACGCCCCTCCCGTTACACAACTGCTCCCGGCAACGGTTGAGAGGTTGCCGTGCTCTGGCGCGGAAATAACATAACGATGAGGTTTTAGATGCGTAAAATTAAAGGGTTACGTTGGTATATGATCGCACTGGTGACGCTGGGTACCGTGCTGGGCTACCTGACACGTAACACCGTGGCAGCCGCGGCGCCAACGTTGATGGAAGAGCTGCATATCTCCACGCAGCAATACTCTTACATCATCGCGGCCTATTCTGCCGCTTACACCGTCATGCAGCCTATTGCTGGGTATGTTCTCGATATTCTGGGTACCAAAATCGGCTATGCCTTCTTCGCCATCGCCTGGGCGGTATTCTGCGGTGCAACCGCACTGGCAGGCAGCTGGGGCGGCCTGGCGCTGGCCCGTGGAGCGGTCGGTGCGGCAGAAGCCGCAATGATCCCGGCGGGGCTGAAAGCCAGCTCTGAGTGGTTCCCGGCAAAAGAGCGTTCCATCGCGGTGGGTTACTTCAACGTGGGCTCGTCCATCGGCGCAATGATTGCGCCGCCGCTGGTGGTGTGGGCCATCGTGATGCACAGCTGGCAGATGGCATTCATTATCTCTGGCGTGCTGAGCTTTGCCTGGGCAATGGCGTGGCTGGTTTTCTATAAACACCCGCGCGATCAGAAAAAACTCTCCGAGGAAGAACGCGAATACATTATTGGTGGTCAGGAAGCGCAGCATCAGACCAACAATGGCAAGAAGATGTCCGTCTGGCAGATCCTGGGCACCCGTCAGTTCTGGGGTATCGCCCTGCCGCGCTTCCTGGCTGAACCGGCCTGGGGTACCTTTAACGCGTGGATCCCACTGTTTATGTTTAAAGTCTACGGCTTTAACCTGAAAGAGATCGCGATGTTCGCCTGGATGCCGATGCTGTTTGCTGACCTGGGCTGTATCGTGGGCGGCTACCTGCCACCGCTGTTCCAGCGCTGGTTTGGGGTGAACCTGATTGTTTCCCGTAAGATGGTGGTGACCATGGGTGCCCTGCTGATGATTGGCCCGGGCATGATCGGTCTGTTCACCAGCCCCTACGTCGCTATCGCGCTGCTGTGCATCGGTGGTTTTGCGCACCAGTCCCTGTCCGGCGCGCTGATTACGCTCTCCTCTGACGTCTTCGGTCGCAACGAAGTGGCCACCGCCAACGGCCTGACCGGGATGGCCGCGTGGACCGCGAGTACGATGTTCGCGCTGGTCGTCGGCGCGCTGGCGGATACCATCGGCTTCAGCCCGCTGTTCGCGGTGCTGGCAATCTTCGACCTGATGGGCGCGGTGGTTATCTGGACGGTGCTGAAAAGCAAATCCGCAGAGGAGCTGGCGAAAGAGTCTCTCGGGCGACCGGCTACGCAGAGTTAGCGAAAATGCGTTTCACCGAAGCCGCCCCCGGGCGGCTTTTTTAATGGCAAAATCTGGAGAGTATTCCGTGAAAGTGGTATAACAAATCATCTGCCGTACCCTGCCTGGAGCGCATATGGAAATCACCGAACCACGTCGTTTATATCAACAACTTGCTGCCGAGCTGAAAGATCGCATCGAGCAAGGGGTCTATCTTGTCGGTGATAAACTTCCTGCCGAGCGCTTTATCGCGGATGAAAAAAGCGTAAGCCGAACCGTGGTGCGCGAAGCGATTATCATGCTGGAAGTGGAAGGCTACGTTGAGGTACGCAAAGGTTCCGGCATTCACGTTATTTCTAATCAGCCTAAACACTCTCCGGTGGCGGATGAAAGTCTAGAATTCGCCAGCTACGGTCCGTTTGAGCTGCTCCAGGCTCGCCAGCTGATCGAAAGCAATATTGCCGAATTTGCCGCCACGCAGGTGACCAAGCAGGACATCATGAAGCTGATGGAGATTCAGGAGAACGCTCGCAAGGAAAAATGTTTCCGTGATTCCGAGTGGGACCTGCAGTTTCACGTTCAGGTCGCCCTGGCAACCCAGAATACGGCGCTGGCGGCAATCGTTGAGAAAATGTGGACTCAGCGCGTTCACAACCCGTACTGGAAAAAACTGCACGATCATATTGATTCGCGTACCGTGGACAACTGGTGTGACGACCACGATCAAATTCTTAAGGCGCTGATTCGTAAAGATCCCCACGCCGCGAAGCTCGCCATGTGGCAGCACCTGGAGAACACCAAGCAGATGCTCTTCAATGAAACCAGCGACGACTTCGAATTTAACGCTGACCGCTATCTTTTTGCCGATAATCCTGTCGTTCATCTCGATACGGCCCCGAGCGGCGCAAAATAGGCGACCTTTCTACCGGCAGGCGCTTCGCTGCGCCTCCCCGGCTGAATGGGTAAGCAAAACATATATAGTGTCAGCCTTTGTAAAATCCCTCGCTCACTTTCAGGGCTTACGCCAAAATCACCTCACCCTGCAAATTCTGTGACGCAGAACGTTGGGCTTTGTTACAATTGGATTCACTTCGTTATTTTGAAAGTTAGTGCTTGCTAACCAGCCAATTAACAGGGAACAGTGTTGGCCACACCGCAATGTGTCCGCGAGCGACCATAATGAAATCACAACAATGTCGCCGTGCTGTTTGTCCCGGATAACAGGCGAGACGTTAACCGATTTCCAGGAACACTGAATGGAACTTTTGACCCAACTGCTGCATGCCCTTTGGGCGCAGGATTTTGAAACGCTGGCCAACCCTTCCATGATTGGCATGCTCTATTTTGTCTTGTTTATGATTCTGTTCCTTGAGAATGGTTTGCTGCCTGCAGCCTTCTTGCCGGGTGACAGTTTGCTGGTGCTTGTCGGCGTGCTGTGTGCTAAAGGCGCAATGGCGTTCCCGCAAACCATTTTATTACTGACCGTCGCGGCCAGCCTTGGCTGCTGGGTGAGCTATATCCAGGGAAGATGGCTGGGCAATACCCGAATAGTACAGAACTGGCTTTCCCATCTGCCTGCGCACTATCACCAGCGGGCACACCACCTGTTCCATAAGCATGGGCTTTCCGCGCTGCTGATTGGCCGCTTTATCGCCTTTGTGCGCACCCTGCTGCCCACCATTGCCGGGCTGTCCGGGTTGAGCAGCGCACGCTTCCAGTTCTTCAACTGGATGAGCGGCCTGTTATGGGTTCTGATCCTGACGACGCTGGGCTATGCGCTGGGTAAGACGCCGGTCTTCATGAAATATGAAGATCAGCTGATGTCCTGCCTGATGCTGCTGCCTGTTGTTCTGCTGGTCTTCGGCCTGATCGGCTCGCTGGTTGTCCTGTGGAAGAAAAAATACGGAGCGCGAGGTTAACGATGGTTATCTCACCGCTCGCCATGCGCCGCTTTGCCTGTGCCTTTATTGCACTGGTGATGCTCAGCGTCGTACTGCTGGCCTGGAACACGCTTTCACATCAGGACGCTACGCTGGCCATTCGCCCGGTAAACCAGGGGGGCGGTGTGCCTGACGGTTTTTCTGTCTGGCATCATCTGGATGCAAACGGCATCCGCTTTAAAAGCATCACCCCTCAGGACGATGTTTTACTGATTAAGTTTGATTCCCGTGCGCAGAGCGCTGCCGCGAAAGCGGTTCTTGACCGTACGCTGCCGCACGGCTATATCATTGCCCAGCAGGAAGATGACAATCCGCCAGCCGCGTGGTTATCATTGATTCGCGATACGTCGCATCGGTTTGGATAACTTCCTGGATTCCGAATCTTTTCACTCACTTTGGTGAATCCCCCGTTTACTTACTATGCTTAAGTACGCGGAGCACCCCTCGAATGTACTCCGCATCATTTTGGATAGCGGCTAACCCCGCAGCACAATGGAAGGTTTCGATAATGAAATTCCGCATGACCCTGGCTCTGGCCCTTTTTTCTTTAAGCACAACGACCTTCGCAAACTCTCTCTGTCAGGAGAAAGAACAGGATATTCAGCGTGAGATCGGTTATGCCGAAAAGCATAACAATCAGCACCGTGTTGATGGTCTCAAAAAAGCGCTGAGCGAAGTGAAAGCGAACTGTTCAGACAGCAAGCTGCGTGCCGATCACCAAAAGAAAATCGCTGAACAGAAGGACGAGATAGCCGAGCGCCGTCAAGACCTGCAGGAAGCGAAAGAGAAAGGGGATGCGGAAAAAATTGCTAAGCGCGAGAAGAAGTTGAAAGAGGCGCAGGACGACCTGAAAGCGCTGGAAGCTCGCGATTATTGAGTTAACGGAAATCTCAACAGGAGAGAATCATGTCAAAAGATACGACGTCTGAACATCTGCGCGCTGAACTGAAATCCCTGGCCGATACCCTTGAAGAGGTGCTGAATTCCTCTGCCGATAAGTCGAAAGAAGAAGTAAGCAAGCTGCGCAGCAAAGCGGAGCAGGCGCTGAAAGAGAGCCGCTACCGCCTGGGTGAAACCGGTGATGCACTGGCGAAACAGACCCGTGAAGCGGCTGCGCGTGCAGATGAATATGTGCGCGACAATCCATGGACGGGAGTTGGTATTGGTGCCGCAGTGGGTGTGGTACTGGGTGTCCTGCTGACGCGTCGTTGATATGGAAGATCCTCGTCACGCACAAGGGCCTGCTAATAACGTCCTCGGCATCGGCCAGCGTATTTTAACGACGCTGGTTGGGATTGCCGAAACGCGCGTCCGGCTGGCAGTGGTCGAACTGGAAGAGGAGAAAGCGAACCTCTTCCAGATGCTGCTGATGCTCGGGCTGACCATGCTCTTCGCCGCGTTTGGTCTGATGAGCCTGATGGTGTTAATCATCTGGGCCATTGACCCGCAGTATCGACTTAACGCGATGATTGCCACGACCGTCGTTCTGCTGGTCGCGGCGCTGATTGGCGGCATATGGACGATGCGTAAAGCGCGCAGGTCCACTTTCCTGCGCCACACGCGCCAGGAACTGGCTAACGATCGCGCCCTGCTGGAGGATGACAAGCCGTGAGCGATAAAGCGGAACGTCAGAAGCGAAAAGCGTACCTGTTAAGTCAGATCCAGCAGCAGCGGCTGGATCTGTCTGCCAGCCGCCGTGACTGGATCGACGCGACGCGACGGTTTGACCGTGGCTGGAATACCTTCCTGAGCCTGCGTTCGTGGGCGCTGGTCGGCAGCAGCGTGATGGCTATCTGGACGGTTCGTCATCCGAATATGCTCATCCGCTGGGCCCGACGCGGTTTTGGTGCCTGGAGCGCCTGGCGTCTGGTCAAAGCAACGTTGCGGCAACAACAGCTGCGGTGATAAACGCAAAACGGTAACTCAGGTTACCGTTTTTTGTTTTTGCCCTTCTCCCCGTGGGCTGAGGGCACAAGCGCGCACCTGCCCTTACTCAATATCTTTGAAGAAGATTGACAGTTTTCCTTGCTAACAATTGCTACCCGCCCCGTTTACACTCCTCTCCATCGACAGCAGAGCCGCGGTATCTACCCGGAATTGCAGACAAATAATGTTCAGCCGCTTATGTGGTTTCCTGGAGAGTAAAATGAAAAAATTAGAAGATGTTGGTGTACTGGTCGCGCGTATTCTGATGCCAATTCTGTTTATCGTGGCAGGCTGGGGCAAAATCACCGGATATGCGGGTACCCAGCAGTATATGGAAGCCATGGGCGTTCCGGGGTTCCTGCTGCCGCTGACCATTCTGCTTGAGTTCGGCGGCGGTCTTGCAGTCCTGTTCGGCTTCCTGACCCGCACCACCGCGCTGTTTACCGCAGGCTTCACCCTGCTGACCGCGTTCATCTTCCACAGCAACTTTACGGAAGGCGTGAACTCACTGATGTTTATGAAAAACCTGACCATCGCGGGTGGCTTCCTGCTGCTGGCGATCACCGGCCCAGGCGCATACAGCATCGACCGCGTTCTGAATAAGAAATGGTAAGCACGCTATACTGAATAAACACAAAGCGAGGAGACATCTCCTCGCTTTTGCTATCTGACGGAGGAGTAAAAAATGGGACAACTCGTAGACGGCGTCTGGCAGGATGTCTGGTATGACACCAAATCCACCGGTGGACGCTTTAAGCGCTCTGTTTCGGCCTTCCGTAACTGGCTGACCGCCGACGGCGCACCCGGCCCGAGTGGCGAAGGGGGCTTCGCGGCGGAGAAAGATCGCTATCATCTTTATGTTTCCCTCGCCTGCCCGTGGGCGCACCGCACGCTGATCGTGCGCAAGCTAAAAGGCCTCGAATCCTTCATTCCGGTTTCAGTCGTCAACCCATTGATGCTGGAAAACGGCTGGACGTTCGACAGTGATTTCCCCGCTGCGACCGGTGATGACCTGTATCACCACGATTTCCTCTACCAGCTCTATCTACGTGCCGATCCGCACTACACCGGACGCGTGACCGTGCCGGTGCTGTGGGACAAGAAAAACCAGACGATAGTCAGCAATGAGTCCGCGGAAATCATCCGCATGTTCAATACCGCGTTTGATGCGCACGGCGCCCGCGCCGGGGATTACTACCCGGTTGAACTACGCGATAAGATTGACGAGCTGAACAGCTGGATTTACGACAACGTCAACAACGGCGTCTATAAGGCCGGTTTCGCCACCAGCCAGGAAGCGTATGACGAAGCGGTCGGAAAGGTGTTTGAATCGCTGGAGCGCCTGGAGCAGATCCTGGGCCAGCATCGCTACCTGACGGGCGATCGCCTGACGGAAGCGGACATTCGCCTGTGGACCACGCTGGTTCGCTTTGACCCGGTCTATGTCACCCACTTTAAGTGCGATAAACACCGCATCAGCGACTACCTGAACCTGTATGGTTTCCTGCGAGACATCTACCAGATGCCGGGGATCGCGGAGACGGTCGATTTTGACCATATTCGCACCCACTATTTCCGCAGCCATAAGACCATCAACCCGACGGGCATCATCTCCATTGGCCCGTGGCAGGATCTGGATGAACCGCACGGGCGCGACGTGCGTTTCGGATAATTATTTAGGGAATCAATTGATTCCCTTTTTTAATTCACAGCATACATCTATCCTTACCTCGATCGCTTAGAAAACAAGTGATTGACTGATTAAGAGGCAAGGAAAATGGACTGGTATTTAAAAGTACTGCGCAACTACGTTGGATTTGGTGGCCGCGCCCGCCGCAAAGAGTACTGGATGTTCGTTCTGGTGAACTTCGTCCTGATTATGGTGCTGGGCATCGTGGATAAAATCCTCGGCTGGGAGCGCGCCGGCGGTGAAGGCGTACTCACTACGATTTATGGCTTGCTGGTTTTGCTGCCTTCATGGGCCGTGCTGTTTCGTCGTCTCCACGACACCGATCGTTCGGCGTGGTGGCTGCTGTTGCTGTTGATCCCGCTTGTCGGCTGGATCGTGATTTTAATTTTCAACTGTCAGAGCGGGACGCCGGGCGAAAACCGCTTTGGTCCGGACCCTAAGATCGGCGCGTAAATTACTGCCCGGTGGCGCTTACGCTTACCGGGCCTGCTCGCTTATTTGTTGTGATGCGCAAAGAGCTTTGGAATTTCGCGCAGGCACCACGATTTGGCTTCGCCCATGCTGTCGCGGCGCCACGCCATAATAATGTCCACTTCGCTGGTGTACTCCGGGCTCACCACCCTCAGTCGCCCTTCCGCAATATCTTTTTCGACAAACGGGTAGGGCATCGTCGCCACGCCCAAACCGGCCAGCAGCGCCTGCCGCTTGTTTTCCAGTGACGTGACCGTCAGACGAGGCTGTTTATCCAGCAGCTGAACCGTCAGCACCGGACGCTCGCGCGCGGTATCCGCCACCGCCACGCCGCGGTACTTCACGCGCGTCACTTCAGAGAGCGGCTCCGGCTCCTGGTGAATCGGGTGATCCGGCGCGGCGACGTAGACGTTCATGACGCTGTAGAGCTTGCGCGAGTTGATTTCTGACGATGAGCGGAAATGCATGTCAGGTGCAATGACGATATCCGCCCTGCCCGTCTCCAGACGCTCCCACGCCCCGGCCAGCACCTCGGTGATGATCGACAGCTGCGTATTGGCCTTCGCCGCCAGGCGGTCCACCAGCGGGAACAGCGCTTCGGTCGGCACTAGCGCTTCGGTGACTAACGTCAGGTGGGTTTCCCAGCCTCGTGCCAGCGCTTCGGCGTCCGTGGTGAGCTTGTCCGCCGCTTCCAGCAGCACGCGACCTCGCTCCAGCAGCATCCGCCCCACGTTGGTGAATTTTGTTCGATGACCGGAGCGATCGAAGAGCACGACGTCCAGCTCTTCCTCCAGTTTTTGCATGGTGTAGCTTAGCGCAGACGGAACGCGCCCCAGTTCATCTGCCGCCGCGGCAAAGCTGCCGCGCCGGTCAATCGCGTCCATGACGCGAAGCGCCTCAAGCGTCAATGCTCTCTCTTTAGCCATCTCGTTCTCATTCAGGAAATTTGAACATACCAGGCAGAATATCTGGCTAACAATGCAGCGTCCATACCTTTACCATTGTTTTAGTGTAAAGAGAGGTCAAGTTTATGATTACGACAAGAACAGCGAAACAGTGCGGACAAGCCGATTTCGGTTGGCTGCAGGCCCGCTACACCTTTTCCTTTGGACACTACTTTGACCCTAAACTCCTCGGTTACGCTTCACTGCGCGTGTTGAACCAGGAAGTGCTCGCCCCGGGCGCCTCCTTCCAGCCGCGTACGTATCCGAAAGTCGATATCCTGAACCTGATCCTGGAAGGCGAGGCAGAATACCGCGATAGCGAGGGCAATCATGTCCAGGCAAAGGCTGGCGAAGCGTTGTTAATTTCCACGCAGCCGGGCATCAGCTACAGCGAGCATAACCTCAGCAAAGACAAAACGCTGACGCGCATGCAGCTGTGGCTCGACGCCTGCCCTGAGCGAGAAAACCCGCTGGTGCAGAAAATAGATCTGAAGGGCGATAAACAGCAGCTGATTGCCTCGCCTGACGGCAGCAAGGGCAGCTTGCAGCTGCGACAGCAGGTATGGCTACACCATATCGAACTGAAAAAAGGTGAACAGGCAAGCTTCCAGCTGCACGGCCCGCGCGCCTATTTGCAGTCCATTCACGGTACGGTGCATGCGGTAACGCACGCGGAAGAGAAAGAAGCGCTCACCTGCGGCGACGGGGCGTTTATTCGTGACGAAGCGAATATCACCCTGGTGGCAGATACGCCGCTGCGCGCGCTGCTGATTGATTTGCCGGTGTAAGAGTTGCTCGATCGGTCCCTCTCCCCTTTGGGAAGAGGGACGAATGCCAATCGCTACACCTTACTCGCCATAATCTCAATAATCTGCCGGTCCGTTGCCTGCATTGAGCGGCACGCCAGGGCGCACAGGTTAGAGATAGACTGTTCCACGTCGTGGGCCACAATTCCTTCGTTACCCGTCACGCCCGACTCATCCAGCGCCATCATCACGGCTTTCCAGGCGCTGGTGACGCTGGTCGAGACTTTCATGGCGCAGCTGTTAGACGCCCCGTCGCAGATCATCCCGCTGACGTCACCGATCATACTGCCGATGGCCATTGCTATCGTCTGATAGCTTCCGCCCATCAGCCACGCCATCCCTGCGGCGGCCCCCATACCGGCCGTTGTCGCCGCACACAGCGCGGACAAACGCGGAAGCTGGTAATGGATGTAGATAGCCGACAGGTGCGAGAGCATCAGCGCCCGCGCCAGCCGTTCGTCATCGGCCTGAACATGTTCAGCGACCACGACAACCGGCATGGTGGCTGTAATTCCCTGATTCCCGGAGCCCGAGTTGCTCATCGCCGGCAGCGTCGCGCCGCCCATGCGGGCATCCGAGGCCGCGCTGGTGCGGATAACGATGTCTGAACCCAGATCCTGCGCCATCCATCCGCGTGCGCGCTGCTTAATGAGGGTGGCGCCAATGTGTAGCCCCCACTTCCCGCTAAGCCCTTCACGAGAGAGCGCGTCGTTCAGTTGCCCTGCTTCCAGGATAAAGCGGATCGCCTCGAACGGTACCTGCTCCACAAACTCCTGGATCTGCGAGAGCGTGGTGTTCGACAGTACCGCCAGCGGATCGTTACTTACCTCGGCCTGCCGCTCGTCAAGACTGAAGCGCGTTTCGCCCTGACAAACCACCTCCACCACGCGGGTATGTCCGCCCGCAATGGTCACCATGGCCGAGGCCTCACCGGCGTAGACGCAGGCACGTGAATAGAGGATCTCATCGCACGGCTCCTGCAATTTCACCTGCACCAGACCGGCGTTAAGCATTGCTTTGGCCCGCGCCAGCGCATCGGCGGTGACATCTTTCAGCACCTCCAGCCCCGCCTGCGCATTGCCACCGATGGCACCCAGCGCCGCCGCAATGGGCAACCCGACCATGCCGGTGCCCGGCACCGTTACGCCAAGCCCGTTCTTCATCAGATTCGGCGATACCCACGCCTCAATCTTCGTGACGTCGCCGGGCAGTTGCTCTGCGGCAATCGCACAGGCAAGGGCCAGAGAAACGGGCTCGGTGCACCCCAGCGCAGGCTTAACTTCTTCCTGCACTACGCGAATAAAATGATTCCATAAAGGATGAGTTTGCTCAGACATCGTTACGACCTTATTTGCCCTCAGGAAAATGCGAGGAAAGGAGAAACACAAAGCAGCAGCCCGGTGATGACAATAATCACCAGCGATACGCCCTTATATTTATGCAGCGCCGGTACCTTGTAGACCAGCCATGCAGGGATCAGGCAGCCCACCATGCCGAAGATGGGGCTACAGATAGAGGTGAAGCTCAGTACCGGCGCGTTTAACACGATCGCGCTCCAGGCCAGCAGGATAGCGAACAGCATGATCCCGCGCTGGACGATGCTTTCATTAATACGTTCAGCCGGCATTTTACGGCGCAGGATATTCATCACGATCCCCTGCGTGGCTTCGCGGAAGCCGAGATAGACACCGAAGAAGGCGGTCATCACGGCAAAAATATTGAGGATCACGCTGACGATTTTGACCCAGCCCGCGCCGTCGCCGCTGATAAACTGCGCCGCAATCGCCAGGGCGGAAATGTTCTGCTCGTAGGCTTTCACCGCTTCGTCGTGTCCCATCGCCAGGGTGAAAGAGACGGCGTAGAAGAAGACCGTGACAAACAGTATGCCAAAGGCGATATTCATCGCCCGCAGCGCCTTATGACGCGCCACCTCAACGGATTTTTCCCGTGAACGATAGGAAATCACCATCGGGCTTAAGGTCTGGATAAACAGAATGGAGGTTAAGGTAAAGGGCAGCGTAATAATGGCATTTTTTATCAGCAACCCCATCGGCGGCAGCATGCCCACGTTGGCTAAATGCCAGAGGCCGATCATCGAAAGCCCCAGCGCCGCCACCACAAATAATTTGGTCAGCACCATCAGACTGGAGACTTTAAACAGCAGCTTTTCACCGCGCGAAGAGATGGCGACCAGAATACAGATCAGGAATAAGCCGTAGAAGGGATTTTCCGACAGCAACCCCTCGGTGACACCGAAGGTGTGCAAATAAGATGCGCTGTCGTTGGTGATAGCCGTGGAATAGACAAACATCCAGATGACCAGCATCACAAAATAGAGCGCACCTAATAAGATGCCCCAGTTTTTACCTAAATAACCGCTAATCACGCTCGGGTAGTCTTTACATTCCGGGGATTCCGCCAGCGTATTAATAAATAATCGCTGGAAGAGGTACATGGCCGGATAGCCAATAATCGAGGAGAGCAAAAAGACCCACAGCCCCATTAATCCAACCTGCACCGGAAGAAAAACGATACCCGCGCCGATAGCCATCCCGATACTCATGATGACCCAGCCCGTGTCGGTGCTGTCGAATTTGATCGCCTCTCGCCATTCGCTTTCGCTCATTCCCGCCCGCCTTGCCGCAGGGGAATCACTCACAATCACACTGCTGTTTGTTGCCATATTCATTGAGCACTCGCTTATTTTGTAGGGTAAACAATTGTTTTTATTAGGTTCCGATCGCCAGCGATTGCGAGTCAGAGAGCAGCAGGTGTTTGTTATTGGTGTGAGGAAATCATAGCCGGAGCAAGGGAGAAAAAAGTCACAAGTTTTATAGGGATTTCCTGACACTGGAGGAAAAATTGCTACTGGAGGTGGAAACGAGGAGGGTATTTTCTAAATGTGACAATATTCACGAAATTAAAAGCCTCCTCTAAGGAGGAGGCACAATGGCAATTGGAATTACATCGCTTGCGTAAACGTCCGCGAAATCACGTCCTGCTGCTGCTCGCGCGTCAGAGCGTTAAACCGTACCGCATAGCCGGATACGCGAATTGTCAGGTTCGGGTAGTTCTCCGGATGGGCAATGGCATCCAGCAGCATCTCCCGGTTCATGACGTTGACGTTCAGGTGCTGCCCGCCCTCAATAGACGCTTCGTGATGGAAGTACCCATCCAGCAGCCCCACCAGGTTGGTTTTGCGCACCAGTTCATCCTTGCCCAGCGCCTGCGGCACAATGGAGAAGGTGTAGGAGATCCCGTCCTTCGCATAGGTGAACGGCAGCCTGGCAACCGAGGTTAACGATGCCACCGCCCCTTTCCTGTCACGCCCGTGCATCGGGTTGGCGCCAGGCGCAAACGGCGTGCCGCCGCGGCGTCCGTCCGGCGTGTTGCCCGTTTTCTGGCCGTAGACCACGTTGGAGGTGATAGTCAGGATCGACTGAGTCGGCACCGCGTTGCGATACGTCGGCAGCGCCTGGATCTTCTTCATAAAACGCTCCACCAGGTCGCAGGCGATGCTGTCCACGCGATCGTCATTATTGCCGTACTGCGGATAGTCCCCTTCGATGACGAAGTCCACCGCCAGGCCGGTGTGGTCGCGCACTGGTTTCACCGTGGCGTATTTAATCGCCGACAGGGAATCCGCCGCCACCGACAGCCCGGCAATGCCGCAGGCCATGGTGCGATAGACGTCACGATCGTGCAGCGCCATCAGCGACGCTTCGTAGCTGTACTTATCATGCATGTAGTGAATGAGATTCAGCGCGCTGATGTACTGCACCGCCAGCCAGTCCATAAAGTGGTCGAGGCTCGCCATCACGGTGTCGTAATCCAGCACCTCATCCAGCAGCGGCTCGGTTTTCGGGCCGACCTGGATCTTCAGCTTCTCGTCCACCCCGCCGTTGATCGCGTACAGCAGCGTTTTAGCAAGGTTGGCGCGTGCGCCAAAGAACTGCATCTGCTTGCCGATCACCATTGGGCTGACGCAGCAGGCAATGGCGTAGTCGTCGCTGTTGAAGTCGGCGCGCATAAGATCGTCGTTCTCATACTGCAGCGACGAGGTGACGATCGACACCTGCGCGGCGTATTTCTTAAACGCGATCGGCAGCTGTTCAGACCAGAGGATCGTCAGGTTCGGCTCCGGCGCGGGCCCCATGGTGTGCAGGGTATGCAGGTAGCGGAAGCTGTTTTTGGTCACCAGCGTACGGCCATCCAGCCCCATGCCGCCGATCACTTCCGTGGCCCAGATCGGATCGCCGGAGAAGAGCGTGTCGAACTCCGGCGTGCGCAGGAAGCGCACCATGCGGATCTTCATGATGAAGTGGTCGATCAGCTCCTGGGCCTGCACCTCGTTCAGCCGCCCCGCCTGCATGTCGCGTTCAATGTAGATATCAAGGAACGAGGCCGTACGCCCCAGCGACATCGCCCCGCCGTTCTGGGATTTCACTGCGGCAAGGTAGGCAAAGTAGACCCACTGCACCGCTTCCTGCGCGTTCATCGCCGGACGTGAAATATCAAAGCCATAGTTCGCCGCCATCTGCTGGATCTGCAGCAGCGCGCGCCTGTGCTCCGCCAGCTCCTCGCGCAGGCGGATCGTTGCCTCCAGATCTTCGCCGCGCTCTAGCCTCCCCTGAAGATCGGCGAACTGAAGTTCACGCTCGCGCACCAGATAGCTGATGCCGTACAGCGCCACACGGCGGTAATCGCCGATAATGCGCCCGCGCCCGTAGCCGTCCGGCAGACCGGTCAGCACGCCAGATTTACGGCAGCGCATCATCTCCGGGGAGTAAACGTCAAACACGCCCTGGTTGTGGGTTTTACGCAGGTCGGTAAACAGGTATTCGAACTGCGGATCCATTTCCCGCCCGTAGGCTTCGAACGAGCTGCGGATCATATTGATCCCGCCGTACGGATGCAGGGCGCGCTTGAGCGGTTTGTCGGTTTGCAGGCCGACGATCGTCTCAAGATCCTGGTCGATGTAGCCCGGTCCGTGGGCGGTAATGGTGGTGGCAATGTTGGTGTCGAAATCCACCGGGGCGTGGGTGGCATTCTCCTGGCGAATGCCGACCATCACCTTCTGCCACAGCGCCGTCGTTGCTGGCGTCGCCTGCGCGAGGAAAGTTTCATCGCCTTCATAAGGGGTGTAGTTATGCTGAATAAAATCGCGGACGTTAACGGCATTTTTCCATTCTTCACCGCGAAACCCGGCCCATGCGTCGCTGTAAGGCGCGACGCCCGTATCGATTGTTACTTTCATGTGATTCTCGCTTTATCAGGCGTAAGCCGCAGCCGGGGTGACCTTCCCAAGACGGAGGGCGTCCAGCGCGATCATTTTTTCTTCGTTGGTAGGGATAACCGCGCAGGTCACGCGGGACGACTCGGTGGAGATGACGCGCTCACCCGCGCTGCCCGGCAGAGCGTTTTTCGCCTCGTCGAGCGCGATGCCAAACACCTTCAGATGTTCCGCCACCAGCGCGCGGATCAGCGTGGAGTTTTCACCGATGCCGCCAGTGAAGATCACGCCATCCAGACGGTGCAGAGACGCGGCGTGACCGGCGATATGCCGCGCTATGCGGTGGACAAAGGTTTTTATCGCCAGCTGCGCCCGGTCATGGCCGTCATGCCAGGCTTTCTCCAGCGCGCGTAAATCGGAGGAGATACCGGAGATGCCAAGCAACCCGGACTCTTTGTTGACCACGCGCTCCAGATCCTCGAACGACTGACCGGTCTGCTGGGCAATCCACGCCATTGCGCCGAAGTCCACGTCGCCGCAGCGCGTGCCCATCACCAGCCCTTCCAGCGGCGTCATCCCCATTGAGGTATCGACGCTTTTACCGTTGCGCACCGCGCAGATGGACGCCCCGTTGCCGAGATGGGCAATCACCAGGCCGCTGTCATCGGGGGACAGCCCGAGGAGCGCGTGCGCCTGCCCGGACACGTAGCGGTGAGAGGTGCCGTGGAAGCCGTAGCGGCGCACGCCCAGCTCTTCAAAATAGCGGTACGGCAGACCGTACAGATACGCCTGCGGCGCCATGGTCTGATGGAAACTGGTGTCAAATACCGCCACCTGCTGCACGCCGGGGAACAGGCGCTCTGCGGCTTCCACGCCGCTCAGGTTGGCGTAGTTATGCAGCGGCGCCAGCGGGGAAACCAGGCGGATCTGCTCAATGACCTCTTCCGTGATGAGGGTCGACTCGCTGAAGAGATCGCCGCCGTGAGCGATGCGGTGGCCAATCAGGGCCACGCTGCTCATCAGGTCGCGCTTCTCCAGCTCGAGGGCGATGGCGGCCAGCGCCCCTTCGTAGTCCTGGTGAGCCAGTCTGACCGGCTCACCCCCGTTCACGGAAATAAAGGCTTTTTCAGTGTTGATGCCGTCCGCAATGCCCGTCAGCAGGGCATCGCAGCCTGCTGCGTCCAGCACCGAAAACTTAACGGAGGACGATCCGCAGTTAATAACCAGTACTACCGGAAATTCAGTCATGTGTTACTCCGCTCTTCCTGAGCTTTGGCTTAAAACAGTTTGTAAACGATATTCAGAATGGTCAGCAGGCCGACCACGGTCACGAAGATGTTCTCGGTCCGGCCTTTGTATTTCGCCAGCGCGGGCGCTTTACGAATGGCGTACATCGGCAGCAGACACAGCAGAGAAGCGATAATTGGCGCCCCCATGGCTTCAATAAGGTCGAGAATGTTCGGGTTGGCGTAGGCCACAATCCAGGTGGAGCCCATGATGAAAATCATGCTGATGGTGTTCAGCTTGCCGACGGAGACGTTCTTCTTATCACCCTTGTAGCCGAACTTGAGGATCAGGCCGTTCAGCCCCTCCAGCGTGCCCAGGTAGTGGCCGAAGAAGGATTTAAAGATAGCGACTAGCGCGATGATGGAGGCGCCGTATTCCAGCACCGTGGCGAACGTGGATTTACTGCCCGACATCGAGGCAAAGTGGTTCGCCAGGTAAGAGAGCACCGGAATGTTCTGCGCTTTGGCATCCGCCATGTTCTGCGGAGAGAGCGTAAACAGGCAGCTAAAGGCGAAGAACATCACCACCGCCACCATCAGCAGGCTGGCGCGACCGATGATTTTGGAACATTTCTGCTCGGTGAATGCTTTCCCGAACTCCGGCTCGTACTCTTCGCGCTTGGAGACCACAAACGAGGAGACGATGGGCGAGAAGTTAAAGGAGAAGACCATGATGGAGATCCCCAGCCACACCGTGACCAGAATGCCGTCATGACCGGTAAAGGCGATATCGCTCAGGTTGACCTGGTCGATTACCGCCGAGTTCCAGTACGGGATCAGCGACAGGGAAATCAGCACCAGGCTGGCAATGAACGGGAACACCAGGTAGCTCATGACCTTCACCATCAGGTCTTTCCCGAACCAGATCACAAAGGCCATCAGCAGCAGCAGGAACAGCGCCACCACGCCGCGGTTCAGCGCAGGCATCTGGAGCTGGTTTTCCCAGAAGGTCATAAAGGTGTTAGTAATGGTGACGCCGTAAATCCACAGCAGCGGGCAAATGGCGAAGAAGTAGAGGAAGGTGATCACCACCCCACCGGTTTTCCCGAAGTGCTCTTCCACCGTCTCGGTGATGTTGCCGGAGACGTTGCTGCCGGACAAACAGAGGCGCGCCAGCGCGCGGTGGCAGTAAAACGCAATCGGGAAGGCGAGAACCAGCATCAGCAGGATGGGGATCAGTCCGCCAAAGCCTGCGCGAATGGGGAAGAACAGCACGCCTGCGCCAATGGCGGTACCAAACAGGCCGAGCGTCCATGTGGTGTCAGACTTACGCCAGGAGGACGTTTTTGTCTGGCCAACGATAATGCTTTCTGTGTTGCTCATAGGTCACCTTTATGCGTCAACGAAGCCGGTAATTTGGGAAACACGGGAGAGATCGATATTGCCGCCGGAAATAATGCAGACGGTTTTACGGCCCTGAATATAGGGGTCAAGCTTGCCGCTTAATAACGCCGCGCAGGCCAGCGCGCCCGCGCCTTCCGTCACCACTTTATTTCGCTGAATAAGGGCAATCATGCTGTTGCGAATATCGTCTTCACTCACCAGCACAATGTCATCGACCAGTTCACGAACAATTTCGAAGGTTAATTTACCCGGACGAGACACGTCGCAGCCATCGGCTAATGTGCCGGTAACGCGATGGTTGGTTATTTCTCCGGCCTGCCAGGAAGCCGCCATGCCGTGAACGTTTTCAGACTGTACGCCGATAATATTGATTGTCGGGTTGATGGATTTAATTGCTGTCGCAATACCGGCAATTAAGCCGCCGCCGCCGATAGGGACAATCACATTATCCACGTCGTAAAGATCTTCAAGAATTTCGAGGCCGATGGTGCCCTGCCCGGCAATGACTTTCGCATCGTCATAAGGCGGAATAAATATGCGCCCCTCCATCTCGACGATTTCGCTCACCTTAGCGATGGTGTCGTTGAAGTTCTCGCCGTGCAGCACCACTTCGGCGGAGTAGTCGCGGGTAGCGGCGACCTTGGATTTTGGCGCGCCCATCGGCATCACCACTTTGCCGTCGATACCGAGCATGGCGCAGGAGAGCGACACCCCCTGAGCGTGGTTTCCTGCGGAGCAGGCCACTACCCCTTTGCGTTTTTCTGCGTCCGTCAATGAACTTAACTTATTAAACGCCCCGCGTATTTTAAACGAACCGGTACGCTGCATATTTTCAAATTTCAGGAATATCTCACCTTTACAGCGTTCGCTGAGATAATTTGAGCGCGGCATGCCGGTTTTATAAATTTTTCCCGCCAGGCGTTTTCTGGCGTCCTTAATATCTTCAATGGTCACCGGGAGATCGTAGGTAATGTGCATAATATCCTCGTTATAATAATTCATTGTTTTCAGGCAAAGTCAGGGTATCAGAGCGTTCAAAAGCGTCGCTCCGGGTGTTTTAAAACTTAATTATTTCTATCGTCGTTTATCGATATCCATCGACGAATATTGTTTTGCCAGTTCAACTAATACTGACGCCGATTTTTTAATACTGTAATTTTTCGACCACACGGCGGCATAGCGCGCCACGGGTAATTCATCTTCCACGGGCAGCACAATAAACTGGTCTGAGCCGAACGGCGCAATCATGTCACGGGGGATCACCGTCAGGTAATCGGCATTAAGGACAAGGTTATAGATAGTGACGACGGAATCGGTCTGGACGATGTTTTCAATGCTGATGTGGTTGTCTTGCAGGGTGGTCAGTAGTTCGTTGTAGTAGCCCATATCGGTTTGCGGCATCACCCACTGCTCGTGCGTAAGTGATGCCAGTCTGGTCGGGCCGGTGCACGTTCGTGATTTACTCGCCACCAGCACAAACTCGGATTCAAACAGTGGCTCAACGTGAAGATCCTGAAGCAACATTCCGTCGCTCAGCGTGCCGATGGCAAAATCCAGCCGACCGTCGCGAATGGCGGGCAGGAATGAAGAGAGCTGCGCTTCATACATGGAGACGCGCGCTTTCGGGAACACTTCCCTGAATTTTTTGATCATCTCAGACAGGAAGGTGAAGCCAATCAGCGACGGATAGCCAAAGGAGACGTCCATGACGGTACTAAAACTGAGGCTGTTGATTTCGCTCACCATGTTTTTCATTTCGCGGGTGATCGACTCAGCGTATGACAGCAGCACCTGACCAGCGGCAGTGAGTTTTACGCCGGTGTTTTTACGCACCATCACTTCCACCCCGAAGTAGGATTCGATGTCGCTGATGATTTTGCTGACGGCGGGTTGCGTCAGGCCTAGTTGTCTTGCGGCAGAACCTATGGAGCCACTTTTAATGACTTCCTGAAATACCACGAGGTGCTGAGTTTTCGGTAGAATAATAGTATTCATAATATTCTGCGCTTATTTCCCTATGACGCAGCGGATTCTACCCAATAATGTTTCAGGGGGTATGTGCTGTTACTCACAATTTGCCTTTTAGGACTAATTCGGCTGACAGCCAAAACACAACAAAATCATTTAAAATCAATATCTTAAACAAATATAAATACGCTATTACGCTGATATTGATCAACAAAAAAGGGAGTAATCAATTTATTTTATGCCGATAACCCCGGTGAATTTCTTCAATTATTAAATAACAATAAAGATTAACTTTCAGACAATTAAAGGCTAATAAATAGTCATTATTTACTTAAAACATTTTTGTGATTTATCAAATATAATAATAATAATTTTGCAAGTATGAAGGAAACAGTGGAGCAGGTCACATATTCATGCAGTAAATGTTTTTGATTTCAATATACGCATATCAAATAAGAAAACAATAACGCCCACTTCAATAACAAAATTAACAATCTCACAACACTACAAATGACGCATTTTATATGCGGGAAATTTTGTGATTTCGATCGTCAATGGAGGATGAATGCATGCATTAAGATTAAGCATAGAGACAGTGAAATGTGCTTTATGCCGCAAAACAGAGAATTGGTCTCGTTTGTAAACATTGCATCATGGTGCAGAAAGCAAAAACCCCGCCGAAGCGAGGTTCTTTAAGAAGTTGAAGCTGACCGATAAAGCGGCTTCATTCGACTGTACGTCAGGCAACTCCAGCGCTGGGGTTGCCTTGTGGCGCAGACTGTATCTCACTTTGTGTGCTAGATAAAGCAGGTAAACAGACATAAGAAAGGCTGAGACAAATCCCAGCCATAGACCTTTCTTCATCCCCCACCATGCTTTATCACAAACATTAAAACTCCACCAATGATGAAAAATGCAAGACTTGCGATGGCAAAGTATAGCTCCAGGTAAAATGGACCAATTAGACGCTTCGGTAGTCCACGGATGAAATCTTTGTCATCATTCGTTGTAAAATGTGAGCTTCGATTCCAGAGTAATGGCTTAAAGATAAACTGCATTTTTACACTGTAGGCGAAGTCCACGTAGAGAGTGTTCACGTCATCGAATATTTGAACCGTTGGCGGCAAATCGCCAAACTTCTCTTTGTACAATAAGCAGATCTCTTTGTATCGTTTTTTGTTCAGTGTCGATGCGACAAGGCTAGCGATAGCAAATCCAAAACCTAAACATCCTGCAACAATGAACGCTTTATCCATTGTGTTAATCATCACTGGTAGCCTCGTAAAGTTTTTCACCTAAAAAACCGCCTAATACTGAAACTGCTTTATCACTTCCGTATGAGACTCCACCAGCAATACCAATCGTACAAAGTAATGCTCCTGCCCCACCGGCTTCAAAGGTTGCTGCACCCAAAATTGCAACACAGGCGGTTTCCGTCAAACTGCCAGCCAATATTTTTGTGGCAACCCTTCCGCCAAGTAAACTTCCAGAAAACTCACCAATGGAAGTAAAAGCAGTTTTCTCACAATCTCGTCCAACTGTGCAGGCTTCAGTAATCTTCGCAGCAGTATCAAGGGCTGACAGGCCAAGTCCAATCTTCCCTGCTGTTTCCATCAGCTTCACATACTTCGCCAGCTTTTCGATGTGCGTCGCGTAACCTTCAATATCGCTTACGCCTGTTTCGTTCCAGCGGAGCGTGATTGAACGGCTGGAGAGGCCAAGAGCACTTTTCAGATCGGCGTACTCGTTGAACATGAAGCGATGTTTCATGAACATCTTAAGAACGCTATCAAGTTGACCAAACAAGCGGCGGCGCTCAACATAAAATTGCTCGCCGATCAGTGTACCGCTGGTGATGTACTGGTTCTTGTACGTCTTCTCAATTTCGACGAGGATTTTTTCTACCTGTTCGAAATACCCCTTAGCGGCTTCAGTGGCTTGAGCTGAATATCCATAAGTATCGCTAGCCGTACTGGCAGCAGCAGCGAACATCTCAATGGTGTCTTTGTGCTTGTAGAGAAAGTTTGCTTGCTGAATGGAGAGAGGAGCTAACGCTGCATCAATTCGCGCTTTCGCGGCCTGCATGTGGGCGATCTGTTCGTCGTCCTGTTTATCAGGATCGACTACCAGCATAATAGAACCGGCTTTGTATCTTTCATCCGGGCCGTTCAACGTGGCAAAGAGTTCTTTTACACCTGCAGGTGGGTTCTCTGTGAATAACAGACGTTGCCAGGCTTCAGTGGTCCCACCAAACGGGATAATGGTAAAACCTGCCTCGATACCTTTGGGTTTATCAGATTTTGGATCTTGTTTTGTAGATTGTGCGTGCTGAACGGGTTCAGGCAGTTCAGGAAGACCGGCAATCTGCCGTGAGCCAATGCTGGTTGGAATCACTTCATTATCAAGCTCGTAACTATCATAGAAGTTTGAGGGGACAAGGCGAGATCTACATGGGCCAGAACTTCGACTGTGCAGCGTACCAGCAATTCTCTTACCGTGGATAGTGTCGCGAATCCCTCCCGCAATACGGTATAGCCCTTCATGCTTGCCACAGGTTGCTCTGTGACCTTCGCAGACCATGTCTTTCCCAAAATGCTGATGGTCAGGACATCCATCTATGATAACACCGCCACAGGCGGTTTTGTCACCCCTGAAAAGATAATTGCCCTTGACTCCCATTATAAGTCCCTTTGCTTGCTGTCGTTCTATTTATCCCCAGTCCTCATTGTACAAATAAACCACATTATTCGAAATGTATTGTTTTTAAAATAAAATGGCATTTCGAGCTATTCACCATGAAAATATTACTGTTTTCTTATTCAGATAATGAATTAATAAAGCTCTTATTATTGAGCCTTAACCGTAAAGATGTTTATGATCAGAACAGTAGAAATTATTTATGGGGTTGCAGGAGGCAATATAAGAGTTATTGCAACCGTTGATGTATCTCATTTCACCACCAGAGATACACCAACGATTGCTTTAAAGAAGTTGAAGCTGACCGATAAGCCGGGTTCTGTCGTGGACAGTCATTCATCTAGGCCAGCAATCGCTCACTGGCTCAAGCAGCCTACCCGGGTTCAGTACGGGCCGTACCATGTGAACCCCTATTTGGCCTTGCTCCGGGTGGAGTTTACCGTGCCACGGACTGTTACCAGCCGCGCGGTGCGCTCTTACCGCACCCTTTCACCCTTACCTGATCCCGCTTGCGCGGGCCATCGGCGGTTTGCTCTCTGTTGCACTGGTCGTGGGTTTCCCCCCCAGGCGTTACCTGGCACCCTGCCCTATGGAGCCCGGACTTTCCTCCCCTCCGCCCGTCTCCCCCGAAAGGGACGACGACGAAGCGGCGACTGTCTGGTCAGCTTCGGCGCGCAGTATAGAGGGTTTGCGCGCCGCTGTCACCCTCGGGTGCGGGCTAGATGCTATTAACGCGCCACTTCCACCTTCGCCAGTTTTTCGTAGTAGCACGCAATCGCGCTGTGATCGGCCGTACCCAGGCCATCCGCCCGCAGCGCCTGCATCATCTCCATAACCGCAGCGGTCAGCGGCAGCTGTGCACCCACGCCGTGAGACGTATCCAGCGCGTTCGCCAGATCTTTGATGTGCAGATCAATGCGGAAACCGGGTTTGAAATTACGATCCATCACCATCGGCGCTTTGGCATCCAGCACCGTACTGCCCGCCAGACCGCCACGGATTGCCTGATAAACCAGGTCCGGATTGACGCCCGCCTTCGTTGCCAGCGTCAGCGCTTCAGACATGGCGGCAATGTTCAGCGCCACAATCACCTGGTTCGCGAGCTTGGTAACGTTGCCCGCGCCAATGTCTCCGGTATGCACTACGGAGCCTGCCATCGCTTTCATCAGGTCATAGTATTTGTCGAACACGGCCTTATCGCCGCCCACCATCACCGACAGGGTACCGTCGATGGCTTTCGGCTCGCCGCCGCTGACGGGCGCATCCAGCATCTCTACGCCCTTCGCTTTTAACGCCTCGCTGATTTCACGGCTCGCGAGCGGGGCAATAGAGCTCATATCAATCAGCACCAGGCCCGGCTTCGCACCCTCGATGATGCCGTTCTCCCCAAGCGCGACCTCTTTGACGTGAGGGGAATTTGGCAGCATGGTGATGATGACATCGCACTGCTCAGCAATGGCTTTAGGGGTAGTAGCTGTTTCCGCGCCCGCCGCCATCACCTCAGCCACAGACTGTGGATTGTGATCGGATACCACCAGTGAGTAACCCGCTTTAATCAGGTTCTTACTCATTGGTTTACCCATGATCCCAAGACCAATAAAACCCACTTTCAGCGTCATAATCTGTTTCCTCAATGATGGTTATTTTTTAAAAGCGTCCGCTAATTTCTGCGTCGCTGAGCGGAACACGCCGAGGTCGCTGCCGACGGCAACGAACGTGGCTCCCCACTCCAGGTAGCGGCGGGCATCGGCTTCAACCGGCGCCAGAATGCCGCACGGTTTGCCGTGCGCTTTGGCGCGGGCAAAGATGTGCTGGATTGCGCGCTGTACGTCCGGGTGGCTGGCGTTGCCCAGATGCCCAAACGCCGCAGCCAGATCGCTTGGACCGACGAAGATACCGTCCACGCCGTCTGTGGCTGCAATCGCATCGACGTTATCAACGCCCTGCTGGCTTTCAATCTGAACCAGAATAGTGATGTTGCTATTGGACTGGGCGAAATAGTCCGGCACGGTGCCAAACATGTTGGCGCGGTGCGATACCGAGACGCCGCGGATCCCTTCCGGCGGATAGCGCGTTGAGGCCACGGCCAGCGCCGCCTGTTCTTCCGTTTCCACAAACGGGATCAGGAAATTGTAGAAACCGATATCCAGCAGACGCTTGATAATCACCGGCTCGTTAGTTGGCACGCGCACCACCGGAGTGCTGGGGCTACCTTTCAGCGCCATCAGCTGCGGAATAAAGGTGCTGATATCGTTCGGCGCGTGTTCGCCGTCCAGCACCAGCCAGTCGAATCCGACCAGGCCTAACACTTCGGTGCTGATAGGGTTTGCCAGCGCGGACCAACAGCCAATCTGAATCTGGTGCGCCGCGAGGGCAGCTTTAAACTTATTCGGGAAGATATCGTTATTCATCACTTAACCCTTTTTTAATTCCGCTGTTTTAGCCAGTAATATTTATTCCAGAACAGATTCTTTATATTTATTTCTCTGACTGAATGGTGGCGTTATAAAATCGTCATTCAGTATAATCGGCTCTACACGTCAGCACATTGTTTTGATGCTCAAGTATTGCGCTACATCTCAACGCTATTATGAGCATATGCACAAAGCAGTGGGCGCTAATGCACAGAATCAAGGATTAGTCCGCCTGAAACGATCGCGATCACATTTTCACTTTTCTTCTCCTGACATGCTTTATTTCTACGTTAAGAAAACGATTATCCAACGAGTTATTTTTCATAGCTGAAACTTTGCCGGAGAAGAGTGAATAATGACCGATATTGCAATTAGAGAGGCACCCCCGACGGCGTTTTATATTAAGGTTCACGATACGGATAACGTGGCGATTATTGTCAACGACAATGGCTTAAAAGCAGGCACCCGCTTCCCGGACGGGCTGGAGCTGATTGAGCATATTCCGCAGGGGCACAAGGTCGCGTTGGTCGATATTCCTGCCCACGGTGAAATCGTACGCTACGGCGAAGTCATCGGCTATGCGGTAAGCGCTATTCCGCAGGGTAGCTGGATTGAGGAGTCGCTGGTGGCGCTGCCAGAAGCACCGCCGCTGAATACGCTTCCGCTGGCGACCCGCGTTCCTGAAGCTTTGCCGCCGCTGGAGGGCTATACCTTTGAAGGCTACCGCAATGCGGACGGTAGCGTCGGCACCAAAAACCTGCTCGGCATTACCACCAGCGTGCACTGCGTGGCGGGCGTGGTGGATTACGTGGTGAAAATCATTGAACGCGATCTGCTGCCAAAGTACCCGAACGTCGACGGCGTAGTGGGTCTTAACCACCTGTACGGCTGCGGCGTAGCGATCAATGCGCCCGCGGCGGTGGTGCCGATCCGTACTATCCACAATATCGCCCTGAATCCGAACTTTGGCGGCGAGGTGATGGTCATTGGCCTCGGCTGTGAAAAATTGCAGCCAGAACGCCTGCTGCAGGGTACCGAGGATGTCAAAGCCATCCCGGCAGACGGGGCCAGCATCGTGCGCCTGCAGGACGAGCACCACGTTGGTTTTCGTTCAATGGTCGACGATATTTTGCAGGTAGCAGAGCATCATCTGGACAAACTCAACCGCCGCCAGCGCGAAACGTGTCCGGCGTCGGAACTGGTGGTGGGAACACAATGCGGCGGCAGCGATGCGTTTTCCGGCGTGACGGCCAACCCGGCAGTGGGCTATGCGTCCGATCTGCTGGTTCGCTGCGGCGCCACGGTAATGTTCTCCGAGGTAACCGAAGTGCGTGACGCCATCCATCTGCTGACGCCGCGCGCAGTCAACGAAGAGGTGGGCAAACGCCTGCTGGAGGAGATGGCCTGGTACGATAACTATCTCGATATGGGCAAAACCGACCGCAGCGCCAACCCTTCGCCGGGTAACAAGAAAGGCGGCCTGGCGAACGTGGTGGAAAAAGCTCTCGGTTCGATTGCCAAATCCGGTCAGAGCGCGATTGTGGAAGTGCTCTCTCCGGGCCAGCGGCCAACCAGGCGCGGCCTTATTTATGCGGCAACACCTGCCAGCGATTTTGTGTGCGGCACCCAGCAGGTGGCCTCCGGTATTACAGTGCAGGTCTTTACCACCGGGCGCGGCACGCCGTACGGGCTGATGGCGGTTCCGGTGATCAAGATGGCGACCCGCACCGAGCTGGCAAACCGCTGGTATGACTTAATGGATATCAACGCGGGCACCATCGCCACCGGGGAAGAGAGTATTGAGGACGTGGGCTGGAAGCTGTTCCATTTTATTCTGGACGTAGCGAGCGGGAGGAAGAAAACTTTCTCGGACCAGTGGGGATTGCATAACCAGCTGGCGGTGTTTAACCCGGCGCCAGTGACGTGATGGCCCCTCAGCCTTCCCTCTCCCTATAGGGGAGAGGGTAAAAACCTTAAACCAACACCACCTCAATCCCGCTTTTCCGTAATCCTTCCAGACTCTCCGCCGGAATACCTTCATCAACGATAATCATATCAATCCGTTGCGTATCAATGATTTTATGCAGGCTTGAGCGGTTAAACTTGCTGGAGTCGGTCACGACAATAATACGCTCTGCCACCTCGCACATTTTGCGGTTCAGGCGTGCTTCATCCTCGTTGTGCGTGCTCACACCGCGATCGAGATCGATAGCGTCGACGCCCAGGAACAGCAGATCAAAGTGATAATTCTGTAAGGACTGTTCCGCCTGGTCGCCATAGAAGGACTGCGACTGACGCCGCAAGTGCCCGCCGGTCATCAGCAGCTCTACCCCTTCAGCTTCCAGCAACGCATTCGCCACGTTCATCCCGTTAGTCATCGCAATGACATCCGTGTGCTGGCGCAGCATACGAGCGATCTCAAAAGTCGTGGTGCCGGAATCCAGAATAATGCGGTGCCCCGGCTTCACCAGCGCGGCGGCGGCCTGAGCGATGCTGCGCTTCACCGCCGTATTGAGCGAGCTTTTATCCTCAACGGAAGGCTCGATGCCAGGCGCATTCCCTTCGCAGATCAGCGCCCCGCCGTAGGCACGAACGGCGATGCCCTGCTTTTCCAGAAACGCCAGATCGTTACGGATCGTCACCGTCGATACGCCGTACAGATGTGAAAGATCGTTAACCTGCACGCTTCCCTGCGCCCGCAACCGCTGAATGATCTGCTCCCGCCTTTCACTGGTGCCGGTGATGCGCTTCTCTGCGGATGAATCGCTGCTGCTCATACGAGATCCTTAATCAATAAACTTTCATTTCATTTCGTTTTGTCTATTAACGCCTTTCTTTTTAGCGAATGCAAGCGCTGTCTGGAGGACTTACGCAAGCCTGTGAACAGCTGAAACCTTTCATTGTGTTTCTTTTGTGAAACAGATCGGAAAACCATTATCTTTCGTTTTATTTTTACACCGCCATAATGCAGGATTAAATGAAACAAAACGAAAGATAAAAATCATTACCATCCGAAATGGAGAGGAAAGTGAAACATCTGACAGAAATGGTGGAACAACATAAACGGGGGAATGCAAACGGGATTTATGCCGTCTGTTCCGCACATCCACTGGTACTTGAAGCTGCCATTCGTTACGCCCATTCACGCCAAACGCCACTGCTGATTGAAGCCACCTCAAACCAGGTGGATCAGTTTGGTGGCTATACCGGCATGACGCCCGCTGATTTTCACGGGTTTGTCTGTAAGCTGGCGCAATCGCTTGGTTTCCCGACGTCACAGCTGATCCTCGGCGGCGATCATTTAGGGCCCAACCGCTGGCAAAACCTGCCGGCTTTGCAGGCGATGGCGAACGCCGACGATCTGATCAGGCACTACGTGGCAGCCGGATTTAAAAAAATTCACCTCGATTGCAGCATGTCCTGTGAAGACGATCCGGTTCCTTTAACCGATGCGATCGTTGCCGGGCGCGCCGCGCGTCTGGCAAAAATTGCCGAAACAACCTGTCTCGAGCAATTTGGTGTAGCCGATCTGGTCTACGTTATCGGCACGGAAGTTCCGGTTCCCGGCGGCGCGCACGAAACGCTGACCGAGCTTGAGGTCACGACGCCAGAGGCGGCGCGCGCCACGCTTGAGGCACACCGCCACGCATTCGAGAAGGAAGGGTTAAGCGACATCTGGCCGCGCATTATTGGCCTGGTGGTTCAGCCCGGCGTTGAGTTCGACCATGCGCACGTTTGTGACTATCAGCCACATAAAGCCGTCGCGCTGAGCAAGATGGTTGAAGCCTATGACACGCTGGTATTTGAAGCACACTCTACCGATTACCAGACGCAACAGGCGCTGCGCCAGCTGGTGAACGATCACTTCGCTATTTTAAAAGTCGGCCCTGCCCTGACCTTTGCCCTGCGTGAAGCGCTGTTCTCGCTGGCCGCCATTGAAGAAGAACTGCTCCCGGCGAAAGCCAGCTCGGGCCTGCGTCACGTTCTGGAAAACGTGATGCTCGATCGCCCGGAATACTGGCAAAGCCACTATCACGGTGACGGCAACGCCCGACGCCTGGCCCGCGGCTACAGCTACTCCGACCGCGTGCGCTATTACTGGCCGGACAGCCAGATTGACGATGCCTTTGAACGACTGGTGCGCAATCTGGCAGACGAACCCATTCCGCTGCCGCTTATCAGCCAGTATTTGCCGTTGCAGTACAGCAAAGTTCGCGAGGGCGCTCTCAAGTCAACGCCGCGGGAACTCATCATTGACCACATTCAGGACATACTCCAGCAGTACCATGCCGCCTGCGAAGGCGTAACGACTCCACACGCATAATTAAAAAGAGGAAAACGCTATGCCAAACATTGTCTTATGCCGCATTGATGAACGCCTGATCCACGGACAGGTGGGCGTGCAGTGGGTGGGGTTTGCGGGGGCAAACCTGGTGCTGGTGGCAAATGACGAGGTTGCAGACGATCCGGTTCAACAAAACCTGATGGAAATGGTGCTCGCGGAAGGGATCGCCGTGCGTTTCTGGTCGCTGCAAAAAGTGATCGACAACATTCACCGCGCCGCTGACCGCCAGAAAATTCTGCTGGTCTGCAAATCACCCGCCGATTTTCTGAAGCTGGTTGAAGGCGGCGTCCCCATCACCCGTATCAATGTCGGAAACATGCACTACGCCAGTGGCAAACAGCAAATTGCCAAAACGGTCTCTGTCGACGCGAACGATATCGCTGCGTTCAACGGCCTGAAAGCGGCCGGGGTGGAATGCTTTGTTCAGGGCGTCCCAACAGAGACCGCTTTGGATCTCTTTAAACTGCTTTGAGGGATTCACAATGGAAATCAGTCTGTTGCAGGCATTCGCGCTGGGGCTTCTTGCCTTTATCGCGGGCCTGGATATGTTTAACGGCTTAACACACATGCACCGCCCTGTGGTGCTTGGTCCTCTGGTCGGCCTGATACTGGGCGATCTGCATACCGGGATCCTGACCGGCGGTACCTTAGAGCTGGTCTGGATGGGTCTGGCGCCGCTGGCGGGCGCGCAGCCGCCAAACGTGATTATCGGCACCATCGTCGGCACCACGTTTGCCATCACCACGGGCGTGAAGCCGGATGTCGCCGTTGGGGTCGCGGTGCCGTTTGCCGTGGCGGTTCAGATGGGGATCACCTTCCTCTTCTCCGTGATGTCCGGCGTAATGTCCCGCTGCGATCGCATGGCGGCCAACGCGGACACCGACGGCATAGAGCGAGTCAACTATCTGGCGCTGCTGGCGCTCGGCATTTTTTATTTCCTGTGCGCGTTTCTGCCTATCTACTTTGGCGCTGAACACGCGAAAACCGCCATTGCTATCCTGCCGGAGCGTCTGATTGACGGTCTCGGCGTCGCGGGCGGCATCATGCCAGCGATCGGCTTCGCCGTGCTGCTGAAGATCATGATGAAAAACGTTTACATCCCTTATTTCATTATCGGTTTTGTCGCCGCGGCCTGGCTGAAGCTTCCGGTACTGGCGATTGCCGCAGCGGCGCTGGCGATGGCGCTGATCGACCTGCTGCGTAAATCGCCTGAACCGACGGCGCCCGCGGCCCAGAAAGAGGAATTTGAAGATGGCATCTAATCAAACCACCCTGCCGGGCGCGTCTGTCAGTGAAGAGACGCTGCTGAGCGGCGTGAATGAAAACGTCTATGAAGACCAGACCATTGGCGCAGAGCTGACCAAAAAAGACATTAACCGCGTGGCCTGGCGCTCCATGCTGCTGCAGGCCTCGTTTAACTATGAACGTATGCAGGCCTCCGGCTGGCTGTACGGGTTGCTGCCCGCGCTGAAAAAGATCCACACCAATAAGCGGGACCTGGCGCGGGCGATGAAAGGTCATATGGGCTTCTTTAACACCCACCCGTTTCTGGTGACCTTCGTTATCGGCATTATTCTGGCAATGGAGCGTTCCAAGCAGGATGTAAACAGCATTCAGAGCACCAAAATTGCGGTCGGAGCCCCGCTCGGAGGCATTGGTGACGCCATGTTCTGGCTGACCCTGTTACCCATCTGCGGCGGTATTGGTGCCAGCCTGGCGCTGCAAGGCTCCATTCTTGGCGCGGTGGTTTTTATCGTGCTGTTCAACGTGGTGCATCTCGGCCTGCGCTTTGGCCTGGCGCACTACGCATACCGAATGGGCGTTGCCGCCATTCCGCTGATCAAAGCCAACACCAAAAAGGTCGGCCACGCGGCCTCTATTGTCGGGATGACGGTGATCGGCGCGCTGGTGGCGACCTACGTCCGACTCAATACGACGCTTGAAATCAAGGCGGGTGATGCGGTCGTTAAACTGCAAACCGACGTGATCGACAAGTTGATGCCCGCGTTCCTGCCGCTGGTCTACACCCTGACCATGTTCTGGCTGGTGCGCCGCGGCTGGAGCCCGCTGCGGCTGATCGGTATCACCGTGGTGCTGGGCGTTGTCGGTAAATTCTGTCACTTCCTGTAAAAGCAAAGAGGTTGCGATGTTAGGCATAATTTTGACGGGTCACGGCGGCTTTGCCAGCGGGCTTGAACAGGCGATGAGGCAGATCCTTGGCGAGCAGCCGCAGTTTATCGCCATCGATTTTCCGGAAAACTCCACCACTGCCAGGCTGACCGCTCAGCTTGAGCAGGCGGTGAGTGAGCTGGATCCAGAGCAGGATATTATTTTCCTCACCGACCTTCTCGGCGGCACGCCGTTTCGCGTGGCCTCGACGCTCGCGATGCAAAGACCGGGTAGCGAAGTGATTACCGGCACCAACCTGCAGCTTTTGCTGGAAATGGTGCTGGAACGTGACGGATTAAGTAGCGAAGCGTTTCGTCTGCAGGCGCTGGAGTGCGGCCACCGCGGCCTGACCAGCCTGGTGGATGAGCTTGGTCGCTGTCGCGAGGAAGCCCCCGTAGAGGAAGGAATATGATCCGGTTACTTTCACAGCGTTCACCTTCGTAGTTTACATTGCGTGTCCCGGCGGCCTTACGGCATCAGATCGTAAGGCCTTTCTTTTCCTTTCCTTGGTTTTACCCTTTCCTTTCACGATCACACTTTTCGTTTTATTCCTTTTCCATTATTGAACTTTCGATTTCTTTCCTATAAATTTTGTTTAACTGCTAATGTGAATAAGTGAAACGAAACGAAAGATAGCGACACGTTTGCCAGCGTCTGATGTGGAATTCACACGACTAAGGACTGAGTTATGCAACAAACCACCGCCGCCACAACCGGCACCTGGACCGAAAAAGAGATCCGCCAGCAGCCTGCCTGCTGGATCCGCTCACTCAACAACATCGATAATCTGCGCACCTCGATTGACGGTTTCCTGAAACCGCTGCTGCGTAAGCGAGACCTGCGGATCGTCCTCACCGGCGCGGGCACCTCCGCGTTTATTGGTGAGATAATTGCCCCCTGGCTTGCGAGCCACACCGGTAAAAACGTCTCCGCCATACCGACAACCGATCTGGTCACCAACCCGATGGATTACTTCAGCCCGGCACACCCTCTGCTGCTGGTCTCTTTTGCCCGCTCCGGCAACAGTCCAGAGAGCGTTGCCGCCGTTGAGCTGGCGAACCGGTTCGTGCCCGAGTGCTACCACCTGTCGATCACCTGCAACGAGGCGGGAAGCCTGTACCAGAACGCCGTCGAGAGCGATAACGCCTTTGCCCTGCTGATGCCAGCCGAAACGCACGATCGCGGGTTCGCGATGACCAGCAGCATTACCACCATGATGGCGAGCTGTCTGGCCGTATTCGCACCAGAGACGATTGGCAGCCAAAGCTTCCGGGACGTAGCCGATCGCTGCCAGGCGATCCTCACCTCGCTCGGGGATTTCAGCGAGGGCGTCTTTGGCAACGAACCGTGGAAACGGATTGTTTACCTGGGAAGCGGCGGTCTGCAGGGAGCGGCGCGCGAGTCTGCGCTGAAGGTGCTGGAGCTGACCGCGGGCAAGCTGGCGGCGTTCTACGATTCACCAACGGGCTTTCGTCATGGGCCTAAGTCACTGGTGGATAACGAAACGCTGGTGGTGGTGTTTATCTCCAGCCATCCGTATACGCGTCAGTACGATCTGGATCTGCTGGCCGAACTGCGCCGCGATCGTCAGGCCATGCGCGTGGTCGCCATCGCCGCCGAAAACCATCCAGCCATTGAAGCGGGGCCGCATATCCTGCTGCCGCCTTCCCGTCCATTCAACGATATGGAGCAGGCGTTCTGCTTCCTGATCTACGCCCAGGTCTTTGCGCTAACCCAGTCTCTGCATGTTGGCAACACGCCGGACACACCATCCGCCAGCGGAACGGTCAACCGTGTGGTACAGGGCGTGGTTATTCATCCGTGGCAGGCTTAAGAGGATCGTATTATGAGTATTATTTCGACCAAATATCTTTTGCAGGACGCGCAGACAAAGGGCTATGCCGTTCCGGCCTTTAACATCCATAACGCCGAGACGATCCAGGCGATCCTCGAAGTGTGCAGCGAAATGCGATCGCCTGTGATCCTCGCCGGGACGCCGGGTACTTTTAAACACATAGCGCTGGAGGAGATCTACGCTCTGTGCAGCGCGTACTCCCTGAGCTACGACATGCCGTTGGCGCTGCATCTCGATCATCACGAATCGCTGGATGACATTCGTCGCAAGGTACATGCCGGCGTACGCAGCGCAATGATCGACGGTAGCCACTATCCCTTTGAAGAAAACGTGAAGCTGGTGAAATCGGTGGTCGATTTTTGCCACCTCAACGACTGTAGCGTTGAGGCGGAACTGGGCCGTCTGGGGGGTGTTGAAGATGACATGAGCGTCGACGCCGAAAGCGCATTCCTGACCGACCCGCAGGAGGCGAAACGCTTCGTTGAGCTGACCGGCGTGGACAGCCTCGCCGTTGCCATCGGCACTGCACACGGCCTCTATACCAAACGCCCCAAAATTGACTTCCAGCGCCTGGCTGAGATCCGCGAGGTGGTAGCGGTTCCGCTGGTGCTGCACGGTGCGAGCGATGTTCCGGATGATGATGTGCGCCGCACTATTGAACTGGGCGTGTGCAAAGTTAATGTCGCAACCGAGTTGAAAATCGCCTTCTCTGATGCGGTCAAAGCCTGGTTTGCCGAGAACCCGCAGGGCAACGATCCGCGCTTTTACATGCGCGTCGGGATGGACGCCATGAAAGAGGTGGTCCGAAGCAAGATCGCCGTTTGCGGTTCGGCTAACCGTCTGCGTCTTCCGGCAGAAGCATAACTAAGAGGATCTTACTTTAATGAAAAAAGTGCTCACCCTCTCAATGCTTGCCCTGTGCGTTTCCCATGGCGCGATGGCAGCGAACTACACGCTCACTAACGACAAGATTGCCCTGTCCTTTGATGACGCCAATTCAACGGTGGTGGTAACTGACAAAAAAGCCGACCACCCCATCACCCCGCAGGAACTGTTCTTTCTGACGCTGCCGGACGAAACCAAAATTCACACCGCTGATTTCAAAATCAAGCACGTCGAAAAGCAGGACAGCGCCATTGTCATCGACTTTTCGCGTCCGGATTTTAACGTGACGGTAAAGCTCAACCTGGTGAAAGATAAATACGCCAGCATCGATTACACCCTCGAGGCGGTAGGCCAGCCGCGTAACGTGGCAAAAATCACCTTCTTCCCGACGAAAAAACAGACGCAGGCACCTTACGTTGACGGGGCGATCAACAGCTCGCCGATTGTCGCGGACTCGTTCTTTATTCTCCCGGATAAGCCCATCGTTAACACCTACGCCTATGAAGCGACGACCAACCTCAACGTAGAGTTAAAAACGCCGATTCAGCCCGCAACGCCGGTCAGCTATACCACCTACTTCGGCACCTTCCCGGAAACCAGCCAGCTGCGCCGCAGCGTAAACCAGTTTATTAATGCCGTGCGTCCGCGTCCGTATAAGCCCTACCTGCACTACAACAGCTGGATGGATATTGGCTTCTTTACCCCCTATTCCGAACAGGACGTGCTGGGGCGGATGGATGAATGGAATAAGGAATTTATCGCCGGACGCGGCGTGGCGCTGGATGCCTTCCTGCTGGACGATGGCTGGGACGACCTGACCGGGCGCTGGCTGTTTGGCCCGGCATTCGGCAACGGTTTTGGCAAGGTACGGGAAAAAGCCGACAGCCTGCACAGCTCGGTCGGACTGTGGCTCTCACCGTGGGGAGGGTATAACAAACCGCGCGACGTTCGCGTCTCGCATGCAAAAGAGTATGGGTTCGAAACCGTCGACGGGAAGCTGGCTCTGTCAGGGCCTAACTACTTTAAAAACTTCAATGAGCAGATCGTTAAGCTTATCAAAAACGAGCACATTACCTCGTTCAAGCTGGACGGGATGGGTAATGCCAACGCGCATATCCCGGGCAGCCCGTTCGCCTCGGATTTTGACGCCTCCATCGCTCTGCTGCATAACATGCGCAGCGCCAACCCGAATCTGTTTATCAATTTGACGACCGGCACCAATGCCAGTCCGTCCTGGCTGTTCTATGCGGATTCCATCTGGCGTCAGGGTGATGACATCAACCTGTACGGTCCCGGCACGCCGGTGCAGCAGTGGATGACCTACCGCGATGCCGAAACGTACCGCTCCATTGTGCGCAAAGGCCCGCTGTTTCCGCTGAACTCGCTGATGTATCACGGCATTGTCAGCGCTGAGAATGCCTATTACGGGCTGGAGAAGGTGCAAACGGACAGTGATTTTGCCGATCAGGTCTGGAGCTACTTCGCCACCGGCACCCAGTTGCAGGAACTGTATATCACCCCTTCAATGCTGAACAAGGCGAAGTGGGATACGCTGGCGCAGGCCGCAAAATGGTCGCGTGACAATGCCAGCGTGCTGGTGGATACGCACTGGATTGGCGGAGACCCGACGGCGCTGCAGGTTTACGGCTGGGCTTCGTGGAGTAAAGAGAAAGCCATACTCGGCTTGCGTAACCCCTCGGACAAGCCGCAAAGCTACTATCTTGATTTAGCGAAAGAGTTCGAAATACCCACGGGAGACGCGGCGAAGTTTAGTCTCAAAGCGGTGTACGGCAGTAATTCAACCGTACCTGAGGAGTACAAAAACGCGGTGGTGATTACGCTGCAGCCGCTGGAAACGCTGGTATTTGAGGCGATGCCTGGGAAATAGAAAAGTAAATAAATCTGTAGGCCGGGTAAGGCGCAGCCGCCACCCGGCAAAACAGTATCAGAAATTACTCCCCCTGCTGCTCCAGCGCATACTTATACAGCGCATTTTTCTTCACGCCGTGAATCTCTGCTGCTAATGCCGCCGCTTTCTTCAGCGGCAGTTCGGCCTGCAGCAAGGCCAGCGTGCGCAGCGCATCAGCAGGCAGGGCATCCTCTTCCGCCCTATGCCCTTCGACAATCAGCACCATTTCGCCTTTGCGGCGGTTTTCGTCTTCCTTCACCCACGCCAGCAGTTCACCGACTGGCGCGCCGTGAATGGTTTCCCAGGTTTTGGTCAGCTCGCGCGCCAGCACCACGTAGCGGGATTCGCCCCAGACGGTGACCATATCTTCCAGGCTTTCCAGCAGGCGGTGCGTGGATTCGTAGAAAATCAGAGTGCGCGGTTCCGCTTCCAGCTCTTTTAAGACGTCGCGGCGGCCTTTGGATTTGGCAGGGAGGAAGCCTTCATAGCAGAAACGGTCAGACGGCAGACCTGCAGCGCTTAACGCAGCAATAGCGGCGCACGGTCCAGGCAGTGGCACAACGCGAATCCCGGCTTCGCGACAGGTGCGCACCAGATGGTAGCCAGGATCGTTAATCAGCGGCGTCCCGGCGTCAGAGACCAGCGCGATGTTCTGCCCCTCTTTGAGCTTCGCCACCAGCGTTTCGGCTTTTTGTTGCTCATTGTGATCGTGCAGGGCAAACAAACGGGCGTTAATCGCGAAATGTTGCAGCAGTAAACCGGTGTGTCGGGTGTCTTCAGCGGCAATTAAATCAACAGCTTGCAATACGGTTAGCGCACGTTGGGTAATATCAGACAAATTCCCGATAGGAGTAGGTACAATATAAAGCTGGCCTTGAGAATTATCTGCCGTTTCGTGTTGTTTCATTGTTTCGTCCGTATTGCCGATTTAATATTGAGCATTGCGTAAAAAAATCACTGGATACAGTATGGTACCGTTAACGTTTCTTCGAAAAAAAGCCACGCGCAGCGTGCCGCTGCTGCTCGCAGCCCTGATTTTTGCAGGCTGTGGCACCCAGGCACCTGACCAGAGCACCGCCCATCTTCAGGGCTCCGCTCAGGCTGATTCTGGCTTTTATCTGCAACAAATGTCGCAGAGTACAAATGATACCAGGATCAACTGGCAATTACTCGCCATTCGTGCACTGCTGAAAGAGGGCAAAACCCAGCAGGCTGCCGAGCTGTTCGGCCAACTGCCGAAAGAGCTTAACGATACTCAGCAACTTGAGCAGAGCCTGCTCTCTGCCGAGCTGAAGGTCGCGCAGAAAGATTATGATGGCGCGAAAAAGATCCTGGGGAGCATCGACCTGAGCGCGCTGGATAAAAACCAGCAGGCGCGCTTCTGGCAGGCGGGCATTACCGCTGAGCAGGGGCGCCCTTCCCTGACTCTCCTACGTGCCTTGATTGCCCAGGAGCCGCTGCTCGCCGGTGCCGACAAGCAGAAAAACATTGATGCCACCTGGCAGGCGCTTGCCTCGATGACCCAGGATCAGGCAAAGGCGCTGGTCATTAACGCGGACGAAAACGTGCTTCAGGGCTGGCTTGATCTGCAGCAGATGTGGTTTAACAACCGCAGCGATCCAAAAATGCTGAAAGCCGGTATTACCGACTGGCAGACCCGTTACCCGCAGAACCCGGGCGCAAAAATGCTGCCAACCCAGCTGGTGAATGTGCAGAACTTTAAGCCCGCTTCGACCAGCAAAATCGCCCTCCTTCTGCCGCTCAACGGCCAGGCGGCGGTGTTTGGACGCACCATTCAGCAGGGCTTTGAAGCGGCGAAAAACGGCACGACGTCGGTCACCGGCAGCGCCATTCCCGCACAGGCGGCCCAGGCGGCTAACGTGAATGACGTTGTCAGCCCATCCGCCGCAGAGACCAGCGACCTGACCACGGCGCAAACGCCAGCGCAGGGCACGATGCAAAACCCGGTGACGGCGCCGACGACGACGCCGGCACCGGTGCCAGCGATTCCGGCTCCGGCCGAAACGCAGGCGGCGCCAGCATCTGCTCCGGCTCCTGCCACAACAGCAGAACAGCCTCAACAGCAGCCGGCACAACCAGCATCACAACCTGCCGCTCAGCCGCAGGCCGTGGCGACCGCCAGCGCGAACCCTGGCGCTGAGCTGAAAATCTACGACACCAGTTCGAAGCCGCTTGACCAGGTGCTGGCGCAGGTTCAGCAGGACGGGGCAAGCATCGTTGTCGGCCCGCTGCTGAAAAACAACGTGGAAGAGCTGATGAAGAGCAATACCACGCTGAACGTACTGGCGCTCAACCAGCCGGAACAGGTTCAGAACCGGGCCAATATTTGCTACTTCGCACTCTCTCCGGAAGATGAAGCCCGCGATGCGGCGCGTCATATCCACGAGCAGGGTAAACAGGCCCCGCTGCTGCTGATCCCGCGCAGTACGCTGGGCGATCGCGTGGCTAATGCTTTTGCCGACGAGTGGCAGAAGCTGGGCGGCGGCATCGTGCTGCAGCAGAAATTCGGTTCCGTCTCTGAACTGCGTGCGGGCGTTAACGGTGGGGCGGGTATCGCGCTTAACGGCAGTCCGGTTTCCGCCAGCCTGCCGCAGCAGCAGAGCGTGACCATTGGCGGCCTGACCATCCCTGCCCCGCCAACCGACGCGCAGATAAGCGGTGGTGGTAAAGTGGATGCGGCCTATATCGTTGCCACGCCGCAGGAGATCGCCTTTATCAAGCCGATGATCGCGATGCGTAACGGCAGCCAGAGCGGCGCAACGCTCTACGCCAGCTCCCGCAGCGCACAGGGCACCGCAGGCCCGGATTTCCGTCTGGAAATGGACGGCCTGCAGTACAGCGAAATCCCGATGCTGGCGGGCAGCAACCCGGCGCTGATGCAGCAGGCGCTAAGCTCCGTACGTAACGACTACTCTCTGGCGCGTCTGTATGCGATGGGTGTTGATGCGTGGGCGCTGGCAAACCACTTTACCCAGATGCGTCAGGTGCCGGGCTTTGAGCTTAACGGCAACACCGGCGATCTGACCGCCACTCAGGACTGTGTGATTACCAGGAAGTTATCATGGCTCAAATACCAGCAGGGGCAAATCGTCCCGGCCAGTTAAGCCGTAAAGAGACCGGCGATGCGTGGGAGTTAAAAGCGCGTCGCTGGCTCGAAGGCAAAGGACTGCGCTTTATCGCCGCTAACGTCCGCGGGCGCGGCGGCGAAATTGATCTGATCATGAAAGACGGTCAGGTGATTGTGTTTGTAGAAGTCCGCTTTCGACAGTCTTCCCGTTTTGGCGGTGCTGCCGCCAGCGTGACGCTCGCCAAACAACATAAATTATTACAGACTGCCCACTTGTGGCTTGCCCGCCATAATGGGAGCTTTGATACTGTGGATTGCCGTTTCGATGTGATAGCCTTCACCGGAAATGAGATCGAATGGCTTAAAAACGCTTTTGGCGAAGACGCATAATTAAGATTTAAAAGGGATAACGTGCTCGAAAGAATTAAAGTGTGCTTCACAGAAAGCATCCAGACTCAGATTGCCGCGGCGGAAGCCCTTCCGGACGCGATCTCTCGCGCTGCAATGACGCTGGTGCAATCCCTGCTTAACGGCAACAAAATCCTCTGTTGTGGCAACGGAACCTCAGCCGCCAACGCACAGCATTTTGCTGCCAGCATGATTAACCGTTTTGAAACCGAACGCCCGAGTTTACCTGCCATTGCACTTAATACCGATAATGTGGTCTTAACAGCGATTGCTAACGATCGTCTGCATGACGAAATTTACGCAAAGCAGGTGCGCGCCCTGGGGCATGCCGGCGATGTGCTGCTGGCGATCTCCACGCGCGGCAACAGCCGGGACATCGTCAAAGCCGTTGAAGCCGCCGTTACCCGCGACATGACCATCGTCGCCTTAACCGGCTATGACGGCGGTGAGCTGGCGGGTCTGCTCGGGCCGCAGGATGTGGAAATCCGCATTCCGTCTCACCGTAGCGCACGTATCCAGGAGATGCATATGCTCACGGTGAACTGCTTATGCGATTTGATCGATAACACGCTTTTCCCTCACCAGGATGATTAAGGAGTTTTTATGAAGGCTTTATCGACCCTCGCAGTCCTTATGTCTGCATTACTGCTTCAGGGATGTATTGCTGCGGCCGTTGTGGGTACTGCCGCAGTAGGCACCAAAGCGGCGACCGATCCGCGCTCTGTGGGAACGCAGGTGGATGACGGTACGCTGGAGCTGCGGGTCAACAGTGCGCTGTCGAAAGACGAACAAATCAAGAAAGAAGCGCGTATCAACGTGACGGCCTATCAGGGCAAAGTCCTGCTGACGGGTCAGGCACCGAATACCGACCTCTCCAGCCGCGCGAAGCAGATCGCAATGGGCGTTGAGGGCACCACGGAAGTCTTCAATGAAATCCGCCAGGGTCAGCCAATCAGCCTGGGCACCGCGTCGTCTGACACCTGGATCACCACCAAAGTCCGCTCCCAGCTGCTGGGTTCAGACCAGGTGAAATCCTCAAACGTGAAGGTAACGACCGAAAACGGTGAAGTGTTCCTGCTGGGTCTGGTGACCGATCGTGAAGGGAAAGCGGCGGCGGATATCGCCAGCCGGGTGAGCGGCGTGAAGCACGTCACCACCGCGTTTACCTACATTAAGTAATCCACGTCTGACTAAAGGCCCGGTAGGCGCGAGCGCCACCGGGCTTTTTTTACATCAACGCAATACTCCCCACCATCACTCCGCTCAACGCCACCAGCCCCGCCGTCAGCCACAGCGCTTTCGCCGGGAAAGACTTACGCAGCATGATGAGCGACGGCAGGCTGATTGCCGGCAAGGTGATAAGCAGCGCCAGCGCCGGTGCGGTACCCATACCGGCCAGCATCATGGTCTGGACAATCGGAATTTCTGCCGCCGTGGGGATCACAAACAGGCAGCCTGCAACGGCCATCGCAATCACCCACATCAGCGTGTTGTCGATCGCCCCATCCGCATGCGGGAAGAGCCAGACGCGCGCCGCGCCCAGAACCAGTACCGCCAGGATATAGACCGGAATGGTGCTCCAGAAAAGCTGCCACAGCGCCTTACCCCAGCGAGTGAAGAAACCGCCCTGCGGTTCGCTGACGTCCAGTTCAACGGCTGCGGGTTCGACGGCAGTATCCTTCACCAGTTTTTGTACCAGCGTCGCCACCACCAGCACCGTCAGCAGCCCGGCAACCAGACGGATAGCGGCAAAATGCCAGCCGAGCACAAAGCCCATAAACACCAGCGTCGCCGGGTTGAGCAGCGGGTTCCCCATCCAGAATGCCAGCGCACCGCCCATGGATACGCGCTGGCGGCGCATACCCGCCGCTACCGGTGCGGCACAGCAGGAGCACATCATGCCCGGCAGAGAGAAAAACGTCCCCAGCAGCGTGCCCTGAAAGCGCGGCTGCCCGAGTGTTTTCACCAGCCAGTTTCGCGGAATAAGTACCTGAATCAGCGATCCCAGGATTACCCCTAAGACGGCAGCTTTCCACACCGCCAGGAAGTAGACCATGGCGTAATCCCATGCCGCCTTCAGCGGGCTGGCATCAGCCTGAGCGAGTATAGATTTACCGATGCTGTGCGTTTCGGCGGCGGTGAAGGCTTTGCCGTAGTACGGCTGCCATTTCACATACCAGAGGCCAATGATGACCACGAGAAAGAAGAGTGCGGGCTTCCACCATTGGACAGGTGTTGCCGCCTGAGATGAAGACTGACCAGTCATACCATTCCCCGGAGAGTGTTATTTAATAAGCCGGAGAAGTTTACGCCTCGCCCTGCGCGATTTCACGCAGTTTTGCCGAAGGGATGATATTGACGCCCTCCTGCGACGGTGCCAGCGCCTCTTTCAGCATCGCCTGCGCGACGTCCCGCGCCTCGATGGACTTCCAGTTACCCGGCAGGATGCGAAACAGCGGGGCGAAGAAGGATTCGTTAAAACGCCGTTCGTCGCGGTGGCCCATCAGCATGGAAGGCCGTACGATTGTCAGGCGCTCCCACTTCTGCGCAATCAGCGCCTCTTCCATTTTGCCCTTCACCTGATTGTAAAAAAACGGTGAGCCGGTGCTGGCGCCGTGCGAGCTCACCACCAGGAAATGTTTTGCCCCCAGCTTTTTCGCCGTCAGGGCGGTATCCACCACCAGCGTGTAGTCCGCATGGATGAACGCTTCTTTACTGCCCGCCTCACGCCGCGTCGTGCCCAGGCAGCAAAAGGCGATATCTATAGGATCCTGCACCTGCGCCAGCGCGTCGGTGAGCTGGGGATCGTGCGGGTTATAGACGCCGGTGATATCCAACAGCGGGCGGCGCGTCGGGGCGGCAATATAGTTGATATGCCGGTCCTGGATCAGCAGCCGCAGCAGATGTCCCCCCACCAGCCCGGTTGCGCCGGTAATCAGTACCTGACTCATCTTATCCCCTTTACAGAATTGTCCGTTTGCGATCTGGACCTGCTCTACCACACTTAAAAGTCTGTTACCGGTAAGTATTTACCACAAACGGGAAAAAAACAGTCTGAAGCGAAAACAACGGAGGAAGCATGGGTAAAAAAATCGCAGTCTTGATTACCGACGAGTTTGAAGATTCAGAATTTACGTCACCAGCTGAGGCATTCCGCAAGGCAGGCCACGAGGTCATCACCATTGAGAAAGAAGCGGGTAAAACCGTGAAGGGCCACAAGGGCGAAGCCAGCGTGACCATCGATGAGTCCATCGATAACGTCAGCCCGTCAGATTTCGACGCCCTGCTGTTACCGGGCGGCCATTCACCGGATTCCCTGCGCGGGGACGAGCGTTTCGTCACCTTTACCCGTGACTTCGTCGGCACCGGCAAGCCGGTCTTTGCCATCTGCCACGGCCCGCAGCTGCTGATCAGCGCTGAAGTGGTCCGCGGGCGTAAGCTTACGGCGGTGAAACCGATCGTTATCGATCTGAAAAACGCAGGGGCCGAGTTTTACGATCAGGAGGTGGTCAACGATAACGACCAGCTGATCACCAGCCGGACCCCGGACGATCTCCCGGCGTTTAACCGCGAAGCGCTACGCCTGCTCGGCGCGTAGCCAGTGAAGCTTCTTGCCAAAGCCCAGGGTGTTGTCGGTAAATTTCAGCTCATCAACGCGGATTTCCCACACCGGGGCTTTTAGCGCAGCAGCAACCGGGAAGCGGCGCGTGTAGCGTTTACGCTGTGCGTCGCTTTCTTCACCTTCCAGACGACGAATCTCACCCTTGAACTGCACGCCGCGGATCAGCGCGACGGTTTTGGGCTGGCCGTTGACCGTGCCCGCCACTTTTGCCTGCTGGCCGGTCATCTGGGCATGCCGCGTTTTGTCCTCACTCATGACGTAAAAAGCGACGCGTTCAGGATCGTAGTAGTAAAAGGCGTTGGCGCACCACATTTCGCCCTCGCTATATACGCACCAGGTCACGACGTGCTGCTTTGCCAGCCAGCGGTTAATGGCGGCCAGTGTTTCCATTTTCGTTCTCTCTCATGCTATGGTGCGTTCACCTTAACATACTGAATCTGTTTACCGTGTGCTGGTTTCTCTATCTTGTCCGAACCGCTGATAACGCACTCTACACCGGGATCACCACCGATGTGGCGCGGCGTTTTTTACAACATCAAACGGGGAAAGGGGCAAAAGCGCTGCGGGGGAAAGGCGAACTGCAGCTGGCTTTTTCTGCCGCCGTGGGGGACAGATCGCTGGCACTCAGGCTGGAGTACCGTATTAAGCAACTAACGAAGCGCCAGAAGGAGCGCCTCGTGACCGGAGACGGCTCCTTTGAGGCGCTACGCGAGAGCCTAATTAAAAGCGATTAAAATGGTCGTGGTAGTCCACCAGACCATTTACGCCGTTCAGGGCATCATCCGCCAGGCGATGCACCTGGAAGGCGGATTCGGTACCCGGCCAGCGGCAGCGAAGATCGTAATGCGCGGCCTGCTCGAAGCCTAAACGGCCATAGAACGCCGGATCGCCCAGCGTGACCACGGCGGCATAACCAAACTCATTCAGCGAGTCCAGCCCTTCATAGACCAGCTGGCGCGCCAGGCCCTGCCCGCGGTAGTTTTCATCTACCGCCAGCGGTGCCATGCCCACCCACTGAAGATCTTCACCCTGAACGATCACCGGGCTGAAGGCAACATAGCCGACAACCTGACCTTCGTCATCGGTGGCAACCAGCCCCAGCGTGATCAGGCCGTCTTCACGGAGATCGTGGACCAGTTGGGCTTCCGCATCGCTCTCAAAAGAGCGGCGTAATAACGCATCGATACCCGGTGCATCAATCCCTATTTCGACTCGAATCAGCATGGCTCACCTACTGAAGTGTGTTTACTGTCCGGCGGGGATTTCAGCCCCGCCTCAACAAAATCTGCCATTTGCATCAACATCACGCGCAGCGCTTTCGGCATCTGCTCCAGCTCAATGGCATCCATTAAATTCTTAACGTACAGGCCAAGCTCCGTGTCGCCCTCAATCACCAGACGGCGCTGGAAGAAGAGTGTGTCCGGGTCCTGCTTACGCGCGGCAATCATCAGCAGGTCACTGGCGTTGGCGCTAAAGCTCACGTCCGCCTCGGCAGACTCACGAACGATCAGCTGGTCGTTCTCTACGGAGGTAAACCAGCGCAGCCCGATGTCACGCACCTCAATGCTTAACCAGCGCCCTTCCAGAAACTCCAGCTCGCCATCCTGCAGCGCCTGACGGAACTGCCAGCTCAGAACCTGCTCAAGCACCTGGCGTTTAAGCGCGAACGGCGCCAGCCTGACCGGCACGCTCAGCATTGATGGACCGAATTGTACGAGACGTGAACGCAGTTTATCCAGCACGAGCTTTACTCCCTGATAGCTATAGTCCCGCTATTTTGCCACATCCGTTCCAGAACATAGCGGCGTAAATCAACAAACCATCGTCGGACGTACCCCATTATTGGTGCCATCAATACGCCATTAGCTGCCTTAAATCAAAAATTGTCGCGTATGGCTTAATTAAAATCCCAGCTCGTTAACAATTTTGCTATCGACTACATCAGGATAATTTATGGAGCTGCTCTGCCCTGCCGGAAACCTTCCGGCGCTTAAGGCGGCCATCGAGAATGGGGCCGATGCGGTCTATATCGGGCTGAAAGATGACACCAACGCCCGCCATTTTGCTGGCCTTAACTTTACGGAGAAAAAGCTTCAGGAAGCCGTTAACTTCGTTCATCAGCACCGCCGCAAGCTGCATATTGCCATCAACACGTTTGCCCATCCTGACGGTTACGCCCGCTGGCAGCGCGCGGTGGACATGGCAGCACAGCTGGGCGCCGATGCGTTAATCCTGGCCGACCTCGCCATGCTTGAGTATGCGGCAGAACGCTATCCGCATATTGAGCGCCACGTCTCTGTTCAGGCATCTGCCACCAACGAAGAGGCGGTGCGTTTTTACCATCAACACTTTGACGTCGCCCGCGTGGTGCTGCCGCGCGTGCTCTCTATTCATCAGGTTAAGCAACTCGCGCGCGTCACGCCAGTGCCGCTGGAGGTTTTTGCCTTTGGTAGTCTGTGCATCATGGCCGAAGGCCGTTGCTATCTTTCTTCTTACTTAACCGGTGAATCGCCGAATACCGTCGGGGCCTGCTCCCCTGCCCGCTTCGTCCGCTGGCAGCAGACCCCGCAGGGGCTGGAGTCGCGTCTGAATGAAGTTCTGATCGACCGCTATCAGGACGGTGAAAACGCGGGTTATCCGACGCTGTGCAAAGGCCGCTACCTGGTCGACGGCGAGCGCTACCACGCGCTGGAAGAGCCCACCAGCCTTAACACGCTGGAGCTGCTGCCGGAGCTGCTGGCCGCCAATATTGCCTCGGTGAAAATTGAAGGTCGCCAGCGCAGTCCGGCCTATGTGAGCCAGGTGGCGAAAGTGTGGCGTCAGGCCATCGACCGCTGCATGGCGGACCCGCAGAACTACGCCCCACAGGCGGCGTGGATGGAGACGCTCGGATCGATGTCCGAAGGCACGCAAACCACGCTGGGCGCGTATCACCGTAAATGGCAGTGAGATAACCATGAAATATTCATTAGGGCCGGTGCTCTACTACTGGCCAAAAGAGACGCTGGAAGATTTTTACCAACAGGCTGCCACCAGCAGCGCCGATGTAATTTACCTCGGTGAAGCAGTATGCAGCAAACGCCGCGCCACCAAAGTGGGCGACTGGCTGGAGATGGCGAAAAGCCTGGCCGGGAGCGGCAAGCAGGTGGTGCTGTCAACGCTCGCGCTGGTGCAGGCTTCGTCCGAACTGGGCGAGCTGAAGCGCTACGTCGAAAACGGTGAGTTTCTGCTGGAGGCGAGCGACCTGGGGGTAGTGAACATGTGCGCCGAACGCAGGCTGCCGTTTGTCGCAGGCCATGCGCTGAACTGCTATAACGCCGTCACCCTGCGCCTGCTGCTCAAACAGGGAATGACCCGCTGGTGCATGCCGGTGGAGCTCTCCCGTGACTGGCTGGCAAACCTGCTGAATCAGTGCGACGAGCTGGGCATTCGCCATCAGTTCGAAGTGGAAGTGCTGAGCTACGGTCATCTGCCGCTGGCCTACTCTGCCCGCTGCTTCACCGCGCGATCGGAAGACCGCCCGAAAGATGAATGTGAAACCTGCTGCATCAATTACCCGAACGGGCGCAGCATGCTGTCGCAGGAGAACCAGCAGGTGTTTGTCCTGAACGGCATTCAAACCATGAGCGGTTACGTCTATAACCTCGGCAACGAGCTGGCGTCGATGGACGGACTGGTGGACATGGTGCGCCTGTCGCCGCTGGATACCAGCGTTTTCGCGATGCTGGACGCCTTCCGCGCCAACGAAAACGGCGCGTCGCCGCTGCCGCTGACGGCAAACAGCGACTGCAACGGTTACTGGAAACGTCTGGCCGGGCTGGAACTTCAGGCCTAAAAAAGGCTCACTTTGTTAACAACGGTTATCATTTTTTAATGCAGTATTAAAGATTGACCGTCGACAAAGTGAGCTGTTATGACTGACAAAACCATTCCGTTTTCGGTGCTGGATCTGGCGCCGATCCCACAAGGCTCCTCGGCAAGAGAAGCCTTCACGCACTCTCTCGATCTGGCTCAGCTGGCCGAAAAGCGTGGCTATCACCGCTACTGGCTGGCAGAACATCACAATATGGTCGGCATTGCCAGCGCCGCTACATCGGTGCTGATTGGCTACCTGGCAGCGAATACCACCACTTTGCACCTTGGCTCCGGTGGCGTGATGCTGCCGAACCACGCCCCGCTGGTGATAGCCGAGCAGTTCGGGACGCTGAATACCCTCTATCCGGGCCGTATTGACCTGGGGCTTGGCCGCGCGCCGGGCAGCGACCAGCCGACCATGCGCGCCCTGCGCCGCCATATGAGCGGCGATATCGATAACTTCCCGCGCGACGTGGCGGAACTGGTGGACTGGTTCGACGCGCGCGATCCGAACCCGCACGTGCGCCCGGTGCCGGGCTATGGCGAGAAGATCCCGGTGTGGCTGTTAGGCTCGAGCCTGTATAGCGCGCAGCTCGCCGCGCAGCTGGGGCTGCCGTTCGCGTTCGCCTCCCACTTCGCGCCGGATATGCTGCATCAGGCGCTGCACCTCTACCGTACGAACTTCAAACCGTCCGAGCGTCTGGAGAAGCCGTACGCAATGGTGTGTATCAACATTATTGCCGCTGACAGCAATCGCGACGCGGAATTCCTGTTTACCTCTATGCAGCAGGCGTTTGTGAAGCTGCGCCGCGGCGAGACGGGCCAGTTGCCGCCTCCGGTGGAAAATATGCATCAGCTGTGGTCGGCCTCCGAGCAGTATGGCGTGCAGCAGGCGTTGAGCATGTCGCTGGTGGGTGATAAGGCAAAAGTGCGTCACGGGCTGGAAGCAGTGCTGCGTGAAACGCAGGCGGATGAAATTATGGTCAACGGCCAGATTTTCGATCACCAGGCGCGTTTACATTCATTTGACCTGGCGATGCAGGTGAAAGAAGAATTGGTGGGGTAGTTTTTTGCCGGATGGCGGCTTCGCCTTATCCGGCCTACGCGGTCCCTGTAGGCCCGGTGAGCGTAGCGCCACCGGGCAATGTGTTTACTGGTACACAGGCAACAGGTTAAAGCTCGACAGCACGTGAACCAGCGCGTTACCCACCCCAAATACCAGGATCAGCGCAATCATCGGTTTACCGCCCCAGACGCGGAATTTCGGGCTGCCGAAGCGTTTACGTGATTTACGTGCCAGCAGCGCTGGCACAATCGCCGCCCAGATGGTGGCCGCCAGCCCTGCATAGCCGATGGCATAGAGGAACCCGTTCGGCCACAGCAGACCGCCGACAATCGGCGGCAGGAAGGTCAGCAGCGCCGTCTTGAAACGCCCCATCGCAGAATCGTCAAAGCCAAACAGATCCGCCAGGTAGTCAAACAGGCCCAGCGTCACACCGAGGAATGAACTCGCCACCGCAAAGTTGGAGAAGACCACCAGCAGCAGATCCAGACTGCGGCTGTTCAGTACGCCGCTCAGCGCCTGCACCAACACGTCAATGTTACCGCCCTTTTGCGCAATGCCGATAAACTCCGGGCGCGGGATGTTGCCCATTGTCCCCAGCAGCCAAATCACATACAGCCCAAGCGCCAGCAGCGTGCCGTAGACCAGGCACTTCACGATGGTGCGCGGATCCTTGCCGTAGTACTTCATCAGGCTCGGCACGTTGCCGTGGTAGCCGAACGACGCCAGACAGAACGGCAGGGTCATTAGCAGATACGGCGTGTAGGAGGTATTAACTTCCGCAACGTTAAACAGCGTGGCGGGCGTAACGTGCCCCAGCAGGCTGCCGAAGGTCAGGAAGAAGGTGATGACCTTAGCGCCCAGCACAATCGCCGTCATACGGCTCACCGCTTTGGTGCTCATCCAGACGATAAACGCCACGCCCAGCGCAAAGCAGAGTCCCGCCAGACGCGCCGGAACGTTCAGCGACATCTCCGAAAAGGTGTGATGCAGAATCGAGCCGCTTGCTGAGATGTACGCGTAGGTCAGGATGTAGAGCACAAATGCGATGGAAAGGCCGTTCACCAGGTTCCAGCCTTTGCCCAGCAGATCTTTGGTGATGGTGTCGAAGCTGGAGCCAATGCGGTAGTTCAGGTTCGCTTCAAGGATCATCAGGCCGGAATGCAGCATGCAGAACCAGGTGAACACCAGCGCGGCTAGCGACCAGAAGAACCACGCACCGGACATGACCACGGGCAGGGAAAACATCCCGGCACCTATAATGGTTCCGCCGATGATCACCACGCCGCCAAGCAGCGAAGGTGACGTTTGGGTGGTGGTTAGTGTCGCCATACAGCCTTTTCTCCAGTTAATCATGCGGTTCTGCATTTTAGTGTGATGCACTGTACCAGTACAAGAGTACAAAGGGAATAAAAAAGCCCCGATAGCGTGTATCGGGGCTGTATATTTTACTTTACGTCAAAAGCGAAAGGCTTACGCGTCACCGAAACGACGACGGCTGGTGCCTTCTTCACGACGTGGGCCACGGCTTTCGCGGCGCTCGCCGGAGAAACGACGACCTTCACCACCGCGACCTTCACTGCGACCGCCTTCACGACGCTCGCCGCCGAAACCGCGACCACCGCCACGACGTTCGCCACCGCGGTCAGGACGTGGCTGCGCATCGCCCAGCAGTTGCATGTTCATCGGCTTGTTCAGGATGCGGGTGCGAGTAAAGTGCTGCAGTACTTCGCCCGGCATGCCTTTTGGCAGTTCGATGGTAGAGTGGGATGCGAACAGCTTGATGTTACCAATGTAACGGCTGCTGATGTCACCTTCGTTAGCAATCGCGCCAACGATGTGACGAACTTCAACACCATCATCACGGCCCACTTCAATGCGGTACAGTTCCATGTCGCCAGCGTCACGACGTTCACGACGTGGACGGTCTTCACCACCACGCTCTGGACGGTCGCCGCGTGGACCACGGTCGTTACGGTCGCCACGACGTTCGAAACGATCGTCACGGTCACGGAACTCACGCTTAGGACGCATCGGTGCATCTGGTGGCACGATCAGGCTACGTTCGCCCTGAGCCATTTTCAGCAGTGCTGCAGCCAGAGTTTCCATGTCCAGCTCTTCGCCTTCAGCGACAGGCTGAATCTGCGACAGCAGCGCGCGGTACTGATCCAGATCGCTGCTTTCCAGCTGCTGCTGTACTTTCGCGGCGAATTTTTCCAGACGGCGTTTGCCCAGCAGATCTGCGTTTGGCAGGTCGGCTTCTGGAATGGTCAGCTTCATGGTGCGTTCAATGTTGCGCAGCAGACGACGCTCGCGGTTCTCAACGAACAGCAGCGCACGGCCAGCACGACCCGCACGACCGGTACGACCGATACGGTGAACGTAAGACTCGGAGTCCATCGGGATGTCGTAGTTGACAACCAGGCTGATACGCTCAACGTCCAGACCACGTGCTGCCACGTCGGTTGCAATCAGGATATCCAGACGACCGTCTTTCAGACGCTCCAGCGTCTGCTCACGCAGGGCCTGGTTCATGTCGCCGTTCAGCGCAGCGCTGTTGTAGCCATTACGCTCCAGCGCTTCAGCCACTTCCAGGGTCGCATTTTTGGTACGCACGAAGATAATCGCCGCATCAAAATCTTCCGCTTCCAGGAAACGGACCAGCGCTTCGTTTTTGCGCATGCCGTACACGGACCAGTAGCTCTGGCTGATGTCCGGGCGAGTGGTCACGCTGGACTGAATACGCACTTCCTGCGGCTCTTTCATGAAGCGGCGGGTAATGCGACGGATCGCTTCTGGCATGGTTGCAGAGAACAGAGCGGTCTGGTGACCTTCCGGGATCTGCGCCATGATGGTTTCTACGTCTTCGATGAAGCCCATACGTAGCATTTCATCTGCTTCATCCAGTACCAGGCCGCTCAGTTTAGAGAGGTCCAGAGTACCGCGCTTCAGGTGATCCAGCAGACGGCCCGGCGTACCGACGACAATCTGTGGGCCCTGGCGCAGGGCGCGTAACTGCACGTCATAACGCTGGCCGCCGTACAGGGCTACCACGTTTACGCCGCGCATATGTTTAGAGAATTCCGTCATTGCTTCAGCAACCTGAACAGCCAGTTCACGGGTTGGAGCCAGGACGAGGATCTGCGGTGCACGCAGGTCCGGATCGATGTTGTTCAGCAGCGGCAGCGAGAACGCTGCAGTTTTACCGCTACCAGTCTGGGCCATGCCCAGCACGTCACGACCAGAAAGCAGATGCGGGATACATTCTGCCTGGATCGGAGATGGTTTTTCGTAACCCAGATCGTTAAGGGCTTCAAGGATAGGAGCCTTCAGGCCCAGATCTGCAAAAGTGGTTTCGAATTCAGCCATGTAGTACGAGTGCCTCAATGTCAATGGCGGCCAGTCTACTTAGCTCATCGTGAAAATGATTAGCAATTTTCATTGAAAAGTGTGAACCGGCTCAAAGTAGGTGTATTGACGAACAACAACGCCCTCACCAGTGAAGGTGATGGCAATCAAAAGATTACGGGCTGATGTTTATGTCGTCAGCTATTGCTGGTCCGATTCTGCCAGGTCGTCTTGCTCCTGGCCCAAGAGCGATAATTCCAACAATGCATAACGGTGCTCAACGAAGTTATGTACGTTGTTAGCAACCGCTAATTTGAACAGTGCCGTAGCGCTGTCCATATCCCCCAGACTTAGGTAGTACTTACCTAAATAGAAGTTGGTTTCACTGAGATGCTCAGCGAGCGAGGTGTTATCCGTTGCGTCCGCCTTGAGGCGTTCCATCAGCGTTGCTTCGCTAATGTTGCCCAGGTAGAACTCGACAATGTTCCATCCCCACTGTTCCTTATCCGATTTCTCGAAGCGCTGTTGTAGTGCTTCTTTTGCCTGCTTCTCATCGAGCTTCCGCTCAACGATGTAAAGCCACAGGCTACGGAAAGGATCATTAGGATCGTCTTGATAAAACGCCAGCAGATCATCTTGCGCTAACTTATCACGACCGCCGTAATACAATGCGATACCGCGATTCAAGTGCGCGTAGTTGTAAGTTGGATCAAGCTCAAGTACAGAATCAAACGCTTCATAGGCAGCATCAAAATTGCCTGCCTGCGTTAAATAAATGCCTAAGTAATTGAATACTTCAGGCATATCAGGTCGGATAGCCAGCGCTTGTGAAAAATCATTTCGCGCTAATGCCCTCAGACCGAGACTATCATACAACACTCCGCGCTCATATAAAAGCTGTGCGCGTTCGTCATCGGTTAAAGCCCGACTGGCAAGTATTTGTTCCATGCGTGCCAGAATCACTTCCTGCTGCAAAGTCGGTTGCAATGGCACTGCGAGGACTTCGCTCTTACGCCAGGCAGAGTTGCTGCATCCTGCCAGCGTTAAAGCTGTCGCAACGAAACACCAGCGCAAAAAAGGCTTCATTTCCCACTCCCGAAGACAACTATTGGATGAACGTCCTGTCCCCCGGCGGCTTAACAAGGCGTCCTGCCTGATAACAGGCCCTCCGCAAAGCGGAGGGCAAATGGCAACTTACTCGCCTTGCTGTTCAGCAGCCGGAGCTTCCGGTGCCGCAGCAGGTTGAGACTGCTCGGTTGCTTCTTTAATGCTCAGACGGATACGGCCCTGACGGTCAACTTCCAGAACCTTAACCGGCACTTCCTGACCCATCTGCAGGTAATCGGTCACTTTCTCAACGCGCTTGTCAGCGATCTGAGAGATGTGAACCAGACCTTCTTTACCGCCACCGATGGCAACGAACGCACCAAAGTCAACGATACGGGTCACTTTACCCGCGTAGACGCGGCCCACTTCGATTTCAGCAGTGATTTCTTCGATGCGACGGATAGCGAATTTCGCTTTCTCGCCGTCGGTTGCTGCGATCTTCACAGTACCGTCATCTTCGATTTCGATGGTGGTGCCGGTCTCTTCGGTCAGCGCGCGGATAACAGAACCGCCCTTACCGATAACATCTTTGATCTTGTCTGGATTGATCTTGATGGTGTGAATACGCGGAGCGAATTCAGAGATATCACCGCGTGGCGCGTTGATAGCCTGTTCCATCACGCCCAGGATGTGCAGACGCGCACCTTTAGCCTGGTTCAGAGCAACCTGCATGATCTCCTTGGTGATACCTTCAATTTTGATATCCATCTGCAGGGCAGAGATACCGTCGCGGGAACCCGCTACTTTGAAGTCCATATCGCCCAGGTGGTCTTCGTCACCCAGAATGTCAGACAGAACAACGAAGTTGTCGCCTTCTTTCACCAGACCCATTGCGATACCCGCAACGGCGGCTTTGATCGGCACGCCCGCATCCATCAGCGCCAGAGAGGCACCACATACGGAAGCCATGGAAGAAGAACCGTTGGATTCGGTGATTTCAGAAACCACGCGAACGGTGTACGGGAATTTGTCAGCTTCCGGCATCACTGCCAGCACGCCGCGCTTCGCCAGACGACCGTGACCAATTTCACGACGCTTCGGTGAGCCAACCATACCGGTTTCGCCCACAGAGTACGGAGGGAAGTTGTAGTGGAACAGGAAGTTGTCAGTACGCTCGCCCATCAGTTCATCGATGATCTGCGCGTCACGTGCGGTACCCAGGGTTGCGGTAACCAGCGCCTGCGTTTCACCACGGGTGAACAGCGCAGAACCGTGAGTACGCGGCAGTACGCCAGTGCGTACGTCCAGACCACGAATCATGTCTTTTTCACGGCCATCGATACGCGGCTCGCCTGCCAGTACGCGGCTACGAACAACGTTTTTCTCGATAGCGTGCAGAATTTCGCCAATTTCGTTAGCGTCCAGCGTTTCGTCTTCGGCAACCAGGGTCGCGGTTACTTCAGATTTGATCGCGTCAACCTGAGCGTAACGCTCCTGTTTGTCGGTGATGCGGTAAGCGTCGCTCAGGCGAGATTCTGCCAATGCCGCAACGCGTGCGTTCAGCGCGTCGTTTGCTGCTTCTGGCTGCCAGTCCCAACGTGGCTTACCGGCTTCTTTCACCAGGTCGTTGATGTTCTGGATAACAATCTGCTGCTGCTCGTGACCGAACACCACAGCGCCCAGCATCTGGTCTTCGCTCAGCAGTTCAGCTTCGGATTCAACCATCAGCACAGCCGCTTCAGTACCGGCAACAACCAGGTCCAGCTTACTCTCTTTCAGCTCTTCCTGAGTTGGGTTCAGCACGTACTGGTCATTGATGTAACCGACGCGCGCGGCACCGATTGGGCCATTGAATGGAATACCAGACAGTGACAGGGCAGCGGAGGCACCGATCATCGCAACGATGTCCGGGTTAACCTGTGGGTTAACGGAAACAACGGTCGCAATAACCTGCACTTCGTTAACGAAGCCTTCCGGGAACAGCGGACGAACCGGGCGGTCAATCAGACGCGCGATCAGGGTTTCGCCTTCGCTTGGACGGCCTTCACGACGGAAGAAGCCACCCGGGATTTTACCGGCAGCGTAGGTACGCTCCTGGTAGTTAACGGTCAGCGGGAAGAAGTCCTGACCTGGTTTAGCTTTTTTCTGGCCCACAACGGTCACGAATACCGCGGTGTCATCCATGCTTACCATAACGGCAGCAGTCGCCTGGCGTGCCATCATGCCGGTTTCCAGCGTGACGGTATGTTGACCATACTGGAATTTACGAACGATCGGATTCAGCAAAATTCTATCCTTTCTTAAATGTATGACAGCACACCGCCGGCGTGCTGTCGATTTAACCCGACCTTCTTCGCATCCTCGCGACTAATGACAACCGACACCCCCATGGGTGAAGCCTCTCATTAGCCGCGCGAACCTCTGCAATGAAGATCATTTATAGCAACAATACAATAGTTTCCATTGAATTGCTGCCGTCTGGTTGAAAAAAGGGGCCATCAGGCCCCCTTTTCTGAAACTCGCAAGACTTAGCGACGCAGACCCAGACGCTCGATCAGCGCGGTGTAGCGTGCAACATCTTTACGCTTCAGGTAGTCGAGCAGTTTACGACGCTGAGAAACCATGCGCAGCAGACCACGACGGCTGTGGTGATCTTTTTTGTGCTCTGCAAAGTGACCCTGCAGGTGGTTAATCTGTGCAGTCAGCAGTGCAACCTGAACTTCGGTAGAACCGCTGTCGTTAGTACCACGACCAAACTCAGAAACGATTTTAGCTTTAGCTTCAACGCTTAGAGACATTTTCAAACTCCAAAGTATAAAAAATGTAAGGGTGCCGATCTCTAATTCAGCGACCCCATGTACGCCCCGCAGATTGTTAAACAATTTACCGGGCGTTAAGCGGCGATATTCTACTCGTCTCCCCTGCTTATCGCAAGGTGAGGCGTAATCACCGTCACGCGTCGACCGGATATTCGACGACCAGACGACGCGGCGCAACGCGCCCTTCACCGTCCATTTCGCCCATACCGATGAATTTCCCTTCGTCACCTTCCGTCACGCGTACCAGTCCATCCAGCGGCGCATCCGTCGTACGAACCGGGTTTCCGTTTTTAAAGTAAACGGACGATGTTAAAGGAAGATTAACGATCGGGAAGTCCGCTGCCGGACTGTCCATTGGCATCAGCAGTGGATCCAGCAAATCTGCTGGTTCCACTCCCTGCGCTTGTGCCTGCTCAGCCAGCGCGCGCAGCTGCTCAAGCGTCACCATGCGTTCCACCGGATATTTACTGACCGCCAGACGACGCAGGTAGATCACATGCGCGCCGCAGCCCAGCTTTTCACCGAGATCGTCAATGATGGTGCGAATATAGGTCCCTTTCGAACAGTGGACTTCCAGCTCCAGCTCGTCACCTTCGTGGCGAATGAACAGCAGCTCATACACGGTTATCGGACGCGCTTCGCGCGGGACGTCAATTCCCTGGCGCGCATATTCGTAGAGCTTCTTGCCCTGATATTTCAGCGCCGAATACATCGACGGCACCTGCATCGTGTCTCCGCGGAAGCTCTCCAGGGTCGCATCAAGCTGTTCGGCGCTGAAGGTCACCGGGCGCTCTTCCACCACCTGACCATCCGCGTCGGAAGTATCCGTACGCTGGCCCAGTTTAGCGATAACGCGGTAGCGTTTATCGGAATCGAGCAGGTACTGGGAAAACTTTGTCGCTTCACCCAGGCAAATCGGCAGCATGCCGGTCGCCAGCGGATCCAGCGCGCCGGTGTGGCCCGCACGGTTAGCGTTATAAATACGCTTCACTTTTTGCAGCACGTCGTTGCTGGATGCACCCTGTGGTTTATCCAGCAGCAGCACGCCATGCACGTCGCGACCGCGACGACGAGGACGACTCATCAGTCCTCCTTGCTGTCGTCCGTCGGGTTAACACGACGTTCGTCGTCATGTTTCACCACGCTGGTCACCAGGTTGGACATGCGCATACCTTCGACCAGCGAGTTGTCGTAGAAGAAGGTCAGCTCGGGAACAATACGCAGGCGCATCGCTTTGCCGAGCAGAGAGCGGATGAAACCAGAGGCTTCCTGCAGTGCTTTAATGCCGTTCTTCACCGCCGCTTCGTCCTGATCGTTCAGGAAGGTCACGAACACTTTGGCATAGGCCAGGTCACGAGACATTTCCACGCCAGAGACGGTGGTCATCATACCGATACGCGGATCTTTGATTTCGCGTTGCAGGATGAGTGCGATCTCTTTCTGCATCTCCTGCGCCACGCGCTGTGGGCGACCAAATTCTTTCGCCATAATAAATTCTCCAGACAAAAAAGGGGCTAAAAGCCCCTTTTAAAATTATTGCCGGGTGGCACGAGGCGATCCCGGCCTACATATGGACTTATCCCTAAGGATTAGTCGATGCTGCGTTGGATCTCGATGATTTCGAACACTTCGATCATATCGCCAACGCGAACGTCGTTGTAGTTCTTAACGCCGATACCACATTCCATGCCGTTACGGACTTCGTTAACGTCATCTTTGAAGCGGCGCAGGGATTCCAGCTCGCCTTCGTAGATAACCACGTTGTCACGCAGTACGCGGATTGGGTTGTGACGCTTGATGGTACCTTCGGTAACCATACAGCCCGCGATCGCACCGAATTTCGGTGATTTGAACACGTCACGCACTTCAGCCAGACCGATGATCTGCTGTTTCAGCTCAGGAGACAGCATACCGCTCATCGCGGCTTTCACTTCGTCGATCAGGTTATAGATGACGGAGTAGTAGCGCAGATCCAGGCTTTCCGCTTCGATCACGCGGCGAGCAGATGCATCAGCACGCACGTTGAAGCCAACCAGGATAGCGTTGGATGCCGCAGCCAGGGTTGCGTCGGTTTCGGTGATACCACCTACGCCAGAACCGATGATCTTCACTTTCACTTCGTCGGTAGACAGTTTCAGCAAGGAGTCGGAGATCGCTTCCACAGAACCCTGAACGTCCGCTTTCAGAACGACGTTCACTTCGTGAACTTCGCCTTCAGCCATGTTCGCAAACATGTTCTCAAGTTTAGATTTCTGCTGACGCGCCAGCTTAACTTCACGGAATTTGCCCTGACGATACAGTGCCACTTCACGCGCTTTCTTCTCGTCACGCACAACGGTCACTTCATCACCGGCAGCCGGAACACCGGACAGACCCAGGATTTCCACTGGAATGGACGGACCTGCTTCCAGCACTTCCTGACCCAGTTCGTTACGCATCGCACGAACGCGACCGTATTCGAAGCCACACAGAACGATGTCGCCCTTGTTCAGCGTACCTTCGCGAACCAGAACCGTTGCAACCGGACCACGACCTTTATCCAGGAAGGATTCGATTACCGCACCGCTCGCCATACCTTTACGAACGGCTTTCAGCTCCAGAACTTCGGCCTGAAGCAGGATAGCGTTCAGCAGGTCGTCGATACCAGTACCCGCTTTTGCAGATACAGGGATGAACTGCGCTTCGCCGCCCCACTCTTCCGGCATAACGCCGTACTGAGACAGTTCGTTCTTCACGCGGTCCAGATCGGCTTCTGGCTTATCGATTTTGTTGACCGCAACAACCAGAGGCACCTGCGCCGCTTTCGCGTGCTGGATAGCTTCAATGGTCTGTGGCATAACGCCATCGTCTGCTGCAACAACCAGTACAACGATATCCGTAGCCTGAGCACCACGAGCACGCATTGAGGTGAACGCTGCGTGGCCTGGGGTATCCAGGAAAGTGATCATGCCGTTTTCAGTTTCTACGTGGTAAGCACCGATGTGCTGGGTAATACCACCCGCTTCGCCGGAGGCAACTTTCGTAGAACGAATGTAGTCGAGCAGAGAGGTTTTACCGTGGTCAACGTGACCCATGATGGTCACAACCGGTGCACGCGGTTCAGCCGCAGCGCCAGTGTCACGGTCGCTCATTACTGCTTCTTCCAGCTCGTTTTCACGACGCAGGATAACTTTGTGGCCCATCTCTTCGGCAACCAGCTGTGCGGTTTCCTGGTCGATAACCTGGTTGATGGTCGCCATTGCGCCCAGCTTCATCATCGCTTTGATGACCTGAGAGCCTTTAACCGCCATCTTGTTCGCCAGATCGCCAACGGTGATGGTTTCGCCAATCACGACGTCACGGTTAACCGCCTGAGCTGGCTTCTGGAAGCCCTGCTGCAGAGAAGAACCTTTACGCTTACCGCCTTTACCACCGCGAACCGCTGCACGAGCTTCTTCGCGGTCAGCTTTAGATTCAGCGTGTTTGTTACCTTTCTTAGCCGGACGCGCGGCTTTTGCATTACGACCACGGCCACGGCCGCCTTCTACTTCACGGTCGTTATCATCTTCAGCCTGACGCGCATGCTGAGAAGTGGTCACGTGATAGTCGCTGGTGTCTTCAGTCGGTTCAGCGGTATTCACGCCATTCTTCTCGTTTTCTTCTGCCATACGGCGCGCTTCTTCAGCGACGCGGCGAGCTTCTTCTTCCAGCTTACGGCGGGCTTCTTCTTCCGCTTTACGCTTCAGCTCGGCAGCTTCATTTTCACGGCGGGCTTTTTCAGCCTGGGCGGTTTTGGTCATTTCGTCTGTCTGTTGATTGCTCACTTTGTCTTTTTCCGCAGCGTCACGCTTCACTTTATCACTGGCGTCGCGTTTCGCTTTTTCTGCGGCCTCACGTTCAGCTTTTAATTCTGCTTCACGTTTGGCGGCTGCTTCCGCCTCACGCTGAGCTTGTTCTTCCGCTTCACGCTGTGCCTGCTCTTCCGCGGCAAGGCGTTCTGCCTCTTGCGGATCACGTTTTACAAAGGTGCGCGTCTTGCGGACTTCAATTTGTACCGATTTGCTTTTGCCACCGGTACCAGGAATGTTTAACGTGCTGCGCGTTTTGCGCTGCAGCGTTAACTTGTCAGGCGTAGAACCGTGTTCGCGGTTCAGGTGCGTTAACAAGGTTTGTTTTTCTTGCGCGGTCACCGAGTCATCAGCGGACTTCGGGATCCCTGCATCAGCAAATTGCTGTACCAGGCGGTCCACGGAGGTCTGAATCTCAGCAGCCAGCGATTTTACAGTTACATCAGTCATGCTGTTCCTTCCTGCTACAGTTTATTACGCTTCGTCGCCGAACCAGCAAATATTACGTGCGGCCATGATGAGTTCGCCGGCTTTCTCGTCGGTTAAACCTTCGATATCGGCCAGGTCATCAACGCCTTGCTCAGCGAGATCTTCCAGCGTACAAACACCACGGGCAGCCAGCTTGAACGCAATCGCACGATCAAGACCTTCCAGATTCAGCAGGTCATCAGCCGGCTTCTTATCGCCAAGGCTTTCTTCCTGAGCCAGTGCCAGGGTGGTCAGTGCGTTTTTAGCGCGTTCACGCAGGGCTTCAACGGTTGGCTCATCCAGACCGTCAATTTCCAGCAGCTCTTTCATTGGCACATAGGCCAGTTCTTCCAGCGTAGAGAAACCTTCTTCTACCAGAACAGTGGCGAAGTCTTCGTCAATGTCGAGGTATTTGGTGAAGGTATCGATCGCCGCATGGGCTTCAGCCTGATGCTTAGCCTGCAGGTCATCAACGGTCATGACGTTGAGTTCCCAGCCGCTCAGCTGTGACGCCAGGCGTACGTTCTGACCGTTACGGCCAATCGCCTGCGCCAGGTTGCCCGCTTCAACAGCGATATCCATGGTGTGTTTGTCTTCGTCAACAACGATAGACGCGACATCAGCCGGAGCCATTGCGTTGATCACGAACTGCGCCGGGTTGTCGTCCCACAGAACGATATCAATACGCTCGCCGCCCAGTTCGGTAGAAACCGCCTGAACGCGCGCACCGCGCATACCGACGCAAGCACCGACCGGGTCGATACGCTTGTCGTTGGTTTTCACCGCAATTTTCGCACGAGAGCCTGGATCGCGAGCTGCTGCTTTGATCTCAATAACTTCTTCGCCGATTTCCGGCACTTCGATGCGGAACAGTTCAACCAGCATTTCTGGTTTAGAACGGGTCACGAACAGCTGTGCTCCACGCGCTTCAGGGCGCACGGCGTACAGAACACCACGAATACGGTCGCCCGGGCGGAAGTTTTCACGCGGCAGCATGTCTTCACGCAGGATCACGGCTTCAGCGTTGCCCGGCATCCCTTCGGATTTAATTTCCAGAGAGATGTTGTCACGGTTCACTTTCTTCACCACGCCGGTGATGATTTCGCCTTCCTGATCGCGGAACTGATCGACAACCAGCGCGCGCTCGGCTTCGCGCACTTTCTGCACGATAACCTGCTTAGCGGTCTGGGTGGTGATACGGTCGAAGGTCACAGATTCAATCTGATCTTCAACGTAGTCACCCACGTTCAGACTTTCGTCTTCAAAACGTGCCGCTTCCAGGGTGATCTCTTTGGTCGGCTGGGTCACTTCTTCAACGATTACCCAACGACGGAATGTATCGAAGTCACCGCTTTTACGATCGATTTCTACGCGAACATCGATCTCTTGTTCGTATTTTTTCTTGGTTGCTGTAGCCAGTGCACTTTCCAGCGCTTCGAAAATTTTCTCACGCGGCAGTGATTTCTCGTTGGAGACGGCTTCAACAACAGCCAAAATTTCTTTGTTCATCGCGGGCTTTTCACCTCAATCCAGACTGTTAAAAGTGGGGAACCAGGTTCGCCTTCTGGATATTACTCAGCGCGAACACTTCATCTTTGCCTTCGACTGTTACCGTGATCATTTCACCATCAACGGCTTTGATAATTCCCTGCCATTTACGGCGGTTCTGTACGGCCATACGCAGAACGAGAGCCACTTCTTCACCGGTAAAGCGCACATAGTGCTCGGCCGTGAACATCGGGCGATCCAGGCCAGGTGAGGAAACTTCCAGGTTGTACGCAACGGTAATCGGGTCTTCAACATCAAGAACCGCACTCACCTGGTGGCTGACATCAGCACAATCATCAACATTGATGCCATCTTCACTATCAATATAGATGCGCAGCGTCGATGTACGGCCGCGAACGAATTCGATGCCGACCAGTTCGTAGCCCAGTGCTTCGACCGGTGCAGTAATCATCTCTGTTAATTTTTGCTCTAATGTGGACAAGCCCACCCCCAAGACATAAAAAAAGGGCGTAAAGCCCAGTTATTCTGTAGTCAGATAACAAAAAACCCCGATAAATCGGGGCTTTAGATAACTGAACCCTATAGCCACAACTGTGGCCTGGAGCACTCTCCGAAAGAATTTTTTCAAATCCAGCTACGAAGGCTCTAAGTCTTCACAGTATATTTGAAAAAGAACTTTATGGGAAAGTGGTTGCGGGGGCCGGATTTGAACCGACGACCTTCGGGTTATGAGCCCGACGAGCTACCAGGCTGCTCCACCCCGCGCCTGAAACGTGGCAAATTCTACGCGTTTTGGACAGAATTTGCAAATAATGCTGGGATTTGGTACCGAAGACGGGACGTAAAATCGGCGTTTAGTATATTGATAGTTGACCCCACCTGTCAACCCAGCTTCCGCCAGAGAGAACAGGCCAAATTTTTTACAAAAAACGCATGAGTCTCTTCCGGTATTCGATAAAAGATGATTAAATGAATACTCACTTATTTTGCATAAAAATGCACAAGAGAACGAAAGCGGTCTCTAATCAGTCAATCAAGCAGGGTTTTATTCTATGACGACGATTCTCAAGCATCTTCCGGTAGGACAACGTATTGGCATCGCTTTCTCAGGCGGCCTGGATACCAGCGCTGCACTGCTGTGGATGCGCCAGAAGGGAGCGGTTCCGTATGCATATACTGCGAACCTGGGTCAGCCGGATGAGGACGATTACGATGCTATTCCTCGTCGCGCTAAAGAGTATGGCGCAGAAAACGCGCGACTGATTGACTGCCGTAAGCAACTGGTTGCTGAAGGTATCGCCGCTATTCAGTGCGGTGCGTTCCATAACACCACGGGCGGCCTGACCTATTTCAACACCACCCCGCTGGGTCGTGCCGTCACCGGCACCATGCTGGTTGCCGCCATGAAAGAAGATGGCGTAAACATCTGGGGTGACGGCAGCACCTATAAAGGCAACGATATCGAACGTTTCTATCGTTATGGCCTGCTGACCAACGCGGAGCTGCAGATCTACAAGCCGTGGCTCGATACCGACTTCATCGACGAGCTGGGTGGTCGTCATGAGATGTCTGAGTTTATGATTGCCTGCGGCTTTGACTACAAAATGTCCGTTGAGAAAGCCTACTCTACCGACTCCAACATGCTGGGCGCGACGCACGAAGCGAAGGACCTGGAGTTCCTGAACTCCAGCGTGAAGATCGTTAACCCAATCATGGGCGTGAAGTTCTGGGACGAGAGCGTGAAGATCCCGGCAGAAGAAGTGACCGTGCGTTTCGAACGTGGTCATCCGGTTGCCCTGAACGGTAAGACCTTCTCTGACGACGTTGAACTGATGCTGGAAGCAAACCGCATCGGCGGTCGTCACGGTCTGGGCATGAGCGATCAGATTGAAAACCGTATCATCGAAGCGAAAAGCCGCGGTATCTATGAAGCTCCGGGGATGGCGCTGCTGCACATCGCTTACGAGCGTCTGCTGACCGGTATTCACAACGAAGACACCATCGAGCAGTATCATTCTCATGGTCGTCAACTGGGCAAACTGCTGTATCAGGGTCGCTGGTTCGATCCGCAGGCGCTGATGCTGCGTGACGCGCTGCAGCGTTGGGTAGCGAGCGCGATCACCGGTGAAGTGACCCTGGAACTGCGTCGTGGTAACGACTACTCCATTCTTAACACCGTGTCGGACAACCTGACCTATAAAGCCGAGCGTCTGACCATGGAAAAAGGTGAGTCTGTGTTTTCTCCGGACGACCGTATTGGTCAGTTGACCATGCGTAATCTGGACATCACCGATACCCGTGAGAAGCTGTTCAACTACGTTGAGAATGGTCTGCTCTCCGCGAATTCCGGTAACGGCCTGCCGCAGGTTGAAAACCTGGAGAATAGCGATAAGAAGTAATCGCTGATGTAACATGCAAAAGGCGCCCAATGGGCGCCTTTTTGTTTGGCTTTTGTAGGGCGGGTAAGCGCAGCGCCACCCGCTATTTTGCCCGGTGGCGCTGCGCTTAACGGGCCTACGAAAGGCAAAAGCTACAGACGAAAAAAAAGACGTCTTGCGACGTCTTTTTTCTGGAATATTGGTACCGAGGATGGGACTCGAACCCACAAGCCCGTTAGGGCACTACCACCTCAAGGTAGCGTGTCTACCAATTCCACCACCTCGGTACGGAATACTTACTGCGGGATATCGCTGGTTGGCTTAGCCGGTGCAGCTGGCTGAGTCTGCTCAGTTTTGGCTGGCGCGCTCAGATTTTCCCACTCGCTTCCTTTGCTGGTCTTGTTGCTGTTGATATTGCCCAGCACCAGACTGATGATGAAGAACAGCGTAGCCAGAATCGCCGTCGTGCGGGTCATGAAGTTCGCAGAACCACTTGAACCGAACAGCGTACCGGAAGCGCCTGCTCCGAAGGAGGCTCCCATATCAGCGCCTTTACCTTGCTGCAGCATAATCAGCGCTACGAGAGCGATGGCTACAATAAGGAAAATAACTAAAAGAGCTTCGTACATAATCAACCTGTTCCTTGCGGATTTGCCGCATACCAATGCTTCGACCAATTAGCAGGATTTTTGTTTCCCACTGAAGCGGGTGTGAATACTAACCAAAGCGAATGGCCTTCGCAAGGGCATTTTCGACGCATTGTATCAACTGCGGAAAAAAACAGCAAAAAGCCATTAATTGCTTAAAACAAAGGCGGCAAACGCCGCCTTTTTAAACATTTAGCATGCAAGATTATGCAGCTTTTACGGCATCCGCAATACGGTGCGCAAATTCGGTGACCTGCGCTTCGTCTTCGCCTTCCACCATCACGCGGATCAGTGGTTCGGTACCGGACTTACGCAGCAGCACGCGTCCACGGCTGCCCAGCGCCGCTTCAACGTCAGCCATTACCGCTTTCACGTTGTCATTTTCCAGCGGATCGCCTTTACCCGCAGTGAAACGCACGTTCACCAGGATCTGCGGGAACATTTTCATCCCGCTGCACAGATCGTGCAGGCTCATATGGTTGCGCGCCATCGCGGCAACTACCTGAAGCGCCGCTACGATACCGTCGCCAGTCGTGGTTTTGTCGAGCAGGATCACGTGGCCGGAGTTCTCAGCACCAATGCGCCAGCCCTTCTCCTGCAGCTTTTCAAGCACGTAGCGGTCGCCCACTTTCGCGCGGACGAACGGAATACCGAGCTGTTTCAGCGCCAGCTCCAGACCCATGTTGCTCATCAGCGTCCCAACCGCGCCGCCGCGCAGCTGACCCTGGCGCAGGCCTTCACGGGCAATGATGTAGAGGATCTGATCGCCGTCGACTTTATTACCTTCGTGGTCAACCATGATCACGCGGTCACCGTCGCCGTCCAGGGCAATACCCAGATCGGCTTTTTCCGCCAGCACGCGCGCCTGCAGGGCGCGCACGTCCGTCGCCCCGACTTCTTCGTTAATATTCAGACCATCCGGCTCGCAGCCGATGGCGATCACTTTCGCACCCAGCTCGCGGAAGACATTCGGCGCAATGTGATAGGTCGCACCGTTCGCACAGTCCACCACAATTTTGAGATGCGCCAGGCTCAGCTCGTTCGGGAAGGTGCCTTTGCAGAATTCGATATAACGACCCGCCGCATCGACGATACGGTTCGCTTTACCCAGCTCGGCGGAATCAACACAGGTGATCTCTTTTTCCATTTCGGCTTCAATGGCCTCTTCCACTTCGTCCGGCAGCTTGGTGCCGTCAATGGAGAAGAACTTGATGCCGTTGTCGTAGAACGGGTTATGAGACGCCGAAATCACAATTCCCGCTTCCGCGCGGAAGGTGCGCGTAAGATAGGCAACAGCAGGCGTTGGCATTGGGCCAGTAAAAGAGGCTGAAAGCCCTGCCGCTGCCAGACCCGCTTCCAACGCAGATTCCAGCATATAGCCCGAAATACGGGTATCTTTACCAATAATGATCTTACGTGAGCCATGACGCGCCAGCACCTTGCCGGCAGCCCAGCCGAGCTTCAGAACAAAATCAGGGGTAATTGGAGCATCGCCTACGCGCCCACGGATACCATCGGTACCAAAATACTTACGATTACTCATAGCGTTTGTTTTCCTTCGCTGCCAGTGTGGCTTCCACCACACGCATGGCTTCTACTGTTTCTTTGACGTCATGGACACGGATAATGTGCGCGCCTTGCATCGCCGCAATTACCGCGCAGGCCAGGCTGCCACTCAGGCGCTCGCTCGGTCCTACATTCAGCAATTGGCCAATCATCGACTTTCTCGACATACCCACCAGCAGTGGCAGACCAAAGTGATGAAATTCCGATAAGCGCGCAAGCAACGCATAATTGTGCGAGAGATTTTTACCGAAACCGAACCCCGGGTCGAGCAGCAATTTCTCTTTTGGGATGCCTGCACGCTCACAGCGTTCAATATGCTCAATAAAGAAGCGATTCACGTCGGCAAAGACATCATCATACTTCGGCGCTTCCTGCATGGTTTTCGGTTGCCCCTGCATATGCATCAGGCATACCGGCAGGCCGGTTTCTGCAGCGGCCTCGATCGCACCCGGTTCGGTCAGCGAGCGGATGTCATTAATAATGTGAGCACCCACTCTCGCCACTTCACGAATCACTTCTGGTTTGGACGTGTCGACGGAGATCCACACCTCGAAACGTTGCGCGATGGCCTCAACCACCGGCACCACGCGCGCCAGCTCTTCTTCCACCGAAACATCTGCCGCGCCGGGACGCGTCGATTCACCGCCCACATCTATGATGGTGGCACCCGCGTTGATCATTAGATTTGCGTGCTTAACCGCGTCGATAAGCGTGTTATGCGTGCCGCCGTCAGAGAAGGAGTCAGGGGTAACATTCAGGATCCCCATCACGTGCGGATGTGAAAGATCGAGATGCGAGTCCTGGGCGAAGAGTTTCATGGTTAAATCCCTGGTTTTAGTGTGGTTTAACGGAAAAGAAAAACCCCGGAGCAAGCTCCAGGGTTTGGGGTACAGACAAACGCTTCAACAGCAGTGACTTACTTGTCGCCCAACTGCTCTGACATGGTGTTGCCCGGGTTTGGCGTACGCGGTTCATCGACCGGACGCGGCGCGCGCGGGGTACCATTGTTGTCAGAATTGTTGGAAGCGCCTGGGTCTTCCCAGCCTGCTGGCGGACGCACTTCGCGGCGAGCCATCAGGTCGTCAATCTGCGGTGCATCGATGGTCTCATATTTCATGAGCGCATCTTTCATCGAATGCAGAATGTCCATATTGTCGTTCAGGATCTGACGCGCGCGACCGTAGTTACGTTCTATCAGCGCTTTCACTTCCTGGTCGATGATACGTGCCGTCTCATCGGACATATGTTTTGCTTTCGCCACGGAGCGGCCCAGGAATACTTCACCCTCTTCCTCTGCATACAGCAGCGGACCGAGTTTGTCGGAGAAGCCCCATTGAGTCACCATGTTACGCGCCAGGTTTGTCGCCACTTTAATGTCGTTCGACGCACCGGTAGAAACATGTTCTGGACCGTAGATGATCTCTTCTGCCAGACGACCGCCGTACAGGGTCGAAATCTGGCTTTCCAGCTTCTGACGGCTGGCGCTGATCGCGTCGCCCTCAGGCAGGAAGAAGGTCACACCCAGCGCACGGCCGCGCGGAATAATCGTTACCTTGTGTACCGGATCGTGTTCCGGCACCAGGCGACCGATAATCGCGTGACCCGCTTCGTGGTAAGCCGTGGACTCTTTCTGCGCTTCCGTCATCACCATGGAGCGACGTTCCGCACCCATCATGATTTTGTCTTTCGCTTTCTCGAACTCCACCATGGAGACCACGCGCTTGTTACCGCGAGCGGCAAACAGTGCAGCTTCGTTGACCAGGTTAGCCAGGTCCGCACCGGAGAAGCCCGGGGTACCGCGCGCAATGATTGCCGCGTCGATATCTGGCGCCAGCGGTACGCGACGCATGTGCACTTTCAGAATCTGTTCACGACCACGAACATCCGGCAGACCGACAACAACCTGACGGTCGAAACGGCCTGGACGCAGCAGCGCAGGGTCAAGTACGTCCGGACGGTTAGTCGCCGCGATAACGATAATACCTTCGTTACCTTCGAAGCCGTCCATCTCAACCAGCATCTGGTTCAGGGTCTGCTCACGCTCATCGTGACCACCGCCCAGGCCCGCGCCACGCTGGCGGCCTACGGCGTCGATTTCATCGATAAAGATGATGCACGGTGCTGCCTTCTTGGCCTGCTCGAACATGTCACGCACACGAGATGCACCGACACCCACGAACATTTCAACGAAGTCAGAACCTGAAATAGTAAAGAACGGCACCTTCGCTTCACCCGCGATGGCTTTCGCCAGCAGGGTTTTACCGGTACCCGGAGGGCCTACCATCAGGACGCCTTTCGGGATCTTACCGCCCAGTTTCTGGAAACGGCTCGGCTCGCGCAGGTATTCAACCAGTTCACCCACTTCTTCTTTTGCTTCGTCACAACCGGCGACGTCAGCAAACGTGGTCTTGATCTGGTCTTCCGTCAGCATACGCGCCTTGCTCTTACCGAACGACATGGCACCTTTGCCACCGCCGCCCTGCATCTGGCGCATAAAGAAGATCCAGACGCCGATAAGAAGCAGCATCGGGAACCAGGAAATGAAGATAGAAGCCAGCAGGCTTGGTTCTTCTGGCGGCTCGCCTACCACTTTGACGTTTTTGGTCAGAAGGTTATCAAGCAGCTTAGGATCGTTCACCGGGATGTAAGTCGTGTAACGGTTACTATCTTTCTTGGTAACGTTGATCTCACGTCCGTTGATACGCGCTTCGCGAACCTGGTCCTGATTGACCTCTTGCAGGAAGGTAGAATAATCCACCTTGCGGCCATTCGACTCGCTGGGCCCAAAGCTCTGGAATACTGACATCAGCACAACGGCAATGACCAGCCAGAGTATTAGGTTTTTCGCCATGTCACTCAAGGGATTAACCTCATATTACAACTGTGTTAAAAACAGCGTCAGGATACTCTATATCCAGTTTCATTCAAACTTTCGTCTGAAATCTCCCGGTTATCATTTTCGCCCGGTCGCTACAATATACACTTCACGGGAACGGGCCCGGGAAGAGTCCGGCTTACGAACTTTGACCTTCGCAAACAGGGAGCGAATTTCCTTAAGATACTCCTCGAAACCTTCGCCCTGAAACACCTTCACAACAAAACTACCACCAGGCGCTAGTACATCACGACACATTTCTAACGCTAGCTCCACCAGATACATGGCGCGGGGGATATCCACCGCCGGTGTTCCGCACATATTTGGTGCCATATCCGACATGACAACCTGGACCTTACTGTCACCAACACGATCAAGTAACGCTTTCAGCACTAATTCATCACGAAAGTCGCCCTGAAGGAAGTCGACACCAACGATGGGATCCATTGGTAAAAGATCGCACGCGATGATTCGGCCCGTTCCGCCGATCTGCGTTACCGCATACTGGGACCATCCGCCAGGTGCCGCACCGAGGTCGACAACCGTCATCCCCGGCTTAAAAAGTTTGTCACTTTGCTGTATTTCATCAAGTTTAAACCAGGCACGGGAACGTAACCCCTTTTTCTGTGCCTGTTGAACATATTTATCGCTAAAGTGTTCCTGAAGCCAGCGGCTGGAACTGGCAGAACGCTTTTTACCTGTCATTTAACATTTCCGTCCTGGTTCATCGTTGCTTGCCTGTGACGTAAATTTCTACGCAGCTATTTGGCGATATAAGGGAGATGGCGGTAGAATGAACCGTTTTCAATCCCAACGTAAGCAAAAATATACGATGAATCTGAGTACTAAACAAAAACAGCACCTTAAAGGTCTGGCACATCCGCTCAAGCCTGTAGTCATGCTTGGCAACAATGGTTTGACCGAAGGGGTGCTTGCCGAGATTGAACAAGCGCTGGAACACCACGAGCTGATCAAGGTGAAAATCGCCTCTGAAGACAGAGACACTAAAAACCTGATCGTGGAAGCCATCGTGCGCGAAACCGGCGCCTGTAATGTACAGGTCATCGGTAAAACGCTGGTGCTCTATCGCCCATCTAAAGAGCGTAAAATCTCGCTGCCACGCTAAGGATATCCTGAATCAATCACATTTTCTGTGTGAAACGAGGGATTTCTTTCAGCAGGCTCAGCAAAATGCCATGCTCCTTGAGTTGATAAAAGGCCGCTATGCGGCCTTTTTCTTTTCTTTACAATGTATCAACATCTTAGTAGAGAAGCGAATTACAGGTATTCAACCTTGATAATTTCGTATTCCACTTCACCGCCAGGGGTGCGGATGGTGACAACATCGTCCTGCTCTTTGCCAATCAGGCCGCGAGCAATGGGTGAGTTCACCGAAATCAGGTTCTGTTTGAAGTCTGCTTCATCATCGCCCACGATGCGATAGGTTTGCTCTTCATCGTTGTCGAGGTTCAGAACGCTGACGGTAGAACCAAAGATCACGCGACCGTTGTTAGGCATTTTGGTGATATCGATAACCTGCGCATTAGACAGTTTCGCTTCGATATCTTTAATGCGCCCTTCACAGAAACCCTGCTGCTCGCGCGCCGCATGGTATTCAGCATTCTCTTTCAGGTCGCCATGCTCACGGGCTTCCGCGATAGCGGCGATGATTTCAGGGCGACGCACGGATTTCAGGAAATCCAGCTCTTCGCGCAGTTTTTCGGCACCACGTAAGGTCATCGGAATAGCTTGCATTTGTTATACCTCTTAAACATTCCTGTTGGGAGCAGTGTTCCCTGCTCCTGCCCCCCGAAGCGGGCAAGAAGCAAAAAGAAAACCGACCCGGGAGCGACGCCCCAGGTCAGCAGCAATTTTTCAATTTGATACGCATTTTACCGCGAAGTTCACTATGGGTCATCGTTTACTTTGCAGTGCCATGCACCGTAGTATGACGGTTTGTTTTCGGGTTGTTAGCGCGAGATTATGCGATTTTCCAGTTTTATCATCGGATTGACTACCAGTATAACGTTCACCGCCCAGGCCGCGAATGTTGATGAGTACATTAATCAGCTCCCCGCAGGCGCGAACCTCGCCCTGATGGTGCAGAAGGTTGGCGCACAGGCTCCCGAGATTGACTATCACAGTCAACAGATGGCGCTGCCTGCCAGTACCCAGAAGGTGATCACTGCCCTCGCCGCCCTGCTCCAACTCGGGCCTGACTTCCGTTTTACCACCACGCTTGAAACCAAAGGTAACGTCGACGGTGGCGAACTGAAAGGCGATCTTATCGCCCGTTTCGGTGGCGATCCCACCTTTAAGCGCCAGGATATCCGCAACATGGTAGCGGTGTTGAAAAAATCCGGCGTGACAAAAATCGATGGCAACGTGCTGATCGATACCTCCATTTTTGCCAGCCACGATAAAGCACCAGGCTGGCCGTGGAACGACATGACGCAGTGCTTTAGCGCCCCGCCAGCCGCCGCGATTGTTGACCGCAACTGCTTCTCGATTTCCCTTTACAGCGCGCCCAAGCCAGATGATTTAGCGTTCATTCGCGTGGCATCTTACTATCCGGTGACCATGTTTAGCCAGGTGCGAACGCTGGCTAAAGGCTCCCCTGATGCCCAGTACTGCGAACTGGACGTGGTGCCTGGCGATCTTAACCGCTACACCCTCACCGGCTGCCTGACGCAGCGCGCCGATCCCCTGCCGCTGGCCTTCGCGATTCAGGATGGCGCAAGCTATGCGGGTGCGATTCTCAAGGATGAGCTGAAGCAGGCGGGAATAACCTACTCCGGCACGCTGCTACGCCAGACGCAGGTCAACCAGCCCGGAACGGTCATTGCCAGCAAACAGTCGCCACCGCTGCACGATTTGCTGCGAATTATGCTGAAAAAGTCTGACAACATGATTGCCGACACCGTGTTCCGCATGATTGGCCACGCGCGTTTCGGCGTGCCGGGAACCTGGCGCGCGGGCTCAGACGCTGTTCGTCAGATCCTGCGCCAGCAGGCGGGGATCGTTCTGGGTAACACTATCGCCGTTGATGGTTCAGGATTATCGCGTCATAACCTGATTGCCCCGGCCACCATGATGCAGGTGCTTCAGTACATTGCACAACATGACACTGAGCTAAACTTTATCTCAATGCTGCCGCTTGCCGGACACGACGGTTCGCTGCAATACCGCGCCGGGCTTCACGCGGCAGGTGTGGATGGCAAAGTATCCGCGAAAACAGGTTCACTGCAGGGGGTGTATAACCTGGCAGGGTTCATCACGACCGCCAGCGGACAGCGCATGGCATTCGTGCAGTATCTTTCCGGCTATGCCGTCGAACCGACCGACCAGCGCAACCGCCGTATTCCACTGGTTCGCTTCGAAAGCAGGCTTTATAAAGACATCTACCAGAATAACTAGCGATGAAACTACTTATAGTTGAAGACGATCTGTTATTACAGGAAGGACTGGCTCTGGGACTCGCCAATGAAGGCTATGCCCTGGACTGTGCCGGCACCGCGGCAGAAGCAGATGCCCTGATCCAGAGCGGCGAATACAGCCTGGTGATCCTTGACCTGGGCTTGCCGGACAAAGACGGCGCGACGTTGCTTACCCAGTGGCGTCGCCGGGGCATCGCCAATCCGGTGTTAATCCTGACGGCACGCGACGCCATTGAAGATCGTATTACCGGCCTTGATGCTGGCGCCGATGATTACCTGGTGAAGCCCTTTGCGCTTGCAGAACTTCAGGCTCGGGTGCGAGCGTTAATACGCCGTTATCAGGGCCATAGTGATAACTTACTAACCGACGGGGACATTACCCTGAATCTGCAAACCCAGCAGGTATTGCGCCAGTCCCAGCCCGTTGAAGTCACACCAAAAGAGTTCGCCTTGCTGACGCGTCTGATCATGCGCAGCGGACAAACGGTACACAGAGAAACCCTTCAGCAGGATATCTATTCCTGGCAGGACGATCCGGGGTCAAATACCCTGGAAGTCCACATCCACAACCTGCGTCGTAAGCTCGGCAAAGACCGGATTAAAACCGTCCGCGGCGTTGGCTACCGCCTGGAGAGCCAGAAATGAACAGCATGCGTCGGCGATTAATGGTGTTGCTGGCGGTCATTCTGTTATTTTTCCAGCTGATAAGCGTCATTTGGTTGTGGCACGAAAGCCGCGAGCAGATTGGCTTTCTGGTGAACGAAACGCTGTCGGCAAAATCGCGTAACAACCACGTCGAGAAAGAGATCCGCGAAGCGATTGCCTCGCTGCTGGTTCCTTCCCTGGTGATGGTTGGGTTTACGTTGTTTTTCTCGTTCTGGGCGGTCACCTGGATAACCCGACCGCTGAACAAACTGCGCGTGAGCCTGGCTAACCGTTCGGCGGATAACCTAACCCCACTTCCTATGTATTCCGACATGGAAGAAATCGGCGCCGTTACCACCTCGCTCAATCAGCTACTCGCCAGGCTGGACAGTACCATTCAGCAGGAGCGTCTCTTCACGGCTGACGCCGCCCATGAACTGCGAACGCCTCTTGCCGGAATCAGGCTCCATCTGGAGCTCATGGCCCAGTCAGGCTCTACGCAGGCCACGACGCTCATCAGCCGTATTGACCAGCTAATGCACACCGTTGAGCAACTGCTGATGCTGGCCCGTGCAGGACAGGCAATGGCGAGCGGCCACTATGAAACCATCAACTGGACGGACACCATTATCACGCCTCTTGGTCTTGAGCATGAAGCCAAAGAGCATACGGTGATTTGGCCTGCTAAAAGCGCGCTCACGGTTCAGGGAGACGCGGTACTGCTGCGGCTGATGCTGCGCAACCTGCTGGAGAATGCCGGGCGCTACAGCCCGACAGGCACCACGATTACCGTGACGCTTACCGAGGTCGAAGGCGGTACGCAGCTCAGCGTTATCGATCAGGGGCCTGGTATTGACGAAGCGCATCGACAGTCGATCACGGAGCCGTTCCGTCGCCTCGATCAGCGTTACGGCGGCAGCGGCCTTGGCCTGAGTATCGTACAGCGCATCCTGCAGCTTCATCACGGTAAGCTGATGCTGGAGAATGGTGCTGAAGGCGGCCTGATAGCAAGCTGCTGGCTGCCCTCAACGCTGGAATGAAAAAAGCCCCCTGATGGGGGCTTTGGACAGATATTAGTGCTTGTAGATGAACTCGACGCCTTCTTCGTCGTCTTCATCCCAGTCATCGTCCCAGTCGTCTTCCTCTTCCGCTTCCAGCTCTTCGAGCTGCTGGCGGTGGTAGTCATCCCACATGAATTCGACTTTTTCTGGCTGTTTCGCTTCTTCAGCCTGAACGACAGGATTCTCGATGATGAAGGTCATCACATCCCAGCAGAGATCTTTCACGCCAACCTGGCTTGCCGCGGAGATAAGGTAGTATTTATCTTCCCAGCCCATCGCTTCGGCAATCGCTTTGGCTTTCGCTTCGGCTTCCGCTTTATCCATCAGGTCGATCTTGTTGAAGACCAGCCAGCGTGGCTTACTCGCCAGTTTTTCGCTGTATTTTTCCAGCTCACCGATAATGATACGGGCGTTTTCAACCGGATCGGAACCGTCAATCGGATCGATGTCGATGAGGTGCAACAGTACGCGGCAACGCTCAAGGTGCTTCAGGAAGCGAATACCCAGGCCAGCCCCTTCCGCAGCGCCTTCAATCAGGCCCGGAATATCGGCGACCACAAAGCTCTTCTCGTTATCCATACGGACAACGCCAAGGCTTGGTACCAGCGTGGTAAACGGATAGTCCGCTACTTTTGGCTTGGCCGCAGAGACGGCGCGAATAAAGGTCGATTTACCTGCGTTTGGCATACCCAGCATGCCCACGTCAGCCAGCAGCATCAGTTCAAGTTGCAGGTCGCGCTTATCACCCGGGGTACCCATCGTTTTCTGACGCGGGGTACGGTTAACGGAAGATTTGAAACGGCTGTTACCCAGACCGTGCCAGCCGCCTTTCGCCACCATCAGGCGCTGACCGTGTTTGGTCATATCGCCCATGGTTTCACCGGTGCCCTGATCGATAACGCGCGTACCAACCGGAACCTTAATGGTCACGTCTTTACCGCGTTTACCGGTACAGTCACGGCTCTGGCCGTTCTGTCCGCGTTCTGCGCGGAAGGATTTTTCAAAGCGGTAGTCGATCAGCGTGTTGAGGTTTTCATCCGCCTCCAGCCACACGTCACCACCATCGCCACCGTCACCGCCGTCAGGGCCGCCACGAGGAATATATTTTTCACGGCGGAAGCTTACACAACCGTTACCGCCATCACCTGCCACGACCAGAATCGTCGCTTCATCAACAAACTTCATTTTACTCTCCGTAACTCATTCGCCTGAGCGGGGGACTACTACGACCGCTTCATTTTTGCGCCAACGTCCCCAAAGACGATGACCAATGGCGGAATACATCGCGCCCGCAACCACGACAAACGCACCGAGATAGCCCAACAGGTTGAGCATCGGTCTGACGAAGACATCGGGCCAGGCCATTGATAACAAATCTGAAAATAACAGCGTAAACAGCGGGGTAAGCGTGATCAATGCGCTCACCTGTGCTGCCTGCCAGCGCGCCATCGCTTCCGCCAGCGCGCCATAACCGACCAGCGTGTTAAGCCCACAAAAAATGAGGCACGCCAGTTGCCAGTCGCTCAGCTGGGTAATGACGCCCGGCTTCGCTAACGGCAATAATGCCACTGTACACAAAGTGTACAGCAAAAAAAGGATCTGCTGTGAGGCCAGGCGACGCAATAACACCTTTTGCGCGACGCCATAGCTCACCCAGACCGTTGCTGCACCCACGCCGAAGATCACGCCCCAGGTGTAGTCCGTAAGCCGGGTAAAGATCTCGATCAGGCTGGTGTTGAAGAACATCACCAGGCCGCATAGCAGCATGCTTGCCCCGATAATCTGCGTCCCGCGCATCTTCTCTTTGAGGATGAACACGCTCGCGACCATCATGCCGACAGGCGAAAGCTGACCAATCACCTGAGACGCCGTAGGGCTCAAATACTGCAGGGAAGAGCTGAACAGGATAAAGTTACCGAACAGACCGCCCGTCGCAATGGCCAGTAACACCAGCCATCGAGGTTTGCGGAAGAGCCGTAGCGGTGGAAGCTTGCCTTTAACTGCAAGGATGGTCCCGAGACCAATGCTTGCCATCAGGAAGCGATAAAAGACCACCGTAGGCGGCTCCATCACTTCCAGTACCTGCTTCATTGCAATTGGCAGCGCACCCCAGCACATTGCGGTCGTGAGCGCCAAAAGAATACCAATGCCGGCCTGCTGCTTCATGCCCGTTTTCCCTACAGAAAATTTTCCGGGTTTCCAATGTAAAAAGCCCCGCAACACGTTGCGGGGCTTTAATCCGTTACCGGACCGAGAAAACCTTACTCAGCAACGATGCTGATGTATTTACGGTTGTTCGGGCCTTTAACTTCAAATTTCACTTTACCGTCTGCTTTAGCAAACAGAGTGTGGTCACGACCGCAACCTACGTTGTTGCCAGCGTGGAATTTGGTACCACGTTGACGAACGATGATGCTACCCGCCAGAACGGATTCGCCACCGAAACGCTTAACGCCCAGGCGTTTAGCTTCTGAATCGCGACCGTTACGTGTGGAGCCGCCAGCCTTTTTATGTGCCATTTAAATCTCTCCTCAGGTCTTAGGCGCTGATGCCAGTAATTTTCACATCAGTGAACCACTGACGGTGGCCCTGCTGCTTACGGTAGTGTTTACGACGACGAAACTTAACGATTTTAACTTTCTCGCCACGACCGTGTGCAACAACTTCAGCTTTGATAACGCCGCCATCAACGAAAGGAACGCCGATTTTGACTTCTTCACCGTTTGCGATCATCAGAACTTCTGCGAACTCAACAGATTCGCCAGTTGCGATGTCCAGCTTTTCCAGGCGAACGGTCTGACCTTCGCTTACTCGGTGTTGTTTACCACCACTTTGGAAAACCGCGTACATATAAACTCCGCTTCCGCGCACGTCCTCGTATGAATCAGAGTGCGCTATAAATATTCACAATAGGGCGCGAATATTACGCAAAACGCGAGCCTTTGACAAGTGCTACCGTCAATACATGAAGAAAAAAAACACAACACGTACGGTAACGTTTATCTGAGCCGTTTTTTCAGTACAATCAGCACTACTATTGATAAACCGAAACCCTTCGTTACCCCATTGAAGATGGGATCAACAGGATAAAAAGCCCGGCTTTTGCGATGAATTTAGAAAAAATCAACGAGTTAACCGCGCAAGATATGGCGGGTGTAAATGCAGCAATCCTGGAGCAACTCAACTCTGACGTTCAGCTGATCAATCAGTTGGGCTATTACATTGTCAGCGGCGGCGGTAAACGCATTCGCCCGATGATTGCCATTCTGGCTGCCAGAGCCGTTGGCTATCAGGGAAATGCCCACGTGACGATCGCCGCGCTGATCGAATTTATTCACACCGCGACGCTTCTGCATGACGATGTTGTGGATGAATCCGATATGCGTCGTGGCAAGGCCACGGCAAACGCTGCCTTCGGGAACGCCGCCAGCGTTCTGGTCGGGGACTTTATCTATACCCGCGCCTTCCAGATGATGACCAGCCTGGGCTCTCTGAAAGTGCTCGAGGTGATGTCCGAAGCCGTCAACGTCATCGCTGAAGGCGAAGTGCTGCAGCTGATGAACGTCAATGACCCCGATATCACCGAAGAAAACTACATGCGCGTTATCTACAGCAAAACAGCGCGCCTGTTTGAAGCGGCCGCCCAGTGTTCCGGCATCCTGGCTGGCTGTTCCGAGGCGCAGGAAAAAGGACTGCAGGATTATGGACGCTACCTGGGTACTGCCTTCCAGCTGATTGATGATTTGCTGGACTACAGCGCGGACGGCGAAACGCTCGGCAAAAACGTTGGCGATGACCTGAACGAAGGCAAACCGACCCTGCCGCTGCTTCACGCGATGCGTAACGGAACGGCCGACCAGGCGAAAATGATCCGTGAGGCGATCGAACAGGGAAATGGCCGCCATCTTCTGGAACCTGTACTGGAAACGATGGCCATCTGCGGCTCGCTGGAATGGACCCGCCAGCGTGCTGAAGAAGAGGCTGACAAAGCCATCGAAGCTCTCCAGGTTATTCCAGACAGCCCATGGCGCGATGCTCTGATTGGTCTTGCCCATATCGCTGTTCAACGCGACCGTTAATCTTGCACCCACCTCCCCGTATCCATCGCGGGGAGGTTCAAAAACGCACCAGTAAATTCCGCATTCATGTAAATGAATCGGGTTAGAGCCCGCATGAATAAAGCCATGTCTTATTCTGAATATCCCTTCAAGTAACGCGAACTTTTTAGAACAAGAAGTCGAAATGGGTATAGTAAGCCAGTCGTTTCAGAAGAAACGGCGTAGGTGAATCCGAACTTAAGGACAGCGTTATGGATACGAAATTTATCGACTGGCATACGGCAGATATCATTGCGGCACTGCGCAAAAGAGGTACGTCACTTGCAGCAGAGTCCCGCCGCCATGGTCTGAGTTCTTCCACCCTGGCCAACGCCCTGACCCGCCCCTGGCCAAAGGGAGAATTGATTATCGCGACGGCGCTGGAAACGCACCCGTGGGTGATCTGGCCTTCACGTTATCACGATCCTGTTACTCATGAATTTATCGACAGAACGCGCATGATGCGCCAGAGAAAAGCAAAAACAGAACCGCAGGGATAACGGTTTTTTTGACAGGAATAGCAACCCCCCGGTCATTTCTGGCAGGGGGCTGCCGGAACGATTACTCGCCCTTCACACGCTCGATATTGGCACCCAGCGCGCGCAGTTTGTCTTCAATACGTTCATAGCCACGATCGATGTGATAAATACGATCCACCACCGTTGTGCCTTCCGCGATACAGCCCGCCAGCACCAGGCTTGCAGACGCACGCAGATCCGTTGCCATTACCTGAGCACCGGACAGTTTCTCAACGCCATGGCAAATCACGGTGTTACTTTCGATCTCAGCGTGTGCACCCATACGGATCAGTTCCGGTACGTGCATAAAACGGTTCTCGAAAATCGTCTCGGTAATCACACCGGTTCCTTCGGCAACCAGGTTCAGCAGAGTGAACTGTGCCTGCATATCGGTCGGGAATGCCGGATGCGGAGCCGTACGCACGGTCACCGCTTTAGGACGCTTGCCGTGCATGTCGAGGCTGATCCAGTCTTCACCAGTTTCAACATCGGCACCCGCTTCACGCAGCTTCGCCAAAACGGCATCCAGAGTGTCTGGCTGTGCATTACGGCAGACAATCTTACCGCCAGAGATCGCCGCAGCCACCAGGAAGGTGCCGGTTTCGATACGGTCCGGCAGAACGCGATACACACCACCGCCCAGACGCTCAACGCCTTCAATGGTGATGCGGTCAGTACCCTGGCCGGAAATCTTCGCGCCCAGCGCCACGAGGAAATTGGCGGTATCCACGATCTCCGGTTCGCGCGCGGCGTTTTCGATGATGGTGGTACCTTCTGCCAGCGTTGCCGCAGACATGATGGTGACGGTAGCGCCTACGCTCACTTTGTCCATGACAATGTGCGCGCCTTTCAGACGACCATTGACGGACGCTTTCACGTAGCCTTCTTCCAGCTTGATCTCTGCGCCCAGTTTCTCCAGGCCAAAGATATGCAGGTCAACCGGACGCGCGCCGATGGCGCAACCACCCGGCAGCGAAACCTGACCCTGACCGAAACGTGCCACCAGCGGGCCAAGCGCCCAGATAGATGCACGCATGGTTTTAACCAGATCGTAAGGCGCAGAGAAGTTGTTCACGTTGCTGGCGTCGATCCAGACGGAACCGTTGCGCTCAACTTTAGTGCCCAACTGGGTGAGCAACTTCATGGTCGTGTCGATATCTTTCAGCTTCGGTACGTTCTGAATTTCTACCGGCTCTTCCGCGAGCAGCGCAGCAAAGAGGATGGGCAGCGCGGCGTTCTTCGCGCCAGAAATTGTGACTTCGCCCTGGAGACGCGTTGGCCCCTGTACACGAAATTTATCCATTGTGTGCTCTCTTATAAATTCAACCGTGCTGCGGGCCTGTCGCCCTCAGCTCAAAAACCGTTTAGTTTGCGATCGCGTGCCCACTCTTGCGGGGTGAACGCTTTAATCGACAGGGCGTGGATGCGGTTATCCGCAATATATTCCATCAGCGGCGCGTACACAGCCTGCTGCTTCTTCACACGGCTCATACCGTCGAACATCTCACCCACAGCAATAACCTGGAAGTGACTGCCATCGCCAGTGACGTGGGCTTCCTGAAGGGAGAGTGCATTCATCAGCACTGTCTGGATTTCATGATTTTCCATGGGCTCTTAATCATCTGATAGTGAAAACAAGCCCAACATCTTAGAGCAAAGTGGCGTCGTCTTAAACAAGCAAAAAGCCCCGACGATGAAACTGTCAGGGCTTTCGGAAGTAACGCACTGAAAATATTAACGAGGCAGTACATCCTGAGGCAGATTGTAGAGTTGCGCAAGGGTAACGACATTGTCACTCGCGCCATGAAGCATGACGCTTGTTCCCTGCTTTTTGCCCACGGCAACCAGATGGGCGAGCAGCGCAACGCCTGCCGTATCCACCCGCGTGACGTCGGTTAAGTCGATAAGCGTCACGCCCTGCATCGCTTCCTGGCGTTTATCCCACAGTGGGTTCAGCAGATCCTGGTCCAGCTCACCGGACAGCCTTAACGTCTCACCTTCACGCGACCAGCGGAGTTGCTGCGACATTACTTCTTCTCGTCCAGGGTGATTTTCTGACGAGCAATGGACTGCAGCTGTGCGGTCAGGCCATCAATGCCCTTGGTGCGCAGCAGGTCGCTCCACTCGTTCTGCTTGGTGGTGATCATGCTTACGCCTTCGGCGATCATGTCATACGCCTGCCAGTGGCCGGTCTGGCTGTTTTTACGCCACTGGAAATCCAGGCGCACCGGCGGACGGCCGTTAGGATCGATGATCGTTACGCGAATAGGCACGATGGTCGCATCACCCAGCGGCTGCTCCGGGGCGATCTGATAGGTCTGACCGTGGTACATCGCCAGCGCCTGACCATACGCCTGCTTCAGGTATTCACGGAATGCGGCAAAATAGGCCTCACGCTGCGCCGGGGTGGCGTCTTTGTAATAGCGGCCCAGCACCAGCGCTCCCGCATATTTGATCTGCACATACGGCAGCAGTTCCTGGTCAACCACGTCACGCAGATAGTCAGGATTCGCGCGAATTTTTGGCTGTTCGTTTTTGAGACGGTCGAAGGTTTTCTTCGCAGCTTCGTCCATCAGTTTGTACGGGTTGCTCTGATCCGCAGCATGTGCCGCAGTGAGAGGGGCAATGACCAGCATGGCAACCATTAACAGTCGTTTAAACATGAATGACTTCTCCTGAATTAATTCGCAGCACCAGGGGTCGGCGCAACGTTGGTATGGTCTTCACTCTGCGCAGGGGCATCGTCAGACTTTTTATCATCCCCTTTACTGTTGTAAAGGAACTGACCAATCATGTCCTCCAGCACCATCGCGGACTTCGTATCCTGGATAACGCTACCGTCTTTAAGGATAGTCGTTCCCAGCTCAGGATCTTCAAAGCCGACGTTAAGTGCCAGATATTGTTCACCCAGCAGGCCGGAAGTACGGATAGAAAGGGAGCTGGTGTCCGGAATGTGGTTGTAACGTTCTTCGATATCCATCGCGACGCGCGGCAGATACGTTTTCTCATCGAGCGTAATGTCAGATACGCGGCCGATCACCACACCGCCAATGCGGACCGGTGAACGCGCCTTCAGCCCGCCGATGTTATCGAACGTGGCATAGATGCGATACGTCGGCTCGGTGCGTACTGAGGTGATATCCGCCGCTCTCAGGCAGATAAACAGCGCCGCCAGCAGCGCCAGCAGCAGGAAAACGCCGACCCAAATTTCATTTTTTCTCGTTTGCATGAACTCAATTCCCAAACATCAGTGCGGTGAGCACAAAATCCAGGCCCAGTACGGCCAGCGACGAATGTACGACAGTACGTGTAGTTGCACGGCTAATGCCCGCCGACGTCGGGATAGCATCGTAACCATTGAACAATGCAATCCAGGTGACCGTAATGGCAAACACCACGCTTTTAATCAGGCAGTTAACCAGATCCATTCGCAGGTCGATGGCGTCCTGCATCGCGGACCAGAAGAAGCCGGCATCGATGCCTTTCCAGTGGACCCCAACCAGCGAACCGCCCCAGATCCCCACGGCGACAAACAGAATAGTCAGTAGCGGGAGCGAGATCACCCCCGCCCAGAAACGCGGCGAGATCACGCGACGCAGCGGATCGACCGCCATCATTTCCATGCTGGATAGCTGCTCGGTCGCGCGCATCAGGCCAATTTCGGCCGTTAAGGCCGACCCCGCGCGCCCGGCGAAGAGCAGTGCCGCCACAACCGGACCCAATTCGCGCAGCAGCGAAAGCGCCACCAGCATTCCGAGGCTGGTTTCCGCACTGTAGGTTGTCAGAACAAGGTAGCCCTGCAGCCCCAGCACCATGCCGATAAACAGACCGGAAACAATAATGATGAGCATCGACAGCACGCCGACATTATAAAGCTGACGCACCAGCAGAGGGGCGTGCTTGCTAAACTCCGGCTTGCCGACCAGCGCGTTGAATAACATCAATCCGGCACGCCCGAACGTCCTGATGGTTTTTATGCCACGGTGTCCGAGAGCGGCCAACGCATTTAACAGCATGAGTGGCTTAACTCCCTATTCCCAGTAAATCGTCACGATAATCGCCCGCCGGGTAGCGGAACGGTACGGGTCCGTCAGCAATACCGTCGAGGAACTGCCGCACGCGTGGATCGCAATTTTCCTGCAGCGCCTGGGCGCTGCCGTGTGCAACGATCTTTTTGTCCGCCACGATATAGGCGTAATCGGCAATGCTCAACACTTCCGGTACATCGTGAGACACCACGATACAGGTGACGCCGAGCGCGCTGTTCAGTTCAGAGATGAGCTTTACCAGCACGCCCATCGTGATGGGATCCTGCCCGACGAACGGTTCGTCGAACATGATTAAATCGGGCTCTAATGCAATAGCTCGCGCCAGCGCGGCGCGGCGCGCCATCCCGCCGGACAGCTCCGAAGGCATTAGCTTCGCGGCTCCCCGCAACCCCACAGCTTCAAGCTTCATCATCACCGTGCTTTTCAGCAGCTCAGGCGGCAGGCTGGTATGCTCGCGCAGCGGATAGGCCACGTTATCGAAGACGTTCATGTCGGTGAACAACGCCCCCGACTGAAAGAGCATACTCATACGTTTGCGGACAGTATACAGGCGCGAGCGCGACATCTCCGGGACGTTTTCGCCATCGAAGAGGATTTCACCGCTATCCGGTGGGATCTGACCACCAATAAGGCGCAGGAGGGTCGTTTTACCGATCCCGGACGGCCCCATGATGGCGGTGATTTTGCCACGCGGTACGGTCAACGAAATATCATCGAATATCAGTCGATTGCCGCGAGAAAAACTCACACCGCGGACATCGACGATATTCGCCATCGTTTGGCTCATTTATAGTTCCTTTCTTACCCTGCTCACGTTAAGACGTGCAGCCTGAATCAGCCCTTAACCCCGCATTTTTACAGAATATTAGCCGTTGAGGTTAGCGAAAGCTGGCATTTGTTTTACTTTTCCGGCGCATAAAGTCAAAATTAGGAATTCGTTACGCCTCAGACCGTATGCAGTCCAGCCATTCCCGCGCGATGGACCGACAAGTATACCTGAAGAAAGGACTTTTGATGCTTTTAGCAACAGCACTGTTAATCATTGGTTTACTGTTAGTGGTCTACAGTGCTGACCGTTTAGTCTTTGCTGCATCTATCCTGTGTCGCCTGACGGGTGTACCGCCTGTAGTCATCGGGATGACCGTGGTCAGCGTTGGCACGTCACTTCCTGAAATCATCGTCTCCGTCTCGGCGTCGCTGCATGGTCAGTTAGACCTGGCAATTGGCACCGCGATTGGCTCTAACATCGTCAATATATTACTGATTTTAGGCCTTGCGGCACTGCTCCATCCATTTCGCGTGCATTCTGATGTTCTGCGCCGTGAATTGCCGCTAATGTTAGTCGTAAGCCTGCTGGCAGGGTGCGTATTTTATGATGGCGTACTGAGCTATAGCGACGGCATTTTCCTGCTGGCGCTGGCCGTCATCTGGTTACTGTATAGTGTTAAAATTGCCCGCCAGGCGGAAAAACAGGGTCAGGATAGCCTGACGCGTGAACAGGTTGCCGAACTCCCGCGGGAAGGCACGCTGCCGGTCGCTCTCCTCTGGCTTGGCGTTGCGCTGATCATTATGCCGATGGCAACGCGCATGGTCGTGGATAACGCGACGGTACTGGCGAACTATTTCGCCATGAGCGAACTGACGATTGGCCTGACGGTTATTGCTATCGGCACCAGCCTGCCGGAGCTGGCCACCGCCATTGCGGGGGCGCGTAAAGGGGAAGATGACATCGCCATTGGTAATATTATCGGCTCCAATATATTTAATATCGCGATTGTCATGGGCCTGCCGGCTCTGATTACGCCGGGGCCGTTTAATCCTCTGGCGTTTTCACGCGATTACGGGGTGATGTTGCTGGTCAGCGTGATATTTGCCCTGCTCTGCTGGCGGCGGCAACGCCAGATCGGCAAAGGCGCAGGCGCGCTGCTGACGGGTGGATTTATCGTATGGATGGCGATGCTGTACTGGCTCTCGCCTCTTCTCTCTGGGTAAACGGAAACGCATTATGTCGCAAATAGAATTGCAGCCGGGTTTTGACTTTCAGAAAGCAGGCAAAGAGGTTCTGGAGATTGAACGTGAAGGTCTGGCGCAGTTAGATCAGTACATTAATCAGGATTTTAGTCTGGCATGTGAGAAGATATTCTACTGTGCCGGGAAAGTCGTGGTGATGGGGATGGGCAAGTCCGGCCACATTGGGCGCAAAATGGCGGCAACGTTTGCCAGCACCGGAACCTCGTCCTTCTTTGTACACCCGGGGGAAGCCGCGCACGGCGACCTGGGGATGGTCACGCCGCAGGATGTCGTTATCGCGCTGTCCAACTCCGGTGAGTCCAATGAAATTCTGGCATTGATCCCCGTACTTAAGCGTCTGCAGGTGCCGCTGATTTGCATGACCAGCCGTCCGGAAAGTAGCATGGCGCGTGCAGCCGATATTCATCTGTGCGTTAAAGTACCGAAAGAGGCCTGCCCGCTCGGCCTGGCGCCAACATCCAGCACTACCGCCGCGCTGGTCATGGGCGATGCGCTTGCCGTCGCGCTGCTTGAAGCCCGCGGTTTTACGCCGGAAGATTTCGCGCTCTCCCATCCGGGCGGCGCGCTGGGGCGCAAGCTGCTGCTGCGGGTAAACGATATTATGCACACCGGGGATGAGATCCCTCACGTCAGCAAAGAAGCCTCCCTGCGTGATGCGCTGCTGGAAATCACCCGTAAGAATCTGGGTATGACGGTTGTGTGCGACGATCTGATGAAAATTCAGGGGATCTTCACCGATGGCGACCTGCGTCGCGTGTTCGACATGGGTGTAGATGTCCGCACGCTCGGCATTGCCGATGTGATGACGCCCGGCGGCATTCGCGTGCGTCCGGGAACGCTGGCCGTGGATGTGCTGAACCTGATGCAGTCCCGCCATATCACCTCCGTTATGGTTGCCGATGGCGACCAGTTGCTGGGTGTGGTACATATGCATGATCTGCTGCGCGCTGGCGTAGTGTAATAAAGGATAAGACAATGAGTAATGCGGGTGCATCCCTTGCAACCTGTTATGGTCCGGTCAGTACCCAGATGATGGCAAAGGCGGAAAATATTCGTCTGCTCATTCTGGATGTGGATGGCGTACTTTCCGATGGCCTGATTTACATGGGCAATAATGGTGAAGAGCTGAAAGCGTTTAACGTTCGCGACGGCTACGGTATCCGCTGTGCGCTCACCTCGGGTATCGAGGTTGCTATCATCACCGGACGAAAAGCTAAACTGGTAGAAGACCGCTGTGAAACCTTAGGCATTACCCATCTTTACCAGGGTCAATCCGATAAGATGGCAGCGTTCAATGATTTACTGGGTAAACTGGCTATCGCACCGGAAAACGTGGCCTACGTCGGGGACGACCTGATTGACTGGCCGGTGATGGCTGAAGTCGGTCTCAGCATCGCGGTTGCTGATGCTCATCCGCTGTTAATCCCGCGCGCTGACTACGTTACCCACATCAACGGTGGCCGGGGTGCCGTCCGTGAAGTCTGCGATCTGCTTCTGCTGGCGCAGGGCAAGCTTGATGAAGCCAAAGGGCAATCGATATGAGTAAAACCAGACGTTGGGTTATCATTCTGCTTTCGCTTGTCGCACTGGTATTGATTGGCGTGAACCTTGCCGATCGCGACGATACGCAAACGGAAGTCGTCAACAATAACGATCCAACCTATAAAAGCGATCACAGTGACACCGTGGTCTATAGCCCGGAAGGTGCGCTGAATTATCGCCTGATTGCCCAGCACGTTGAATACTTTTCCGATGACGGCGTTTCGTGGTTTACCCAACCTGTCATGACCACTTTCGATAAAGACAAAGTGCCGACGTGGTCAATTAAGTCAGATCGGGCCAAACTGACAAATGACCGTATGCTTTATCTGTATGGCCACGTTGAAGTCAACGCCCTGACCGCTGACTCGCAACTGCGAAAAATTACGACGGATAATGCCCAGATCAACCTGGTAACCCAGGACGTGACGTCGCAGGATCTGGTCACACTGTATGGCACAACATTTAATTCCAGCGGTTTAAGAATGCGCGGGAACTTACGCAGCAAGAACGCCGAGCTGATTGAAAAGGTTAGAACCTCCTATGAAATTCAAAACAAACAAACTCAGCCTTAAAGTAATTATCGCCAGCGCGATGCTGGCGGCCAGTCTCCCCGCGCTTGCTGTAACGGGCGATACCGACCAGCCGATCCATATCGAGTCCGACACTCAGTCTCTCGATATGCAGGGTAACGTCGTCACCTTCACGGGTAACGTCGTCATGACTCAGGGGACCATCAAAATTAACGCCGATAAAGTGGTCGTTACCCGTCCGGGCGGCGAGCAGGGCAAAGAGATCATTGATGGTTACGGCAACCCGGCCACCTTCTACCAGATGCAGGACAACGGCAAGCCGGTGAAGGGCCACGCCTCGCATATGCACTATGAGCTGGCGAAGGACCTGGTCATCCTGACCGGAAACGCGTATCTGGAACAGCTGGACAGCAATATTACCGGTGACCAGATTACCTATCTGGTGAAAGAGCAAAAAATGCAGGCCTCCAGCGAGAAAGGCAAACGCGTAACCACCGTGCTGGTTCCGTCGCAGCTGCAGGACAAAGGCAAGGGCCAGGCCCCGGCACAGAAGAAGAGTAACTAATTCGCTATGGCAACATTAACTGCAAAAAATCTCGCGAAGGCCTATAAGGGCCGCCGTGTCGTAGAAGATGTCAGTCTGACCGTCAACTCCGGCGAAATTGTGGGCCTGCTTGGCCCGAACGGTGCGGGTAAAACCACCACCTTCTACATGGTGGTGGGTATTGTGCCGCGCGATGCCGGCAACATTATTATTGACGATGAAGATATCAGCCTGCTGCCGCTGCACGCGCGCGCGCGCCGTGGCATCGGCTATCTGCCGCAGGAAGCCTCTATTTTCCGTCGTCTGAGCGTCTTTGATAACCTGATGGCAGTCCTGCAAATTCGCGACGACCTGACCAACGAACAGCGTCAGGATCGCGCCAACGAGCTGATGGAAGAGTTTCATATCGAACACCTGCGCGACAGCCTGGGCCAGGCCTTGTCCGGGGGGGAACGCCGTCGTGTTGAGATTGCGCGCGCGCTGGCCGCCAATCCGAAGTTTATCCTTCTGGATGAACCGTTTGCGGGCGTTGACCCGATCTCCGTTATCGACATTAAACGCATTATCGAGCATCTGCGTGACAGCGGACTTGGCGTGCTGATCACAGACCACAACGTTCGTGAAACGCTGGCGGTATGTGAACGCGCGTATATCGTGAGCCAGGGCAATCTGATCGCTCACGGTACGCCGCAGCAGATCCTCGAAGACGATCATGTTAAGCGCGTCTATCTTGGGGAAGACTTCAGACTCTGATAGGGTAGAGGTAACGTAACGCCGAACCGGAGAAAAATGCTCTGAACATGAAGCAAGGTTTGCAATTAAGGCTCAGCCAACAGCTGGCGATGACGCCGCAGTTACAGCAGGCAATTCGTCTGTTGCAACTGTCCACCTTAGAACTCCAGCAGGAGCTCCAGCAGGCGCTGGACAGCAATCCCCTGCTGGAGCAAGCCGATCTTCATGACGAGGTAGATACCCAGCAGTCACAGGACACAGAAGCGCTCGACACCGCGGATGCACTCGAACAAAAAGAGATGCCGGACGAGCTTCCGCTGGATGCCAGCTGGGATGAAATCTATACCGCCGGGACCCCTTCCGGCACGCGTGCAGACTACCAGGACGACGAGCTACCGGTCTACCAGGGCGAAACCACCCAGTCGCTGCAGGATTACCTGATGTGGCAGGTAGAGCTTACCCCCTTCTCCGATACCGACCGCGCCATTGCCACCTCGATTGTCGACGCCGTTGATGACACCGGTTATTTGACCGTCACGCTGGACGACATTCTGGAAAGCATGGGCGATGAAGAGATTGAGATTGAGGAGATTGAAGCGGTACTGAAACGCATTCAGCGCTTCGATCCGGTCGGGGTGGCCGCGAAGGACCTGCGCGACTGTCTGCTGATCCAGCTTTCTCAGTTCAGCAAAGAGACGCCGTGGCTCGACGAGGCTCGCTTAATCATCAGCGATCATCTGGATCTTCTGGCTAACCACGATTTCCGCACCCTGATGCGCGTGACGCGCCTGAAGGAAGAGGTGCTGAAAGAGGCGGTAAATCTGATCCAGTCCCTCGATCCGCGTCCCGGTCAGTCGATCCAGACCAGCGAACCCGAGTACGTTATCCCGGACGTGCTGGTCAGAAAACACAATGACCGCTGGGTCGTTGAACTGAACTCTGACAGCATCCCTCGCCTGCAAATCAACCAGCAGTACGCCTCCATGTGTACCAGCGCGCGCAACGACTCCGACAATCAATATATTCGCAGCAATCTTCAGGAAGCGCGATGGTTGATCAAGAGCCTGGAGAGCCGGAATGATACCCTGCTTCGCGTGAGCCGCTGCATCGTCGAACAGCAGCAGGCCTTCTTTGAGCAGGGCGAAGAGTATATGAAGCCGATGGTGCTGGCGGATATCGCCCAGGCCGTCGAGATGCATGAATCCACTATTTCCCGCGTTACTACGCAGAAGTATCTGCACAGTCCGCGCGGTATTTTTGAGCTTAAGTATTTCTTCTCCAGCCACGTGAACACCGAGGGTGGCGGCGAAGCCTCCTCAACGGCGATTCGCGCCCTGGTGAAGAAGTTGATCGCCGCGGAGAATCCCGCGAAGCCACTAAGTGACAGTAAGTTGACCACCATGCTGTCCGATCAGGGTATTATGGTGGCACGTCGTACTGTTGCGAAGTATCGAGAGTCTTTATCCATTCCGCCGTCTAACCAGCGTAAACAGCTGGTCTGACACAACCGATAAGGAAGACACTATGCAGCTCAATATCACAGGACATAACGTCGAGATTACTGAGGCTTTACGTGACTTCGTGAACGCTAAGTTCGCGAAACTCGAGCAGTATTTCGAAAGGATCAATCAGGTCTACGTTGTGTTAAAAGTGGAGAAAGTGACTCATATCTCGGATGCAACCCTGCATGTTAACGGGGGTGAACTCCATGCCAGTGCGGAAGGGCAAGACATGTACGCGGCTATCGACGGCTTGATTGACAAGCTTGCGCGACAGCTCAATAAACATAAAGATAAACTGAAACAACACTAATTGTCCGGGCAGTTAACGGGTGCAGGACGGCCTGTTGTGAAACACAACGGGCCATTTGTACAGTTAGCGCTTAGGTGAAATTATGATGAACAACGATTCCGCTCTTCAACTGAGCAATGTCCTTAACCAGGAATGTACCCGCAGTGCCGTTCACTGCCAGAGCAAAAAACGTGCGCTGGAGATCATCAGTGAATTGGCTGCAAAACAGCTGGGCCTGCCGCCGCAGGTGGTGTTCGAAGCCATTCTGACCCGTGAAAAGATGGGCAGTACCGGTATCGGCAACGGCATCGCGATCCCGCACGGCAAGCTGGAAGAGGACACCCTGCGTGCCGTCGGTGTGTTTGTGCAGCTGGAAACCCCAATCGCTTTTGACGCCATTGATAACCAGCCCGTCGATCTCCTCTTCGCGCTGTTGGTGCCTGCCGACCAGACCAAGACCCACCTGCATACGCTTTCGCTGGTTGCTAAACGTCTGGCGGATAAAACCATCTGCCGTCGACTGCGCTCAGCCCAAAGTGATGAAGAGCTTTATCAAATTATCACTGAAGCAGAAGGCAATCAGGATGACGCATAACCAGGTGATGGCCTTCACATCTGTTGTCCTGAGGAGAAACGGAACATGGTGCTGATGATTGTCAGTGGTCGTTCAGGGTCGGGGAAATCCGTTGCTCTGCGCGCGCTGGAAGACATGGGTTTTTACTGCGTCGATAACCTGCCGGTCGTGTTATTGCCCGATCTGGCACGCACGTTAGCGGAGAGACAAACCTCCGCCGCCGTCAGTATCGACGTTCGTAACATGCCGGAATCGCCAGAGATCTTCGAACAGGCAATGAGTAACCTGCCTGACGCGTTCTCGCCTCAGCTGCTGTTCCTTGACGCCGACCGCAATACCCTGATCCGCCGCTACAGCGACACCCGTCGTCTGCATCCGCTTTCCAGCAAGAATCTCTCGCTGGAGAGCGCCATCGACGAAGAGAGCGATCTGCTTGAGCCGCTGCGCTCTCGTGCCGATCTGATTGTCGACACCTCAGAGATGTCCGTTCACGAGCTGGCGGAAATGCTGCGAACCCGGCTGCTGGGCAAACGCGAGCGCGAGCTGACGATGGTGTTCGAATCCTTCGGCTTTAAGCACGGTATTCCGATTGATGCGGACTATGTTTTCGACGTGCGCTTCCTGCCGAACCCGCACTGGGATCCTAAACTGCGTCCAATGACCGGTCTGGATAAGCCCGTGGCGGCGTTCCTCGACCGACACACAGAAGTTCACAATTTTATCTACCAGACGCGAAGCTACCTTGAGCTATGGTTACCTATGCTGGAGACAAACAATCGTAGCTACCTGACAGTGGCGATTGGCTGTACCGGCGGTAAACATCGTTCGGTCTACATCGCCGAACAGCTGGCCGACTATTTCCGCTCGCGCGGTAAGAACGTTCAGTCCCGTCATCGCACGCTGGAAAAACGTAAAACATGACCGTAAAACAAACCGTTGAGATCACCAATAAGCTGGGCATGCATGCACGCCCGGCGATGAAGCTGTTTGAGCTGATGCAGGGTTTCGATGCAGAAGTGCTGCTGCGTAATGACGAAGGCACCGAAGCGGAAGCCAACAGCGTAATTGCGCTGCTGATGCTGGACTCCGCCAAAGGGCGTCAGATTGAGGTTGAAGCCACCGGTCCTCAGGAAGAGGAAGCTCTGGCAGCGGTAGTTGCGCTGTTTAACGCCGGGTTCGACGAAGATTAGGCCTGCTATTCTGGCGGGTGGCGCTGCGCTTACCCGCCCTACATTAACGCATTTCTCTCCATAAACCCTTCCCCACCCAGCTGGCGCATCTGGCGCATGATCCACGCCTGACGGCTTCGCACGTACCCTGACGGGGCGCTGGCCTTGAAGCGGACAGGATTAGGCAGAACAGCCGCGAGCAGCGCCGCCTCCGACATGCTCAGCCTGCTGGCAGGTTTATTAAAATAGCGTTGTGATGCAGCTTCGACACCAAATACCCCGTCGCCGAACTCGGCGATATTAAGGTAAACGGTCAGAATACGCTTTTTGCTCCAGACCGTTTCCATTCCCAGGGTCAGACCCGCTTCCAGCCCTTTTCGCACCCAGCTTCGGCCATCCCACAGGAACAGGTTTTTAGCCGTCTGCTGCGACAGCGTTGACGCACCGCGCACACGGTTTTCGTGACGTTCGTTATGGGCCAGCGCCTTTTCAATCGCAGCCACATCGAACCCCCAGTGCTCCGGGAATTTCTGGTCTTCCGCCGCGATAACCGCCAGCCCCATGAAAGGAGAAATTTCATCCATGCTCACCCAGTCAGAATGGGCAACATAGCCGAAATCACCGGAGAACCACGCGCTAAGCTGGCGCTCAACCATGACCGCTGAAAACGGTACCGGCAAAATGCTGAACACGGCCAGCCCGCCTCCCCAGAACACCGCCAGGACGAGAACGATGCGTAAAAGAAGGCGTTTCACCCATGCGCCTGCGGAAAACTGACGCCTCATTCCGTCAGCACCAGCACCCGGGCGACCAGCTTTTCAATGCCCACGGCGGCTTCCGCAATATTCTTCGCCAGCATATACGCGGGCGTGGTGACAACTTTGTTGTCTTCATCCACCACAATGTCATCGACCGGGCACGGAACGTGTTCGCCCCCCATATCCTCGACGACCTCTGCGGTATCAATATCGGTTCCGATCGTCAGCCGTAACGGAAAATCGAAAATATTTGGCAGCATGGCCGGTGCAATACAGATAAAGCCCAGCGGCTTGCCCGCGGCATGCATCGCCAGCGTCAGCGCTTTGAGATCAGGGTCCACCGTGCATGCGGCACCCTCGGCAGCAAAGGTGCTGAGATTTTTCGCGGCGCCGAAGCCGCCCGGCACAATGAGCGCATCCAGTTCAGCGGCATCTGCCTTCGCCAGCGGATGAATCTCTCCCCGGGCAATACGCGCGGCTTCAATCAGGACGTTACGCGTTTCGGCCATCGGCTCGCCGGTCAGATGGTTAATCACATCCGACTGATTTTTGTCGGGCGCAAAACAGATAACCTCTGCTCCCTGTTTCGTCAGGGCCAGCAGCGTGATTACGGCTTCATGTATTTCTGAACCATCAAAAACACCGCATCCGCTCAGGACAACACCAATTTTTTTCATCTTGACGATCCTTCTTTGCAACTCGCTGAAGCACATTAATAATTTTGATTAAAACGCTATGCTTCACACATTTCACTGATTCATGTAACAAACCATTTAAGATTTGCTATCTTATCTGCGTGCGGCCTAAATTTTTACGGCGGCGCCCATTAGAAAATTACTTTAAAAAACAGGCGCAGCCACGATTTCCCTGGTGTTGGCGCAGTATTCGCGCACCCCGGTCTAGCCGGGGTCATTTTTTTCTGGCATCCACCCAGGCTTTAAGCACCGCAACATCGTTCTGCCACTCTTGTTTCATCTCTTCAACCCAATCACCAACGTTATCTTCCCAAGCTGGTAAATCAGGCGACTGAATCTGTTGACCCAGCTGCTGCAGGTGGCGTAACCCGACCGAGCCGGCTGCGCCTTTGATTTTATGCCCTTCTTCCACGATGCCCTTCTGGTCACGCGCCGTCAGGTTTGACTCCAGCACGCTCAGATAACCCGGCATCATTTTTTCAAACACCGCCAGGCCGTCGGTAATCAGTTTCGGGCCGACCAGATCGATATACTGCTCCAGCATCGCGGTATCGAGTATCGTTTGGGCTTTTGCGCTATCAACAGACGTCATGGTGCTCTCCTCTTCATCGTGGGTATCCCAGAACTTCTTGATCATGGCGGTCAGAGCAGGCACCGCCAGAGGCTTGCTGAGTACATCGTCCATACCGGCGTTGAGGTACTCTTTTTTATCTTTCAGCACGTTCGCCGTCAGCGCCACCAGCGGCGGCAGTTCATCAGCCGCGTACTGACGCGTCAGTTCACGCGAGATATCCAGCCCGGTCATATCCGGCAACTGGATATCCAGCAGAACGAGGTCATATTCACCAGGTGTAAACATCTCCAGCGCGGCTTTACCGGTCATCGCGACATCCACGCTGTTGCCCAGTTTTTCCAGCACCGAGCGCGCTACAATCACGTTAAGCTCAATATCCTCCACCAACAGGACGTGCAGCGCAGGCAGCGGCATATCGTCATTTTCAAAGGTATCCTCTACCTCTTCCGCCACCGCCGGCGCATGCACCGTCAGCGTGAAGGTTGACCCTTTGCCCGCCTGGCTGGCAACGGTGATGTCACCGCCCATGCTCTTCGCCAGCCGCTTAGACACCGCCAGACCGATTCCGGTACCAGTGGCCGGTTTTCCACCGTTGCTGTCCTTCACCTGGTAGTACATCGCGAAAATCTTGTCCTGCTCCTCCTGCGGAATACCAATCCCGGAGTCCTCCACCTCGAAGTGCAGCATGTCCCCGTCGTCATAGCGAATACGCACCGCCACCTGCCCCTTCTGGGTAAATTTCACCGCGTTGCTGATGAGATTCCACAGGATCTGACGCAGGCGCGTGCCGTCGGTAATCACTTTATGCGGCAGCGGCAGGGTGGGATCCATGACAAAATTCAGCCCCTTCTGCTGGGCCTGCAGACCAGACAAGTTTTCCAGATCGGCAAGGAAGCTGGTGAAATCAACCGGCTGATTATCAAGCTGAACCTTTCGGCGCTCCATCTTATCCATGTCAATAATATCGTTGAAGATATTACCCAGCGTGACCGCCGAGACATGAATCGTTTTGAGGTATTTTTCCTGCTCTGCGGTCAGGTCGGTATCCAGCAGAATGCGGCTCAGCCCCACAATGCCATTAAGCGGCGTACGAAGCTCATGGCTGATGGTGGAGATGAAGGTGGTCTTGTCGCGGCTGGCGCGCTCCAGCGCATCCTGATAACGCTTACGCTCGGTAATATCACGGCCGAAGCCCATCAGGCCGTGGCGCTTCCCGACGCGGTCATAGTACGGCACCTTACGGATCTCAAAGCAGGCTTTGCGCCCGTCCGGGTAATCCAGCCACTGTTCGTAGGTCAGCGAGACGTTATGGCGGAACACTTTTTCGTCCGTCTCCATGACCTTGGCGGCCGCCTCTTCGGAGTAAACGTCCTGCGGCTTGAGGTGAATCAGCTGCTTCTCACTTTTCCCGGTCAGGAGCTCCATCGCCCGGTTACAGCCTGAAAATTCTTTATCTTCGTTACGGTAGAATACCAGATCCGGCGAAGCGTCCAGGAACGAACGCAGGAAGGAGGATTGCTGCTCAAGCTGGATCTGCGTCACCTCGCGCTCTTTCATTTCGATTTTCAGCTGTTCCAGCGTGGCCTGACGCTCTGCCTCCGCCTTCTCACGATCTGAAATTTCCTGATTCAACTGAGCAATGTTGTCTTTAAGCTGAACGTTGAGCTTCAGGTCGCGCTCGCGCATCTCCTCCAGCTTATCGACCAGTTTTGATAAGCGCTGACGGGACTCCTCAAGCTGTTCGACCACCACGGAAAGGAAATAGACCGCCCAGGGGGTAATGAGCAGGCCGAAGAAGATAGAGCGGATAACGTCGATACTCTCGACCTGACCATGCAGAACCATCGTAACGGCCATCTGCACGACAATCGCCAGAACGACCAGCGCCAGCGCCAGCAGCATGGAGAAACGCACCAGCCCAAGCTTCATCATCAGGTCGACGTAGTACTGGGCTAGCATTCGAATTTGCTTCATAGAGGATCCCTTCACGACTTTATCGCTCAATAATACTCAAATTCGAGGCGGGACGTTGAAGGTTGTGAGAAAAAGTGCGGGGTGAAACAGGAGATTAGCCTCGCCTCCGGTTCACCGGAAGCGAGGAGAGGTCAATCAGGAGCGTTTCAACAGCAGCCAGAGGCTGATCAGGAAGAAGCTAGCGCTCGGCAGCAGCGCACCGATAATCGGCGGGATGCCATAAACCAGCGTCAGCGGACCGAAGATCTGATCGAGTACATAGAAGACAAAGCCGAAGCTAATACCGGTCACGACGCGCACACCCATCGGCACGCTACGCAGCGGGCCGAAGATAAACGACAGCGCCATCAGCATCATCACCGCCACGGACATCGGCTGGAAGATTTTGCTCCACATGTTGAGCTGATAGCGTCCGGCATCCTGCCCGCTCGACTTCAGGTACTTCACATAGTTGTGCAAGCCGCTGATAGAGAGCGCGTCAGGATCCAGCGCAACAACCCCGAGCTTATCCGGCGTGAGGTTGGTCTTCCAGGTGCCGGTCACCGTCTGTGACCCGGTAATCTGTTTTGGATCGGTCAGGTCAGATTCATCAACCTGCGACAAACGCCACTGCTTATGTTCAGCGTCAAACTTCGCGGAAGAGGCGTGTCGGACAGACTCCAGACGGCGCTGGTCGTTGAACGCGTAGATGCTCACCCCGCCCAGTTCATCATCACCCTTTACCCGTTCGATGTAGACGAAGTTTTTCCCGTCTTTCGCCCATAAACCTTGCTGAGTCGAGAGCAGTGAACCACCGTACATTGCCTGAGCACGATAGTTACGCGCCATCTGCTCGCCCTGCGGTGCCACCCACTCGCCAATTGCCATGGTCAACAGCACCAGCGGGATTGCGGTTTTCATTACCGACAGCGCAACCTGCATACGGGTAAAGCCTGAGGCCTGCATCACCACCAGCTCGCTGCGCTGAGCCAGCATCCCCAGCCCCAGCAGCGCGCCCAGCAGGGCCGCCATCGGGAAGAAGATCTGCACATCTTTTGGCACGCTGAGCAGGGTGTACATCCCCGCACCCATCGCGTCATAGCTGCCCTGCCCGGCTTTTTTCAGCTGATCGACAAATTTGATAATGCCGGAGAGCGACACCAGCATGAACAACGTCATCATGATGGTGGTGAAAATGGTTTTACCGATATAGCGATCAAGAACGCCAAACGCCTGCATTAGATGGCTCCTTTACGCGAGAATCGGGCACGTATGCGGCGCACAGGCACCGTATCCCACAGGTTTAATCCCAGCGCCAGTAAGATGTACAGGCTGTTAACGAACCACGTCCAGACCATCGGATCCAGTTTACCCTTCGCGCCGTTAGAGCGAATCGAGGTTTGCAGCAGGAAGTAGATCAGGTAAAGCAGCATCGCTGGCAGCATAGAGAGCACGCGGCCCTGGCGCGGGTTCACCACGCTCAGCGGCACGACAATCAGTGCCATCATAAACACGGTGAATACGAGCGTAATACGCCAGTGGAACTCAGCCCGCGCTCTGTCGGTATCGGTATTCCACAGCGTGCGCATATCCATTTGCTCGGTATCCGTCGGATCGAGCGCTACCGCCTGATGACCAATAATGGCCTGATAGTTCTGGAAATCCGTAATACGGAAGTCACGCAGCATCGCGGTGCCTTCGAAACGGGTGCCTTTATTCAGCGTGACGACCTGAGAACCGTCTTTGCGCTGAGAAAGCTGGCCAGAATCGGCAACCACCACTGACGGACGCGCGTTACCTTTAGGACGCAGCTGCGCCAGAAATACATCGTTGAATTTACTGCCGTCAACGCTCTCAATAAACAACACGGAGTTTCCGTCAGTCGCCTGCTGGAACTGCCCCTGCGCGAGCGCCGCCATGCCGGGGTTTGCTTTCGCCTCGGCCAGCACTTCGTCCTGATGACGGGAAGACATAGGGCCCGCCCACATCACATTCACCGCCGCAACAATGCCCGTGAACAGCGCCAGTATCATCGCCGCTTTCACCAGTACGGCTTTACTCAGGCCGCAGGCATGCATCACCGTAATTTCACTCTCGGTGTACAGCTTACCGAGGGTCATCAGCAGGCCGAGGAATAGACTCAGCGGCAGAATAAGCTGCGCCATTTCCGGGATCCCCAGCCCAAGCAGGGAAAGCACCAGATTCGTTGGAATTTCGCCGTCAACGGCCGCACCGAGGATCTTAACCAGCTTCTGACAGAAAAAAATCAGCAGCAGGATGAAGAGGATCGCCAGTTGGCTTTTGAGCGTCTCCCGCACCAGATATCTTATGATTATCACTTTAAATACGCCCGTAAAAACCCGTCTCTTTGCTGGAAAATCGCTTGTTTCATGGCTTAAACGTCATTTATTCTCTTGAGTCGTCGAAATCGTCGCTAAGATTAAAACATCCGGCGGATTCACGCTTCAGGACTTTTTCTGACGTGTCGAAACCGTAGTAACGTAAGATTAACACGAAGTCACCACAACAGCGGACATGAGTTACGAAAGGTTTCAATTCTATCTGTAGCAGCCGCCGTTGTCTTTAAGATTCAGGAGCGTAGTGCATGGAGTTCAGTGTAAAAAGCGGTAGCCCGGAGAAACAGCGGAGTGCCTGCATCGTTGTGGGCGTCTTTGAACCGCGCCGACTCTCCCCGATCGCCGAGCAACTCGATAAAATCAGTGACGGCTATATCAGCGCCCTGCTGCGCCGTGGCGAACTGGAAGGCAAACCTGGGCAGACGCTGTTACTGCACCATGTTCCGAACGTCCTGTCAGAGCGTATTCTGCTGATTGGCTGCGGCAAAGAGCGCGAGCTGGATGAACGTCAGTATAAGCAGGTTATTCAGAAAACCATTAATACGCTGAATGACACCGGTTCAATGGAAGCCGTCTGCTTCCTGACCGAGCTACACGTCAAAGGCCGTAACACCTACTGGAAAGTGCGTCAGGCCGTCGAAACGGCAAAAGAGAGCCTTTACAGCTTCGATCAGCTTAAGACCAATAAAAGCGAGCCGCGTCGCCCGCTGCGCAAAATGGTCTTTAACGTGCCAACCCGTCGCGAACTGACCAGCGGCGAGCGCGCCATCCAGCATGGTCTGGCGATTGCCGCCGGTATTAAAGCGGCAAAAGATCTCGGCAACATGCCGCCAAACATCTGTAACGCCGCCTACCTCGCCTCTCAGGCGCGCCAGCTGGCTGACTCCTACAGCAAAAACGTCATCACCCGCGTCATCGGCGAACAGCAGATGAAAGAGCTGGGGATGCACTCTTATCTGGCGGTGGGTAACGGCTCGCAGAACGAATCCCTGATGTCGGTCATCGAATACAAAGGCAATCCGTCTGAAGACGCGCGTCCGATCGTGCTCGTCGGTAAAGGGCTGACCTTTGACTCCGGCGGTATCTCCATCAAGCCTTCAGAAGGCATGGACGAGATGAAGTACGACATGTGCGGCGCGGCGGCGGTTTACGGCGTCATGCGCATGGTTGCGGAGCTTCAGCTGCCCATCAACGTAATCGGCGTGCTGGCAGGCTGCGAAAACATGCCTGGCGGTCGCGCGTATCGTCCAGGCGACGTCCTGACCACCATGTCCGGCCAGACCGTTGAAGTGCTGAATACCGACGCCGAAGGCCGTCTGGTACTCTGTGACGTGTTGACCTACGTTGAGCGCTTCGAACCTGAAGCGGTTATCGACGTGGCCACCCTGACCGGTGCCTGCGTGATTGCCCTGGGCCATCACATCACCGGCCTGATGTCGAACCACAACCCGCTGGCACACGAGCTTATCGGCGCGTCCGAGCAGGCCGGTGACCGTGCATGGCGTCTGCCGCTGGGTGACGAGTATCAGGAACAGCTTGAGTCTAACTTTGCGGACATGGCTAACATCGGCGGTCGTCCTGGCGGCGCAATTACCGCAGGCTGCTTCCTGGCGCGCTTCACCCGTAAATATAACTGGGCGCACCTGGATATCGCGGGTACCGCATGGCGCTCCGGTAAAGCCAAAGGCGCTACCGGACGTCCGGTGGCCCTGCTGTCGCAGTTCCTGCTTAATCGTGCGGGTTTTAACGGCGACGAGTGATGTAATGTGCCGGGTGGCGGNACGCCACTCAACCGTAGGCCGGGTAAGCGAAGCGCCACCCGGCTTTGCATTTAAATCCTCGACAAGAAGCCCCATATATGAAGAATGCAACGTTCTACCTTCTGGACAACGACACCCATCAGGATGGCCTCAGCGCCGTTGAACAGCTGGTGTGTGAAATTGCCGCAGAACGTTGGCGCGCAGGTAAACGCGTACTGATTGCCTGTGAAGATGAGCAGCAGGCGATTCGCCTGGATGAAGCGCTATGGGCGCGCCCGCCGGAAAGTTTTGTTCCGCATAACCTGTCGGGCGAAGGTCCACGCGGCGGGGCACCGGTCGAAATTGCCTGGCCGCAAAAGCGCAACAGCAGCGCGCGCGATATTCTCATTAGCCTGCGGACAGACTTTGCAGATTTTGCCACCGCTTTCACAGAAGTGGTAGACTTTGTCCCTTACGAAGAATCCTTGAAACAACTGGCGCGCGAACGCTATAAAGCGTACCGCCTGGCCGGTTTTAACCTGAATACGGCAACCTGGAAATAATGGAAAAGACATATAACCCACGCGATATCGAACAGCCGCTTTACGAGCACTGGGAACAGCAGGGCTATTTCAAGCCTAACGGCGACGAAAGCAAAGAGTCCTTCTGCATCATGATCCCGCCGCCGAACGTCACCGGCAGTTTGCATATGGGGCATGCTTTCCAGCAGACCATCATGGACACCATGATCCGCTACCAGCGCATGCAGGGCAAAAACACCCTGTGGCAGGCGGGGACTGACCACGCGGGTATCGCGACCCAGATGGTGGTTGAGCGTAAAATTGCCGCTGAAGAAGGTAAAACTCGTCACGACTACGGTCGCGATGCGTTCATCGACAAAATCTGGCAGTGGAAGGCAGAATCCGGCGGCACCATTACCCGTCAGATGCGCCGTCTCGGCAACTCCGTGGACTGGGAGCGCGAGCGCTTCACCATGGACGAAGGCCTGTCCAACGCCGTAAAAGAAGTGTTCGTCCGTCTGTACAAAGAAGACCTGATTTACCGCGGCAAACGCCTGGTAAACTGGGACCCGAAACTGCGCACCGCAATTTCTGACCTGGAAGTGGAAAACCGCGAGTCCAAAGGCTCCATGTGGCACATCCGCTATCCGCTGGCCGACGGCGCAAAAACTGCAGACGGTAAAGATTACCTGGTGGTGGCGACCACCCGTCCGGAAACCCTGCTGGGCGATACCGGCGTGGCCGTTAACCCGGAAGATCCGCGCTATAAAGATCTGATCGGCAAATTTGTGGTGCTGCCGCTGGTGAACCGCCGCATTCCGATTGTGGGCGACGAACACGCCGACATGGAAAAAGGCACCGGCTGCGTGAAAATCACCCCGGCGCACGACTTCAACGACTATGAAGTGGGTCGTCGTCACGCCCTGCCGATGATCAATATTCTGACCTTCGACGGCGATATCCGCGAAAGCGCAGAGGTGTACGATACCAAAGGCAACGAATCCGACGTTTACTCCAGCGAGATCCCGGCGGAGTTCCAGAAGCTGGAGCGCTTTGCTGCACGTAAAGCCATCGTAGCCGCCGTTGATGCGCTCGGCCTGCTGGAAGAGATTAAGCCTCACGATCTGACCGTGCCGTACGGCGACCGTGGCGGCGTGGTTATTGAGCCAATGCTGACCGACCAGTGGTACGTCCGTGCCGACGTGCTGGCGAAACCGGCTGTGGAAGCGGTTGAGAACGGCAGCATCCAGTTCGTGCCGAAGCAGTACGAAAACATGTACTTCTCCTGGATGCGCGACATTCAGGACTGGTGTATCTCCCGTCAGCTGTGGTGGGGTCACCGCATCCCGGCATGGTACGACAACGAAGGCAACGTCTACGTTGGCCGTAGCGAAGACGAAGTGCGTCAGGAAAATAACCTGAGCGCTGACGTGGCCCTGCGCCAGGACGAAGACGTGCTGGATACCTGGTTCTCCTCCGCGCTGTGGACCTTCTCTACCCTCGGCTGGCCTGAAAACACCGACGCGCTGCGTCAGTTCCATCCTACCAGCGTAATGGTGTCCGGCTTCGACATCATCTTCTTCTGGATTGCCCGCATGATCATGATGACCATGCACTTCATCAAAGACGAAGACGGCAAGCCGCAGGTTCCGTTCCATACCGTCTACATGACCGGCCTTATCCGCGACGACGAAGGGCAGAAGATGTCCAAGTCCAAGGGCAACGTGATTGACCCGCTGGACATGGTTGACGGGATCTCCCTGGAAGACCTGCTGGAAAAACGTACCGGCAACATGATGCAGCCGCAGCTGGCTGAGAAAATCCGCAAGCGTACCGAGAAGCAGTTCCCGAACGGGATCGAATCTCACGGTACCGACGCCCTGCGCTTCACCCTGGCGGCGCTGGCCTCGACCGGCCGTGACATCAACTGGGACATGAAGCGTCTGGAAGGTTACCGTAACTTCTGTAACAAGCTGTGGAACGCCAGCCGCTTCGTGCTGATGAACACCGAAGATCAGGATTGCGGCTTCAACGGCGGCGAGATGACCCTGTCTCTGGCGGACCGCTGGATCCTGGCGGAATTTAACCAGACGGTGAAAGCCTTCCGCGAGGCGCTGGACAGCTACCGCTTCGATATCGCAGCGGGCATTCTGTATGAATTCACCTGGAACCAGTTCTGTGACTGGTATCTGGAGCTGGCGAAGCCGGTCATGAACGGCGGTTCTGAAGCAGAGCTGCGCGGCACGCGCAACACGCTGATTACCGTCCTGGAAGGCCTGCTGCGCCTGGCGCATCCGGTTATTCCATTCATCACCGAAACCATCTGGCAGCGCGTGAAGGTCATTGCGGGCATCAACGCCGATACCATCATGCTGCAGCCGTTCCCGGAATTCGATGCGGCTAAGGTTGATGAAGCCGCGTCTGCGGATACCGAGTGGCTGAAGCAGGCGATCGTTGCGGTACGTAACATCCGTGCCGAAATGAACATCGCCCCGGGTAAACCACTGGAGCTGCTGCTGCGCGGCTGCAGCGACGCTGCCGTTCGTCGCGTCACCGAGAACAACACCTTCCTGAAAACCATGGCGCGTCTGGAAAGCATCACCGTGCTGCCTGCCGATGACAAGGGTCCGGTTTCCGTGACTAAAATTATCGACGGTGCGGAGCTGCTGATCCCGATGGCAGGCTTGGTCGACAAAGACGCAGAGCTGGCGCGTCTGGCGAAAGAAGTGGCGAAAGTCGACGTGGAAATTGGCAAAATCGAAAGCAAGCTGGCGAACGAAGGCTTTGTTGCCCGCGCGCCGGAAGCGGTCATTGCCAAAGAGCGTGAGCGTCTGGTTGCCTTCGCCGATGCGAAGACCAAACTGATCGAGCAGCAGGCCGTTATCGCGGCCCTGTAATGCTTTTACCCCTTACGCTTCAGGGCGTAAGGGGTAACCTTCCTGAAAACTCCTCGCTTGCACTCCCTTTTCTGCGGTGCTATTAACAGCAACTGTGTGTCAATTTTTGTAATGAGTAATGCTATGAGCGTGATTACCCCCGTCGCGACGACGATGCGTCGGATCACTGAGCAGGACAATCCGGCTATCGCCGCCGTTATCCGCACCGTTTCTGCAGAGTTTGGGCTGACGGCGGATAAAGGTTACACCGTTGCCGACCCGAATCTTGACGAACTGTTTAAGCTGTACAGCCAGCCGGGCCACGCCTACTGGGTCATTGAGCAGGACGGCCAGGTTGTGGGCGGCGGCGGTGTTGCACCGCTGAGCTGCAGCGAGCCGGATATCTGTGAGCTGCAGAAAATGTATTTCCTGCCGTCGGTTCGTGGACAGGGTCTGGCGAAGAAGCTGGCGCTGGTCGCCCTGGAGCACGCGCGCAATCAGGGTTTTAAACGCTGCTACCTCGAAACCACCGCCTTCCTCAAAGAGGCCATCGGCCTGTATGAACATCTGGGCTTTGAGCATATCGATGCGCCGCTGGGCTGCACGGGCCACGTTGACTGCGAAGTCAGAATGCTGAAAAGTCTGTAAGTTTCGTTCCTGCCCCCTTCTGTTAAGCGGCTGTAAACTGAATGCTCTACACTCTCAGTTCACACCACAACGGGGGAAACACGATGTCGAAGATAAAAAGCTACGCCGCACCGCAGGCGGGTGCAGAACTTGAGCTTTACGAGTACGATGCGGGCGAACTAAAAGCAGAAGACGTCGAAGTACAGGTTGATTACTGCGGGGTCTGCCACTCAGATCTCTCGATGATCGACAACGAATGGGGCTTCTCCAGCTATCCGCTGGTTGCCGGGCACGAAGTGATTGGCCGCGTCGTCGCGCTCGGCAGCGCCGCGCAGGACAAAGGGCTGAAGGTTGGCCAGCGCGTGGGCATTGGCTGGACAGCACGGAGCTGCGGCCACTGCGACGCCTGTATCAGCGGCAACCAGATCAACTGCCTTGAAGGCGCAGTGCCCACCATCCTGAACAAGGGCGGTTTCGCCGATAAGCTGCGCGCCGACTGGCAATGGGTCATCCCGCTGCCGGACAGCATTGATATTGAATCTGCTGGTCCACTGCTGTGCGGCGGGATCACCGTCTTTAAACCGCTGCTGATGCACCACGTCACCGCCACCAGCCGCGTGGGCGTGATCGGTATCGGTGGTCTGGGCCACATCGCCATCAAGCTGCTGCACGCGATGGGCTGTGAAGTGACGGCGTTTAGCTCGAATCCGGCGAAGGAGAAAGAAGTGCTGGCAATGGGCGCGGACAAAGTCGTGAACAGCCGCGATCCGGACGCGCTGAACGCGCTGGCTGGGCAGTTTGACCTGATCATCAACACCGTGAACGTCGATCTCAACTGGCAGCCGTACTTTGAAGCGCTGGCCTACGGCGGTAACTTCCACACCGTGGGTGCGGTGATGAAGCCGCTGCCGGTTCCGGCCTTTACCCTGATCGGTGGGGATCGCAGCGTGTCAGGCTCCGCGACCGGTACGCCATACGAGCTGCGCAAGCTGATGAAGTTTGCCGGCCGCACCAAAGTGACGCCGACCACCGAGCTGTATCCAATGTCGAAAATTAACGAAGCCATCCAGCACGTGCGCGACGGCAAAGCCCGTTATCGCGTGGTGTTGAAAGCGGATTTCTGATGTGAGTTTGCCGGGTAGCGGCTTCGCCTGACCCGGCCTACTTTTGCTACTGCGCCAATGTATTAAACACTTCCGCCACCGCGACCGCCCCCGGGTCCATTACCCCATCCAGATTCTCTTTATTCACATACGATGAGCGCCCTGCTCCGGCTTTCGCCATTTTCGCCGTTGCCTCCGCTCCCTGCTGCGCAGCCTGCGCTGCCGCCTGAAGATCTTTTTTCTTCAAGGCTTCCAGCGCCGGTTGCAGCGCATCGATCAGCGTACGATCGCCGAGATCTGCCCCGCCATACTGCTTCATCTGCGCCAGTCCGCTCAGCAATGCTTCAGGTAGCGGCTCTCCATCGTGAAGCTTTTGCCCCGCCGCCGTGAAGAAGATCGACATGAGTACACCGCTCGATCCGCCCATCACCGTGGCCAGTCGTTCCCCCACCAGCAACAGCAGCTTAGGCACGTCATTCAGCGGGAGAGTGTTTTCTTCCAGGCGCTGCGCAATATCCCGTGCACCTTGCGCAAACGTAGAGCCGGTATCGCCATCGCCCACTTTGGCATCCAGCGCATTCAGGCGATTTTCAAGCTGTATGAGCGTCTTCGTCACCTGTGAAACAGACTCCTTCACCTGCGGATTGTCGGACGCGGCATATTCCACGCTATCGTGAATAGCGCTTTGCGGAACGGTACGCAGAGGGGCAAACGCCACAGGCTTCTGCCAGCCCAGCGTCTCGACCTCGGCGTGAATCGCCTTTTCAAAGTAATCGTTGAGCTTTAGCAGCGTCAGAGAAAAGCCCTTCATATCCAGCGCGCTCACCAGCGGCGCAGGGCCAATCAGGTACGCAATATTCTCTTTCAGCGCTGAATGTGCCAGCTCTTTGGTGAGCAAAGCCATCTCCAGCGCGGACACGCCGCCGAGGTTGTTGATCAGCACCGCGAAACGCCCCTCGCCCGCCTGCGCTTTGAGCGGCGTCACCAGCGTGTCGATAATCGCTTTACTGTTTTGCGTATCAACCACCGAGGCACCCGGCTCCCCGTGGATCCCCAGCCCCAGCTCGACATGGCCCTTCTTGATGCGCCCCTCTTCATCGTCGCTGCCCGGCAGGTTGCAGGTTTGCATCGCAACGCCCAGGCTCCAGAGGTTATCGCAGGCCTGCTGCGCAATATCCCGCACCTCGCTCAGCGATTTTCCTTGCTCCGCTGCATAGCCCGCAATCTTGTGCACCAGCACCGTGCCGGCAATGCCGCGCGGCTGCTTGTTGTCGGGCAGCGCGATATCGTCCGCCACAATCACCATCTCGACCTTCAGGCCGTAGCGTTTGGCCTTTTCTGCCGCCAGGCCAAAGTTAAGCCGGTCACCGGTATAGTTTTTGACGATCAGCAGGCAGCCGCGATCGCCCGTCACCGCCACAATAGCGTTCAGCACCGCATCCACGCTCGGGGAGGCGAACAGATCGCCACACACTGCCGCCGTCAGCATGCCTTTACCGACAAATCCGGCGTGCGCCGGTTCGTGCCCGGAGCCACCGCCGGAGATCACCGCCACGCGGCTTTTATCCCAGTCGCCGCGGGCGACAACCCTGATAGCTGGATCGATATCAAGTTTGACGAGATTCGCATGTGGCGCAGAAAGCAGTATGCCTTCAATGGCGTCATTGACCAGCTGTTTGCGATCGTTAAAGAAGAATCTGGACATTGTTTTCCACTATTTTATGAACCGTATGCAAAAGCATAGTCCGCGCTGGACAATGCGCCGCAAAGTCAGCAATTTACTCAACCATTTTGCCGTCAGGTTGCCTATACTCCACCCAGGACTAAGAGAGGAAGCGCATCATGAGTACACCATTGTTAATTGCCCGGACGCTGGAAAAAGAGCTGTATCTACTGCCCGCGATGGCGAACCGCCACGGTCTGATTACCGGCGCCACCGGCACAGGGAAAACAGTCACTCTCCAGAAGCTGGCGGAGTCACTTTCAGAGATTGGCGTGCCGGTCTTTATGGCTGACGTAAAAGGCGATTTAACCGGTGTGGCTCAGGAGGGTACCGCTTCTGAAAAACTGCTCGAACGACTGAAGAATATTGGCATTACGGACTGGACGCCGCACGGCAACCCGGTGGTGGTCTGGGACATCTTCGGTGAGAAAGGCCACCCGGTACGCGCCACCGTTTCCGATCTCGGCCCGCTGCTGCTGGCCCGCCTGCTCAACCTCAACGACGTGCAGTCCGGCGTGCTGAACATCATCTTCCGTATCGCCGACGATCAGGGGCTGCTGCTGCTCGATTTCAAAGATCTGCGCGCCATTACCCAGTACATCGGCGATAACGCCAAATCCTTCCAGAACCAGTACGGCAATATCAGCAGCGCCTCTGTCGGTGCCATTCAGCGTGGGCTACTGACGCTGGAGCAGCAGGGCGCCGAACACTTCTTCGGCGAGCCGATGCTGGATATTAAAGACTGGATGCGCACCGACAGCAGTGGCAAAGGCATCATCAACATTCTGAGTTCAGAGAAGCTCTACCAGATGCCAAAGCTTTACGCCGCCAGCCTGCTGTGGATGCTCTCCGAACTGTACGAGCAGTTACCGGAAGCGGGCGATCTGGAAAAACCCAAACTGGTCTTCTTCTTTGACGAAGCACACCTGCTGTTTAACGACGCGCCGCAGGTGCTGCTGGACAAAATTGAACAGGTTATACGCCTGATCCGCTCCAAAGGGGTCGGCGTCTGGTTTGTGTCGCAAAACCCATCGGATATTCCTGACAATGTGCTGGGCCAGCTTGGTAACCGCGTGCAGCACGCCCTGCGCGCCTTTACGCCGAAGGATCAGAAAGCGGTGAAAGCCGCCGCGCAAACCATGCGTGCCAATCCGGCCTTTGATACCGAAGCCGCGATTCAGGCGCTGGGCACCGGTGAAGCGCTGATCTCGTTCCTGGATGCCAAGGGCAGCCCGTCCGTGGTGGAACGCGCAATGGTTATCGCGCCCTGCTCGCGCATGGGGCCGGTTACCGACGATGAACGTAACAGCCTGATTAATCACTCCCCGGTGTACGGCAAGTATGAAGACGAAGTGGATCGGGAGTCTGCGTTCGAGATGCTGCAAAAAGGGGTACAGGCAACCACCGAATCGCAGGATGCTCCACCCGCTAAGGGCCAGTCAGTCGCAGTGGATGACGGCATTCTCGGCGGGCTAAAAGACATTTTGTTTGGCACAACCGGACCGCGCGGCGGCAAGCGCGACGGCGTGGTACAGACTATGGCGAAAAGCGCCGCGCGGCAGGTCACCAATCAGATTGTGCGCGGCATGCTGGGGAGTCTGCTAGGCGGCCGCCGTCGGTAGACGGGGAACCCACGGGCGGCCCAGCGCCGAACCCTGTACGCCGTTTTCCTGAAGATAGCGGTCGATTTCCACCATCCCCGTCCACCGGTTCTCGCACCAGAGCGGTGCCAGAAGCGTTGGACGGCGGGCGCTGGCGGAGATGCGGTGGTAGACAATCTCCGGCGGCGTGTGGCGAATCATCTCTCCCGCCGTCACCGTATAGTCGTCGAGCTCGATACTGCTTAACCGCCCGGCTTCCCAGGCTTTCGCCATTATGCTTCCCTTCACGATATGCAGCGGGTGCAGCTTAATGCCGTCTACGCCGGTTTCCACGACTTTTTCCAGCGTCTCCAGGCTGTGCTGCTGCCCTTCTCCGGGCAAGCCGACAATCAGATGCGAACAGACTTTCAGGCCACGCTCGCGGGCGAGACGCGTAGTGCGCTGGTAGCAGGCGAAATCATGCCCACGATTGATACGGTGCAGGGTTTTATCGTGCGCGGTCTGCAGGCCCAGCTCCAGCCAGATCTCATAGCCCTTCTCTCTGTACTCGCTAAGTAAATCCAGCACCGCCTCCGGTACGCAGTCCGGGCGCGTACCCACGCACAGCCCGACAATGTTCGCCTGAGCAACCGCCTGCTGGTACATGGAACGCAGCACCTGCACCTCCGCCCACGTGCTGGTGTAGGCCTGGAAATAGGCCAGATACTGCTTCGCGCGGTTCACCAGGCTGGCCTGATGGGCGAGCTGTTCCGCGATAGATTTATGCTGCTGGGCTTCGTCAGCAAACGACGCAACGTTACAGAAGGTGCAGCCGCCGCGCCCGATGGTGCCGTCGCGGTTCGGGCAGCTAAAGCCGCCGTGCAGCGTCAGCTTATGCACCTTTTGACCGTACCGCTGCAAAAGATCCCCACCAAACATATTGACTAATTTCTGTAACTGCATAATCTGATAGACCGTCCCGAAGAAAGGGGACAAGCCTGCCATTTTTAGCCTCTGTCGGCGATGACCTGGATCAATCGCCCTGGACGGCCTTTATCCATTTGAATAAATAATCACGATTACCGAGATTTCATTCACCCGCCACGTAATTACTTTTCCTTATGTTCTGATGGTTTTTTTCATTTATAGCGCCAGGACTGAAAAACAGTGATTTTATGCGGGTTCGAAGACTGCGCCAGATTATTATTCTGCCATAAATCCGCATTTCAGCATGCTGCATCAATAATACCGCTTTCATATAGTGAGTCAGATCACACTCCCCTGAGCCTTCCTGGCGCTTTCAGTGGTTGTAAAATTAGCCAAATAACCAATAAAAACAAAATGATAATTACGCTTTAGCACATTTTTGTATAAATAAGATTGCCATTTGACCTGTGTACCAATTCCCGATAAGTTGGAAATCCGCTGGAAGCTTTCTGGATGAGCGGCCTGCTCATCATATTTATGCAGTAATTGAGATTCCCTCTGAAGCAAGTCCTCAAACTTGTTTACCTGCGCGAAAGGATGAAAAAGAGGGCGAATGCGAGGTCCGCGTATGAAACGCTAACCCCGTCGCCATGCTCTTTCTGCGCCTGTGCGCCACGGTAAAGTTCAGTGGGAAGCCCGACGAGCCTGGGGAGGTTCACTGATATGTTGTACGATAAATCCCTTGAGAAGGATAACTGTGGTTTCGGCCTGATCGCCCACATAGAAGGCGAACCTAGCCACAAGGTAGTGCGTACCGCTATTCACGCACTGGCCCGTATGCAGCACCGTGGCGCCATCCTGGCCGATGGTAAAACCGGCGACGGTTGCGGCCTGCTGCTGCAAAAACCGGATCGTTTCTTCCGCATCGTGGCGGAAGAGCGCGGCTGGCGTTTAGCCAAAAACTACGCTGTCGGCATGCTGTTCCTGAATCAGGATCCTGAAAAGGCTGCCGCCTCACGCCGCATCGTTGAAGAAGAACTTCAGCGCGAAACCCTGTCGATTGTCGGCTGGCGCGATGTGCCAACCAACGAAGGGGTACTCGGTGAAATCGCCCTCTCCTCGCTGCCTCGTATTGAGCAGATTTTCGTTAACGCGCCTGCGGGCTGGCGTCCGCGCGATATGGAACGCCGTCTGTTTATCGCCCGTCGCCGCATTGAAAAACGTCTCCAGGACGATAAAGAGTTCTACGTCTGTAGCCTCTCTAACCTGGTGAACATCTATAAAGGTCTGTGTATGCCGGCTGACCTGCCGCGCTTCTACCTGGACCTGGCGGACCTGCGTCTGGAATCGGCCATTTGCCTGTTCCACCAGCGCTTCTCCACCAACACCGTGCCGCGCTGGCCGCTGGCGCAGCCGTTCCGCTACCTGGCGCACAACGGCGAGATCAACACCATCACCGGTAACCGCCAGTGGGCGCGTGCTCGTACCTATAAGTTCCAGACCCCGCTGATCCCTGACCTGCACGATGCCGCCCCGTTCGTGAACGAAACCGGCTCTGACTCCAGTTCCATGGATAACATGCTGGAACTGCTGCTGGCAGGCGGCATGGATATCGTGCGCGCCATGCGTCTGCTCGTGCCGCCGGCCTGGCAGAACAACCCGGATATGGATCCGGAGCTGCGCGCGTTCTTCGACTTTAACTCCATGCACATGGAGCCGTGGGACGGTCCGGCAGGTATCGTGATGTCCGACGGTCGCTTCGCTGCCTGTAACCTGGACCGTAACGGTCTGCGTCCGGCGCGCTACGTCATCACCAAAGACAAGCTCATCACCTGCGCCTCTGAAGTGGGGATCTGGGATTACCAGCCTGACGAAGTGGTCGAGAAAGGCCGCGTCGGTCCGGGCGAGCTGATGGTGATCGATACCCGCGGCGGCCGTATTCTGCACTCTGCGGAAACCGATAACGATCTGAAAAGCCGCCATCCGTATAAAGAGTGGATGGCGAAAAACGTCCGTCGCCTGGTGCCGTTCGAAGATCTGTCTGACGACGAAGTGGGCAGCCGCGAGATGGACGACGATACCCTCGCGAGCTTCCAGAAGCAGTTTAACTACAGCGCGGAAGAGCTGGACTCGGTTATTCGCGTGCTCGGCGAAAACGGCCAGGAAGCGGTCGGCTCGATGGGTGACGATACCCCGTTCGCCGTGCTCTCCAGCCAGCCGCGCATAATTTACGACTATTTCCGTCAGCAGTTTGCGCAGGTGACCAACCCGCCAATCGACCCGCTGCGTGAAGCCCACGTGATGTCGCTGGCCACCAGCATCGGCCGTGAGATGAACGTCTTCTGCGAAGCCGAAGGCCAGGCGCACCGTCTGACCTTTAAATCGCCGATCCTGCTGTACTCCGATTTCAAACAGCTCACCACCATGACCGAGGAGCACTACCGCGCCGACACGCTCGATATCACCTTCGACGTGACCGAAACGAGCCTCGAAGAGACGGTGAATGCGCTGTGTGACAAAGCCGAGCAGATGGTGCGTAACGGCACCGTTCTGCTGGTGCTGTCTGACCGTAACATTGCGAAAAACCGTCTGCCGGTGCCTGCGCCAATGGCTGTGGGGGCTATCCAGACGCGTCTGGTCGACAAGAGCCTGCGCTGCGACGCCAACATCATTGTGGAAACCGCCAGCGCCCGCGATCCGCACCACTTTGCCGTGCTGTTAGGCTTTGGTGCGACGGCGATCTATCCATACCTGGCCTACGAAACGCTGGCCCGCCTGGTAGACACCCGCGCCATCGACAAAGACTACCGCACGGTGATGCTGAACTACCGTAACGGCATCAACAAAGGCCTGTACAAGATCATGTCCAAAATGGGCATCTCGACCATTGCCTCTTACCGCTGCTCGAAGCTGTTTGAAGCGGTCGGCCTGCACGACGACGTCGCCAACCTCTGCTTCCAGGGCGTGGTCAGCCGCATCGGCGGGGCCGGTTTTGCTGACTTCCAGCAGGATCTGGTGAACCTGTCGAAGCGCGCCTGGCTGGCACGTAAGCCGCTGGAACAGGGCGGCCTGCTGAAATACGTTCACGGCGGCGAATATCACGCCTACAACCCGGACGTGGTGCGCACGCTGCAACAGGCGGTACAGAGCGGCGAATACAGCGATTATCAGCAGTATGCCGAGCTGGTGAACAACCGTCCGGCAGCGACGCTGCGCGACCTTATTGCCCTCAATCCGGGCGATGAAGCGGTCAGCGTTGACGAAGTTGAGCCTGCATCCGAACTGTTCAAACGCTTCGATACCGCGGCGATGTCCATCGGCGCGCTGAGCCCGGAAGCGCACGAAGCGCTGGCGGAAGCCATGAACAGCATCGGCGGCAACTCCAACTCCGGCGAGGGCGGTGAAGATCCTGCCCGTTACGGCACCAACAAAGTGTCGCGCATCAAGCAGGTGGCGTCCGGCCGCTTTGGCGTAACCCCTGCCTACCTGGTTAACGCCGACGTGATCCAGATTAAGGTCGCTCAGGGTGCAAAACCGGGTGAAGGCGGTCAGCTGCCGGGTGATAAAGTCACCCCGTACATCGCCAAACTGCGCTACTCGGTGCCGGGCGTGACGCTGATTTCCCCGCCGCCGCACCACGATATCTACTCTATCGAGGATCTGGCGCAGCTCATTTTCGACCTGAAGCAGGTCAACCCGAAAGCGATGATCTCCGTGAAGCTGGTTTCCGAGCCGGGCGTCGGCACCATCGCCACCGGCGTGGCGAAAGCCTATGCGGATCTGATCACCATTGCCGGCTACGACGGCGGCACCGGCGCAAGCCCGCTCTCCTCCGTGAAATATGCGGGCTGCCCGTGGGAGCTTGGTCTGGTGGAAACCCAGCAGGCGCTGGTGGCTAACGGCCTGCGTCACAAGATCCGTTTGCAGGTGGACGGCGGTCTGAAAACCGGCCTCGACATCATCAAAGCGGCGATTCTGGGTGCGGAAAGCTTCGGCTTCGGTACCGGCCCGATGGTTGCGCTCGGCTGTAAATACCTGCGTATTTGCCACCTGAACAACTGCGCAACCGGCGTTGCAACCCAGGACGAGAAGCTGCGTAAGAATCACTATCACGGCCTGCCGTTCAAAGTGACTAACTACTTTGACTTCATCGCCCGTGAAACCCGCGAGCTGATGGCGCAGCTGGGCGTGAAGCGTCTGGTGGATCTGATTGGCCGTACCGACCTGCTGAAAGAGCTGGAAGGCTTCACCGCCAAGCAGCAGAAGCTGGAGCTGTCTAAGCTGCTGGAAACGGCTGAGCCGCATCCTGGCAAAGCGGTTTACTGCACCGAGAACAACCCGCCGTTCGACAACGGCGTGCTGAACGCGCAGCTGCTGCAACAGGCGAAGCCGTACGTGGACGAGAAGCAGAGCAAAACGTTCTGGTTTGATATCCGCAACACCGACCGTTCTGTCGGCGCGTCCCTCTCCGGCTACATCGCGCAAACGCACGGTGACCAGGGGCTGGCATCGGATCCGATTACCGCGCACTTCAGCGGTACCGCGGGCCAGAGCTTCGGCGTGTGGAACGCCGGCGGCGTTGAGTTATACCTGACCGGCGATGCCAACGACTACGTCGGCAAAGGCATGGCGGGCGGTCTGCTGGCGGTGCGTCCTCCGGTCGGTTCAGCCTTCCGCAGCCATGAAGCCAGCATCATCGGCAACACCTGTCTGTACGGTGCGACCGGCGGTCGTCTGTTTGCCGCGGGCCGTGCGGGCGAACGTTTTGCGGTGCGTAACTCCGGTGCCATCACCGTGGTGGAAGGCATTGGCGATAACGGCTGCGAATACATGACGGGCGGAATTGTGTGCGTCCTGGGTAAAACCGGCGTGAACTTTGGCGCCGGCATGACGGGCGGTTTTGCCTACGTGCTGGATGAAGACGGTGAGTTCCGCAAGCGCGTGAACCCGGAACTGGTGGAAGTGCTGGACGTTGATTCGCTGGCCATTCATGAAGAACACCTGCGCGGTTTGATTACCGAACACGTGCAGCATACCGGTTCTTCGCGCGGCGAAGAGATCCTGGCGAACTGGCCAGCGTTCTCTGCGAAATTCGCGCTGGTTAAGCCGAAGTCCAGCGATGTTAAAGCCCTGTTGGGTCACCGTAGTCGTAGCGCAGCAGAGCTGCGCGTGCAGGCGCAGTAAGGAATTCAGATGAGCCAGAACGTTTACCAGTTTATCGACCTGCAGCGTGTTGATCCGCCAAAGAAACCGCTGAAGATCCGTAAAATTGAATTTGTTGAAATCTATGAGCCGTTTTCAGAAGGCCAGGCCAAAGCACAGGCAGACCGCTGCCTGTCCTGCGGTAACCCTTACTGCGAATGGAAATGTCCGGTCCATAACTACATTCCGAACTGGCTGAAGCTGGCCAACGAAGGGCGTATTTTTGAAGCCGCCGAGCTGTCTCACCAGACCAATACACTGCCGGAAGTGTGCGGCCGCGTGTGTCCTCAGGATCGCCTGTGCGAAGGCTCCTGTACGCTGAACGACGAGTTTGGTGCGGTGACCATCGGCAACATCGAACGCTATATCAACGATAAAGCGTTCGAGATGGGCTGGCGTCCGGATATGACCGGCGTGCGTCAAACCGACAAGCGCGTGGCGATCGTCGGCGCGGGTCCGGCAGGCCTGGCCTGTGCGGACGTGCTGACACGCAACGGCGTGAAGGCGGTGGTTTTTGACCGTCATCCGGAAATCGGCGGTCTGCTGACCTTCGGCATCCCGGCCTTCAAACTGGAAAAAGAGGTGATGACCCGCCGCCGTGAAATCTTCACCGGCATGGGCATTGAGTTCAAACTCAACACCGAAGTGGGCCGCGACGTGCAGCTCGACGATCTGCTGAAGGATTACGACGCCGTGTTCCTGGGCGTGGGTACCTATCAGTCCATGCGCGGTGGTCTGGAGAACGAAGATGCGCCAGGCGTGTACGACGCGCTGCCGTTCCTGATTGCTAACACCAAACAGCTGATGGGCTACGGCGAAACTGCCGACGAGCCGTTTGTCAGCATGGAAGGTAAACGCGTTGTCGTGCTGGGCGGCGGTGATACCGCGATGGACTGCGTGCGTACGTCCATTCGTCAGAACGCGGCGCACGTCATCTGTGCTTACCGTCGTGACGAAGAGAACATGCCGGGCTCTAAGCGCGAAGTGAAAAACGCGCGTGAAGAGGGCGTGGAGTTCCAGTTCAACATCCAGCCTCTGGGCATTGAAGTGAACGCCAACGGAAAGGTGAGCGGCGTGAAGATGGCGCGCACCGAGATGGGTGCGCCGGATGCGAAAGGCCGTCGTCGCGCGGAGATCGTGGCTGGCTCTGAGCACGTGATCCCGGCCGACGCCGTGGTGATGGCGTTTGGTTTCCGCCCTCACAGCATGGAGTGGCTGGCGAAGCACAGCGTAGAGCTGGACTCACAGGGCCGCGTGATTGCGCCGGAAGGCAGCGACAACGCCTTCCAGACCAGCAACCCGAAAATCTTCGCCGGTGGCGATATCGTTCGCGGTTCAGACCTGGTGGTGACGGCAATTGCCGAGGGCCGCAAGGCGGCTGACGGGATCCTGAACTTCCTGGAAGTGTAATACCGGTTGAACATGCGGTTTATCATCACCGCATGTTCGCCCCCCCCTTCTTTCCCCCCTTCAATTCCAGGCTTATTCCTTCTGCCTGAGATTTATTACGAACCATGACATGATGAACCTTTATCAACGGTCCGTAACTCTCTTTAAATCGTGAACGCAATCGTATATCCACAACAAATAAATGGTTAAGTGTTGAAGCAGAAGTTCATATAACGCAGTAATAGAAGAGCGGCGTAATATCTGCGCCGTAAACAAAAGGGATTTGAAATAATGGTCAAAAAACATGCCTATGTAGAATATCGCCCTAAATCAACGAGTGAGGATGAAGACGTTATCCATCATGTGGTGATTGTTGACGGCAAAGAGATACATACAGAGAAAACGCAGGAAAAGGCTGCTGATTGGGCTTTGGAACAGGGTTATGCGGTTCATGTCGCCCGCGAGCGCCATCTTAAGGACTTAGATCAACCGCCTTTGTTCCGTGTATACCCCTAGGGCAATTAGATGTTCCTTGTAATACACCAAGGGATTAAAGCCTAAATATGCGCTATTTAAAAGCCCTTCGGGGCTTTTTATTATGTCTTTAACCGGAGTGATTCTTAGGGGCAAACACAATCGAAAATGTGACATTTATGTCCGGACATTTCGATAATAACATTCACTAACAGCATAGATATCTGAATTAACATTCACAGCTAATATCATTGCATTCTCAAATATGAAACGACAACTAGTGTCATCTAAATAACTTGTCTGATCCTGGGCCGGCACCTCTTTGCCGCTGATATATTGCTACTACATACGGAAATGAAGATATGAAATTCGATAAAATCGTCACCGGGCTACTCTTTGCCATTTTGTTTTTCAGCGTCGGTAATGCTGTCGCCAAAGCCAACGCGCTCTCCGATACTCAGGTTAAAAACGAAATTATTGCGGAGTCTATCGCTGATTATCCCGGCGTATGTGCTTGCCCTTTTAATCAGGCCCGAAATGGCAGTTCATGCGGGCGTCGCAGTGCATGGAGTAAGGCTGGTGGCTATTCCCCAATTTGTTACCAGAATGAAGTCACCGCTGAAATGATAAAAGAGTGGCGGGAACGTAACAGCTAACCGCTATAAGCAGAAAGCAAAACAGGCCCGTCGGGCCTGTTTGTTTATTTCACAACGCGCAGTGCGGGACGACCACCGCGCGGTGGCGGTTCATCATCGGGACCCTCGTCGTCGTCCTGACGATCGGGCTTGTCGCCATCAATCACAGACATTACCGGGTCGCTTTCGCGTTCATCGGATGCCTCATCGTCATTCAGGCTGGCAACCTCTTCATCATACGCCGCTTCCGGCTCGAACATGGTGCCTGCACCGTTTTCACGGGCGTAGATAGCCAGAACCGCAGCCAGCGGAACGGAAACCTGACGCGGCACGCCGCCGAAACGCGCATTAAAGCGCACTTCGTCGTTTGCCAGCTCCAGGTTACCCACTGCACGTGGCGCAATATTCAGTACAATCTGTCCGTCGCGTGCGTATTCCATTGGAACCTGCACGCCCGGCAACGTCACATCCACAACCAGGTGCGGCGTGAGCTGGTTATCCAGCAGCCATTCATAGAAGGCGCGCAGCAGATACGGACGGCGTGGGGTAAGTTGTGACATTTCCACAGTCATTAGCCTCGGCCGAGACGCATTTCACGTTCCGGTTCAGTTAAAGATGCCAGGAAAGAGTCGCGCTCAAATACGCGAGTCATATAGCCTTTCAGCTCTTTTGCGCCAGGGCCGCTGAACTCAACGCCCAGAATTGGCAGACGCCACAGCAGCGGGGCCAGATAGCAATCCACCAGGCTGAACTCGTCGCTCAGGAAGAACGGTTTCTGACCAAACACAGGGGCAATTGCCAGCAGCTCTTCACGCAGTTGCTTACGCGCAGCGTCGGCTTCAGAAGCGGAACCGCTGGTAATGACGTTCATCAGCGAATACCAGTCTTTTTCGATACGCTGCATGTACAGGCGGCTTTCACCACGTGCAACAGGGTAAACAGGCATCAGCGGCGGATGCGGGAAACGCTCATCCAGATATTCCATAATGATACGGGATTCCCACAGGGTCAGCTCGCGATCCACCAGCGTCGGTACGCTTTGGCTCGGGTTGAGATCGATCAGATCCTGAGGCGGGTTATCCTTTTCCACATGCTCGATCTCAAAACTGACACCCTTCTCGGCCAGCACGATACGAACCTGATGGCTATAAATGTCAGTAGGACCAGAAAACAGCGTCATTACCGAACGTTTGTTGGCAGCGACAGCCATGAAAACCTCCAGGTATATTCAGAATTTTTACTGCTACCAGCCCAACGGGGCCAGCCAGATGAAGTATCGCCCATCCCAGAGAAGACACATTGTTCAAGAATCGAACAAAAATCGAGTATTCACCGATATTTGGGCAGAAAATTGGATGATAGTTTACCAGATTTTGATGGCTTTGTGGTGAGGGGATGCCGGAAATGTGGAAAAAGAGAAGATATATGAAATGTTACTGTGGATAACCTGCGCATTATCCATAAAAAAACCCGCCGAAGCGGGTTTTTCGCCAATCGTTCTGCGTAAGCAGAATGGATTAACGTTTGGAGAACTGTGGACGACGACGTGCTTTACGCAGACCCACTTTCTTACGTTCAACCTGACGAGCGTCACGAGTAACGAAGCCAGCTTTACGCAGTTCAGAACGCAGGGACTCGTCGTACTCCATCAGAGCGCGGGTGATACCGTGACGGATCGCACCTGCCTGACCGGAGATACCACCACCTTTAACGGTGATGTACAGATCCAGTTTTTCTACCATATCAACCAGTTCCAGCGGCTGGCGAACTACCATGCGGGCAGTTTCGCGACCGAAGTATTGTTCCAGAGAACGCTGGTTGATTACGATTTTACCACTGCCCGGTTTGATGAAAACGCGAGCTGCGGAACTTTTGCGGCGACCAGTGCCGTAGTATTGATTTTCAGCCATTGCCTATAATCCCGATTAGATGTCAAGAACTTGCGGTTGCTGTGCCGCGTGGTTGTGCTCGTTGCCTGCGTAAACTTTCAGTTTACGGAACATAGCACGACCCAGCGGGCCTTTTGGCAGCATGCCTTTAACCGCGATTTCAATCACACGCTCAGGACGGCGGGCAATCATCTCTTCAAAGGTCGCTTCTTTGATACCACCGATGTGGCCGGTGTGATGGTAGTACACTTTGTCAGTACGCTTGTTGCCGGTAACAGCAACTTTGTCAGCGTTCAGAACGATGATGTAATCACCGGTATCAACGTGCGGAGTGTATTCCGCTTTATGCTTACCGCGCAGGCGACGAGCCAGTTCAGTAGCCAGACGGCCCAGAGTTTTACCGGTCGCGTCAACAACATACCAGTCGCGCTGTACGGTTTCTGGTTTAGCTGTAAAAGTTTTCATTAAAAGCTTACCCAAATAATAAGTTACACGTTGGTGAACACCCAAACGTTTAGTCAGTTGAGGTTCACACGACAAAGTCCGGCAAACCTACCCCTTCGAATAGCACATGCCGACACATAGAAAGTTTCGGGAAAAAAACCTTCTCGTAACGTGGGGTCGCAAGATTATAGAGAAGTTGAGGTCAAAGATCGACCCTTAAATGTGATTTGGAATGGGTTTTTCGGGAGGCGCGTTTGTGCGGTCTGGTGCCCTCACCCTCAGCCCCTCTCCTCGCGGGAGAGGGGCGCATTGATTAGGGCTTATGCTCACGCTTGAGATACTCTTCGCTCTGCATCTCTTGCAGGCGCGAGAGGCAGCGCTGGAACTCAAACTTCAGCCGCTCGCCCTGGTAGATCTCATATAAAGGCACCTCGGCGCTGACGACAAGCTTGACGTGGCGCTCGTAAAACTCGTCCACCAGCGCAATGAAGCGCCGCGCTTCGCTCTCCATCAGCCGCGTCATCACCGGCACATCCAGCATCATCACGGTGTGGAACAGGCGCGAAAGCGCAATATAGTCATGCTGGCTACGGGCATCCACGCAGAGCGTCGCAAAAGAGACTGCCAGCGTCTGGTTTTCTACGCCAAGGGTAGGTAACGGGCGATGGTTAATCTCCAGCGTCGGTGCGTTTTCGCGTTTTGCGCCCGCCAGCGCCAGCCAGAGTTTATCCATCTCGCGAGCGGTATCGGCGTTTAACGGCGAAAGCCACAGGTGCGCCTGCGTTAACGTGCGCAGACGATAATCGACACCGGCATCGACATTCATGATGTCGCAATGCTGTTTGATAGCATCAATAGCCGGCAGGAAACGCGCCCGCTGCAGGCCGTTGCGATAGAGTTCATCCGGCGGGATATTCGACGTGGCAACGAGCGTGATCCCGCGGGCAAACAGCGCTTTCATCAGCCCGCCTAACAGCATGGCGTCGGTAATGTCAGAAACAAAAAACTCATCGAAGCAGAGCACGTCCGTTTCCGCCTTGAACCTGTCAGCCACAATCTCCAGCGGATCGCTTTTGCCCTGCAGCGCTGTAAGCTCTTCATGCACCCGCAGCATAAAGCGATGGAAGTGGAGGCGCTGTTTACGCTCCCCCGGCAGGCTGAGATAAAACAGATCCATCAGCCAGGTTTTTCCGCGACCGACGCCGCCCCACATATATAAACCGCGCACCGGAGCCTGAGCCTGCGGCGCTTTTTTGCCGAGCAGTCGGCCAAACGCCGCTTTGAGCCCACCACTCTGTTCTACTTCAGCAGGTTTTGCCGTGAGCGCCTGATAAATCATCTCCAGACGGTTTACCGCCTCACGTTGAACGTCATCAGGCTGATGAGTACCCTCATTCAGGGCCAGTTGATATCGCGATGCAGGGGACAGGATTTGCATAATCTTATTGTTATTCCTTCAATTAATGCTCATCAGCAGGCGTGACTGATGAAAAAAAGGCCGTTCTACACTACGCGATGATACGTCAGGATTCCACTTCTGCGGAAATAGCGGTTATAGTGGCATTATCAGGCACAGGCAGGAGCCGAGCCAACACCCTACGGAACAACAAGACAACGGGAGAAGTTCATGACCTGGGAATATGCGCTAATCGGTTTAGTCGTCGGCATCGTGATCGGTGCTGTGGCCATGCGTTTCGGTAACCGCAAATTGCGTCAGCAGCAGTCACTGCAGTACGAACTGGAAAAGAATAAAGCAGAGCTGGAAGAGTATCGCGAAGAGCTGGTCAGCCACTTTGCCCGTAGCGCCGAGCTGCTGGACAACATGGCTACCGACTACCGTCAGCTGTATCAGCATATGGCGAAAAGCTCCAGCAGCCTGCTGCCGGAAATGACCGCGGAGACTAACCCGTTCCGCAACCGTCTGGCCGACTCAGAAGCGGGTAACGATCAGGCTCCGGTTCAGATGCCACGCGACTACTCTGACGGCGCGTCCGGCCTGCTGCGCGGTGGCGCAAAACGCGATTAATCGCACAACATAAATATATTTTACGGGCGCATCTCTTGCGCCCGTCCTTTCTTCCCGTCCCCAGCTATTATTTAGTCAAACACCTCATTGTTCAGCGGTATAAAATTCAATAACATCATCATGATTTTTGGCCGTTCTTCTTTCATTCCAGGATACGAGAGTCAGCATCAATGAAGAAAAAAAACCAGCTGTTGAGCGCTATAGCGTTAAGTGTCGGGTTATCTCTCTCGGCGTCCTTCCCTGCCGGTGCGGCGCTGCCTTCGCAGGTGCCGGGACAGGCAGCCACTCCCAGCCTCGCGCCGATGCTGGAAAAAGTGTTGCCCGCGGTCGTGAGCGTTCAGGTAGAAGGCACGGCGGTTCAAAGCCAGCGCGTACCGGAAGAACTGAAAAAATATTTTGGCGATGAGTCCCCCAACCAGCAGGCTCAGCCTTTTGAAGGCCTGGGCTCTGGCGTCATCATTGATGCGGCTAAAGGCTATATCCTGACCAACAATCATGTCATCAGCCAGGCCGATAAAATCAGCGTCCAGCTGAACGATGGTCGTGAATTTGATGCCAAACTGATTGGCGGCGATGATCAGAGCGACATCGCGCTATTGCAGGTGCAGAACCCGAGCAACCTGACCCAGATTGCCATTGCGGATTCCGACAAGCTGCGCGTCGGTGATTTTGCCGTCGCCGTGGGCAATCCCTTTGGTTTAGGTCAAACCGCCACCTCCGGCATAGTCTCGGCGCTGGGACGCAGTGGCCTGAATCTGGAAGGTCTGGAAAACTTCATCCAGACCGATGCCTCAATCAACCGGGGCAACTCCGGCGGGGCATTACTCAACCTTAACGGCGAGCTGATTGGCATTAACACGGCAATTCTGGCTCCGGGCGGCGGCAGCATTGGGATTGGCTTTGCGATCCCGAGCAATATGGCTAAAACGCTGGCACAGCAGCTAATCCAGTTCGGCGAAGTCAAACGTGGACTGCTGGGTATTAAAGGCATGGAGATGAGCGCGGATATCGCGAAAGCGTTCAATATCAACGTGCAGCGCGGTGCGTTTGTCAGTGAAGTGCTGCCAAACTCCGGCTCGGCAAAAGCAGGCATAAAATCGGGCGATGTGATCGTCAGCCTTAACGACAAGCCGCTGAGCAGCTTTGCTGAACTGCGTTCGCGTATCGCCACCACCGAACCGGGGGCCAAAGTGAAGCTGGGCCTGATCCGTGACGGTAAGCCGCTGAACGTCGAAGTGACGCTGGATAAAAGCACCTCGTCCTCTGCCAGCGCGGAGCTTATCGCCCCGGCGCTGCAAGGGGCAACGCTAAGCGATGGGCAGTTGAAAGACGGTACGAAAGGCATTCGCCTGGACACCGTCGAGAAGAGCAGCCCTGCCGCGCAGGCCGGATTGCATCAGGAAGATGTCATCATTGGCGTGAACCGCAATCGCGTGCAGTCCATTGCCGAACTGCGCAAGGTGCTGGAGAGCAAACCGGCGGTCATTGCCCTGCAGGTCATGCGTGGCAATGAGTCTATCTACATTCTGTTGCGCTAAGCATTTGCGATCCCGGACATCACCGCTGCGTGTGATGTCCGGATAACTCATGTTATGCTGCAAATCGTTCCTTTTTTCACGACACGCGCATCATGCTTTTAAAGCTCTTACGTTCCATTGTCATCGGTTTGATTGTCGCAGGCCTGCTGCTACTGGCGATGCCGTCTTTGCGTCAGTTTAATAAGCTGTCTGCCCCCCAGTTCGACAGCACGGATGAAACGCCGGCGACCTATAACCAGGCCGTTCGCCGTGCCGCCCCTGCCGTGGTTAACGTTTATAACCGCGGCCTCAACAGCTCAGCACATAACCAGCTTGAGATCCGCACCCTTGGCTCCGGGGTGATTATGGACGAGCGCGGCTACATTATTACGAACAAACACGTGATCAACGATGCCGACCAGATCATCGTCGCCCTGCAGGATGGCCGCGTGTTTGAGGCGTTGCTTGTGGGTTCAGACAGCCTGACCGATCTGGCCGTGCTGAAGATTAACGCCACGGGCGGATTGCCGGTCATTCCGATCAACCGTAAACGTACGCCGCACATCGGCGATGTGGTGCTGGCGATCGGTAACCCGTACAACCTGGGCCAGACCATCACGCAGGGAATTATCAGCGCGACCGGTCGAATCGGCCTCAACCCGTCAGGACGGCAGAACTTCCTGCAGACGGATGCATCAATCAACCACGGCAACTCCGGCGGCGCGCTGGTCAACTCGCTGGGCGAACTGATGGGCATCAACACCCTCTCGTTCGATAAAAGCAACGACGGCGAGACGCCGGAAGGGATCGGCTTTGCTATTCCGTTCCAGCTGGCGACCAAGATTATGGATAAGCTGATCCGCGACGGACGCGTGATCCGCGGCTATATCGGTATCGGCGGGCGCGAAATTGCGCCAATGCATACTCAGGGCGGCGGTATCGATCAGATTCAGGGCATCGTCGTCAACGAGGTGGCACCGGGTGGCCCGGCGGCTAACGCGGGGATTCAGGTTAATGATGTCATCGTGTCGGTCAACGGCACGCCGGCAGTCTCTGCGCTGGAGACGATGGACCAGGTGGCCGAAATTCGCCCTGGCTCGATCATCCCTGTGGAAATCATGCGCAACGATAAGAAAATGACGCTGCACGTGACGATTCAGGAATACCCGGCAACAAATTAGCCCCATAAAAAAACCGAAGCACTAACTGGCTTCGGTTTTTTTGCCGGGTGGCGCTAACGCTTACCCGGCCTACGGGAGACTCTTCGTTTTACTTGTTAACGAACTCTTCACCCAGAGTGATATCTTTCTTCAGCGTGTCCAGCATGCCTTCCATCGCGTTTCGCTCAAACGCGCTCAGCGTACCGATAGGCTTACGCTCTTCAATACCGTTTTTGCCCAGCAGCAGCGGCTGAGAGAAGAAGCGGGCATGTTCGCCGTCGCCTTCAACGTAAGCACATTCAACAACGCCTTTCTCGCCCTGCAGGGCGCGAACCAGTGACAGACCGAAACGTGCAGCCGCCTGGCCCATAGACAGGGTTGCAGAACCGCCACCCGCCTTCGCTTCCACCACTTCGGTGCCCGCGTTCTGGATTCGTTTGGTCAGGTCAGCCACTTCCTGCTCGGTGAAGCTCACGCCCGGGATCTGCGACAGCAGAGGCAGAATAGTCACGCCAGAGTGGCCGCCGATAACCGGCACTTCCACTTCTGTTGGCTGTTTGCCTTTCAGCTCAGCAACGAAGGTGTTGGAGCGGATGATATCCAGCGTGGTCACGCCGAACAGTTTGTTTTTGTCGTACACACCTGCTTTCTTCAGCACTTCGGCTGCGATAGCAACGGTGGTGTTCACCGGGTTAGTGATGATACCGATGCATGCTTTCGGGCACACTTCAGCGATCTGCTGCACCAGGTTTTTCACGATGCCCGCGTTGACGTTGAACAGGTCTGAACGATCCATGCCTGGCTTACGCGCCACGCCTGCAGAAATCAGGACCACGTCAGCACCCTGCAGCGCAGGACGCGCATCTTCACCGGAGAAGCCTTTGATTTTTACAGCGGTCGGGATGTGGCTCAGGTCAACCGCCACGCCTGGGGTTACCGGAGCAATATCGTACAGGGAGAGTTCTGAGCCTGAAGGCAGTTGGGTTTTCAGTAGTAGGGCAAGCGCCTGGCCGATACCACCAGCAGCGCCGAGGACTGCGACTTTCATCCTAAACTCCTTATTATGGTTAACTTAAGTATCTGTAAATCCGTTGCCGCGACCTTAAATCAGCATGTCTTTAATTACAATTTTCGAAGCTAAAGAATTTGAGGTCACACGACTTTATCTCTCACCAGAAAGCTATCTGACGACAGATGGCAACGAATTAAGAGGTGGTTACAATACACCCTGCCACGCCACCAAAACAACATCATTTTGATAACATTTAATTTACTTTTAAGCTTATTTGCGCGGCGTGACCCAGGCATGTTTTCTGATAACGAAATCTGATAAAATCACTCCCTTTCATAACATTATTTCAGCCTGCCGTTGAGCAGATAATTTGCATAAAAATTCATCCACATGCATAATAATGTTGTTTCTTTCGTCATATTCCGGGTGACTTATGCGAAGCTCGTCTAAGCAAGAAGAATTGGTAAAAGCGTTTAAGGCGCTACTTAAAGAAGAGAAATTCAGTTCTCAGGGAGAAATTGTTCAGGCGCTGCAGGAACAAGGCTTCGATAACATCAACCAGTCGAAAGTCTCCCGCATGTTAACCAAGTTTGGCGCGGTGCGTACCCGCAACGCCAAGATGGAGATGGTCTATTGCCTGCCGGCTGAACTTGGCGTGCCGACCACCTCCAGCCCGCTCAAGAATTTGGTTCTGGATATCGACTATAACGACGCCGTTGTGGTCATCCACACAAGCCCGGGTGCCGCGCAGCTGATTGCCCGCATGCTGGACTCGTTAGGTAAAACAGAGGGTATTCTCGGCACCATTGCCGGTGATGACACCATCTTTACCACCCCGGCTAGCGGTTTCTCCGTGAAGGATCTCCACGAAGCGATTCTGGTTCTGTTCGAACAGGAACTGTAATGCGCCCTCCCCCGTAGCGCCGCTGCGGGGATCATTCTGCTCTCGCATCATTTCCCCCTTTATTTCACTGCCCTTGCTTTGACGATTAGTGCTTTTTACCACTCATTAACATTCATCCAGTGAATAGCAATCCCGCAAATCGCACAAAAAATCAAAATGCATTATCCCTATGATTTTCTTATAAATACCAACACAAATTGCTCATAAAACACCCAACATTATGCAATTAGGTTATAAAAAAAAGCGTGTTTAACACGTAATAACAATGGAAACCATTAGTCTGGTATTAATTTTTTACGTTATTAGTGTATACTTGATTTTGTGATGAGGGTCACGAAACAAGACCCCACTAAAAAATTCGACGAGGTAAGAATCATGAAAATCAAAACTACTGTAGCGGCGCTGAGCGTCCTGTCTGTCCTGTCCTTCGGTGCTTTCGCGGCTGACGCTATTAATGCTGACCAGGCGCAATCCCGTGAGGCAATCGGTACGGTTTCTGTCGGCGCTGTTGGCACGTCTCCAATGGACATGCATGAGATGCTGAACAAAAAAGCGGAAGAAAAAGGTGCGTCATCCTATCGCATTATCGAAGCGCGTTCCGGTGACCACTGGCACGCCACCGCCGAGCTGTACAAATAAGTTTAAGTAATCACTGAAGACATAACTCTCCACTCAACGGCACCAGGCATAAAAATAGCAGTTCAACCCTTCTCGCCGTTGAGCAAAAAACCTGTTCAGGAGTAAAGACTATGAAAACCAAATTGATCATCGCAACCCTGGGTCTGGCATCCGCTCTCTCTTTCGGCGCAAGCGCAGCCGTACAGCAAGTGAATGCCGATCAGGCACAAAATCTGCAGCCAATGGGCAGCGTCTCCGTGACGTCAGTCACCGGCTCCCCGATGGACATTCGTCAGGAACTTGCCGCCAAAGCTGAAAAAGCAGGCGCCAGCAGCTATCGCGTCACCGAACTGAATCAGGGTGACCACTGGCACGCCACGGCTGAACTGTATAAATAAACCCTCGTCGTATCTCATCATACGACTTGCCCCTGGCCTCGTGGTCAGGGGCTTTTTTCATTTAATGCCGCGCGTTAAAGCGAAGCTGTCCTTCAAGCTCTTCCTCCGCTTCATCGAAGAGTAATATCAGCGCGCCGAAACGTCTGCGCAGCTTATCGGGCAGATGGATGAACTCAATCTCCAGCGGTAGCGGCAGCATGCTGCCGGTGACCACGTCCCACAGCGTATCCAGATTGGTCACGCTTTCCCGTTCAAGATCAAACGCCCGGATAAATTCCCGATAAAAGTCTTCCTGACTGTCGATTTCGTCAAAATCAAAAGTATAGGTTTTCATTGCCAGCCACCCAGTCCAGGCGGGCGGCAGATGCCGCCCAGTCTATTATAATCCCCCGATATGCAGGGTTTTAACTTCCAGATACTCTTCCAGCCCCAGCACGGATCCCTCACGTCCAAGACCGGACTCTTTTACGCCGCCGAAAGGCCCCAGCTCGGTGGAAACGGCGCACTCGTTAATGCCAATCATCCCGCTCTCAATGGCCTGTGAAACGCGGAAAACCCGGGAAAGGTTCTGGGTGTAGAAATAAGCGGCCAGCCCGTAAGGCGTGTTATTCGCACGCTGGATAACTTCATCTTCCGAGGTGAAGCGGAAACACGCCGCAACCGGACCAAACGTCTCTTCTTCTGCCAGCTTCATGCCTTCGTGACAGTCGCCCAGCACGGTTGGCATCCAGAAATTACCGCCCAGCGGATGGGGTTTGCCGCCCGCCAGCACGGTCGCCCCTCGTGCGACAGCATCTTCAACATGCTCACGGACCTTGTCGACCGCGGCGGATTCAATCAGCGGCCCGACGACGACGCCGTCCTCAAGGCCATTCCCCACCTTAAGGGCATTAACCGCATCTGCGAGCTTATTCACAAACTTGTCGTAGACGGTTTCCTGAATGTAGAAGCGGTTCACGCTGACGCAGACCTGCCCGGCATTGCGGAATTTATTGGCGATCGCGCCTTTTACCGCAGCCTCGATGTCGGCATCCTCAAAGACGATATACGGAGCATTTCCCCCCAGCTCCATCGAGACTTTTTTCATGGTTTCTGCGGCGTTGCGCACCAGCGTTTTGCCGACGGAGGTCGAACCGGTAAAGGAGATTTTACGCACGTCGTGGCTGGCCATGATCGCATCGCTGATTTCATGGGTATTTCCGGCCACCGCGTTGAGCACACCGTCGGGCACGCCCGCCTGTTTTGCCAGCGTCAGCAGCGCAAAGGCGCTGAGCGGCGTGTTATTGGCCGGTTTGATGACACCGGTACACCCGGCTGCCAGCGCCGGGCCTAGCTTGCGGGTGAGCATCGCCATCGGGAAGTTCCACGGCGTGATGGCCGCGACCACGCCGATGGGTTCACGGGTCGCCAGAATGCGCGAGCCGGGCTTGATTGGCGGAATAATCTCACCGTTCGCGCGCTTGGCCTCTTCGGCAAACCACTGGATAAAGCTGGCGGCATACTCCACTTCCCCTTCCGCCTCTTTCAGGGGCTTGCCCTGCTCGGTGGTCATTAGCCGCCCGAGCCAGCTTTTATTTTCAATAATCAGTTCGTACCAGCGGTACAGAATCGCCGAACGCTCTTTCGCGGTTTTGGCACGCCATGCCGGGAAGGCTTTGGTGGCCGCTGCGATCGCTTCTTCGGTTTGCGCTTTACCCGTTTTCGCAACTTTAGCGATGACCTCACCGGTCGCGGGGTTCAGCACATCAAACGTTGTGTTCAGCGTTTTCCAGATGCCGTCGACCAGATAGCCGGTCTGAAAAAGGGTGTTGTCCTGAAGCGCCTGAGTCGTCATGTGTCCTCCCTTCCTGAATGTAAGTACGTGCTGGAATAAGTATAGCCACAAAAAAACCGGCGCTTTTGGCGTCGGTTTTTTACTTCAGTCAGTTATCCGTGAGGGCATTCTGGTAGCGATGCAGCATAAACACCAGCCGCCCTACCGGCTCGGTCACCTGTGGAGGCGCTTGCCAGTGCTTGAGCTTTTCCTGATAAATATCCAGTTCTTCAAGCAGTTGGGTAAAGTAACGACGGCGTTTGTCGTCACTGCTGGCGGAAAGCACATGGTCGGCGGTACGACGCAGCTGACGGTGGAAGGCCGAGAGATCGTCGTTGATCGGCACCGGCGCGTTGCGCAGACGCTGGTGCGCGATGATCATGGTTAACGCCAGGCGGAACTTCGCTATGTCGCCCGGGAACTTGTTCAGCAGTAAAAACAGCTGCTGGTAGAGCGCGGGCAGGTGGTTCTCTTTACGACGCGCGGTATTGGTAGTCATCGACGACACGGCAGCCGATACAAACTGGTTCAGCAATACGCGCCCCGTCCGCGCCTGCGAGTTATCCCGGACCAGCAGAATCACCATCATCGCCAGGAAGCAGCCCACCAGCTGACCCAGCGCGCTGTCGAGGAACTGGCTGAAGTGGAAGGTCATCGGGTTATCCAGCACGATGATGTTAATCGTACTCGCCAGCGCCCCCAGCGATCCCAGGCGGCGCTTTTGCACTTCAATGCCGATAAAGAACGCCATCACCGCCAGGCTAATACAGAGCAGCAGCATGCTCTGCTGCGTCGACGGGATGATGACCAGGAAATAGAGCGCGCCTATCGGCAGCGCGGCGATGGTGCCGTAGAGGAAATCAATGGCGACCATGCGCGGGTTAGGCAGACGCATCGCCAGTGCGGTCACGACGGCAATCATCACCATCGCGCCGCTGCCGGACGTCCAGCCCGTCCACAGCCAGAACAGCGTGCCGAGCATACAGGCAAGCGTGGTACGCCAGAAGTTGACCATCGCGTGATGGCGCTCGGCAGACTCCGCCTTGATCACCACTTCGCCCTGGAGCACCTCTTCTTCCGCCGCGCTGATTTTGGTGTTACCGATCACGCCGCGCTTAAGCAGCAGATAGCGCGTTGCGGCCCCAACCCAGGTGTAGATCGTCACCGGCGTCTCGCGCTCCCCGGTCCAGGCAATCACCCGGCGCATGCGCTTAAGCTGCTTATGCACGTCCTGTACGGTCTCTACCGGCTCGGCAAACAGCTCACGGAACGTGTCGGTGACCGCTTCCGGGCGGGTGTTCTGGATAAGATAGGTTTCGCACGCCTGGGTAATCAGCGTTAAGGAGACGGTATTCAGGGCTTTAAGGCGACGATTCGCCCGCGCCCAGCGAGACGACTCCATATTGAGGTTGCTGCGCATCCCTTCCAGCGCCTGCGTACGACGAACCAGCCCGCTCCAGGCTTTATCCACCTCTTCGCTGTCGCCGTGTTTAATGCACAGCTGCATCAGCTGGTACTGGGCAACGATCAGCGCGTCCAGCTCGCGATCCACCTCTTGCTTGATCGAGCGCGGGGAGAAAAGCAGGTCAGCCACGATCGCGCAGACAATACCAATCACAATCTCGCTGCAGCGCTCCACGGCAAACTGCGGCGCGAGCAGCGGTTCGCTTTGGATGGTGATGACAATGATCAGCGCGGTATAGCCCGCCAGCCCCCAGGCGTATGAGTTCTCCACTTTTACCAGAGACGAGACCCAGGTGCAGAAGCCCGCCCAGATGCAGCACACCATTAGCATCAGCAGCGGCGTGCGGATCATCAGAATAATAATGGTCAGCGCCGCGAAACAGCCGATAAACGTCCCGATGATACGTAGCATCCCGCGATAGCGGATCGCACCAGAGTAGGGTTCTCCACCCGCGGCGAAGGCAGGGCCCGCCGCGACAATCGCGGCGGTCAGCACCGCCCAGCGAGGGGTTTCAAGCTGGAAGTGGAAGCCAACGAACAGCGCCAGCACGATGGCGCACGCCAGCTTCACGGCGAAGCGAATGTGCTGACTGGCGATGGAAAAGATACCCATGGCGTTTAACCAAACTCGCGCAGGCGATGGGCAATTTTACGGAAGAGGGAGTCCTGGCTGGCATCCCGATCTTTTTCTCCGGTGATCACCACCGTCGCCGTGGTACCCGCTGGCCACAGGTTGCCCTGCTGCTCATCCAGATGAATACGTACCGGCACGCGTTGCGCCAGACGCACCCACTCCAGGTTAGAATCCACCGTCGCCATCCCTTTGGCATCGTTAGAGCTGCTGGAGTTGGTTACCCCTGCGGCGACGCTATCGACGGTACCTTTAAAGACGCGGTTGCTGCCAAGCGGCGTGACTTCTGCGCGATAACCCGGACGAACACCCTCCAGCTTGGTCTCTTCCATATAGGCGAGCACGTAGAAGGAGTTCTGTTTAACCAGCGCCACGGCGGTTGAGCCACGGGTGATAAACTCCCCGGCATAGACGTTCAGGTTGGTCACCCAGCCATCGGCCGGCGCGCGGATCACGGTACGCTCCAGGTCGAGCTTCGCCAGATCGCGCGTTGCCTGCGCTTTCGCTAACTGGTGCAGCACGGTTTGCAGCACGTTGTTGGACTGGTCAATCTCTTCGCGGGACATGGCCTGAACGCCAAGCTGGTTACGACGGCCTGCCTCACGGCGTTTCTCTGCGGCCAGCGCCTGGTAATAGGCCACGTCTGCTTCTGCTTCCTCCAGCGCCTTCTGGTAACGAGGCTGGTCGATGGTGAACAGGACCTGATCTTTCTTCACCAGCTGGTTATCGTGAACGTTAACCGCCGTGATAAGGCCGGCCACGTCGGGGGCAATTGCCACCACATCGGCGCTAAAGCGCGCGTCACGCGTCCACGGTGATTCGGTGTAATAAACCCAGGCGCGAAAAATAGCGATGAACGCGAGGATAACCAGCGCCATGGTAATGGCGGTGCGGGAGATTTTTCTTGTTAGCGTTTTCACATCAACCTCAGACAAACATGCGCGATATCAGGTAAAACAGGCAGCAATACAGCGCGGTATTGAACAATGCAGGGTGCCAGACGAAATCGTAGATCCCGGTCGGGACCAGCACCTTGCGCACCAGCCAGAAGATCGCCAGTGATAAAAGAAGCTCGAAAAATATCGGTGGGAACGACAGACCGAACACCACGATAACGGGAAACAGACTCATGTTGACCTTGATAAGAGAGAGTGCAGGCTTCAGAATTTTTTAGCGCACGCCATCGCAGGAGAGCTAGAAACGCAGGGCGAGAATGGCGCAGCCGTTATGTAATTAATAATATATTAACGTAACTGTTATGCTGTTATCTATCATATGTGATCTAAATCACTTTTAAGCCAGAGTGAACAATGGAACGTTTAAAACGCATGTCCGTCTTCGCCAAAGTGGTTGAACTCGGCTCATTTACCGCCGCTGCGCGCCAGCTTCAGATGAGCGTCTCATCCATCAGCCAGACGGTGTCCAAACTGGAAGATGAGCTTCAGGTTAAGCTGCTCAACCGCAGCACCCGCAGCATCGGGTTGACGGAAGCCGGTAAAATTTACTATCAGGGCTGTCGCCGCATGCTGCATGAAGTGCAGGATGTGCACGAGCAACTCTATGCCTTTAACAACACGCCCATCGGCACGCTGCGTATAGGGTGTTCTTCAACTATGGCACAAAATGTTCTCGCTGCCATGACGGCGGACATGCTGAAAGAGTACCCTGGGCTTACCGTCAATCTGGTGACGGGCATCCCTGCCCCAGACCTGATCGCCGATGGTTTAGACGTGGTGATCCGCGTTGGTGCGTTGCAGGACTCCAGCCTGTTCTCGCGTCGCCTCGGGAGCATGCCGATGGTGGTCTGTGCCTCGAAGAGCTATCTGGCGCAGTACGGTGTGCCGGAGAAACCTGCCGATCTCGCTAACCACTCCTGGCTGGAGTACAGCGTCCGCCCCGATAATGAATTTGAGCTGATTGCTCCGGAAGGGATCTCCACCAGGCTGCTGCCGGAAGGCCGGTTCGTCACCAACGATCCGATGACCATTTCGCGCTGGCTGGTGGCCGGCGCCGGGATCGCCTACGTGCCGCTGATGTGGGTGATCAATGAGATCAACAGCGGCGTGCTGGAGATCCTCTTCCCGCGCTATCAGTCCGATCCACGCCCGGTCTACGCCCTATATACCGAGAAGGACAAGCTGCCCCTCAAAGTACAGGTGTGTATTAACTATCTGACCGACTATTTTGTCGACGTAGCAGAGCTGTTTCAGGGAATGCGGGGAAGAAGAAAGGAATAAGTAATTAATTTCTGAAATATCCGCGCCATTAATATTTCAGGATGAAGCCGGCCTTCATCCAGGAATATTCTTTAGCTTCTATCAGGAATAGAGAATTGACACTGCCGCCGCCTGCCCTTTACCTTATAAACAGTCTGGCATTCAGACTGTTATTATTTTGTTGCTGATTTGAATAATAAAATGTATTCCGCAGGATGACGTTAAACAAGGAAACGAAATGAATCTATTTGAACAAACACCGCCGTCACGCAGGCGCTACGGACTCGCCGCGTTCATTGGCTTAATTGCAGGAATTGTCTCCGCGTTTGTCAAATGGGGAGCCGAGGTACCACTCCCGCCACGCAGTCCCACCGATTTATTTACCGGCGCATGCGGCCCTGAGCAATTAATAAGAGCCGCAGGCCAGATAGATTGCTCCCGCAATTTTTTAAATCCACCCTATGTTTTTTTACGCGACTGGCTGGGCGTAGTTGATCCTAACGCAGCAGTTTATACCTTTGCCGGACATATATTTAACTGGGTCGGCGTAACGCATATTATTTTCTCAATCGTCTTCGCGGTTGGGTATTGTGTCGTTGCTGAAGTCTTCCCGAAAATTAAACTCTGGCAGGGTTTGCTGGCGGGTGCATTGGCACAGCTTTTTGTTCACATGCTCTCCTTCCCGCTGATGGGGCTGACGCCACCGCTGTTTGATCTGCCCTGGTATGAACACGTGTCAGAGATCGTGGGTCATCTGGTCTGGTTCTGGTCGATCGAAATCATTCGACGTGACTTGCGTAACCGCATTACTCACGAGCCGGATCCGGAGATCCCGCTGGGTAACTTACGTTAAAAAAATGGCGCTACATCTGTAGCGCCATTTTTTATGTTTGCTCAGGTCAGGCCGTGCCGCCCACCGTCAGATTATCCACTTTCAACGTTGGCTGACCCACGCCAACCGGCAGGCTCTGGCCTTCTTTACCGCAAACACCCACGCCGTTATCCAGCTTCAGATCGTTACCAACCATGGAAATCTGCTGCATCGCTTCAATGCCGGAGCCAATCAGCGTCGCGCCCTTCACCGCTTTGGTCACTTTGCCCTTCTCAATCAGGTACGCTTCTGAAGTCGAGAAGACAAACTTACCGGAGGTGATATCCACCTGGCCGCCACCAAAGTTTGGCGCAAAGATACCGTAATCCACGGATTCGATAATCTCCTGCGGCGTGGATTTGCCCGGCAGCATATAGGTGTTGGTCATGCGCGGCATCGGCAGGTGCGCGTAAGATTCACGGCGGCCGTTACCCGTTGGCGCTACGCCCATCAGGCGCGCGTTGAGTTTGTCCTGCATGTAGCCTTTCAGCACGCCGTTTTCGATCAGCATGTTGTACTGGCCTGGCGTACCTTCATCGTCGATAGAAATCGAGCCGCGGCGGTCAAGCATGGTGCCATCATCTACTACGGTGCAAAGCTCAGAGGAGACGAGCTGTCCGATCTGGCCGCTGAACACGGACGTCCCACGACGGTTAAAATCGCCTTCCAGACCGTGGCCCACCGCTTCGTGCAGCAGCACGCCCGGCCAGCCTGCGCCCAGCACCACCGGGAATGTCCCGGCCGGCGCCGCAACAGCATTAAGATTCACCAGCGCCATGCGCACGGCTTCTTTAGCCCACGCGTCAGCGCGCGCTTCGCCGTCAACATCACCCAGGAACCAGTCATAGCCGAAACGACCGCCGCCGCCGCTTGAGCCGCGCTCGCGTTTGCCGTTGTCATCGACCTGCACGCTGATGGAGAGACGCACCAGCGGACGCACATCGGCCGCCAGCGTACCGTCCGTTGCCGCCACCAGAATCAGTTCATACACACCGCTCAGGCTGGCGGAGACTTCCTGAACACGTTTGTCGGCAGCGCGGGCCACTTTGTCCACGCGGCGCAGGATGTCCAGCTTCTCTTCACGGCTCATGCTCTGCAGCGGGTCGATGCTGGTATAAAGCGCGGAGTGCTGCACTTCACCCAGGGTTTTCACGCGACCGTCGCCGGCATCGCGCACAATGGTACGCGCGGCCTGAGCGCTCTGCTCAAGCGCGGCCAGGCTAATCTGGTCGGCATAGGCAAAACCGGTTTTTTCGCCGCTGATGGCGCGCACGCCGACGCCCTGGTCAATGTTATATGAGCCATCTTTGATGATGCTGTCTTCTAAAACCCAGGATTCGTGATAGCTCGACTGGAAATAGAGATCGCCGTAGTCGAGACGGCGTTCGGTCAGTTGACCAAGAATGGAGAACAGGTCCTGATGGCTCAGGCCGTTCGCTGCGAGCAAATGTTCACTTACCAGGTTCAGACTCATCGTATTGCTACTCGTTCGTTGCCGCCCGTGGCGGTATAAAGATCGTATTTATTGAGAGTGAGGCAATTACCAGCCCACGTCAAATCATTGCTGTGCATCTTTGCGCGGCTGGCGCAGCACCTCGTTAATCTGCGGTTTATCCACCGGACCGGTAATGCGGTAGCGCAGAATGGAGACCTTGCTCCACAGCGGCCCCAGCACTTTACTGGCGGCAAACACCGCCGCACCGACAATCGGGTTAACCACAAAGGCCGCCGCCACGCCCACGCTGGCGGAAATTTCCGGCGCCACCACGGCTTCCATATCCAGTTCGCGACGCACGAGGTTGACTGAGCCTTTCATGGCGATGTCCGCTTCCAGCCCATCCACCAGCGTGTCGTCCGTGTGCAGAACGCCGTCCTTGATCCACGCCGTACTGCGGATGGAATCGTAATAGAAACCTTCGCTGAAGGTGTCGCTGAAATCGAAGCGCAGCTTGCGAAGCAGCGCATCAAAACTCAGCAGACGCAGGATCTGCCCGGCGCGCCCCGTGCTCACGTCGGCGATCTCACCTTTGCCAAAGTGTGTTTTCAGAATACCGTTCAGTGACGCTTCGTCCGGTGTCCACGGCGCGGCACGCCAGTGAAGATCGTAATTAACGTTAAACGAGGAGCCGCGCAGCGGCGTGCTGATGCCAAAGAAGTTGGCTGCCGCATCCAGCTTGTTGCCTTTAATGTCGCCCTTCAGAGACGTGCGCTGCTCGCCCGGGTTATTCACCCACTCTCCACCCGCCGTCATGCGGCCAAAGCCGGTGTCGATCAATCCGCCGGAGAGCTTGAGCGTATTCCCCTGGATGGCAAAATCACCGTCGATACGGCCATATTTTTGCCCCCACAGCCAGCACTCCGCGCAGCGCAGCTGCAGATCGGGCCAGCCGCTAAAATCGACGCGGGTAGTATTACTCAGCGGCGATGTATTCGCCGGTTTATCTTTACTCGCAGCAGCCGGGTTGTAGTAGAGATAGCGGATCGCTGCCTGCCACGGCGCGTTATTGCGCATGGTCAGCGTGCCGTTGATCTCCCGGCCCTGCGCCTCCACTTTTGAGCCGTTAGCGGTTGGCTGGGAGACAATGCTCAGATTGTTCCACTGCTGTCCGCCCAGCATCAGCGACGGTGTGCGTACGGTAATGGTCTGGGGGAACTGGGCGGCCTCATCAACGTTTTGCCCAACGCCTTTCTGGAACAGCGCCAGCCACTCCGCGCCGTCCATCGGCGGGAGATTCAGCTCAACGCCCGCATGCTCAGGCAACGGCGGCGTGGTTTTGCTGTCCGTCGTCCAGATGGCTTTGTCGAGGGTAAGCTTGCGGTTAAGCAGCCAGCGGCTGTTAAAGTGGTTTGTTCCGCCCGCGCTTCCGGTCAGCGCGAAGCTGTCCAGATTGCCATCCACGTTAAGCTTCACCGGCAGCGGCTGTCCCGCCTGTTTATCCAGCGGCGCAGGCAGCTGGCTTTGAAGATTCTTCAGGTCACCCGTAATGTCGACCTTATAGTGTGCACCCGCGTGATAAGGCAGGTCGATTGCCACTTTGCCCTGCCAGGCGACCGCGCCCGCTACTGACGCCTCAATCGGCTTCGGCAGGACGTCCATACGCGACGGCTGCCAGTTGCCGTCCAGATTAACGGCCACCTGATAAGCCTTTTGCCCCTCGGCTGTTGAGAAGTCGATATTCACCGGCTGATTAAACCAGCTGGCGGTCAGCGGCTCGCTTTTCAAATTACCGTTCACAAAGCTGAACTGTCCGCTGAGGTCTTTCAGGGTGCTATCAAGCGGTTTAATGTACAGGCTGTTGTTCTTCAGACGGACGTCACCTTTGGCGGTGGTCATTTCACCGTCCAGCGGGATATCAAGATGTAAGCGAGCATTCACATCGCCATCGAGCTGGAGCTGCTGAAGGGTCGCCGCCAGCGACTCTTTGAGTGGCGTCTCCTCAAAGTACGGCCCCACCGCTTTCCCCGGGCCGTTGATGTCGGCATCAATCAGCAGCTTCTCTTTTGAGTAGTCCGGGATGTTGGCCGTCAGGTTGCTGGCCGTTACGCCTCCCAGCGCAACGCTGTCCGCCTTCATCCATAATCCGTCGTTGAGGAAGTTAAGCTCGATATCCAGGTTTTTCAGCGCGGGCCAGCCCGGCTGGAACGCGAAGGTGGCGTCGTGCAGCGGCACCAGCACCTGGAACTGCCCCTCATTATGTTTGTACGGGAAAAGATGCGGGTTACCGCCGTAGACCAGCGTGGCGTTTTCCGCCTGACCGCCCTGAATTGCGCCGCTCAGATAGTCGACCAGCGCTTTACCCATCAGATTTTCCGGGAAATAGCGCCAGGCCTGAGAACCGTCATCGGTACTGATCCCGGCCAGAATGCCCAGCCACGGTTCGTCACCCTGCGGCTGTAAATAGCGGAAGTCACCCCGCGCGTGTACCGCTTTGGCTTTGACGTCGATATGGCGACCATCAAGCTGGAAGCCCTTATCGTTACGGAGCCAGTTAAGCACCGCGCTGCCCTGCTCAATTTCCAGCGGCGCGCGGAAGACCGTCTCGTAAGGCATTTTTGCGTTGTGCATATCAGCCGTGAGCCTGCCGTTCTCCACGCTGCCTTCCAGCTTGCCGCTGAAATGCTCCGCGCCCGGCAGCATCTTCCACTGCTTCCAGGCAAGATCTTTCCATGTTGCCTGGAAACGGGTTTTTTCCGTCGCCTGAAGCGGGATATCCAGCGCCAGAGAATCAATTTTTCCGCTCGGCTGCGTTGCCAGCCAGATCTCGCCCAGGTCCGGAGAGAGCTTTGCCGCCATGGAGCGCAGGCCTTCAATGGCCGCCAAATCCAGGTTACTGGCGCGGATGCGCAGCTCATCGCTGCGTTTACTCGCCGCGCCGCCCACGTCCTGCTCCGGCATCCAGGCCAGCGTCAGCGCACCGCGCGGCCACGGCTTGCCGTCCATCGTGATGCGCGTATCCGGGATGGCGAACTGCCAGCCCTCTTTTTCCTGCGTCACGTGCGCGGTGAGGTTATCGACGGAAAGCTGATGCTGCTGTCTTTCACCCTTCCAGCTCGCGCCCCCTTGCTTCAGCCAGATATCGCCGCTGGCAAATTTCCCTTTCGTCAGGGTCATCCAGCCCTCAAGGCTGAAACGGGCGGTTTCCAGCTGCATGTTTTGCTGCAGCCAGTCGCCGAGCCAGGGCTTTACATCCACATCGTCGGCCTGCAGCCACACTTTGCCGTTGTTTAACAGGCCGTCATCGTCACGCAAGTCCATACGCACCTGCATGACGCCGTGCTGGCCGTTCAGGCTGGAAAGATTGACCTGCCCCTCGGCGCGGTGTCGATCCTTGCCGTTAAGCCAGGTCAGCTGCGGGATCGCCAGTTCGGCGCGCTGGCCAGAAAGGGTAATAAAGCTCACTTCGCTGTCGCGCAGATCGAAATGATCGAACTGGCGGAGGAAGAGATCGCTGAAGCGGTTGGCTTCCAGGCCCTGATTGTTATCACCGCCCGTCAGCGGCGTATTGGTCAGAAACTGGAGTTGATAAAAGGTGAGATCGCGAAACTGCCAGCGCAGATGCAACAGGCTTTGCCAGACGTCCAGCGCCAGGGTTACGCGTTTGATTTTGAGATGACCGCCATCTTTCAGGCTGGCGTTGATGTCACGGACATCCAGCGTCGGGCCAAAATTCTGCCAGCTGGCGCTAACCTGGCTTACGTCGACCGGCACGCCGGTAGTGGATTCGATTTTCGCCAGCAGCTGCGGACGCCAGCTGTCCAGATGCGGTAAAACGAGGCGTAGCCCGCTCACGAGCAACGCGACAATCACGACCAGCGTTGCCCCTGTAAGCACTAAAATCCCCGGCAATCGCCTCACGCATCTCTCCTTGTCAGCTTTCGTCACGCAGCGTACTGCGTTTTACATCATTACGACGTCAAACTGCTCCTGGTTATAGAGCGGTTCAATTTGTACTTTTACCTGTTTGCCGACAAAGATTTCCACTTCCGCCAGCGCGTGCGACTCTTCGCCTTTCAGGGCTTCAGCCACCGCAGGGGAAGCATAGACCAGAAAACGGTCTGAGTCGTAGGCATGATGGACACGGACAATTTCACGCATGATCTCGTAGCAGACCGTCTCCACCGTCTTTACCGTTCCGCGTCCATGGCAGGTTGGACACTCATTACACAGGACATGTTCCACGCTTTCGCGGGTCCGTTTCCGGGTCATTTCCACCAGGCCGAGCTGCGAGAAGCCATTGATGCTGGTCTTCACGCGATCTTTACTCAGCGCCTGCTCCAGCGAGTGCAGCACACGACGACGATGGTCTTCATTACTCATATCGATAAAGTCGATGATGATAATGCCGCCGAGGTTGCGCAAACGAAGCTGACGCGCAATCGCCTGCGTGGCTTCGATGTTGGTGTTGAAGATGGTGTCGTCCAGATTGCGATGACCGACAAACGCGCCGGTGTTGATATCGACGGTGGTCATCGCTTCGGTCTGATCGATGATCAGATAGCCGCCGGACTTCAGTTCGACCTTGCGTTCTAGCGCTCGCTGGATCTCGTTTTCGACATCATAGAGATCGAAGATCGGCTGACGCCCGGTGTAATGCTCCAGCAGGCCCGGCATTTCCGGGATGTATTCAGCGGTAAACTCCAGCAGCGCTTCATACGTCAGGCGAGAGTCCACGCGAATGCGGTCGAGTTGGGCATCGGCAAAGTCACGCAGCACGCGCTGCGCAAGCGCCAGCTCACCGTACAGCTGGTAGCGAGTCTGGTTGCGTTTTTTACGCTCCATCACTTTGGTCCAGACGCGCTTCAGGTAAGCCGCATCCGACGCCAGGTCTTCTTCGCTGATCCCTTCTGCAGCGGTACGGATAATAAACCCGCCCTGTTCATCGCAGTAGGCGCTGACCACTTTCTTCAGCCGCTCGCGCTCGCTTTCGCTCTCAATACGCTGCGAAACGCCCACGTGCGACGCGCCGGGCATAAAGACCAGATAGCGGGAAGGTAAGGTAATGTCGGTGGTCAGACGGGCACCTTTGGTGCCAAGGGGATCTTTCACCACCTGCACCATTAAGTCCTGGCCCTGACGCACCAGCTCGGAAATGTCGCGCACGGCAAACTGCTTTTGCTCTTCGCCCGCGACGCACTCGGTGTGCGGCATGATGTCGGAGGCATGTAAAAATGCCGCCTTATCCAGTCCAATATCTACAAAAGCCGCCTGCATACCCGGCAGTACACGACTGACACGACCTTTGTAGATATTGCCTACTATTCCGCGCCGCGCTTCACGCTCAATATGAATTTCCTGAAGAATGCCACCGTCAATATAGGCCACACGGGTTTCCGATGGCGTTACGTTTACCAACAATTCAGCCGTCATAATTATCCCTTCCCTCACGCAGTGAGTTAAAATTGCTCAGCAACTCATACGTTTCCACCAGCGGTAAGCCGACTACGGCGTGATAGCTGCCATTAATCTTCCTGACAAAACAGCCACCCAACCCTTGAATACCGTATGCACCTGCTTTATCCATCGGTTCACCGCTGGCAATATAAGCGGCGATCTCGTCGTCGGTAATCACTCTGAACGTGACATCCGTAACCACCAGGCAATCCAGCACGTGCTGGCTGTCCGCCAGCGCGACGGCCGTCATCACCTGGTGCGTTTGCCCGGACATCTTGCGCAGCATGCGCGCCGCATGGCCGGCGTCATGCGGTTTCTCGAGGACTTCACCGTTAAGGATAACGATGGTATCTGCTCCCAGCACGGGCAGATCGCGCGGCACACAGGCCACGCCCGCCTGCGCTTTCTCGCGTGCCAGGCGAGACACGTACTGCTGAGCACTTTCGCCCTCAGCACGTTTTTCTTCAATGCCGGTCACGATGCGTTCAAAAGAGACCCCTAACTGCGTCAGGAGTTCCTGACGGCGCGGGGAGCCGGAAGCAAGATACAGAGACGTCATAGAAACCTTTTATTGCACAGCAAACTGCTGGCGAACCTTACGCATCAGCAGGAATAGCCACGGCCAGAGCACACCGTTTACTACACTACTCCAGAACACTTCCGGTCGGAAAGAGACGTTGATCACTAAAAACTCTGCCCAGAAAACAACGATATCCGCAGCAAGCGACAACAGCATCACGACCAGGGCCTGTTGCCAGAGCGCGAGGTTACGGAAGAGCTGGAATTTCAGTGCGACGAGGTACGCAATAATGCTCATGGACAGGGCGCGCACGCCCAGCGTAGAGCCACTAATGAGATCCAGTATGGCACCCATCACAAAACCCGTGCCGACATTTACGCGATGCGGCAGGGCAAGGATCCAGTAAAGTAAAATGAGCAAGACCCAGTTTGGCCGGAAAACGAGAATGTTATCCGGCCAGGGCATAATCTGCAGCAACAGTGCAATGAGGAACGAGAGCCAGATGACCCAGCGTCCCTGGCTACGATAGCTTGCCACTACTGCCCTCCCGAAGAGAGTTTAGGCGGTGGCGGCGCATCAGGCTGCGGCTGCGTTAACCCTGTTGCCGGCGCAGGCACGGGCGCAGGCGGCCCCATAGAGTCCGCTGGCGGAAGAACCTGCGGCATCATCTGCATCAGGCGTTCGTTCGCCACGCGATGCACCTCTTCAGGCGTCATCGGGTTAGCACCGTTACGATCGGCACCCCAGAGCAGCAGCAGATAGCGCAGACGCTGTAAACCGGCGGTTGGACGGGCCTGAATCACGGTGTATGCACGCTGCGTATCCAGCTTAACCGAAGAGACCACCGCAACCGGATAACCTTCAGGGAAGCGTCCACCGAGACCGGACGTCACCAGCACGTCGCCGACACGGATGTCCGTGTTAGCAGGCAGATGTTCCAGCTGCAGATCGTCCGTGCAGCCGTTACCGGCCGCAATCACGCGGATATCGTTACGCAGGACCTGGATCGGCAGTGCGTGGGTGGCGTCGCAAATCAGCAGCACGCGGCTGGTCAGTTTGGCGACGGCAACAACCTGGCCTACTACGCCCTTATCACTGATGACGGGCTGACCTTCATACACCCCGTTCACGCTCCCTTTATCGATCACAACCTGATCGCTGTAAGGGTCGTTCACGGTGGAGATCACCTGGGTAACCATCTTCTGCTCGTCCTGACGCAGCGGCGAGCCGAGCAGTTCACGCAGACGCGCGTTTTCCTGCTTGTATTGCCCCAGCATCAGCAGTTCGCTGTTTTTCAGCAGCAGTTCCTGGCGTAATGCCCGGTTTTCAAGTTCGAGCTGGTCTCGTGAAGACAGCGTTTGAGAAACGGAGTCGAGCAGTTCACGGGGACCATTTGATATAAAGTAGAAAGGACTGACGGCGGTATCCATGTACGTTCGGATCTGGCTGAACGTACCGAGGCGGCTATCGGCAATAATGACGCCAAGCGCAACCAGAACCGCCAGAATGAGGCGAAACTGTAGCGATGGGCCACGGCTAAAAATTGGCTTCATAGGCTATGCGTATTCTCGTGTCAGAGAGAAAGGGTAGCGATTCGCTACCCTTTCACCATGACTACTCTTCGCTGAACAAGTCGCCGCCGTGCATGTCGATCATTTCCAGCGCCTTGCCACCACCGCGGGCGACGCAAGTCAGTGGATCTTCTGCAACTACGACAGGAATACCTGTCTCTTCCATCAACAGGCGGTCGAGGTTACGCAGCAGCGCACCACCACCGGTCAGAACCATACCGCGCTCGGAGATGTCGGACGCCAGTTCTGGTGGGCACTGCTCCAGCGCAACCATTACCGCGCTCACGATGCCCGTCAGTGGTTCCTGCAGTGCTTCCAGAATTTCGTTGGAGTTCAGGGTAAAGCCGCGTGGAACACCTTCCGCCAGGTTACGGCCACGCACTTCGATCTCACGCACTTCATCGCCCGGATACGCAGAACCGATTTCGTGTTTGATACGCTCTGCGGTGGCTTCACCGATCAGAGAGCCGTAATTACGGCGCACGTAATTGATGATGGCTTCATCGAAGCGGTCACCACCGATACGTACGGAGGAGGAGTACACCACGCCGTTCAGTGAGATAACGGCCACTTCAGTGGTACCACCACCGATATCCACCACCATAGAACCGGTGGCTTCAGAAACTGGCAGACCCGCACCGATTGCCGCAGCCATTGGCTCTTCAATCAGGAACACTTCACGTGCGCCTGCACCCTGGGCAGATTCACGGATTGCGCGACGTTCTACCTGGGTTGCGCCAACCGGCACACACACCAGAACACGCGGGCTTGGGCGCATGAAGCTGTTGCTGTGAACCTGCTTGATGAAGTGCTGAAGCATTTTTTCAGTCACGAAGAAATCAGCGATAACGCCGTCTTTCATTGGGCGAATAGCGGCGATGTTGCCAGGGGTACGACCCAGCATCTGCTTCGCGTCATGACCCACTGCGGCCACGCTTTTCGGCGAGCCTGCACGATCCTGACGAATGGCCACAACAGAAGGCTCATTCAATACGATGCCTTGTCCTTTTACATAAATAAGGGTATTCGCGGTACCCAGGTCAATGGACAGGTCATTGGAAAACATGCCACGAAATTTTTTCAACATACTAAGGGATAATCCTGAAAGCTGGGGCGGAAAACAAAATCCGCTTACTTTACCAACCACACGCAGCAGCGACAAGGCGCAAAAATCATCTGCAACGGTGAAAATTTGTGCAGTACGTTTCCTGTTGTTACAAATTCATCCCCTGACTCCCTCAGGGCTGAGTAAACAGTCGTGTTCCTCACTGATTTTTGTAACCCATTAAAGGTCGTTCACTGGCTTTTTGCTCGACATACTCAAAGCTACAGGCGCGATATTCTACGTGAAAACAACGTAAACGGCAGGTCAAACAGAGTATCTTTGCAAATATTTTTTCACGTTGGTGTCAAGCGGCTGAGAGGCGGCAAAAAAATCGCCCTGACCGCCCGTCACTCCGCGCTCTGTTAACATCTGCCATTCGCCTCTGGAGCGCACGCCTGCGGCAAATACCTGTGTTCGCGTTCCCTTACACGCTTCAACCAGACTCTGAACCAGCAGCTGGTTTTCCGTGCGCTTCTCAATATTCCTTACCAGCCCCGGATGTAGCTTTAATAGCTCCACATCCAGCTCCTTGATCCAGTTGGTACTGACCAGCGTTAAACCCGCCTGCGTTACCGCGACACGGGCACCGAGCGCGTTGATCAAACGGACCACCGGACGCAACCGGCTGATGTGTTGACCCACATCCGCCTCAGCAAGTTCAAAAATAATGCGTTTGCGTTGCGATTTTTCGCATTGCATTAATGTATCACGCAGCCAGCGCTGAAAACGCGGGCGTATTAATGACTCAACGGTAACCTGTAACGCCAGATTCTCTTCAGGCCAGAATGATAAAAATGGAATCAAGCGTGTAATTTGCTGGCGGTCATACTCTTCGGAGAGCCCAAATTGCAGAACCATCGGCAGATATTCTGCAGAAATAACCTCTTCCGTCCCGTCGAAAATACGGCACATCAATTCCCGGTGGTGGACAAAACCGTTCTTCATGACCGCCGGTTTTTGATAAATACGCGGCCCGCCGCGACTCAGCATTTGCTCAATCAAAGTACGCCAGCGCACGTTTCCACGCCCTTTTTCAGGCAGCGAATCATCATAGACCGCCCATCCGTTTGCCCCCTGAAGCACGGCGTTGCGGGTGGCCGCTTCCGCATGCTCCATCACCTGCTCTGTCGACTGTCCGCCGCGCCAGGCGCAAATCCCCATATGGACCATATCGTCTCTGTCGAGCATTTTGCTCTGCGGCAGCGCGTCGACGGCCTTAAGTAGCTGGCTGGCAATGCTTTCTGATTCCTTCAACGTGCGATGCGGCAGCAATACGGCAAAGTCGCTGCGGTGGTAGCGGGCCAGCAGCGCCCCCGGATAGCGCATAATAAAGGTGGAGAGCAGGTTGATCAGCGTAAAGAGATTTTCTTCCGCCGCCCGCTGCCCCCATGTGTCGCGCAGCAGATCGAAATCGGGCAGGCGAATCATCATCACCACCCCGTGCGTGCCCACTTTTTCCGGGTCGTCGAGCAGCGTGGCGAGTTGATTGTCAAAGAAAAGGCGGTTGTTAAGGCCGGTTTTATTATCCTGCGCGGCATAAGAGCGGATCAGCGTATCCATTCGGCTGCGCTGGTCGCTGGCAAACTGGATCTCTGAGAGCAGCGTATCCAGCGCGCTGCTGGCGCGTGAGGGCCATTCATGGACCGAGCCGCGAACCTGCGGGCCGCGTTCACCGTTCAGGATGCGCACGGAGCGAATCTCCAGCAGTTCCTGGCCTGAAAGCTGGCGGCGCAGCCAGCGGACCGCGAGAAAAATCAGCAAAATAATGAAGGCGACGGCAACAGTGAGCGGCGCGGTGGTCATCATAGAACGGAAATAGCTGGCCATCGGATCGAGGTAGACCATGTGTATGGTCATCCCCGGATTTTTGAGGGAGTGCACCGTTACTTCCCGATACTGGCTCACCACGCCCGCAGGTCGATAGCTGTCCTGTCGTTTATGGCTTAAAACCGGATGCTTTCCCTGCTGGATGTCGATCTGAATAATATCAACCGGCACCATCAACTCATCCAGCTCCCGGGATAGCTCAGGAAGTGGAGTGGTCAGCAGACGCGTATCAATGACCGACGCAACGGACTGCACCCGGTTGACCAGTTTGTCCTGAATGGCGTTATAAAAGCTCAGAGAGCAACCAAGAAGCGTGACAAAGATGGTAAGCCCCGTCAGCAGGGTGATAAAAGCCGAGAACTTCGTCGTTAATCGCATCCTTGAGATTACTCCGTGGGTTGATGGGGTAGCGAGTAAGCGCTAACTTGCATTTCAAATGCGGCATACTACCAAACCTGGCGTATCTGGCAATTTATTGCGTTAAATCGGCATTGCTTTACCCTGAGCGAGTATAGTCTTCAGGAACTCTTTTCCAATCATCTGAGCCGTGAGGACCCCGTATGCAGGCTTTAATCTTAGAACAGCAGGACGGCAAAACGCTTGCCTCAGTACAGGCCGTAGAAGAGACTCGCCTGCCGGAAGGCGACGTCACCGTCGACATCGACTGGTCCAGTTTAAATTATAAAGATGCGCTGGCGATCACCGGCAAGGGTAAAATCATCCGAAATTTCCCTATGGTGCCGGGTATTGATTTTGCTGGCCGGGTTCATAGCAGCGAAGATCCCCGTTTTCATGCGGGCCAGCAGGTGCTGCTCACCGGCTGGGGCGTGGGCGAAAATCACTGGGGCGGGCTGGCAACGCAGGCGCGCGTGAAGGGCGACTGGCTGGTGCCTATGCCGAAAGGCATAGATGGCCGCAAAGCGATGATCGTTGGTACCGCAGGCTTTACCGCCATGCTGTGCGTGATGGCGCTGGAAGAGGCGGGTGTTCGCCCCGAGTCGGGTGAAATTGTTGTGACCGGGGCCAGCGGTGGCGTGGGCAGCACGGCGGTCACACTGCTGCACAAGCTGGGTTATCAGGTTGCGGCGGTTTCCGGCCGTGAAAGCACGCACGATTATCTGCGCCAGCTCGGCGCCAGCCGTATTCTTGGCCGCGATGAGTTTGCCGAGACCCGCCCGCTGGAAAAACAGGTCTGGGCAGGTGCAGTGGATACCGTCGGTGACAAGGTGCTGGCAAAAGTCCTGGCGCAGATGAACTACGGCGGCTGCGTGGCAGCCTGCGGCCTGGCGGGCGGATTCGCCCTGCCAACGACCGTCATGCCATTTATTCTGCGTAACGTCCGCCTGCAGGGCGTGGATTCCGTGATGACGCCTGCGGCTCGCCGTGCAGAGGCATGGGAGCGTCTGGTGCGCGATTTGCCGGAATCGTTCTATACCCAGAGCGCTACCGAAATTACGCTCAGCCAGGCACCTGAATATGCCAGTAAGATCATGGATAACCAGTTCCACGGCCGCGCGCTGGTGAAAATCGCCTAATCTTCAAATTTTCGTGACATATTCGCGCTAACGCTTCTCCTCCGTCATGCTTAGAAAAACGCATGACGGAGGATGCCATGAAAAACCGAAAACTGACGGAAGCCGACGTAACGTCTGAGTCTGTCTTTATGTTACAGCGCCGCCAGATCCTGAAAATGCTTGGCATCAGCGCCACGGCACTGACGCTCTCTCCAGCGGCACACGCCGACCTGCTCGACTGGTTTAAAGGCAACGATCGCCCTAAGGCGCCTTCCGGTGCCCCGCTTACCTTTACCAAACCCGCCGAATGGCAAAACACGCTGGCGCTCACGCCGGAAGATAAAGTCACCGGCTACAACAACTTCTACGAATTTGGTCTGGATAAAGCCGATCCTGCCGCCAATGCCGGCAGCATGAAAACCGATCCGTGGACGCTGAAAATCGACGGTGAAGTGGCAAAACCTCTGACGCTGGACCATCACGATCTGACCACCCGCTTCCCGCTTGAAGAGCGTATCTATCGCATGCGCTGCGTAGAGGCCTGGTCGATGGTGGTGCCCTGGGTAGGCTTCCCGCTGCATAAGCTACTGGCGATGGTTGAACCCACCAGCAACGCAAAATACGTCGCCTTCCAGACGCGCTACGCCCCGGACGAGATGCCGGGCCAGAAAGACCGGTTCATCGGCGGCGGGCTGGAGTATCCCTACGTTGAAGGGTTACGTCTTGACGAAGCCATGCATCCCCTTACCCTCCTGACCGTCGGCGTTTACGGCAAGGCGCTTCCGCCGCAGAACGGTGCCCCCATCCGTTTAACCGTGCCGTGGAAATACGGTTTCAAAGGGATTAAATCGATCGTCAGCATTAAGTTGACCCGCGAACGTCCGCCGACGACATGGAACCTGGCGGCGCCGGGTGAATACGGCTTCTTCGCCAACGTGAACCCGCATGTGGATCATCCCCGCTGGTCGCAGGCGACGGAACGCTTTATTGGCTCCGGCGGCGCGCTGGACGTGAAGCGCCAGCCCACGCTGCTGTTTAACGGGTATGCGGATGAAGTGGCGTCCCTTTACCGTGGCCTCAATTTACGGGAGAACTTCTGAGTGCGTTTAACGGCAAAGCAGATTACCTGGCTGAAAGTGCTGCTGCATTTAGCCGGGATACTTCCTTTTATCTGGCTGTTCTGGGCGGCCAGCCAGGGCCTCTTTAGCGCCGATCCGGCAAAGGATATCCAGCATTTTACCGGTCGGATGGCTCTGAAATTTTTGCTGGCCACCTTGCTCGTCTCGCCGCTGGCGCGCTACGCTAAACAGCCATTATTGATACGCACCCGTCGGCTTTTGGGGCTATGGTGTTTTGCCTGGGCGACCCTGCACCTCACCAGTTACGCCCTGCTGGAACTGGGAATTAACAATCTGACACTGCTTGGCCGCGAGCTGGTAACACGCCCTTACCTGATGCTGGGCATTGTTAGCTGGCTGATCCTGCTGGCGTTAGCGCTGACATCCACGCAATATGCGCAGAGAAAGCTGGGACGTCGCTGGCAGTTGCTGCACAACTTCGTCTATCTTGTCGCGATCCTCGCCCCCATTCATTATCTGTGGTCGGTGAAGATCCTCTCTCCGCAGCCGGTTTTTTACGCGCTGGCAGCCGTGGCGCTTTTAGCATGGCGTTACAAGAAGTTCCGCCAGTGGTTGCGATAGTTCGCGAAACTGTGCGTTTTCCCGCAGATTACCTCTCAACCGCAAATCTTTTTTGGATTGCGGTTGATAATCTTCCCTGATAAGACCAGTATTTAGCTGCCAAATGCTACGAAATCGTTATAATGTGCGACCTTGGTTCGCCTGACAGCGGTTTTAGGCCTCTGAAAAGGTGACATTTGCGCTTCGACGGTATATTTTGTTTTTTACCCGAAAATCGCAGGAGATAGCGGCATAATGACTGATAAGTTCCACATCTTAGTTTTAAACGGACCGAACCTGAACATGCTCGGCACCCGTGAGCCAGAGAAGTACGGCACGCTGACATTGAGCGAAATTGTTAACCGTCTGAGCACGGAAGCAGCCTCGCTGAATGTGGATTTGGATCATTTTCAGTCAAACGCGGAGTACGCAATCATCGACCGTATTCATCAGGCTAAAGACACTGTGGACTATATCCTGATCAATCCGGCCGCGTTTACGCACACCAGTGTTGCTATCCGCGACGCACTGCTCGCGGTGAGTATCCCGTTTATCGAGATCCACCTGAGTAACGTGCACGCCCGAGAGCCGTTCCGCCACCATTCGTATCTGTCGGATATCGCTGCTGGCGTTATCTGCGGACTGGGCGCAGACGGCTATTCATACGCTTTACAGACAGCGGTAAAACGCTTGTCACAATCACACTAAACAAGAGTACGGAACCCACTCATGGATATTCGTAAGATTAAAAAACTGATCGAGCTGGTTGAAGAATCAGGCATCTCCGAACTGGAAATTTCTGAAGGCGAAGAGTCTGTACGCATCAGCCGTGCAGCCCCAGCCGCTAGCTTCCCGGTAATGCAGCAAGCTTACGCTGCGCCAGTGCAGCAGCCTGCGCTTTCCGCAGCCGTTGCGCCAGCAGCAGCTGAAGCCGCACCTGCCGCTGCAGCAGAAATCAGTGGTCACATCGTACGTTCCCCAATGGTTGGTACTTTCTACCGCACCCCGAGCCCGGACGCGAAGGCGTTCATCGAAGTGGGTCAGAAAGTCAACGTAGGCGATACCCTGTGCATCGTTGAAGCGATGAAAATGATGAACCAGATCGAAGCTGACAAGTCAGGTACTGTGAAAGCGATTCTGGTCGAAAGTGGTCAGCCGGTTGAATTTGACGAGCCGCTGGTCGTCATCGAGTAACGAGGCGAACATGCTGGATAAAATTGTTATCGCCAACCGTGGCGAGATTGCACTGCGTATTCTTCGTGCCTGTAAAGAACTGGGCATCAAGACCGTGGCCGTGCACTCAAGCGCGGATCGCGATTTAAAACACGTATTGCTGGCGGATGAGACGGTCTGTATTGGCCCGGCTCCGTCCGTAAAAAGCTATCTGAACATCCCGGCTATCATCAGCGCCGCTGAAATCACCGGCGCGGTGGCAATTCATCCGGGTTACGGCTTCCTCTCTGAGAACGCCAACTTTGCTGAGCAGGTTGAACGCTCTGGCTTTATCTTCATCGGTCCGAAAGCCGACACCATTCGCCTGATGGGCGACAAAGTGTCTGCAATCACCGCAATGAAAAAAGCCGGTGTCCCAACCGTGCCAGGCTCTGACGGCCCTCTGACCGACGACATGGATGCTAACCGTGCTCATGCTAAACGCATTGGCTACCCGGTTATCATCAAGGCGTCCGGCGGCGGCGGCGGTCGCGGTATGCGCGTTGTGCGCAGCGATGCTGAACTGGCGCAGTCCATCTCCATGACCAAAGCGGAAGCGAAAGCGGCTTTCAGCAATGACATGGTGTACATGGAAAAATACCTGGAAAACCCACGCCACATCGAAATTCAGGTGCTGGCTGACGGTCAGGGTAACGCGATCTATCTGGCAGAACGTGACTGCTCCATGCAGCGTCGTCACCAGAAAGTGGTCGAAGAAGCGCCAGCGCCGGGCATTACCCCGGAACTGCGTCGCTACATCGGCGAGCGTTGCGCCAAAGCGTGCGTTGATATCGGCTATCGCGGGGCGGGTACCTTTGAGTTCCTGTTCGAAAACGGCGAGTTCTACTTCATTGAGATGAACACCCGTATTCAGGTTGAACACCCGGTTACCGAAATGATCACCGGCGTTGACCTGATCAAAGAGCAGCTGCGTATCGCAGCCGGTCAGCCTCTGTCCATCAAGCAGGAAGAAGTAGTGGTGAAAGGCCATGCGGTAGAGTGCCGTATCAACGCCGAAGACCCGAACACCTTCCTGCCAAGCCCGGGTAAAATCACGCGTTTCCACGCGCCGGGTGGTTTTGGCGTGCGCTGGGAGTCTCATATCTACGCCGGTTACACCGTACCGCCGTACTATGACTCAATGATCGGCAAGCTCATCTGCTACGGCGAAAACCGTGACGTGGCGATTGCCCGCATGAAGAACGCCCTGCAGGAGCTGATCATCGACGGTATTAAAACCAACGTTGATCTGCAGATGCGTATCATGAGCGACGAGCACTTCCAGAATGGTGGAACCAATATCCACTACCTGGAGAAAAAACTCGGCCTGAACGAGAAGTAAGAGAGCTGTGTTGCTAAAAGGCCGGATTATCCGGCCTTTTTTTATTTCTGGGGATCGCAAAGCCCCATCATGTACAATCCCCGCTTTCTGCATCCACAAGGGACAAAAAATGGACAAACGTTTTGTTCAGGCCCATAAAGAAGCGCGCTGGGCGCTGTGGCTGACCCTTCTCTATCTTGCTGCATGGTTAGTGACTGCTTACTTACATGACTCCGCTATTGGCATCACCGGCCTGCCGCACTGGTTCGAAATGGCCTGCCTGCTGGTACCGCTGGTGTTTATCCTGCTGTGCTGGGCAATGGTGAAATTTATCTACCGGGATATTCCGCTGGAGGACGATGATGCAGCTTGAAGTCATTCTGCCGCTTGTCGCATACCTGCTGGTCGTGTTTGGTTTATCCATTTACGCCATGCGCAAAAGAACGACCGGTGCTTTTCTTAACGAGTATTTCCTCGGCAGCCGTTCGATGGGCGGCGTTGTGCTGGCAATGACGCTGACCGCGACCTATATCAGCGCCAGCTCGTTTATTGGCGGCCCCGGTGCGGCCTACAAGTACGGGTTAGGCTGGGTACTGCTGGCTATGATCCAGCTGCCTGCCGTCTGGCTCTCCCTCGGTATTCTTGGTAAGAAATTTGCCATTCTGGCGCGCCGCTATAATGCCGTCACGCTCAACGACATGCTGTTTGCCCGTTACCAGAGCCGCTTACTGGTGTGGCTGGCGAGCTTAAGCCTGCTGGTGGCCTTTATTGGCGCGATGACCGTACAGTTTATCGGCGGGGCACGCCTGCTGGAAACGGCGGCCGGGATCCCTTACGAGACAGGCCTGCTTATCTTCGGGGTAAGCATCGCGTTCTATACCGCGTTTGGCGGGTTCCGCGCCAGCGTGCTGAACGATACGCTGCAGGGAATGGTCATGCTCATCGGTACGATTGTTCTGCTGGTGGGGATTGTTCATGCCGCGGGTGGACTCACTCATGCGGTGGAAACCCTGGAAGCGATTGACCCGAAACTGATTTCACCGCAGGGCGCGGATGATATCCTCTCGCCGACCTTTATGACCTCGTTCTGGGTGTTAGTCTGCTTCGGGGTGATTGGTCTGCCGCATACCGCCGTGCGCTGTATCTCCTATAAAGACAGTAAAGCCGTTCACAAGGGCATCATCATCGGGACGATTGTGGTCGCGGTCCTGATGTTTGGTATGCATCTGGCAGGTGCATTAGGGCGCGCGGTGATCCCCGACCTTACCGTGCCGGATCTGGTGATCCCGACGCTGATGGTTAAAGTGCTGCCGCCCTTCGCCGCCGGAATTTTCCTCGCAGCGCCAATGGCCGCCATTATGTCGACCATTAACGCCCAGTTACTGCAAAGTTCCGCTACGATCATTAAAGATCTCTATCTGAACCTGCGCCCTGAGCAGGTTGAAAATGAACGTCGCCTGAAGCGGATGTCTGCCGTCATTACGCTGGTGTTAGGAGCTTTGCTGATGTTAGCTGCATGGCGTCCGCCGGAGATGATTATCTGGCTGAACCTGCTTGCGTTTGGTGGGCTTGAAGCCGTTTTCCTGTGGCCGCTGGTATTAGGTCTTTACTGGGAACGCGCGAACGCTGCAGGCGCGCTGAGCGCGATGATTGTTGGCGGTGTGCTGTATGCCATCCTTGCGACATTTAAGATTCAGTATCTGGGCTTCCATCCGATTGTGCCTTCGTTACTGCTAAGTTTACTGGCGTTTGTGGTGGGGAACCGTTTCGGTCAGCCCGCCCCACAACCCGCTATGATTTCTACTGATAAATAAAGAGTTTTGCCATGCCGTGGATCCAACTAAAACTGAACACAACCGGCGCGAACGCCGAAGAGCTAAGCGATGCGCTGATGGAAGCCGGCTCTGTCTCCATCACCTTTCAGGACACGCACGACACGCCGGTCTTTGAACCGCTGCCGGGCGAAACGCGCCTGTGGGGTGATACCGACGTGATCGGCCTGTTCGATGCCGAAACCGACATGAAAGAGGTGGTGGCGATTCTGGAAAACCATCCGCTGCTGGGCGCAGGCTTCGCGCATAAAATCGAACAGCTGGAAGACAAAGACTGGGAACGCGAGTGGATGGACAACTTCCACCCGATGCAGTTCGGCAAACGTCTGTGGATCTGCCCAAGCTGGCGCGAGGTTCCCGATGAAAACGCGGTGAACGTGATGCTTGACCCAGGCCTGGCGTTTGGCACCGGCACCCATCCAACCACGTCTTTGTGCCTGCAGTGGCTGGATGGTCTCGATCTGGACGGTAAGACGGTGATCGACTTCGGCTGCGGTTCCGGGATCCTCGCGATTGCCGCCCTGAAACTGGGCGCGGCGAAAGCCATCGGGATCGATATCGATCCGCAGGCCATTCAGGCTAGCCGCGATAATGCCGAGCGTAACGGCGTGTCCGATCGTCTGGAGCTCTACCTGCCGGAAGCGCAGCCAGAAGCCATGAAAGCCGATGTGGTGGTCGCAAACATTCTCGCGGGCCCACTGCGTGAACTGGCGCCATTAATCAGCGTGCTGCCGGTTGAGGGTGGCCTGCTGGGACTTTCCGGCATTCTGGCAAGTCAGGCGGAGAGCGTTTGCGAAGCCTACGCCGATCTCTTTGCGCTCGACCCGGTTGTAGAGAAAGAAGAGTGGTGCCGCATTACCGGTCGTAAAAAATAAGTATTTGGCGTGGTCCTCTGACCACGCCTTTTCTCCTCAATATTCCTCCCGCCCCTGGCCTGCCTCCGGTAAAATAACTCCACAAATCACACTGATAAATTTTGATTTGGATAATAAAAATTCACGGGATGAATATTATGAAACACGTTTATAGCAAGGCAGCGCTGTTAGCGCTGAGCATGATCTCGGCTTCAGCATGCGCATCACACTGGAGCTACAAAGGAGAAAGTTCACCGGAGCACTGGGGTGAACTGGATGAAGCGTACAAGGCCTGTAACAGTGGAATGAACCAGTCTCCCATTGATATTGATTCAACCGCTAACGCCCATCTCTCCCCGCTACAAACGCACTACGTTGACGGCCCTGTGACGCTGACAAACAATGGCCATACCATTCAGGCAAGCGAGCAGGCCGACACTCGCGACACTATCACGCTGGATAAGCAAACCTGGACATTACAGCAGTTCCACTTCCACGCGCCGAGCGAAAACACCGTACACGGCAAGCATTACGCGATGGAAATGCACCTTGTGCATAAAAATGCGAAGGGGGAACTGGCGGTGGTCGCGGTCATGTTCGACAAAGGGGCAGAGAACCGTGAACTTGATAAACTGTGGGACGTTATGCCTCAGCAGGCTGAGCTGAACGTCTCCATCAAGCAGGAGCTCAACCTGAATAAGCTGCTGCCGGAAGATAAAACGTACTGGCGCTTTAGCGGCTCGCTGACAACGCCACCGTGTTCAGAAGGCGTCACCTGGATCGTGCTTAAGCATCCTCTGACGGTCTCCGCCGGTCAGCTCGAGAAATTCACCCACACAATGCATCACGATAATAACCGGCCGGTACAGTCCCTCCATGGTCGTGTTATCCTCGAATAACGTCTATTTTTTGCCCTGAGATCATGTTCTAAAATGCGACGCAGATCGCAAAGAAGTGGGGAAATCTGCTGTTAAAAACAGCAGATTATCCCGCTCATCTGTCGCATTTATTCAGAAATGATGAGAAGTTACGGGAAATTGTAAGCGCACATAAAATAGCCATCAGCGCATAACCCAATGATTTCAATAATGAATAATTTTAAACGAAAAGATTGCGCGGCGATTCCTTGATCTACAACAGTGGATTGTTCAAAGTTTGGCCTTTCATCTCGTGCAAAAAATGCGTAATATACGCCGCCTTGCAGTCACAGTATGGTCATTTCTTAACTCATGCGCATCGGACACCACCAGCTTAGAAATCGCCTGATCGCAGCCCCAATGGCAGGTATTACCGACCGGCCGTTCAGGACGCTGTGCTATGAGATGGGAGCCGGTTTAACCGTATCCGAGATGATGTCGTCTAACCCGCAGGTTTGGGAAAGCGATAAATCCCGCCTTCGGATGGTGCACATTGATGAACCAGGTATTCGCACCGTGCAAATTGCCGGAAGCGTGCCTGAAGAGATGGCAGATGCCGCGCGTATTAACGTGGAAAGTGGTGCCCAGATTATTGATATCAATATGGGTTGCCCGGCCAAAAAGGTGAATCGCAAGCTTGCAGGTTCAGCCCTTCTGCAATACCCCGACCAGGTGAAAGCTATCCTGACGGCGGTTGTCAGCGCAGTGGACGTTCCTGTTACGTTGAAGATTCGCACGGGTTGGTCGCCGGAACACCGTAACTGTGTAGAGATTGCCCAACTGGCCGAAGATTGTGGTATTCAGGCCCTGACCATCCACGGACGCACTCGCGCCTGTTTGTTCAATGGTGAAGCTGAATACGACAGCATTCGGGCAGTTAAGCAGAAGGTTTCCATTCCGATTATCGCGAATGGCGACATAACTGACCCGCGTAAAGCCAGGGCTGTACTCGACTATACGGGAGCTGATGCTCTGATGATAGGACGTGCAGCTCAGGGAAGACCCTGGATCTTCCGGGAAATCCAGCATTATCTGGACACTGGGGAGCTGCTTGCCCCACTGCCTCTGGCAGAGGTAAAGCGCTTGCTTTGTTCGCATGTTCGGGAACTGCATGACCACTACGGTCAGGCAAAAGGGTACCGAATTGCGCGTAAACACGTCTCCTGGTATCTCCAGGAGCACGCTCCAGATGACCAGTTTCGGCGCACATTCAACGCCATTGAGGATGCCAGCGAACAGCTGGAGGCGTTGGAGGCATACTTCGAAAATCTTGCGTAATGAAATAAAGAGCTGACAGAACTATGTTCGAACAACGCGTAAATTCTGACGTACTGACCGTTTCTACCGTTAACTCTCAGGATCAGGTAACTCAAAAGCCCCTGCGTGACTCGGTTAAACAGGCACTGAAGAACTATTTTGCTCAACTGAATGGTCAGGATGTTAATGACCTGTATGAGCTGGTACTGGCTGAAGTTGAACAGCCACTGTTGGACATGGTGATGCAATACACCCGCGGTAACCAGACCCGCGCTGCGCTGATGATGGGTATCAACCGTGGTACTCTGCGTAAGAAACTGAAAAAATATGGCATGAACTGATACTAATCAGTTAAATGCTTGTTTAAAAAGGCGCTACCTGGCATGGGGATGCGCCTTTTTTATTGTCTTATTCTTTCACCGTCAACGCTTTGTAAACCTTTGCTTATCCCGCTTTTAAACCGCTTCTTTTCGTGTATATTTCCACCACTTCAGTGGCTCTCTTCTCGCGGAATGACACAATGATTCGTAAATACTGGTGGCTGGTCGTCTTTGCAATCTCCGTTTTTCTATTCGATGCCCTCCTGATGCAGTGGATTGAACTGATGAGCACCGAAACCGACAAGTGCCGCAATATGAACTCCGTCAATCCGCTGAAATTAGTGAACTGTTCAGAACTCGATTAACACCCTGCCGTCACCAACCTCCCCGTATTACCCACTAAAAACGGGGATTTAAATCCCTTTGAGCCGTTACCTGACGGTGATAATGTCTCGCCCTTCTCAACCTCTCCTGCGTAACGTCATACTCGAGTAGAACCGACCATGCTGGTTAGCCAATACAACCCTATCCTTGTAGCCCTCTCCTTTGCTGTTGCCATCCTTGCTGCTTACACCGCGCTGAATATGGCTGCACGCGTCGCCGGAAGTCAGGGCGTCGCAGCGCGCATCTGGCTGGCGGGAGGCGGTGTTGCGATGGGTATTGGCATATGGGCAATGCACTTTATCGGCATGCTGGCGATGGATCTCTCCATGAGCATGAGCTACAACGCGACCCTGACGATTTTATCTATGGTCATCGCCGTGGGGTCGTCACTGTTTGCGCTATGGCTCGTCAGCTGTGAACAGCTGCGCATGCGCCGCCTGCTCCCCGGCGCTCTGGTGATGGGAATCGGCATTGTTGCCATGCATTACACCGGTATGGCGGCGCTGGAGGTGAGGCCGGGGATCGTTTGGGACACGCTGTGGGTGGCCATTTCGGTCGTGATTGCGCTTGCCGCTTCGCTTGCAGCATTGTGGCTGACCTTCCGCCTGCGTCACGAAGCCGCTCAGGTGGTGCTGATGCGCCTGGGTGCCGCCATCACGATGGGAATTGCTATCGCCGGTATGCACTACGCCGGGATGAAGGCCGCGCAGTTTCCAATGTCCACCATGGTTCACCATCAGGGTATTAACGGCAGCTGGCTGGCCGTGCTGGTCAGCCTCGTCGCGCTCTCTATTCTTGGGATCACCCTGCTGGTGTCGATGCTGGATGCCCGCCTGCAGGCACGAACCGCCCTTCTGGCCTCGTCGCTGGCAGAAGCGAACCGGGAACTTGCGCAGCTGGCGCTGCACGATACGCTGACGCGTCTGCCCAACCGTATCCTGCTGGAGGACCGGCTCGATCAGGCCATCAGCAAAGCTGACCGTGAAGGTACCCATTTCGCCCTGATGTTCATGGATCTCGACGGTTTTAAAGCCATCAATGACGCCTACGGCCATGATGTCGGTGACAGGCTGCTGGTCGCCGTTACGCAGCGTCTACTGCATCTCCTGAAGGGCCAGTTTACCCTTGCACGCATTGGCGGCGATGAGTTTGTTCTGCTGGCTGAGGGAGAAGGTCCGGACGATGCGGCCTCGCTGGCAAATTCGCTGGTGCGGGCGATCGATAGCCCGTTCACTCTCGACCCCTACGAACTGGTGGTAACGCTTAGCATTGGTATCGCCCTGTACCCTCACGACGGCAAAACCGAACGTGAGCTGATGTTTAACGCCGACGCGGCGATGTATCACACCAAGCATATGGGCCGAAACGGCTATCACTTTTTCCAGCCCTCCATGAACACTCTGGCGCAGACCCATCTTCAGTTAATGAACGATCTGTGGATGGCCGTCGATCGTAATGAACTGCGCCTGCTTTATCAGCCAAAGTTTCACGCGCCCGCGGGCCCTCTCCTCGGGTTTGAAGCGCTGCTGCGCTGGCAGCATCCGAAGCAGGGTTTACTGACGCCGGATCTTTTCCTGCCGCTGGCGGAAAAAACCGGGCTTATCATCCCTATTGGTAACTGGGTGCTCAATGAAGCCTGTCGCCAGCTGAGAGAATGGCATCTGCAGGGGCATCGAAACTGGTCAATGGCAGTAAACCTGTCGACGCTGCAGTTCGAACAGGCCTCGCTGGTTAAAACAGTGCTCGACTGCCTGGAGCGTCATCACGTCCCGCCGGAAATGTTGATCCTGGAAGTCACGGAAACTACGGCGATGAGCAACCCCGATGAGAGCGTGCGGGTGCTGACAGAGCTGACGGATGCTGGGGTGAAAGCCTCGATTGATGATTTTGGGACCGGATATTCGAGCCTGCTGTATCTCAAGCGTTTACCGGCCTGTGAACTGAAGATAGACAGAGCGTTTGTGAAAGAGTTAAGCGGTGAAAGCGAGGATGCCACCATTGTCTCTGCGATTGTGGCCCTCGCGAAAACGCTTAACCTGAAAGTCGTGGCCGAAGGTGTGGAAACCGAAGCGCAGCAAGCCTTTTTGACGGAGCTGGGCTGTAATACCTTACAGGGTTATCTGTTAGGTAAACCCGCCAGCGTGCAGACCATCGAGGCGCTTTGTGCACGGGGTGAAATGTTGCCAGGCGCTGAGCCGTAATCATTATGAGGCGACACGCGCAAGAGAGGGAGTGTCGCCAGAATACTGTCGACCAGGGCTGGCGCCTGCTGATAAAGATTAAAACTGTCGGTATTCATTAACCAGTTTTTAATGATGCCGCTAAAAAAACCGTGGAATACGATCATGGTCAGCTCAACGTTCACCTGCGACGAAATGATGTTTCGAGAAATACATTTCTCCAGCGTAACGCGCAAAGAATCATAATTGAACCCAATACGTTTCCGAATTTCATCCTCTGAAATCATATCGCTAGTAAATTCACATTTATGATACAAAATTTGTAATAGCGCACATTGACGGGGTTCGCGTGCGATATACTGAAGCGCAGTAATGAATTGCTCACGAAGTATTAACAACGGATCATCATTTTCGGAGAGAGAAAGCCTGTCGCGAATGATGTCACGTAGCGGTAATTGCTGTTCCCAAATGGCATTAAATATCTCTGCTTTACTGGTAAAGTGCCAGTAGATAGCACCACGCGTAACCTTTGCGGCATCGGCGATATCCGTCAGCGTCGTGCTGGCTACGCCTCGCGTCGCAAACTGCCCGATAGCCGCCTCAATCAACTGCTGTCGGGTTTGTTGAGCCTCTTCTTTCTTTTTACGCGCCATTGACAGCTACTCTTTACTCGCAGGGTATATACATAACATCAGGTTCGGATGGCTGGAAGTATTCACTAAAAGCCGTTTTAATTTTTCACAAAAAAAGTCAATTTACTTAATCTATAAACAATCTAAATACATGCTCGGAATTAAATTCACGAAATGGATAAATTTACCGGTTAAGCTCTATTAGCCTGATTTAGCGGGCAGAAGTATAGCCGTATTTTCTACGGGACTGATTCTGATTTTCCTCTCAGGCCTCGTCATTCGCACTTATAAATTAAAAAACATTAAATACCCTCATTATTATACGCAGCTACATTTTATTTTTTCCCTCTGCCCCACTACCGATCTACGGCAAACATCGGTTAATGGGTATTTAAAGGAACAGTCATGACGAATCATTTCAGACGTTTACCCTTAGCCGGTTTCATTGTCTGCGCTGTACTGCTCACTGGATGCGATGGCCAGGAAAATCAACAACAACATGCACAGGCGCCTCAGGTCAGCGTCCATATCGTGAAAAGTGCGCCGCTGGCCGTCACAACTGAACTCCCGGGCAGAACAGATGCGTTCCGCGTTGCGGAGGTTCGTCCACAGGTTAGCGGTATCATTCTGCGTCGCAACTTCACGGAAGGTAGCGATGTAAAAGCTGGGGACTCACTTTATCAAATTGATCCTTCGACCTATCAGGCGGCTTACGACAGCGCGAAAGGCGAGCTGGCAAAGGCGCAGGCGGCGGCCAATATTGCACACCTGACGGTGAAACGTTATCTCCCACTGGTGGGAACACAGTATGTCAGTAAACAAGAGTATGACCAGGCCGTGGCTACGGCCCAGCAGGCAGATGCCAGCGTTGTCGCCGCAAAAGCGGGCGTTGAAAGCGCACGTATCAACCTTGCGTATACCAAAGTAACGTCCCCTGTCGATGGCCGCATCGGCAAATCCAGCGTGACGGAAGGGGCGCTCGTGACGAACGGGCAGGCCGCAGCGCTGGCGACGGTCCAGCAGCTTGATCCGATTTATGTCGATGTGACCCAGTCGAGCAATGAATTTATGCGCCTGAAGCAGACGAGCCTGCAAAAAGGCGACACGGCCAGCAGCGTTGAGCTGCTGATGGAGAATGGTCAGCCCTATCCGCTGAAAGGCACCCTGCAGTTCTCCGACGTTACGGTGGATGAAAGCACCGGCTCAATCACGCTGCGCGCCATTTTCCCGAATCCTCAACACCTGCTGTTACCGGGGATGTTCGTTCGCGCCCGCATTGATGAAGGCACACAGCCAGATGCCATTCTGGTTCCGCAGCAGGGCGTGACCCGAACGCCGCGAGGCGACGCAACCGTGCTGGTGGTTAATGATAAAAACCAGGTTGAATCACGTACCGTCGTTGCGCCTCAGGCCATTGGCGACCGCTGGCTGGTGACGGAAGGGCTGAAAAACGGTGACCGCGTGATTGTCAGCGGATTACAAAAAGTCAGACCAGGGGCTACCGTCGTCGCCACGCCAGATACCACCACGACTCCCGCCAGTTAAGGAACGACGACATGGCTAATTTCTTTATTCAAAGGCCGGTTTTCGCCTGGGTACTTGCCATCATTTTGATGATTGCAGGCGGGCTGGCCATTCTCAAACTGCCCGTCGCCCAGTATCCGACGATTGCTCCGCCAGCCGTGGCGATTTCTGCGACCTACCCCGGCGCTGATGCCCAGACGGTGCAGGATACCGTGACCCAGGTTATCGAACAGAACATGAACGGTATCGACAACCTGATGTACATGTCTTCCACCAGCGATTCAGCAGGTAATGTCACCATCACACTGACCTTCGAGTCAGGAACGGATCCGGACATCGCCCAGGTGCAGGTGCAGAACAAGCTGCAGCTCGCCATGCCGCTGCTGCCGCAAGAGGTACAGCAGCAAGGGATTGGCGTTGAGAAATCCAGCAGCAGCTTCCTGCTGGTCGCTGGTTTTGTTTCGGACAACAAAAACCTCACTCAGGATGATATCTCCGACTATGTCGCCTCGAACGTCAAAGATGCTATCAGCCGAACGACGGGTGTCGGCGACGTTCAGCTGTTTGGCGCCCAGTATGCGATGCGCATCTGGCTCGACAGCAACGCGATGAATAAATACCAGCTGACGCCGCTGGATATTATCAACCAACTGAAAACGCAGAACGACCAGATAGCGGCAGGTCAGTTGGGCGGTACGCCGTCTGTGCCCGGACAGCAGTTGAATGCCTCCATCATCGCGCAAACTCGCCTGAAATCACCGGAAGAGTTTGGCCGCGTGACGCTCAAGGTGAACCAGGACGGTTCGATGGTTCACCTGAAGGATGTCGCTCGCATTGAGCTCGGCGGCGAAAACTACAATATGGTGACCAAAATCAACGGGCAGGCCGCAACCGGCCTGGGGATTAAGCTAGCAACCGGGGCAAACGCGCTGGATACCGCGGCAGCCATCAAGAGCAAACTGGCGCAACTGCAACAGTTCTTCCCGCAGGGGTTGAAGGTCGTCTATCCCTATGACACCACGCCTTTTGTGAAAATTTCTATTCATGAAGTGGTGAAGACCCTGTTTGAAGCGATCGTTCTGGTCTTCCTGGTCATGTATCTGTTCCTGCAAAACCTGCGCGCGACGCTCATTCCGACTATCGCGGTGCCGGTGGTTCTGCTGGGTACCTTCGCGGTTCTTGCGGCGTTCGGTTTCTCCATCAACACCCTGACGATGTTCGGGATGGTACTGGCGATAGGGCTACTCGTTGATGACGCCATCGTGGTGGTCGAGAACGTTGAGCGCGTGATGGTAGAGGACAAGCTGCCGCCGAAAGAGGCCACGCAGAAGTCGATGGAGCAGATCCAGGGCGCGCTGGTGGGGATCGCGATGGTTCTCTCGGCGGTCTTTGTCCCGATGGCCTTTTTTGGTGGCTCGACGGGCGCCATCTATCGCCAGTTCTCGCTGACTATCGTTTCCGCCATGGCCCTCTCCGTGCTGGTTGCGCTGATCCTGACGCCCGCACTCTGCGCAACGCTGCTTAAGCCCGTTTCTGGCGATCATCATGAGAAGAAAGGGGGGTTCTTTGGCTGGTTCAATGCGCTCTTTGATAAGAGCGTGGAGCACTACAGCAACAGCGTAAGCGGTATTTTGCGTAAGACCGGCCGCTATCTGGTGGTGTACGTCATTATTGTCGGTGGGATGGCGGTGCTGTTCCTGCGCTTACCTACCTCCTTCCTGCCTGAAGAGGATCAGGGGGTATTTATGACGATGGTTCAACTCCCGGCGGGTGCGACCCAGACGCGTACTCAGCAGGTTCTCGACCAGGTTCAGGACTACTATCTGACCCAAGAGAAAGCGAACGTTGAATCCGTCTTTACCGTTAACGGCTTTAGCTTTAGCGGTCAGGGCCAGAACTCCGGTATCGCCTTCGTCAGCCTGAAGCCCTGGGAAGAACGTTCCGGGGAGAAAAATAGCGTTGAGGCCATCGTGGGCCGAGCGACAAAAGCGTTCAGCCAGATTAAAGACGGCCTTGTATTTCCGTTTAACCTGCCTGCCATTATCGAACTGGGAACCGCAACGGGCTTCGACTTTGAACTTATCGATCAGGCAAACCTGGGGCATACCCAGCTGACGCAGGCGCGTAATCAGCTGCTCGGCATGGTGAAAGAGCACCCTGACCTGCTGGTTCGCGTGCGTCCTAACGGCCTGGAGGATACACCGCAGTTCAAACTGGATGTCGATCAGGAGAAAGCGCAGGCGCTGGGGATTAGCATTTCTGACGTCAACCAGACGATATCGACGGCGTTGGGTGGTACCTATGTGAATGACTTTATCGATCATGGCCGCGTGAAAAAAGTTTACGTCCAGGCGGATGCGAAATTCCGAATGTTGCCGGGGGACATCAACAATCTCTACGTGCGCAGCGCGAATGGGGAAATGGTGCCGTTCTCATCCTTTAGCAGCGCTCACTGGGTTTACGGTTCTCCTCGTCTGGAACGCTATAACGGCATGCCGTCCATGGAGATCCTCGGTGAGTCGGCCCCAGGGAAAAGTACCGGTGAGGCCATGGTGATGATGGAAAGCCTGGCGGCAAAACTGCCTTCCGGTATCGGCTATGACTGGACGGGAATGTCTTATCAGGAACGCCTTTCCGGTAACCAGGCGCCTGCACTGTACGCCATTTCACTGATCGTGGTGTTCCTGTGCCTGGCTGCACTGTATGAAAGCTGGTCCATACCCTTCTCTGTCATGCTGGTTGTGCCGTTAGGCGTCATCGGGGCTCTTTTCGCAGCGTCGCTGCGCGGGTTAAACAATGACGTCTATTTCCAGGTCGGCCTGCTGACGACGATTGGGTTATCGGCGAAAAACGCCATCCTGATCGTCGAATTTGCTAAGGACCTGATGGATAAAGAAGGTAAAGGTATCATTGAGGCCACGCTGGAAGCCTCAAGAATGCGCCTTCGCCCGATCCTGATGACCTCCCTGGCCTTCATTCTTGGCGTCATGCCGCTGGTAATTAGCACCGGAGCCGGGAGCGGCGCGCAAAACGCCGTCGGTACGGGTGTGATGGGAGGCATGCTTTCCGCAACGCTTCTGGCTATTTTCTTTGTGCCCGTTTTCTTTGTGGTTGTCCGGAGACGGTTTACCAACCATAAGGATTAACGTATCCCTGAAGGCACCGTTTGGTGCCTTTTTTATTTTAATATAAACAATGGATTAGTCATTATTGAATCGCAAATTAAAAATTCATGAGTTTGCATTAAGTAAAAGCGCCCTCTTGCGACTCCATAATCTCTCCATAAATTCATCCAGAAAACGCTTTTTCTCCATGATTTTTACAAACTACATAATTTGAGATTATTCCACGTGTAACGGGAACTTACCCTGGTGGTAAAATAATCTCCAGTTCGTTAATAGCTCTCCTGGCTATGTAGCGAATAAGAAATAATATTGAGGTAACATCATGAAAAGATTCATTTCCGTTGCACTTCTCGCTGCGCTGCTTGCTGGTTGCGCGCACGACTCTCCTTGTGTACCGGTTTACGATGATCAGGGCCGACTGGTTCATACCAATACCTGTATGAAAGGCACCACCCAGGACAACTGGGAAACAGCGGGTGCCATCGCCGGCGGCGCTGCCGCAGTAGCGGGTTTAACGTTAGGTATTGTTGCCCTGACGAAGTAACATCTGTCAGAAAGCACGGCTCCGGCCGCGCTTTTGCTTTCAATGAGTGCACCATTTTCTAATAAATAAAAAAGTTCCGCATTTATTCTTATATTTCATTTCAACCAACCGCTAACAACACCTTTTTCTTATCTCTGATGATTTTCATACATTAATACTATTGAATACTCTGCCAATATTCACCTAAGAAACTATCTCTTCTTTTTATTTCATCCCGGTAAAAACTTTTGCTCCAATTTGTGGCACAGGTTGTAATTTCGCACTGTTTCGGGGCGCTCATTTTATTTAAGCCTGTCTACACTCTGCATTAAGCGTTCAGTTTTCTCTTATCTCGCTGAACTCAAAACTGGCATTACGTTTGCTTTATAAACGTTGGCCAATGCCACAGACAGGTTAAGCGCTTAAAAACGCTTCTATAACAATAAATTTCGCCACACAGGATCCATTATGAAAAAGACGATGATAGCCAGCCTGACCGTTGCAGGCATGTTGTTTGCCATAGCCGGTCAAGCCCATGCGGGAACGACGCTGGATGCCGTTAAAAAGAAAGGTTTTGTTCAATGCGGTATCAGCGACGGTCTGCCTGGCTTCTCTTATGCCGATGCGAACGGCAAATTTACCGGTATTGATGTGGATGTCTGCCGTGGCGTCGCAGCAGCGGTTTTTGGTGATGACAGCAAAGTAAAATACACCCCGCTGACGGCGAAAGAGCGCTTTACGGCGCTGCAGTCCGGCGAGGTTGACATGCTCTCGCGTAACACCACCTGGACCTCCTCCCGCGATGCAGGTATGGGGATGTCATTTACGGGCGTGACCTATTATGACGGCATCGGCTTTCTGACCCACAATAAAGCGGGCCTGAAAAGCGCCAAAGAACTGGATGGCGCCACCGTGTGTATCCAGGCGGGTACCGATACCGAGCTGAACGTCGCGGATTATTTCAAAGCAAATAAGATGAAATATACCCCTGTGACTTTCGACCGCTCGGATGAATCAGCCAAAGCGCTGGAATCCGGTCGCTGCGACACCCTGGCCTCTGACCAGTCACAGCTGTATGCCTTACGCATTAAGCTGAGCAATCCGGCGGAATGGATTGTCCTGCCTGAAGTTATCTCCAAAGAACCTCTCGGACCGGTTGTGCGTCGTGGCGATGAAGACTGGTTCTCTATCGTTCGCTGGACGCTGTTTGCCATGCTGAATGCAGAAGAGATGGGCATCAACTCGAAAAATGTTGATGAGAAAGCGGCGAATCCTTCCACCCCGGATATGGCGCACCTGCTCGGTAAAGAAGGTGATTTCGGCAAGGATCTGAAGCTGGATAACAAGTGGGCTTACAACATCATCAAACAGGTGGGTAACTACGCTGAGATCTTCGAGCGTAACGTGGGATCGGAAAGCCCGCTGAAGATCAAACGCGGCCAGAACAATCTCTGGAATAACGGCGGTATTCAGTACGCGCCACCAGTACGTTAAGTCATAGCTGTAACGGGCACTGCTCGGGCAGTGCCCACTCCAGAGTCATGGTTACTGAGGTTTCTTTATGTCCCATCGCCGCTCAGCCGTAAAAGGATCGCTATCCTTTTCTCATCCCGCGGTCCGCGCCTGGCTATTCCAGATTATTGCTATTGTTGCGGTTGTTCTTATCGCCGTGTATCTCATCCATAACACCATCACTAACCTGAATAATCGCGGTATCACCTCCGGTTTTGCGTTTCTGGATCGCAGCGCGGGCTTTGGGATTGTTCAGCACCTTATCGACTATCAGGAGGGTGACACGTACGGACGCGTGTTTGTGGTCGGTTTACTGAATACGCTGTTGGTATCGGCACTTTGTATTGTCTTCGCGTCCATCCTGGGCTTCTTTATTGGGCTGGCGCGTCTTTCTGAAAACTGGCTGCTGCGAAAGCTTTCCACCATCTATATTGAGACGTTTCGCAACATCCCACCGCTGCTGCAGATCTTCTTCTGGTATTTCGCGGTGCTGCGTAATCTTCCCGGTCCCCGCCAGGCCGTCGATGCGTTTGAGCTGTTTTTCCTGAGTAATCGTGGGTTATACATTCCCTCTCCGCAGGTGGCCGAAGGGATTTACTCCTTTATCGTCGCCATTATTGTTGCGCTCGCGATTTCCGTCGGCCTGTTCCGCTATAACCGTAAGCATCAGATTAAAACCGGACAGCTTCGTAAAACATGGCCAGTTGCCGCTGCGCTGATTGCTGGCTTACCGTTAGTTGCTCACTGGCTTTTTGGTGCAGCCTTGCACTGGGATATTCCTCACCTACGCGGGTTCAACTTCCAGGGTGGTATGGTGTTAATTCCTGAACTGGCAGCACTCACGCTGGCGCTTTCAATTTATACCTCCGCGTTTATTGCGGAAATCATCCGCTCCGGGATCCAGGCCGTGCCTTACGGGCAGCACGAGGCGGCACGTTCACTCGGTTTGCCGAATACCGTGACGCTTCGCCAGGTCATTATTCCGCAGGCTTTACGGGTGATCATTCCGCCCCTGACCAGCCAGTATCTCAACATTGTCAAAAACTCATCGCTGGCAGCTGCCATTGGTTATCCGGATATGGTGTCTCTCTTCGCCGGAACCGTGCTTAACCAGACCGGACAGGCCATAGAAACCATTGCCATCACCATGTCCGTCTATCTAATCATCAGTCTGGCCATTTCGTTGCTGATGAACCTTTATAACCGTCGTATAGCACTGGTCGAGCGCTAAGGATCTATGATGACAAAAGCGATACTGTCGCACTCCTCGCCCCCTGCCAGCTCGACGGGTGGACGTTTTATTCTCTGGGCACGCAAGAATCTCTTCTCCAGCTGGAGTAATAGCCTGCTGACGATTGTCTGCCTGTGGCTCATGTGGGAATTGCTCCCTCCGCTGCTGAACTGGGCGGTTATACAGGCCAACTGGGTCGGTTCAACCCGAGCTGATTGCACAAAAGCCGGCGCTTGCTGGGTGTTTATTCATGAGCGCTTCGGTCAGTTCATGTATGGATTGTATCCGCACGAACAGCGTTGGCGGATTAATCTGGCGCTGGTTATCGGCCTGCTCTCTGTTGCAGTCATGTTCTGGAAAAAGCTGCCTCACCGTGGACGCTATATTGCCGTCTGGGCGGTGGTTTATCCGATTATTGTCTGGGTGCTGCTGTATGGCGGTTTTCTGGGGCTGGAACGCGTTGAAACACGCCAGTGGGGTGGTCTGACGCTGACATTGATTATCGCTTCAGTAGGGATCGCCGGCGCGCTACCGTTGGGCATTTTACTCGCCCTGGGTCGCCGTTCAAAAATGCCGGTCGTACGCGTGCTCTCCGTTATCTTTATTGAGTTCTGGCGCGGCGTACCGCTTATCACCGTACTGTTTATGTCGTCGGTCATGCTGCCACTGTTTATGGCGGAAGGTACAACGATCGACAAGCTGATCCGTGCCCTGGTCGGAGTGATTCTCTTCCAGTCCGCCTATGTCGCTGAAGTTGTACGCGGTGGCCTGCAGGCATTGCCTAAAGGCCAGTACGAAGCGGCGGAGTCGCTGGCGCTCGGTTACTGGAAAACGCAGGGGCTGGTGATCCTTCCGCAAGCGCTCAAGCTGGTTATCCCTGGGCTGGTCAATACGATCATTGCTCTCTTTAAAGATACCAGCCTGGTGATCATCATCGGATTGTTCGATCTCTTTAGCAGCGTGCAGCAGGCAACCGTTGACCCTGTCTGGCTGGGTATGTCCACCGAGGGATATGTCTTTGCCGCTCTGATCTACTGGATCTTTTGTTTTAGCATGTCGCGCTATAGCCAGCATCTGGAAAAGCGCTTTAACACCGGGCGTACACCGCACTGAGGAAATTATGAGCCAAATGACTATGACAACCGCCAACGCGATGATTACGCTGGAAAACGTCAATAAATGGTATGGACAGTTTCATGTCCTGAAGGACATCAATCTTAAGGTAAAGCAGGGCGAACGCATCGTCCTTTGCGGCCCTTCCGGTTCAGGTAAATCCACAACCATTCGCTGTATTAACCATCTTGAAGAGCATCAACAAGGGCGCATTGTGGTTGATGGTATTGAACTGAATGAAGATATCCGCAATATCGAACGCGTGCGGCAGGAAGTGGGAATGGTATTTCAGCACTTTAATCTGTTTCCACACCTGACCGTCCTGCAGAACTGTACGCTTGCGCCGATTTGGGTGCGAAAGATGCCGAAACAGGAGGCGGAGGCGCTGGCGATGCACTACCTTGAACGCGTACGCATCGCGGAGCATGCCAATAAGTTTCCTGGTCAGATCTCGGGCGGGCAACAGCAGCGCGTGGCTATCGCCCGTTCGCTGTGCATGAAACCCAAAATCATGCTGTTTGACGAACCAACATCTGCGCTGGATCCGGAAATGGTGAAGGAGGTTCTGGATACCATGATTGGGCTGGCCCAATCCGGCATGACCATGCTGTGCGTCACGCATGAGATGGGATTCGCGAGAACCGTGGCCGACCGGGTGATCTTTATGGACCGCGGCGAGATTGTTGAGCAGGCACCGCCGGATGAGTTCTTTGCGCATCCGAAGTCAGAACGTACGCGAGCATTTTTATCGCAGGTAATACATTAGTCGTTTGCTCTGCCGGGTGGCGGCTTCGCCTTACCCGGCCTACCGTTTTTCCGGCGCATAAACGCAAAAAGGCCATCCTTTCGGATGGCCTTTTCACTTATTTGATGTCTGGCAGTTCCCTACTCTCACATGGGGAGACCCCACACTACCATCGGCGCTACGGCGTTTCACTTCTGAGTTCGGCATGGGGTCAGGTGGGACCACCGCGCTAAAGCCGCCAGACAAATTCTTTTACTTCTTGCCGAACTTTAACCTAAGTATAAAGTGGTGCTGATACCCAGAGTCGAACTGGGGACCTCACCCTTACCAAGGGTGCGCTCTACCAACTGAGCCATATCAGCACGCTAAATTTGATGCCTGGCAGTTCCCTACTCTCACATGGGGAGACCCCACACTACCATCGGCGCTACGGCGTTTCACTTCTGAGTTCGGCATGGGGTCAGGTGGGACCACCGCGCTAAAGCC